>NZ_JAQIRM010000001.1:0-1113976 GCF_050600785.1 Klebsiella sp. 141198
TCAAGAGTGGTGGAACCGACATTCATCGCTTCACTGGCTTGTCGATATGAGTAGCCCTTATCAAGAATCAGCTGTGCACATTCCAGCCTGAACTCGGGGGTGAAAGTACGCTTAGTTTTCTTGTTCATTAAGTCACCTGTTTTGTGTTGAGGTGAGAATATCACCTTTAATCAGGTGGCCAAATTTACTGTGCCACTACACGATATCCGATAAGACGGGGCTGGCGATTAATGAAGTTGGCAATATGTTTATTACAACCAATGACGGTGCCAGCGAGGCCATCAATAAGTTAATTGATGTCGGGTATAGTTACGATGAAGCACGTCAAAAGGTCTCACAATATAAGGATTCAGAAAATTTTACGGCTCTGAATGCTGATATTGACATGCATCGTCGAGAGATACTTAAAATTGGCGACTCCTGGATGGCAGCGGTAATGAAAGTAAAAAACTATTACACAGCTGCAGACAAAGGTAAGCAGGCTGTTGCTCTTGGTGGCGCAATAGACCCCACGATGAGAATTATTGGACAGGCCATTGATCTACAATCAACGATGAATGTCCTGACTATTGAGGGAAATAAAGCTTTTGCAGAATCTGTAGACTGGATTAATAAAGAGTATTTGGCGGCTGACAGAGTCGCTGGAGCCGAAGTAAGGCTAAAGGAAGTGAGGGCGTAATCAAGAAAAATAGCTTTCTCAGGTAATAAAGAGGCGATTGAACAAGCTAATGCGCTCATTGCTGTTCGTGAAAAGGAATTGGAACAGGCCAAAAAGCAGGGAAATGAAAAACCTAAGAAAGAGATAAAAACATTTACAGAGGACGCAGCGACTCGGCCAAGCGGTGATAAACATACTTCTGCTATCTTTGTACGTAAGAAATCGACGCTGCCCCTGATTCTGAATGGTGGCCAGAGCCCGGAGCAGAATATGGGGCTTCCCGGCTTAATGGGGATATTCGCCGTCTACAATCGCGTATTGTCCGATGCTGAGCAGACAGATGTCCGTGACAAAATGAAAAGTATCATGGCAATGCGAGGGGTGGTTGTGAACTAAGCGTTTCTACTGAGTTCTTGTATGTAAAAAACCCGGTATCCTTATGCAAAGGCTATCGGGCTATTTTGTAAGATGATACGCACTAATATCTAAAGCTCAGTGATTTTTGCATCAGCAACATACAGGTTACCTGATGACATATTGTTTAATGAGATTTTGACAATAAGTTCAGTCGCCCATTCAGGGGTATAATTTCTGGCACTCTGTTGGGTAACCGGTATCCATTCAGATATAGTGGAAGAATCAATGGTTCGTGTTGGCCCGACCTTTAAAACTCTTGATGCTATTGGAATTCCAATTTGGTTGTTATATATTGTTCTGCAATAATAAGCGCTAATGTTAATGTTTCCTGTGAGATTGACTCCCTGAATAAACATAGTATACATGGTTAGCATGTTTGCTGATATTGGAGCGTTTATTTGTATTTCTGAAGAAGTACCGACACCAAGGGCTTTGCTTATTTTCAAGGATGCTGTACCACTTGTTCTAAAGTTGGATGTATCCTTTGATAGTTTGGTGTTTTCACCTGATGTCCGACTGGTTAATGCTCCTGTATCAGATGAAATATACCAGTCTACAACCTCTGTTTGGGTTAATTCAGGGTCTGATATTAAATTGTGTGTATCAGATTTGAGAAGTGGGACCCGAGGGTTTCCGCCGCCAGAAATAATATCTATACCAGTGGTCTGGAATTTCCCTTTACCACTGTTTATATTAGTAAATCCTGTTGGTAGCACTATGTTCATCAATTCCATATTTGATAAACCAATTCCATTCGTATTATCGCCACATTTAAATATTGTGGTAACCTCATCTGGCAGTGGAGTAATATAGCCTCTTATCCCGCCTCCCATTAGTGAAATTTTCGCTGTTTCTGCACCAGAGGTTTCAAAAGGAATTCCATTCAATTTGTTCGAGTTGTTGTTAAATTCAATGTATGTTCCATATGTTTCAACACGGCCAGCGGTAACAACTATGATCCTCCCCATATAATCCAGTGATCCACCATACACTCGTATCGCACCATCAGCATTGTCATTGCGGATACCTGTGCCACTTGAAGTTGAAATGGTCGATGCGTGATATTCTATTGCTTCGCCGTAGTTTGAGTAACCAGATGGCATCCATATATGATTGGTACAGCGGGTAATACTCCTTCCCCAGTGTTTTATAATATATGCATTTTGACGGTATGAATCGCCAGTTCTGAATCCCATAGTACCAAGACTTCTGGTTGTGAAAGATGCTATGGCACGTGTGGGATTATGGTAAATTATTGCATCAACATTACTGGTAGCCCCTGGGCCAAGACAAAAAATGTCACGTATTTTATCCGTGTAAATGTTTCCAATATTGTTAATACTGGATGCGCCGGAGTTATACAGACGTAGCCAGTAATTACCATCAACATCAGGAATGCTTGTGGCATCGATTGTACAAACACCACCTTCACCAACCAAAGAGACCCACGCAAGGTCAATATCAGTTTGGGGGGCAATCCATGGCTCGAATGCTTTTGAAAGACGAATCTCAGTTGCTTTTTTAATGTTTGTATTGACGTAATTTACAGCATCTACCAATTCATCACGAGACTTTACCCGAATGTATCCTTCGCGAAGGAAATCGCCGAGGAAAACCTCAGCGCCTGTAATGTCGTCGTAGATGATCGAGTCAGCATTTAAATTGTCTGAAATACTTTCATTCATTATCTAACCCTCAGATTTTAATAAATATTGCATTAGGCGCGGTTTGCATAGGATCACTCCTCAACTAACCACATGTCAGATTCTTCAAACATCTCTTCAAGCATGCAATTCAGTCGCTCTTTCTCCGTTTTTGTGTAGTCACTGTTTAACGCGTTTGTCTGCATTGGCTTAACCTTTACCTCTGCATCAGGGAAAACTCGATGTACTCGCTTAGTCAGTTCAGCCAGTATGATTTGTTGAGCGCCAGGCAACCCCTGGACATTGCGCTTGTCATAAACGAGCTCCACAAACATCTTAAATACCTCTTTACTGGGTTCGAATACAGTAATTATACTGTATAAATAAACAGTATCAAGGGGAGTTCATAATGGGATTTATATCATCAGTAAAGCTGGCTTTGATGACTGCCCGGTGATGTGATGTTTGCTCTAGTTGATGTGAGCAGCTTCTATGCGAGCTGCGAAACCATTTTCAGGCCGGATCTGCGAGGTAAGCCGGTTGTTGTATTGTCCAATAACGATGGGTGCGTGACAGCGCGTTCGGCCGAAGCCAAGAAGGTTGGCATCAAGATGGGGGATCCGTACTTCAAATGCAAAGACCTGTTTCGTCGGCAAGGTGTGGTTTGCTTCAGTTCAAACTATGAACTCTATGCAGATATGAGCAACCGGGTCATGACGACACTGGAGGAAATGTGTCCCAGAGTTGAAATCTACAGCATTGACGAGGCGTTTTGCGATCTTACTGGTGTACGTAATTGCCGTGTGCTGGAAGAGTTCGGGCATGAGCTGAAAGATACCGTTTACCGCAATACCAGGCTCCCGGTCGGGGTGGGGATCGCACAAACAAAGACGCTGGCAAAACTCGCCAATCATACGGCGAAAACATGGAAAGCTACTGGCGGAGTTGTCGACCTTTCGAATGTGGAACGGCAGCGCAAACTGATGGCTTTACTTCCGGTGGATGAGGTATGGGGGGTTGGCCGTCGTATCAGCAAAAAGCATGAAGCTATGGGGATAAACACCGTCCTGCAGTTGGCTGATACGGATATCCGCTTCATCCGCAAACACTTCAATGTTGTGCTTGAGAGAACCGTTCGAGAGCTTCGCGGCGAGCCGTGTCTTGAGCTGGAAGAGTTTGCGCCAGTGAAACAGGAAATTGTCTGCAGCCGGTCGTTCGGGGAGCGCATTACCACCTATGAACAAATGCGCCAGGCTATCTGTTCATATGCGGCCAGAGGCGCAGAGAAACTTCGTGGAGAGCATCAGTACTGTCGTTACATCTCCACCTTTGTGAAGACATCTCCCTTTGCGTTGAATGAAAAATACTATGGCAACAGTGGGTCCATTAAGCTACTGACGCCCACGCAGGATAGCCGGGATATCATCAATGCCGCGGTAAAGTGTCTTGATGCGATATGGGTAGACGGGCACAGGTATCAGAAAGCGGGGATCATGCTCGGTGATTTCTATAGCCAGGGTGTCGCGCAGCTGAACCTGTTCGACGAGAATGCGCCAAGGCAGAACAGTGAGAAACTGATGGAAGTGCTCGACCACCTCAACGCAAAGGACGGGGGGGGGAACTCTGTATTTTGCTGGACAGAGGATCCAGGCCACCTGGCAGATGAAAAGGGAAATGCTATCCCCGCGCTATACTACGAGGCTCTGTGACCTGCTCAAAGTTAGATGATTCGGCTATTAACGGTAGTGGTCATGCTGCTACTACAGTCTGTTTAGAGCGAAGAACGGACGTTTGAAATTTTCTTCACTGTTTTAAGGCTATCCATGTACATTGACTAACGGATGGCAAGTAAATGCTCAATATAATAGAAAACTTCTAAAATTGGCATGTTTAAGGCAGATCGTATGGAATACATCAGTTTAATAGAGGGCGAAGAAGAGCCGATAACAGAGACGACTCTTCTTCTTATCCTCAGCCAATAAAATTGCATTGGTTTTCGGGTACTTTCACACGACGTTGTTGGACAATTTAACGCTCTGTTGAATTCATACAGGTCTGGCGAAATGATGAATCAAGCATAAGGTCTCGTGCTTCATTTGGATTTCGGAAATTAATCCATTTGGCCATTCCGGATATACACTGTTCAAGTCGAGCGTAATCAACTCTACTGGGTGGAGTTTTTGCAGTAAAACAGCCAACCGCTCCCCAAGACTCACGAACTTTCTGATCAGTTTCGTCATTAGTTAACACAATTGCATAGCCAGATGTAACCGAAATAACATCGACTCTATGCGTGAGGAAAGAACCACTTAATTTCTCTGTAAGTGTCTCGATATCTTTGGTTGATACAGAATGTTCCTTAGTACACTGCTCTCCGGATACACACTGGAGGTTGCATATCGGTAGAAGTCTCGGTTGCTGATTAGCGCAAGCAGCTAGTAAAAATATCTGCGTAATTGCGATAAAACCTCTGCACTGGCAAGTCATGGCAACAACTTAATGTTTGAAAGTTCTGTAAGTATATCCTTTTCAAAAGCGGTATTTTTTTGAACGATGTAGCCAAGTACTCGAAGGCTTGAGTCACCATCAGAAAAGCGTAGCTCATCACCATTTTGTTCAACAGTGTGTTTTTCCTGATGTTCATGACGCTTGTAGCCTCCGCCAAGACCAATTCCAAACAAGCGAACAGAACCACTACCGCCGACAGAGAAATCGCGAGCATAATCGTACTTCCATATATTAGTAGACTTAAAGATTACATTAAATCCTCTCATAACAACTAATGCTTTGGGGTAATAGAGGAGGGTACCTTTAGCTCCAAGGAATCTGTCGAAGGTTCTTTTATTTTTAAGTATTAACTGATTTTCAAAGAGATTAGAATTAAACCATGATGGAGGCTGGATGGGCACTATCATACATGCTTTGCACCCTAACATTACATCTTTAGTGTGAGAAAACTCTTCTTCGATCTTAGTTGATGAAGAAGCGTTGACTGATGCGCTAAACCAGCCATAAGAACCAGATGCTGAAGCAGACCAATCAACGGACATACTCTCTTTCGCAGTACTAGACTCGGTAATTCCAGCACTAAATTGACCGAGTGAACCGCCAGCTATAGTATCAAAAGACATATCGGGGAATATCACAGGTCTATCGGCAAATAGTGCACTATCACCTGTGGCTAGCGATGCAAGGTAAGGTAATGAAAACTTTGAACCATCAGGATACTCATCATCAGGTCGACGTGGATATCTAATGCGAGCCCCGACAGAGATCAACTTGTCCCACGCCTCCTTTATTTCCCGTTGATCCACATCAGAGTATTGTCGTCTTCTCAAGCGTTCAAGCGTTCCGTAGGCGTCAGCAAGTGCTTTACCTTGAGCATCTATGTCGTTTGCATTTCCATAGCGGTTACTCCATTGTAAGTATTGAGACAGGTCCCCAGATGGAATGCCGCGAAGCTCCGCATACTCTTTCCATGCATCAGCTTCTTCTCGTACAAGACGGCGAACCTCTTTTTTGATGTTGTCTAAACGTACAACTTTAGCGTTGATTTCGCTGACTACCTCAGGAGGAAGCTCGATCGCTTCTACAAGTTGCAAGGCGGTTTCAACAAACCTCTCATACTCTCGCGCTAACGTTCTATCTGTAACGGAAAACTGATCACTCAGAGGTTCGGGTTTTATTATTTGGTCGACTTTATTTAAATAAGTAAAGTATGAAAACCAACAGTAATTCTTTGAAAAATCCAAAGGTTCGGCAATTGTTTGAAGTTGAATATACTGTTCTGCTTTTATATCACTTTTAACTTGACCTTTCACAAACTCATAAAACAGGTCAAATGTGGCTTTATAGTGACTAAGCGGTTGTATTTCTTGTAGGTTGGCAATGTGCGGCATTTATTTATCCTCGGTTTTTGATGTGTGAAGAGAATAAAACGCTTCGGGCTAGAACTATGATCCGTACTCACGAGAAAAGATATAAATAGAGAGCCTCCATATTTCCAATGCTGTGGATTACAAACATTGGCCGCAATATGGAATATTTTCTCGTACGATTTGATTAACTCTACTTCTGACACAAGTCTGCTGTTGTAGTCCTGACAATCTTAGATATCAAGCTGTAAGCACCCCTGCAAAACGACCCTTCTACTTTTATATAGTCTATGGTACTCCACCTTCCGTTTCTGACACACAAGGGACGGACTTGTCCAGTAAACCTGGAGACAGAACCGGCCTAATTTGGATGTGCCACCAATTAAATCAAAGGCAGGTATTTTAATACGTTACTCAGTTTAATTATTTTCCGTGCATGTATTTTATATTCCGTTTTAATGTCAGATGTTAATTACATCTCCTTTTTTTAATTTACGCTTTGCCGATAATCTGATTGGTAAATAATGTAAAATTTCTCAAGGAGTGGGGGCTTTATCAATTGCTCCCGCTATCGGCATTTAATAAACATGCGCAAGTCGTTTTATAATACATATCCAAATTCATGTGTGGTCATGAAGGTAATTAATGCCATTTACTTATTTTTAGCACAGCGTATTAAAGTAGTCTAAAAATAAAGTAAAAAAAGATTTATTGCTTCATAACGCTTAAATTCATGGTTCAACTATAGAACGATACAATTCTCGCAACCTAAAATATCGTTAGCGTTCTAATTGAATAGAAAGTTTATGGTGGATACATTGACTGATCTTGACCCACCATCTCCGGACAGCTTCCTATCTGCACATATCATGTGATGAACTACGTCTGATTTGGGCACATTGCGGACGTTATCAATTTATGGGAGCTTAATAGCCTTGATTAATTCTGCCCCCTAGTTTTTCACGTTACCAACGGCCCGTGTCACCGCGTGCCAGATAAACTTGTCTGCAGGCACCGTACCGTCCGCAGATATTTCTTCTGCCTCTTTCCCTCCTACATCCTGTCTCATCCATTCCCTGGCTGCTTCTGGTAAAAGTACCAGCGGCCGGCGGTCATGAATATCTACCAGCCCTTTATCTGCTGCAGCGGTGACAATCAGAAAGCCCTCTGCTTCATCTCCACGTTCAAATGGTGTGCTTCCGATTGCCGCCATGAATATCGGCTGGCCATCGGCACGATGGATAAAGTAGGGTTGCTTCTTGTCGCCTTCCTTCTTCCATTCGAACCATCCATCAGCAAAGCAGATCGCCCGGCCATGTTGCCAGAGAGGTTTAAACATTCTGCTGGTGGCCGCCGTTCCGACACGTGCGTTAATCAGAGGTGACTTATCCCACCATCCTTGCGCATAACCCCAGAAGACAGGATCGATATGTAATTGTTCGTCGCGTTCGCTCAGAAGCAAAACTTTGGTGCCTGGTGCGACGTTGTACCGCCCAATCGGCTCCGGGTCATATGCGATGTCACGATCGGCTTCATCGGCAAGATAGGAAAGATAATCTTCACGGGTCATTGACTGGGAAAAACGTCCGCACATATCAACCTCCAGTGGTCAGACTGAAAGTATAGAAAATGGGATTGTTGTAATGGGGCATGAAAGTGCATCCAAACTTAGATGAACTTGGGAGGTTGGGTGATTTGATGTGTGTAACTAACTGATGTCTGGTGCGCTCTTGGACGATCTTGGTAAGTTACAAAATTTGAATGGTCATATCATGAATATGCCGGTTTAGTCATAAAATCACGGCGCAATTTCTTCCTGCAAACCGCTATGCTTAATGCTGGCGGTTTTGTCTATTTACGGCGACAACGGCAAAAAATTGCGCGCCTCTGCATTGATTTTAATCCATCAACCGGTGAATGAATGAGTCTGAAATATCACTACAATCGATAGGGGATACAGATCAATAGCCGCTCATCGATCGATACAAACGATCTGACTACTACCACTACAAACTGTATGGTCTTGCCAAAATAATTCTAATTTGGAATAGCAGATGTCCGAAAAAGTAGACCATCAATTGCGGCGTAAGGTATGGATAGGGATTTTTCTCGGTTTGTTAGTCTTTTGGGGAGCGATAGCGACGATGGTGGCCTACGCGTTGGCGTAGTCCGAACAGCTTAGACTGTTATTTAGTATCGGCTTGTCAGCCAGAAGACAGGCATTGTTGTGTGAGCGGGGTAAGGCGAAAATTTAAATTTGGATGGCAATTCACTATCGTTTTTCGGCTCTGTAGCAAATAATCTGCGCAAATTTTGCTCCGCGGAGGCGTTATGCTGTGGCTTCAGACCGTTGTATTTTTTGTCGTTTTAGCTTTTGTTGCGATAGCGATGTTTCATGAAACCTGGCGACAGGATAGCGAGTAACCGCCGCTTTTACTCTTCTTGATATGCCCCCTCCTTACCAACAACTAAACTTAGATCGTGTCTAACAATCGTCTGGAGGTTGTTGTGAATAGATTCCACGATGAATACGACGAGCGGGAGCTGTACCATATGGTCTGCCGTTGGGAGGATGAAGGCGGGGCGGTAGCGTAACGCATCTCCTTTGAACTGACAGCATTCTGGCGGATCAGGCGTGAAACCGTTGTAGGGTATGAACGCGCGCGCTTGACCCCTGGCAACTTCAGGGGCAATATTCCACAGACTGTGGTAACCCCGGCAGTGGCATTACATCTGAGCATTTGGCTGAGCAACGCAATGGGTATCTTCAGTCGGAAACGTTGGACAAATATATAACCAGCATGGAGGAGCCTGACGTGGGAAAGCAGCTAACAGAAGATGATCTTCGTGAACATGGCTTCACCGATAAAGAGATTGCCCGCTTACGTGAAATCCTGACGCGACAAGAAAGTAACAATGAAACCTATGCTACTTTGATCGACAGTTTACGAAAACGTTTTTGGGGCGGCGTTATTGTTGTTTGTATTGCCTTTGCCATAGTCGTTTCGTGGATTTTTAACTTCGAAAGTAATGATTTTACTTATCCGCTAATCATTATTTTTATCCTGATTGCTGTTTGGAAATTAACACCTTTCCCGATGGCTTTTAAAGCATATCTTATCTACTTGAAAATCGAGTGATTACTTATTATCAATTTCATATATGGTATTGCCTATTTGTATTCCTTTTACCGTTGATGAAACACCTTTAAGAGCCAGCGCAGGGGCGCTCATCGTAGTTATTTTTCGATAAAAGTCCGGTCCGGTATAATAAAATAGCCGCCATGCTTCGGGTTTTAATGCTAGCTTAAAGGCTCCATAAAGTGACGTTGAAAGATCAACAACCTGATAGGCTAGTAACCCTACTTTTTTATCAAATCCTAAAAAGGAGGCTGTATCCTGATATGCGTTAATCGCAAAATTATCTTTACCTAAATGCTCTCGTATCGTTCCCGCCCCATGGAATACAAGCGTTGCTCCAGCTACAATACCAATGACATTTCCGGTACCTACTGAACCAAGCACTAGTCCTATTCCTCCGATAACCTGCATACCGCCAAGAACAACACCGATTCCGTCGATGATATAGCCGATGATTTTTTCATTTTCCCGGTAGAACCGCACGGAGGCAGTGAGCATGGCTTCACCGGTTCGCAACATTCTGTCCTGAATAAGCAGATTTTCCCGCTCTTGTCTGATTGCCTGAATGCACTGCTGGCACTGCTTATCATCACTGCTATGACGGATAGTGTTAATCTGTGAAAGGGCAAATCTTTTAACACTTTCCTGAAACCTGACTCGGGTCAGGGGATCATGAAGGTGATAAGCAGAAACCGCCAGCGCGGTATTCATTAATCCGTTAGTTTCAGCTTGCGCCATGGCCATAAAATAATTGGAAAAACGCGTTTTCCCGAAGAATACATCCATGTTTTATCCCGTGAGTAATATCATATTAACCCGGTCAAGATAACACAGAATATTTTGCAGGCATATTTCCCTAAACTTGTGAGTTGTTTGTTTTAGCTGGCAGGATGTTTAGGGTATTTAATTGATGAATGTATGAAGCGTAAATAAAATAATAGATTATATATTATTGCTTATTAGCCCTGTAAAACCCGCCGATGGCTTACCAGGCAACACTCTGCATTGCCCTGGTGAGACCCATCATGCGCTTCCTGGCCGGAATATCTGGCTGTGAGGCTGTTGTTGTTATTGTAATTCTTCGCTTTTGCTCTTGATGGCGACCACATTATCGGACTGCAGTTCGCCAAGCAGGAGCGAGCGATCGTCGAACTGGCCGTAAGCGTTGTTGACCGCGTTCTGGCGAGTGGATTGATCGATCAGCGTTTTTAATTGCTCCATCCGCTGCTGCAACAGCCCTTTCAGTACCCCTTCGTTGTCGATAATCTGCTGCAACTTAGCGTTGAGCATCTCTTGCAGAGCCAGCGATGGCCCCGCTTTGCCGGTAAATTCGGCAGTTTTCTCAACCGCCGTCACGTAGGCAAACTGCATTTCCACCAGCGCTTCCCATTGCCCGGCGCGCGCCAGGGCAATCATCTGACTGCTCAGGGTATGGATCTGCTGATAGGCGGCTAAAAGCTGCTGTTGGCGTTCCATCACAATGTACCCTGAGCAGGTTGATAGTTTGGCCCAATTTGCCGCCAGGCATCGGCGATATTCTCCAGCAGCTTGACCACTTCGACGATCGCCGCTTCGTCATTATGCAGGTTGGCCTGCATCAGGCGCCGCTTCATATAATCGTACAGCGCCGCCAGATTATCGGCGATTTCGCCACCTTGCTGGTGGTCGAGGCCGCTTTTCAACCCGTTGTCGATGATGTTGATAGCCTTCGACAGCGCCAGGCCTTTACCGGCGATATCACCCTGATTCATCAGGATGCGTGCGCGAAGCAGGGCGTTAAGCGCCCCGTCGAACAACATTACGATTAACTGGTGCGGACTGGCGCTCATCGCGCTGCTTTCCAGACTGACCTGTGCGTAGGCTTGCGTGCCGCTACGGTTATACATGCTGTTTCATTACCTGATTAAGGGTTACTGGGACGAGAACTGCTGTTGTAAGTAGTTACCCGTGCTGCTCAGCTTGGACATCATGGTATCCAACTGAACAAACTGTTGTTTATAGCGATCGATAGTGTTCTGGATGCTATCGGAAACGGTGTCGATCTGGATATTCAGGCGATCGAGATTGGTGTTGATGCTTTTGGTCGAGTTCTCGATGATGCCGCCCGCTTTAATATAGTTCTGGATTTCATTATGGATTTCGGTGGCCATCCCGGTGTCTTTACCGTTGCCGGCGAAGAAGTTGGCGACCTGATCCGGTTTCTCGTCGAGCGCTTTATTGAGTTTCGTGCTGTCGACTTCAAGCTTGCCGGTTTTGGGATTGGTTGAGATCCCGAGGTTACCAAGGCCTTTCAGCTCCGGGTTGTCCTGAGCGGCGCTGAGCGCGCTTTTAATCGAGGACTGAATGCCGCGCAGGGTGTTATCGCCCAGCAGCGCGCCGTTCTTGGCGCTTTGCGCTTCACCGCTTTTCACCGGGGTGTATTTGGTCAGCGAGCCGAAGGTGTCGAGCAGCGAATTGTAGTTATCGACCCACTCTTTGATTTTGTCGGCGGTGCCGCTCTTATCAATGCCGATCACCAGGTTTTGCGGTTCGCCGGCTTTGGTGGTGGTTTTCAGGTCAATGGTGACGCCCTGCAGCGCATCGGCAATCGAGTTGGTGCTGCGCTTAATTTTGGTGCCGTTGACGATAATCTCCGCATCCTGCCCGGCGACGGTTTGCTTCATCGCGCCGCTTTTGCTGCTGCTGTCATAGTTGAGGATGGCGCCGAGTTTATCGTCGTTATTCACCTGCACCGACACGGTGTTTTTCTCGCCGGTGGTGGAGGAGCTCAGCGCCAGCTGATAGTCATTGTCGCCGACGCGCATGATGCTGGCGGTGACGCCGGCTTTAGCGCCGTTGATGGCATCGCGCATCTCCAGCAGCGAGGTCTGGTCGTCGCTCAGCGGAATCGTGGTCTGTTTTGGCGGGTCGCCGGCGGTGATCGTAATGGAGCGGTCGCTGTTGCCGGCGGTTCCTAGTTTCTCTTGTTGGTCGGTAATTGTCGCCTGGGTGGTCAGGGTTTGCGGCTGCGCCAGCTTCTGCACTTCAACGCTATAGTTGCCCGGCACCGCCTTATTGGTGGTGGTGATGGTGAACTGGTCGTGCTTGGTGGCGGTGGTGCTGTTGAAAAACTCCGGCTTGGCCAGCTCCTTGCTCAGGTTATCGAATTTTTCCAGCGAGCTTTTTAACGTGCCGTAAGCCGTTAGCTGCGCGTTATAGCTGGTTTGCTGAGTGGTATACGGCGTCAGGCGCTGTTGTTCCGCCTTGCTGAGTTTGTCCAGTAAACCGTTGAGGTCGAGTCCTGAGCCGATGCCTAAGGAACTGATCGATGCCATTGGTGTTTCTCCTTACTAATGACGTTATTCGCTTATTGCGTTATCGGCCCAGTGGAGAAAAAGTTTACCGAAAAAGTGAAAAAGGCGATGGCGTAATAGAAGAGGGAAAAAGCGCGTTATTTTCGCCATTGGCGGAGGGGCAAAAATTTTTCAAAAAATGGCTAAAGGTTGCAGAGGATACGTCGATACCAGAAGGGACGGTGGTTGACGCCGTGGGCAAGCAAGCCCGAACCTTTTAACCACGTTGCACTGAACGCAACTGACTCGTAAGGAATGCATATAATGGCACAAGTAATTAATACCAACAGCCTGTCGCTGATGGCGCAAAACAACCTGAACAAATCCCAGTCTTCCCTGGGCACGGCGATTGAGCGTCTGTCTTCCGGTCTGCGCATCAACAGCGCCAAGGACGATGCCGCGGGTCAGGCGATCTCCAACCGTTTTACCGCTAACATCAAAGGCCTGACTCAGGCTTCCCGTAACGCTAACGACGGTATCTCCCTGGCGCAGACCACCGAAGGCGCGCTGAACGAAGTTAACGATAACCTGCAGAACATCCGTCGTCTGACCGTACAATCACAGAACGGTTCTAACTCCGCAAGCGACCTGCAGTCCATCCAGGATGAAATCTCCCAGCGTCTGTCAGAAATCAACCGTATCTCCGAACAGACCGATTTCAACGGCGTTAAAGTCCTGAGCGGCGACCAGAAGCTGACCATCCAGGTCGGCGCCAACGACGGCGAAACTATCGATATCGATCTGAAAGATATCAATGCGAAGACTCTGGGTCTGGAAAAATTCAGCGTGGCTGACGGTATTGATACCACTAAAATTGATGGTGATACCACAACTGTTGCTACCGGTAAGTCGTTGGCTATCGATGCCAACAGTAAGAAAATCGGTGCAACTCCAGCCGACCCGGACCATTTTGTACAGGCTAAGGACGGTAAGATCTATGGTACTAACGCCGCAGGTAGCGAAACTTATGAAGCCACCATTGATAAAGCTACAGGTAAAGTAACTGGCTTTAGCACCTCGGATTCTGGTGCCGTCACTGGCTTGACCGGAGCGAAAACAGTGACCACCGTTGGCGAAGAAGTAACCGCAACCGGCGATACCACTGGCCTGAAATCCTACGATGGTGGTAAATCCTACATCATCCAGGAAGGTACTGGTGCGGATGCGAAATACTTCAAAGCGACCGCTGACAGCACCGGTAAAGTGACCAAAGGCGCTGAAATGAGCACCACGCCGAAAACTGCCGATCCGCTGGCTACCCTCGACAAAGCGCTGTCCCAGGTTGACCAACTGCGCTCCTCCCTGGGTGCGGTACAGAACCGTTTCGATTCTGTTATCAACAACCTGAACAGCACCGTGAACAACCTGTCCGCGTCCCAGTCCCGTATTCAGGATGCTGACTACGCGACCGAAGTGTCCAACATGAGCCGCGCGAACATCCTGCAGCAGGCGGGTACCTCCGTGCTGGCGCAGGCTAACCAGTCGACTCAGAACGTCCTGTCTCTGCTGCGTTAATCGCACGCCTGATTACTGTCGCATCGCAACCCCGCTTCGGCGGGGTTTTTGCTTTTTGCCCGTAACCGCCTGGCAAAACGGCTGAATGAGAAAGCATGTCGTAAATAGAGACGCTTTTATGCGGTTTTTCCGGCGATTGGCATTTTTGCCCCTGCGCATAATAGCGCTGACTCTCTTATCCGCAGGTTTCAGAAATAGTGAGCGATTTGTATACCGCCGAAGGCGTGATGGACAAAAATTCCCTCTGGCTGCGCTACGTTCCGTTAGTGCGGCACGAGGCGTTACGCCTGCAGGTCAGGCTGCCCGCGAGCGTCGAGCTTGACGATCTGCTGCAGGCCGGGGGAATCGGGTTGTTGAACGCCATCGAGCGTTACGACTCGCTACAGGGAACGGCCTTTACCACCTATGCGGTGCAACGTATCCGCGGCGCAATGCTTGATGAACTGCGTAGCCGCGATTGGGTGCCGCGCAGCGTGCGGCGTAACGCCCGCGAAGTCGCCCAGGCGATGCAGAAGCTGGAGCAGCATCTGGGCCGCCCGGCCACGGAAAGCGAACTCGCGCAGACGCTGGGTATCACCCTTGCCGAGTACCGACAAATCCTGCTGGATACCAATAACAGCCAGCTGTTCTCCTATGACGAATGGCGGGAAGAGCAGGGCGAGAATGCCGAACGACTACTGGAAGGGCATGAAGAGGCCAATCCGTTGCATCATCTGCTGGAAGGCAGCCTGCGCCAGCGGGTCATCGAGGCGATTGAAGCCTTGCCGGAACGCGAAAAAATGGTCCTCACCCTTTACTACCAGGAAGAGCTAAACCTTAAAGAGATTGGCGCGGTGCTGGAGGTGGGAGAATCCCGCGTCAGCCAGCTACACAGCCAGGCGATTAAGCGCCTGCGCGCGAAGCTGGCCAACGAAGGCTAATAACCACCTGCCGGGCAGGTGGTTAGCGGATTACGATTTACGCAAATCAATGCGCAGAATGCGCTCCTTCGCCCCTTCGACAAATACCTCAGGATCCCACTCGCGATTGAACCCTTCTTTAATGCCGACGTACAGGGTATCCATGTCCGGCGACAACACCATTTGATTCGGATAAACCGGGGTGCGGAATTCATGAGTCACCCGCCAGGTTTTGCCATCCACGACGCTGATGGTGCCGCTGGTGAAATTACTCACGTACAGCTCGTTATATTTCGGATTGAAGCGCACCGCGTTAGCGCCGATGCCGGTACGCACGTAGCCCAGCGATTTGCCGTCTTTAAGAGCGAATATATACAGGCCGTCGTGCGGGCCGCTGCGATCGTCGTGATCGAAGGCGACGACGAAAATACGCCCTGAGTCGGAATCGACGATCAGGTTTTGCGCGCTGGCCAACTGCGGCGCGTTAAGCGGGATGGTACGGACAACTTGCTGGGTTCTGGCATCGATCTCGTTGATATAGTCGCGGCCGCCAACGTAGATCTTCTGCGTCTTTTCATCCAGCGTCAGGCCGTAGGCGGTGCCGCGATAGGCGCCTTTGACTTCCCCTTTCAGCTGCAACGTCGTGCCGTCGAGCATCAACAATTTATGCAGCGGACGCATCCCGTCCTGGGTTTTCAGCATATGGCTGTAGCTGACAAATAACAGGTTAGCGGCGTGGCTGTATACCATATGCCGCAGATGTTCGAAGCGCGCATCGGCGGCGCCGTCGGTAGTGAAGCTCAGGCGCGGGCTGGTGCGGATGATTTTACCGCTGGCGGCGTCGAACAGGCTAATACGCAGCGAAGCCGCCTGGGTATGGCCGACGTAAAGCACGCGCGCCGGCTGATTCATCGCCAGCGAGAAGGCACGCCTGGGCATATCGTAGCGCTGGATAACCTGCAGGGTGGCCGGATTAAAGGCGTAGAGATAACCTTTATTGGCCGCGCGGTTAACCCGGTCGGTCGCCGCGGCGAATAGCAGGTTGTCGCCATTATCGAACGCCAGCTCATAAACCCCTTCATTGGCTTCCTGCAGATAATTGGTTTTCATCGCAAAGCGCGACGCTTCCCGCGGCGGTGGATCGATAGCGAAAGCCGGGTGGGGGAGCAGGGCGGCGAGCAGCAGCGCAGCCAGCGGTTTTATCAAGTTGCGATTAGGCATGATGGTTATCCTTGTTGATAAATAGGGATCAGAACTGGATTTCGCCGCCGAAAATATAGGTGCGGCCGCGGGCGGTGGTGTTAACAGAGGCGCCCTCTTTGGCGTTATCGAGACTCTGGTTCATACGGTTTAGCGCTTCGGAGTAGTCACGATTCGTCACGTTCTGCACGCTAAAGCGCAGCAGTACGTTATCGGTCATCTGCCAGCTGCTATAGAGGTCGATAATGGTCGGGATATTCGGCATGCTCTCTTTAGGCACCGTGTTGGTGTCGAGGCTAATGCCTTCGGTACTCAGGCGTTTTGATTTACCGGTGAATTTCACCAGGCTGCCGACGGTGAGTTTGCGATCGAACAGGCGCCCGCCCACATCCACCGTGGCGTAGCTGTTGGGGAGATCGCTAAGGTCGCTATAGGCGAAGCTATAGACCGTACTGGCAATAGAGGTGGGCTGATCGGTACGCTGCTTGCTCCATGACACATTGGCGTAGGCAAAACCGATGTCGTATCCGGCTTCAATCTCGTAGCCCTCGGTGGTCACCGGCGAGGTGACGTTAACCGAGATATTGGCGTTGAAATCCGGTGAAGCATTGGCGACATCTTTACACAGCCCGCCGTTACTGCACAGCAGGAAGGATTCGCTGGTGATGTAATCTTTAATCCGCGAGCGGTAGGTCAGAGCTTTCAGATGCAGGCTATCCTGCTCGCTCAATAACCCTTGTTTGATAACGTTAAAACCGGCCTCCCAGGTCTCGGCTTTTTCCGGCTTCAGAAACGGGTTCATCGATGCGCCGCCCTCATTGGCGAAGAACACTTCCTGAACGTTCGGCGCGCGCGATGAACGGCTCCAGCTGACGAACGGCTGCAGCCATGGCGTCACCTGCGCGGAGAAGGTCGCCGAGGGATTAAAACCGTTATCTTTGACGTTGAGTTGGGTTGCCCCTTGCGGGAAGCATTTTTCGTTATCTGCACAGGCCGGTTTATAGCCCTGTACCCGGCTACGGGTATAGTTAAGATTAAGATCGAGCTGATAAATATCCTTGTTTAATGTCAGCCCGCTATAGAGCGAGGCGATCTTCTGTTTGCCCGCCGGGGCAAAGGCGTTATGGTCGGTCTCATTATCCTGCACGAAGCGGCGGGAATAGCGGGTATCCATTAATTTACCGCCGAGCTGGAAAGCGGCATACAGATCGTCGGTAATACGAAAACGGCTGGTGTTGTTCATATCCAGCGCGTTGGACTTATTGGTGGTCGAGGAGTCGTTAAAGTTATACAGCGACTCCGGTTTATATGACTGATTGCCGCGGCTGGTGCTGGCTAAAACATTGAACTCGACCAGTTCATTGAGCGGCGCGTAGTTATAGCGCAGATAGTAGTCGTCGCTGCTAATATCGCGACGGGTAAAGCTATTGCGGTAATTACGCCCGGAAAACTCGAAGCGGTTAAATTGATCGACGTTGAAATTGATTTTATACAGCTGCGAGCGCGGCTCCTGGCGCAGATATTTATTATCTTCGCCGATAAACTCTTCGCTGCTGCGTCCGCCGCCGTTTTTATAGGTCGCATAGGTGCGGGTGCCGCTGATGCCGAGTAGCGCGCCAAGGCCGCCGCCGTTATCGAAGGCGTCGGTTTTGCCGGCTACCGTTACCATACCGGTGCGGCCGAGTCCGTTATCGCCCACGGAAAAACGCGACAGCAGGCCGACCTGATGCCCCGGTTTTAACACATCATCGATACCGATCGTACGCAGGTTGGCGCTGCCCGCCAGCGCGTTGACGCCTTGCGAACCGGCGCTGTTGCCGCGGGTGATATCCACTTCGGCCAGGAAGTTGGGGTCCAGCGGCACCCCGGCGGCGGTATTCGCCCCGCCGTGATAGTTAGCCGGCGCCATGCCGAAGAAGGTCTGGGTGACGCCATCCACCATGGTGTTTACCCGGCCCAGCCCGTTCATGCCGCGAATATTGACGCTGATGGTGCCCTGCAGCGGGTCGATTTGCGTATAGGTGCCCGCCATGCTGCGCAGCGAGGCGTCGAGGCTTTGCAGATTCTTATTGAGCGTTCGCGAACTGTAGGCGCCGGGACGGGTATAGCTCTCCTCTGAGGAGCCGACCTGGCCGACATTTTCCGCCAGCGGGTTATCGGTAATGGTGATAGGAGAGAAAACCGATTCTCCTGCGCTTTCGGCGGCGAAAGCCTGGCCGTTGACGATAAGTAGCCCGGTGACGAGCCCCGTGATTATTTGTGATTTTTCCATAATCCAATCCTGAGGTAATAAATATTTAACGCACAAAAAGGGCAGCAGCGTGCATCGCGCTTATTGCTAAGTGCGATGACACATTGCCCAAAATAAAAAAACATCAGCGGTCAGTGACCGTTATAAATAACGTCCGGGTTGCCTGAATAAATAACAGGGAACCCTGGGTTTATATTTTTAATAAGCCGAATTCCACCGGCAGCGTGACCTTATTTATACCGTTACGCAGCAGCTCTTTTGGCGGCGGCGGAAGCGGACGCGCATTTTCCAGCGCCATCAGCGCGGCGCGATCCAGCGAATGGGTCCCTGATGAGTTTGCCAACTGCGATTGCAACACCTCGCCGCGTTCGTTGACGCTGAAGGTAATAATGACGGTACCGGTACGTTTACGGCGGCGCGCATCTTCCGGATAGTGGCGCATTTTGTTGATTTTGCCTTTCACCAGCGATTCCCAACTGATCTTGTTGTGGCTCAGGCGCGCGGCATCGCTATCGAGCGGCGCGGTGGTGCGCTGAGTAAGGACGGCCGGCGCCGGGGGCGCGGCGAAGCTGGTGATGGTTGAATTGCCCTTTTCCTCTTGTTGCTGGCGGCGGGACTGTTTTTTAACCTCGATTTTCTTTTTCCTCTGCGGTTCGGGTTTGCTGGCGGAGAGCTTTATTTGCGCATTGTCGTGAATTTGTAGCTTCGGCGCCTCTTTCACCGCGGCTGTTTCCTGCTCGGTCATCGCCTCGACTTTGCGCTGCTGGGTGACGCCCGGCGGCAGCTCGGGATGAATAAATGACACTTCCAGTTCCGGCGCGTACTCCACCATCACCGCGGCAGGGGGCGCGGCATCCGGCGGCGAGGCGAAGTGAATGATAAAAGGCACAGCCAGCGCCAGATGACCCAGCACGCTGGCCGTTGTTCCCGTGAACCAGCGAGGGCGCGACGCTATCAATGGCGTGGAGAGAGGGATATTCATTTTTCCGCCGCCACCGACCAGATGTAATCAGCCTGCTTCGCCGTCAGCGTGGCGCCGTCGGTGGTCAGCAGTAACACCAGCGGTTTTTCCGCCTTGAGATCGGCCAGATGCAGCGGTACGCCAATATCTTTCGCCGCATGATAACCGCCGGCAATTAACAGCGCAGGGCGCGGCGCGGCTTTCATTTGCATCGCCATCAGGCGATCGCGCTGCTGTTGGATAGCGAGCATAGAGGTAACCTGCTCGCCATCGATTTGCCCGTTATGCATCAGAAAGATAATGGCCGATAGCGATTCATGTACCTGCGGGCTGTTGGAAAGTGCTCCGCGGGGAAACGTGGGATGTTGATAAATATCGCTCACCTGCTGGCGGCTGAGGTTAGCTGCCAGCAGTGGATAAGGCGCTTGCAGCGCGGTCATCACGACATCGCGATAAAGCGCCCACGGCCAGCCGGGATTCCAGCGCAGCGTTTCCGCCGCGCGAGTGGCGCTCACGGTCGTTCCGCTGAGGCTGGCCTGCTTGACCCGATTAACCGCCTCCTGCTGGCTTAGGTCGATCATCTCCATCAGTACGCTGCCCTGCGGGCGATGGGTATGAAGGTTCTGCAGCAGCCAGCGCTCAATCTGGTGATGCTGGGTGTTGGTATGTTCTTCGCCGACAATAACCAGCGGCGCCTGAGCGAGTTGGTTCAGCAATTGTTGCGGCGTCAGGGAGCGTCCGCTGGCGGTATCGCGAATATCCGCCTGCTCTACCAGCGCGCGCTCCCCGGCAGGGGAGAGGGGATAAACCGGGCTGTGACAGGCGCTGATGAGCAACGTGCAGCCTATAACCATAGTGTTTAAAAGGGTTTCCTTAAACATAAAATATCCATTTTCGGCTTTTTAGTCGTCTTTTCTTCGTATCTTGCTGCTGGAACAGGATGATATGTGATATTGAGAATGATTATCAAGATCATTCTCATTTAAAATTATTGGCAAGAGTGATGGTTTCACCCGGCAAACAGCTGTCCGTTGCCGTGTCGTGGGTAGAATCTGTGAAGACGATCAAGATTTTAAACAGCGATAATATTTAAAGCTGCTGGCTTAATGTTGTCTTAATGTTTGTTTCAGTCGCGCGTCGAAATAAGCATTTTGTCATCAGGAAATTCTAATTGGCGGTGTTTTTCACTTTTTTAAAATGATGGTAATTGTTTTCATTATCATTCACATTCCTCTGTGATTTAATCCGTGCCAACCCGGTTTCTCCACGGCTTTTCGACTACCCATACTAAGGATTAGCTTATGAATTTCCGCTTATCGGCATATTGCGCGGCGATGCTCGCTGCTTCGGCTCTGATTACCGCTCCGCAGGTTATGGCGGCTGACAATGGCGACGGCATTGTGGTGTATAACGCCCAGCATGAAAACCTGGTGAAATCCTGGGTTGACGGCTTTACCAAAGAAACCGGTATTAAAGTCACGCTGCGCAACGGCGACGATAGCGAATTGGGTAATCAACTGGTGCAGGAGGGGTCAGCCTCGCCGGCGGATGTCTTCCTGACTGAAAACTCGCCTTCAATGGTGCTGGTTGATAACGCCAAACTGTTTGCGCCGCTGGATGCCGCAACGCTGAATCAGGTCGCGCCGCAGTATCGTCCTGAGCACGGCCGCTGGATTGGCATTGCTGCCCGCAGCACCGTTTTCGTCTATAACCCGGCGAAAATCAGCGAATCTCAGCTGCCGCATTCGCTGATGGACCTGGCGAAACCTGAGTGGAAAGGGCGCTGGGCCGCCTCTCCATCGGGCGCAGACTTCCAGGCCATCGTCAGCGCCATGCTGGCGTTGAAGGGCGAAAAAGCGACGCTCGACTGGCTGAAGGCGATGAAAACGAACTTCGTGGCCTACAAAGGCAACAGCACGGTAATGAAAGCGGTCAACGCCGGACAAATCGACGGTGGGGTGATCTACCACTATTACCGCTTTGTCGACCAGGCGAAAACCGGCGAGAACAGCAAAAACACCAGGCTGTATTACTTTAAAAACCAGGATCCGGGCGCTTTCGTGAGTATCTCCGGCGGCGGCGTACTGGCTTCCAGCAAACATAAAGAGCAGGCGCAGGCGTTTATCAAATGGATCACCGGCAAGCAGGGTCAGGATGAGCTGCGCACCAATAACGCCTTCGAATATGCGGTGGGCGTGAATGCCGCCTCTAACCCGAAACTGACGCCGCTGAAAGAGCTGGACGCGCCGAAGGTAGAGCCGTCAACGCTGAATAGCAAAAAAGTGATCGACCTGATGACCCAGGCTGGCCTGCTGTAATTTGATGCTGAAGTGATTTATCTATGTCTGTCCTGAGTCTGGTACTCGGAAAGAAAACAGGACGCCTGCCCGAGCGCAGGCGTCCTGCATTTCCGATGGTTGCCTTAGCTGTACTGTTTTCGCTAATGGCGTTACTGCCGTTAGGTTTTGTGGCCGCCGTAGGAATTGAGACCGGCTGGCCGACTATTAAAGCCCTGGTGTTTCGCCCCCGGGTGGCCGAACTGCTCAGCAATACGCTGTGGCTGACGCTGCTGGCGGTGCCCATCTGCATCACGCTTGGCGTGGCGGTGGCCTGGCTTACTGAACGCACCGCGCTTGCCGGGCGTCAGCTGTGGTCGGCGCTGGCGGTCGCGCCGCTGGCTATCCCGGCATTTGTCCAGAGCTATGCCTGGGTTAGCGCGGTTCCCTCGCTGCACGGCCTGTCCGCCGGGGTGTTCCTTTCGGTGCTGGCCTACTATCCCTTTATCTACATGCCGGTGGCGGCGGTGCTTCGTCGTCTCGACCCGACGCTGGAAGATGTTGCCGCCTCGTTGGGTACGCCGCCGTGGAAGGTTTTCTTCCGCGTGGTGCTGCCGCAACTGCGGTTGGCTATCTGCGGCGGCGCGCTGCTGGTGGCGCTGCATCTGCTGGCGGAATATGGCCTGTATGTGATGATTCGCTTCGATACCTTCACCACCGCCATTTATGACCAGTTCCAGTCCACCTTTAGCGGCCCGGCGGCGAATATGTTGGCAGGGGTACTGGCGCTGTGCTGCCTGGCGATCCTGCTACTGGAGAGCCTCTCGCGCGGCAAAGCGCGTTATGCGCGTATCGGCGCCGGCGCGGCGCGAGAACAGAAGCGTCGTCCATTGGGCAACGTGGCCGCATGGGGCGCGCAACTGCTGCTGTTGACGCTGGTGATGCTGGCGATGGGCGTCCCGCTGCTGGTGCTGTGCCGCTGGCTATGGCTTGGCGGGGTGGAGAACTGGCTGCATGCCGATCTTTGGCATTCGCTGCGCCAGACCCTGATGCTGGGCGCGGGCGGCGCGCTGCTGACCACCGCCTGCGCGATTCCTATCGCCTGGCTCGGCGTGCGTTATCCGCGCCGGATGTTCCGCCTGCTGGAAGGCTGTAATTACATCACCAGCTCACTGCCGGGCATCGTCACCGCGCTGGCGCTGGTGACGGTCACCATCCACTATGCCCGTCCGGTGTATCAGACCGAAGTGACGCTGTTCCTCGCTTACCTGCTGATGTTTATGCCGCGAGCGCTGATTAACCTGCGCGCCGGTATCGCCCAGGCGCCGGTTGAGCTGGAAAACGTCGCCCGTAGCCTTGGCCGCAGCCCGGCTCGCGCCTTATGGAGCGTTACCATGCGGTTGGCCGCGCCGGGAGCGGCCGCTGGCGCCGCGTTGGTGTTTCTTGGCGTGAGCAACGAGCTCACCGCGACGTTGCTGCTATCGCCGTTAGGCACCCGCACGCTGTCGACCGGTTTTTGGGCGTTGACCAGCGAGATCGACTACGTCGCCGCGGCGCCCTATGCGATGCTGATGATCGTGATTTCGCTGCCGCTGACGGCGGTTCTTTATGTGCAGTCGAAAAAAATTGCAGGGTTGTAACATGCTGGAATTGTCCTCTATCTCGAAATCCTTCGCCGACGCGCTGGTGCTTGATAACCTTAATCTGACCGTGGCGCCGGGAAGCCGTACCGCCATTGTCGGCCCGTCGGGTTCCGGTAAAACCACGCTGCTGCGGATTCTTGCCGGTTTTGAAACCCCGGATAACGGGCGAATCGTTCTGCAGGGCAACACCCTGTTTGCCGAAGGCGTGTTTGTGCCGGCGCATCAGCGCGGGATCGGTTTCGTGCCGCAGGAAGGGGCGCTGTTCCCCCATCTTAACGTCGCGGACAATATTGCCTGGGGGCTGGATTGTAACCGCGAAGAGAAACGCCGTCGGGTCGCTGCGCTGATGGAGATGGTGGCGTTAGATTCGACATTAGCGAACCACTGGCCGCATGAAATTTCCGGCGGCCAGCAGCAGCGGGTTGCGCTGGCGCGCGCGTTGGCCCAGCGGCCATCGCTGATGTTACTGGATGAACCTTTCTCGGCGCTGGATACCGGACTGCGGGCGGCAACGCGTAAAGCCACCGCCGACCTGCTGGCCGAGGCTGGCGTAGCGTCGATTCTGGTTACTCACGATCAGACGGAGGCGCTGTCGTTTGCAAGCCAGATCGCGGTGATGCGGCAAGGGCGTTTTGCTCAGGTAGGAACCCCGTTCGAGGTCTATTCGCGCCCGGTTGACGAGGCCACCGCGCTGTTTCTTGGCGATGCGCTGGTGCTCGACGCCGAGCTCACGGAGGGGCGCGCGCGTTGCGCCATCGGCGAGTTACCGACTGACAATCCTCACGCCAGCGGCCGCGGACGCGTGATGCTGCGCCCGGAGCAACTGCGGGTGTCGCCGTGCGCGCCGCAGGAGAGCGCCTTTCGCATCGTAGATGTCGATTTCGCCGGCCATATCTCGACGCTGACGGTGACGGTGGCAGGGCAATCGATGCCGCTGGTGCTGAAAACCGTCAGCCAGGCCGCCTGGCAAACTGGCGCCGCGGTTCGCCTGGACGTTATTGGCCAGGCGCGGATATTTTGCGCATAGCGGTGAAAAGGTGAACGTTCAGCCGGGATAAAAATTGATTTGGCGCGGAGATACGTTAATTAGCTGCTGATGTAGCACATTGTGCTAATTACACTTCCAGCGAACGCTTTAGTATCCGCGCCACTGATCTCGTCGCCATGGAGTGGTAGGTCGTTGGAATAATTCCGCGAGGTCAGTCCATTCTTATTTACCCTGGGGATGATTATCGTTGCTGCGCGCTACGGCAGTGCCGACGATATTCCGAGGGTGAACGTTCAGTATTACGTTTAAACACCCGGCAAAAATAGTTGCTATCGATGAAGCCGCAATTATGCGCAATTTCTTTTACTTTTAAATCATAACCGCGTAATAGTTGCTTGGCTTTTTCCAGCCGCACGGCGGTTAGATATTCATTAAAGCCCACCGAGCCTGACTTCTGAAATATATGCGAAAGATAGTTCGGGGTAATATGAAAGCGTCTGGCCACCGATTCTCGGGTCAGCGGCTGGCTTAGATTTTCTTGTAGATAATCCTGAACGGCTAAAAACAGATCGCGGCTGCGGCTTACGCGCATTTCCAGCCCGACTAGTTGTTCAAGGCAGTGGCTTAACAGCGCGGAAACTACCAGCCGGGCGGTTATTGGGTCAGGCTGCAGGCAGACCTCATTCAACGCCAGCAGCAGATAGGAGCCAACGCGGGGGCCCAGCCTGGCGACGTTTTGCTTTTCAGTATGTAGTGTTTTACCGTCCCAGCGCTGGAGGCAAAAGCCGAGCTTTTGGCGGCCGAATAAAATGCTGAGCGTGGCCGCCGGGCCGGTCCACTCGGGTAGCGTCCACTTTCCCGCCTGTACGTAGAGTACCTGGGATGTGGCTAAGACCGCCGCGGATAGCGGCAGCCCCTGTTCATGAAGCTCGCCTTCAAGGACAATCTCCAGGCGCGGGAAGGGCACCTTCAGCGCCAGCGCCGGAACGGGAATATCCGGTTCCGGAAAGCGGACTTGCAGCCTATCTTTTTGATTAACTAAACGATTTAGTATGCCCGCCAGATCATCAATCATCCTGTCGACCCCGAGTTAAAATTATCTCGTTGATTATAATCTTTTTTATCCTGATGTTCCGCCTTACGGCGCGCGGCGGATGCATTATTAAATGGGTGAATATTTTCAACGAATTTACCCATCGGCAATTATTGATAAGGCTCACATTTTTGTGGCTGGCGTACGGATATCCAGTTTTTCGTAGTTTTTCCTTCCTGCCTGGTCGTTGTCCGCATCGTAGAGTTTGATTGTGTTATCTAAAAGTTAAAAGGAAGACAATATGGACTCACAATCGACGGTTCATCTGGCTGCGCTTGGCGCGACCCAGACGTTAAGCGACCAAATGAAACATGAACTTGATACGCTTGGCTATACCGTGGTGCACAACGTCGTTGATCCTCAGTGGCTGAACGAGATGCGCGAGCGCATTGACGCGCTGGTGGAACGTGAAGGCGAGAATCTGGCGATGGAACACCATCAGGAGGCGACGGCGACGCGTATTGCCAACCTCATCAACAAGGGTGTTATCTGGGAAAAGGTGTGGTCACATCCGCTCATTCTTTCCGCCTGTCGTTATATTTTTAATGGCGCGTTTAAGGTTTCCAGCCTTAATGCCCGCGAGGCGCTGTATAACGGTGGTCATCAACCGCTGCACGCCGACTGGAAAAAGCCGCGAGTAGACTTCCCGAAAGTGCATCTGGTCAATACGATATGGGCTATTGATGATTTGAGCGCCGCCAACGGGGCGCCGAGGATTATTCCGGCGACCCATCTGCGCCCGGAGCTGCCGGAAGAGGTTTTGGCGGATCCCGAAAAGACGCATCCTGATGAAATTGTTTTTGCCGCGCCGGCCGGCAGCGTAATGATTTATAACGCGCATGCCTGGCACGGCGGCACCCGCAATCGTGAAGGCAGCAGAAGGCGCGTGCTTCATGGCTTATATATTGACCGTGCTGATACCGCGCAGCAGGACCAGCAGCGCTGGCTGACACCGGAAACGGCGAGCCGCCTGACGCCCGCGCAAAAGTGGCTGCTCGACGTGCAATAAGCGCCGTGGCCGGTCAGGGAACTTCCAGGTAAACGACCGGCTTTTTCATAATGCTATTAACGGCTTTGACAATTTGCTGTGGCTGCAACAGGAATGTGGCGATACTGGTTTTAATGGTACGGAGTCCGTTAAAGCGCTGAGCGCCATCGATTTCGATATCGGTTACCAGTAACACCACCGTGGCGCGGGCAATATCCTCTTCGCTAATTCGGTTTTCCACGCCGAGCGCGCCCTGGGTTTCCACTTTCAGAGACCATTTTTCATGGTGACCGACTTTTTCCAGCAGCTCGGCTGCCATATAGGTATGTGCAACCCCGCTCACGCAGGCGGTCACGGCGACAATGTTGAAGTCCATAACATCCTCCAGGCGTTAACCGCCGATAGTGACGTGATATCCTGCTGCTTCAGCCAGCGCTTGATAAGGATGAATATCCGCCTCTTGGGGAGCGTTGACGCCGGCCAGCGGCCAGCTTTTAGCCAGCAGACGGTATTTCGCCTCGCCATATTGATGAAACGGCAACAGGTGAATCTCCGTCAGACCGAACGGCGCGAGGAAATTTAAGATCTGCTTAAAATTCTCCGTGTTCATCGTGTAGCCAGGGATCAGCGGCACGCGCGGGATAAGATTCATTTTGCGGCTGGCCAACTGACGAAAGTTGTCCAGTACCCGCGGCTGATTCATCTGCAGTAGTGAATGGGCCCGCTCGCTATTCATGATTTTCAAATCAAACAGTATTTCGTCACAGGCTTCGGCGACCGGGAGGAAACGGTTAAAGGCGCAGTCGCCTGCGGTTTCGATAGCGGTGTGGATCCCCCACTGGCGCAGATGCTGGAGGAAACTGGCAGCAAATCCGGCCTGCATCAGTACTTCGCCACCTGACAGGGTGATGCCGCCGCCGGATGCCCGGAAGAAGACCTCGTCCTTAAGCACCTCGCGCAGCAGAGCATCGAGCGTGACATCCCGGCCTATCTGCTCCCATGCGCCGGAGGGACACTCAGCGACATCCTGCAGGCAGCGCGTGCAGCGCAGGCATTTACTCTCCCGGCGCAGGGTCTCAATCTTTGGCGAGATCGATTCAGGATTGGCGCACCACGGGCAGGTATGAGGGCAACCTTTGAAAAATACCACCGTGCGGATGCCTTGTCCGTCATTAAGCGAGTAGCGTTGAAGGTTAAAAATGCGCGCCGTATCGGCGCGCGTTTCGATGACCTCACAGCTGATGCGCGGTGCGGCGGATAATGTCATCCTGTATCTCCTTCGACAGCTCAACAAAGAAGGCGCTGTAGCCCGCGACGCGCACCACCAGGCCTGCGAAGTCCTGCGGCCGCTGCTGCGCTTCACGCAGGGTGTCGGCGTTGACCACGTTAAACTGGATGTGCTGCAGCTTGAGCTTGCAGAAGGCCTGTAAAAAGTCTGCCAGTTTGTTCAGGCCGCCATCTCCGGCAAGCGTTGCCGGGGTGAATTTGACGTTCAGCAACGTACCGTTCGACAGCAGATAGTTATCCAGTTTGCTGACCGATTTCAGCACCGCCGTCGGCCCCTGAGCATCCTGTCCAACCATTGGCGACAGGCCGCCGTCCGCCAGCTGTTCGCCAGCCAGTCGACCGTCCGGCGTCGCGCCGACGACCGAGCCCAGCGGCACATGCGCGGAGACGGTATATGAGCCAGGGGTAAAATGGCCGCCGCGAGGGTTCAGATACCGTTCTACCTCTTTACAGTAAAAACGCAGCAGATCGGCGCTAATATTATCGACTTCGTCGATATCGTTGCCGTATTTCTCGTAACGGTTGATCAAGCGGGCGCGGATTTTTTCTCCTTCCGGCGTGCGGAAGTTGGTTTTTAGCACCGCCATCAGCTCGGCAAAACTGAGGCGCTGTTGCTCGAAGACCATGCCCTTCAGCGCGTGCAGCGAATCGCTCAGGTTAGCGATACCGATGCCCTGAACGCCGGAGAAATTATAGCGCGCGCCGCCTGCGGTGATATCTTTGCCGTGCTGCACGCAATCTTCGATAAAGGATGACAGCAGGGGGACCGGCGCCCAGTCGCGGTGTCCGATATCGCAAATGTTGCTGCCTTCAACCATCAGCTTGATGTAATGGCGGATTTTGTCGCGGATCTGGCTAATGAGGCCGTCCCAGCTGACATCGGGCTGCTGTTCATTTTCCTGCAGCACAATTTCCATCACCTTCAGCAGATTAAACATCGCGATATCGTGCAGGCCGTAGGTGCGCCCGGGAATAGAGAGCTCCACGCAGCCGACCACCGCGTAATCGCGGGCATCTTCCAGCGACACGCCGCGGTTGAGGAAGGCCGGGACGACCACCTCATCGTTGAAAATCTGCGGGATCCCGGTGCCCAGGCGAATGGTCTCAGCGGTTTTGCGCAGGAACGGGCGATCTATTAGTTCATTGACCCGTACTCCCAGATTCGGCTGCGGTAGCTGCACATTCTGGTAAGCATCGAGAGAAAGAAAGGACAGTACGTTTACCGCACTACGCCCGGTTTCCGTCAGTCCGCCAAGCAGGGCGGTGTAACCGGTAGGGAAACCTGCGAAATAGCGCGCGCTGCTGGAAGATCGCAGCAGAACGATATCGTTGCATTTTACCCACAGCGACTCCAGCAGCTCCTTGAGATAAGCGGGATCCTGACCCTGAGTCAGCGACGCCTGATAAAAAGGCAGCATGTACTGGTCAAAACGCCCGAGCGAAATCGAGCTGGCGTTGGATTCATACTGCAAAATAATGTTCATATACCAGAACAGCTGGCAGGCCTGGGCAAAATCCTGCGGCCGATGCTGCGCGTTATGGCGTGAGGTCGCGGCGATGGTTGCCAGCTCCCGCTGACGCTGGGCATTCGCGCAGTTGGCGGCCATCTCTTCCGCGAGCGCGGCGTAGCGCAAAATATGGCGCTGAGAGGCTTCAAGTAAGATCAATACCGCCTGATAAAAGTGGTTATCAGGCTGCCGGGCGCAGTGTGATTTCAGCTCGGCGATCAGCGCGTCAAGGCCATGATTCAGCAGCCGCGGATAGTCGATAATAATATGGCCCTGGCCTTTATCCGTCTGGTTAACGCTGAAAATCTGCGTGCTGATAGCAGCCTTTACTTCCTCGGTCATTTGACCATTGATGAAATCTTTCATTGAGCGCTTTTCCCAGTAAGGGAACAGCGTTTCGCGGTAAATTCGTTTATCTTCTTCGCTTATCGCGAAGCGGTCCTGCGGGCGGGTCGGGAAGGCGTCGAGTTCGTTGAGCAGCCAGTAGGGATCCATCTCCGGCGATATAATTCCCGCACGTGGTTTAACGGTGCGGTTGCCGGCAATCAGTTCATCATCACGAATCGAAATGGCCACCTTATCGAGGATCCACGCCGTGGCTTTCGCCCGGCGGATAATCACCGGCTCGCCCTCCGTCAGCCGATGGCTGGCGGTATAAAGCAATGCGCGTTCAAGGGAGATTTCGCGCGGCTGGGCGAACAGGCTGGTTTTCAGGCGTTGCGTACGATTCGTCATGACAAACTCCGTGTTGTGGCGAAGAGGCGCGTAGCGCCTCTGAGATTAATGACAAACCTCATGCAATCATTGAGCTTGCAAATTGCACCAGGCAAATAACAAGGAAAATCAATTTATTGATTTTCGGCTGATAACCACAAAGAAGGAAAAACCACGCTTTTTCCTTCTTTGTCAGCAGTCTGAGAGGCGCGTAAGCGCCTCTTTTGGGCTTCAGGCGTTCTGGGAAAGGTGGCTGTCTATCTTGTTCATGATGGCGTCGGCGCGTTTTACCGCATCGCTGATATTGACGCGCACAATGGTTTTCCCGGCAAAACGTTCTTCAAACTTAATGCCGATATCTTTGGTCAGAATGACCATATCGGCAGCGGCGATATCCTCCGCCGTGAGTTCGTTCTCAATGCCGATGGAACCCTGGGTTTCTACCTTAACCTGCCAGCCTTTGGCTTTAGCGGCGCTTTCCAGCGACTCGGCGGCCATATAGGTATGGGCGACGCCCGATGGGCAGGCGGTGACGGCGATAATGTGGGTCATAAGGTGTTCCTTCCAGTCTGTTAGTTAATTTCGAAATCAAGATCTAATTCATCGTCGGCCTGGGCGTCGGACGGTTGCTTTTTGGTGAATGCTTTCAGGGCGATGACGCAGGCCGCGCTGACGCAGGCGCCGACAAAGAGTGCGGTGACAAAGGCGAGTTTGCCCTGGACCACCGGCAGCACGATAAGCCCGCCCCAGCCGGCATAGCACTGCGCGCCCATCAGCGCGGCGGTGACGCAGCCGCAGGCGGCGCCAATCATGTTGGCGGGAATAACGCGCAGCGGGTCGGCGGCGGCAAAAGGAATGGCGCCTTCGGTCACCCCGACGCAGCCCATCACCAGCGCGGCCTTGCCGGTTTCACGCTCTTCGGCGGTAAAATATTGGCGACCAATTAACGTCGCCAGCCCCATGCCCAGCGGCGGTACGGCGATGCCGACCGCGGCGATTGCCACGACGCTGTAGACGCCCTGAGAGACGCAAATCAACATAAAGGCGTAGGCCACTTTGTTAACCGGGCCGCCCATATCAAAGGCCAGCATCAGGCCCATAATGATGGCCAGCACCACGATGCTGCCTTCGCGCATCCCCTGCAGCCAGCTGGTCAGGTTTGCGGTCAGCGCGCCCACCGGTTCGCCGAGGCCCCACATCATGATCCCGGCGGTGATAAAGGTGCCGATGATGGGAATAATGAAGATAGGCATCACTGAGCGTAGAACTTTATGAACGGGAATTTTTTTCAGGTAATAGACCACCAGACCGCCAATCATTCCGGCTATCAGCGCGCCGAAGAAGCCGGCGCCGAAGCCGTTGCCGACCCAGGCGCCAATGGCGCAGGGGGCCAGCGCGGCGCGGTCAGAAATGGAGTAGCCGATGTAGGCGGCAAGGAAAGGTACCATAAGCGTCAGCCCGGCGACGCCGATATCAAAGAGCTTCTTCAGATTAGGGTCGGTGGCGGCATCGGGCACCGCGCCTTTGCCATATAACATGACGGACACCGCCAGCAGGATCCCGCCGGAAACGACGAAGGGGATCATGTGTGAGACGCCGGTCATCAGATGCTGGCGGGTATTTTTTAGTATGTGCACCAGTTCGTTCATTGCTTGCTCCTGAGCGCTGTGTGGCCCGTGACAGTATTGATGCCTCAACATTAGAAAAAGGGCGGGGTATAAAATAGTAGAGAAAAAGTGCATTTACTGGATATTTGTAAGGTGAGAAAGGAATTGCGATCCACCTCAAATCTTAGCTGTTATTAGGGCTACGTACGCCTGAACTGATGAATTGTGATGGCGAGCATAAAAAAGATGTATGTGTACAATAGTCCAGTAATTGCCAGTTTTATCACGTAGTTCATTGCCACTACTTTCATTACCTTTGGCTGAAATAACGCATTGCTCAGGAGGAAGGCGATGGCACTGGTAATTGAATTCATATGTGATTTGCCAAATGGCGTGCATGCGCGCCCGGCAAGCCTGGTCGAAACGCTGTGTAACCGTTTTTCGTCGGCGGTTGAGTGGCGGAATCTGCGGAGCGACGGTCGCGGGAATGCGAAAAGCGCGCTGGCGATTATCGGCAGCAACACCCTAAAAGGAGACGCCTGTCAGCTGATTATCAGCGGGGAGGATGAAGACGAAGCGTATGCCGCGTTAACCGCGTTTATTGAAAATGAATTTCCGCACTGCGATGCGCCGCTGCCCTCTGCGCAAACGCTGGATGTCCAGCCGGTGCCGGAATCGCTGTCGCGGCTGAACCCAACGCTGTTCCCTGCGCGCCCGGTGTGCGCCGGCAGTGCTGGCGGTAAGCTGGTTCATCTCAAATCACGCGATCTTCACGACCTTGGCGAACTGCCTGTCGCCGCCGGCCTTGAACAGGAGCAGACGGCGCTGGATAACGGTTTGCGTCTGTTGGTGCAGGATATCGATCTGCGGTTGCTGGACAATGACGGCACCGCCAGCGCGATTCTGCAAGCTCACCGTTCGCTGGCGACCGATGCTTCGCTGCGCCAGCACCTGCTTGGCGGTATTCTCACCGGCCTTAGCTGCGCACAGGCTATTGTCGCCACCGGCGACCACTTCTGCACCCAGTTCCGCGATTCCGGCAACAGCTATCTGCAGGAACGAGTGCTGGATGTCCGCGACGTCTGCTTCCAGCTATTGCAGCATATCTATGGCGAAGATCGCTTTCCGGCACCGGGACAACTGCGGGAAGCGGCTATTTGTCTTGCCGATGAACTAACCCCAAGCCAGTTTCTGGAACTAGATAAGTCGCAGTTGAAAGGGCTACTGCTGCGCAGCGGCGGCACAACTTCACATACTGTCATTCTGGCCCGTTCGTTCAATATTCCTACGTTGGTGGGCGTTGACCTGCCGGCGCTGCTGCCGTGGGTCGATACTCAGGTACAGATCGACGGTAATGCCGGGCTGCTGGTGGTGGACCCCAGCCCAGCGGTAGCGCGCTATTATCAGCAGGAGTCCTGGCTACAGGGGCAAATTCAGCAACAGCAGCAGGTATGGCTTGATAAAGCCGGGCAGACGCAAGACGGCATCCGCGTAGAGATCGCCGCCAATATCGCGCATTCGGTGGAAGCGGTGGCGGCATTTAATAACGGCGCGCAGTCGGTTGGGCTGTTCCGTACCGAAATGTTGTATATGGACCGTCCCGGCGCGCCGTCGGAAAATGAGCTCTACAACATCTTTTGTCAGGCGCTTGAGCCCGCTAACGGGCGCAGTATTATCGTGCGCACCATGGATATCGGCGGCGATAAGCCGGTGGCGTATCTCAATATTCCGGCGGAAAACAATCCGTTCCTCGGCTACCGCGCGGTACGCATCTATGAAGAGTATCAAGCGTTGTTTCATACTCAGCTGCGGGCCATTTTACGCGCCTCGGCGCACGGCTCGCTGAAAATTATGATCCCGATGATTTCATCAATGGAGGAGATTCTGTGGGTGAAAGAGCGGCTGGCGGAGGCCAAGCAGTCGCTGCGCGCCGAACAGATCCCGTTTGATGAAAAGATCCCGCTCGGCATCATGCTGGAGGTGCCGTCGGTGATGTTTATCATCGATCAGTGCTGTGAAGAGGTCGATTTCTTTAGCATCGGCAGCAACGATTTAACGCAGTATCTGCTGGCGGTCGATCGCGATAACGCTAAAGTGACGCGTCATTACAACAGCCTGAACCCGGCCTTCCTGCGCGCGTTGGACTATGCCGTGCAGGCGGTGCATCGTCAGGGAAAATGGATTGGCCTGTGCGGCGAGCTGGGGGCGAAAGGATCGGTACTGCCGCTGCTGGTTGGCCTCGGTTTAGATGAATTGAGTATGAGCGCGCCGGCAATCCCGGCGACTAAGGCGCGCCTGGCGCAACTGGATAGCCGCGCCTGCCGCCAGCTACTGAATCAGGCGATGCAGTGCCGTACCTCACTGGAAGTCGAGCATCTGCTGGCCCAGTTCCGCATGCGTCAGCAGGATGTTCCGCTGGTGAGCACCCAGTGCATTACGCTTAATAGCGACTGGCGCAGCAAGGAAGAAGTGCTGAAAGGGATGACTGATAATCTGCTGCTGGCCGGGCGTTGCCGCTATCCGCGTAAGCTGGAGGCAGACCTGTGGGCCCGCGAGGCGGTGTTCTCCACCGGTCTGGGCTTTAGCTTCGCCATTCCGCACAGTAAATCCGAGCATATTGAGCAGTCGACCATCAGCGTCGCGCGGCTGGCGCAACCGGTGATGTGGGGCGATGAAGAAGCGCAATTTGTCATTATGCTGACGCTGAACAAACACTCGGCGGGTGACCAGCATATGCGGATCTTCTCACGGTTGGCGCGGCGCATTATGCATGAGGGTTTTCGTACCGCTCTGGTAAATGCGGCAAGCCCCGAGGATATCGCCGAACTGCTGCGCCGCGAGCTGGAATTGTGATTGTCTCTCCGGCCAGCGCCGCTGGCCGGAGAGCGAGCTATAAATCCAGCACCAACCGGCCGCCTTTAGCGCGTGAGCAGCAGATCAGCATACTCTGCTGGCTGGCTTTCTCTTCATCGCTGTAGTACTGATCGCGGTGGTCGGCTTCGCCCTCCAGAATCATCGTTTCGCAGGTGCCGCACACCCCTTCGCGGCACAGGCATTCCACCTTCGCCGCTTTGTTATTCTCAATCACCTGTAAAATGGTCATATCCTGCGGCACGGTAAATTCGCGTCCGGAACGCGCCAGCACCAGCGTAAATGCCTCTCCGCCTTTATCCTCAAGGATAAATTGCTCAAAGTGCAGCTGGCTGGCGGGAACCTGATACCGTTCGGCGGCGGCTTTCACCGCCTCGTTAAGTGCAGCCGGGCCGCAGGTATAGACGTGGGTTCCGGGCTCGATGTCGGCGAACAGGCGCGACAGATCGAGACGGCTGCCGAGCGCTGATATGTGAATATTGACCCGGTCGCGCCACGGCGCTGCGCTGAGCGCATCGACGAAAGCATTATTGTCGGCGTCGTGGAAACAGTAGTGCAGTTGCCAGTCGGCCTGCTGCTGTTCCAGTTCAGGAATATGCGCTAAAAACGGCGTGATGCCGATGCCGCCGGCGATCAGCAGATGTTTTCGCGCCTGCGGTTCGATGGCGAACAGGTTGTTGGGGGTGGACACCGCCAGAGTATCGCCCGGTCGCACCTGCTGATGCATAAAACGCGAGCCGCCTTTGGAAGGCGACTCAAGACGCACCGCAATCTGCCAGCTTGTGGTATCCAGCGGCGAGCTCATGAGCGAATAGGCATTGCTGTAGCGCTGCTCGCCATCCTGCATCTGGACGATTATATGGCTACCGCCGCTGAATGCCGGCAGCGGGGCGCCGGTCGACGATACCAGCGTAAAACGCTTAACCTGGGCGGTGATCTGTTCAACATCGCGAACGATCGTCTTAAACATTTGATAATCAGACATCGCTGAACTCCATCAAAAATCCCGGCGTGGCCAGAGCCGCCGCCGGGAGAATACAGTTACAACCCCTGGCAGAGATACTTCATCTCCAGGTAATCTTCGATTCCGTGTTCCGAGCCTTCGCGGCCAAGACCCGACTGTTTCACCCCGCCAAATGGCGCGACTTCGTTGGAAATCAGCCCGGTATTGATGCCGACCATGCCGTATTCCAGCTGCTCGGAGACGCGCCAGATACGGGCGGCATCGTTGCTGTAGAAATAGGAGGCGAGGCCGTAGATGGTGTTATTGGCCTGCTCAATGACCTCTTGCTCATCCTCAAATTTCACCAGCGCGGCCACCGGGCCGAAAATCTCTTCCTGCAGCAGCAGTGACCCCGGCTGTACGTTGCCGATAACCGTAGGGGTGAAGAAATTACCGCCCAGCGGATGTGCTTTTCCGCCGGTTAACAGCGTGGCGCCGCGGCTCAGGGCGTCGTCGAGCAGGGACTGGACTTTGCGCCCGGCGTCGGCGTTGATAAGTGGGCCAATCTGTACATCGGACTCGCTGCCATCGCCGACTTTCAGGGCGGCGACGCGGGCGACGAACTTATCGCAGAATTGGTCGTAGACGGCGCGATGAATATAGAAGCGGTTGACGCAAACGCAGGTTTGCCCGGCGTTGCGGAACTTGGCGATCAGCGCTCCCTCGACGGCTTTATCGATATCGGCGTCGTCAAAGACGATAAACGGCGCGTTACCGCCGAGCTCTAAAGAGAGCTTTTTGATGGATTCCGCGCACTGGCGCATCAGCACGCGGCCAACTTCGGTCGAGCCGGTAAAGGAGAGCTTTCGCACCCGCTCATCGCCGGTGAACACCGCGCCAATTTCACGCGACTGCCCGGTGACAACGTTAATCACGCCCTGCGGGATCCCGGCCTGATTCGCCAGTTCCGCCATCGCCAGCGCGGTAAATGGCGTTTCGTTGGCAGGCTTAATTACCATCGTACAACCCGCGGCCAGCGCCGGGCCGGCCTTACGGGTGATCATCGCCGCCGGGAAGTTCCACGGGGTGATCGCCGCGCAGACCCCCACGCCCTGGCGGATCACCATCAGGCGTTTATCGGCGCCGGGGGAGGGGATTATCTCGCCGTTGGCGCGTTTCCCTTGTTCGGCAAACCACTCGATAAACGAGGCTGCATAGGCGATTTCGCCTTCCGCTTCCGCCAGCGGCTTGCCCTGCTCGGCGGTCATTATCTGCGCCAGCGCGGTCTTGTTTTCGAGGATCAGGCGGTGCCAGTTCTTCAATAACGCGGCGCGCTGGGCGGCGGTAAGCGCGCGCCATGCCGGCAGCGCGGCAGCGGCGGCATCCACCGCCTGCTGCGCTTCCGTCCGTCCCATATTCGGGATCTGGCCGAGCGCCTCGCCGGTGGAGGGGTTGCTGACGGCAAGGGTCGTACCGTCGGCTGCGTCGCGCCAGCTTCCGGCAATCAGCGCCTGCTGGCGAAACAGATTTGAGTGAAATACGGACATGGCTAACTCCTTCAACGATTACGGCTGGAACACCTGGGCGACCAGATTATGGAAATGGGCGATCCCGTGCTCGGAGATACCGCTGCCGCTGTTATCCGCCATAATGCGCCCCTGGCCGCGATAACCGCGGGACTTCAGCCCCTTTTGCACGCTTTCCACCAGACGTAAATCTTCCGGGCGGAACACGTCGCGATACCACTCAATCAGCGCTTTCTGATCGTCGGTCAGCTCTTCGTTGGTGAAATAAATGTCGTAATTCTGCAGGGTGGTCTCTTCATCCACCGGGAATTCATAAATGACGGTCATCATGCCCTTGATCGGCGTGACGTTGAGCATGGTGCACGGCCACAGCCAGAAACCGTGGAACGCGGCGTCGGTGCCTTCTTCGAATTTAAACGACTGCTCGGACGGCTTGGCGAAGCCATACTGCAGCGTCCATTTGCCGTGCATGGTGTGCCAGTAACGGTCAACCTGCACGGAATCCGAGAAGCCCGGGTGCGCCGGGCCGCAGTGGTAACATTCCAGATAGTTATCGACGATATTTTTCCAGTTCGCCGGGGTAAGAGTGGTAAAGCGCGCCGCCAGTTTCAGCTCATGCACATCCGGGCAGGCTTCCAGCACTTTGTCCTGCAGCCCCGGTAGCTGCGTTTCCACGCTCTCCGCTTGTGGGTTCATATTGATAAACACGAAGCCGGCATACTCTTCAAGGCGAACCGGCACAAGCTTTGCCTTTTCGCTATCGAAATTCTCCACGTTTTCGCAGTTGCGGGCGTGGGCGAGATTGCCGTCCAGCTTGAAGGCCCAGGCGTGATAGGGGCAGGTAATCACGTTTTTGGCTTTACCTTCGCCGCTCAGCAACTGGTGGCCGCGGTGCGGGCAGACGTTATAGAAGGCGCGCAGAATGTTGTCGCGCCCGCGGACGATAACGATATTTTCGCCGATGATCTCCCGGGTAATGTAATCGTTCGGCCTGGCGACTTCGCTGCCGTGGGCGACGCAAATCCAGCTATTGGCGAAGATACGCTCTTTCTCGTGCTCAAACGCCTGGCTGTCGGTGTAAAAACGGGCCGGAATGGTCCAGGCGTCCTGCGGATTGGCGCAAAAGTTAATCGGCAGGGTAAAGTCAGGGCTTAAATTGCTCATGTAGGGTCACCTTGTGATTATTGTCAGTAAGCGTTTTTTACAGCGACTGGCCGTCGCCTTTGAGTACCGCGCCAACCGGCAGCGTCTCGGCTTTAACGATCGGCTCGGGCGTATGGGTTTCTATCTGATGCACAGGCACGTGGGCGTAGTCCTGTTTTAGCCAGCGTACGAAGCCGCCGGTCTTGATCAGTAAAATGGCAAGGAACGGTAAGGCGGTTAGCACCACGGTGGTTTTCATGGTTTCCAGCGAAGCGCCGGTAAACAGAATCGATAGTGGGATGAGGGTTATCACCACGCACCAGAACAGGCGCATGCCGCGATCCGGATCCTCGCCTTCGCGCAGGTTACGGGTACTGGTCGCCGCCATGGTGTAAGCCACCGCATCCATGTGCGAAGCGAGGAAAACAATCATCACGAACAGATAGGCGGCGAGGAATAACTTGCCCGCCGGCAGCGACATTAGCACCTGCTGGACGGCGGTTTCGCCGCCGAGGGTCTGCATGACCTGCGGCACGTTAATCACGCCGTTGACGAACTGATGCATGGCGTAGCTTTCCATCACTCCGAAGAAGAACCAGCAGCCGACGGTGCTGCCGAGGATAAGCCCCCAGATCACCTCTTTAATCTTACGTCCGCGGGAGACGCGGGTGACGAACATCGCCACGCCTGGGGTATAGGAGATCCACCACAACCAGTAGAAGACGGTCCAGCTGCGGGTAAAGGCGCCGTCGCCGAGCGGGTCGGTAAACAGGCTCATCTGCAGGAAGTTTTGGGTCGTCAGACCGATGGCGTTGATGATGTTATTGGTGATGAATTCGGTCGGGCCAACCAGTAATACCACCAACGGCAGCAGGAACGCCCCCCAGCCGACCATTTTGCTCAGACGCTGAAGGCCGTTGTTGATGCCAATCCACGAACTCATGCAGAAAATACCGCCGGAGAGCAGGATCACAAACGCCTGGACGGTGAAGTTATCCGGCAGTCCGGTGAGTGCTGACAGGCCGCGGGTGAAGGTGGCGGCAGTGACCACCAGCGAAATGGTTAACGCGCCGACGGTGGCTATCAGGAACATCAGGTCAACCAGACGACCCCAGAAGCCCTGCGGATTGACGCCGGTGATCGCCGAAATGATCCCGGAGAGGCTGAGCCCTTTGTTTTTCCGTACGTGGAAGTGATAGGCCATGATCAGCGAGGCGAGGGTGTAGGTCGCCCACGCGCTAATGCCCCAGTGGAAGAAAGAGTACGGGATGCTGTATTCCAGCGCTTTTGCTGAATGCGGCGCAATATTCAGGCCAGGGGTCTGGTAGTAATAAGCCCACTCGGCAACACCCCAGTACAGCGTAGAGGAGCCGAGCCCGGCGCAGATAAACATAAACAGCCATGAGAGAGTGCTGTACTCGGCTTTGCCTTCGCCGAGCCGGATATTGCCGTATTTGCTGGTGGCCAGATACAACACCAGTCCCAGCGCCAGCAGCACCAGCACTTGTACCGCGGAACCCAGCAGGCGGGTAACGCCGTTAAAAATCGAATTAGCCGCCTGCGCGGTTTGCTGGGGGAAGAGACTTAATGTAGCGGCGATGAAAACAATGGCCGCGAGACTGATGACAATCAGCGGCACATCTTTTTTCTTTACGTTGCTCAACATGAGTGATCTCCTGGGCACGGTTGCCCGTCGGTGGCTTTAGCCTGTCGTTGTTATCACGCTGTAGGGTCAGGGTTCGTAGCAAAATACTATTAACAATTGGATTATTTCTTCGTTACATGAATTAAACAATTGGCCGATTCGTGAAGCAATAAAACACGGAACGGAAATAATAAAAGGTGAATTGGCGCAGGTTCTTTCCTTTCGGGAATGAATAAAGTTCGCCGCTGTGATGCGGTTCACTTGTCAATCGTGGGGGATTCTGCATTCAGAGGAGAGAGGGGAGTTGGCGCAGGTCTTCCCGGGTAGCGGCTACGCCTTACCCGGGCTACGCGATCGGGCGATATTCTCGTGCCATTGTAGCCCCGGTAAGCGCAGCGCGACCGGGGAGCGGCCGGGTAATTACGCCAAAATGGCCTTGCAGATAGCGTCGCTGACCTGCTGCGTTGAGGCGGTGCCTTTCATGTCCGGAGTTTTCGGACCGCTAGCGATCACCTGTTCTATCGCTGCCAGAATACCGTTATGCGCGGCGTGGTAGCGCTCATCGCCGTTGCCGAGGAAATCGAGCATCATCGCCCCGGCCCAAACGGTAGCGATCGGGTTGGCGATATTTTTACCGTAGATATCCGGCGCCGACCCGTGAACCGGTTCGAACAGCGACGGGAAGGCGCGCTCGGGATTGAGGTTAGCCGACGGCGCAATACCGATAGTGCCGGTACAGGCCGGGCCGAGATCCGACAGAATATCGCCAAACAGATTGGAGCCGACGACCACGTCGAAACGTTCCGGCTGCAGCACGAAGCGGGCGCAGAGAATATCGATATGCTGCTTGTCCCAGCGAATCTCGGGATAGCTTTTGGCCATCTCTTCCACGCGCTCATCCCAGTAGGGCATGCTGATCGCAAGGCCGTTAGATTTGGTTGCGGAAGTCAGCGTTTTGCGCGGGCGGCTTTGCGCCAGCTCAAAGGCGTAGCGCAGGATCCGGTCAACGCCGCGGCGGGTGAAGACCGACTCCTGAATCACCACTTCATGCTCGGTGCCTTCATTGGCGCGACCGCCGAGGGCGGAATATTCACCTTCGGTATTTTCGCGCACCACGTAAAAATCGATATCGCCGGCCTTTTTACCCGCCAGCGGGCAGGGGACGCCGGGGAACAGGCGCACCGGGCGCAGGTTGACGTACTGATCGAACTCACGGCGGAACTTCAGCAGCGAACCCCATAGGGAGATATGGTCGGGGACGGTATCCGGCCAGCCGACGGCGCCGAAATAGATAGCATCGAAGCCCTGCAATTGCTCGCGCCAGTCGTCCGGCATCATCTTGCCGTGATGGGCGTAATATTCGCAGCTTGCCCACTCCATCTGTTCGAAGCTCAGCGACAGATCCCAACGCTGCGCGGCGGCTTGCAGCACGCGAATACCTTCAGGCAGAACTTCTTTACCAATTCCGTCACCGGGGATGGCGGCAATACGACAGGTTTTTTTCATTCCGGTTCTCACTTTTTAGCGATGATGTTTGACCACCTGCCTATCCTATAATTGACTGGTTCATAATTAATCACGCTAACTGGTGAAACATAAAACACAGATCATGAATAATCTGCCGCTGCTAAATGATTTACGCGTGTTCATGCTGGTCGCTCGCCGGGCCGGTTTTGCTGCCGCCGCCGAGGAGCTTGGCGTATCGCCGGCGTTCGTCAGCAAGCGGGTTTCGCTGCTGGAGCAAACCCTGAATGTGATGTTGCTGCACCGTACCACCCGTCGGGTCACCATTACCGAAGAAGGGGAGCGGATCTACGAATGGGCGCAGCGCATTCTGCAGGATGTGGATGAGATGATGGACGAGCTTTCCGACGTGCGTCAGGTACCGCAGGGAACGCTGCGTATTATCAGCAGCTTTGGCTTTGGCCGTCGGGTGGTGGCCCCGGCGCTGTCGGCGCTGGCGCGCCAGTACCCACAACTTGAGCTGCGCTTCGATGTCCAGGACCGGCTGGTGGATTTAGTCAATGAAGGGGTGGATCTCGATATTCGCGTCGGCGACGATATCGCGCCGAATCTGATTGCCCGCAAGCTGGCGACCAACCATCGTATTCTCTGCGCGTCGCCGCAGTTTCTTGCCCGCCATCCGCAACCGAAGCAGCTTAGCGATCTGGCTACCTTACCCTGCCTGGTGATCAAAGAGCGCGACCATCCGTTTGGCGTTTGGCAGTTGCACAGCAAAGAGGGTCAGCACGCGATCAAGGTGACCGGGCCGCTCTCCTCCAACCATGGTGAGATCGTGCATCAGTGGTGTCTGGATGGGCAGGGGATTGCGTTACGTTCCTGGTGGGATGTCAGTGAAAATATCGCCAGCGGCCATTTGGTGCACGTGCTGCCGGACTACTTTCAGCCCGCCAACGTCTGGGCGGTCTACGTGTCGCGGCTGGCGACCTCAGCCAAAATCCGCACCACCGTGGAGTTTCTACGCCACTATTTTCAGCAGCACTATCCCCAGCAATGTATCGTCAGCAGCGAGGAAAACAGCCGGCGACCAGCGCCGCCGGCGGAGGGCGTTACAGACGCGTGACGCTCTGCAGAATCGTCAGCGCGCGGGAGAACTGCGCATCCGGGATGGTCAACGGATAGAGGAAGCGAATGACGTTGCCATACTGACCGCAGGTCAACAGCAGCAGGCCTTGCTCCAGCGCCTGCTGCTGGATTTTCTGCGCAATCGCCGCCGACGGTTCGCCGGTCGCCGGGTCGAAAAACTCGGCGGCGATCATCGAACCCACGCCGCGCGCTTCCACCAGCGCCGGACACCAGCCCTTCACTTCCTGTAGCGTCGCCAGCAGGCGCTCGCCGAGGAACTGCGCGCGCTCGCACAGCGCTTCGTTATCAATGATATCCAGCACCGCATGCGCGGCCGCCACTGCCAGCGGGTTGCCGGCGTAGGTGCCGCCTAAGCCGCCCGGCGCCGGGGCATCCATGATCTGCGCGTTGCCGACCACGCCGGAAAGCGGCATGCCGCCCGCCAGGCTTTTAGCCATCGTCATCAGATCCGGTTTATCGGCATAGTGATCCATGGCGAACAATTTACCGGTGCGGGCGAAGCCGCTCTGTACTTCATCGGCAATCATCACGATGCCGTGCTCATCGCAGAGGCGGCGTACTGCGGCAACCAGCTCTTTCGGCGCGACGTTAAAACCGCCTTCGCCCTGTACCGGTTCGAAAATAATCGCCGCCACCTGTTTGGCTTCGATATCGGCTTTGAACAGGCGTTCAAGGGCGGTAATCGAATCGGCGGTGCTGATACCGTGCAGCGCTGACGGATACGGCACGTGGTATACCGAGCCGGGGAACGGCCCGAAGCCTAGCTTGTACGGCGCGACCTTACCGGTTAGCGCCATCGTCATATAGGTACGGCCATGGAAACCGCCGCCGAAGGCGATAACGCCCGGGCGTCCGGTATGGGCACGGGCGATCTTCACCGCGTTTTCGACCGCTTCCGCGCCGGTAGAGAAGAAGGCGGTTTTTGCCGGGCCTTTTACCGGCGCCAGTTCGTTGAGCTTCTCGGCCAGCGACACATAGCTTTCATAAGGCACTATCTGATAGGCGGTATGGGTAAACTGCTGTAGCTGCTGTTCAACCGCGGCGACCATCCGCGGATGGCGATGGCCGGTATTCAGCACCGCGATGCCGGCGGCGAAATCGATATATTCATTGCCTTCGACATCGGTCAACGTGGCGTTTTGCGCGCTCTGGGCGAAGAAGTTGCACATAACGCCCACGCCGCGCGGGGTAGCGGAAAGACGACGCTGATGGAATTCATTGTTGCTCATAATAAACACCCTTTAGCAAAAGTTAATCACGGAACCGAACGGCAAATCAGACCCCAAGGCGATCGCGCAGGCTGTAGTAGGCGGCGCCCATGGCGGTAAAAGGAATTCGCAGGCTGCGCCCGCCCGGGAACGGGTAGTGCGGCAGTTTGGCGAAGGCATCGAAGCGCTCGGCATCGCCGCGTAGCAGTTCTGAAATCAAGCGTCCGGCCAGATGGGTACAGGTCACTCCGTGGCCGCTGTAGCCCTGCATGTAGTAAATATTGTTATCGAGACGGCCGAACTGCGGCATACGCGACAGGGTCAGCAGGAAGTTGCCGGTCCAGCGGTAGTCAATTTTTACCCCCTGCAGCTGCGGGAAGGTTTTCAGCAGTTTCGGCATGATCAGGCGCTCAACGTCGTCCGGATCGCGTGCGCCGTAGACCACGCCGCCGCCGTACAGCAGGCGGTTATCGCCGGTGAGGCGGTAGTAGTCCAGCAGGTAGTTACAATCTTCCACGCAGTAGTTTTTCGGGATCAGCGAGCGGGCTAAGTCTTCCGACAGCGGAGCGGTCGTCACGACCTGAGTGCCGCACGGCATGCTGCGTTTTGCCAGCTCCGGTTCAAGCTTGTCGCCGAGATAGGCGTTACCGGCGACGATCACGTAGCGCGCGGTTACCTGGCCGCGAGCGGTACTGACTACCGCCGGGCTGGTGTGCTGAATTCGGGTCACCGGCGACTGCTCATACACCCGGCCGCCGTTAAGACGAATGGCGTCCGCTTCGCCGATGGCAAGGTTCAGCGGGTGAATATGGCCGCCGCTGTGGTCGAGCAGGGCGCCGACGTAGCGGTCGCTGTCTACTTCGCGACGAATGGCATGGCTGTCGAGCAGTTCCAGTTGGGTATTGCCGTAGCGCTCCCAGTTGGCTTTTTGCTCTTCCAGCGTTTCCATTTGCTTATGGTTCATGGCCACAAACAGGCCGCCTGGGCGGTAATCGCACTGGATCTGGTAACGCTGGATGCGCTCGCGAATAATATCGCCGCCTTCGAACATCATGCTGCCGAGCATTTTGGCCGCATCCGGGCCGTAGTTCTTCTCAATAACGTCGATATCGCGGCTATAGGAGTTAACCAGCTGTCCGCCGTTGCGGCCGCTGGCGCCGAAGCCGATACGCGCGCCTTCCAGCACTACTACGTCGTAGCCCATTTCGGCCAGATGCAGGGCCGAGGAGAGGCCGGTGTAACCGCCGCCGACGACGCAGACGTCACAGTTGATTGATTCCTCCAGCGTCGGGAACGGTTCATACTTGTTGGCGCTGGCGGCGTAGTAACTAGTGGTATGTTCAGTCATGATCAAGACTCCAGAGCAATCCAGATGGTTTTCAGTTCGGTGAATTTTTCCAGCGCGTGCAGCGATTTATCGCGCCCGTTGCCGCTCTGCTTATAGCCGCCGAACGGGACGGTCATATCACCATCGTTGTAGTTGTTGACGAAGACCGAGCCGGCCTTCAGGCGGCGACTCATGCGGTGGGCGCGCGACAGATCGCGGGTCCACACCGCGGCGCCGAGACCGTAGTCGCTGTCGTTGGCCAGCTGCAGCGCCTGTTCTTCGCTTTTGAAGCGCGTGACGACCAGCACCGGGCCGAAGATCTCTTCGCGGCTGAGGGTTGAGGACGGGTCGACATCGACGAAAATGGTCGGGCCGACGGCGGCAGGCCACGGATTTTTCCGCCCGTCGAGGAATAGCGTGCTTTTGGCCTCACCGCCGCGGATAAAGCTGTGTACGCTGTCGGCATGGGCGTTATCAATTAACATCCCCATGGTGGTATTGGGATCGAGCGGATTACCCGGCTGCCAGTTTTGCGCCTGCGCTTTCAACAACGTCAGGAACTCATCAGCGATGCTCTCTTCCAGCAGCAGGCGGGTGCCGGCGATGCAGACCTGCCCCTGGTTATAGAAGATACCGCCGGCGGTGGCGTTGACCGCTTTTTGCAGATCCGGACAGTCGGCGAAGACGATATTGGCGCTCTTGCCGCCGGCTTCCAGCCACACGCGCTTCATATTGCTGTCGCCGGCATCTTTTAGCAGCTGTTTGCCGGTACGTGTGGATCCGGTGAAGGTAATGACTTCAACGTCAGGATGCAGCGCCAGCGCCTGCCCGGCCTCGTGGCCAAAGCCGCTGACCACGTTTAACACCCCGTCCGGAAGTCCGGCTTCTTTCGCAAGCCCTGCCAGACGCAGGGCGGTGAGCGGCGATTTTTCCGAGGGTTTGAGGATTACGCTATTACCAGCCGCCAGCGCCGGGCCGAGTTTCCAGCAGGCCAGCAGCAGCGGGAAGTTCCACGGCACCACCGCGGCAATCACGCCAATCGGTTCACGAACGATCATTGCCAGCTCGTTGCCGCCGGTGGGCGCGACTTCGCCATAGACTTTATCCAGCGCTTCGGCGTACCAGCGAATGGCGCGGGCGGCGCCGGGAATATCGTCGCGCAGGCTGTGGCGAATCGGTTTGCCGGTATCGAGCGTTTCCAGCAGCGCCAGCTCTTCACGATGGGTTTCCATCAGGTCGGCAAATTTCGTGAGAACCGCTTTACGCCGGGCCGGGGAGGCCTGCGACCAGTCGCCGTTATCAAAAGCCTGACGCGCGGTTTTCACTGCCCGTTCGACGTCGGCTTTTTTACCGCGGGCGACCTGCGCCAATGTCTGCTGTGCGGCAGGGTCGATAGTCTCAAAAGTGGTATCATCGGCCGCGGCGCAATATTCGCCGTTAATAAATAAGCGCGTTTCAATGACCAGGTTTTTCGCTTTTTCCTGCCAGTAAGCCAGGTGCTGAAAATTCATCATGACTCCTTAAAAACATCATCGGCAAAATATAGGGTTCGGCGTTTTCAGGGTGCAGAGCATCCCCGGAGTTGAGTACCGTTTTTCGCCATTCACTGGCGTTAATTATCTGAGGGCCGGCAGGAAATAAGATTTCCGCGCTGCGCAGGTATTATCGCTGCGAGTTCTTCGCCGCGGCGGAAATATTACATCCGCCGCGACAGGCCTGAAGAAAGCCTGAAACCTGCTCAGGCTAAGAAATCAGAATGTGGTGGGGGTATGGGCACTGATAATGCGGCAGATACCTGCCGAGGTGTTGCTGAAGCTATGAGGGATGCCGGTATTAATGGCATAGCTCTGTCCAGCCACCAGGTGGTACGACTGACCGTTAATCGTCAGCACGATCTCACCTTCCAGTATGGTGCCTATCTCCTCACCCTGATGCTTAATTCTCTCCCCGGTTGTGGTCCCAGGCTGGTAAGTTTCAAAAATCATCGCCAGCGTACGGTTCGGATTTCCGTTATGAACCAGTTTCATTGAAACGCCCTGACTCCCCATTTCGATAAGATCGTCCTGATTAATGACGACCTGCGGTTCATCCGGCTTTTCGGGTTCAGAAAAGAATTCCGAGAGCGACAGCCCATATACTTTCAGCAGCTTTTGCAGCGTACTGATGGCAGGACTGACTTTGTCCTGCTCTATGGTGCTGATGGCACTATGTGTTAACCCAGACAGTTCGGCGGCACGACGCTGTGAAAGACCCAGCTGTTGGCGGATCTCTGACAGACGTTTCCCTGGCGCCAGTCCGTCATCGCTCATATTTGCATTTCCTTAACTGTAGTGGTCAGAGCCGCCGCTTTTCGGCGACATGGTTCTGACAGGCGGTGATAAAACCATCAAACAACATACGCGACAGGGCGTATTCGCTACTGTTCCATTCAGGATGCCATTGTACGCCCAGCGCGAAAGGGTGGTCGTTGACGCTGACCGCCTCAACCAGCCCATCCGGTGAACGGGCCTCCACGCGCAGACGCGAACCCAGCGTTTTTGCGCCCTGGCCGTGTAGCGAGTTTACCCAAAACGTGTTGCAGCCCGGTATTAACTGAGAAAGTAAACCCCCTTCCTGCACCTCCACCTGGTGGGACGGCGCATACTGCTGCTCCACCGGTAGTTCAGGATCTTCGCGATGCTCCAGCAGTTCCGGCTGTTCAAACAGACGACGATACAGAGTCCCGCCGGTGGCGACAACCAGTTCCTGCAGCCCTCGGCAGATGGCGAAAATGGGGATGCGCCTTTCGAGCGCGGCGTTAATTAGCGCCATGCTCAGAAGATCACGCCCGGGGTCGGCGTCAGGCTCATCGCCGTTTTCACCATAAAGGTGCGGCTGCACGTTGCTGGGGCTGCCTGGCAGGTAGATCCCGTCCAGTTTATCGACTAACGCATCCAGCAGTTCCGGCTCGGCCAGCGCGTGCGGCAGGGCAATCGGCAGTCCGCCAGCGTTAACAATGGCATTCAGGTACTTTTCTTGCAGAGTCTGGGTCTGGTGACCCTTAAGCCTGTTTCTACACATCACGACGCCAATAACTGGCTTGTACATTATATTTTCCATGATCGCCCTCACAAAGTGGACTAAATTATGACCGCCAGTGGCTGATAAACGGCCATATCGTTCAATATTTTATCAATCTAGCAGTGGAAATAGCCGTTTGCAAACTTAATTTAACATTTGACAAACATTTTGTTTGCATACACATTCGAAGGGTGGACATTATATTTGACGTTTTCAGTCAGGGTCCGAAAACTAAAACAACGGCGGTGAATCATGGATACCAATATCGTAGAAGTTGAGAATTTTGTTCAGCAGACGGAAGAGAGACGGGTAAGCGCGTTCGCTAAAGAAGTGAAGCGCTACCTCGAAACCTACCCCAATACTCAGTATGTCGATGTACTTCTCACAGACCTGAACGGCTGCTTCCGCGGCAAACGCATCCCGGTTGCCAGCCTCAGCAAGCTGGAGAAAGGCTGCTACTTCCCGGCATCCGTTTTCGCGATGGATATTCTCGGCAACGTGGTGGAAGAGGCCGGGCTTGGCCAGGATATGGGCGAACCGGACCGCAGCTGCGTCCCGGTATTGGGTACGTTGACCCCTTCGGCCGCCGATCCGGAATACATCGGCCAGGTCTTGTTGACCATGGTTGATGAAGATGGCGCTCCCTTTGACGTTGAGCCGCGGAACGTACTCAACCGCCTCTGGCAGCAGCTCCGCCAGCGCGGATTGTTCCCCGTGGTAGCGGTAGAGCTGGAGTTCTATTTACTCGATCGCAAACGCGATGCCGAAGGCTACCTGCAGCCGCCGTGCGCGCCCGGCACCGACGACCGCAATACCCAAAGCCAGGTCTATTCCGTTGATAACCTCAACCATTTTGCCGATGTACTGAATGATATTGATGAACTGGCCCAGTTACAGCTGATCCCGGCGGATGGCGCGGTGGCCGAAGCCTCTCCAGGGCAGTTCGAAATCAACCTCCACCACACCGATAACGTGCTGGATGCGTGCGATGATGCGCTGGCATTAAAACGTCTCGTGCGTTTAATGGCGGAGAAGCATAAGATGCACGCCACTTTTATGGCGAAACCTTATGAAGAGCATGCGGGTAGCGGGATGCATATCCATATCAGCATGCAAAACAATAAAGGTGAAAACGTGCTGGCGGATGCGGACGGCGAGGATTCAGCCCTGCTGAAACGCGTGCTGGCCGGGATGATTGACCTGATGCCGGCGTCGATGGCGCTGCTGGCGCCGAACGTGAACTCGTATCGTCGCTTCCAGGCGGGCATGTATGTGCCGACCCAGGCGTCATGGGGGCATAACAACCGTACGGTAGCGCTGCGTATTCCGTGTGGCGATCGGCATAACCACCGCGTTGAATACCGCGTGGCCGGGGCGGACGCCAACCCGTATCTGGTGATGGCGGCGATTTTCGCCGGTATCCTGCACGGGCTGGATAATCCGCTGCCGCTGCAGGAAGAGGTGGAAGGTAATGGTCTGGAACAAGAAGGCTTGCCGTTCCCGATCCGCCAGAGCGATGCGCTGTGGGAGTTTATGCAAAACGATCATCTGCGGGAGCGTCTTGGCGAGCGTTTCTGCCACGTTTACCACGCCTGTAAGAATGATGAGTTACTGCAGTTTGAGCGTCTTATCACAGAAACCGAAATTGAGTGGATGTTGAAAAACGCCTGATGTTCGCCCCGAAAGGGGCGCATTAGTTTAACCGGTAGCATCATACGGCCTGAGCGGAGCCTGGTCGTCCTTTTTGCTGGGAGCCCAGCCATTTCCCGGATGTCGCGTTAAGGAGCGCAGGCGGCAACGGGGCTTCAGTTAACGACACAGTGTGTGACGAGGAAATGAGATGATGCAGATGTTCAAATATCCGCAGGGAGAAGGGGGCCTCTTTGGCCGCATTGGATGCCAACTTACCGCCGTTCATCGGTCCGTCTTACCCTTTTATTTACGTCTTACCCCCTTGCTAAGCAGGTTTGTTACCCGGTCTTTGTGCCCGCAAACTGTCGTCGGCATGGGGGGAATGCGTCATGGCTGCTAATCTTCCTGCAGAAAACGCCGCTCAGGCGGGAAAACCGCGTCTGCGTAAATCGCTCAAACTGTGGCAAGTGGTGATGATGGGGCTGGCTTACCTGACCCCAATGACGGTGTTTGATACCTTCGGCATCGTTTCCGGTATCAGTAATGGCCACGTTCCAGCCTCTTATTTGCTGGCGCTGGCAGGGGTGCTGTTCACCGCCATCAGCTACGGCAAGCTGGTGCGCCAGTTCCCGGAAGCGGGCTCGGCCTACACCTATGCGCAAAAATCAATTAGCCCGCACATCGGTTTTATGGTCGGCTGGTCCTCACTGCTGGACTATCTGTTCCTGCCGATGATTAACGTCCTGCTGGCGAAGATCTACCTCTCCGCGCTGTTTCCGGAAGTGCCGCCGTGGGTGTGGGTGGTGACCTTTGTCGCCATTCTGACCGCGGCGAATCTGAAAAGCGTCAACCTGGTGGCCAACTTCAATACTTTGTTCGTGCTGGTGCAGATCTCCATCATGGTGGTGTTTGTGGTTCTGGTGGTACAAGGGCTGCATAAAGGCGAGGGTGTGGGTACCGTCTGGTCGCTGCAGCCGTTCATCAGCGAGAATGCGCATCTGATCCCGATTATTACCGGCGCGACGATTGTCTGCTTCTCGTTCCTCGGCTTTGACGCCGTTACCACGCTTTCAGAAGAAACCCCGAATGCCGCGCGGGTGATCCCGAAGGCCATCTTCCTTACCGCAATGTACGGCGGCATTATTTTTATCGTCGCCTCGTTCTTTATGCAGCTGTTCTTCCCGGATATCCATCGCTTTAAAGATCCGGACGCCGCGCTGCCGGAAATTGCGCTCTACGTCGGCGGCAAGCTGTTCCAGTCGATTTTCCTGTGCACCACTTTTGTTAATACCCTGGCATCGGGCCTGGCGTCGCACGCCAGCGTGTCGCGCTTGCTGTACGTGATGGGCCGCGATAACGTCTTCCCGGAGCGCATTTTCGGCTATGTGCATCCGAAATGGCGAACCCCTGCGCTCAACGTGATTATGGTGGGCATCGTCGCGCTGTCGGCGCTGTTCTTCGACCTGGTGACCGCGACGGCGCTAATCAACTTCGGCGCGCTGGTGGCCTTTACCTTCGTCAATCTCTCGGTATACAACCACTTCTGGCGGCGCAAGGGTTATAACAAAACCTGGAAAGATCGCTTCCACTACCTACTGTTGCCGATGGTCGGCGCCCTGACCGTGGGGGTGCTGTGGTTGAACCTCGAGGCGACCTCGCTGACGTTAGGTCTGGTTTGGGCGGCGCTGGGATTGCTTTATCTCACTTACCTGACCCGCCGTTTCCGTAAACCGCCGCCGCAGTTTGATGCAACAAAGGCGGAGCAGGCCTGGGAGTCTTAACTTTTAGTGATAGCAGGAGAGAAGGCAGGCGCTAAGCCTGCCTTCTCTGTTTGTTACGTAGCCCAGGTGTAAAGATTGGCAAAGGGGGATTATTTCTTTTTTTTATCGGTTGGCAACTGACCGGCGCGACGTTCTTTGATATAGGACACCAGACTGTAAACGGCGACTCCCAGTAGAGCAATCGCCACGATAAAGAGCACAAAACCCGACATAAATTAACCTAATGATTTGTTTAAACAGAAGAAAAAATAACGCCTCACGAAGACGATAGCATCGGGATGTTTCCGAAAGATGACCTAAAAGTGCCAAAGGCATCAGCCATGGCTCATTATGTTAAAGTATTGATGGTGTTAATGTGTTGATGGCGCTCTGTGAGCGCCTTAGCGTCTGACGTAACACTCCGTTAAGTCATTTTACAGACGGACGGGATTGCGGCTGGTACGCTAATCGTTGAATGAGAATTTTCTGAGAGTAATGCATGTTTAAAAACAGTACCGCTGGCCTGTTTGCTTCGGCGCTAATGCTGACGACTTTTGCCTGTTGGGCACAGTCGGAAAGCCAACAGGTTCGCGAACGAATCGTCGAGCAGGTGCTTAAACCCTGTGAAGGAAAAAAAGCCGGCGATAAAGTCGTTATGGTCGATCGCCGGGGCGGCGAACATGAAGCGATTTGTACGCTGGCGGCGGTACCCTTACCGGAATAAGCGCCGCCTTCCGGATTTACAAGTTGCCGGTGCCGCCATCAACCAGCAGCTCGGTTCCTACCACGTAGCTTGATTCATCCGACGCCAGGTACAGCGCCGCTTTCGCCAGCTCTTCTGGCGTGCCCATCCGGCCCAGGGGTACCAGTGCTTTAATCTCTTCCTGTAACGCCTGCAGCGCATCTGCGCCGAGCCCAAGTTTGTTCAGCGCCGGAGTTCGAACCGGGCCGGGACTCAGGCCGTTGACGCGAATTCCCCGCGACAGCAGCTCCGCTGACAGCGTGCGCGCCAGCGATAATATTCCAGCTTTACTGGCGGCGTACACGCTGCTGGCGGGCAGCCCGATATGGGCGCTTACCGATCCGCAAAGGATGACCGATGACGGATTCGCCAGCAGCGGCAGTAGTGCCTGCAGCAGGAAGAACGGTCCTTTCAGGTTGATGTTCATCAGTTGATCCCACTGCGCGGGCGTCCAGTCGCTAATCGCGCCATGGGTAACGTCCCCTGCATTGATAAATACCGCATCCAGCTGTGGCCAGCGTTGGCTAATTACTTGTGCCAGGTGCCGCTGTCCCACAATATCGCCGGCATCCGCTGCGATGGCCCAGCCGTTTTCCCCTAATTGCGCCTGTGCCTGTGCAAGGGCGTCAGGATTGCGACCGGTGATTGCCACTTTCGCCCCTTCGGCGATAAACGCTTGCGCGGTGGCTAACCCAATACCGCTGGTACCGCCGGTAATCAGCGTATATTTACCTGCTAAACGTGCCATCTGTGAAACTCCAATGTGCGGGGTGGAAAAGGCACTATAAAAAATTTAGTATCCAAAGGATACCAGGTACCAAATGGATACTAATGCGCAAAGAGGTGTGCAATGACGGTAAAGACTGCGCGGGCGGCGCAAAAAAAATTTGATCCACAACCTTGTCCGATGACGGATTTCGTTAATCTGATCGCCGGGAAATGGGCGATTCCGATTTTATATCGGCTGATCGTGCTTAATGAACCGGTGCGATTTGGCGAACTGTTGCGGGCGGCGGCCCCGATCACTCAAAAAGAGTTGACCCGGCAGCTCCGCTTGTTCGAACAGCGCGGGTTGGTCTCCCGCGAGGTGTACGCTGAAATACCGCCACGTGTGGAGTACCAGATAACGCCGCTGGGCCTGTCGATGCGCAGCGCGTTGCAACCGCTGGCGGAATGGATGCGCGATTATGGCGACCGGCTGAAGCGCTAAAAAAGCGACCGACGCCTCAGTTTGTGAGCCATTGCCCGCAAAAATGTCATAAATCCGTCACAATGATGGCGATGATAATAAATGACTGAGGATGAAGGGATGAAAAAAAGTCTACTTGCCGCCGCGGTGGCCGGGGCCGTATTGTTATCCGCCGGCGCCCAGGCGCAGGACGCCGCTGCGCCAGAGGGGTATCAGCTGCAACAGGTGTTGATCATGAGCCGCCACAACCTGCGCGCTCCGCTAGCCAATAACGGCAGCGTACTCGAGCAGTCGACGCCAAAATCCTGGCCGCAGTGGGATGTGCCTGGCGGCCAGTTGACCACCAAAGGCGGCGTGCTGGAAGTCTATATGGGCCACTATATGCGTGAGTGGCTGGCGCAGCAGAAGCTGGTGACCAGCGGCGAGTGCCCGCCGGAGAATGCGGTTTACGCCTACGCCAATAGCCTGCAGCGGACCGTCGCAACCGCGCAGTTCTTTATCACCGGCGCTTTCCCGGGCTGCGGGGTGCCTGTGCATCATCAGCCGCAGATGGGAACCATGGATCCCACTTTCAACCCGGTCATTACCGACGATTCAGCCGAATTCGCGCAAAAAGCGGTGCAGGCGATGGAGAAAGAGCGTCAGGGGATGCAGCTCGCTGAGAGCTACAAGCTGCTGGAAGAGATGACCGACTATCGCAATTCGCCATCCTGTAAAGAAAAGCATGTCTGCTCGCTTAGCGACGGTAAAGATACCTTTAGCGCCAAATATCAGCAGGAGCCGGGCGTCTCCGGGCCGCTGAAGGTCGGCAACTCGCTGGTCGACGCCTTCACCCTGCAGTACTACGAAGGTTTTCCGAAGGATCAGGTGGCGTGGGGCGAAATTGCCAGCGATAAGCAGTGGCAGGTGTTGTCGAAGCTGAAAAATGGCTATCAGGACAGCCTGTTTACTTCCGCGGAAGTGGCGCGCAACGTCGCTAAGCCGCTGGTCAAATATATCGATAATGCGCTGGTGGGCGATGGCGCCGGTAAGGCGAAAGTAACGCTGCTGGTCGGGCATGATTCCAATATCGCTTCGCTGCTGACGGCGCTGGACTTTAAACCCTACCAGTTACCGGGCCAGTATGAGCGCACCCCCATCGGCGGCAAGCTGCTGTTCCAACGCTGGCACGATAGCGGCAGCAATCGCGATTTAATGAAGATTGAGTATGTCTATCAAAGCACTGAACAGCTGCGCAACGCGGACGCCTTGAGCCTGCAATCCCCGCCGCAGCGGGTCACGCTGGCGCTTAACGGTTGTCCGGTAGATGATCAGGGATTCTGCCCGCTGGAGACGTTCAAAAAGGTCATGAACGAGGCGGCAAAATAGAACAAAAAACCCGGAGCAATCCGGGTTTATGCTTGATGGCATTATGCTGAAAATTATTTCCAGGATAGTCTTTACGTTAATGTGTTGATATTTGCGGCAAGGATGCACATAATTTATTGAGAAATGCAGAGGGTATGCGAAACAATAAAATTATATTATGGAAGATTATGAATGATTCATGGGTGATATATTCAAGCGTTAATTATGAGCTTACTAAAACTGAGGCTCGTACAATTAAAGCTTACTTGCTGAAAAACTATTTAAGATATTTTCTGAAGTATAATATACAAAACACAAAAACCACAAAATGGTTCAAGGTTGCCGACAAGGGTAAGTTTGCACGCCGATTTAATGTTGTGATGACCATCTCAATTTTTACCTCATTTATTATTTCTTTTAAGCTTCGTGGTTACTCCGTTGAATCTGTACTCGCATTTTTAATTGTATTTCCGATGGTTATTGTTGTCTTTAAAAAATACAAACACCGATTGCAGGACTATTGTTATAAAACCTATTTAGCAAGGTGCGTTAAATACAGGAAGTTTACGCTTCGATGTCTTACTGCAATAAGGGCTAATGTGTTAATAAAGCGCAGTATGCGCTCATTGCGCAGCACCAGGAGCGTAGAGTTGAACTGTATTGACGGCCTGGGAAAGATAGTCACCAGTACGGGGAAAATGCAGTACTTTGAATATAGCACTTTACGAGTTGTTGCAAATCTCGGCGATGTTATTTTTTATGGGATGATTGACAAGGATAATGGCAATTTTTATATACTGCCGATCCCGGAAAGGTGTCTTTCACGGTCTGCGCGCCTCATAACCGGCAACCATAATACGCTTTAAATGACGATCGTCTTAACGAGGTAATCAATAACTATGCCCGGCAACATTCATAATGTTGTCAGGGGGAGGGCTTCAGGTAAGGTCAGTTATGACCACCTTTATACGGGAATATGCGGGCCTGAAGCCCGCATTAGGCGATCGTCGTCAGACGTTTTTACGTTCGATGGTCTGTTCGCCCCAGAAGAGGCTGTCTTTGTCGGTTTTGGCGAAAGCTCGCGACAGCACCTCATCGCTGCCTTCTTCCCAAATTTTCTCCGCCAGCTTTTCATCGTAATTCGCGAGTTCGAAAATGGCTTCGGCGATTTCCAAAGAGGTATTACGTAAGCTTGCCCATTCGCCCACGTGGTGGGCCTTCGCTTCTTGGTTCGGCATGCAACTCCTCCTGTTAAAGGTTAGCCGTGTAATTTCACAGCCACATTGGCGACGTGTTCACCCTGATAGCGAGCGATAGCCAGCTCTTCCTGGCTTGGTTGACGGGAGCCGTCGCCGCCTGCGATGGTGGTTGCGCCATACGGCGTGCCGCCGCGCACCTGGGAGACATCGAACAGCTCCTGCGCGCCGTAGCCAATCGGCACAATGATCATCCCATGATGGGCAAGGGTAGTCCAGGTTGAGGTAATTGTCTGCTCCTGGCCGCCGCCGGTACCGGTTGAACTAAAGACGCTGGCGACTTTGCCATACAGCGCGCCAGACGCCCACAGGCCGCCGGTCTGATCCAGGAAGGTGCGCATCTGTCCCGACATATTGCCGAAACGGGTAGGGGTACCAAAGATGATGGCATCATACTCCGCCAGTTCCTGCGGCGTGGCGACGGGCGCATTTTGTGTTTTCCCGCCTGCTTTGGCAAACGCTTCAGCCTGCATAGTTTCCGGCACGCGCTTCACAACCACCTCAACGCCGTCAACTTTATTTGCCCCTTCGGCAACGGCATGAGCCATGGTTTCGATATGTCCATACATGGAATAATAAAGCACCAGAATTTTAGCCATTTGCATCACTCCTCGGTTGCGTAATTGTCCAGCCAAACGACTGGCTATCTATAAAGATAAGACCTGTGGCGCAGAGTGCAAATCCAACAAACATTTGTTTGATTTATAACAAAATGGCAAAGATTAATTTGCAACATACCTCGTAGCAAATAGATACATTTTACGCAGGGCTGATTTCAGCTGTGAGAAGAAATGCTTAGCGGTTGCGCTGGCGGCTGGCGTCTGGTTTTAACGATTAAATGTTGCGGGATGTGACTATTTTTCCAGGGAATGAGTTTCATTTACTACGCTTATAAGCACGCGATGCATAATGGCCATGCCATATGTCGCGGGGGCTTAGGCCCTGAACTCACCTAATGCAATATGATGTCAAACCCAATGGAGGTCAGTAATGGCAAACCATCGTGGCGGTTCCGGCAACTTTGCCGAAGATCGTGCCAGAGCATCAGAAGCAGGTCGTAAAGGTGGCCAGCACAGCGGGGGGAACTTTAAAAACGATCCTCAACGCGCCTCGGAAGCTGGCAAAAAAGGGGGTAAAAATAGTCACGGTAATCGCAATAGCTAGCCGGGACTGTCTTTAATGATGCGGTGTTAATCTCCCCCGACCCTGCCGCATCACCCTCGCCGCCGACGTATGTCGGCGGTTTTTTTGTTAATGAGTGTTGCTTTTAGCCTGAAGCGCCTGCGAAACTGATTAGCTATATTTTGCTATTGGTCGCCTCATGTCTTCGCTCAAACTCTCGATAACGCCGCAGGAACTGATCCTGATTGTGATCACCATGTTCTGGGGCGGTACCTTTCTTGCCGTACAATACGCCGTGAGCTTTAGCGGGCCGTTTTTCTTCGTCGGCCTGCGCTTCGCCACCGCCGCGCTGGCGGTGGCGCTACTGTCGCTGCGTACGCTACGCGGCCTGACCTGGCTTGAGGTTAAGGCCGGTGTGGCGATTGGCGTAGCGATTGCGCTCGGATACAGCCTGCAAACCTGGGGCTTACAGTCCATCTCCAGCAGTAAATCGGCGTTTATTACCGCCATGTATGTGCCGCTGGTGCCGCTGTTGCAGTGGCTCTGTCTGGGGCGCATGCCCGGCGTCATGTCTTGCGTGGGCATCGTGCTGGCGTTTATCGGGCTGATCCTGCTGGCGGGGCCGGAAAACAACCTGCTGGCTTTGGGGATTGGCGAAATGATTACCCTGGCAAGCGCGGTGGCTATCGCTGCCGAGATCATTTTAATCAGCGCGTGGGCGCGTCAGGTCGATGTGCGCCGGGTGACGGTGGTACAGTTGGCGACTGCCTCGCTGGTGGCTTTTGCCGCGATGGGCCCGGCAGGGGAGTCTATCCCGCCGATGCGCCCGGAACTGCTGGCCGTCGCGCTGGGACTGGGGATTTTCAGCGCCATTATTCAGGTCACCATGAACTGGGCGCAGCGTAGCGTATCGCCGACGCGGGCGACGCTGATTTACACCGGCGAGCCGGTTTGGGCTGGCGTGTTTGGTCGTATCGCCGGCGAGCGTCTGCCGCTGCTGGCGCTGGTGGGCTGTCTGTTTATTCTCGCCGGGGTGCTGGTCAGCGAGCTGAAGTGGAAGAAAAAATCGCGGCCGCAGATCGTGGCGGAGGAAGCACCAGAGCTCGCGGATCGGCGCGAGCCCTAATTTTCGCCCCGGCAGCCGCGCCGCCGGGGCGAACCAATACTCACGTTATACCGTAGTGGCTTTCGCCACCTTTTCCTGATGCTGGCGGCGGTTAAGCAACGCATGCAGTAGAATAGCGCCGAAAGTCGCCGTGCCAATCCCGCCCAGGCGAAAGCCCCCCAACGACAAGGTAAAATCGCCTGCGCCCAGAACCAGCGTCACCGCCACCATGATTAAATTCGCATTCTGGCTGAGATCGACCCGATTCTGCACCCATATCCGCGCCCCGGTGACCGCAATCAAACCAAAAACCACGATTGACGCGCCGCCTATTACCGGGCCTGGGATCGTATGAATCAGGGCGCCGAACTTGGGCGAAAAGCCGAGCAGGATGGCGATCAGCGCCGCGGCGACAAACACCAGCGTTGAATAGACTTTGGTTACCGCCATGACGCCGATATTCTCCGCATAGGTGGTGACGCCACTACCGCCGCAGGCGCCGGAAAGCAGGGTCGCCAGCCCGTCGCCGACAAACGCGCGCCCCATCCAGGGATCCAGATTACGCCCGGTCATTCCCGCTACGGCCTTCAAATGCCCCAGGTTTTCCGCCACCAGAATAATCGCCACCGGCGCAATCAGCAGCATCGCCTGGGTGTCAAAGGTGGGCGAAGTAAAGTGCGGGACCCCAAACCATGCCGCCTGAGCGACAGGGGCAAAATCCAGCGGTTTGCCAAGACCGAATCCGTTGGCCAGCAGCGCATAGAGCGCACAGGCGATAATAAGCCCCATCAGGATCAGCAGACGCTGCAGCAGTCCTCGGGTAAACACCGCGACGGCGCCGATACACAGCACCGTCAGCATCGCCATCCAGCTGTCGAAGGCATTGGCGGAAACGCTGTGCACGGCAATCGGCGCCAGGTTAAGACCGATCGCCATCACCACCGCGCCGGTTACCGCCGGCGGCATCAGACGCTCTATCCAGCCGGTGCCGATTTTTATCACCACCAGACCGATCAGGGTATAGAGCAACCCGCAGGCGATAATACCGCCGAGGGCGATGCTGAGATGAGGATTCAACCCCTGACCGGTAAAGCCGGTCACGGTGATGACCACGCCGACGAAGGCGGCGCTGGAGCCAAGATAGCTCGGTACCCGGCCGCCGGTGACGACAAAGAACAGCAGAGTGCCCACTCCCGACATCAGGATAGCCAGGTTCGGATCAAGCCCCATCAATAAAGGCATTAATACGGTTGCGCCAAACATTGCCACGGCGTGCTGAACGCCCATGATCAGCGTTTGCCCGGCGGATAGACGTTCATCCGGGGCGACAACGCCGGCATCCGTGGCGGGGGAGGTCAACTGCCAGCGAGGAAAATTGAAGAGTGCCATGATGATATCCCGGGTGAGAGGTTAACAAACGGGCCGCATAAGCGTGTGGTAGCTGCGGTCAAACCACATCAAACCTCGCGGTTCCTGTTGGCGGGTGATGGCCACGACCTGGCAAAACAGAATGTCATGGGTGCCGACCTGCAGCCGCTGGTCGATGCGGCAGTCAAAACTGACCAGCGCCTCTTTCAGCCGCGGGCAGCCGGTCGCGCCGGTTTGCCAGTCGGCGGCGGCGAAACGTTCCGCCATCGGGGTTTTGCCGCCAAAAGTATTCGATAATGTCTCCTGCCCTGCCGAGAGGGTATTGACGCAAAGGGTTTGATGTTCGCTGAATACCGGCCAGACTGACGCCGAACGGTTGAGACATACCAGCAGCGTCGGCGGGGTATCGGTTACGCTGCATACTGCGCTGGCGGTAAAACCGGCGCGCCCGGCAGGCCCTTCAGTGGTGATGATGTTGACCGCCGCGCCGACATGAGCCATGGCGTCACGAAAACTGTGTTGATCCGCTACGTTCATTACTGTCTCCTTATGCCAGCAGGCAGGCTTCATCAAAGCTCAGGCGCGGCAGCCGGTCGTACAGTTTGTCGGGGTCGCCATAGCCGATATTCACCAGCAGATTGCTTTTCCAGCCGCTGTCGGCGAAAAACGCCGCATCGACTTTCTCGCGGTCGAACCCCGACATCGGACCGGTGTCGAGGCCCAGCGCGCGGCAGGCGAAAATCAGATACGCCGCCTGCAGCGAGCTGTTGCGAAAGGCGGTTTCCTCGGCCAGATGCGGGCTGGAAGTAAACCAGCTCCGGGCGTCGCCGTGGGGAAACAGCGCGGGCAAGCGGTCGTAAAACGCGCTATCCCAGGCCACGATGGCGGTGACCGGCGCCTGCATGGTTTTTTCCATATTGCCGCTGGAGAGCGTTGGGCGGAGTTTCGCTTTGCCCTCGGCGCTGCGCACAAAAACGATTCGCGCCGGTGAACAGTTGGCCGAGGTCGGCCCCATTTTCATCAAGTCGTAAATCTCCTGCAGTTGCCGATCGCTAACCGCCTGTTCGCGCCAGCCGTTGTAGGTTCGGGCGTGGGTGAATAGCGTCTCGCAAGCCTTTTGGTTGATTGCTTCGCTCATATATTCTCCTCGGCGACCGGCAGCAGGGCCGCCAGTCCGTCGCATAAAAGGGGGTTAAACGTCTCGCTGTCGGTAACGTTACAGGCGTGGCCGCCCCAGGCCATTTCCACGAGTCGGCTATTGGGGATAGACGCCCGCAGCATTCGCGAGCAGGAGGCGGGTACCAACAGGTCGTCGGCGGCGCTGATGATAAGCGTCGGGCAGGCGATAGCCGCCGCGCGGCGCGAAAAATCCGCCTGTTTCAGGGCCTGCAGCCGTTTCAATAGATTCTCCTTGCCCTGGAAATGGCTAATGGCCAACGCGTCTTCAGCTTCGAGACGCGGCAGGCGGGCCGCCATCCACTCCGCCGGATAGAGAAACAGCGGTTGAGCCTCGACCCACGCCTGAGCGCCGCCGGCATGCAGCAGGCGTTCGCGAACCTCAAAGCAGCGGCGGGTATGCGGGGAAAGGGTTAGCCAACCGTTAACCAGCACCAGCGCGCGGACCGCGCGCGGATAGTCGAGCGCAAGCTGCATCCCAATCAGCGCCCCCAGCGCGTGGCCAACCAGCGCGAAGCGCATGAGACCGGCCGCCTGCAGAGCGAGGAAAAGCTCCTGCGCCATCGACGCCATGCTGTAATTTTCCGGCAACGGGCCGTTGTTCTCCCCGGTACCGTTATGGTCATAGAACACCAGTTGATAATGCTGTGCCAGCGCCGCCCGCTGCGCCAGCCAGTACGCGCCACCGCCGCCAAGACCGGCGCTCAGCACCACCACCGGCGCGCCGGGCCACGGCGGTGGGGCAATATTGAGCCTCATCATATTGGAGTACCGATATGGGCGACGCTGGCAATCTCCACCAGCGCATCGGGTTTCACCAGCCCGCACTGAATACAGAAACGCGCCGGTTTATCACCGGGGAAAAACTCGGCGTAAACCTCGTTAATCGCGGCGTAATTTTGCCAGTCGGTGATAAAGATACTGTTGAAGGTCACATCCGCCATACTGCCCCCCGCCGTTTCGATAACGCTTTTGATAATCTCCAGCACGTGACGGGTTTGCGCTTTTGGGTCGCCGGGGTAGAGCACATTGTTTTGCTTATCAAACGGCAGAGTGCCGGAGACATATACCACCCCGTCGGCGAGCGTCCCAGGAACAAAGGGGGCAATCGGCGTAGCGGTGCCGGGGGGAATAATCACCTGTTTAGGCATAGCGTTTCTCCTCGGTAAAAGCGAGCGGGGCGGCGCCTTCTATGGCACGACAGAAGCTACCGACATCGCTGACCCAGCCGAAAAAGGTTTCAATGTTGAACAACGCCGCCTGTTGCGCGAAGGCGGGGCCTGCCTGATGGGTAGCATCTTCCAGCACCACGCCGAAGTATTCGAGGAAGAAGCCATCGCGCAGCGTCGATTCGACGCAGACGTTGGTGGCGATGCCGGTGAACACCAGGTGGCGAATACCGCGGCTGCGTAAAATGCTGTCGAGCGGGGTATTGAAGAAACCGCTGTAGCGGGGTTTCGGCAGGATGATATCGCCCTCACGGGGACGCAATTCGTCAACCAGTTGATAATCCCAGCCGCCTTTTGCCAGCAGCTTGCCCTGCAGTTCCGGGCGTTGGCGCATGGTCTTCAGCGCGTTGGATTTATGGTAATTCGGCGAGCCGGGGCCGCCGGCTTCCACATACTGTTCGTCCCAGCCATTCTGGAACCAGATGATTAACATGCCGGCGGCGCGGGCGGCGGCCACCGCGAGATTAATATTATCGATAACCGGCCGGGTGGCGGAGACGTCAAAACCGGCGAGATCCAGGTATCCGCCGTGGCTTGCATAGGCGTTTTGCATATCGACCACGATCAGCGCGCTGTGCTGCGGCGACAAGGTCAGCGATTCCGGGCGAGCGGGAAGGGTAATCATCATCAGGCCACCTCGCGGTTAATGGGAGCAATGTGGTCACGGCAGCGCATCAGCGGCTGAATACGTTCGCCGAAGGCGTCAATGCCCTGCAGGAAATCATCGAAGGTCAGCAGTACACCGTCGGTACCGGGGACCGCCGCCACCTCATCGAGCATACGGGCGACGTTGGCATAAGAGCCGACGAGGGTGCCCATATTGATGTTGACCGCGGAGGTGGGGTCGGCCATCTGGCGGACGTTGGTATCGCTGCCGGAGCGGGTATCTTTCTGGCTCTGTTCGGTCAGCCATGCCAGCGCCTCGTCATCCGCGCCGGCCTTGTAGTGTTCCCATTTAGCGCGGGCCGCTTCGTCGGTTTCGTCGGCGATCACCATAAACAGCACGTAGGAGCCGACGTCGCGACCGGTTTTTTCCGCCGCCTGCATCATACGTGCGGCGGTGGGCGCGAAGGCGGCGGGGGTATTAACCCCTTTGCCAAAGCAAAAGTTGTAGTCGGCGTGTTGGGCGGAGAATGCCATGCCGGCGTCGCTTTGCCCGGCGCAGATAACCTTCATCGGCTGCGAGGGCCGCGGGCTAACCCGGCAGTCGTTCATGGTGAAGTAATCACCTTTAAAATCGCTGCGCCCGGTGCCCCACAGATCGCGCAGAACCGTAACGTATTCAGTCAGGTAGTCATAGCGGCTGGCGAAGTATTCGTCGCCGGGCCAGATCCCCATCTGGTCATATTCCGGTTTTTGCCAGCCGGTCACCAGATTCACGCCAAAACGTCCGCCGGAGATAGAGTCGATAGTCGAGGCCATGCGGGCGACGATGGCCGGAGGGAGCGTCAACGTCGCGGCGGTGGCATAAATCTCTATCTTCGACGTCACCGCTGCCAGACCGGCCATCAGGGTGAACGATTCCAGGTTGTGATCCCAGAACTCGGTCTTCCCTCCGAAGCCGCGTAGTTTGATCATGGAGAGCGCGAAGTCGAAATGGTAGTGCTCGGCCTTCTGCACAATCGCCTTATTCAGTTCGAAGGAGGGCATATACTGCGGTGCATGGGTGGAAATTAACCAGCCGTTATTACCAATGGGAACGAAAACACCGATTTTCATAACTACCTCTCTGTCGTCATGGAAGATGAAATTGCGCGGTGCGGCATCCTGCCTCTCCCCGAACCACCTCGCAGTCGACATAAAGCAAAGGTAATGCCAGTTTTAAAAAAGGTTTTGTTATTAATGTGTTGCGTAATGGTTGCCGGATTTGATGATGAAAATGTGGACCGAATGGTCAAAATCAGTGCACGAAAAAGCGGCAGTCATGCGCGATCGGAGTGCGCAGGGTCGTGTCGGCGAGGGGCTTTTGCTATGCTGAAGACGACTAGTGAAGGAGAAGACGTATGGCACAGGGCGCCGTGAAAAAAACCGGCAAGCGTTCACAGGCGGTGAGCGCCAAAAAAGAGGCCATTCTGGCCGCTGCGCTGGAGACCTTCTCGCAGTTCGGCATTCACGGTACGCGGCTGGAGCAGGTCGCTGAACTGGCCGGGGTGTCGAAAACCAATTTACTCTATTACTACCCGTCAAAAGAGGCGCTGTACGTTGCCGTGCTGCAGCGGATCCTCGCCATCTGGCTGGCGCCGCTGCGGGCATTTCGCGAAGATATCAGTCCGCTGGTGGCGATCCGCGAATATATTCGCCTCAAGCTTGAGGTATCGCGCGATCATCCTCAGGCCTCCAGGCTGTTCTGTCTGGAGATGCTGCAGGGGGCGCCGCTGCTGATGGGCGAACTGACCGGCGATCTAAAGGCGTTGATAGATGAAAAGTCGGCGATAATCTCGTCATGGATTGATAGCGGCAAGCTGGCGGCGGTCGATCCGCAGCACCTTATCTTTATGATCTGGGCGACGACGCAGCATTACGCCGATTTCGCCACTCAGGTGGAGGCGGTGACCGGCGCAACGCTGCAGGATGAGTTGTTTTTCCAGCAAACCGTGGATAACGTGCAGCGGATGATTATCGAAGGGATCCGCGTACGTTAATTGGCCGGCGGCAGCGGGCAGTTTTGGTCGCCGTCTTCGCACTGAAGCAGCGAGGCGAGGAAGGCTTCGCGCTCGACGCTCTTATCGGTCATACACTGGCTTATCAGCATCGGTTGCATACTGCCGCCTTCCGCGCCGGAAGCGAGAAACGCGCAATCGGCGTCACGCAGGGAAATCCACGCCTGCTGGGCTTTTTTCAGCAATTCCAGCTGTTGGCCGGAGGCGCGTTTCAGCGCCTGCTGCCAGGTCTCATTCAGCTTTTTATCGGCCGCCTGATATTGTGCGGCGGCACACTGATTCATTTCGGTTTGCGTGTTGGCGTTGCTGCAGTCATCCGCCCACGCCGCACCGCTGGCTAATAGGGCAGCCACGGCAATTAAAGTGCGTTTCATCGTTCTACTCCCATAAAAAAAGCTCCCATCCGGGAGCCTTAATTAAGCACAGCTGACGTCGGCTGTCATTAGTTGAACACGCCGTAGATTTCCCGGAAGACGGCGCACAGCGCCTCATCCGGGCTACCCTTTGGCGGGGTTATGTAGCCCCGGTAAGCGTAGCGCCACCGGGGAGCCCGTTTTAGCCGATGGTCATGAGGCTGGCGTTACCGCCTGCCGCGGCGGTGTTGACGCTCAACGAACGCTCGATATACAGGCGCTCCAGCAGCAGATTGGTTTCGCCGCGGGCAAAGCCCTGCACCGATACAATCGCCCCGTCGCGCGCCGCCACCTGCTCACACAGTTCGCGCAACTGATCGGAATCACCGTGATAAATGACCGCGTCGAAAGCCTGGCTGGTCAACTGATCCGCTTTCGCAAAATGAATCCGCTCGCTGACCTCACGCGGCAGTTTCTTCGCCAGTTCGCGCTGCAGGGCGCTATCCGGCCACAGCACTTCACAGCCAACCGCCATCGCCGCCGCCAGCTGAATCAGCGCGTCCTGCTCGTTATCCGCCACGCACAATACGCGTTCGCGCGGCATCAGCGTCAGGGTATTACGCTCGCCGGTTGGTCCTGGCAGCAGGCGTTGAGTGCCGCTTTGCGCCAGCTCGCTGTATTGCTGACACAGCGCCTGCAGTTCAGGACGGCCTGCCGCCCACTGCTGCAGCGCCTGCAGCGGTTTTTCCAGCAGCGTTTTCAACTGGGCGTCCAGCGGACGCTCCGCATCCTGGCGGGCGAAAGTGACGCCGACCGCGCCCTGCGGGCGACTGGACAGCAGGCGATACAGGTACAGCGGGCCGCCGGCTTTCGGGCCGGTACCCGATAACCCTTCGCCGCCGAACGGCTGTACGCCGACCACCGCGCCAACCATATTGCGGTTAACATACAGGTTGCCGACTTTCGCGCTGCCGGTGACCTGAGCGATGGTTTCGTCGATGCGGGTATGCACGCCGAGGGTCAGACCGTAGCCGGAGGCGTTAATCTGCTCGACCAGCTTATCCAGTTCGTTACGGTTATAGCGCACCACGTGCAGAACCGGGCCAAAGACCTCTTTTTTCAGTTCGTCGAAGCTCTCGAGTTCGATAAGTGTCGGCGCGACGAACGTACCGTGATTCCATTCGCGGGCATCTTCGCTATTTTCACGTACCGCCTGGAAGACATTGCGGCCTTTCGCGCGCAGCGCCTGAATATGGCGTTCGATATTCTCTTTGGCTTCCGCGTCGATTACCGGGCCGATATCGGTGGTCAGGCGACCCGGATTACCCATCCGACATTCGCTCATTGCGCCGCGCAGCATGGTTAACGTATGGTCGGCGACTTCTTCCTGTAGGCACAGCACGCGCAGGGCAGAACAGCGCTGGCCGGCGCTGTCGAAAGCCGAGGCCAGTACGTCGATCACCACCTGCTCGGTGAGCGCCGACGAGTCGACGATCATCGCGTTCATGCCGCCGGTTTCCGCGATAAGCGGCGTCGGACGGCCCTGCGCATCAAGGCGGTTAGCGATGTTGCGTTGCAGCAGCGTCGCTACTTCGGTCGAACCGGTAAACATTACGCCGCGAACGCGTTCATCTGAGGTTAGCGCGGCGCCGACGGTTTCCCCGCGGCCCGGCAGCAGTTGAATCACCCCCGGCGGCACGCCGGCTTCCAGCAGAATCGCCACGCCTTGCGCGGCGATAAGCGGCGTCTGCTCGGCCGGTTTGGCCAGCACGCTGTTGCCTGCCGCCAGCGCCGCGGCAATCTGGCCGGTGAAGATCGCCAGCGGGAAGTTCCACGGGCTGATACAGACGACCGGGCCCAACGGGCGGTGGGTTTCATTATCGAAATCGTCGCGCACCTGACCGGCATAATAGTGCAGGAAGTCGACCGCTTCGCGCACTTCAGCAATGGCGTTGCTGAAGGTTTTGCCAGCTTCGCGTACCAGGATCCCCATCAGGGTCGGCATCTGGCTTTCCATCAACACGGCGGCGCGCTCAAGAATGGCGGCGCGTTCCTGCGGCGGGGTGGCGAACCAGATTGGCGCGTTATTGATAGCACTGGTTAGCGCCTGCTGCACTTCGGCATCGCTGGCTTCGCGCACGTAGCCGACGATATCTTTCGGTTCCGCCGGGTTGATGACCGGCTGCATTTCGCCTTCGGCCACCGGCTGCTCCAGCATCGGTAGCGCCTGCCATTTGTGCAGCGCGCTGTTAAGCAGCGAAGAGGAGAGGGAGGCCAGTCGGTGTTCGTTAGCCAGATCCAGACCGGCGGAGTTGCTGCGGCCGTTACCGTAGAGATCGCGCGGCAGCGGAATTTTCGGATGCGGCAGACCGGCCTGGCCTTCCTGCTGCGCCAGTTTTTCTACCGCGCTGACCGGATCGGCCACCAGTTCGTCCAGCGGCAGGGTATTATCCGCGATACGGTTAACGAAGGAGGTATTGGCGCCGTTTTCCAACAAACGACGTACCAGATAAGCCAGCAGCGTTTCATGGGTACCGACCGGCGCGTAGATACGGCACGGACGGTTTAGTTTGCCGTCGGCGACTTTGCCCACGACCTGCTCATACAGCGGTTCGCCCATGCCGTGCAGGCACTGGAACTCATACTGGCCAGGATAGTAGTTTTGCCCCGCCAACTGGTAGATAGCCGCCAGCGTATGGGCGTTATGGGTGGCAAACTGCGGATAAATCAGGTTCGGTACCGCCAGCAGCTTTTTGGCGCAGGCGAGATAAGAAACGTCGGTGTAGACCTTACGGGTATAAACCGGATAGCCTTCGAGGCCTTCCATCTGCGCGCGTTTGATTTCGCTATCCCAATAGGCACCTTTCACCAGGCGGATCATCAGGCGACGACGGCTGCGGGTCGCCATGTCGATCAGCGAATCAATCACAAACGGGCAGCGTTTCTGGTAGGCCTGGATAACAAAGCCGATTCCGTTCCAGCCGGCCAGCTCCGGTTCGAAGCACAGTTTTTCCAGCAGATCGAGGGAGATCTCCAGACGATCGGCCTCTTCGGCGTCGATGTTAATACCGATGTCGTACTGGCGCGCCAGCAGCGTCAGCGATTTAAGGCGCGGATAGAGCTCTTCCATGACCCGGTCATACTGCGCGCGGCTGTAGCGCGGGTGCAGCGCGGAGAGTTTAATCGAGATACCCGGACCTTCATAAATGCCGCGGCCGTTGGAGGCTTTACCGATGGCGTGGATCGCCTGCTGATAAGAGACCATGTAGGCCTGCGCATCGGCGGCGGTCAGCGCGGCTTCGCCGAGCATATCGTAGGAGTAACGGAACCCTTTCTCTTCCAGCTTGCGGGCGTTGGCCAGCGCTTCGGCGATGGTTTCCCCGGTGACGAACTGCTCGCCCATCAGGCGCATCGCCATATCGACGCCTTTGCGGATCAGCGGTTCGCCGCTCTTGCCAATAATGCGGTTCAGCGAGCGGGAGAGGCTGGTCTCGTTATGGGTCGACACCAGTTTCCCGGTAAACAACAAGCCCCAGGTGGCGGCGTTGACGAACAGCGACGGGCTACGGCCGATATGCGATTGCCAGTTGCCGTTGCTGATTTTGTCGCGGATTAGCGCATCACGGGTGGCTTTATCCGGAATACGCAGCAGCGCTTCGGCCAGGCACATCAGCGCCACGCCTTCTTGTGAGGAGAGTGAGAATTCCTGCAGCAAGCTTTGCACCATCCCGGCGCGGCCGCTGGCGGTTTTCTGATTACGCAGTTTTTCCGCCAGTTGGTAAGCCAGCTTGTGCGCCTGTTCGCCTAACGGCTGCGGCAGACGGGCCTGTTCCAGCAACATCGGTACCGCATCGGTTTCCGGGCGACGCCAGGCCGCGGTGATCGCCGCGCGGCTGACCGACTGCGGCAGGATTTGTTCGGCGAATTCGAGGAACGGCTGATACGGCTCGTCCGCCGGAGCGCCTGCTTCATCACTTTCATTGGCGGCGCCGGAGAGGAGCGCCGGCAGTTCCGGCAGCGTCTCGTCGTTTTCCAGCTTTTCCAGATAGTTGAAAATGGCTTGCTTAATCAGCCAGTGCGGCGTGCGGTCAATACGGCTCGCGGCGGACTTAATGCGTTCGCGCGTGGCGTCGTCAAGTTTTACACCCATGGTGGTGGTGCCCATTGCGGGAACTCCTGTTAGCTATGTAATGCCCTTTTATCGGTTGCGTAGAAATATCACCTATGTTGCAACTTTGTGCAACCTTGTTAATTGTGACCTGGCTAGCAAGCTGAGAAATGAATGAATTGTTAATGGTGTTGATAAGATTTTCCAATAAATAGCCTCATTCAAATAACGTATTTATCTGCGTTGCTTAACAGTTTTTTCAGGTGCAACCCGTAAAAACGTGAGGGAGTGCAACCTATAGAAAATTGCTATTTTTCCTGAGACAACTTTCGTGTAAATGCTGTGTTAAATCGTTTGTGAAATACCGACGCATCCGTCAGGATACGCTCGCCCAATACAACCAATACGCCATTACCCCGTTCCGGTAGTGGCTAAAACGACAAAGTTGGACGTTGTCGAAATAAATTCTGGAGATTTGCATGGCTATTAGCACACCCATGTTGGTGACGTTTATTGTTTATATTTTTGGCATGGTACTGATAGGTTTTATTGCCTGGCGCTCAACCAAGAACTTTGACGATTATATTCTCGGCGGCCGCAGCCTTGGGCCATTTGTGACCGCGCTCTCTGCCGGTGCATCGGATATGAGCGGCTGGCTGCTGATGGGGCTACCGGGAGCGATTTTTCTCTCCGGGATTTCCGAAAGCTGGATCGCCATCGGCCTGACCCTGGGGGCGTGGATTAACTGGAAACTAGTGGCCGGGCGTCTGCGCGTGCATACCGAAGTCAACAACAACGCCCTGACGCTGCCGGACTATTTTACCGGCCGTTTCGAAGATAAAAGCCGCGTGCTGCGTATTATCTCCGCGCTGGTTATCCTACTGTTCTTCACTATTTATTGTGCTTCCGGGATTGTTGCCGGCGCGCGTCTGTTTGAAAGCACCTTCGGTATGAGCTATGAAACCGCGCTGTGGGCCGGCGCCGCCGCGACAATCATTTATACCTTCGTGGGCGGTTTCCTGGCGGTAAGCTGGACCGATACCGTGCAGGCCAGCCTGATGATCTTCGCGCTGATTTTAACGCCGGTGATGGTGATTATCTCGGTCGGCGGTTTCGGCGATTCGCTGGAAGTGATTAAGCAAAAAAGCATCGAAAATATCGACATGCTCAAGGGACTGAACTTCGTGGCGATTATTTCGCTGATGGGTTGGGGTCTCGGTTATTTCGGTCAGCCGCATATTCTGGCGCGCTTTATGGCGGCGGATTCTCACCACAGCATTGTTCATGCGCGTCGTATTAGTATGACCTGGATGATCCTGTGCCTGGCGGGCGCGGTATCGGTTGGTTTCTTCGGTATCGCCTACTTTAATAACAACCCGAGCCTGGCGGGCGCGGTTAACCAGAACGCCGAACGGGTATTTATCGAGCTGGCGCAAATCCTGTTTAACCCGTGGATTGCCGGGATACTGCTGTCGGCTATTCTGGCGGCGGTCATGTCGACCCTGAGCTGCCAGCTGCTGGTCTGCTCCAGCGCTATTACCGAAGATCTGTATAAAGCCTTCCTGCGTAAAAACGCCGGTCAGAAAGAGTTGGTCTGGATCGGCCGCTTTATGGTGCTGGTGGTGGCGCTGATTGCGATTGCGCTGGCTGCTAACCCGGAAAACCGCGTACTGGGTCTGGTTAGCTACGCATGGGCAGGCTTTGGCGCCGCATTTGGCCCGGTGGTGCTGTTCTCGGTGATGTGGTCGCGTATGACCCGTAACGGCGCGCTGGCCGGGATGATTATTGGCGCGGTCACGGTTATCGTCTGGAAACAGTTCGGCTGGCTGGGACTGTATGAAATCATCCCTGGCTTCCTGTTCGGCAGTATCGGGATTGTGGTCTTCAGCCTGCTGGGCAAAGCGCCATCGGCGGCGATGCAACAGCGTTTTGCCGAAGCGGACGCGCATTACCATTCCGCGCCGCCGGTACGTGCTACCGCTGAATAAAAGTAGCGAGCATCAGAAACCGCAACGGCTCCCATCAGGGAGCCGTTTTTTTTCGCCGCCTGTAAGGCCCGGCGGAAAGCGACTGGCGGCAAGGCGGTTACTTCGCCGCGCCTTCGTTTACCCAGTTCATGAAGATCAGATACCCGATGGAGAGCAGGGTGGCGCCAATAAACATCCCGAGAATGCCATCGGTGGCCATGCCGCCCAACGCGCCGAGCAGAACGATCGGCATCGGCGCATCTACGCCGCGGCCCAACATCAGCGGTTTGAGGACGTTATCGACCATCCCGGCGACAATCAGCAGGACGGTAAACACGACATTCACCGCGGTGCCGTGGTCGCCGGTCATCCACATAATGGCAATCGCCGGGGCGGTAACCAGAATCACCGGGATTTGCGCGATGCCGAGCACCAGCGCCAGCACGAAGAAGATGCCGGCGGCCGGGATCCCCGCCAACGTAATGATAATTCCCGTCAGCAAGGCCTGAATCAGCGCCACGCCAATAACCCCCTGCGCCACGGCGCGAATGGTGCCGGTGCACAGGCGACTCAGGGCAAGACCTTTATTTTCATCGGTGATACGGATGGCGATACGTTTGGCGCTGTTGGCGCCCGCCGCGCCCCAGGTCATGATGGCGCCGGCAACAATAAAGGAGAGAACAAAGCCCAGCAGCCCGCCGCCCATACTTGCCAGCACGCCGAGCACCAGTTTCGCCGCCTCGCCAATTTGCGCGTGATAGCTACTCAGTACGGCAGGCAGGTCCACTGAGGCTTTCAGCCAGAACGCATATAGCTTACCGCCGACAAGGGGAATAGAGGCGACGTTAGCCGAAGGCGGCGGCAGCGTCAGATCGCTGCCGCTGACTTTATCAATCAGGCTACCGGCGCTTTCGCCAAGCGAGGTCACCATGAAAATGGTCGGAATGACGATAATCAGCAGGCCGAATAATACTAATATGGTCGATGCCAGCCCCTGCCGCCCGCCTATGCGTCGCGCGATGTGTTGATGTAAAGGATAGAGGGTGACGGCCAGAATCAGCGCCCACAGCATCATGTTCAGGAACGGCGAGAAGACGGTAAAGCAGAAGGAGGCCAGCGCCAGTATCAAGCCGAACTTAATAAACATATCGAGAAAGCGGGTGACAATTCTTTTCTCAATATTAGCTAACTCATTATTTTCTATCATGAATTATTCCAGTTGTTATTTTACGCGGCCGCCAGGCCAGTTAAAAACGCTCAACTATAGAGAAGTCTTTGAAATAAAAAACGCAGGAAATAATTTAAAAAAGAATTTCGCCCAGGCTGTGTTTATCAGTGTAGAACAAAAGAAAATACGCCGTATCGCCAGAGAGTAATGTTCGCGCATCTCTTGCTAATTCACTGAAAATACGCTGATATCTGTGTACAAAAAACCATGAGGATAGCAAATGAAATTACCCCAGGGCGCTGCGGCGCTGATCGTTGCCGCACTATTGGCAGGATGCGTGGCGCCATCCGAAAAAAGCGCCGCGCACGTTGATAATAACGCCTGCCCGGCGGACAACACGATGGTGCAAACCACCCTTTATTTTGGCCTTAGCCGGCCGGCGGGGAAAGATATTACCGCCCAGGAGTGGCAGCAGTTTGTCGACCGCGATGTGACGCCGCGTTTTCGCGATGGCCTGACGGTTTTTGACGCCCGCGGCCAGTGGTTAGGCAACAATGGCGCAGTCGCCCGCGAGTCCAGCAAGGCGCTCATGCTGATTCATAGCAAAGATGCGAAAAGCGAGCAGGGGATTGAAGCGCTGCGTAATACTTATAAGGCGCGGTTCGCCCAGGAGTCCGTTATGCGCGTTGATCAGCCGGTGTGTGTACATTTCTGAAGAACAGGGCGGGGAGAGCCCCCGCCCGACGAGTTACAGCACCAGCCCGGCAAAACTGGCTGACAGCAGGCTCACCAGCGTCGCGCCATAGACCAGACGCAGGCCGAAGCGGGAAACGGTGTTGCCTTGTTGCTCGTTAAGCCCTTTAATCGCCCCGGCAATGATGCCAATGGAGGCGAAGTTGGCAAACGAGACGAGGAACACCGAAAGGATCCCTAGCCCGCGCGGCGTCATGCTGGCGGCAATTTTCTGCAGCTCGATCATCGCCACGAATTCATTGGCAACCAGCTTGGTAGCCATAATACTGCCGGCATTTAACGCGTCGCTTAAAGGAATACCCACCAGCCATGCCAGCGGATAAAAGACGTAACCGAGGATTTGCTGGAAGCTTAGGCCGAAGACGGTCGCAAATAACGCATTAACGGCGCTAATCAGGGCGATAAAGCCGATTAGCATCGCCAGAATAATCATCGCCACCTTAAATCCTGCCAGGATATATTCACCCAGCATTTCAAAGAAGCTCTGCGATTCATGCATCTTTTCAAGCTTTATTTCTGCTTCGCTACCGGGGCGCGTAGGATTAATAATCGACAGCACAATAAAGGTGCTGAACATATTAAGAATCAACGCCGCCACCACGTATTTCGCATCAAGCATGGTCATATACGCGCCGACGATCGACAGCGATACCGTTGACATGGCTGTCGCCGCCATCGTGAACAGGCGACGCGAAGAGAGGTCGCCGAGTACGCCTTTGTAAGCAATAAAGTTTTCCGACTGGCCGAGGATCAGCGAGCTGACGGCGTTGAAGGATTCCAGCTTGCCCATGCCGTTCACCTTCGACAGTAGGGTGCCGATAAGACGAATAAAGATCGGCAGAATACGCCAGTGTTGCAGAATACCTATCAGCGCGGAAATAAAGACGATCGGACACAGTACGCCGAGGAAAATAAAGGCCAGTCCTTTTTCACCCATTCCGCCAAATACGAAGTTGGTCCCTTCAGCGGCGAACCCGAGTAACGAAGCAAAAAAGCCAGAGATATTTTTCACTATCCATAAACCGCTTTCGGCGTGAAGGAAAAAGAAAGCCAGGGCGATTTCAATAATAATTAACTGCAGAATATAGCGAATGCGGATTTTTTGTCGGTCATAGCTGGCAAGCCAGGCAAGGCCAAGAATAACCGCCAGCGCCAGCAGGAAGTGCAAAATTTGAGTCATGTTATTTATTTCGCAGATAAATCAGGACCGCCATTTAGCCACAGCGCTCAAGCCCGGTAAATATGCGACATAAAAAATCATGCTATATGCCATTTTAATGCTTAGCTGGTGAGATATTTTCGCAAGTGACTATTTTGTAGCGATTAATTTACAACTAGTCATCATTCCCTGAACATTTCGCTTGTGTTTCTCATTGTTGTAATGATAATCACTATCAGAAATATTTACCTATCTTTGCATCCGTTGACTGCGGTTCACATTTAAGGGTTTCGGCATGTTTGTTCCATTTCTCATCATGTTACGCGAAGGGCTGGAAGCCGCGCTGATTGTCAGCCTGATTGCCAGCTATTTAAAACGAACCCAGCGCGGCAGCTGGATCGGCGTCATGTGGATTGGCGTATTCCTCGCGGCGGCGCTCTGTCTCGGGCTGGGGATTTTTATTAACGAGACCACCGGAGAATTTCCGCAGCGCGAACAGGAGCTGTTTGAAGGCATCGTGGCGGTGATAGCGGTATTTATCCTCACCTGGATGGTGTTCTGGATGCGTAAAGTGTCGCGCAACGTCAAACAACAGCTGGAACAGGCGGTGGATAACGCGCTGCAGCGCGGGAATAACCACGGCTGGGCGCTGGTGATGATGGTGTTTTTTGCGGTTGCCCGCGAAGGCCTGGAGTCGGTCTTTTTCCTGCTGGCGGCATTCCAGCAGGATGTCGGCATCTGGCCGCCGCTGGGGGCGATGCTCGGCTTGGCGACGGCGGTGGTATTAGGTTTCCTGCTTTACTGGGGCGGTATCCGCCTTAATCTCGGCGTGTTCTTCAAATGGACCAGTCTGTTTATCCTGCTGGTGGCGGCCGGTCTGGCCGCCGGGGCGATTCGCGCTTTCCATGAGGCGGGACTGTGGAATTATTTCCAGAACGTCGCCTTTGATCTTAGCAACGTGGTATCGACGCATACGCTGTTCGGCACGTTGCTGGAAGGCATCTTTGGTTATCAGGAGACGCCAACCGTCAGTGAAGTGGCGGTTTATCTCCTCTATTTGATCCCGGCGCTGGTGTGCTTTGCCTTGCCGCCGGGCAGCAAAACGACATCATCGCGAGCCGCGTAATTCAGGCGCCGCTGATTAATATAGTTACAACATACTTTTCGAAAGGGATGGTCATGATAATTCATTTTCGCCGTACTGCGCTGCAGTTAACCGTCGCCGCGCTGTTTAGTTCCGCATTTTACGCTCAGGCTGCGGATATCCCGCAGGTGAAGGTCACCGTCAACGACAAGCAGTGCGAACCGATGAATGTGACGGTGAAGGCGGGTAAAACCCAGTTCATCATCCAGAACCACAGTCAAAAAGCGCTGGAGTGGGAGATCCTGAAAGGAGTGATGGTGGTCGAGGAGCGTGAAAACATCGCGCCAGGATTTACGCAAAAATTGACGGCCAACCTGCAGCCGGGCGAATACGATATGACCTGCGGCCTGCTGACTAACCCGAAAGGTAAGCTTATTGTCACCGGTGAAACCAGCAAAGATGCGGCAAAAGCCAATGCGGTGCTGAGTCTTGGCGAGGCGATTACTGCCTATAAAGCTTACGTTACCGCGGAAACCGCGCAGCTGGTTAGCGGCACTAAAGCCTTTACCGATGCCGTAAAAGCCGGTGATATCGAGAAAGCGAAGGCGCTGTACGCCCCGACCCGTCAGCACTACGAGCGCATCGAGCCGATTGCTGAGCTGTTCTCTGACCTCGACGGCAGCATTGACGCCCGTGAAGATGATTTTGAGAAAAAAGCTGAGGATCCGAAATTCACCGGTTTCCACCGCCTGGAAAAAGCGCTGTTTGGCGATAACAGCGTGAAGGGAATGGAAAACTATGCCGAACAGTTGAACAGCGATGTGCTGGAACTGCAAAAACGCATTAGCGAGCTGGCTTTCCCGCCGTCGAAAGTGGTAGGCGGCGCGGCTGGGCTGATCGAAGAAGTGGCGGCCAGCAAAATTAGCGGCGAAGAAGATCGTTACAGCCATACCGACCTGTGGGACTTCCAGGCTAACATCGACGGCGCGCAAAAAATCGTTGACCTGCTGCGCCCGCAGCTGCAAAAAGATAATAGCGCGCTGCTGGCTAAGGTTGACGCCAACTTTAAAAAAGTTGATGCCATCCTCGCTAAATATCGCACGAAAGACGGTTTCGAGACCTATGACAAGCTCACCACCGCTGACCGTAATGCGCTGAAAGGGCCGATCACGACGCTGGCAGAAGATCTGGCACAGCTGCGTGGGATTTTGGGCCTGGATTAATTCGATGACACAACAAAAATCACGCGACGTGAATGAACCGTCACGTCGCCGCTTACTGAAGGGGATCGGCGCGCTTGGCGGCGCGCTGGCCATCAGCGGTGGCTGCCCGATGGCGCAGGCGGCGAAAGCGGAAAGCTCTCCCGGTACGCTTGCACCGGATGCGCGTCAGGAAAAACAGCCATTTTATGGCCCGCATCAGGCGGGCATCCTGACGCCGCAGCAGGCCTCGATGATGCTGGTGGCGTTTGATGTGCTGGCGGCGGATAAAGCCGACCTCGAACGCCTGTTCCGCTTGTTGACCCAGCGGATCGCCTTTTTAACCACAGGCGGTCCGGCGCCGGATACCCCGAATCCCCGATTGCCGCCGATGGATTCCGGGATTTTAGGGCCGTGGATTGCGCCGGATAACCTGACTATCACCGTCTCGGTCGGCCATTCGCTGTTCGATGAGCGCTTTGGATTAGCGGATAAAGCGCCTAAAAAACTGCAGGCAATGACGCGTTTCCCGAATGATTCGCTGGATGCCGCGCTGTGCCATGGCGATCTGCTACTGCAGATTTGTGCCAATACCCAGGATACGGTCATTCACGCACTGCGTGACATTATCAAGCACACGCCCGATCTGCTGAGCGTGCGCTGGAAGCGGGAAGGGTTTATTTCTGATAGCGCGGCCCGTAGCAAAGGCAAAGAAACGCCTATTAACCTGCTGGGCTTTAAAGACGGTACCGCTAATCCGTCGAGCCAGGATAAAGCGCTAATGGATAATGTGGTGTGGGTTACTGCCGACCAGGGCGAACCGGCCTGGGCGATCGGCGGTAGTTATCAGGCTGCGCGTATCATTCAGTTCCACGTTGAGTTCTGGGATCGTACGCCGCTGAAAGAGCAGCAGACTATTTTTGGCCGCGATAAACATTCTGGCGCGCCGTTAGGGATGCAGCATGAACATGATGTTCCGGACTATAGTCGCGATCCAAACGGCGAAGTGATTGCCCTTGATAGCCATATTCGCCTTGCGAACCCGCGTACGCCGGAAACGCAGTCCAGCCTGATGATGCGCCGCGGTTACAGCTATTCGTTGGGAGTCACCAACTCGGGGCAACTGGATATGGGGTTGTTGTTCGTCTGCTATCAGCACGATCTGGAAAAGGGATTCCTGACGGTGCAGAAACGGCTGAACGGCGAGGCCCTGGAGGAGTACGTTAAACCGATTGGCGGCGGATACTTCTTTGTATTGCCCGGCGTGATGAATAACCAGCATTATCTTGGACAATCGCTGTTGCAAACCTGATAGACGTCCTGCCGGCGAAGGCAGGGCGTTTTCTGCTGTTTTTCTCGGATTCAATATATTTCCTGCCATGTGTTATATTTCTGTAATACAAATGACGGATAGTTTTCTACAATGATTTTAGAAACCATTGTTGCGTCAATGTAAAAAATAAGTTGCATTAAGAATAATTTTTGATGTACTTATTACATACGCGGTAGTTCCCGGCAGTGATGTCGCTCACTATGGAGATCGCGAATGGTAAGGTCCTGTAGCGGACAACGTAAAACCACATACCGTACTTTCCAGCACGGAGGCCCAGCTTCCGGCAGCGATTTTCACTCTGTAACCCCAATCTCTTCCACTACTAATCAGGCTAACTCTGGCAGGGTACGCGGTGCGCGTAGCCGCGACTCGTTGTCCATTCAATCGGCAAGCAATGGCTTACAAGGAAGCCAAACCTCAATCGTTCGTGCGCATAATCGCGTTGCTCTTGACGCGCGTGATGTAAACCAACAACGCAAGGTGCTATCCATGGGAAGACAAAAAGCAGTGATCAAAGCTCGTCGTGAGGCAAAACGTGTGCTGAGACGGGATTCGCGTAGCCATAAACAACGTGAAGAAGAATCGGTCACATCGCTTGTGCAAATGAGTGGCGTAGAAGCAATCGGCATGGCGCGGGATAGCCGCGATCTTTCACCGATTGAGGCGCGTAATGAAGCTCAGGCGCATTATTTGAATGCCATCGACAATAAACAGCTGATTTTCGCCACCGGCGAAGCCGGGTGCGGGAAGACCTGGATCAGCGCGGCTAAAGCAGCTGAAGCCCTGATCCATAAGGATGTGGACAGAATTATTGTTACCCGTCCCGTTCTGCAGGCCGACGAAGATCTCGGCTTCTTACCGGGAGATATCGCCGAAAAATTCGCTCCCTATTTCCGACCGGTATATGACGTGCTGGTGAAGCGGTTGGGCGCTTCCTTTATGCAATACTGCCTGCGTCCGGAAATCGGCAAGGTAGAAATCGCGCCGTTCGCCTATATGCGCGGACGCACCTTTGAAAACGCGGTGGTGATTCTGGACGAGGCCCAGAACGTGACCGCGGCGCAAATGAAGATGTTTTTGACCCGCCTCGGGGAGAACGTCACTGTTATCGTCAACGGCGATATTACCCAGTGTGATTTGCCCTCTGGCGTAAAATCGGGTCTGAGTGATGCGTTGTCGCGTTTTGAAGAAGACGACATGATTGGCATCGTACGCTTTACCACCGATGACTGCGTGCGTTCAACGCTCTGCCAGCGAACGTTGAAAGCCTATTACTAAACGCTAGTGAGTGTGCAAAGCCCGGGATATCCCGGGCTTTGTTGCTTTTGCAGCATTTCCCCGGCGGCGCTGCGCTTGGCCGGGCTACTGGCTAATGGTGCGGCCTGTGGGATACCCGGCGACGCTGCGCCTGGACTGGCTACTCGTTGGCGGTGCGGCCTGTGGGATTCCCGGCGGCGCTGCGCCTGGACTGCTACTCGTTGGTGGTGCGGCCTGCGGGTTTCCCGGCGGCGCTGCGCTTGGCCGGGCTACTGGCTAATGGTGCGGCCTGTGGGATGGGTAGCCCGGGCGAGGCATTTATGCCGACCCCGGGAAGGGCGGCGGTGCCACATGCGAAAAAAGCCCGTACTTTCGTACGAGCTCTCATCTCGAATATGGCGGTGAGGGGGGGGATTGACTCGCTTCGCTCGCCCCTGCGGGGCAGCCCGCTTACTGCGTTCGCGGTCTGTCCAACTGGCTGCGCCAGTTGTCGAACCCCGGTCGGGGATTCTCATCCCCCTGCGAGTGCCACATGCGAAAAAAAAGCCCGTACTTTCGTACGAGCTCTTCTTAAAATATGGCGGTGAGGGGGGGATTCGAACCCCCGATACGTTGCCGTATACACACTTTCCAGGCGTGCTCCTTCAGCCACTCGGACACCTCACCATATTGTCTTGCTGCTCACCTTGGGTGGGCAACGGGGCGCTACTATAGGGAGTTGAGCTAAAACGGTCAAGCATATTTTTTTCTTTCTTTACCGTTCGGTTAAGCAATGAACACTGCCCCGTCGATTCATCGACGGGGCAGCTATTTTAACGCTGGGAGTCCAGCTTTTCGTTATTCTTCACGACGTCCTGCGCCTTGCTGTAGCTTTCAATCAGCAACTGATACGCCGGGAAGACTTTGGTGTACACCTCAGCCCACTCGGCGGCATCCGGACGGTTCCAGGTGCGCTGCAGTTCTGAGGCTACCGCGGCAGTATCCATTGGCACTACACCGGCCTGGACTACGCGGGCCAGGGTGATCTCCTGCGCCATTTTGCTATAGGTACCCGAGGCGTCGATAACGGCAAACACCTTATAACCGTCGGCGACGGCGGCAATCGCCGGGAAAGCCATGCAGACGCTGGTAATAGTACCGGCAATGATTAAGGTTTTACGCCCGGTGGCTTTCACCGCGGCGACAAACTCCGGGTTATCCCAGGCGTTGATCTCGCCTTTACGCGCAATATACTTCGCATGCGGCGCATTCTCATGAATTTCCGGAATCAACGGACCGTTCGGGCCCTGCGGCACGGAAGCGGTGGTGATCACCGGGATCCCGGCAAGCGATGCCATTTTCGCCAGCGCGGCGGCGCGAGCGCGCAGTTCCGGCATCGGCATATCGCCAACGGTCTGGAACAGGCCGCTTTGGTGGTCAATCAACAGCATCGCGGTATCGTTAACATCAATCACCGGACGAGAACCGTTAAAGTTAGCTGGAGTAGACATATTCTTCACCTCAATTTCGTTAGATTTGGCCAAAACGGCCGCTGTTAAAATCGCGAATTGCTTCGGCAATTTGCGTTTTGGTATTCATCACAAACGGGCCGTAGCCCACGATCGGCTCCTGTAGCGGCTCGCCGGCCATCAGCAGAACCTTCGCGTTGGAGCCCGCTTCCAGATGGAAGGCTTCACCTTTTTGGCTCAGCACTACCAGCTGTCCTTCCCGTGCGTTTTCGGTACCGTTGACGGTGACTTCGCCCTCGAGTACGACCAACGCGGTGCTCCAGCCTTCCGGCTGATGCAATGTCACATCGTGACTTTGTTTGAGCTGCATATCCCACACGTTCAACGGTGAGAACGTATGCGCTGGGCCGGCGACATCGCCGTAACGCCCGGCAATCACTCTGACGCTCCCGGCATCTTCTTCCAGCGCCGCTTGCGGAATGACGTCTGCGGTAATGCTCTGATAGCCCGGAGTCGTCATCTTGTCTTTCGTCGGCAGGTTGACCCACAGCTGCATCATTTTCAGTTCACCGCCGGAGCGGGTGAACGCTTCCGAGTGGAACTCTTCATGCAGGATCCCGGCGCCAGCCGTCATCCACTGCACGTCGCCAGGGCCGATAACGCCGCCTCTGCCGGTTGAGTCGCGATGCTCTACTTCACCGGAGTAGACAATGGTGACGGTTTCGAATCCGCGATGCGGATGTTCGCCGACGCCGCGTTTACCGTTTCCCGCCGGAAAAGTATGCGGACCGGCATAGTCGAGCAGTAAAAATGGGCTCAGTTGTTCGCCGTGGGTCTGGTAAGAAAACATTGAGCGAACCGGGAAACCGTCGCCCACCCAGTGCTGCGAAGGGGCGGTGTAAACGCCAGTAATCTGTTTCATGGTTATCTCCTGCGTGTCTGTATATGATGTGAATAAGCTTATATCTTGGGCTAATATTCCGGTAGATAGCGAAAATGACCTATACTGTTCTAAAAATGGAACGATGGAGAAAAGGATGCAGGATCTCAACGACCTGGCATGGTTTGTTCAGGTGGTAGACCATGGCGGTTTTGCCGCTGCCGGTCGGGCGCTCGACCAGCCTAAATCCAAACTCAGCCGCCGCATTGCGCAACTGGAAGAACGCTTGGGCGTGCGCCTGATTCAACGAACTACCCGACAGTTCGCCGTCACGGAAGTCGGCCAAACTTTCTACCAACATTGCAAGGCGATGTTGATAGAAGCCGAAGCGGCGCATCAGGCGGTAGAAACGCTGCAATCTGAACCGCGCGGCAGCGTCAAGCTCACCTGCCCGGTAACCCTGCTGCATGCCCATGTTGGCCCGATGCTGGCACGCTTTATGGTGCGATACCCTGGAGTAACGCTGCATCTGGAAGCCACCAATCGGCGGGTGGATGTGGTGGGCGAGGGGGTTGACGTGGCCATCCGCGTGCGGCCAAGGCCATTTGAAGATAGCGACCTGGTCATGCGGGTGTTGGCCGATCGCGGTCATCGCCTGGTGGCGAGTCCGGCGCTGATCGCTCGGCTTGGGCGCCCACAGGCGCCGGCGGAATTGAGTACCTGGCCGGGGCTAAGTATTGGCGCCGGAAAACATCAGCATAAATGGCAGCTGACCGGCCCGGAGGGGGCGCGAGCCGAGGTTTATTTCACGCCGCGGATGGTGACCAGCGATATGCTGGCGCTGCGCGAGGCGGCCATGGCGGGCGTTGGCGTGGTTCAACTTCCTTTATTAATGGTGCGCGATCAACTGGCGTCAGGGGAGCTGGAAATCGTGCTTGATGAGTGGCAACCGCGTCGGGAAGTCATTCATGCGGTGTTCGCCTCGCGGCGCGGTTTATTACCTTCAGTCAGAGCGCTGGTGGATTATCTCAGCGAAGAGTATCAGCGGATGGAAGAGGATTAGCTTCGTTTTTTCCCGGCGGCGCTGCGCTTGGCCGGGCTACTAGTGGTGCGGCCTGTGGGGTTCCCGGCGACGCTGCGCCTGGTCGGGCTACTGGTGGTGCGGCCTGCGGGATGGGTAGCCCGGGCGAGGCATTTATGCCGACCCCGGGAAGGACGGCGGTGCCACATGCGAAAAAAGCCCGTACTTTCGTACGAGCTCTCATCTCGAATATGGCGGTGAGGGGGGGATTGACTCGCTTCGCTCGCCCCTGCGTGGCAGCCCGCTTACTGCGTTCGCGGTCTGTCCAACTGGCTGTGCCAGTTGTCGAACCCTGGTCGGGGGTTCTCGTCCCCCCCAACGGAGAATATAAAAGAAAAGAGCCCGTACTTTCGTACGAGCTCTCATCTCGAATATGGCGGTGAGGGGGGGATTCGAACCCCCGATACGTTGCCGTATACACACTTTCCAGGCGTGCTCCTTCAGCCACTCGGACACCTCACCATATTGTCTTTCCCGTTGTTGCTGGGAACGGGCGCTAATGTAGGGAAATACGTATCTCCCGTCAATCAACTTTTTTAAAAAAAGATGCGTTTAGCCAAACTTCAAACAACTTGCTTCTTAATCGCGCGGTAATCGTTTTTTTTGTCGCCATTCTCTTTATTGCTCGATAGCGATGCGGAATTTGTTATGCTGGCAAACCAATACAAAACAAAGAGTAAAACACGACGCAAACCTCAACCTACTCACGCGTCAGTAATCAGGAGTCATTATGGAGATTATTTTTTACCACCCAACGTTCGATACCCCATACTGGATAGCAGAACTGGAAAAACATCTGCCGGGAGCGCGCGTTCGTGAGTGGAAACCTGGCGACAATCAACCAGCCGACTATGCGCTGGTCTGGCATCCACCGGTAGAAATGCTGCAAGGCCGCGAATTGAAAGCGGTTTTTGCCCTCGGCGCAGGCGTGGATTCCATTCTTAGCAAGCTGCGGGAACATCCGGAAATGCTGCCGCTTTCGATTCCGCTGTTCCGCCTCGAAGATACCGGCATGGGCCTGCAGATGCAGGAATATGCGGTAAGCCAGGTATTGCACTGGTTCCGCCGCTTTGATGATTATCAGGCGCTGAAGCAGGAATCCCGCTGGCAGCCGTTGCCGGAATATCGTCGCGAGGATTTCACTATTGGTATCATGGGGGCAGGGGTGTTGGGCGGCAAAGTCGCGGAAAGCCTGTTGCGCTGGGGTTTCCCGCTGCGCTGCTGGAGCCGTAGCCACAAATCCTGGCCGCAGGTTGAGAGTTTTGCCGGTCAGGAAGAACTGGGCGCGTTTCTACAAGAAACCCGAGTGCTGATCAACCTGTTGCCCAATACGGCCGAAACCGTCGGCATCATTAATGAAACCTTACTTTCTCAACTTCCGGATAACAGCTATGTTCTGAATCTCGCCCGCGGCGTGCATATCGTCGAGCCGGATTTACTGGCGGCACTTAATAGCGGCAAACTGAAAGGGGCGATGCTGGATGTCTTTAGCCGCGAACCGTTGCCGAAAGAGAGCCCGCTGTGGGCGCATCCGCGCGTGGCCATGACGCCGCATATTGCCGCCGTTACCCGTCCGCAGGAAGCAATAGCCTATATCGCCAGCACCATTAGCCACCTGGAGCGGGGTGAAACGGTCAGCGGGCAGGTCGACCGCCAGCGCGGCTACTAATCGATAACCCCGCTACGGCGGGGTTTTTACTGATCATGACTCCTGATTCCTGCTATTCTTGCCACAAATAGAGGAGGAGATTGTGATGTATCCTGTTGACCTGCACATGCATACCGTCGCCAGCACCCACGCCTACAGTACCCTGCATGACTATATTGCCGAGGCCAAACGTAAAGGCATTAAACTATTTGCGATAACCGATCACGGCCCGGATATGGCAGATGCCCCGCACTACTGGCATTTCGTCAATATGCGTATCTGGCCGCGTCTGGTTGATGGCGTCGGCATTCTGCGCGGTATTGAAGCGAATATCAAAAATACCCAAGGTGAAATTGACTGTACCGGACCAATGCTGACTTCGCTGGATCTGATCATTGCTGGATTTCATGAGCCAGTATTCCCGCCCCAGGATAAAGCCACTCATACTGAAGCGATGATTGCCGCGATTGCCAGTGGCACAGTCCACATGATTAGCCATCCGGGTAATCCGAAGTTCCCAATCGATATTCCAGCGGTAGCCGAAGCGGCGGCAAAGCATCATGTGGCGCTGGAAATTAATAATTCCTCATTCCTCTCATCGCGTATTGGTAGTGAGGATAATTGCCGGGCGATCGCCGCCGCAGTGCGTGATGCGGGTGGTTGGGTGGCGCTGGGTTCGGACTCGCATACCGCCTTTACCCTTGGCGAATTTACCGAATGCCGCAAAATCCTTGACGCGGTGAATTTCCCGGAAGAGCGGATCCTAAACGTCAGTCCGCGTCGACTATTGAATTTCCTCGAATCACGCGGAATGCCGGCGATTGCGGAATTTGCAGACCTTTAATTTGAACCACTGGAACATATTGTATGAATGAATTTTCAATCCTCTGTCGCGTGCTGGGCTCGCTGTACTATCGTCAGCCGCAGGATCCGCTGTTGGTGCCGCTGTTCACGCTGATTCGCGATGGCAAGCTGGCCGCCAGCTGGCCGCTGGAACAGGATGAATTACTGGAGCGTCTGCAGAAGAGTTGTGATACCCAGCCGTTAACCGCTGATTACAACGCCCTGTTCGTTGGGGAAGAATGTGCGGTCTCGCCTTATCGCAGCGCGTGGGTTGAAGGTGCAACTGAAGCGGAAGTTCGTGGTTTTCTGACGCAACACGGCATTCCTACTGGCGAAGGTCCAACCGATCATATTGGATCCTTACTGCTGGCCGCATCCTGGCTTGAAGATCATGCCTCGGATGACGAAAGCGAAACGCTGGAAACGTTGTTTGCCGATTATCTATTGCCGTGGTGCGGCACCTTCCTTGGAAAAGTGGAAGCGCATGCGCAAACTGCATTCTGGCGCACCATGGCGCTATTAACGCGTGAAGCGATTTCCGCGATGTGGGATGAACTACAGGAAGAAAACGACGAATAAATGTGACACATGTCACTTTTGATGTGAAACAGCAAACTCACGCATTCATATTGTGTGTTCTGGATCGCATTTGGTTGCCGCGTATCTGCTATGATACGCGGCATGAACATACTCTTCGCAATCGCACTCACGACGGGCATTCTCTCCGGCATTTGGGGATGGGTGGCGGTCTCACTTGGCCTGCTGAGCTGGGCCGGATTCCTCGGCTGTACGGCCTATTTCGCGTGCCCACAGGGCGGTCTGAAAGGGCTGTTGATTTCCGCCTGCACGGTCATGAGCGGCGTGATATGGGCGCTGGTGATTATTTACGGTAGCGCGTTGGCGCCGCAGCTGGAAATCCTCAGCTATGTGATGACCGGAATAGTCGCTTTCCTGATGTGCATTCAGGCGCGCCAGCTGCTGCTCTCTTTTGTTCCCGGAACCTTTATCGGCGCCTGCGCGACGTTTGCCGCGAGCGGCGACTGGCGCATTGTCGTGCCGTCTCTGGCGCTGGGATTGGTCTTTGGCTATGCCATGAAAAATAGCGGGCTGTGGCTGGCAGCGCGAGCGGCAAAGAATAAATCTTTGGCTAACGATCACGTCTGATTTTCTTCACATTTCCTCGATGACGGGAGCAAGCTTCCCGTCACGCCTACATGAAAGCCTTTTCGCATCAACCCCTCTTCGATTGTTTTTTCCTCTTAATGCAGACATTTTGAGCAAACAAACCATAATAATTTGATACCGTTTGCAAAAACGAAGAGAAAAAAGTATCAACAGGTACTTCATATATATACTGATTTTGTATGTAGTTGCTTGTATTCAACTGCGCTCATGGATGATTTGTAAGGTTTTTTTGACCGTTACGCAGAGGGGTTTTGCCGTGAAAAAAATGACTGGCGTACTACTTGCTACAGTTTGTTTCCTTCCCGCTTTATTGACTTTTTCGACTACCTCTAGCGCCGCAAGCGGCGTGATTCGTTTCCACGGCGGCGTTGTCGAACCGCCTTGTCAAATTCGTTCTTCAGAAGATCAGGTCTCGATGGCCTGCGCTAAGCAGAAGTCAGTTACTTTTTCTGCTCAGCAGGTGGCCCGAGGGGATCTGCAACATGCCAATATCAAATCTACGCAATTAACCTATATTAATCCTCAGCACACCAACGCTATCCTCGAAGTGAATTATCGTTAACAGTACAGCCCCTGCCGAACCTGCAGGGGTTTTCCCGTCTCTCATCTGATATTCCCACGCAGATTTTTTGTAGCAAAATCAAGATGAATCGGTTTTGTTATCAAAAAGAAAACAAAAAGTAATATATTTGTGTTTTATAACGCAATCATTGCCTTGCCGTAGTCTGGCGGCGCAGTGCGCTCAGGGATGGCCTGTTGCTTCTTTGCTATTCATACAGAGGAGTCTGCCGTGATAAAAAAAATCCACGCCTTAGCGGTGCCATGTCTGATGTTGTCATGCTTATTTGGCTCAGTGAATGCCGCGCCGACCGGCGGCGTTGTCGCCATTTACGGGCAGGTCGTTGACCCCTCCTGCGAAGCCAATAGTGTGGGTGATAAGATTGAAATGGCCTGTCCGCGGCTGCGTACCCATACGGTTTCGCCGCAGGTGCTGACGACGGGGAATTACAGCAATGACTCCGTCCATTCGGCACAATTAAAGTATATTGATCCGCAACATACCCGCGCTATCCTCGAAGTGAATTATCGCTAAATACTGGCCCTCAGGCTTCCGCCTTGGGGGCTATCATGCCATAGTAGACATCACGCTAGGTATGAAGACGTTTGCCGACAGGAGGGGGAAATGGTTGTTCAACCTGAAGTGGTTCTCGGCGATATTACGACGTTGCAGGTAGATGTTATTGTCAACGCGGCCAACCCATCGTTACTGGGCGGCGGTGGCGTTGATGGCGCCATTCATCGGGCTGCGGGTCCGGAATTACTGGCCGCCTGCAAAATAGTCCGTCAGCAGCAGGGCGAATGTCCGCCCGGGCATGCGGTTATCACCAGCGCCGGTAATTTACCGGCCAGCGCGGTGATCCATGCGGTCGGCCCCGTCTGGCACGGCGGCGGCGAGCAGGAAGCTGAATTACTGGCGGATGCCTATCGCAATAGTCTGTTGCTGGCGGCAGCCAATAATTATCGTTCTATTGCTTTTCCGGCTATCAGCACCGGCGTATATGGCTATCCGAAACAGGCGGCGGCGGAAATTGCGGTAAAAACGGTGAATGCTTTCCTCACCCGATATAATCCGCTGGAACGGGTCTATTTCGTCTGTTTTGATAAAGAAACGGCGGAAATTTATCAGCGATTATTACAGGCAGAATGAATCTTGATACCGACAGCGCGCGGGCGCGCTGTCGGTTGCAGATTTTAGTTAACCGACACCGGCGCTTTCGCCGGTTTTTGTTGCGGTTTACCTGAGAACAGGAAGCGCAGCAGCGGAATACGTAGATGGATTTCGTACAATATCAGCGCAATCCCCACCACAAATACCAGTCCGGTGATAAAACCTAACAGGTTCGATTTTATTATCGGCGTAATCCATGCCCCATACAGCAGGGTGAGCGGATGGTGCACCAGGTAGATAAACAGCGAAGCGTTGACGAAGTAAGTCACCCGAGCGGACTGGAAGTTAAGCAGGCGGTGGCCCAGTGAGAAGACCACGTTTACCATCCACAGCCCCAGCACCATCGTAATCACCGATTCGGTTTCATACATCCAGCCATCGCCAGAACCATACTGCTGGTTAAGACGATAGGCGATAAAGCCCAGCAGTGCGCCAACAAAACACCAGGGTGACGAGGTGGTGAACATCGCTTTTAGCCGCGGATTGATGAACGTCTGCGCGCCGAGAATAAAGAACGGCAGATAAAACAGGGTCTGCATAACGATAAAGTTAAACAGTCCGTTGCTGAGAATCGGCGGGTATACGATAAAAATGGTGCGACGGATCACCGCATACAATACGCCAAGCCCCAGAAAAATCAGCGATAATTGACTGAATGTGACGGTGTCACCGAAGCTGACGGTCTGCGTTTTTCGCCGATTGGCCAGCCACTTAAACAGCACTACCCCGGCGGTGGTCAGCACCACGAGCACCAGCAAAAACCACAGATGGGAGATAAGCTCCCAGGCCAGGGTGTTGAATTTGTCATAGCCGGAGAGCGTATGCCAGTCCTGGGCTTTACCATTGACGTATTGCAGCATCAGAAACTGCGGCAGGGTGAGCAGCGGGATCGCGGTGAGCATCGGTATGCCAACTCGCTCTACACGCACTTTCCACCATTTCTTCAGCGGATAGCGGAGAAAGAGCATGTATGAGAAATAGCCGGAAATAACAAAGAAGACCTGCATACGGAAGGCATGGATAAAATCGTTGAACAGCGTTAGCCCCCAGGAGGGCTCCAGGCTATTCACATGCCAGCTGTGGCTGGAGTAGATAAGTGAGATGTGAAACGGGATCCCCAACAGCATCAGCCAGGCGCGGATACTGTCGAAGAAATATTCACGTTCTACTGGTGTTTTATTCATAAATTCACAACAATCTCAGACAATTCGTCTTATCACTCAGGGCGATAACGGTTACATTGCCAGCAACCCTACATGAACTCAGGGTATCTGTCTCCAGGATAAGTACGCAAAGTGCAATATGGGACAGAGAACTGTTTATTCCCTGGTCCGCTAAGCTGAACAATGCAGGGATTATGTTGTCGGATTGCCTGAGTTTCCATTAAAATAGATCGGATCGATTTAAGCACACAAAGGGGGAAGTGCTTACTTACTATGAAACATAAACCACAGATGATGAAAATGCGTTGGTTAAGCGCAGCCGTAATGTTGTCCCTGTGTACTTCATCTGCATGGGCATTCAGCATTGATGACGTAGCAAAACAGGCGAAAACGTTAGCCGGAAAAGGCTATGAAGCGCCAAAAAGTAACCTGCCCTCCGCCTTCCGCGATATGAAATACGCGGATTACCAGCAAATCCAGTTCAATCACGATAAAGCCTACTGGAATAATCTGAAGACCCCATTCAAGCTGGAATTTTACCACCAGGGCATGTATTTCGACACGCCGGTTACTATTAATGAAGTGACCAGCACCAGCGTACGTAAAATTAAATATAGCCCGGATTATTTTAATTTTGGCAATGTTCAGCACGATAAAGACACGGTGAAAGACCTTGGTTTCGCCGGTTTTAAAGTACTGTATCCGATCAATAGCAAAGACAAGAATGACGAAATCGTCAGCATGCTCGGGGCCAGCTACTTCCGCGTTCTGGGCCAGGGTCAGGTCTATGGGCTTTCCGCCCGCGGCCTGGCTATCGATACCGCGCTGCCGTCCGGCGAAGAGTTCCCTCGCTTCCGCGAGTTCTGGATTGAGCGTCCGAAAGCGACCGATAAGCGCTTAACCATTTATGCGCTGCTGGATTCCCCGCGTGCGACCGGCGCCTATCGCTTTGTGATTATGCCCGGGCGCGACACCGTGGTTGATGTGCAGTCGAAGGTTTACCTGCGCGACAAAGTCGGCAAGCTTGGCGTGGCGCCGTTGACCAGTATGTTCCTGTTTGGGCCGAACCAACCGTCGCCGACCACCAACTATCGTCCGGAATTACATGACTCCAACGGTCTGTCGATTCTTGCCGGTAACGGCGAGTGGATCTGGCGTCCGCTGAATAACCCGAAACATCTGGCCGTCAGTAGTTATGCGATGGAGAACCCGCAAGGGTTTGGCCTGCTGCAGCGTGGCCGCCAGTTCTCCCGATTTGAAGATCTCGACGATCGTTACGACCAGCGCCCGAGCGCGTGGATCACTCCGAAAGGCGACTGGGGTAAGGGTAAAGTCGAATTGGTTGAAATCCCGACCAACGATGAAACCAACGATAATATCGTCACCTACTGGACCCCGGATCAGCTGCCGGAACCAGGCAAAGAGATGAACTTCAAGTACTCTATTACCTTCAGCCGCGATGAAGACAAACTGCATGCGCCAGACAGCGCTTATGTGGTGCAGACTCGCCGCTCAACCGGTGATGTGAAGCAGTCTAATCTCATTCGCCAGCCAGATGGCACCATCGCTTTCATCGTTGATTTCACCGGCGCTGACATGAAAAAAATGGCGGCGGATACCCCGGTAACGGCGCAGGCGAGCATCGGCGATAACGCCGAAATCGTGGAAAATTCGGTCCGCTATAATCCGGTTATCAAGGGTTGGCGTATGACCCTGCGCGTGAAAGTGAAAGATCCGAAGAAAACCACGGAAATGCGTGCGGCGCTGGTCAATGGCGATCAGACGCTAAGCGAAACCTGGAGCTATCAGCTGCCTGCCAATGAATAAGATAACGAATTATATCGACGCATTGCCGCTGTCGGATGCAGAAAAAGCCGCATTACCTGATACGAGCCTGCAAGCCGTACATGAAGCGCTTGACGCAGAGCATCATCATTTTTCGCGCGATGAAGATTCCCCATTAGGATCGGTAAAAGCGCGGCTGGAGCATAGCTGGCCGGACTCTCTGGCCGGCGATCAGCTGGTGAAAGATGATGAAGGACGCACTCAGCTTCATGCGATGCCGAAAGCGAAACGTTCCTCGATGATCCCCGACCCGTGGCGTACCAACCCGGTAGGCCGCTTCTGGGATCGTCTGCGTGGCCGTGATGTGACTCCGCGCTATCTCTCTCGTCTCACGCAGGAAGAGCGCGAAAGCGAACAGAAATGGCGTACCGTCGGCACCATTCGCCGCTATATTTTGCTGCTGCTGACGCTGGCGCAAACGGTGGTGGCCACGTGGTATATGAAGACCATCCTCCCTTATCAGGGATGGGCGTTGATCAATCCATCCGATATGGTTGGCCAGGATCTATGGGTCTCCTTCATGCAGCTACTGCCGTACGTGTTGCAGACCGGCATCCTGATCCTCTTCGCGGTACTTTTCTGCTGGGTCTCGGCCGGTTTCTGGACCGCGCTGATGGGCTTCCTGCAACTGCTGATCGGGCGTGATAAATACAGTATTTCGGCATCCACCGTTGGTGACGAGCCGCTGAACCCGGAACACCGGACGGCGCTTATTATGCCAATCTGCAACGAAGATGTTGACCGCGTGTTTGCCGGCCTGCGCGCCACCTGGGAATCGGTGAAAGCGACGGGTAACGCTGCGCATTTTGACGTTTACGTGCTAAGCGACAGCTACGACCCGGATATTTGCGTTGCCGAGCAAAAAGCGTGGATGGAGTTGATTGCCGAAGTGCAGGGTGAAGGCCAGATCTTCTATCGTCGCCGTCGCCGTCGCGTGAAACGTAAAAGCGGCAACATCGATGATTTCTGCCGTCGCTGGGGTAGCCAGTATAGTTACATGGTGGTGCTCGACGCTGACTCAGTGATGACCGGCGAGTGCCTGAGCGGGCTGGTGCGCCTGATGGAAGCGAATCCGAATGCCGGGATCATCCAGTCTTCGCCGCGCGCCTCCGGTATGGATACCCTTTATGCGCGCTGCCAGCAGTTCGCCACCCGCGTGTACGGCCCCCTGTTTACCGCCGGGCTGCACTTCTGGCAGTTGGGTGAATCGCACTACTGGGGTCACAACGCCATTATCCGCGTGAAGCCGTTCATCGAACACTGTGCGCTGGCGCCGCTGCCGGGCGAGGGTAACTTTGCCGGTTCGATTCTGTCGCATGACTTCGTGGAAGCCGCGCTGATGCGCCGTGCGGGTTGGGGCGTATGGATCGCCTACGATCTGCCGGGCTCCTATGAAGAGCTGCCGCCGAACCTGCTGGATGAGCTGAAGCGCGACCGTCGCTGGTGCCAGGGTAACCTGATGAACTTCCGCCTGTTCCTGGTGAAAGGGATGCACCCGGTACACCGTGCGGTGTTCCTGACCGGCGTCATGTCTTATCTGTCGGCGCCGCTGTGGTTTATGTTCCTCGCGTTGTCGACTGCGCTGCAGGTCGTGCACGCCCTGACCGAGCCGCAATACTTCCTGCAACCGCGCCAGCTGTTCCCGGTATGGCCGCAGTGGCGTCCAGAACTGGCTATCGCGCTGTTTGCCTCGACCATGGTACTGCTGTTCCTGCCGAAACTGCTGAGTATCATTCTGGTGTGGTGCAAGGGGCCGAAAGAGTACGGCGGCTTCTTCCGCGTGACGCTTTCCCTGCTGCTGGAGGTGCTGTTCTCGGTGCTGCTGGCGCCGGTGCGCATGCTGTTCCACACCGTGTTCGTGGTCAGCGCGTTCCTCGGTTGGGAGGTGGTGTGGAATTCACCGCAGCGCGATGATGACTCAACGCCCTGGGGCGAGGCCTTTATGCGTCACGGCTCGCAGCTGCTGCTGGGTCTGGTTTGGGCGGTTGGTATGGCGTGGCTGGATCTGCGTTTCCTGTTCTGGCTGGCGCCTATCGTCGTGTCGCTAATTCTCTCTCCATTTGTCTCGGCGATTTCCAGCCGCGCGACGGTAGGTCTGCGTACTAAACGCTGGAAATTGTTCCTGATCCCGGAAGAGTATTCGCCGCCGCAGGTACTGAAAGATACCGATGCTTACCTGACTCTGAACCGTCAGCGTTCGCTGGGCGATGGCTTTATGCATGCGGTGTTTAACCCATCGTTCAACGCCCTGGCGACGGCAATGGCAACGGCGCGTCATCGCCACGGTCGTATTCTTGATATTGCCCGTGAACGCCACGTTGAGCAGGCGCTGAATGAAACGCCTGATAAACTTAACCGCGATCGTCGTCTGGTTCTGTTAAGCGATCCTGTAACGATGTCGCGTCTGCACTACCGCGTGTGGAACTCCCCGGAGAAATACTCTTCCTGGGTGGGGGAGTATCAGAAACTCACGCTGAACCCGCTGGCGTTGAAAACGAAGTAAGCCGTACGTTAAGGAAAATACCGGCAATTGTGCCGGTATTTTTTTGCCTGAGAGGAAGTGAATGAGAATATTTGTGCTTATCGCCATGACGCTGGTACTCAGCGGCTGCGGCAGCATTATTAGCCGTACGGTACCGGGGCAGGGCCATGGCAACCAATATTACCCCGGCGTACAGTGGGATGTTCGCGATTCAGGCTGGCGCTATCTGACCATTCTCGATCTGCCATTCTCGCTGGTATTTGATACGCTGTTGCTGCCGTTAGACGCCAGCCATGGTCCCTATGAGTAATTAACGCTCGTCCCACTCATCGGCTGCGGTCTGCCCCTCTTCGGTATCCAGGGAAGGCTCCAGCTGAAACTCGCCTTCATCCCATTCGTGTAGCGTATTTTCTTCCACCCACTCCTGGCGTAGCTCGATTTCGTCAAAATCACCGTCAAATACGCTTTGCGCCGCTTCACCACTGAGCATGGGGAGACACTCGCCTTCTTCATCTTCGCTGGCGAAGAATTCAGCCCGCCAGGCGATATCACCGTCCTGGAGTACGTACTTCTGCATATTGAACTGTTCAATATCGGCAGTTTCTTCATCGCTATCGGGATTATCGGCCAAAAACTCTTCCCGGGCGGCGTCGATTGCCTCTTCGAGCGTGGCGTAGAAAACTGATTCCGTTGACATAGCTAACCCCCTAAGAAGAATGAAAAAGGAACACGTTTCAATCTATAGAAGGCGGTTAGCCTGGCGTCAAGGCAGAGAAGCGCTGAAGCGCTTAATTTACCGAACGTTTACCCGGGCCTCCGTCATCCGCTGAAGCGTTATGCCGTGGGCGACGTAGACTGATGGTCGAGTAAAAAGCGTTAAACAGGACGACGCAGGCGGTGACGAGGAACACGGCGCGGAAGCCGTAGTTGGCCGAGACCGAGGCGCCGATTAACGGCCCGGTGACGTTGCCAATATCGCGAAACGACTGGTTATAGCTGAAGATACGCCCCGATATCTGGCTGGTGGAGTTGTACACCAGCAGAGTTTGTACGGCGGGTAATAGCGCGCCGTCGGCGGCGCCGAGCAAAAAGCGCAGAATGCCTAGCTGCAGCGGCGTCTGAACGAATGACATTGGGACCAGCAGCAGCATGGAAATAACCAGGGCAACGATCAGGATCTTTTCCGGCCCAATACGATCGCCGAGCTTGCCTAAACGTGGCGCGCTCAGCAGGGCGGCAATGCCGGGTACGGAGGCAATCATACCGCTAATAAAGGCGATATTGCTGACGTTACCCGCCAGGTCGCGCACGTAGAGCGTCAGGATCGGCGCAATGGAACCCGTCGCCACCTGGATAATCAATGAGGTCACGAACAAGCTGAGCACCAGTTTAGGGTTCTTGAGCGAACCGAAAACGTCCCTGGCATTGAGCATCTCTTTTTTGTTCACCGGAACAAAGTTTTCGCGAATCAAAAACAGAGTGAACAGGAAGCAGATAAACAGCACCGTGGCGGTCATGAAGAAGACGGTGCGCAAACCCCAGTGGTCGGCAAGGAAACCGCCCGCCAGCGGGCCAAGGAGGGCGCCGCTTACCGCGCCGGTTGAAAGCGTTCCTAGCGCCCAGCCGCTTTTCTGACGCGGGATCTGGGTTGCGATCAGCGCATTGGCATTGGGGATAAAACCGCCCAGTAAACCCAGCAGCGCGCGCAGGATCAGGAATTGCCAAATGTTTTGCGCCATGCCCATCAGCATCATGACGATGGCCATCCCCAGCGCTGAACGGAGCAGCATAATCTTACGCCCTTTACGGTCGGCCAATCCGCCCCAGAACGGCGAGGCAACGGCGGAAAACAGGAAGGTAATGCTAAACACCAACCCTGACCACATATTCAGCGCGCTATGGCCGGTCACACCCAACTGTTCGACATAGAGTGGTAAAAAAGGCATCACGAGGCTAAAGGCGGCGCCGGTTAAAAAGCAGCCAAGCCAGGTGACGGTAAGATTTCGTTTCCAGTTAATAGGCGTATCAGCAGACGACATAAGGTCTCACTGGCCCGCGGCGCGGGTCAAAATAAAGGAAAATATGAGCCTGCTAATTATGCGCCTGAGAAATGGTTGTCGCAATGGAGCGTAGCTTTTAAAGCTAAAGGAGTATTAAAAAGGATCGGCGGTAAAAATATATCCGGGCAGGGGACCACCCGGATAATGAGTCAATCAGTAGCGCGAAGGCACGCCTTCCGGACGCGTCTTAAAGCGACGATGCAGCCACATATATTGCTCTGGCGCCATCATGATGCATTGTTCGACGATTTTGTTCATCCATGCGGCGGTGGTCTCCGCGTTATCCAACGGCGGATCGCACTCCGGCGGCAGCATGATGAGCTCATAGCCTTTGCCGTTTGGTTTGCGGCGCGGAACAAATGGCACAATGCAGGCTTTGGACATTTTCGCCAGCATCCAGGTACCCGAAGTGGTGGCGGCCTGGTCGACGGCGAACAGCGGCGCGAAGACGCTGGCGGTCGGGCCGTAGTCGTGATCCGGGGCGTACCAGACCACTTCGCCTTTTTTCAGCGCGCGGATCATGCCTTTGAGATCTTTACGGTCAATCATATCTTTGTTGGAACGCAGGCGGCCCCAGGTCTGCAGCCAGTCGATAACCGGATTGTCATTCGGGCGATAGACGCCGATACCGGGCTCGTTCATGCCGAACATGCGCGCGCCCATTTCCAGCGTCAGGAAATGAATACCAATCAACAGAATGCCGCGCTGTTGTGCCTGCACGTCGCGGACATATTGGAAGCCGATGGTGTCTGTCCAGCGCGCAATGCGTCGGGTTGGCCAGAACCATGCCATCCCGGTTTCCATCAGGCCCATGCCGACGGACTCAAAGTTTTGTACTACCAGCTGATGACGCTCTTGCTCGCTCTTCTCAGGAAAGCAGAGTTCAAGATTGCGATAAGCGATTTTTGCGCGGCGTTTCATAAAACGCATTGCCAGGCGACCAATGGCATTACCGAGACGGTAGATAACCGGATAAGGGAGTTGGACAACTAACCACAACAGGCCTATGCCCAGCCAAAGCAGCCAGTAGCGCGGATGGAGCAGCGCGGCGGAAAATTTCGGTAAATGGGTCATTTCATACCTGTCTGATTTAACAACGCGTTCTATTATCGCATTTTTTTGCGCTGCCGCCAAAAGCAGTCTCCTGCTGAAGCAGATTGTTAACGGCTGAAAATTGCGTGGCTGAAATGTAGCGTAAAATGTAGGGATGTAAATTAACGGTGTTTGCTATATGATGCCCGCCGTTTATTTTACTCATTTCCTATGTCGAGCAGGTACACCATGCCAGTGTTACACAACCGCATTTCAAATGAGACGTTAAAGGCGCAGATGCTGGCTGAAACCGAGCCGCGCACGACGATCTCGTTCTATAAATATTTCACTATCGTTGACCCGAAAGCGACCCGCGACGCCCTGTGGCTGGCGCTGACTAAGCTGAATGTCTTTGGCCGCATCTATCTGGCCCATGAAGGTATCAATGCGCAGATCAGCGTGCCGGAAAGCAAGGTCGCGGCGTTACGTGAGTTTCTCGATGGTTTTGACCCGGCGCTGAAAGGGTTACGTCTGAATATCGCGCTGGATGATGACGGTAAATCCTTCTGGGTCCTGCGCCTCAAGGTTCGCGACCGTATTGTGGCCGACGGTATTGATGACCCGACTTTTGATCCCTCTGACGTGGGCGAGTACCTGAAAGCGGCGGAAGTGAACGCGATGCTGGACGATCCGGACGCGGTATTCATCGATATGCGCAACCATTATGAATACGAAGTCGGTCACTTCGAGAACGCGATGGAAATTCCGGCGGATACCTTCCGCGATCAATTGCCGAAAGCGGTTGAGATGATGCAGGAGTACAAAGACAAGAAGATTGTCATGTACTGTACCGGCGGCATTCGCTGTGAGAAAGCTAGCGCCTGGATGAAACATAGCGGTTTCAATAAGGTGTGGCACATTGAAGGCGGGATTATCGAGTACGCGCGCCGCGCCCGTGAACAGGGCTTGCCGGTACGCTTTATCGGTAAGAACTTTGTTTTTGACGAGAGAATGGGCGAGCGTATTTCTGATGATGTGATTGCCCACTGCCATCAATGCGGCGCACCGTGCGACAGCCACACCAATTGCCTCAACGACGGCTGCCATTTGCTGTTTATTCAGTGCCCGGCTTGTGCCGAGAAATTTGCCGGTTGCTGCAGCGAAGCCTGTATGGAAGAGCATAAACTGCCGGAAGAGGAGCAGCGCAAATTGCGGGCGGGGCGAGAAAATGGCAATAAGATTTTTAATAAATCCCGCGGCCGTCTTAATACCAAACTAGGTATCCCGGATCCCGACCCGTCAGTAAAACCATAACCAGATGAGGTCGATTACTGCTAGCAGCAGCCACAGCGCGAGATAAATCATAAAGTGCTCGCGTACGTTGTTGACTAACCAGTGGTACAGGCGACGCATACACGCTCTCTGAGATGAAACGGCCTCAATCGAGGCCGTTTTGTTTTATAGCTGGCTATTATTGTGAAAATCGCGCCAGCGAGAAGGGAGTCAGATCAAACTCCGTCGTTTCACCTTGCGCAAATTGCGTCGCAATTTCGCCAAGTACCGGCGCAAACTTGAAACCGTGACCGCTTAAACCGGTAATGAGTAATGTATTGTCGTGACCGGGAAGGGTATCAATGATGAAATCTTCATCTGCCGTATTATCGTAAGTACAGGAGGCGCCGTGCAGGCAGCCGCCGATTCCGGGCAGCACGTTGCGCAGGAAGTTGAACGACTCAGAGCCATCGCTGGCGACAGCGCCAAACGGTTTCCGCTCGCCCGGCTCGGAAATCAGCTGGCCGCCATTATGCTTGCCGATCTTCAATTCGTTGTCTTCCGCCGGGAAGCCATAATACTGATCGCCATTCGGCAGCTCGCCGGTGAAAGCCGGGAAGTTATTTTTCGCGCTATAGCGACCATCGGCCTGGAACCAGGCGAAGACTTTACGTACCGGTTGAATGGGCAGTTCCGGCAATAATTTTGTTACCCAGGTCCCGGCGCTGATCAGCAGTTTTTTGCCGCTGTAGCTACCATCGGCGGTATCAATGGTCACACCGTCGGTGTGATGGTGAATTGCGGTAACCGGGCAGTGGAACAGTTGGGCGCAGCCCGCTTCGCGCGCCAGGCGAATCCAGGTTTCTACCGCCAGCTCGCTGCGTAACACGCCGGAAGCCGGTTCAAAAATAGCCCGGTAATCTTGCGGGATACGAATCTCCGGCCAACGTTTCATAACCGCCTCAGCATCCAGCTCTTCCACGTTAAGCTCAAACTGACGCGCGCTGTGGGCCACGTTATTGAGAAAATCGGAGCCGGCGGGGCCAAGGTTAATAACCCCGGTTTTTTCGAATACGGCCTCGCCGCTGTCTTGTGCGAATTCGTCCCATAGCTGCTGGGCGCGTAGCACCAACGGTACGTATTTTTCGCCCTCGCCATAGGCGTGACGAATCAGCCGCGTGTTGCCATGGTGGCTGCCTTCCAGGTGCGGCGGTTTGTGGGCATCGGTCATCAGGACATTCAGACCGGCGCGGCGGGCGTAATAGCCGGCGGCAGCGCCAACGGAGCCGCTACCGATAATGATGAGGTCGTATTGCATGGTGAGTTCCGGGTTATTGTTTTATTAGCAGGGTAATTAACATCAGCCGGATGTACAAGCGCGAAAAATAATTCAGGCACCCGCAGGTGCCTGTTCAGTGAATATTTAGACATCATCGGTGATGCTAATGTCTGCGATACTCATTTGCCTGGTAATCGCCAGATTCTATCTTCGCTATTCCTGCTTCCAGAATAGAAATAAACTGACGTGCGACATCCGTCGTTAGCCATAGCGTCTGGCCAATTTCTGCTTCTTTATCGCTTTCTTGGGTGGGGTTTTGGTAGTGCAGGCGCAACATCAGCGCATCGTAGCTATCAACGGTGCTGATGTCCCATCCGACGAGGGGATGGGTCTGGATGACTTCATTATTCTTTTCCATCATAACCCCTTATTCATATGTTAAAAGACAACAATTCTCGAGGTTTAATGCTTGTTTTCTGAAGCAGGTTAATTATATCAGCAGTTAAGTGCAAACTCGAGAAAATAAATAATTAGAGACAAATTTTACGCTGATCGGTGGTTTTTTGCGCGGATTTCATCCTGGGGCTCATTATTTTTTAAGGAATTTATCAGGATATTAAGGAAAGTCTTAGTTATAAGCAGAGATAAAAAAGCCGGGGCGACCCGGCAAAAAAAAAGCACAATGAGGGAGCAAATTGATTTTGCGTAAGCAAACCCGGAGGCTTAGTCGTGGATAAACCAGTCGTCGGCGCTTTCCCAGGTTTCCTGCAGGATTTCGCTAATCCGGTCTTTGTCTTCTTTCAAACCACCGATGACGGACAAATTATTGCCGGCGGCGTAACGTACCGTGACCTGGTTTTCTCGTTCCGGATAATGTTGAGCGATACGCTTAGCGAGTTCGTTATTCAGCGCTTCCAGCGCGCCGCTGGGTAAGGCTGTGGTTTTGGCAATTGACACTTCGATGCGCATAATGGCCCCCTGGGTAATATACTGTTTATTTATACAGTAACGCTTGCGCATTTACAACAGGGGGCAAAAAACTTTATTTTTTCATCGTCCAACGCACGGTTTCACCGGCCAGGAACGGCACCAACGTATCGCCTGGAAGAGCGATACTTTCGGCAACGGTGCTCTCTTCACGTACCAGTTCAACGTAGCTTTCATTCACCGGCAGGCCGTAGAAACGCGGGCCATTCAGCGAGCTGAAAGCCTCAAAATGCTCCAGCGCATTCATCTCTTCAAAGACGGTGGCGTAGCTGCCGAGCGCGGTGGGGGCATTGAAACAGCCCGCACAGCCGCAGCTGGCCTCTTTACGGTGGCGCGCGTGCGGGGCTGAGTCTGTGCCGAGGAAAACGCGGTTGAACCCGCTGGCGACCAGTTCACGCAGCGCCTGCTGGTGGACGTTTCGCTTGAGGATTGGCAGGCAGTATAGATGCGGACGAATACCGCCAACGAGCATATGATTGCGGTTAAACATCAGATGCTGCGGCGTGATGGTGGCGGCCAGCAGTTCGTTGCCGTCGCGCACGTATTCAGCAGCATCTTTGGTGGTGATATGTTCGAAGACCACTTTTAACCCCGGCAGCCGTTTGCGCAGCGGTTCCATCACCGTCTCGATAAAGCGCGCTTCGCGATCGAAGATATCGATATCAGCATGGGTAACTTCGCCGTGCACCAGTAGCGGCATGCCCAGTTTTTCCATCCGTTCCAGTACCGGCATGATGGCGTCGGTGCTGGTTACGCCGTGACTGGAATTGGTAGTGGCGTTTGCCGGGTAGAGCTTGGCTGCGGTGAACACGCCTTCATGGAAACCGCGCTCCAGTTCGTCCGGGTCGAGCGTGTCGGTCAGGTAGCAGGTCATCAGCGGCGTGAAATCATGCCCGGCGGGAATTGCATCGATGATGCGCTGGCGGTAAGCAATGGCAGCAGCGACGGTCGTTACCGGCGGTACCAGATTCGGCATCACGATCGCCCGGCCATAAAACTCACTGGTGTAAGGCACGACGGTTTTCAACATATCATCATCGCGTAAATGAATATGCCAGTCGTCAGGGCGGCGGATTTTCAATACCTGGGGTTGTGCTGTCATGGAAGGCTCCGGCTAATTGGTTCAGTCATCAGGGCTGTTTTTTGCCGGGCACTAAGGATAAGCGTAAACGTTTTCCTTTGCACTCATTTCCGTAAAAAATTAAGGGCGCCATATTCAGCGCCCTTATCGTTTAGTCAGTGAAGGGGATGATTATCTCGCCCGGTTTCACTTCGATGCCTTTAGCGTATTTCTTCGCTAAGGCTTCGCCGGTGCTGGCATCTTCACGCAGAACGTAGGCCGGTTGCTGGTTGAAATAGCTGCGCAGCGACTGATTCAGATAAGGGATCAGCGTCTGTACCACGGAGGTGAGCTTTTCCGGCTTAACTTTCGCATCGACGACTTCCATTTCACGCAGATAAATCGCGCCTTGCTCTTTATTGAACACCGGCAGCGCTTTGAGCTTCAGGTCGATGGTCGCTTTCTGATTGCCAAACAGCGAATTCAGATCCAGATTAGCGGTTCCGCTCAGCGCCACTTTATTCGGCTCTTCACGACCGATGGCGCTGGTCAGGTTTTGCAGTTCAATATGCGCATCCGCTACGCCAGGCAGGCCGATATCTTTGGCGAAGTGATTACGTTTCTGCAGCGCCTGGTTAATCTCCTGCTCGCTAACGGAGTATTGCGTAAGCTGGTTACATCCGCTCAGAAGGCCGCCGACAATCAGCGCGGCCGCGATCAACATCTTTTTCATTGGGTTCCTTAACGTCATGCCATAGCTAATCCTGACACAAAGCAGCATGGTCTGCTAGCCCCGCTTGTACTAGCGGAAAATGCTGAAAAAAAGGATTACCACTTTGGCCGAGCGTCAGGTGCGCGGTTCCAGCATGCCGGAAGCCGATCGTTTTTGGCTGAACTGCCACCACAGCGCAATGAATGTCGCAAAGCCGATAATGCCCAGCATCAGCCACGGCAGCTCGGGCTGATTGAGCACTTTACCGGCGTCAAACAGCCAGCCGCCGCCGGCGTACCCCAGCGCGCCGCCGAAAGCCAGTCCAAGGCGGCTGAAGCCCATATAGCTGCCGCGAGCGCGGGCATCGGCCAGTGACGCGCCCAGCGTTTCGCGCGCGGGTTCGGCAATGATTGAGCCGATATAAAAGATACAGATTAGGGTAAACAACTGCTGCAGTGTGCTGGTTAAGCCAATCGGCAGCATCGCCGCCGTCATCACCAGCAAACCCGCCATCAGACGATGCTCGAGGCGAAAACGTTTCTCGCTCCAGCGGGCGATGGGGTACAGCAGCGTCAAGGAAATTGTCGCTTCAATGGCATACATCCATTTCACCGCCGCCGGAGAGCCTGCAATATCGTTAACCATAATCGGCAGCATGAGCATCACCTGCACGGCCAGCATGTAGTAACCGGTCAGGGTCAGCACGTAAGTGACAAAGCGCTTATCGCGTAACACCAGCCCCAGTCCTTCGCGGATTGGCGTTTTGACCGTCGAGAGTTTCCATGCCGGCAGATACCAGGCGTTAAACGCGGCACAGGCAATAAAGAGCGCTGCCCCTGCGCTGCACACCAGACGGAAATCGTACTGTAAGAGCCAACTGCCCAGCAGAGCGCCGATGACCGCGCCGGCGCTATCCTGCATCATCAGGATAGAGAAGAAGCGACCACGTTGATGCGGGCGCACCAGTTTGACCACCAGCGCCGCTCGCGGCGGGTCGAACAGGGTGCCGCCGAGACCGGACAAAATGCATGAAAGCCAGAGCACCCAGGGCTCATGGGCGACGGCCATCGCCGCGAAACCGCCGGCGCGCATCAGCATCCCGGTGACAATCATCGGTTTGGCGCCGAAACGGTCGGCAATCGCGCCGCCGAAGATGCCTAAACCTTGTTGCACCAGTTGACGTAGACCGAGGGCAATACCGACCATCAGCGCCGCCCAGCCCATTTGGTCGACAAAACGGATCGATATCAGGGGGAATACGACAAAAAAGCCGAGCACAACCAGCATGTTATCGACCAACAGGAAATATTTACCCAGGCTCCTTGCCTGCGATACGCGGGACATTTCCCCTCCAGGGAAAAAGAAAGATAAGCTTAGATATTCTGCGGTGGCGGCGGTTATTTTCCCAGCATACTGGCGACAATATTTTTTTATCAAAAAGCAAGATCGATTGAGGCTATTCATCGAAAAACGGAGGTGGTGCAGAAAATGGTATGTTGCTGTTTTCCCACCTTCACTCAGGGAAGGTATAGTGAAAGATATCAGTTTGGGGCAGGGAACAGGAGTGAGGAATGTTTGGCTATCGCAGTAACGTACCCAAGGTGCGTTTGACGACGGACCGGCTGGTGGTGCGGCTGGTTCACGATCGTGACGCCTGGCGTCTGGCCGATTACTACGCGGAAAATAAAGGGTTCCTGAAACCCTGGGAGCCGGTGCGCGATGAAAGCCACTGTTATCCCTCCGGCTGGCAGGCGCGGTTATCGATGATTACGGAGTTTCACAAACAGGGTTCGGCATTTTATTTCGCGCTACTCGATCCTGATGAGAAAGAGATTATTGGCGTAGCGAATTTCTCAAACGTGGTGCGTGGTTCATTTCATGCCTGCTATCTCGGCTATTCCATTGGTGAAAAGTGGCAAGGGCAGGGGCTGATGTTTGAAGCGCTGACCGCGGCGATTCGCTATATGCAACGTACGCAGCATGTCCACCGCATCATGGCCAACTATATGCCGCATAACAAACGCAGCGGCGATCTGCTCGCCCGGCTCGGATTCGAAAAAGAGGGTTACGCAAAGGACTACCTCCTCATTGATGGACAATGGCGAGATCACGTATTGACGGCGTTAACGGCCACTGACTGGACCCCAGGGCGCTAAGGAGACAACATGAAATATCAGCTAACCGCGCATGAAGCGCGCATCATTGGTTGCCTGCTGGAGAAGCAGGTAACCACGCCGGAACAGTATCCGCTATCAGTGAATGCGGTGGTTACCGCCTGTAACCAGAAAACCAACCGCGAGCCGGTGATGTCGCTGGCGGAAAGCGATGTCCAGGATTTGCTGGATGAGCTGGTTAAACGCCACTACCTGCGTACGGTAAGCGGTTTTGGCAACCGGGTAACCAAATATGAACAGCGCTTCTGCAATTCCGAATTTGGCGACCTCAAATTAACGGCGGCGGAAGTCGCCATCGTTACGATGCTGCTGCTGCGCGGCGCGCAAACGCCAGGCGAGCTGCGCAGCCGCGCGCAGCGGATGTATGAATTCCGCGATATGGCCGAGGTGGAAAGCACGCTCGACAATTTGGCCAGTCGTGAAGACGGTCCTTACGTCGCGCGCCTTCCGCGCGAGCCGGGTAAACGCGAAAGCCGCTATATGCACCTGTTTTGTGATGACATGGATTCGCTCATTACCGTCGTGGAAGCCGTGTCCCCGCCGAATGACGATTTGCAGGCGCGCGTTGAGGCGCTGGAAAGTGAAGTCGCTGAGCTCAAAATACGTCTTGATTCCCTGCTAGCTCATTTAGGAGAGTAACCGTGACGGCGAAATTACGTGTTGGCGTGGTGGGGCTTGGCGGCATTGCACAAAAGGCATGGCTGCCGGTGCTTGGCGCCGCTGATGGCTGGACGCTGCAGGCCGCCTGGTCGCCGGGGAAAGAGAAAGCGTTACGCATCTGCGAAACCTGGCGTCTGCCTTATGCCGATTCTCTGGATGCGCTGGCGGCGCAATGTGATGCGGTATTTGTTCATACATCAACCGCTTCACATTATGAAGTGGTTCATCATCTGCTGAATGCAGGCGTTCATGTTTGCGTGGACAAGCCGCTGGCGGACAAGCTCAGCGAAGCCGAATCACTGGTTGAACTGGCAGCGCGTCGGCGTTTAACGTTAATGGTGGGATTCAATCGCCGCTTTGCGCCGCTGTATCGTGAATTGAAAGCGCATCTCAATGATGCGGCGTCATTGCGCATGGATAAGCACCGTAGCGATAGCGTCGGCAAAGAACTGCGTTTTACCCTGCTGGATGATTATCTGCATGTTGTTGATACCGCACTGTGGCTGGCAGGAGATAAGGCGCGGGTGAATGGCGGGATCCTGCAAACCACTTCTCAAGGGGAAATGCTCTACGCCGAGCATCACTTCAGCGCGGGGCAACTGCAGATAACGACCAGCATGCATCGTCGCGCCGGAAGCCAGCGTGAGTGGGTGCAGGCGGTAACCGATGGCGGGCTGTATGAGGTGAGCGATATGCGCGAGTGGCGCGAAGAGCGGGGCAGCGGAATCTTGCAGCGCCCGGCGCCCGGCTGGCAGACAACGCTTGAGCAGCGCGGATTCGACGGCTGCGCACGGCACTTCATTGAATGCGTGCAAAATCAGACGGTTCCGGAAACCGCCGGCGAGCAGGCGCTTTTAGCCCAGCGGATCGTGGAAAAGCTCTGGCGTGAAGCGATGAGCGAATAACTGGTTGTAACAACTGACAGTAGTAATTCATTGCGAACCCGGTAGACTATCGCCACTTTCCAGCGCCCGCTTTTGCGGGCGTTTTACTCCATGGGTTGTGGAATAAGACAGTAATGAATCTATTAAAATCATTAGCGGCAGTCAGCTCGATGACCATGTTCTCGCGCGTGCTGGGGTTCGCCCGCGATGCTATCGTCGCGCGTATTTTTGGCGCCGGGATGGCGACCGACGCCTTTTTCGTGGCCTTCAAACTGCCAAACCTTTTGCGGCGTATTTTTGCCGAAGGCGCCTTTTCTCAGGCCTTTGTGCCGATCCTCGCTGAATATAAAAGCAAGCAGGGCGAAGACGCGACGCGGGTGTTCGTCTCCTATGTTTCCGGGCTGTTGACGCTGGTTCTGGCGCTGGTCACCGTGGCGGGGATGCTGGCTGCGCCATGGGTGATTACCGTAACCGCTCCGGGCTTTGCCGATACGCCGGATAAATTTGCCTTAACCACCCAACTGCTGCGTATCACCTTCCCCTATATTTTATTGATTTCGCTGGCGTCGCTGGTGGGGGCTATCCTTAACACCTGGAACCGCTTCTCGGTTCCCGCCTTCGCGCCGACCTTCCTTAACGTCAGCATGATTGGTTTTGCCCTGTTTGCCGCGCCTTATTTTCATCCGCCAATGTTGGCGATGGCCTGGGCGGTCACGGTTGGCGGTATCCTGCAACTGGCGTACCAACTGCCGCATCTGAAAAAAATCGGTATGCTGGTGCTGCCGCGGGTTAATCTGAAAGATGCCGGGGCGATTCGCGTGGTCAAGCAGATGGGGCCGGCGATTCTCGGCGTCTCCGTCAGCCAGATTTCGCTGATTATCAACACCATTTTCGCCTCCTTCCTGGTCTCAGGTTCGGTCTCCTGGATGTATTATGCCGACCGTCTGATGGAGTTCCCCTCCGGTGTGTTGGGCGTGGCGCTGGGGACCATTCTGTTGCCATCCCTATCAAAAAGTTTCGCCAGCGGCAATCACGATGAGTACTGCCGACTGATGGATTGGGGGCTGCGCCTGTGCTTCCTGTTGGCCTTGCCAAGCGCGGTTGCCTTAGGCATTCTCGCCAAACCGCTGACGGTATCGCTATTCCAGTACGGTAAGTTTAACGCTTTTGATGCGGCGATGACCCAGCGCGCGCTGGTGGCTTATTCGGTTGGTCTGATGGGGCTTATCGTCGTGAAGGTGCTGGCGCCGGGCTTCTACTCGCGCCAGGATATCAAGACGCCGGTTAAAATCGCCATTGTTACCCTGATTATGACCCAGGTAATGAACCTGGCGTTTATTGGTCCGTTGAAGCATGCCGGTTTGTCGCTGTCTATTGGTCTGGCCGCGTGTCTGAACGCCGCGCTGCTTTACTGGCAACTGCGTAAGCAGAAAATCTTCACCCCGCAGCCGGGCTGGTTCGTCTTCCTGCTGCGTCTGGTCATCGCGGTGCTGGTCATGGCGGCAGCGCTCGTCGGCGTGATGTATCTGATGCCGGAATGGTCGCAGGGGACGATGCCGTTCCGCCTGATGCGTCTGATGGTAGTGGTAGTCGCCGGCGTTGTCGCCTATTTCGCGACCTTGCTGCTGCTCGGCTTCCGCCTGAAAGAGTTTGCCCGCCGCACGATTTAAATTCATCGTTACGTCGGGCCTAATTAACCCGTTCCGCTATGCGGAGCGGGTTTTTTTATCTCACGGCGCGTTCAGCGGCCTGTAGACGGTCATTTTCCAGCAGGCGGATAATCAGAGCAATCGCGCCGCTGCTCACCGCCAGAATCACCACGCCATTCCAGCCAGCCAGCACGTACAGTTTACTTCCCAGCACCGATCCCAGAGCCATACCGATGAAGACCACGGTAAACAGCAAGGCGTTAAGCCTGCCGCGGGCCTGTGGCTCCAGGCTGTAAACCAGATTTTGATGCGCTACCAGGCTTGATTGCAGACCAAGGTCAAAACCGATAGCCGATAACGCAATCAGCGCCAGTTGGCCGTGTACCGGCAGGGCGGGCAGCAGCAACATCAGGGCAAAGGAGACGGTGACGAATGCCGCGCCGAGCTGGGTGACTCTCCCCGCGCCAACTTTATCCGCCAGACCGCCTGCCAGCGGTGCCGCCAGGGCGCTTGCCGCGCCCGCGATACCGAAGCCGCCGGCGACCGCGCTACCCATCTGATAACGTTCGGCGAGCATGACCGCCAGCGTCGACCAAAACGCGCTAAAGGCGATAGATAAAAAGCCCTGGGCGAATGCCGCGCGGCGCAGCGCGGGGTAGCGTTGCCACAAATGGGCCATTGACTTCATCAACTGCGGATAACTGAGGGTAGAGTGGATCTCAAAACGCGGCAGAACACGCCACATTAACAGGCCGATGAAAGCGATACTGACTGCCGCAGCCTGGTACATGACCCGCCAGCCAAATAGCGCGCCGACCAGCCCGCTGACGGTACGCGAAAGCAGGATCCCGAGCAGCAGGCCGGTCATCACCGTACCGACCATTTTCCCTTGTTTGCCCGCCGGCGCCAGAATCGCCGCCGCCGGGACAATATCCTGCGCCATGGTCGCCGCCATGCCGATCAGCAGGCTGACGACCAGCAGCGAGGTAAGCTGACCGGTCACGCTGCAGAGTAGCAACAGCGCCGCCAGCACGGCGCTTTTCAGCAGGATAAGCGTTCTGCGATCGTGGCGGTCGCCGAGCGGCAGCAGAAATAATATTCCCAATGCATAGCCTGCCTGAGTCAACGTGGGCACCAGCCCCATTCCCTCTACGCTGAGATGCAGGTTGGCGCCGATTAACGGCAGCAGCGGTTGGGCGTAGTAGATGGATGCGACGCTAAAGCCTGCGCCGAGCGCGAGAATAAAAATAACCCATCCGGCCTGGCGGGTGGATAAAGGAAGCGGTGTCATGGTAATGCCCTCGTAAATGCGTTGGCGCTATTGTTCCCCGAAGCGGACTGGCGCGGAAGATAGGGTAGTGGTAAAACGGTTATACGTAGCACGTATAGGCAAAATATAAATGAAGAAACAAGAGCGTATAGATCGGATTGAGCTGATGCGGACGTTTATTCGCATCGTCGAAGCGGGTTCGCTCTCGGCGGCAGCTCTCCAGATGAGTACGACACAGGCGACCGTTAGCCGACGCTTGCAGTCGCTGGAGACGTTACTTGGCGCAAGGCTTATTCTGCGCACGACCCATGCGATGAAACTGACCGATGACGGCGAGCGTTGCTATCAACATGCGCGACGGCTGGTGGAGAGTTGGCTGGCGCTGGAAGATGATCTACGCATCGAGGAAGACCGACCGGTTGGCGTGCTGCGGGTGCGGGCGCCGCACGCGTTTGGGCAACAGCAGTTGCTGGGCCCGCTGGTGAGTTTTCTGCAGCGATATCCTGAGCTCTCCGTTGAGTGGATGCTGAATGATAAAACCGTCGACTTTCTGAGCGATAATATTGATTGCGCGATCCGCGTCGGTGCGGAGGTCGATCCGGCAACGGTATCGGTACTATTGGCTGTGGTTCCCCGGAGCCTGGTGGTTGCGCCTGAGCTATTGGCGCGCCACCCGGAACTCAGCGAACCTCAGACGCTCTCCACGCTGCCCTGGGTCGCTATCAGCACTTTTTACCAGCATGAAGTCACGCTACAGCATCAGGTGGGCGGGCAGTTGATGAGCTTCCCGATTGTCCCTTGTCTGAGTATCGATAGCGTCTACGTTGCGCGTAACACCGCGCTGGCGGGGTTGGGGGCGGCTATTGTTTCCAGTTGGGCGGTGGAGGAGGATATTGCGGCAGGCCGGCTGATTGAGCCGTTTGCGCAGTGGCGGGCTTCGCCGCTGCCGGTGCATCTGGTTTACCCCTGGGCGCGCTATTATCCGACGCGGCTACGCAAGTTTCTCGATTTGATGCGCGAGGTAATGCCGCAGGTGGCGGGGATGCAGCGTCCGGACGAGAAGAAATAAAAAAACCGGCCAGTTGGCCGGTTTTTTAGTGGTGCACCGTTACTCTACAGGTTGCGGGCGAGTCGCTTCCGCCGTGGCCTGATGAGTGGCGCTATGGCCGCCTGCAGACCCTTTACCCTCAAAGGCAAACGGAGGACGAACCCAATCGCTTTGGCGCGGTGCTTCCGGCACGTATTCCGGAGCCGGGGCGCGGGTCATCGGCGCGGTCGCGTGGCGAGTCGCAGTGGATGTCGGTTGCGCTTTCACCACTGGCGCGGCGTTGACGACCGGTGTCGGTTCAACAACCGGCGCGGCTTCTTCAACGGCGGCAACGGTGGTTTCTTCGACAACAGCGGTTTCTTCTGCGACGGTTTCTTCAGTAGCCGGAGCAGGAGTCGTCTCAGTTTCTTCGGCTACCGTCTCTGTTGGTTCACTGACCTCTGCCTGCGGCACAACGTTTTCCGCAACAGCCGCAGTCTCTTCAACCACCGCCGTTTCTTCGACGACCGGCGCTTGAGCTACAGTCGCTTCTGGGGTCGGTTCGTTGGCCACTGCCGGTGCGGCAGTTTCAGCCGCGACGGTTTCCGCAACGACAACCGGAGCGATAGTCTCCGCGACGACTGGCGTAATGATAGGCTCAACGCTGGCGGTTTCTTGTACCGGTAACTCTTCCTGCTGCTGATCCTGCACGCGAGCAATCGGATAACGGATCCACGCTTTACCAGATGCCAGCTCAGGCGATGCGCAGGCGATAGCCAACGGCATCGGCGACTGGGTCGGATAACGCTCATCGCGGTAACGGCGACGACGCTGACCGCTTACGCGCAGGTGACGCGGAGAGCGACGTGAACGGCGAGGCATACCGTTAGATTCACGAGCGTCGCCGTTTTCATCCTGCTCAGCGGCAGTTTCAACGACGGCCGGCAGATCGACTTTTGCCAGTTCGGTACGCGGCGTAGTGGATTCCACCTGCTGCTCGGCAACGGCTTCGACAACCTGCTCGGTTTCTACGGATTCAAAGCGGACTTTCTGCGCCAGCTGACGCGGCTTACGACGCGGCATGCTCTGAACGCGTTCTTCCTGCTCGGTTTCCTGCTGGACTACCGGTTCTTCACGGGTCTGAGCTTTCGCTTCCTGCTGTGCCTGGCGCTTGTCATCATTACGACGACGGTTGCGTTCACGGCGCGGTTGCTGCTGCTCATCACGTGATTTGCCGGTATCAGCCTCATTGCCTGCGGTTTGACGAGATTCGCGCTGTTCAACGTTCTGCGGTTGTTTCTCACGGCGATTACGGCGGTTTTCCTCACGAGACTCACGAGAGTCGCGACCTTCAGCGTTTTCTCCACGGTTATCGCGATTGTCACGATTATCGCGGTTATCGCGGTTATCACGACGGTCATTGCGATCGCGGCGATTATTAGAACGCGGTTTACGACGCTCTTGCTGACGTTCCGGTTTCTCTTCTGTTTTTTGCTCAGTCTTGACTTCCGCCGGTTTGGCTTCTTCTGCGCCAGCAAAAATGTTTTTCAATGCGCCAAAGAAGCGGGACAGCAGGCCAGGTTGGGCAGGCGTTGCTACTTTTGCGGCTGGAGCGGCGGCGGCTTTCGCTGCGACCGGGGCGGCTGAGGTTTCTTCCTGTACCGGTACTGGCGGCGCATCCGGCATCACGAAAGCGGCCAGCGCAGGTTCCTCACGGCGTTTACGCTCAGCAGGTTCCTCGTCGGACGGCATCGCCATCTCTTCTTCGTGCAGTTTCGGCAGCAAATAGCTCAGGGTTGAGGTCTCTTCGCCTTTACGCACGCGCAGTACGGAGTAGTGCGGGGTTTGCATCTCGTCGTTCGGGACGATGATGACGCGAATGTCGCTCTGACGGGTTTCAATCGCGCTGACTGCGGCACGTTTTTCGTTAAGCAGATAAGACGCAATGGGGACCGGAACGATCGCGTGGACTTCTTTGGTGTTCTCTTTCAGCGCTTCTTCTTCAATCAGACGCAGGATAGAGAGCGACAGCGATTCGTTGTCACGCACGGTACCGGTGCCGCTACAGCGTGGGCACACGTGGTGGCTGGATTCACCCAGTGACGGGCTCAGACGCTGGCGGGACATCTCCAGCAGGCCGAAGCGCGAGATATGGCTGATCTGGATACGCGCGCGGTCCTGGCGGACGGCTTCACGCAGGCGGTTTTCAACCGCGCGCTGGTGGCGTACCGGGGTCATATCGATGAAGTCGATAACGATCAGGCCGCCAAGGTCGCGCAGACGCAGCTGGCGTGCGATTTCGTCAGCCGCTTCGAGGTTAGTATTGAACGCCGTTTCTTCGATATCGCCGCCGCGGGTCGCGCGAGCGGAGTTGATGTCGATAGCGGTCAGCGCTTCGGTACTATCAATAACGATAGAACCACCGGATGGCAGGCGAACTTCACGCTGGAACGCGGATTCAATCTGGGATTCAATCTGGTAGTGGCTGAACAGCGGGATTTCACCGGTGTACAGTTTGATTTTGCTGCTGAAATCCGGACGACCGAGGGCGGCGATATGCTGGCGCGCCAGCTCAAGCACTTTCGGGTTATCGATCAGGATTTCGCCGATGTCCTGGCGCAGGTAGTCGCGGAAGGCACGTACGATAACGTTACTTTCCTGGTGGATCAGGAATGGAGCAGGGCGGCTCTCCGCGGCTTTCTGAATCGCTTCCCAGTGCTTCAGGCGGAAGCTCAGATCCCACTGCAGCGCTTCAGCGGATTTGCCGACGCCCGCGGTACGTACGATAAGACCCATGCCGTCCGGCAACTGCAGGCTCGCCAGCGCTTCTTTCAGCTCGGTACGATCGTCACCTTCGATACGGCGTGAAATACCGCCGGCGCGAGGGTTATTCGGCATCAGTACCAGGTAGCTGCCTGCCAGGCTGATAAAGGTGGTCAGCGCAGCGCCTTTATTACCGCGCTCTTCTTTATCAATCTGAACAATGACTTCCTGACCTTCGCGCAGAACGTCCTTAATGTTAGGGCGGCCATGAGAGCTGTAATTGGCTGGGAAGTATTCGCGGGCAATTTCTTTGAGGGGGAGGAAACCATGACGCTCAGCGCCGTAATCGACAAACGCGGCTTCAAGGCTAGGTTCAATACGTGTGATTTTGCCTTTGTAGATGTTCGCTTTTTTCTGCTCGTGCCCGGGGCTTTCGATATCCAGGTCGTACAGGCGCTGCCCATCAACAAGAGCGACGCGCAACTCTTCCTGCTGAGTTGCGTTGATTAACATTCTTTTCATCGTAACTTACTCATTATTCTTACATTGACGACTAAGCTACGGGCAGAGTAACGCCTTACCGGGTGAAAACCGATGGCCTCGAGTCTGGTTCACGTCGCCAACCTCACGGTTGTCGCGCGCTTAAGAGGCGCAGAGTGTCGGTCGCCTGTGTTTCAAACGGAAACACAGCGCAATTATTCAGGGGAACAGCCTGGGATGTATCACCAGAGAATATTCCATTTATACACTTCATCCTTTAAGTGATTTCGCGTTGGCCGCGCTTGTTCACTTCAATCGATTGCTTGTACAACCGACTGAAGATTCTCTCTTTTGCAGCCTTGACGCACCTCAAACGATGTTGCGTATATTCTCATCGTCTCTCACGTCGCAGGGGTAATGGCTTAACCTGTTCACCTCAATCGGAGGATTCAGATGAACTCCCGGTAGTCCCGGAGTCGTCGCCGTCCTGCCACGCAAAAATCTTATAGAGCCTGTGCCGGTAAGGACTGCAACCCGCAGCCCGCTAACTGTCTGAAAGATCAATACGTCTTACGCCATTGCTGCGTGGATGATCGGTCAGACAAAATTGGTCATTCCGCTAATTTCTTGTTCTAACAAGTGTCAACACGGAAAACAGCCTCATTATTCCATTGCTAACCTTGTTATAGCAAGTTCACTTTTACCTTTTATCACCGGGTTACTCACAGTTTTTTCACCAGCGTCTACAGATTGTTCTAATAACAAACAAAACGCCGATGAAGCATGCGATGAAATCCGGATACTGATAAATATAAGCATATAAAAATGAGTGGCGCTAATGCCCTCGGCTATTTAGAATCGCCGACCATGAAAACTGAGACTCCAACCGTAAAAATGGTTGCCATTTCCGCCGATGAAGCGGGGCAACGTATCGACAACTTTTTGCGTACGCAACTTAAGGGCGTACCGAAGAGCATGATTTATCGCATCCTGCGTAAAGGCGAGGTGCGGGTAAACAAAAAACGCGTCAAGCCGGAATATAAACTGGAAGATGGCGATGAAGTGCGTATCCCGCCAGTGCGTGTCGCCGAGCGCGAAGAAGAGGCCGTTTCGCCGCACCTGCAAAAAGTGGCGGCGCTGTCGGATGTGATTCTCTATGAAGACGATCATATCCTGGTGCTGAATAAACCTTCCGGCACCGCAGTGCACGGCGGTAGCGGTCTGAGCTTCGGCGTGATTGAAGGGCTGCGCGCGCTGCGCCCGGAGGCCCGTTTCCTTGAACTGGTTCACCGTCTCGATCGCGATACTTCCGGCGTGCTGTTGGTGGCGAAAAAACGTTCGGCGCTTCGTTCGCTCCACGAGCAGCTGCGTGAGAAAGGGATGCAGAAGGATTATCTGGCGCTGGTGCGCGGTCAGTGGCAGTCGCACACGAAGGTGGTACAAGCGCCTCTGCTGAAAAATATTCTGCAGAGCGGCGAGCGTATCGTGCGCGTGAGCCAGGAAGGTAAGCCCTCCGAAACGCGCTTTAAAGTAGAAGAGCGTTACGCATTTGCCACGCTGGTGCGCTGTAGTCCGGTTACCGGGCGTACGCACCAGATTCGCGTTCATACGCAGTATGCGGGACATCCGATTGCTTTTGACGATCGCTATGGCGATCGCGAGTTTGACAAGCAGCTTTCATGGACTGGCTTAAACCGCCTGTTTTTGCATGCGGCGGCGTTGAAATTCACCCATCCTGGCACCGGAGAGGTGATGCGTATTGAAGCGCCGTTGGATAACCAACTGAAGCACTGCTTACAGGTTTTACGTAATAGCAAATAGGTAAAGCGGCGGATTTATACTCCGCCGCTTTCTTTTCTGACTAACTGAGTAACGGGTTGTAGCCTTCCCGGCGCAACATCTGGCATAGCGCTATTAGCGGTAACCCAACCAGCGAATTAGGGTCGCGTCCTTCCAGTCGTTCAAATAGCGTAATACCTAATCCTTCGCTTTTAAAACTCCCGGCGCACTGCAGAGGGTTCTCTTTACGGATATAGGCCTCGATCTCCTGATCGCTTAAATGCCGAAAATGGACGTCGAAAGGTTCGCATTCCGTTTGCAGGTGTCCGTTGGCGGAATTATAGAGCGCCAGTCCGGTATAAAAAGTGACAATCGTGCCGCTGGCTTTGCGTAGCTGACGGTGGGCGTTTTCTTCAGTGTGTGGTTTACCGGTAATTTCGCCGTCTAAGACGCAAACCTGATCGGAACCTATAATAAGGTGCTGAGGGAAGCGGGATGCCAGCGCCTGGGCTTTGGCTTGCGCCAGACGCACAACCAACTGGCGGGCGGATTCGCCGGGCAGAGGCGTTTCATCAACCTCAGGCGCTGCGCATTCGAACGGCAGCGAGAGTTTTTCCAGCAGCATCCGCCGCCACGGCGAGGTTGAGGCCAGGAGAAGATTAGACATATTTTTTCATCCACATATAGCGCTTCGCAGAGCATCATTTTAAACTATGCGCCGCAATGTGTGCGAATAAATGGCAAAAGGCAACCTGAGGCTGCCTTTTTCTTTGACTCTATGACATTACAAAGTTAATATGCGCGCCCTATGCAAAAGGTAAAATTACCCCTGACTCTCGATCCGGTTCGCACGGCTCAAAAACGCCTTGATTACGAGGGTATCTACGCCCGTGATCAGGTTGGCCGTGTCGCCGATTCAGTCGTCAGCGTGGACAGTGATGTGGAATGCAGCATGTCGTTCGCTATCGATAACCAGCGTCTCGCCGTTATTACCGGTGATGCGAAGGTATCGGTAACCCTCGAATGTCAGCGTTGCGGGAAACCGTTCCCTCATCATGTTCACACAACGTATTGTTTCAGCCCTGTCAGAAATGACGAACAGGCAGAAGCACTACCGGAAGCGTATGAGCCGATTGAGGTTAACGAATTCGGTGAAATCGATCTGCAGGCGATGGTTGAGGATGAAATCATTCTTTCCTTGCCGGTAGTTCCGGTGCATGATTCTGAACACTGTGAAGTGTCCGACGCGGACATGGTCTTTGGCGAACTGCCTGAAGAGGCACAAAAACCAAACCCATTTGCCGTATTAGCCAGCTTAAAGCATAAGTAATTGAGGAGTAAGGTCCATGGCCGTACAACAGAATAAACCAACCCGTTCCAAACGTGGCATGCGTCGTTCCCATGACGCTCTGACCGCAGTCACCAGCCTGTCTGTAGACAAAACTTCTGGTGAGAAACACCTGCGTCACCACATCACTGCCGACGGTTTCTACCGCGGTCGCAAGGTAATCGCTAAGTAATCACGCCTTACTCCGTGGATTTCACGTTGCAAGAAAACGTAATTAACGTCCTTGTAACGTGAAAGACAAGAGTAAAAGCGTGGTGAAGCTTAGTGAGGATCTCCCCAGGTAACTGGGGAATAACCGAACCGGGCAGCGACGATACCTTGACACGTCTAACCCTGGCGTTAGATGTCATGGGGGGCGATTTTGGCCCATCCGTGACAGTGCCTGCAGCACTGCAGGCACTGAACTCTAATTCGCAACTCACACTTCTTTTAGTCGGCGACCCCGACGCCATCACGCCATTACTTGCCAAAGCTGATTTCGAACAACGTTCGCGATTGCAGATTATTCCTGCACAGTCAGTTATTGCCAGTGATGCGCGGCCCGCTCAGGCTATCCGCAATAGTCGCGGTAGCTCGATGCGCCTGGCGCTGGAGCTGGTAAAAGAAGGCCGGGCCGAGGCCTGCGTTAGCGCGGGAAATACCGGCGCGCTGATGGGACTGGCGAAATTATTGCTCAAACCCATTGAGGGAATTGAGCGCCCGGCGCTGGTGACGGTGCTACCGCATCAGCAAAAGGGCAAAACGGTGGTGCTGGATTTAGGCGCCAACGTCGATTGTGATAGCACGATGCTGGTACAGTTCGCGGTGATGGGCGCAGTGTTAGCTGAAGAAGTCGTAGGGATTAAAAATCCACGCATTGCGCTGTTGAATATCGGCGAAGAAGAGATGAAAGGTCTCAATAGCATCCGTGATGCGTCGGCGATTCTCAAAAAGCTGCCGTCCTTCAACTATATTGGTTACCTTGAAGCTAACGAGTTGCTGACGGGTAAAACGGATGTTCTGGTTTGTGATGGATTCACGGGCAACGTCACATTAAAGACGATGGAAGGTGTTGTCAGAATGTTCCTTTCGCTGCTGAAATCACAGGGAGAGGGAAAAAAACGGTCGTGGTGGCTGATTTTATTAAAGCGTTGGTTACAAAAAAGCCTGAGCAGGCGATTCAGTCACCTCAACCCCGACCAGTATAATGGCGCCTGTCTGTTAGGATTGCGCGGTTCTGTGATCAAAAGTCATGGCGCTGCCAACCAGCGCGCATTTTGCGTCGCAATAGAGCAGGCAGTGCAGGCGGTGCAGCGGCAGGTTCCACAGCGGATCGCCGCTCGCCTGGAATCGTTATACCCAGCAGGCTTTGAACTGCCAGGGAGCAGCAGCGGTAACGGGAATGCCCGACGGCACAACGGGACCAACGGATACGACTGACGCCCTGCGGTTTGAACAACGCGGGTATATTACCCAAGAGTGACTGAGCGTACATGTATACAAAGATTATTGGCACCGGCAGCTATCTGCCTGAGCAAGTGCGTACTAACGCCGACCTGGAAAAAATGGTTGAAACGACTGACGAGTGGATTGTCACGCGTACAGGTATTCGTGAACGCCGTATTGCCGCAGCGAACGAAACAGTTGCTACGATGGGCTTCGAAGCCGCAAAGAAAGCGCTTGAAATGGCGAATGTCAACCCGGAGCAAATTGGTCTGATCGTTGTTGCGACCACCTCGGGCACTCATGCCTTCCCGAGCTCTGCGTGCCAGATTCAATCTATGCTGGGCGTAAAAGGTTGCCCGGCGTTCGACGTCGCAGCCGCCTGCGCGGGCTTTACCTATGCCCTGAGCATCGCCGATCAGTACGTGAAAAACGGCGCCGTTGATTATGCGCTGGTGATCGGCGCTGACGTGCTGGCGCGCACCTGCGATCCAACCGATCGCGGTACGATCATTATCTTCGGTGACGGCGCGGGCGCGGTAGTGCTCGGCGCTTCTGAAGAGCCGGGGATTATCTCCACGCATCTGCATGCCGATGGCCGCTACGGCGACCTGTTAACGCTGCCGAACGCCGATCGCGTTGAGCCGGAAAACCCGATTTATCTGACGATGGCCGGTAACGAAGTGTTTAAAGTTGCGGTCACCGAACTGGCGCATATCGTTGACGAGACGCTGGCGGCCAACAATCTTGAGCGCTCGGCGCTGGATTGGCTGGTGCCGCATCAGGCTAACCTGCGTATCATCAGCGCGACGGCGAAAAAGCTGGGAATGTCGATGGATAATGTGGTGGTCACGCTCGATCGTCACGGTAATACTTCCGCGGCCTCGGTTCCTTGCGCGCTCGATGAAGCCGTTCGCGATGGCCGTATTCAACGCGGTCAGTTGATTCTGCTGGAAGCCTTCGGTGGTGGTTTCACCTGGGGTTCCGCGCTGGTTCGTTTTTAGTATAAGGATTTAAACATGACGCAATTTGCTTTTGTGTTCCCGGGACAGGGCTCTCAGGCTGTCGGTATGCTGGCAGATATGGCCGCGACCTGGCCAGTTATTGAAGAGACCTTCGGCGAAGCTTCCGCAGCGTTGGGTTACGATCTGTGGGCGCTTGCCCAACAGGGCCCGGCAGAAGAACTGAACAAAACCTGGCAAACGCAACCGGCGCTGCTGACCGCGTCCGTCGCGTTATATCGCGTATGGCAGCAGCAGGGCGGTAAAGCGCCGGCGCTGTTAGCCGGTCATAGCCTGGGCGAATACTCTGCGCTGGTCTGCGCAGGCGTTATCAATTTCGCTGATGCTGTTCGTCTGGTTGAACTGCGTGGTAAATTCATGCAGGAAGCGGTACCGGAAGGTACCGGCGCGATGTCTGCAATTATTGGCCTTGACGACGCGTCCATCGCTAAAGCTTGTGAAGAATCTGCGCAAGGGCAGGTGGTTTCGCCAGTGAACTACAATTCACCGGGCCAGGTGGTTATCGCCGGGCACAAAGAAGCCGTTGAACGCGCGGGCGCCGCGTGTAAAGCCGCAGGCGCCAAACGCGCGCTGCCGCTGCCGGTCAGCGTACCTTCGCACTGCGCGCTGATGAAACCTGCCGCTGAAAAACTGGCGGTAGAGCTGCAGAAAATCACTTTTAACGCGCCGACCGTTGCGGTTGTGAACAACGTCGACGTGAAGTGCGAAACCGCGCCGGACGCTATCCGCGACGCGCTGATTCGCCAGCTGTACAGCCCGGTGCAGTGGACTAAGACCGTTGAGTTTATGGCATCTCAGGGCGTCGAGCACCTGTATGAAATGGGCCCGGGTAAAGTCCTCACCGGCCTGACCAAACGTATTGTTGACACCCTGACTGCTTCTGCGCTCAACGAGCCGGCTGCGATGTCTGCGGCGCTTGAGCAATAAAAGAGGAATACCATGAGTTTTGAAGGAAAAATCGCGCTGGTTACCGGCGCGAGCCGCGGTATCGGCCGCGCTATTGCTGAAACCCTCGCCGCGCGCGGCGCGAAAGTTATCGGTACTGCCACCAGCGAAAGCGGCGCGCAGGCAATCAGCGACTATTTAGGCGCCAACGGTAAAGGTCTGATGTTGAATGTGACCGACCCGGCATCTATTGAATCTGTTCTGGAAAATGTTCGCGCAGAGTTTGGCGAAGTTGACATCCTGGTCAATAATGCCGGGATTACTCGTGATAACCTGTTAATGCGAATGAAAGATGATGAGTGGAACGATATTATCGAAACCAACCTGTCATCGGTATTCCGTCTGTCAAAAGCGGTAATGCGCGCTATGATGAAAAAGCGTCATGGACGTATTATCACTATCGGTTCTGTGGTTGGTACCATGGGAAATGCTGGTCAGGCTAACTACGCTGCGGCGAAAGCGGGTCTGATCGGTTTCAGTAAGTCACTGGCACGTGAAGTTGCGTCTCGCGGTATTACTGTAAACGTTGTTGCTCCGGGCTTTATTGAAACGGACATGACGCGTGCGCTGACCGATGAGCAGCGTGCGGGTACGCTGGCGGCAGTTCCTGCGGGGCGCCTTGGCTCCCCAAATGAAATCGCCAGCGCGGTTGCATTCTTAGCCTCTGACGAAGCGGGTTACATCACTGGTGAAACCCTGCACGTCAATGGCGGGATGTATATGGTCTGACCGAGATTTGCGCAAAATGTTCAGGAAGCGCGCAGTCTGCACGCTTGCGGGTACTGTTTTGTGCGAAATCATTTGCGTTATTAGGGCAAACAGCCGCAAAATAGCGTAAAATCGTGGTAAGACCTGCCGGGATTTAGTTGCAAATTTTTCAACATTTTATACACTACGAAAACCATCGCGAAAGCGAGTTTTGATAGGAAATTTAAGAGTATGAGCACTATCGAAGAACGCGTTAAGAAAATTATCGGCGAACAGCTGGGCGTTAAGCAGGAAGAAGTTACCAACAATGCTTCCTTCGTTGAAGACCTGGGCGCTGATTCTCTTGACACCGTTGAGCTGGTAATGGCTCTGGAAGAAGAGTTTGATACTGAGATTCCGGACGAAGAAGCTGAGAAAATCACCACCGTTCAGGCTGCCATTGATTACATCAACGGTCACCAGGCGTAAGTGAACATCTCCAGGCGGTCATTCGACCGCCTGAGTTTTATCTTTTTTTGTCCCACAAGAATCTATTTTCCCTCCCTGGAGGACAACCGTGTCTAAGCGTCGTGTAGTTGTGACCGGACTGGGCATGTTGTCTCCTGTCGGCAATACCGTAGAGTCTACCTGGAAAGCTCTCCTTGCCGGTCAGAGTGGCATCAGCCTGATCGACCATTTCGATACTAGCGCCTATGCAACGAAATTTGCTGGCTTAGTAAAGGATTTTAACTGTGATGATATCATCTCGCGCAAAGAACAGCGCAAGATGGATGCCTTCATTCAATATGGAATTGTCGCTGGCGTTCAGGCCATGCAGGATTCTGGCCTTGAAGTGACGGAAGAAAACGCAACCCGCATCGGCGCCGCTATCGGTTCCGGTATTGGTGGCCTTGGCTTGATCGAAGAAAACCACAGTTCGCTGGTAAATGGCGGACCGCGGAAGATCAGCCCGTTCTTCGTACCGTCCACAATTGTTAACATGGTGGCCGGTCATCTGACCATCATGTTCGGTCTGCGTGGACCGAGTATCTCCATCGCGACCGCTTGTACTTCAGGCGTACACAATATCGGCCACGCGGCGCGTATTATCGCTTACGGCGATGCCGATGCGATGGTTGCCGGTGGTGCAGAGAAGGCGAGTACGCCGCTGGGCGTAGGCGGCTTTGGCGCTGCGCGCGCGCTGTCTACCCGCAATGACAATCCGCAGGCGGCAAGCCGTCCGTGGGATAAAGAGCGTGATGGCTTCGTGCTGGGTGACGGCGCCGGTATGGTCGTACTGGAAGAGTACGAGCATGCGAAAAAACGCGGCGCGAAAATCTACGCTGAGATCGTCGGCTTTGGTATGAGCAGCGATGCCTACCATATGACGTCTCCACCGGAAGATGGCGCTGGCGCTGCGCTGGCGATGGTTAACGCCATTCGCGACGCAGCAATTGAACCGGGCCAGATTGGCTACGTCAACGCCCACGGAACTTCTACGCCAGCGGGCGATAAAGCAGAAGCCCAGGCGGTGAAATCCGTGTTTGGCGATGCGGCACGCCGTGTGATGGTGAGCTCCACCAAATCCATGACTGGCCACCTGTTAGGCGCGGCTGGCGCAGTAGAGTCTATCTACTCTATTCTCGCGCTGCGCGATCAGGCGGTTCCGCCGACCATCAACCTGGATAACCCGGATGAAGGTTGTGACCTTGACTTCGTTCCTCATGAAGCGCGTCAGGTTTCCGGTATGGAATACACCCTGTGTAACTCCTTCGGCTTTGGCGGTACTAACGGTTCGATTATCTTCAAAAAAGTATGATCAACCGCTAATGCTGGTTTAAGCGTTGACGAAAGACCCGCCTGGCGGGTCTTTTTTTATTCGGTTTTCTCCGCTTGTTCTCTGCTTTTTATCCTGAGACACTGTGCCACCGGTGAGAGGAGCCCTCTATGTTCTTGATAAATGGTGTCGAGCAGGATGTGCTGGCAGCAAACGACCGCGCAATTCAATTCGGTGATGGCTGTTTCACCACCTCGCGAATCATCAACGGCCAGATAGCCTTTTTCAATGCCCATCTGGGCCGTTTGCAGGATACGTGCGAAAAACTCTTTATACCTTTTACTGAATGGCGAACGTTGGCCGCAGAGATGCAAGAACTGGCAAAGCCGCACAGTGAAGGCGTCCTCAAAGTGGTCATAACGCGTGGCTCAGGAGGCCGGGGATATAGCGCGACAGGCTGCATGCAGCCGAACCGCATGATGAGCGTTTCTTCTTTCCCCTCGCATTATGCGCGATGGCGAGAAGAGGGAATAACCCTGGCGTTAAGTCCGATCCGCCTGGGGCGCAATCCCTCGCTGGCCGGGCTCAAACATCTTAATCGTCTGGAACAAGTCTTGATTCGTTCTCATCTTGAGCAGACAGACGCCGATGAGGCGCTGGTCCTTGACAGCGACGGGTGGCTTACGGAATGCTGTGCCGCGAATGTGTTCTGGCGTAAAGGAAGCCATGTGTTCACGCCGCGCCTCGATCAGGCGGGCGTCAATGGCATTATGCGCCAGTACTGTATAGCCAAGTTGGCACGTTCGCCTTTTGATGTTGTCGAAGTATCCGTGCGCCCCGATGTGCTGCGCGATGTCGATGAAGTGCTGATTTGCAATGCGCTTATGCCGCTAGTACCGGTTCGTCGTTGGGATGACATCTGTTGGTCCGAACGCGAGCTTTACCATTTTTTAGCCCCATTGTGTGAGCTGCCTGGTTAGTCATGAAGAAAATGTTACGTTTTGTCTTGCTGTTAGTGGTGGTGTTCGGTATTGCCGCAGCGGCAGGGATGTGGAAAGTCCGCCAACTGGCAGACAGCAAGTTGCTTATTAAAGAAGAGACCATCTTCACCCTTGAGCCAGGAACCGGACGAGTGGTGCTTGGCCAGCAGCTTTATGGCGATAAAATTATTAATCGTCCGCGCGTATTCCAGTGGTTGCTGCGCGTCGAACCCGAACTTTCTCATTTTAAAGCGGGTACTTACCGCTTCACACCGCAAATGACGGTGCGCGAAATGCTGCAGCTACTGGCAAGCGGCAAAGAGGCGCAGTTCCCGTTACGTTTTGTTGAAGGGATGCGCGTTAGCGACTATCTGCATCAGCTGCGCGATGCGCCGTATGTAAAACACACTTTAGAAGACGATAGTTACGAAACGGTGGCCAAAGCGCTGGGGCTTGAGCATGCCGATTGGGTTGAAGGCTGGTTCTGGCCGGATACCTGGATGTACACCGCCAATACCAGCGATATCGCCATTCTTAAACGCGCGCATCAGAAAATGGTCGCTGCGGTAGCGAAAGCCTGGGAAGGGCGGGCGGATAATCTACCGTATAAAGATCAAAACCAATTACTGACCATGGCCTCTATTGTTGAGAAAGAGACCGCGGTTCCTGCCGAGCGCGATCGCGTGGCTTCGGTCTTTATCAACCGCCTACGTATTGGCATGCGTTTACAGACCGACCCTACCGTGATTTACGGCATGGGTGAGCGCTATAATGGTAAACTGACGCGCAAAGATCTGGAAACGCCGACCGCCTATAACACCTATGTGATTAGCGGTATGCCGCCAGGGCCCATCGCCGTGCCGGGCGAAGCGTCTCTCAATGCGGCCGCGCATCCGGCGAAGACGCCGTATCTCTATTTTGTTGCCGACGGAAAAGGCGGCCATACGTTCAATACCAATTTGGCCAGCCATAACCGCTCGGTTCAGGACTATTTAAAAGTACTTAAGGAAAAAAATGCGCAGTAACTATATCGTCATCGAAGGCCTGGAAGGGGCGGGGAAAACGACCGCACGCAATCTGGTCGTTGAGACACTCGAACAGCTGGGTATCCGCGATATGGTGTTTACCCGTGAGCCGGGCGGCACCATCCTGGCTGAAAAACTGCGCAGCCTGGTGCTGGATATCCAGTCTACCGGCGATGAAGTCATTAACGACAAGGCGGAAGTACTGATGTTTTACGCCGCCCGCGTACAGTTGGTTGAAACCGTTATCAAGCCGGCGCTGGCCCGCGGTCAGTGGGTCATTGGCGACCGTCACGATCTCTCAACTCAAGCCTACCAGGGCGGCGGGCGCGGTATCGATCAGGGAATGCTGGCGACGCTACGCGATGCGGTGCTCGGCGATTTCCGTCCTGATTTAACGCTCTATCTTGACGTGACGCCGGAGGTCGGCCTCAAGCGCGCGCGCGCGCGCGGCGATCTGGATCGGATTGAACAGGAGTCGATGAACTTCTTTAATCGTACCCGCGCGCGCTACCTTGAACTGGCGGCGCAGGATCCGACTATCCGTACGGTGGATGCAACGCAGCCTCTGGAAGCGGTTGAACGTGATATCCGTTCTGTCATCACACAATGGGTTGCGGAGCAACGCGCATGAAATGGTATCCGTGGTTACGCCCGTCCTTCGAGCAGCTAGTGGCTGGTTATCAGGCAGGACGGGGTCACCATGCGTTATTACTGCAGGCGTTGCCGGGGATGGGCGGCGATGCGCTCATCTACGCGTTATGCCGATTCCTGATGTGCCGCCAGCCGGAAGGGCATAAAAGCTGCGGCCATTGTCATAGCTGCCAGCTTATGCAGGCCGGCACCCATCCTGATTACTACACGCTTGCCCCGGAGAAAGGCAAGAGTGCGCTAGGTATCGATGCGGTGCGCGGCATCACTGAAAAACTCTATGAGCGCGCGCGTCTCGGCGGCGCGAAGGTGGTGTGGATCAACGATGCGACGTTGTTAACCGATGCCGCCGCCAATGCTTTGCTGAAGACGCTGGAAGAGCCGCCGGAACACACCTGGTTTTTCCTGGCCTGTCAGGAGCCGGCGCGGCTGCTCGCTACCTTGCGTAGCCGTTGCTTCTCATATCATCTTGCCCCGCCCTCTGAAGCCTGGGCATTAGGGTGGTTAGAGCGCGAAGTGACAATGTCACAAGATGCTTTGTTGGCCGCTCTGCGCCTCAGCGCTAACGCGCCCGCAGCAGCGCTAGAGTTACTGCAAGAGGCCAACTGGGCGCCGCGACAACAGCTCTGCCAGGCGCTAGCCAGCGTGTTAACCAGCGGCGACTGGCTGTCATTATTACCGGTTCTGAATCACGAACAGGCTCCGGTGCGTCTGCACTGGCTGGCATCGCTGTTGCTGGATGCGCAAAAAAGGCAACAGGGTATTTCGCTTCTGAGTAATCCGGATGCCTGGACGCTGGTTAACCAGCTGGCGCAAACACTCTCGGGCCCGCGTCTTGAAGCTATCACGCGCGATGTTAGCGCCTGTCGCGAACAGTTACTGAGCGTGGTCGGCGTCAACCGCGAACTACTACTCACCGAGCGCCTCCTGCGCTGGGAACATTACCTGCAACCCGGGGCGGTTTTGCCCGTCTCGCATCTCTGAGAATAAGAATATGTTTTTAGTCGATTCCCACTGCCATCTTGATGGCCTGGATTATCAAACGTTGCATAAAAACGTCGATGATGTTCTGGCGAAAGCCGCCGCGCGTGATGTCAGGTTTTTCCTGGCGGTCTCCACGACGCTGCCGGGATACCGCGGGATGCGTGAATTAATCGGCCAGCGCGATGACGTCGTGTTTTCTTGCGGCGTGCATCCCCTGAACCAGGATGAAGCTTATGACTTTGAGGAACTGCGTACGCTGGCAGCGGAAGAGGGCGTCGTAGCGATGGGGGAAACCGGGCTCGATTACTTCTATACCCCGGAAACCAAACTGCGCCAGCAGGAGTCTTTCCGTCAACACATTCGCATTGGCCGCGAATTAAATAAACCGGTGATTGTGCATACCCGCGATGCGCGCGCCGACACGCTGGCAATTTTGCAGGAAGAAAACGTGACGGATTGCGGTGGCGTACTACACTGTTTCACAGAAGATAGAGAGACTGCGGGTAAACTGCTCGATATGGGATTCTATATTTCGTTTTCCGGTATCGTCACATTCCGTAATGCCGAACAGCTACGAGATGCCGCGCGTTATGTGCCGCTCGATCGTCTGCTGGTGGAGACCGATTCGCCGTATCTGGCGCCGGTGCCGCACCGCGGCAAAGAGAACCAGCCGGCAATGGTTCGTGATGTCGCCGAATACATGGCGGTGTTGAAAGGCGTGCCGTTGGAGCAACTCGCGCAACAAACCACCGAAAACTTTGCCAGCTTGTTCCACATCGACCCTGCCAGACTGCAACCTGCCTGATCTTTCTATTATTTTAAGGCTCGTAATTAATACTTAAAGCGAGTAAAGTTCACCGCCGCGACAGAGGCGGTGAACGCATTTTTGCAACATACAGATACACATTATGTAAATCAGTGTAAATTTTTATATGTTGACTGAATGAAACGTGATAGCCGTCAAACAATCTCCGCGTTAATTATTTTACTCTGTGTAATAAATAAAGGGCGCTTAGATGTCCTGTCCACGGCCCGGTTCTCCCCCCGAGCCAATGCGTGAAAACGTAAAAAAAGTACCAAATACTCAGGAGCACTCTCAATTATGTTTAAGAATGCATTTGCTAACCTGCAGAAGGTCGGTAAATCGCTGATGCTGCCAGTATCCGTACTGCCTATCGCAGGTATCCTGCTGGGCGTCGGTTCTGCCAACTTCAGCTGGCTGCCAGCCGTGGTTTCTCACGTCATGGCAGAAGCAGGCGGTTCAGTATTCGCCAATATGCCGCTGATCTTCGCAATCGGTGTTGCGCTTGGCTTCACCAATAACGACGGTGTATCCGCACTGGCTGCAGTCGTAGCTTACGGCATCATGGTGAAAACCATGGCGGTAGTCGCGCCGCTGGTTCTGCATTTACCTGCTGAGGAAATCGCAGCGAAACACCTGGCTGATACCGGCGTGCTTGGCGGTATTATCTCCGGTGCGATTGCAGCCTACATGTTCAACCGCTTCTACCGTATCAAGCTGCCTGAATATCTGGGCTTCTTCGCGGGCAAGCGCTTTGTGCCGATTATCTCTGGTCTCGCTGCTATCTTCACCGGCGTGATCCTGTCCTTTATCTGGCCGCCGATCGGTTCCGCCATCCAGACCTTCTCTCAATGGGCGGCTTACCAGAACCCAGTAGTGGCGTTCGGTATCTACGGCTTCATTGAGCGCTGCCTGGTACCGTTTGGTCTGCACCATATCTGGAACGTACCTTTCCAGATGCAAATTGGTGAATACACCAACGCTGCAGGCCAGGTGTTCCACGGCGACATCCCGCGTTACATGGCAGGCGACCCGACTGCAGGTAAACTGTCTGGCGGCTTCCTGTTCAAAATGTACGGCCTGCCGGCTGCAGCTATCGCGATTTGGCACTCTGCTAAACCAGAGAACCGCGCCAAAGTCGGCGGTATCATGATCTCCGCTGCGCTGACCTCGTTCCTGACCGGTATTACCGAGCCGATCGAGTTCTCCTTCATGTTCGTCGCGCCGATCCTGTATATCATTCACGCGATTCTCGCAGGCCTGGCATTCCCGATCTGTATCCTGCTGGGTATGCGTGACGGGACTTCGTTCTCTCATGGTCTGATCGACTTTATCGTTCTGTCCGGCAACAGCAGCAAACTGTGGCTGTTCCCGATTGTCGGTATTTGCTACGCGATCGTGTACTACGTCGTCTTCCGCGTGCTGATTAAAGCGCTGGACCTGAAAACGCCGGGTCGTGAAGATGCAACAGAAGACAGCAAAGGCGCCGCTACCAGTGAAATGGCCCCGGCTCTGATTGCTGCTTTCGGCGGTAAAGAGAACATCACTAACCTCGACGCATGTATTACTCGTCTGCGCGTGAGCGTGGCTGATGTAGCGAAAGTTGATCAGGCTGGTCTGAAAAAACTGGGTGCTGCTGGCGTAGTTGTTGCAGGTTCTGGCGTTCAGGCCATTTTCGGTACCAAGTCCGATAACCTGAAAACCGAAATGGATGAATACATCCGCAACAGCTAAGACGTAGTGTGGGGAGACTAAGGCAGCCAAATGGCTGCCTTTTTTACGTCGGTATTCTGGTCATTGTTTGGCAATATCCGGAAAATGGGGAGAAATGCTTATTCCCTCAGCAGCTAAGTCTATAGTTGAATAAGAAAAACTGCATTCAGGTTGAAAGAGAGGGAGGAAGTCGCTCATACTCTTAGCTGATCCTGTGCATTCGTGTTTATCTGCAGAGGCAGGCCGGAGCACGGTATAAAACTAATAAGGAATCAGTCATGGCAGAAGAAACGATTTTCAGCAAAATCATTCGCCGGGAAATCCCGTCGGATATTGTTTATCAGGATGAGCTGGTCACCGCTTTTCGCGATATCTCTCCGCAGGCGCCGACCCATATTCTGATTATCCCGAATATCCTGATTCCGACCGTAAACGACGTCACTACCGAGCACGAACTGACTTTGGGCCGTATGATGACCGTCGCGGCCAGGATTGCCCGTGATGAAGGCCTTGCTGATGACGGCTACCGCCTTATCGTTAACTGCAACCGCCACGGCGGCCAGGAAGTCTACCATATTCATATGCACCTGCTGGGCGGTCGTCCGTTAGGCCCGATGCTGGCGCATAAAGGCTAAACCGATGCGCGCTGCTTATTCAGGCGTTTTGATTCTGACGGCGCTACTGGCCGGATGTAGCTCGCGCCCGGAAATTCCGGTTGGCGAACAGCAGACTTTGGTGATGGAATCCAGCGTTCTGGCGGCGGGTATCAGCGCCGATCCGCCGTCGGTCACCGCCTCGGAAATCCAGGCCACCGCTACCTCAAGATTATTTAATGAACGGCAACAGCCCATAACCGTGCACTACCGTTTCTTCTGGTATGACGCCCATGGGCTGGAGATGCATCCGCTGGAACCTGCGCGAAGCGTGACGGTTCCAGCCCACTCGTCCGTGGTGCTCTACGGCAGTGCCAATATTCTCGGGGCGCACAAAGCCCGTCTTTATCTTTATCTCTAAGAGGTCATCATAATGATTAAAATGTGTCGCTATGCGTTAATCACTGCACTGGCGATATTCCTGGCAGGCTGTGTGGGGCAACGAAATGAACCTGCGCCAGTCGAGGAGGCCAAGCCGAAGCCGGAACAACCTGCGCAGCCGCAGCCGACGGTACCTGCCGTGCCGACGGTGCCAACGCAGCCGGGTCCAATCGAACACGGCGGTGAACAGCCTTCGCAGCCGTCCCAGCCCGCGCCGCGCGTTCGCCACTATAACTGGGACGCCGCTGTGCAACCGATGGTCGGTCAGATGCTGCAGGCGGGCGGCGTGAACGCAGGTAGTATTCTGCTGGTGGATAGCGTCAACAACCGTACCAACGGATCGCTGAACGCATCCGAAGCGACGTCCGCGCTGCGCAATGCGTTGGCGGGCAACGGCAAGTTTACGCTGGTCTCCTCGCAGCAGCTCTCCGTAGCGAAACAACAATTAGGTCTTTCGCCGCAGGATAGTCTCGGCAGCCGCAGCAAAGCGATGGGAATTGCGCGCACCGTTGGCGCTCAGTATGTGCTGTATTCGAATGCCACCGGCAACGTCAACGCGCCGGAGCTGAAAATGCAACTGATGCTGGTGCAGTCCGGCGAGATTATCTGGTCAGGCAAAGGTGCGGTTCAGCAACAATAAGCTAACGCGCGACGAGCTCTTGTCGCGCTTTTTTCCCCGCTATTCGCCTGTCGCCGCGCTGACTGAAAACGGTCTTAGCGGCGGCAGCTGTATTATCAGCGATGGCGTTCGTCGGCTGGTGTTGCGCCAGCCACACGATCCGCTGGCGCCGCTCAGCCATTTTCTACGCCAGTACCGCGTGCTTCAGCGCCTTCCCGCGACCCTTTCCCCGGCGCCGGTGTTCTTTTCGCCGTGCTGGATGGTGGTGGAGTATTGCACAGGGGAAGTGAAAAGCGGGCTGCCGGAATGCCCCTCGCTTGCCGGGTTATTGTATCATCTGCATCAACAGCCGCGTTTTGGCTGGCGTATCGAGCTGGCGCCGTTGCTTGAATTGTACTGGCAGCAGTGCGATCCGGCGAGGCGTACGGTTTTCTGGTTACGCTGGCAGAAACGGTTATTACGCCGGCGAGAACCACAGCCGTTGCGTCTGGCGCCTCTGCATATGGACGTCCACGCCGGCAATATAATTCACCGCGACGACGGGCTGCGCTTGATTGATTGGGAGTATGCCGGAGACGGCGATATCGCACTGGAACTGGCGGCGGTATGGTGCGATGCCCCTACGCGTCGTCAATTGCTTAAAGCCTATTCACGGCTCGCGCATCTTGATGAGCGTCAGCTGCGGCGGCAAATACAACGCTGGCGACCGTGGGTGCTCATGCTGATGGCGGGATGGTATGAACGGCGCTGGCAGCAGAGCGGCGACCGGCAATTTATTACGCTGGCGGATGCGACATGGCGTCAGCTAAAAATAGAAAATAAAGGATAAGAGAGGTCTGTGTGGGTCCGGTAATGTTGGATGTCGAAGGTTTTGAACTGGATGCGGAAGAGCGTGAGATTCTGGCTCATCCTTTGGTCGGCGGCTTAATTTTGTTTACCCGCAACTACCACGATCCGGCGCAATTGCGTGAACTGGTACGTCAAATCCGCGAGGCCTCGCGTAATCATCTCGTGGTGGCGGTAGATCAGGAAGGCGGACGCGTGCAGCGTTTTCGCGAAGGTTTTACTCGCCTGCCGGCTGCGCAGTCTTTTGCCGCTCTGCTGGGGGTGGAAGAGGGCGGTAAACTCGCCGCTGAGGCCGGTTGGCTGATGGCCAGCGAAATGATCGCCATGGATATTGATATCAGCTTTGCGCCGGTGCTGGATGTCGGCCATATCAGCGCCGCGATCGGTGAACGCTCCTGGCATGAAGACCCGCAAAAAGCGTTGGCGATGGCGCGTCATTTCATCGACGGTATGCATGCCGCCGGCATGAAATCCACCGGTAAACACTTCCCGGGCCACGGCGCGGTGACGGCGGATTCACACAAAGAGACGCCGTTTGACCCGCGTCCTGCAGCGGAAATTCGCGCCAAAGATATGGCGGTGTTCAAAAGTCTGATCGATGAGCAACGCCTGGATGCGATTATGCCGGCGCACGTGATTTACTCTGAAATCGATCCGCGCCCGGCCAGTGGTTCAGAATACTGGCTGAAAACGGTGCTGCGCGGCGAGCTGGGCTTTGATGGCGTCATCTTCTCTGACGACCTGTCGATGGAAGGGGCGGCGATCATGGGCAGCTATGCTGAACGTGGACAGGCATCGCTCGATGCCGGTTGCGATATGATCCTGGTCTGCAATAATCGTAAAGGCGCGGTGAGCGTATTGGATAACCTGTCCCCGATCAAAGCAGAGCGTGTTACAAAATTGTATCATAAAGGTTCATTTACCCGTCAGGAACTGCGAGATTCCGCGCGTTGGCAGACGGTCAGCGCACAGCTGGAGGCGCTCCATGCGCGCTGGCAAGAAGCGAAGTCTGCGTAATTAACCTGAAGGGCGTTGTTGTCTGGTGAGGATACGATGATTATCTATTTACACGGTTTTGACTCTAACAGCCCCGGTAACCATGAAAAGGTGCTGCAGCTGCAGTTTATCGACCCGGACGTGCGGTTGATTAGCTACAGTACGCTCCATCCAAAACATGATATGCAGCATTTGTTGAAGGAAGTCGACAAAATGCTGCAGCTCAATGCCGACGATCGGCCGCTGATATGCGGTGTCGGGTTAGGTGGCTACTGGGCGGAAAGGATTGGTTTCCTGTGCGATATTCGCCAGGCCGTGTTCAACCCGAATCTGTTCCCTCACGAGAACATGGAAGGGAAAATCGACAGGCCGGAGGAGTATCAGGATATCGCCACCAAGTGCGTGAACAACTTCCGTGAAAAAAATCGCGACCGTTGCCTGGTAGTGCTATCACGCCATGATGAGGCGCTGGATAGCCAACGCTCGGCTGACTTGTTGCATCATTATTACGAAATCATCTGGGATGAAGAACAGACGCACAAATTTAAAAGTCTTTCACCGCATCTGCAGCGAATAAAGGCTTTTAAGACCCTCGGCTAACCTTGTTTTCACTTACTCAGCCCGCCGCGTGCAAACGCCGCGGGCTTTTTCTTGTCCATAATTGACGTTGTTCGTTTAAAAAATATGCGGTAAAACTTGATGCACATCAATTTTGGTATGACCAATGTTCCGTTCATGCTATTCTCGGTGCTGCTGAATGGTTTCATCGCTGCAACCTATTGTTAACTAAGAGCTATTTAAATAACTTTTACTTAACAATTGGTTAATAATTTTAGGGGGTCTTGTGACTACGCCATTGAAAAGAATCGTTATTGTAGGTGGTGGTGCCGGCGGACTGGAACTGGCTACTCAGTTGGGTAGAAAGCTGGGCCGCAGCAAAAAAGCGAAAATTACGCTGGTGGACCGCAACCATAGCCACCTGTGGAAGCCGTTGCTGCACGAAGTGGCGACCGGTTCTCTGGATGAAGGCGTTGACGCGCTGAGCTACCTGGCGCATGCGCGCAACCATGGTTTTCAGTTCCAGTTAGGCTCGGTGGTGGATATCAATCGCGAAGGGAAAACCATTACCCTCGCGGAACTGCGTAACGAGAAAGGCGAGCTGTTGGTTGCCGAGCGTAAGCTGCCGTACGACACGCTGGTAATGGCGCTGGGCAGTACCTCCAATGACTTTAACACGCCAGGGGTGAAGGAAAACTGTATTTTCCTGGATAACCCGCACCAGGCGCGCCGTTTCCATCAGGAAATGCTTAACCTGTTCCTCAAGTATTCTGCAAACCTCGGCGCCAACGGTAAGGTCAATATCGCCATCGTTGGCGGCGGGGCTACCGGGGTTGAGCTGTCCGCCGAGCTACATAATGCGGTGAAACAGCTGCATAGCTATGGTTACAAAGGGTTGACCAACGAAGCGCTGAACGTGACGCTGGTTGAAGCCGGCGAACGTATTCTTCCGGCGCTGCCGCCGCGCATTTCCGGCGCCGCGCACAATGAACTGACCAAGCTCGGGGTTCGTGTCCTGACGCAGACCATGGTGACCAGCGCAGACGTTAACGGCCTGCACACTAAAGATGGGCAGTTTATTGATGCCGATCTGATGGTATGGGCGGCGGGTATCAAAGCGCCTGATTTTATGAAAGAGATTGGCGGCCTGGAGACCAACCGTATTAATCAGCTGGTGGTGGAGCCGACGCTGCAGACCACCCGTGACCCGGATATTTACGCCATCGGCGACTGCGCCTCCTGCGCTCGCCCGGAAGGTGGGTTTGTCCCACCGCGCGCCCAGGCGGCGCACCAGATGGCAACCTGCGCGCTGAATAACATTCTGGCGCAGATGAAAGGCAAAGCGCTGAAACCGTATGTCTACAAAGATCACGGTTCACTGGTGTCGCTGTCGAACTACTCCACCGTTGGCAGCCTGATGGGCAACCTGATGCGCGGCTCGATGATGGTTGAAGGGCGAATTGCGCGCTTCGTGTATATCTCGCTGTATCGCATGCATCAGATTGCGTTACACGGCTATTTCAAAACCGGCCTGATGATGTTGGTAGGACGTATTAACCGCATCATTCGTCCGCGTCTCAAGCTGCACTAAGCGGCAGGCAATCAGGATAGCGTCATCGCGGCGCTATCCTGAAAACACAGCATATCCTTCTGCCAGAATCGCTAATTCCTGTTAGGAATCCTCTGAATCCCCTTGATTTGCCGTAGGTTCCCGCATTTTTCATCCGCTTTCTGATTTGCATACCCCCTGAGCAGAACGCAGAATTGCTAGTAACAGCAATGAAGGAGGAACTCCCGTGAATAAATCAATGTTGGCGGGTATTGGGATTGGCGTTGCCGCCGCGTTGGGCGTCGCCGCCGTTGCCGGTCTCAATGTATTAGATCGTGGCCCGCAATATGCGCAAGTGGTGTCCAGTACGCCAATAAAAGAAAGCATAAAAACGCCGCGTCAGGAATGCCGTAACGTGACCGTTACCCATCGTCGCCCGGTTCAGGATGAAAACCGTATTGCCGGTTCCGTTCTCGGCGCGGTCGCCGGCGGCGTGATCGGCCATCAGTTTGGCGGCGGTCGCGGTCGAAGCGTAGCGACCGTTGTCGGCGCGTTGGGCGGCGGCTATGTCGGCAACCAAATTCAGGGCTCAATGCAGGATAACGACACCTATACCACTACCCAGCAGCGCTGTAAGACGGTCTACGATAAGTCGGAAAAAATGCTCGGTTATGACGTCACCTATAAAATCGGCGACCAGCAGGGCAAAATCCGCATGGACCACCAGCCGGGGGCGCAAATCCCGCTGGACAGCAACGGTCAGCTGATTCTGAATAACAAAGCGTAAAACAGCAGTTTTAAGCTATTAGCCCCTCAATCACTCAGGCTGAGGGGCTTTTTTTTATCAGAACGTTAACGCGTAGTTCAGGCCGAAGGTCCGGCCGCGGCCTTTATATTCGTACAGCCCGGCGCTGCCATAGGTTGGACTATACAACAGCGGCGCACGCTGTCCCCAGATGGTGACGTAATCCTCATTCAGCAAGTTCTCGATGCTAAAGGTCAGTTTACCCACCGGGAGCAGATAGCTACCGATAAAATCGACGGTGTTGTACCCATCAAGTTTATTCCCGCTGGCATCGCTTAAATCAAATACCTGCTGGCTTTGCACACGCAGCGACCACGGGTCCGGCGCCCAGCCGACCCAGGCAGTAGCTTTCGACGGCGAGGCCAGGGTGACGTCCCACTTCTGCCAACTGCCATCAGTTTTTACTTGCGATTTCAGCACGTTGAAGTTAGCGCCCAGACTCCAGTCGCTATCAGGCACGAAGTAGTCCACCGCGCCTTCCACGCCGTAAATGCGTCGTTTATCCGATTGCACATCAATGGTCATATCGCTGCGGTTAACCACGATGGTTTTGTCTGATGTCGAGTAATAAGCGGCAAGCTGGGTGCGCAGGTTGTCGCCGGTGTAGCGCCAACCCAGCTCCCAGGAGTTAACTTTGATCCCCTGCAGCGGCGAGTCGCCGACGTTAACACTGGAGACCAGCGGCAGATGGCCGTTGACCGCGGCGCCGTAGCTGCCGATACCGTAATATTTACCCGGATCCGGGAGTTCGACGCCCTGAGAGAAGTTAAACCAGGTCTGCTGGCGTTCGGTAATGTGGGCGACGATCCCGGCGTTAAAGAGGAAGTTATCATAATCGGTCTTGCCGCCAGGAATGGCGTCAGCCGACCGGTATTTACCTTTGGCCACATCCTGCTGTTGCGCATAGCCGACAAAATCATCAACCCGATTTTCCGTCCACTGATAACGGACGCCGCCGCTAAGGGTGAAGATGTCGTTCAGGTCATAACTGCTTTGCAGGAACGGCGCGAGATTGGTGATGCTGTAGCCAGGGTAACGGCCCGTGGTATAGGCTGACTGGTTGTTCAGGCCGCCGGAAGCCATCGCTTTATCCAGATCGAAAAACATCTGGTTGGAATTAAAGGTTTCATGGTCGGCATCAACGCCCCAGGTTAGATCCCATCCCGTTAGCGGCTGGCTGTTGAAGGTAATTTTAGCGCCGTACTGGTCGGTATCCTGCTGTGAGGCGGAAAAACTGCTGATTTTACCTTTGCTCAAGGCCGGGAAGGGGTAGAAGGTCAGCGATTCGTCGCGATAGTAAATCTGGCTGACCAGGTTCTGACCGAAGAAGTCGGCGTCGGAATATTGCAGGCTGATCAAATGACGTTCGGTGCCGGGTACGCGGTCAGAGTTAAGCCCGTTAGAGGTCCAGGCTTTACTTTCGCCAAGTACCGCCGACATATCTTTGCCCAGATTCAGGCCATAATCATCGCCCTGGCTTTTATAGTACTGCGTGACTAGCTGGAGCTGACGCTGGTCATCGATTTCTATGGTACCGGTGCCCATCACGTCGAGTCGGTCTGAATGCTGTAAGCCGGTTTGCGTATTATCGAGGATCAGCGCGTCATTGTTGCCGTCATACCAGCCGCCGAAGCGCTGATAGGCCACCGATAGACGGCCGGAAGCATGATCGGTACCACCGCTGACGGCCGCCGCCACCCGTTCATCATGGTCGTTGCTATTGGCAAAGCCGGTTTTACCACCCAGCTCCAGATCCACCTGGCGTTCCTGCTGGCCTTTTTTCGTAACGATATTAATCAGACCGCCGGTACTACCGCCACCGTATAACGACGTCGCGCCGGAAATAACTTCAATATGCTCGATGTTAAACGGATCGATGGCATCAAGCTGGCGGCTATCGGTGCGCGATGAATTGAGGCGCACGCCGTCGATCAGCACGACGATGGCGCGTCCGCGCATGTTCATGCCGTAGTTGGTACGCCCCTGGCTGCTGACATCTATCCCGGGGATCAGCTGCGCGAGGACATCTTTAAACTCTTTACCACCCTGAACCTGTTGCTCGATTTCCTGGCCTTCAATCACCCAGGTGGTTTGCGCCATCTCAGCGACGGTACGGTGGTTACGGTTGGCGCTGACGATAATATCGTCTTCATCGGCAGCCTGCGCAGTAAACGCTGGCAGAGCGGTGGCCAGCAGCAGAGGATTGAGCAGCCAGAGGCGCTTGTTCATTCGCATTCCTTGATATGAGTTAGTCAGTACTGTTGTTATTTTTTTCAGCCACAGGCGCGGCTGTTACAGCGTGAAACATATAGAAAGACAAATGCGAATTTTGCACATATTGATTATCGTTATCAATATCATTTACAACAAATCAACATAATGAAAATATTGAGAAAAGTAAGGGTATTCAGCAGAAGGGGAAAAAACCGGCGAGCGATGGTCGCCGGTAGGGGATTAAGGTTGCAGGATTTGCGGCCACAGGCGCAGCGTAGTGTCGCTTATTTGTTTCAGGGTAGCGAAATCAGCGCCTTCGCGCGCGCTGATTGACATTCCTTGCAGCACGCAGTTTAAAAACTGCGCCAGCTGCAAGACATTGCCCTGCGCAGGGAGCTCGCCGCGCTGCTGGCGTTGCTGTAAAAATTGCGTCAGCGTTTGTTCCTGCACCGCGTGGCGCGACTTAATGGTGTTGGCGATATCGGTTGACGAGGCGGCCAGCGCCGCGGAGGTGTTAATCATAAAACAGCCTGCTGGGGTATCTTTGCTGGTAAAGCAGGTGGCGACGGCGGTGAAATAGTCGCGCAGCGCCTGATCGACGGTTTTAGCGTCATCGAATAGCAGGGCTTCGTGTTTGGCGGCGAAGCGGGAAATGTAGCGATCCAGCACCGCGCGGAATAAGCCTTCTTTGTTCACGAACTCGGCGTACAGCGTCGGGGCTTTCGCACCGGTCGCTTCGACGAGATCGGCCAGCGAAGTTGCTTCATAGCCGTGCTGCCAGAAAAGTGTCATGGCCTTGTCCAGCGCCGCGTCCCTGTCGAACACTTTAGGTCGGCCACGGCTTTTTTTTGTGCAACTTTGAACGTCAGTTGTCATGATGCCGTTGTACCTATGTTGGGTTGTTGAACGGCCATTATAAAAATAAACGTGTCATGCTGCCAGCGGCAGAAGTCCAAAAATAAATAATTCATATATGTATGAAAATTAAGCATTTTATAAATAGTTAAATGATCGTTATAAAAATGAGTTGACCTGTGACGTGGATCACATTATCATTTACCTATCGATCGTTAAGTTAATTCTTACGACCCTACTATAAAAATCATCTGCATAGGTATAATAATCATGAAAAACGTCCAAAAACTGGCACTTGCCGCCGTACTGAGCTCACTCTCATTCGCAAGTTTCGCCGCTGTTGAGGTGCAATCCACCCCAGCAGGTCAACATAAAATCGGTACCGTTTCCGCATCCGCCGGCACCAATCTGGGTTCGCTTGAAGATCAGCTGGCGCAGAAAGCCGACGAGATGGGGGCGACCTCTTACCGTATTACTTCGGTAACCGGTCCTAACACCCTGCACGGTACCGCGGTTATCTATAAATAAATGTTGTAACCCCTGTCATGCCACTGACAAAACGCGTTCCTGACCCCCTTCAGCAGAACGCGTGTAGTAAGCAGTAAAAGTCGTTCCCTTTGTTATGCCACTCTCGCGACGCGGTCCACACCCCTTCATGGGACCGCGCCCCGCGAAACCTCGTCAGCGACGCTGACGATTGCCACAAAAAAACCCGCCGTGCCTGGCGGGTTTTTTACTTTCTGCAATTCGGAAATGCATTACAAGGCTTGCTCGGCGGAAACCTGATGGCGGGTCACATCGATCGGCATTCCTGAACGCAGCTCCATCGCGCTTTCCATCACCTGCTGATTGGTCTGCGGCGCCTGTTTAAAGTTCTTCATGCTGGCGTTCAGGACGATTGGCAGCGTCTGCGGATCGTCATTGATATGTTCGGACAGTGGCTGGTGGACTTCCACCAGACGGGTACCGTTTGGTTCTACCGAAACTTTGATTGGTTCGTTGATGATATTCACCCTGGTGCCCGGCGTGATTTTGTTATACAGCGACTTGATATCGGCATCGCGCAGGCGGATACAGCCTGAACTGACGCGCATCCCGATACCAAAATCGGCGTTGGTGCCGTGCAGCAGATAGACGCCGCCGTAGGCCGCGAGACGAATCGCGTGATGCCCCATCGGGTTATTCGGCCCGGCAGGGACTACGGCTGGCAAATCGATCCCCATCGCTTTATATCGTGCGCGGATGTTGGCGGTTGGTGTCCAGGTGGGGTTGGCGCGCTTATCGGAAACGGTAGTGACCATCGTCGGGGTCAGAGTATCGCCGCCAAGCTGGCCGATACCGATCGGATAAACGGTCACGCTATTCTGTCCCGGCGGATAGTAGTACAGGCGCAGCTCGGCGATATTGAGCACCAGACCTTCACGGGGGGCGTCAGGCAGCAGCGTCTGTAGCGGGATAGTCAGCACGCTCCCGGCGCGCGGCACATAAGGATCGACCCCTGGATTAGCCTGCAGCAGCGCGAGAAAACCGACGTTGTATTTTTTAGCAATCGCTTCCAGCGATCCGCCGTTATCCTGCACCACATGAAACTGATTCTGCCCGACCAGCCGGCTACCGCTCGGCGGTAGCGGCCAGGTATTGGCGCGGGCGGGAAGGGCCAGCGTCGCCGCGAGAGCGAATGCCGTAAGCCAGGTTGAAACACGCGAGATATTTATCATTACCATAATTCCACAATAAACAAACGGTTATTTTTATAAGATAATCAATGTCAATTATGGCGCGGGAGAGTGTTGGGAAATCCAGGTGGATTGCAAAATGTTTGTAAAGTTTGCTAACTGTGACAGGTAACGAAATGCGGTTCTGACAACCGCATCTCTTTTTTATCAAGCGGTGGCGTTTTCTGCCAGCTGACGCATAAACTGGTTTACCCATTCCATGCGCGTTTTACGCTCATCAAGCTCCTGGAAGAATTTGAGCCTTGTCGGCCCATCCAGCCGGTAATGCTGCGGCTGTTTCTGCAGTAGACCGATAAGCCAGACCGGGTTAACGTTATTTTTCTCATTAAACTCGATCACGCCGCCTTTTTCATTGCACTCCAGCTTGCGGATCCCCAGCTTTTGCGCCTGCTGGCGTAGGCGCGCGATATCCAGCAAATTACGCGCCGCATCCGGCAATGTGCCAAAGCGATCGATCAGCTCGACTTTGATTTCATCGAGATCGTGTTCATTTTTGGCGCTGGCGATACGCTTATAGAATGACAGGCGGGTGTTAACGTCGGGAATAAAGTCATCCGGCAGCAGCGCCGGCATGCGCAGCTCCACTTCCGTCTGCTGGCTGGTGAGATCTTCCAGCGACGGCTCGCGACCCTCTTTCAGGGCATCGACAGCGTTCTCCAGCAATTCCATATACAGTGAAAAGCCGATAGTTTCCATCTGCCCGCTCTGACCTTCTCCCAGCAGTTCGCCAGCGCCGCGGATTTCAAGATCGTGGGTCGCGAGGGCAAAGCCGGCGCCAAGGTCTTCTAACGACGCGATAGCTTCCAGGCGTTTCTGCGCGTCGGTGGTCATGGCTTTCGGATGCGGGGTGAGCAGCCAGGCGTAGGCCTGATGGTGCGAACGACCCACGCGGCCGCGCAGCTGGTGCAGCTGGGCAAGGCCGAAGTGATCGGCGCGCTCAATGATGATGGTATTGGCGGTCGGGATATCGATGCCGGTTTCAATGATTGTCGTGCAAACCAGCACATTAAAACGCTGGTGATGGAAATCGTTCATCACCCGTTCCAGTTCACGTTCGCGCATCTGGCCGTGACCGATGGCAATTCGCGCCTCCGGTACCAGTTCAGCCAGACGATCCGCCGCTTTCTGAATATTTTCAACATCGTTATACAGATAGTAGACCTGGCCGCCGCGCAGGACTTCACGCAGAATCGCCTCGCGAACCACCAGCGCGTCGTATTCGCGGACAAAGGTTTTTACCGCCAGACGGCGAGCTGGCGGGGTGGCGATAATGGACAGATCGCGCATTCCGCTCATCGCCATATTCAGCGTACGTGGGATCGGCGTGGCGGTCAGCGTCAGGATATCGACGTCCGCGCGCATCGCCTTGATACGTTCTTTATGACGCACCCCGAAGCGGTGTTCTTCATCGACGATAAGTAGACCCAGGTCGCGCAGCTTGACTTCATTTTGCAGCAGCTTATGGGTACCGATCAAAATATCGATTTTACCCTCAGCCGCCTGTTCGAGGATCTGCGCCTGCTCTTTAGCGCTGCGGAAACGCGATAGCATCTCAATGCGTACCGGCCAGTTGGCGAAGCGGTCGCGGAAGTTATCGTAGTGCTGCTGGGCGAGCAGGGTGGTCGGCACCAGCACGGCCACCTGTTTGTGGTTTTCGACGGCGAGGAAAGCGGCGCGCATCGCCACTTCGGTTTTCCCAAAGCCAACGTCGCCGCAGACCAGACGGTCCATCGCCAGCGGCTGGCACATGTCGCTGAGGACGGCGTTAATCGCCTGTGCCTGATCCGGCGTGGTTTCGAACGGGAAACCGTCGCAGAATAATTGATACTGCTCGCGGTCATGCTTAAAGGCGAAGCCTTCTTTGGCCGCGCGCTGGGCGTAAATATCCAGCAGTTCGGCGGCCACGTCGCGCACTTTCTCCGCCGCTTTTTGCCTTGCCCGCGCCCAGGCGTCGCCGCCGAGTTTATGCAGCGGCGCATTTTCTTCCGCGCCACCGGCGTAGCGGCTGATCAGATGTAGCGATGATACCGGCACATACAGTTTGGCGTCGTTGGCGTAGGTCAGCATCAGGTATTCGCCTTTGATGCCGCCCGCTTCGAGGGTGGTCATCCCGGCATAACGACCCACGCCGTGTTCAAGGTGCACCACCGGCTGGCCGATATGCAGTTCCGCCAGGTTGCGAATGAGCGTATCGGGGTTGATGGTACGGCGGGAATCCTGACGGCGGCGGGCGACGCGTTCGCCCAGCAGATCGCTTTCGCAAATCAGCGCAAGATTGGCCTGACTGTCGATAAATCCGTGCTCGGCGGCGCCGATCATCAGGAAGCGGCCATTTCCGGTGGCTTCCTGCAGGCGCAATATATGTTTTGGCGCAATTTTGATGCGCGCCAGCATTTCGCCCAGCGCCTCGCGGCGGCCTTCGCTTTCAACTGAGAAAATCACCGGGCCGCTGAAGGATTCAAGGAAGCGACGCAGATTGTCCAGCGGCGCTTTATTCTGCGCCTGGATCGCCAGCTCGGGCAGGGGTTGATAGCCGAGGTTAGTATTAGCGGCTTTCTCCGCCAGACGCTCGGTTTTTAACTGGATCCGCGGCCATTTTTTCAGCTCGCTAAAAAGCTCGTCGCTGCGCAGCCACAGTTGTTCCGGCGGTAGCAGCGGGCGCATCGGATCGACGCCGCGGTTTTCAAAGCGGGCGCGGGTTTCATTCTGGAAACGCTCGGCGCTGTGCTCCAGATCGCCGGTATTCACAATCAGCGTACTGGGCGGGAAATAGCTAAACAGCGGCGGCAGCGGTTCGTTGAAGAACAGCGGTTGCCAGTATTCGATCCCGGCGGGCAGGGTACCTTTGCTCACCTGCTGGTAGATATGTTCAGGATCGCGCTTCACGTCAAAACGATCGCGCCACTGGCTGCGGAACAACTCGATCGCAGCCTGGTCGGTCGGGAACTCATGCGCCGGCAGCAGATTGATGGCCTCGACTTCTTCCAGGGTACGCTGGCTATCAACATCGAATAACCGCAGGCTGTCTATTTCGTCATCAAAGAAATCAAGGCGATAGGGCTGCTCGCTACCCATCGGGAAAAGGTCGAGCAGCGCGCCGCGGGTCGCGTATTCGCCGTGTTCCATCACCTGATCGACATGGCGGTAACCGGCGCTATCTAACTGCGTGCGTAGTGCATCGCGCGACAGACGCTGCCCTTTTTTCATTACCAGCGCGTGACCGTGCAGATAATTATGCGGGCAGACCTTCTGCATCAGAGTGCTGACCGGAACGATAAGCACGCCGCGCTGCATGGTCGGCAACTGGTATAAAGTGGCAAGGCGCGAAGAGATAATATCCTGATGGGGCGAAAAGCTATCGTAAGGCAGGGTTTCCCAGTCAGCGAGGCTTATCACCATGCTATCGGTAAATTGCCTGATTTCATCATTCAGACGCAGGGCGTTTTGCATGTCGGGCGCCACCAGCACCACCGGGCCGTGATGGCGTTCGGCCATTTCGGCTACCAGCGTGGCGCAGGCGGCGCCGGTGAGTTCGCCAAGCTGGCGCTGATCGCCGGCTTTGACCGGCAGAGTATAGCGATATTGTTCAGGCATAACGGTTGTCAGGATCCCTTAGCGCCTATCCCATCAGGCGATTGTTTGTACTGTTTGGCCGCAGTCGGCCAACTCGCTCTACGATGTAGGGGCAAATTGCTGATATTCAATGTCTCTGATTATCCGCAATTGGTCCGATTTCGCCAACCCGAATGGCCTTCCGCGCCAGGTTTTCTACAGCGCGTGGCGATTGATAAATATATACACTCTAAATTAACTTACTGATTTAAAACTATTATTTTGTTATTTTGGCGAAAAAATCTACCGTATCAGCGATTTACGCGTTGGGCTATGCCATATATACTCGAACATCGGCTATCAGCAACCAGATGGATTACATGTACCAACCTGCCGCACTATTTATCGGCCTTCGCTACATGCGCGGGCGCGCAGCCGACCGCTTCGGCCGTTTCGTCTCCTGGCTTTCGACCATCGGCATTACGCTTGGCGTGATGGCGCTGGTGACCGTCCTGTCGGTGATGAACGGTTTTGAGCGCGAGCTGCAAAACAACATCCTGGGGCTGATGCCGCAGGCTATCATTAGCGCCCAACAGGGCTCTATCAACCCGCAAAAAATGCCGGAAAGCGCCGTTAAGCTGCAGGGCGTGACGCGCGTCGCGCCGCTCACCACCGGTGATGTGGTGCTGCAAAGCGCCCGCAGCGTCGCCGTCGGCGTAATGCTGGGCATCGACCCGGCGCAAAAAGATCCGCTGACGCCTTACCTCGTCAACGTCAAACAGAGCGATCTGCAGGCAGGTAAATATAACGTCATTCTCGGCGAACAGCTGGCGGGTCAGTTGGGGGTTAACCGCGGCGATCAAATTCGCGTCATGGTGCCTTCCGCCAGCCAGTTTACGCCGATGGGACGCGTGCCGAGCCAGCGTCTGTTTAACGTCATCGGCACCTTCGCCGCCAACAGCGAAGTTGACGGCTATCAAATGCTGACCAATATCGATGATGCCTCTCGACTGATGCGCTATCCGCTGGGCAATATTACCGGCTGGCGATTGTGGCTTAGCCAGCCGCTGCAGGTTGACACCCTCAGCCAGCAGACGCTGCCGGAAGGTACCAAATGGCAGGATTGGCGCGAGCGTAAAGGCGAGCTGTTCCAGGCCGTGCGGATGGAAAAAAATATGATGGGGCTGCTGCTGAGCCTGATCGTCGCCGTCGCCGCTTTTAACATTATTACCTCGCTTGGCATGATGGTGATGGAGAAGCAGGGCGAGGTGGCTATTCTGCAGACCCAGGGGCTGACGCCGCGGCAGATCATGGCCGTCTTTATGGTACAGGGCGCCAGCGCCGGGATCGTAGGCGCGCTGCTTGGCGCGCTGCTCGGCGTGCTGTTGGCCAGCCAGCTTAATAATTTAATGCCGATTATCGGCGCGTTTTTGGACGGTGCGGCCCTGCCGGTGGCGATTGAACCGCTGCAGGTGATTATTATCGCTCTGGTGGCGATGGCGCTGGCCCTGCTGTCTACGTTGTATCCTTCCTGGCGCGCTGCCGCCACCCAACCCGCTGAGGCTTTACGTTATGAATAAGATCCTGCTGCAATGCGACAACCTGTGCAAACGCTATCAGGAAGGCAACGTGCAAACCGATGTGCTGCACGATGTCAGCTTCAGCATTCAAGAGGGTGAAATGATGGCGATTGTCGGCTCTTCAGGCTCCGGCAAAAGTACGCTACTGCACCTGCTTGGCGGGCTGGATACGCCGACCTCCGGCGATGTTATTTTCTCCGGTCAGCCGATGAGCTCGCTCTCCGCCGCGGCTCGCGCCGATCTGCGTAACCGCGAGCTCGGGTTTATCTATCAGTTCCACCATCTGCTGCCGGATTTTACCGCGCTGGAAAACGTGGCGATGCCGCTGCTGATTGGTAAGAAAAAAGCGGCGGATATCGAACGCCAGGCGAAAGCGATGTTGCAGGCGGTCGGTCTGGAGCACCGTAGCCACCATCGTCCGTCGGAGCTTTCCGGCGGTGAGCGCCAGCGCGTGGCGATTGCTCGCGCGCTGGTGAACAAACCGCGGCTGGTACTGGCGGATGAACCGACCGGCAACCTCGACGCCCGCAATGCCGACAGCATTTTTGAGCTGCTGGGCGAGCTTAACGTGTCGCAGCGTACCGCTTTCCTGGTGGTGACCCATGACTTGCAGCTGGCGAAACGAATGAACCGCCAGCTGGAGATGCGCGATGGCCGCCTGACGGCTGACCTGACCCTGATGGGGGCCCAGTAATGGCTTCACCGTTATCGTTACTGATTGCGCTGCGTTTTAGCCGCGGCAGACGCCGCGGCGGTATGGTCTCGCTGATTTCCGTCATCTCTACTATTGGCATCGCATTAGGCGTGGCGGTACTGATCGTCGGCCTGAGCGCGATGAATGGTTTCGAGCGCGAGCTCAACAACCGCATTCTGGCGGTGGTGCCGCACGGTGAAATCGAGCCGGTTAACCAGCCGTGGAATAACTGGAACGAAGCGCTGACGAAGGTTGAAAAAGTGAAAGGCATCGTCGCCGCTGCGCCTTATATCAACTTTACCGGGTTGGTGGAGAGCGGCAGCAATATGCGCGCCATTCAGGTCAAGGGCGTCGATCCGCAGCAGGAGAGCCGCCTGAGTTCATTACCAAACTTTGTGCAGAACAATGCCTGGGCTAGTTTTAAGGCCGGCGAGCAGCAGGTGATTCTGGGTAAAGGCGTCGCCGATGCGCTGCACGTGAAGCAGGGCGATTGGGTGTCTATCATGATCCCCAATTCAGATTCCGAGCACCAGCTGTTGCAGCCGAAACGCGTCAGGCTACACGTGAGCGGCATTCTGCAACTGAGCGGCCAACTGGACCATAGCTTCGCGATGATCCCGATGGCGGACGCCCAGCAGTATCTGGATATGGGCAGCAGCGTGACCGGCATCGCCATTAAAGTCACCGACGTCTTCCACGCCAATACGCTGGTACGCGACGCCGGCGAGGTAACCAATAGCTACGTCTATATCAAGAGCTGGATCGGCACCTACGGCTATATGTATCGTGATATTCAAATGATCCGCGCCATTATGTATCTCGCCATGGTACTGGTGATTGGCGTCGCCTGTTTTAACATTGTCTCGACGCTGGTGATGGCGGTGAAAGATAAAAGCGGCGATATTGCAGTGCTGCGCACGCTTGGCGCGAAAGACGGCTTAATCCGCGCGATTTTCGTATGGTATGGTTTATTGGCCGGTTCGGTCGGGAGCCTGATCGGGGTGGTTATCGGCGTGGTAGCCGCGCTGAAGCTGACATCGATTATCAACGGTATCGAAGCGTTGATCGGGCATAAATTCCTTTCCGGCGACATCTATTTTATTGACTTCCTGCCGTCTGAATTGCACTGGCTGGATGTCGTTTATGTGCTGGTGACAGCACTGTTGCTGAGTTTGCTGGCCAGCTGGTATCCCGCCCGCCGCGCCAGTCGTATTGACCCGGCGAGGGTGCTGAGTGGCCAGTAATTTATCGTCGTGGCCCTTCAACGCTGCATCTATTAAGCCAATTCTGTGACAGCAGAGGCCGCCCAAAGGATGTGGGGTTGGGGCTAATAAGAGGAATGGCTAAATGTATTACGGATTTGACATTGGCGGCAGCAAGATAGCGTTGGGGGTGTTTGATAACGCCCGGCAACTTCAGTGGGAAAAACGCGTTGCCACTCCAACGGAAAGCTATGAGGCTTTCCTGCAGGCGATTGAAGCGCTGGTTCGCGAAGCCGATCGGCGCTTTGGCGTGGAGGGCGCGGTCGGTATCGGTATCCCCGGCATGCCGGAAACCGCGGACGGCAAGCTGTATGCCGCCAACGTACCCGCCGCCAGCGGCCACCCGCTGCGCGTTGATCTCAGCGCGCGCCTGGGGCGCGAAGTACGTCTTGATAATGACGCTAACTGCTTTGCGTTATCTGAAGCGTGGGATGATGAATTTACCCAATATCCGCTGGTGATGGGATTAATCCTCGGCACCGGCGTCGGCGGCGGGATCGTGCTTAACGGCAAATCGATTACCGGTCACAGCTACATCACCGGCGAGTTCGGCCATATTCGTCTACCGGTGGATGCCCTGGAAGTGGTGGGGCGCGATTTTCCGCTGACCCGCTGCGGCTGCGGCCAGCTCGGCTGCATTGAGAACTATCTTTCCGGCCGCGGATTCGCCTGGCTGTATCAGCATTTTTATCACCAATCCTTAACTTCGCCGCAGATCGTCGATCTGTGGCTGCAGGGTGATGCGCAGGCGCGGGAGCACGTCGAGCGTTATCTCGATCTACTGGCCGTTTGTCTGGGCAATATCCTCACCATTGTCGATCCGGATCTGCTGGTGTTGGGTGGCGGATTATCTAATTTTACTGCTATAACCGAAGGGCTGGCGCAGCGCCTGCCGCGTCATTTGCTTCCGGTCGCCCGGGTGCCGCGCATTGAGCGCGCGCGTCATGGCGACGCCGGAGGTATGCGCGGTGCGGCCTTCCTTCATTTGACTCATTAATTACAGGGGTAGCTATGCTGTCGCGCCGCTTACATCGCTTAAGCCGTTTCCGCCGTAAAAAACGCCAGTTACGCGATCGCTTACGGCAACGTGTCTTCTTCGGCGAAGACAAAACGCCGCCGCAGGCAATAGATAAACCGCGGGTGGTGGTGTTAACCGGCGCCGGTATTTCGGCAGAGTCGGGGATTAAAACCTTCCGCGCCGCCGACGGCCTGTGGGAAGAACACCGGGTGGAGGACGTGGCGACACCGGAAGGTTTTGCCCGCGACCCGGCGCTGGTGCAGGCGTTTTATAACGCCCGCCGCCGCCAGTTGCAGAGCGCAGAAATCGCGCCTAATGCCGCGCATCTGGCGCTGGCGAAGCTGGAAGAGGCGCTTGGCGATCGTTTTCTGCTGGTGACGCAGAACATCGATAATCTGCACGAGCGCGCGGGTAACCGCCGGGTTATCCATATGCATGGCGAGCTGCTGAAAGTACGCTGTTCGTGGAGCGGGCAGGTGCTGGAATGGACCAGCGACGTGACGGCGGATGATAAATGCCACTGCTGCCAGTTCCCGGCGGCGCTGCGCCCGCACGTGGTATGGTTTGGCGAGATGCCGCTGGGCATGGATGAGATCTACAGCGGGCTGGCTGAGGCCGATATCTTTATCGCTATCGGAACCTCCGGTCACGTCTATCCGGCGGCGGGGTTCGTCCATGAAGCTCGTTTGCACGGCGCGCATACCGTCGAGCTTAACCTTGAACCAAGCCAGGTCGGCAGCGAATTCGCTGAGAAACATTACGGGCTGGCAAGCGAAGTGGTGCCCGAGTTCATAGATAAGCTGCTGCAGGAAAACTCGCTATAAACTGAAGCAGCCTGCCAGGTAGCATGGGCACAGCCCATTGCTTCCGGCAGCGCTGTTGACAAGGATGAAACGTCATGACAGGAGTCAGACTATGCATAATCCGCTGGTTATCGAAGCGATCATGTTGATCGCGGCCATTGTCGTCGGCGTATGGAGCCAGAGAGCTTTACCTATATACGCCGATAGTCGGCCGATTCTCTTTATACTGTGCTTGTTCATCAGTATCGGCAGCTCATTGGGCCTGCTGCTCGATGGCTTAGCCCTGCTCCTCACCGGCCAGGTAGCAACAGGTATTGTACGGATATATGGCCCCCTGCTGCTGCTGGTGGTGCTGTGGAAACCCATTAATGCGGTCTTCGGTATCATTGAAGATTTTTTGCAGCGCAGAGAAGCCAGGGGGAAATCCCGGCGGCGAAAGCGAAATTAGAAACGTCTTAACGGTCGGAAGTTTCCGACCGCGATGAGTTATTGCTTAAAAAAATTGATTACCTGTCTGCCTGAATATTATGGACAAATTTTAATGCTCGCAAGAATAGGTCTGTAAGCCACTCTGGCTACTTCTAACATTTAACTATCCAACGTCGATTCCGTCTGCGCGGAGTCAGACCACGGGGTGTCGGGTTTTATTCGTAACACCACATACGTTATTAATGCATCAGGTATCATTATTGGCAGCATGAAAAGAGCCAGAATCCAGAAGAAAGGGTTCCGGAAAGGAATAATAGTTGACCATTTATCATTTATATCAGCACGCAGGAAACCCCGACTAACTAATAACATGCAATATTTAAATGAGTGTTGAGGCTCTGGTGGTAAAATATGGACAGGCGTCATCATGCCGCGCATGTAGTTTTCACACCATGCCCATGATTTCGCATAGCTAAAGAGAAAATCTTCGTTTTCAATGGTAAAACGTGAAAATAGCGAAGCACTATGATCGGCGCTAATAACAAATTTTCTTTGGTAACCGCTGGGTTCAGTAACACGCCACTCATACCACGTACAACCGCAGCTTTTCCCGGATCCGGTCTTAAAGTTAGCGACTATCTCTTTCCAGTCATAAGTCAGCGTTTCGATAGGCCATCTGGCAAAGATGTTATAGGAAGTATTATGATGTTGAATATACACCCGCTGTTGCTTGCGATTCAGTCTGATGATTAAGCTTTTAGGCTGTGTTATGGCCACGCGTAGCACATATATACTGTAGTATCATATAAAAATAACGAATAGTATGGCGTAAAAGATTTCATCGGAATGGGTTAGTAGAGGCCCCACCAGAAAAAGAGAGTAAATAGTTCCAATTATTAAAAATAACCATATGGTTACGCCGGTTCCATTTCCTCGGAGGATGTTTCTATTAATATCACAGTAAGTGTCATTCACGAATACCACACCAAAAAGCGGTGGCGATTTAATTTTTATTTTATTTGACATTATTGTTTTCTCCTGGTTTTGTCAGTGTTCAGTTGTGGATTCTAACTCGGTGATTTCTGACAATGGAGTGGCGGGAAGTCTTCGCAGAATACTGCGCAGCGCCAGCGCATCGATTAATATAATTGGCACAAAAAGAAATGATATCAACCAAAAGAATGGATTACGGATAGGGAAAATGGTGGTCCAGCGATCGCTATCATCGACGCGTGATAACAATCTATTGCTCAGCGTCGTTACGCAGTATTTAAAGGTGGCGCGAGGTGGTGTCAAAAGAGTAACGGGAGAATTTATACCATTCATATAATCGTTACACCATTGCCAGGACTCGGCATAGCTAATAATCGTATCCTCAATGCTAATGAAGTAACGTGATGCGTAAAAAAATAAAGGTATATTATCATCGCTGATGATAATTTTGACCTTTGGGCTGTCAGGTGGATTAATATGCCAGGCATACCACGTCCGTGAACTTGCCGAACCGGAACCGTTTCTGAAACTGGGGCGAATAACGTCACTCCAGTCGAAAACTAGCGTTTCAACGGGCCATTTAGCAAAAATATTATGGTTATGGCGATGCTTCTGGATATATATTTTCTGCTGGCGGCGATTTAGCCGAATTATCATATCCTTGGGCTTGCTAATGAAAAGGCGTAGTGCATGTATTGCGCTATATAACAACAGGATAAGTATTGGCACAACAAATATAAGCTCCTGAAGGTAACCAACCAAAGGCACGATAATAAAAAGGCCTAACAGAGAAACAAAAACTAAGGCAAAAGGTAAGGTGACGCCTAACCACTCACTTCGTGGTAAATTTCTACTGATATCACAGTAAATATCATTAACTTCCGTAACGCCGAAGAGTGGCGGGGCTTTAATTTTTATGTTGTTTTTCATTCCATGTCCTTATGTAATGTCGAGGTTAATCCTTTAGATATTCATTTCGGTTATGCTTGGCATGCTAAATAATGACGATTATCTCTTTCAGCGTTACCTTGTTTTATTTATGCAGATTAGCGCCACCCGTAAAGCAGCAAGAACGATGTAGAATAACGACAGCGCGAGTGAGAAGCAATATATATAGCTATTGAATAAATTCGGGCGGAATGAATAACCCACAGCACTTTATTTGTATATGCTTATTAGCGGATAATTGGTAGTGAATATATTAATTTTTTATATGCTGGATAACATCGCGCTATCCAGCATAGTATTACAATTAGCGCCCGGCTTTCAGTTTCTGGTAATACTCTTCATAAATGGCGCTGGCGCTGCCGACGTCATTTTGCCATTCGCCTTTTTCGATAGTGGCGGCATCCGGATACAGCGATTTATCGTTGGCGACTTCCGGGCTGAGCATTTTGCGCGCGGCCAGGTTTGGCGTCGGATAACCGATAGTTTCGGCTACCTGTTTCGCGACATCAGGGCGCAGCAGGAAGTTAATCAACTTCAGCGCGCCGTCAACGTTTTTGGCATTCGCCGGAATCGACAGGCTATCCATCCAGAAAATGCCGCCTTCTTTTGGCCAAATCACTTCCAGCGGGGTGCCAGCCTGACGCGCGACATAAGCGGAACCGTTCCAGACCATGCCAAGGTTCACTTCGCCTTCCATATACGGGTTTGCCGGGTTATCGGAATTGAACGCCGCGACGTTTGGCATCAGCTTTTTCAGCTCGTTATAAGCCGCTTCAATCTCTTTTGGATCGGTGGTGTTGCCGGAATAGCCCAGTTTGCGCAGCGCCATCTGGAACACCTCGCGCGCGTCGTCGGTCAGCAGCAGGCTGCTTTTATATTCCGGTTTCCACAGGTCGGCCCAACTGGTTACGGTTTTCGGGTCGATAGCATCGCTATTGACGCCGATTGCCGTCGCGCCCCAGATGTAGGGAATCGAGTAGTCGTTATTCGGGTCGAAAGGTTTGTTCAGCATCTGCGGATCGAGGTTGCTGAAGTTACTCAGCTTGCTCTTGTCAATCTTTTGCAGCATGCCTTCTTTGCGCATTTTGTCGACGAAATAGGTTGATGGCACCACCAGATCGTAAGCGCCATCTTTATAGGTTTTGAGCTTGGCGTACATGGTTTCATTCGACTCGTAGGTCGAATAGATCACCTTGATGCCGGTCTCTTTGGTGAACTGTTCCAGCAGGCCTGGCGGCACGTATTCGGTCCAGTTATAGAAGTAGAGCGTTTTGCTATCGTCCGCCTGCGCGGCGCCCATGCCCAAAGCCAGAGCGCCCGCAGCGAGCAGGTGGCGTGACCATTTTTTCATTTTAACGTCCCCTGAGTTTTATCACGTGCAATTAACTGACTGGCGATAACCATCACCAGCGAAAGAACCAACAGAATCGTCGCCAGCGCGTTCACTTCTGGTGAAACGCCGACCTTCACCATGGAGTAGATCTTCAGCGGCAGGATTTCATAACCCGGACCCGTAACGAACGAAGAGACCACCACGTCATCCATCGACAGGGTAAAGCTCAATAGCCACCCGGCCGCTACCGCCGGCAGCGCCAGCGGCAGGATGATTTTGCGCAGGATGGTCATCTCGCTGGCACCGAGATCTTTCGCCGCTTCCAGCATGCGCACATCAAAGCCTTTCAGGCGAGAGAACACGGTCACCACCACGAATGGCAGACAGAAGGTGATATGCGAAAACAGCAGCGACCAGAAGCCCAATTGAATACCGATCAGCATAAACAGCACCAGCAGGGAGATAGCCATCACGATATCCGGCGACATCATCACGACGAAAAGCATTCCGCTGACGAACGGCTTACCGCGAAAACGGTAGCGATACAGCGCCACGGCGGTGAGCGAGCCGATAAGCGTGGCGAAGGTTGCCGACAGCACCGCCATGGTCAGCGAGTGCTGGGCGGCCTGCAGCAGGCTATCGTTATTCATCAACAGGCTATACCAGTCGGTGGTGAAGCCTTGCCAGTTGATACCAAAGCGTGAACGGTTAAACGAGTTAACGATCAGAATAATAATAGGGATGTAGAGATACGCGTAAATGGCGGTCATAAAGCCGCCGCGCAGCAGTCGACCGATCATTCCAGCTCCACCTTTTTATTCAGCAGGCGCGCCGCGCGCCAGTAAATCAACAACATCAGCCCCATCACCAGCGTTAAGGTAATACTGGTTGCCGCGCCGAATGGCCAGTCGCGGATATTAAGGAACTGACTCTTGATAACGTTGCCGATCAGCAGATTTTTGGCGCCGCCCATCAGGTCTGAGACGTAAAAGAGCCCCATTGCCGGCAGCATCACCAGCAGACAGCCGGCGATAATTCCCGGCATGGTCAGTGGAATAATGATGCGGATAAAAGTCTGCAGCTTGCTGGCGCCGAGATCTTTTGCCGCCTCCAGCAGCGGGCGGTCCAGTTTCTCAATGCTGGAGTAGAGCGGCATCACCATAAACGGCAGCAAAATATAGACCAGGCCGATGATCACCGCTGACGGCGTGTACATAATGCGTACCGGCGTATCGATAATCCCTAACCACAGCAGGAACTCGTTCAGATAGCCTTTGGTACTGAGGAAAATCTTCAGCCCATAGATGCGGATCAGCGAGTTCGTCCAGAACGGGACGATCAGCAGGAACAGCAGCAGCGGGCGTACCTTTTGCGGCAAGCGCGCCAGGAACCACGCGAACGGGTAGCCCAACGCCAGGCAGGCGAGGGTCGCCAGCAGCGCCATATTCAACGAGTGCAGCAGCACATCGTAATAGAGCGGATCCAGCAGCCGCGAGTAGTTATCCAGCGTGAAGACCATTTTGACGAAGTTCGCATCGTCGCGGGTCAGGAAGCTGGTGGCGATGATCATCAGGTTGGGCAGAAAGACGAACAGCACAAGCCAACCCACGATGGTGGCGATCACCACATTTTGGAATTTACTGGTGTTCTTCATCGGCCAGCACAACCTCCCAGCTTTCTACCCAGTTAATCGCCATTTTCTGGTCGAGTGAGTGGTCAAAGTCCGGATCGTCTTCATTGAAGAATTCGCTGACCATAACCATCTTGCCGTTTTCCAGCTCAACAACTGACTCAAGGGTCATCCCCTTGTAGTTGCGTTCGCGCACGTAACCGATAAGGCCATCCGCTTCGCTGCCGTGATGAATTTCATCAACGCGGAGATCTTCCGGGCGCAGCAGAACGTTCAACTGTTGCCCTTTTTCAACGGCGAAGTTGACATAGATATTGCACTCGCGGCCTTCGACGCAGGCGCGTACGCGCTGTTCATCCAGGCGTTCAATAACGGTCGCGTTGAAGATGTTGATTTCGCCGATAAAACTGGCGACGAACAGATTCTTCGGCTCTTCGTAGATTTCACGCGGGGTACCGTCCTGCTCGATTTTGCCATCGCGCATCACCACAATGCGGTCGGACATGGTCAGGGCTTCTTCCTGGTCATGGGTGACGAAAACAAAAGTGATGCCGAGCTTGCGCTGTAGCGCTTTGAGTTCGTTCTGCATCTGCTTACGCAGCTTGTAGTCGAGCGCCGAGAGGGATTCATCAAGCAGCAGCAGACGCGGTTTGTTGACCACCGCCCGGGCGATGGCGACGCGCTGCTGCTGGCCGCCGGAGAGCTGGTGAGGCTTACGCTGGGCAAACTCTTCGAGCTGTACCATTTTCAATGCGTCCACCACCCGCGGGGTGATTTCTGCCGCCGGGGTTTTCTGCATCCGCAGGCCGAAGGCGACGTTTTCGAATACGGTCATGTGCGGGAAAAGCGCATAGCTTTGGAATACGGTATTGACGTGGCGGTTTTCCGCCGGGACATGGGTGATATCCTGGTCTTCCAGGTGGATACGTCCGATATCGACGCTTTCCAGACCAGCGATTAGACGAAGAACGGTTGTTTTACCGCAGCCAGAGGGGCCAAGCAGGGTGAGAAATTCACCATTATTGATGGTTAAGTTGAGATCGGAGATAACGGTCTTACCATCAAAGCTTTTGCGAATTCCCGCCAGTTGTACCAGCGGAGAAAGCGAACGCGGTTGTATATTCAATTTTTGACTCTGTCCCATGTAGACGCAACGGAAAAGGGATCGCTGCGGGGTTTGTGATTAACCACCTTTGGGGTTGCACATAATTAATAAGGGCCAGCATTTTACGGCAAACGATTGTAATCGCCAATCATTGTTGTACCGCGGTGTATCACCTTTACACATAATGCACGTAAATGTATTAAATTTTGGTTTACGGGCTAAAAATGACCTGACGCAATATTTGTCTTTTCGCCCTTATTGATAATGTTGTCACAAAAAAAGAGGGTGGCCACATGGATAAATTGCTTGAGCGTTTTCTGCAGTATGTTTCTTTAGATACGCAATCGAAGCCTGGCGTGCGTCAGGTTCCCAGTACCGAAGGACAGTGGAAGCTGCTGCGCTTGCTGCAGAACCAGCTGGAAGAGATGGGGCTGGTCAACGTGACGTTAAGTGAGAAGGGCACGGTGATGGGGACCCTGCCGGCCAACGTCGCAGGCGAAATCCCGGCCATCGGTTTTATTTCCCACGTTGATACCTCGCCGGATTTCAGCGGTAAGAACGTGAATCCGCAAATTGTCGAAAACTACCGCGGCGGCGATATCGCCCTCGGCATCGGCGATGAAGTGTTGTCGCCGGTGATGTTCCCGGTTCTGCATCAACTGTTAGGCCAGACGCTTATCACCACCGACGGTAAAACGCTGCTCGGCGCCGACGATAAAGCGGGCATCGCAGAGATCATGACGGCGCTGGCGACGCTGCAGGCGAAAAAGATCCCTCACGGCGATATTCGCGTCGCCTTTACGCCGGATGAAGAAGTCGGCAAAGGCGCGAAGCACTTTGACGTCGCCGCGTTTGATGCCCGCTGGGCGTACACTGTGGATGGCGGCGGGGTCGGCGAACTGGAGTTTGAAAATTTCAATGCCGCCTCGGTGACCATTAAAATTGTTGGCAATAATGTGCATCCCGGCACCGCGAAAGGGGTGATGGTTAACGCTTTATCGTTGGCGGCGCGTATTCACGCCGAAGTGCCGGCCAGTGAGGCACCGGAAACCACCGACGGTTATGAGGGCTTTTATCACCTGACCAGTATCAAGGGCAGCGTTGACCGGGCGGAGATGCACTACATTTTGCGTGATTTCGATCGCAAGCAGTTTGAAGCGCGCAAACGCAAAATGATGGAGATCGCCAAAAAGGTCGGTAAAGGGCTACATCCGGATTGCTACATCGAACTGGTGATCGAAGATAGTTATTACAACATGCATGAGAAGGTGATTGCCCATCCGCACGTAGTGGACATCGCGCGTCAGGCGATGGTGGACTGCGATATCGAGCCGCAGATAAAGCCAATCCGCGGCGGTACCGACGGCGCCCAACTCTCTTTCATGGGGTTACCATGCCCGAATCTGTTTACCGGCGGCTATAACTATCACGGTAAGCACGAGTTTGTCACTCTGGAGGGTATGGAAAAAGCCGTGCGGGTGATTGTGCGGATTGCGGAGCTGACGGCAAAACGCTAAATCCAGAGCCCGGTCCTGTAGGCCCGGTAAGCGCAGCGCCACCGGGCAGGGTGTGGTTGATGCCGTTGTAGGCCCGGTAAGCGTAGCGCCACCGGGCAGGATGCCGACTCAGTCCTCAAAGAACCAATAGCCGCTGTTGACCAGCGCCGCCAGCATGGCGAGGAACGACGGGTCTTCCAGCGCATCGCCGAAATGTTCGGCGCGCAGCGACAGATGCGTTGCCAGCGCGTCAAGCGCCGGGCGGTGCGGGGAGTCGATTTTTTCGCCGTTGACGAACACTTCGCCATCGATCCGCAGCACGCGCAAACCGCCAAGGCGGGCGAGCTTATCGCCCTGCTGCAGCGCATCGTAAATTTCGTCCGGCTGATAAGGCGGCTCCGGCGGCGCTACGTCAAGTTCGTGGCGGGATTGGGTAATGAACTCGCCAAACCACTGCTTAAAGTGCTCAGGTTGGTTAATCAGCCCCAGCATCATCTCACGCAGGCGATCCAGTTCAACCGGCAGAATATCGGCCGGATGGTCGCGGGATGGCACGTCCGGGTCGGCGTAGCGCTGGCTGCCCAGCTCTCGTTGCAAAATATAGTCAGCAAAGCCGCTGAACAGCTCGCGGGCATTCGGCGCACGATAGCCGACCGAATAGTTAAGCGAATTTTCCAGCGAATAGCCTTCATGCGGGAATCCTGGCGGAATGTAGAGAATATCGCCAGGTTCCATCTCTTCATCGATGATGGCTTCAAACGGATCAACCTGCAGCAGATCCGGATGCGGGCAATGCTGCTTCATCGGCACCTTTTCGCCCACGCGCCAGCGCCGGCGACCGGTACCCTGAATAATAAACACGTCGTATTGATCAAGGTGCGGGCCCACGCCGCCGCCGGGGACGGAGAAAGAGATCATCAGGTCGTCGATACGCCAGTCCGGCAGGGCGCGGAAGGGGTGCATCAATGCCGCCGTCGGCTCGTGCCAGTTGTTCACCGCTTGCACCAGCAGCGACCAGTTGTTTTCGCTAAGATGATCGTAGCTTTCAAATGGACCATGGCTGACCTGCCATTTTCCGTCCTGATGACTCACCAGACGGCTGTCGACCTCGCTCTCCATGGCCAGGCCGGCCAGTTCATCCGGGCTGATTGGGTCGATGAAATTGGCGAAGCCGCGCTTTAACACTACCGGGCGTTTTTGCCAGTAGCGTTCGATAAAGTCGGGCCAGTTTAGCGTTAATTGATAGTCCATATTTATATTCCACAGCAGGTGTCTGTCTGGGATTATAACGGATGCGGCGCCGCGGCGATGCAGGCGCCGTTAAAAAACTGTTGCGTTAGCTCTCTTTATCATCAGGAAGCTGGCGGCCAAAGATAACTTCCATGCAGGCGCCGCCGAGCAGGCTGTCGCCGGTCAGGATATCGCCATCGTACTGTTCAACGATATCGCGGGCGACAGACAGGCCGACACCCTGGCCCGGGCGCAACGTATCGGCGCGCTGGCCGCGATCGAATACCGCCGTGCGCTGGTTGCGGGCAATTCCGGGACCGTCGTCCTCCACCAGAATATGCAACTGGTTGTCGTTGGTCTGGCGTACCGAGACTTCGACAAACTCCAGACAATACTTGCAGGCGTTATCGAGCACGTTGCCCATCACTTCCATAAAGTCGTTCTGCTCACCGACAAAGCTTATCTCCGGCGAAATATCCAGCGTGATGTTAACCCCTTTACGCTGGTAGACCTTATTTAAAGCAGAGGTCAGGCTATCCAGCAGTGGGGCGATCGGGTGTAGTTCGCGGCTGAGAAGCGCATTGCCGCTGCGCATGCTGGCGCGGTGCAGATAGTAGCCGATTTGCTGCGATATGCGGCTAATCTGCTCCAGCATCACCGGCTCCGCTTCGCTGACGCTAATTTTCTCGCCGCGCAGCGAACGTAAGGTGCTTTGCAGCACCGCCAGCGGTGTTTTCAGGCTGTGGGTTAAGTCAGTGAGGGTGGTCCGGTATTTGTCGTAGCGGTCACGTTCGCTTTTCAGCAGGCGATTGAGGTTACTGACCAGGCCGGTAAGTTCACGAGTGGTGTGAGAATCGAGTCTCTCACGATGATGTTCTTCCAGCTCGCGGACCTCTTTCGCCAGTGATTCGATAGGGCGTAAACTCCACCAGGCGGCAAGCCACAGCAGCGGGATGACCAGCAACAGGTTGGCCGCCAGCACGTAGATAAACCAGCTCCACACCATGTAAGAGCGTTTTAGCTCCACCGGAATGGTGTCGACCACCACAATGCTTAATTGCGGCATCTTCGCGGTGGCCGGATAGAGATTAATCGCCACCGAGTGCGTCATCTCCGAGGAGTCATCTTCCTCGCGGATGGCGTCAAGCTGCTCGCGAATTTCATCATTATTGCGCAGCAGCATACTACTGCTGCCTACATCGGCTTCGATTTCATGAAAGCCGTTGCTTTTCAGCCATTCAGGTTGGATCCGCTTCACCAGCCAGGGGACGTCATGCTGTGCCCACAGCAGTTTACCTTTGGCGTCGTAAATCAGCGTCACCGTCGGGCTCTGCATATTCAGGTGTTCCGGAATATCGACATCGATGTGGTTATTTTCCCACTTCGCCAGCATGTAGAACAGGTTGCTCTCGCCGCGCAGCAGGCGGAAAGTGGTTTTATCGAAACTGACGCTGTAGCCTACCAGCGCAACCATGCCGTACGCCAACGACAGGATCAGTACCACGGCGGCGGTCGCCAGCAGAAAGCGGACGCGCAGCGAAAGCGGGAGAATATGTCGCAACACGCCTTTCATCCGCGCAGTTCGAATAAGTAGCCCTGACCGCGCACGGTGGTGATCACCTCTTGCGGATATTGCGTCTGGATTTTCTTACGCAGCCGTCCCATCAGTACATCAATAGTGTGGCTTTCGCGGAGTTCGGCATCCGGATAGAGCTGCAGCATCAGCGAATCTTTGCTCACCACTTTGCCGCGGTTGCGGATTAGCGTTTCCATAATGGTGTACTCAAAGGCGGTGAGCTTAATCGGCTGGTCATTGACCGATAATTCGCGGCGCGATAAGTCAACCTGGAAAGGCGGAATCGAAATTACCTGTGACGCCAGGCCGCTATTGCGACGCAGCAACGCCTGCATGCGGGCGGCGACCTCTTCGATATGGAAGGGTTTGGTGACGTAGTCATCGGCGCCGGCGCTCAGCACCTCGACTTTATCCTGCCAGCCTTCACGGGCGGTCAGTACCAGTACCGGTACCGATACGTCGTGACTACGCCAGCGGCGGATCAGCGACAGGCCGTCTTCATCCGGCAGGCCAAGGTCAACGATGGCGACATCCGGGATATGCTCGCCCAGGTAGTAATCTGCTTCCTTTGCATCTTCCGCGGCATCCACCTGATGCCCCAGTTCCTGTAGCTGGACCTTGAGGTGATGGCGCAGCAGAGCATTATCCTCAACGACGAGTACGCGCATGCCCATTCTCCATTTCATTTTCGATTTGAATAGTTTAACGCGATTATGTGGCGCTGGGGGTAAACATTATTTAAACCAGGCGGGAGAGAGATTTTTTTGCGTGGAAAGTGGAAGGTTGCCAGGTAGCATGCGCGAAGAGATTGCCCATGCTACCTGAGGCAGGCTGGTTACTTCAGCTCGTCGACCATGGTGATCGCGCGGCCGATGTAGTTAGCCGGGGTCATCGCCTTCAGGCGGATTTTTTCTGCTTCCGGCAGCGGCAGGCCGTCGATGAACTGCTGCATACCTTCGGCGTCAACGCGCTTACCGCGGGTCAGCTCTTTCAGCTTCTCGTACGGCTTTTCGATACCGTAGCGGCGCATCACCGTCTGGATCGGCTCAGCCAGCACTTCCCAGTTGTGATCCAGTTCGTCCAGCAGACGATCCTGGTTCAGCTCCAGCTTGCTCACGCCTTTCAGGGTGGATTGGTACGCGATCAGCGCATAGCCGATGCCCACGCCGAGGTTACGCAGCACGGTGGAGTCGGTCAGGTCGCGCTGCCAGCGGGAAACCGGGAGCTTGCTGGCCAGGTGCTGCATCACGGCGTTCGCCAGGCCCAGATTGCCTTCGGAGTTTTCGAAGTCAATCGGGTTCACTTTATGCGGCATGGTTGAAGAGCCGATTTCACCCGCGATGGTTTTCTGTTTGAAGTGGTTGAGCGCGATGTAGCCCCACACATCGCGATCGAAATCGATCAGGATGGTATTGAAGCGCGCGATGCAATCAAACAGTTCGGCGATGTAGTCGTGCGGCTCAATCTGGGTGGTGTACGGGTTCCACTGGATACCCAGCGAGGTAACGAACTCTTCGCTGAACTGATGCCAGTCAACTTCCGGATAGGCGGCGATGTGGGCGTTGTAGTTACCGACCGCGCCGTTGATTTTACCGAGGATTTCCACCTGGTTCAGCTGACGGTACTGGCGCTCCATACGGTAGGCGACGTTAGCCATCTCTTTGCCCATGGTGGACGGGGTCGCCGGTTGACCGTGGGTACGAGAAAGCAGCGGCACGTCACGGTATTGGGTCGCCAGATCTTTAATCGCGTCAATCAGCTTGCGCCAGTACGGCAGCACCACTTCGTCACGGGCGGTTTTCAGCATCAGCGCGTGCGACAGGTTGTTGATGTCTTCAGAAGTACAGGCGAAGTGAATGAATTCTGACACCGCGTGCAGCTCGGCGATATCGGCGACTTTTTCCTTGAGGAAATATTCTACCGCTTTCACGTCGTGGTTGGTGGTGCGTTCGATGGTTTTGATACGCTCCGCGTCCTCTACGCTGAAGTCGGCAACGATTTTATCAAGGAAACCGTTTGCGTCGGCAGCAAAAGCAGGAACTTCCTTGATCGCTGCGTGCGCGGCCAGTTTTTGCAGCCAGCGGACTTCTACCTGTACACGGAATTTCAGCAAACCGAATTCGCTGAAGATACCGCGCAGCGCGCTGACTTTATCGCCGTAGCGGCCGTCTACGGGGGAAACGGCGGTCAGTGAGGATAATTCCATAAATCATAACTCCGGGGTTAAATGAGCAAGAATTTGTTTTGCCTGGTTAACCAGACGATTGCGAGAAAACATGAGCTGCAGACGTCCGCCGCCAACCTGATGCCAGAGCACGGCGGAACGAATGCCGGCGAGTAGGGTAGAGCGTACCTTCGCCTGAACCTGCGGGCTTTGCAGCACGGCAGGGGAACCTGTGACCTGAATGCGAGGCCCCAGCGGGCTGATGACGTCAACGTAAATGCCGGCCATCGCGCTGAGCAGCGTTTCAGATTGTAGATCAAAATGTTCTAACTGACGGCGCAGGCCGCCGATGCGGTTGCCGAGGGTATCCATCGCCCCTTTGCTGGCGGCGAGTTTACGTTCCAGCACCATCAGGCTTAATGTGTAGCGGGTGAGTTCCGCGTTGAGGCCCTGACGGCTGCTGGTATTCAGCACGCCGAGCAGAGTCTCAAGCCCGAGACGAAGATTGGCTTCACTACCACCGAATACCGCCAGCGTTGAATCCGGGTCGAGATCGATGATGCTGTTCAGCGAAACGTGCAGGGCGTCGCTGTCGCAATGCCCCTGATGCGCCAGTTGCTGAACCAGCCGCGCTGCCTGGCATACGCCCGCCAACGCCAGAGTGATGTCATAATAATTCTTCGCCACGCTTACTCCTTGTAACCCGCCGGGCGTTAATCAGGCATCCAGCGGAAAATGGTCGTTCAAGACGCCAGCGGCAGGCGCTGTTCGATAATTCCGCCGCCGAGACACACTTCGCCGCTATAGAAAACAGCCGACTGTCCCGGCGTCACGGCGGCGACGGATTCATCAAAGATAACCTCGATGCGGTCGTCATCCAGCGCCTTCACGGTGCAGGGGATGTCGGTCTGGCGGTAGCGGGTTTTTACGGTACAGCGAAGGGTGCCCTGCAACGGCTGACGATCGACCCAGTGTAGCTGCTGGGCAATCAGGCCGACAGACATCAGACGCGGGTGATCGTGACCCTGGGCGACGATGAGCACGTTGTTTTCCACGTCTTTATCGACCACGTACCATGGATCTTCGCTGCCCTCTTTAGTGCCGCCGATGCCGAGCCCTTTACGCTGGCCGAGGGTGTGATACATCAGCCCCTGGTGTTCGCCTATCTCATCGCCATCGACGGTGATGATTTTGCCCGGCTGCGCAGGCAGATAGCGGCCAAGGAAGTCGCGGAATTTACGCTCGCCGATAAAGCAGATACCGGTAGAGTCTTTTTTCTTCGCGGTGATAAGATCCAGCTCTTCGGCGATTTTACGCACCTGCGGCTTTTCCAGCTCACCGACCGGGAACAGACTTTGCGCGATTTGTTCGTGGCTGAGGGTGTAGAGGAAATAGCTCTGGTCTTTATTGCCGTCGAGCCCGCGCAACAGTTGGCTTTTGCCGTTGACATCGGCGCGGCGCACGTAGTGGCCAGTGGCGATGTAGTCAGCGCCGAGGTCTTCTGCGGCGAACTCAAGGAAGGCTTTGAATTTGATCTCTTTGTTGCACAGGATATCCGGGTTCGGCGTACGGCCTGCTTTATACTCTTCGAGGAACAGCTCGAAGACGTTATCCCAGTATTCTGCGGCAAAGTTGACGGTATGCAGTTCAATACCGAGCTTATCGCAGACGGCTTGCGCGTCGGCGAGGTCGGCAGCGGCGGTGCAGTATTCCTCACCGTCGTCTTCCTCCCAGTTCTTCATGAACAGGCCTTCCACCTTATACCCTTGCTGTTGCAGAAGGTAGGCGGAAACAGAGGAATCGACGCCGCCGGACATGCCGACGATCACTTTTTTTGGACTTTCTGACATTGGAATACTCACCACATTGAACTTCAAGGCGGCGTATTCTAGCACGCGCCAACCGTTCAGGCACCCCCTGTGAACGGCCAGTTAAATTCCGCAATCAGCGACAGCGGATGCCGCGGATCCTGCTGATAGCTGCGGATGCTTTCCGCCACCAGCGGCGAGCGCAGGTTTTTTGCGTTAAGAATTTCCTCAGCACTGAGCCACAGACAGCGGTCGATGTCGCTGTCGTGCGGTTCAGTAGCGCACGTATCGTTAAGCTCAATGGCAAACAGAAAGCGCAGGAACGGCGTATTATCCGGGGCTTGCCACTGGTGCATGCGGATGAAGTGCTGCGGCGCGGCGCGAATACCGGTCTCTTCCCACAGTTCACGCTCGGCGGCCTGCGCCAGAGTCTCATTGGCTTCGAGATGACCGGCTGGCTGGTTCCATAGCGCTTTGCCGTTAATCGTCTCTTCAACAATCAGGAATTTGCCTTTGGCGTGTACCACGCAGGCGACGGTGACGTGCGGTTTAAACATCGAGCTTCCTTATGAATGCGGTTATTCGGTTTGGCGCCATTCGCCGTTGGCTAAGCCATCAAGCGTATAGCCGCCCATGGCGTAGCGAATCAGCCTTAGCGTCGGAAAACCGACATGGGCGGTCATCCGACGAACCTGACGGTTGCGCCCCTCATGGAGGGTAATTTTTAGCCAGCGAGTGGGAATCGATTTACGCTCGCGAATCGGCGGATTGCGCGGCCAAAGCCAGGCGGGTTCATCCACCAGCTCCACGCCGGCAGGTAGGGTAGGTCCATCGTTTAGCGTCACTCCGTCGCGCAGCGCGCTGAGCGCGTCTTCTGTAGGTTCGCCTTCCACCTGAACGTAGTAAATTTTGCCGGTGCGCTTACCGGGCTGGGTCAGTTTTGCCTGTAGCGCGCCATCGTTGGTCAGCACCAGCAAACCTTCGCTGTCGCGGTCAAGACGACCGGCGGCGTAAACGCCGGCGACCGGAATAAAATCCTTCAGCGTGCTGCGCCCGGACTCGTCGGTAAATTGCGGCAACACATCGTAGGGTTTATTGAACAAGATCACAGTTTTAAGCTGGCGTTCTTTACGTTGTCTGGTCACTTGTTGTGTGCTGAATCGCTCAACGCGATGTTTTCTAAATGAAGTTTTCTGCATGGTATTTTCAGGCTCTCTCAATTGCCGCATTATAGCCTAATTACGAATGCCTTTCATGGACGCAAACATTCAGGTAGTATTGACATGCTCATTACAAATTATTAACAAAAAATTGCTCAAACCGATTCGCAATACAGGCAGGAAGGCAACACGGACGCGAATCTCCGGTTAGCGGGGCGACCCGGTACTCAGGAGTAGGCCGACTAAGCCAACACCAGGCTCGCGTGAAGAGGGAAGAGCAGAACCAGAAGCGCTCGAAGGAGAGGTTAATGGAAAGCAAAGTAGTAGTTCCGGCGGAAGGTCAGAAAATCACCCTGCAAAACGGCAAACTGAACGTCCCTCATAACCCGATTATCCCGTTCATTGAAGGCGATGGTATCGGTGTTGACGTTACCCCAGCGATGCTGAAAGTGGTTGATGCCGCCGTTGAGAAAGCCTATAAAGGCGAGCGTAAAATTTCCTGGATGGAAGTTTACACCGGTGAAAAATCTACCCACGTTTACGGCCAGGATGTCTGGCTGCCTGCTGAAACCCTCGATCTGATTCGTGATTACCGCGTTGCTATTAAAGGTCCTCTGACGACGCCAGTTGGCGGCGGCATCCGTTCTCTGAACGTGGCGCTGCGTCAGGAGCTGGATCTCTACGTTTGCCTGCGTCCGGTACGTTACTATCAGGGCACCCCGAGCCCGGTTAAACACCCGGAGCTGACCGATATGGTTATCTTCCGTGAAAACTCCGAAGATATTTATGCGGGTATCGAGTGGAAAGCAGATTCTGCCGAAGCTGACAAAGTTATCAAATTCCTGCGCGATGAGATGGGCGTGAAGAAAATTCGCTTCCCGGAACATTGCGGTATCGGCATCAAGCCGTGCTCTGAAGAAGGTACCAAACGCCTGGTACGCGCCGCTATCGAATACGCGATCACCAACGATCGTGATTCCGTGACCCTGGTGCACAAAGGCAACATCATGAAGTTCACCGAAGGCGCGTTCAAAGACTGGGGTTACCAGCTGGCTCGCGAAGAGTTCGGCGGTGAGCTGATCGACGGCGGCCCGTGGGTGAAAATCAAGAACCCGAACACCGGCAAAGAGATCGTGGTTAAAGACGTGATCGCCGATGCGTTCCTGCAGCAAATCCTGCTGCGTCCGGCTGAATACGATGTTATCGCCTGTATGAACCTGAACGGCGACTACATCTCTGACGCCCTGGCGGCGCAGGTTGGCGGTATCGGTATCGCGCCGGGCGCCAACATTGGCGACGAGTGCGCGCTGTTCGAAGCTACCCACGGTACTGCGCCGAAGTATGCCGGCCAGGACAAAGTGAACCCAGGTTCCATCATCCTGTCCGCAGAAATGATGCTGCGTCACATGCAGTGGTTCGAAGCCGCAGACCTGATTGTTAAAGGCATGGAAGGCGCTATCGCCGCTAAGACCGTGACCTATGACTTCGAACGTCTGATGGAAGGCGCTAAGCTGCTGAAATGCTCTGAGTTTGGCGACGCGATCATTAAAAACATGTAATCCGGTTTCCTGGATTAATGCGAAACGGGAGCCTAAGGGCTCCCGTTTTTATTTGCTTTGTACCGGGTTATCCATAATTAAATAACAGTGAGCTATTCATGCCCACTGCCGCTTGCTACGGTAAATCATCCATTGGCTTTATTGATTGCCATATTTTGCCTGGTTATCCAGGTTATTATTAGAGGTGATATTATGAAAAAGATTATTTTGACCCTGGTATTAGCATCAGCGAGTATTTCTGCCTTCGCGGGTTACCATCCGGTCGCAAGGACCGCAGCCGTAGCCTCAGCCGATCATCCGGTGGCGGTAGCGGCGGCAACCGGCGATAACGGTAACCATCCGGTGGCGCGCACCGCGGCTGTCGCTTCGGCTGACCATCCGGTGGCGGTGGCGGCGGCAACCAGCGATAACGGTCGCCACCCAGTTGCGCGTACCACGGTTGTCGCTTCAGCGGATCATCCGGTCGCGGCGGCGGCAGTGACCAGCCATTAATAATCCTCTTCCCGGCGCCACGCCGGGATTTAGCTACTGCTCACGTCTGCGCATCGATTTCCTTTCCTGCTCCGTTTTACGCTATATTGGCGCTATTATCGTAAATTATCTCTTTATCACAGGTAACATCTGCCATGGCTTTGATCCCTAAAAACTATGCCCGCCTGGAAAGTGGCTATCGCGAGAAGGCGCTTAAAATTTATCCATGGGTCTGCGGACGCTGCTCGCGCGAGTTTGTCTACTCCAACCTGCGTGAATTGACGGTACATCACATCGATCACGATCATACCAATAACCCGGAAGATGGCAGCAACTGGGAACTATTGTGTCTGTATTGTCACGATCACGAGCATTCCAAGTACACTGAGGCCGACCAGTACGGTACAAGAGTGGTGGCCGGTGAAGATGCGCAAAAGGATGTCGGTGAAGCCACCTACAATCCTTTTGCCGATTTAAAAGCCATGATGAACAAGAAGAAGTAGCTACGCTTCGTCGTAATGCACACAGCCTGGCTGCTAATTGACGCCCAGACGCAGGGCTAAATCCTGCGGGTAGGGATCAAAATAGTTCTGCGTCTGCAGATAGCGGTCGGGATATTCGGCCAGGTAGTGCTTAAGCAGCGTCAGGGGCGCCAGAATAGGGAGCAGCCCCGCGCGATAATGCAGTATCACGTCACGCAGCTCGCCGCGCTGACGGCTATTCAACCGTTCGCGGAAATAGCCCTGAATATGCATCAGCACATTGGTGTGGTTTTTCCTGGAGGCGGTATTTTTCAGGATCGCCATCAGTTTATCGCGGTAGGCGACGAAAAAGGCATCCAGGTCCTGCCATTGATGCATCGAGGCGACGAAAGGGCCAATTTCGCGATAGCCGGCCTGATGATGCGCCAGCAACTGCAGTTTATAGCGGCTATGAAAATCCATTAACGCCCGACGGGTCAGGCCATTGGCCCGCAGCGTATTCAGTTCATGTAGGGCGAAAAGACGCTCGACAAAATTCTCTCTTAACTGCGGGTCGTGCAGTCGTCCATCCTCTTCTACCGGCAACCACGGATAGGCTTCCATCAACGCGCGGGTAAACAGGCCGGTACCTTCTTTGCGCCCACGGTTGCCTTTTTCATCATACAGGCGCACGCGTTCCATACCGCAGCTCGGTGATTTGGCACAGACGATAAAGCCTGCTAATTCGCCGAGCCCAGGCAGGTAACCGGCGGTAAAATTCTTCATTTTGCCCGTGACATCGTCGTGCGGGTCGCTGCTAAAACGCATCTGAATCTCACCTGCGCCGGTCTGCACCAGGCGCAGGGCCGGTCGAGGAGAGCCCAGGCCGATGGCCATTTCCGGACAAATGGGTTTGAAGGTTACCCACGACGCCAGTTCATCCATCGCAAATGGCGATCGTTTATGTCCGCCATCAAAGCGCACGGACGAGCCGGTTAAACAGCCGCTGATGCCAATGACAGGTTGCTTATTCATGGCGTACTCCTCGCTTTGTTCTCACTGGATGAGCCGTCCCGCAAAAGCGTTCGACCCGATATATTAAACTTACACAATCATGATTTTTTGTCCAAGTTTTTGGTGTGCTTTTTTAGCGGAGAACATCGCGCACAGGTGCAAAGCTTTTTTACAGCGAGATAACGTCCAGAGAGGCAACGTGCTGGCGCCAGAGGTCTATCTGCCTCTGGCGTGCGGCGGTGAGCTGGCCCGAGGTCACCAGTAACCAGCGGCGTTGAGGGAATATTTCCGGGGCCAGCGCGGTGGGCGGCATCGGCAGCACATCAATGCGATGACCTTGTCCGGTGCGCATGAGCGTTTCCAGCCAGATTTCACATGGGTCGCTCAGGTGCCAGCCGGTAATCAGATAGTTATCGCCCGGCGCGCGTTTATCGCCTTCAAGACAAAAGGAGGTGTAGGAGATGATAATGCCGTCGAGGAGCTCACGCAGGGTCTGCATCGCCGGCACATTAGCCGATACCTTACTGCGTAACGGGCGCAATACGTTGGTAACCAGCTCAGGGCGGGGATATTCCCGACCGGCGTCGTAAATCAGCTGGCGCAGGGATTCGATTTTTCCCTCTTTCAGCCGCTGCAGCATGTTGTCCTGCAGGACAAGCCAGTTATTGCCTGGGCCGCTATCAGGGCGGGTCAACAGCGGTTTGACCTGGCTTACGGGAACACCTTTTTTTACCCAGTCGAGAATTTTCAGCGCCAGCTGGACATCGTTATCGTTATAGAGGCGGTGGCCTCCATCGGTGCGCTCGGGTTTAAGCAGGCCGTACCGGCGTTGCCAGGCCCGCAGCGTGGTTGCGTTGATGCCGCAAAGACGGGAAAATTCGCCGATGGAGTAAGACATTGCAATTACCTGATAACCGAGATTGCTTCTAATATACTACGGATGACGGCCGGTTGAATGCCGTATTGCTGGTAATTAAGCGCTGGTCTTATGGTTTAAAATCGACCGTGACATTATTAAATCCTTGATAAGCTTCATCATCAGGCGCAGCAGGAATTTTGGCCTGCTTAATTGCAGCTAATAGCTTGTCGCAGAGTTGCCGATCGCCTTTTTCTACGCTGGTGGAACTCACCGTGCCATCGCGCTGAAGCGACATACGAAGTGTACAGGTTTGCCCGGAATATTCCGCGGAATCAGGCATTTTGGCTTTGACGGCGGTCATTATCTGATACGCGTAGGTAGCCCGACTTGATGGCTTCGTCGAAGGGAGGCTGGCGAAAAGGTCGTCTACTTCGGTGGCGCTCGCCGCCGCGCGCGGCGTGGGCTGAGGATGATGACAGCCTGCCAGCAGTAAAGGGAACAATAACAACACCAACGGCGATTTGTTCAGCATGGTAACGCGTCCTTGTTTGTTTGGTATGGGCCAATCATAACGGTAGGCGCTACGACCTGATAGCTGCTAAACATAGGTGCTTCTACCTTTCGCTCACCGATTCCCTGAGGACGATTATCACGACGGTAAGCGCAGTGGTGGCGTTTGAGAGCCGGAGACGCTTCGTCGCCAGGCGCCGGGCGCCTGACCATACTGGCGTTTGAAGCTGCGGTTAAAAGATTGCTGGGAGTCGAAACCCAGCGCTATCGCTACGTTTAAAATGGGCTCGTCGCTGTTGGCTAAGCGCTCGACCGATCTTTGCAGCTTATGCATGCGAATATATTCAGCGAGAGGGTAACCGGTGTGCTCCTTGAAGATCCGCTGCAGGTGCCATTTCGAATAGCCCGCGCGCCTGGCAACGGTCTCGATATCCAGACGGCTCTCGAGATTATTGTCGATCCAATCGAGTAGATCATGAATTACCGCAGCAGTATTCATCTTGCGCTCCACGTAATTATAAAGCATCTTTAATTGTTGCATTTAAAAGTGGCTCGTTTTGGCATTAATTGCAAGTTTTATTGTTGCAATTAATTCATTGCCGTAAACAGGCCTTTCTACAGCCAGAGGAATAGCACAGAAAGTGCAACAATTATTCTTGCACTTAGTTAAGCGCCTTCCTACAATCGCCGCGATAGTGTATTCGCAACTGTTACAGTTTTGTGGCGATGAACGGCACAAATGGCCTCAAGCCTGCCCGGACAAAGGAAGTGGCGCGGCGTCTCCCGCAGCGTCTTGCCCGGCGGCGACAATTACCGGAATAAAAATAATGAGCCTGCAAAAAATCTGGGGAAAACGTCATCTGACTGCAGTAGGTATGGTGCTACTCTCGGCGCTGCTCGCCGGCTGCGATGAAGGCGTCGCGCAAAACGCCGCGCCGCAAGCGCCTGCCGTCAGCGCCGCTGAGGTGGTGGTGAAATCCATTAGTCAGTGGGATAGCTTTAATGGCCGGATTGAGGCGGTGGAAAGCGTGCAGCTACGTCCCCGCGTCTCTGGCTACATTGATAAAGTGAATTACACCGACGGTCAGGAGGTGAAGAAGGGGGAGGTGTTATTCACCATTGACGATCGAACCTATCGCGCCGCGCTGGAACAGGCGCAGGCAAGCCTGGCAAGAGCGAAAACGCAAGCCAGCCTGGCGCGCAGTGAAGCAAACCGCACCGATAAATTAATCAATACCAACCTGGTATCCCGGGAAGAGTGGGAGCAGCGCCGCTCCGCCGCGGTCCAGGCGCAAGCGGATATTCGCGCCGCGCAGGCGGCGGTTGATGCCGCGCAGCTTAATCTGGACTTCACCAAAGTGACCGCGCCTATCGACGGCCGCGCCAGCCGCGCGTTAATCACCAGCGGTAATCTGGTCACCGCCGGCGATACCGCCAGCGTTCTTACCACGCTGGTGTCGCAGAAAACGGTTTACGTCTACTTTGACGTGGATGAGTCTACCTATCTTCACTATCAAAATCTTGCCCGCAGGGGGCAAGGGGCCTCCAGCAGCCACCAGGCATTACCGGTTGAGATCGGCCTTGTGGGCGAAGAGGGCTACCCTCATCAGGGCAAAGTGGATTTTCTGGATAATCAGTTAACGCCGAGCACCGGTACGATCCGCATGCGCGCGCTGCTGGACAATTCGCAGCGTCTGTTCACGCCGGGACTCTTTGCCCGCGTCCGCTTGCCGGGTAGCGCTGAATTCAAAGCCACGCTTATCGACGACAAAGCGGTACTGACCGATCAGGACCGTAAATATGTCTATATCGTTGATAAAGAAGGTAAAGCTCAGCGTCGCGATATCGCGCCGGGGCGGCTGGCTGCCGGTTTACGTATCGTCAAGCAGGGGCTGAACCCAGGCGACAAAGTTATCGTCGATGGCTTACAAAAAGTGTTTATGCCGGGGATGCCGGTTAACGCGAAGAACGTTGCCATGACTACCAGCGCCGCCCTCAACTGATCCCTTATCTGAGAATCCGATCTATGGACTTTTCCCGCTTTTTTATCGATAGGCCGATTTTTGCCGCCGTGCTGTCGATTTTGATTTTTATCACCGGCTTGATCGCCATTCCGCTGTTGCCGGTCAGCGAATATCCTGACGTTGTACCGCCCAGCGTGCAGGTGCGGGCGGAATATCCCGGCGCCAACCCGAAAGTGATTGCGGAGACCGTGGCGACGCCATTGGAAGAAGCCATCAACGGCGTCGAAAATATGATGTACATGAAATCCGTCGCAGGCTCTGACGGCGTGCTGGTAACTACCGTCACTTTCCGTCCGGGAACCGACCCCGATCAGGCGCAGGTTCAGGTGCAAAACCGGGTATCACAGGCCGAGGCGCGTCTTCCGGAAGATGTGCGGCGTTTAGGCATCACCACCCAGAAGCAATCGCCAACCCTGACGCTGGTTGTGCATCTGTTTTCACCCGGCGGTAAGTACGATTCACTGTATATGCGTAACTACGCCACGTTGAAAGTCAAAGATGAACTCGCGCGTCTGCCCGGCGTCGGGCAGATCCAGATTTTCGGCTCGGGTGAATATGCGATGCGCATCTGGCTGGATCCCAATAAGGTTGCGGCGCGCGGGTTAACCGCATCGGATGTGGTGACGGCGATGCAGGAGCAAAACGTTCAGGTTTCCGCCGGACAGCTGGGCGCCGAGCCGCTGCCGAAAGAGAGCGATTTTTTGATCTCTATTAACGCCCAGGGGCGTCTGCATACGGAAGAAGAGTTTGGCAATATTATTCTGAAAACGGCGCAAGACGGTTCGCTGGTGCGCCTGCGCGACGTGGCGCGTATCGAAATGGGCTCGGGTAGCTATGCGTTACGTTCCCAGCTTAACAATAAAGACGCGGTCGGGATTGGTATTTTCCAGTCGCCGGGGGCGAATGCTATCGATTTGTCTAACGCCGTACGCGCGAAAATGAACGAACTCTCCACCCGTTTCCCGGAAGATATGAAATGGGCGGCGCCGTACGATCCGACAGTGTTTGTGCGCGATTCGATTCGCGCGGTGGTGCAAACGCTGCTGGAAGCGGTAGTGTTGGTGGTGCTGGTGGTAATTTTGTTCCTGCAGACGTGGCGTGCGTCGATTATTCCGCTGATTGCGGTGCCGGTATCGGTGGTGGGCACCTTCAGCATTCTTTATCTGCTGGGCTTTTCGCTGAATACCCTGAGTTTGTTCGGGTTGGTACTGGCGATCGGTATCGTCGTGGATGATGCCATCGTGGTGGTGGAAAACGTCGAACGAAACATTGAAGAGGGGCTGGCTCCGCTAGCGGCGGCGCATCAGGCGATGCGCGAAGTCTCCGGGCCGATTATCGCTATCGCGCTGGTGTTGTGCGCGGTGTTCGTGCCGATGGCATTCCTCTCCGGGGTAACGGGACAGTTTTACAAGCAGTTTGCGGTGACGATTGCGATATCGACGGTGATCTCCGCCATCAACTCGCTGACGCTCTCGCCGGCGCTGGCTGCGCTGCTGTTAAAACCGCACGGTGCGACGAAAGATTTCCCGACCCGGCTTATCGATCGCTTGTTCGGCTGGATTTTCCGTCCGTTTAACCGTTTTTTCCATCGTAGCTCAAACGGCTATCAGGGGCTGGTGGGCAAAACGCTCGGGCGACGCGGCGCGGTGTTTGTGGTCTACGTCCTGCTGCTCTGCGCGGCTGGCGTGATGTTTAAAGTCGTACCCGGCGGATTTATTCCGACGCAGGATAAACTGTATTTAATTGGCGGCGTGAAAATGCCGGAAGGCTCTTCACTGGCGCGCACCGACGCCGTGATCCGCAAAATGAGCGAAATCGGTATGAATACCGAAGGCGTGGATTATGCGGTGGCCTTTCCGGGGCTTAATGCCCTGCAGTTCACCAATACGCCGAATACCGGGACGGTCTTTTTTGGTCTGAAACCGTTCGACCAGCGAAAACATACCGCTGCGGAAATTAACGCCGAGATTAACGCCAAAATCGCGCAAATTCAGCAGGGCTTTGGTTTCTCGATTCTGCCGCCGCCGATTTTAGGACTGGGTCAGGGTTCCGGCTATTCGTTGTATATTCAGGATCGCGCCGGTCTGGGTTATGGCGCGTTGCAAAACGCGGTGAACGCGATGTCGGGTTCAATTATGCAGACGCCGGGAATGCATTTCCCTATCTCGACCTACCAGGCGAACGTGCCGCAGCTGGATGTGCAGGTCGATCGTGATAAAGCGAAAGCGCAGGGCGTGTCGTTGACCGACCTTTTCGGTACGCTGCAAACCTATCTGGGGTCATCGTATGTGAATGATTTTAACCAGTTTGGGCGTACCTGGCGCGTGATGGCGCAGGCCGATGGGCCGTTCCGCGACAGCGTGGAAGATATCGCTAATTTACGCACCCGCAATAATCAGGGCGAAATGGTGCCAATTGGCAGTATGGTGAATATTAATACCACCTACGGGCCGGATCCGGTGATTCGCTACAATGGCTATCCGGCGGCGGATTTGATTGGCGATGCCGATCCCCGCGTGCTCTCGTCCACGCAGGCGATGACGCAGCTGGCGGGCATGTCTAAGCAGATACTGCCGAACGGGATGAATATTGAGTGGACGGATCTCAGCTTCCAGCAGGCCACGCAGGGCAATACGGCGCTGATCGTCTTCCCGGTCGCGGTCCTGCTGGCGTTCCTGGTGCTGGCGGCGCTGTATGAAAGCTGGACGCTACCGCTGGCGGTTATCCTTATCGTCCCGATGACCATGCTCTCCGCGCTGTTTGGCGTCTGGCTGACCGGCGGCGACAATAACGTATTTGTGCAGGTGGGGCTGGTGGTGCTGATGGGGCTGGCGTGTAAAAACGCGATTCTGATTGTCGAGTTTGCCCGCGAACTGGAAATTCAGGGTAAAGGGATTATGGAAGCGGCGCTGGAAGCCTGTCGCCTGCGTTTACGCCCGATTATCATGACCTCGATTGCCTTTATCGCCGGGACGATCCCGCTGATTCTTGGCCACGGCGCGGGGGCGGAAGTGCGCGGCGCCACCGGGATCACGGTGTTCTCCGGTATGCTCGGCGTGACGCTGTTTGGCTTGTTCCTGACGCCGGTGTTTTATGTGACGCTGCGAAAACTGGTGACGCGTGGCAAACAGGCAAGGGACGTCCTGCCCGCGTAGGTCGCTGCTAATAACAAAAAACCGCCTTTTCGTTTAAGGCGGTTTTTTTCGCAACAAGAAAAGTTAATGCGCTTCTTTATAGCGGGCAGTCAGCTCAGGCAGCGGATCGCAGCCGCTGGTATCGGCTTTTTTGACCTCTTCCAGGGCGCTTGCCACGGTGTGGCGAGCTAACACCGCGAGCGACGCCTGCTCGGCTTCATCGGCTACGGACTTAAAGTACCAGCAAGCATTGGCGCTGACCACGCAGCGAGCCGGGACGTCAGGGCGAGACGCCCACAGTTTTTTATCTTCAATAACGGAAAGATAGATATCACGTAGCGTAATTTGGTCGGCAGGGCGGCCAAGATGAATAGAGCCGTTGCGGCCAAGCGTGGAAACGATGATACCGTCGCGAGTGAGCGGAACCATGAGTTTACGGATAAAGCTCGGGTTGGCCTCCAGGCCGTAGGCCAGAATCGCGCTCGTCGAACGTTCACCCAATTGCTCCGCCATCGCTACGCTGAGAACCATCTGCAAAGCTGTCGGGAAGCGGTAATCTAACATTTTCTTATCCTGGGTTGCGGTGAATCTTGTTCTTTTTGGCACCGCAGAGGTAAATAATCAGTGAGTAACACTATAACAAATACGGTAATTTTTTTGAAGCAATCTTAGCCAGGTCCCTCGCTTGCGGCCGCCAGCAGCGGCACGACGACATCGCTGATGGGTGTGGCAACGCCCAACCTTCGGCCATAGCGTTGTATGACTCCGTTACGGATGTCCCATTCCAGCGGACGATTGGCCTGACGGTCGGCGAGTATCGAGGTGCTTAAATCCGCCGGCGCCTGATGAAACCCATCAACAATTTCCTGCGGCACGCTATCGGCGAGTACCGCCCCTGCGGCGCGCGCCACCGCCAGACACTCGTGAAGATAGGCCAGCGCCAACCCGGTGATGTCCTGGCGCGAAAACATCCCGGCGCGGCGATTCGCCAGTACCATCAGGCCAGCGACGGCATTTTGCAGCAGTTTCCGCCAGGCGACCGAGGTGAAATCTGCCGTCAACTCAACCGCGCAGCGGGTACCGTTGAGAACCTCGACTATCCTCTTCACCTGCGGCGTATCGGGTAGCGTCAGGCGCGGTTTGGCACGTAACCATACCGAAGCATCCGCCTCTCGTTGTGCCGGAAACCAGACAACCGAAGGCAACACCTTTGCGCCGTTAACATAGGAGTCAAGCAGGCTTTCCTGTTCAACGCCGTTCTGTAGCGCGCAGACCACCGTGTTTTCATCACACAGCGCGTTAAGCCAGCCCGCGCAATCCGCTACCTGGGTGGTTTTCACCGCCACAAACAGCAACTCAACCGGGCGTTCCAGCGTATGCGGATCGGTCAATACGGGCCCTGGAAGGATCGTTTCGCCGTCATCCCGGCGTAAAATCAATCGCTGATGTGCGGTGCGTCCGCAGAGCAGCGGTTTACGGCCCGCTTCATGCAGCACGGCGGCAATGGTTGTGCCAATAGCGCCAGGACCTAGCAACGCGACGGAGGAAAAGTTAGACATCATGCATTCTCCTGATTGAAGCCTACCCATTAATGATACAAATTTTCGGCAAAAGCCAGGATCAATTGCCGATATCGGGCAACACTTAGAGCAAAGGCATGGTCTATGCTGGCATTGTGCTTTAAACTGCGCGCTGCAAAATTGAGTAGATAAACGATTAATCAGGCGGTAATGGCGATGAACGGTACGATCACAACGTGGTTTAAAGATAAAGGTTTCGGATTTATCAAAGATGAAAATGGTGATAACCGCTATTTTCACGTGATTAAGGTCGCCAATCCGGATCTGATTAAGAAAGACGCGGCAGTCACGTTTGAGCCCACGACTAATAATAAAGGTCTCTCGGCTTACGCGGTTAAAGTCATCCCGGAAAGCAAACATCTGTATATTGCCGGTGAGCGTGTGAAGCTGACATCGATCAAGTCTTACCTGGTATACAGTGAGGAAGTGCCGGCCGATACGCGTATCGACAAGGAAAATGCGGTGCTCTCCGTGGGACTACTGATGAACAGCATCAAGCCGAAAGAGAGCGTGAAGCCGGGCGAAATGCGCACGCTGAAAAAGTTGGCGATCACTACCTTTCAGGGCACAACGCTCATCTTCTCTGAAGATGAAATCGACATCGACGCCACGGTGAAGCTCCTTAAAGTCTAATCCTGATTTACCGTATCCGAAGCAGAATTCAAACGATTGTAGAAACGACGATGACAAAACTTACCTTACAAGAACAGATGCTGAAAGCGGGTCTGGTCACCAGTAAAAAGATGGCTAAGGTTCAGAGAACGGCGAAAAAGTCACGCGTTCAGGCGCGTGAAGCCCGCGAGGCCGTTGAAGAAAACAAAAAAGCCCAGCTTGAGCGCGACAAGCAGCTCAGCGAGCAGCAAAAGCAAGCGGCTTTAGCAAAAGAGTATAAAGCGCAGGTTAAGCAGCTGATCGAAATGAACCGAATCACGATTGCGAAAGGTCAGATCGCTTTTAACTTTACGGATAATAATCTCATCAAAAACATTGATGTGGATAAAACCACCCAGGCGCAGCTCATTAGCGGCCGTCTGGCGATTGCCCGCCTTGCTGTTGATAATAACGGAAAATACGAATACGCGATTATTCCCGCCAGCGTGGCGGATAAAATCGCCCAGCGCGACGCCGAAAGTATTGTGTTGAACAGCGCCCTGAGCCAGGAAGCCGAGGACGAAGACGATCCGTATGCTGACTTTAAAGTACCTGATGATTTGATGTGGTAATCCGGGTCAGTACGCTGAAGCTAGTCATTGTGCGTCTTCCGTCATGGAGCGGGGGGCGCAATTTCAGATATCGATCACAATTTTCCCGTTCATAAATATCCTTTCTGTCACTGGATGTTATTATCCGGCTGGTAAATACCTTTCAACTCTACCGAGGCTTTGATGCTGGAGAATGTAATCATCTGATAATCAGTTTGCCGACCTTTCAGGCCGGGCTGGTTATCAATGCGCTGAAATCGAATGCGGGCACCGCTGCGTGTTTGCACGTTTTGCACATGATGATTAAACAGGTTTTCCAGTATGAATTTATCCCGTCAGGAACAACGTACCTTACACGTTCTCGCGAAAGGCGGACGTATTGCGCACATTCGCGATACCTCAGGCCGCGTCATCGCCGTGGAGTGCTATAGCCGCGAAGGGCTACTGCTCAGCGACTGTACGCTCGCCGTCTTCAAAAAACTCCGCACTAAAAAACTGATTAAATCCGTTAACGGCCAGCCGTACCGCATCAACACCAGCGGGCTGAATAACGTTCGCGCTCAACCGGATAACCGCTAAGGAGAGTGGTATGACCACAACAATCGATATTCCCCGTATCTTTACCATCAGCGAAAGTGAACATCGTATCCATAACCCCTTCACGGCGGAAAAATATGCCACGCTTGGCCGCGTACTTCGCCTGCAGGCGGGGGCGCAGATCCTCGACCTTGGCAGCGGTTCTGGCGAAATGCTCTGCACCTGGGCGCGGGACCATGCTATCGGCGGTCTGGGCATTGATATGAGCCCATTGTTTACCGCGCAGGCTAAACAACGCGCCGCAGCGCTTGGCGTTAGCGATCGCGTCACTTTTCTCCATAGCGATGCGGCAGGTTACGTTGCCGAACGGCAATACGATGTAGCGGCCTGTATCGGCGCGACGTGGATAGCCGGCGGCGTCGCCGGAACCGTGGCGCAGTTAGCCCGAAGCCTTAAGCCTGGCGGTATGCTACTTATCGGGGAGCCCTGGTGGCGTAAGGTACCCGCCACAGAAGAACAAGCGCGCGCCTGCGGTGTTTCTGCGGTGGCTGATTTGTTGCCGCTTCCGGCGCTGGTCGCCTCTTTTGGCGAACTGGGCTATGACATTGTTGAGATGGTGCTGGCTGACCGCGAGGGGTGGGACCGTTATGAAGCCGCTAAATGGCTGACGATGCGCCGTTGGCTGCAGGCGCATCCGGATGATGAATTTGCGGTTGAGGTCCGTGCGGAGCTCAATGCCGCACCACTTCGCCACGTCACTTATACCCGGGAATATTTCGGTTGGGGCGTTTTTGCGCTGATGCAGAAATAGCCATCGTTACATTTGGTCAATTTATTTGAACCATTCTGTTAAATAAACGCCATTTATACATTTTGGTTAAGGGGTAGAGTAGGGGGAACCACCAACAGACGCGGAATATTATCTCCGCGTCTGCTGAATGTTTTGCCAAACCAGGGTCTATCCTCATGAAAAAGATTGGATTTTTGTCATTTGGCCACTGGACGCCATCGCCGCAGTCGGCGACTCGTTCCGCTGCCGACACGCTTTTACAATCCATCGATCTGGCCGTTGCCGCCGAAGAGTTAGGCGCGGACGGCGCCTATTTTCGGGTGCACCATTTCGCCCGCCAGCTCAGTTCACCGTTCCCGCTACTGGCCGCTATCGGCGCGAAAACTAAGAAGATTGAGATCGGCACCGGCGTTATCGATATGCGCTATGAAAATCCGCTATATATGGCGGAGGATGCCGGCGCTGCAGATTTGATCGCCGGTGGGCGTTTACAGCTTGGCATCAGCCGGGGTTCGCCGGAACAGGTGATTGATGGCTGGCGTCATTTCGGTTTTCAACCGCAGGATGGCGAGTCCGACGCTGACATGGCGCGGCGCCATACTGAGGTTCTGCTGGACGTGCTGCGCGGCGAAGGTTTCGCTAAACCTAACCCGCAACCGATGTTTCCCAACCCGCCGGGATTGCTGCGTCTTGAGCCGTACTCCGCCGGACTACGTGAGCGTATCTGGTGGGGCGCGGGCTCTAATGCTACGGCGATGTGGGCGGCGAAGCTCGGCATGAACTTGCAAAGCTCGACGCTGAAAGATGATGAGACGGGCGAACCATTCCATATTCAACAGGCGAAACAGATCCGCGCCTATCGTCAGGCCTGGACTGAGGCGGGGCACACGCGTACGCCGCGGGTATCGGTCAGCCGAAGTATTTTTGCCCTGATGGACGATCGCGACCGAATGTATTTCGGCTCCAGCCGGGATACTAGCGATAGTATTGGTTTTCTTGATGAGAAAACCCGCGCCATTTTCGGCCGCAGCTATGCCGCTGAACCCGATAAGCTCGTCGAACAACTGAAACAGGATGAAGCGATCGCAGAAGCTGATACTTTATTGCTGACGGTGCCGAATCAGCTGGGCGTGGATTATAACGCTCACGTGATTGAGTCTATTCTGAAGCACGTTGCGCCGGCAATGGGATGGCGTGATTAAAAGAATGCCTCGCGGGGCATTAATTGATGCCCCGCGATAATTTAAAAGTATTATCTTTGTTTATCTTTTGAACAAAAAGTGTGATCTTGATCAAGCCATACCCGCGCAGACTTAAAGAATATTGCAATGCTGTAACAATATTATTCATGGCGAGGGATTTATGGCAATTAAGGATTTTTTTGTACAGACTGCACCTGGTCGGCGTCGCTATGGCGTCGCCTTATTGGTTGGGGTTATTGCCGGAATCATGTCGGCATTCGTTAAGTGGGGGGCGGAAGTGCCTCTGCCGCCGCGAACGTTTTCCGGCGGGCGTGATGAATTCAACCCTCCTTATCTCTTTCTACGCGACTATCTTGGTATTGACCCAACGCATACCGTTTACACCTTTTCTGAGCATATCATCAACCCGGTGATGGTCACGCATATAATCTTCTCGTTGGTGTTTGCGATTGGCTATTGCGTGGTGGCGGAGATATTCCCAAAAGTTAAATTATGGCAGGGCGTGTGGGCCGGCATTGTCGCCACCATTGCGGTTCACTGGATATCTTTCCCGCTATTAGGACTTACGCCGTCGTTATTCAATATTCCGGCTGATGAATATATTTCCGAACTGCTTGGCCATATTTTTTGGTTCTGGGCAATTGAAATGATTCGTCGCGATCTGCGTAACCGAATTACCCACGAGCCTGACGCAGAAATTCCGTTAGATGCGCCGTTCAGATAATTTAAAACCTCGCGAGTTATAAAACCTGCGAGGCTTTGAAATGAAAAATCCGCGCCGGGGCGCGGATTTTATCGGCAGGGATTAGACGTTGAACAAGAAGTTCATCACGTCGCCATCTTTAACGATGTAGTCTTTGCCTTCCGCACGCATTTTACCGGCTTCTTTCGCGCCTTGTTCGCCTTTGTAAGCAATGAAGTCTTCATAGGCGATGGTCTGGGCGCGGATAAAGCCTTTTTCGAAGTCGGTGTGGATTTTACCGGCAGCCTGCGGCGCGGTCGCGCCAACCGGAATAGTCCATGCGCGAACTTCTTTCACGCCGGCGGTGAAGTAGGTTTGCAGGTTCAGCAGAGCGTAGCCTGCGCGGATTACGCGGTTCAGGCCCGGCTCTTCAAGGCCCAGCTCGGCCATAAACTCATCACGCTCTTCGTCGTCCAGCTCGGCAATGTCGGATTCAACGGCGGCGCAAACCGGAACTACCACAGAACCTTCTTGCTCAGCGATAGCGCGAACCTGGTCGAGATACGGGTTGTTTTCAAAACCGTCTTCGTTAACGTTGGCGATGTACATGGTTGGCTTCAGGGTCAGGAAGCTCAGATAGCGGATCGCTTCTTTCTCTTCTTTGCTCAGATCCAGCGCGCGCAGCATGCCTGCTTTTTCCAGCTGCGGCAGACATTTTTCCAGCGCGGCCAGTTCAACTTTAGCGTCTTTATCGCCGCCTTTGGCTTTCTTGGAAACGCGGTGAATGGCGCGTTCGCAGGTATCGAGGTCGGACAGCGCCAGCTCGGTGTTGATAACGTCAATATCTTCCGCCGGATCGACTTTACCCGCGACGTGGATAATATTGTCATTTTCAAAGCAGCGAACTACGTGGCCGATGGCTTCGGTTTCACGGATATTGGTCAGGAACTGGTTACCCAGACCTTCGCCTTTGGACGCGCCTTTAACCAGACCGGCAATATCAACGAATTCCATGGTCGTCGGCAGGATACGCTGCGGCTTGACGATCTCTGCCAGTTTGTCCAGACGCGGATCGGGCATCGGTACGACACCGGTGTTCGGCTCAATGGTACAGAACGGGAAGTTGGCCGCTTCAATACCTGCTTTGGTGAGCGCATTGAACAGGGTGGATTTGCCGACGTTGGGCAAACCGACGATACCGCATTTGAATCCCATGATTTAAATCACCTTAATCTTTGGATAATCAGTCTGTTATGAATAACAGACTGTAGAAAAGTAAATAGCTTCGCCTATTATACACGGTGTGCGGCAAAAATTCCGCACGTCGAACGCTTATTGCGCTTTAAACGCGTGTAAACGGTTGGTTGCTTTAGTTAAACCGTCTTTCAGCCACACCTCGGTACAACGCGCCGCTTCATCAACCGCTTCGTCAATTAACTTCTGTTCGCTGGCCGGTGGTTTACCCAGCACAAAGCCGACAACTTTGTTTTTGTCGCCCGGATGGCCAATTCCGACGCGTAAGCGGTGAAAGTTTGGGTTATTGCCCAGCTTGCTGATAATGTCCTTCAGGCCATTATGACCGCCGTGCCCGCCGCCAAGTTTGAATTTAGCGACGCCGGGCGGTAAATCGAGCTCGTCGTGGGCGACCAGAATTTCATCCGGATTAATACGGTAAAAGGTAGCCATCGCGGCCACCGCTTTGCCGCTGAGATTCATAAAGGTGGTCGGCACCAGCAGGCGCACGTCTTCCCCCGCCAGGTTGAGGCGCGAGGTATAGCCGAAGAATTTGCTCTCTTCTCGTAGCGGCGCGCGGTGGCGCTCCGCCAGTAAATCTACGTACCAGGCGCCAGCGTTATGGCGCGTTGCCGCGTATTCCGCGCCGGGGTTAGCCAGGCCGACAATCAGTTTTATCGTCACTTTTTATTCCTGCATGGGTCGTTCTTTGCCGCGTAGTGTACTGCCTGCGTCGGCGCTTGACAAAATTCTGCCGGCGAAACGCTACCCTTACTGATAATTTCCCCTTTGAACCATTAGAATTTGATGTTGTTCAGTGGCTTATTTGTAAACTTTTGTTGATCAGATGTTCCCGAATGTGATCACTAACGCAATCACTCATATCTCCATTGTCTATACTTAACCTATAAATTTTGGGGATATTCCCATGCAGCCCAAGGTCCGGAGGTGACATATGAAACGCAGAAACGCTTCGTTACTCGGTAACATACTGATGGGTTTAGGGTTGGTTGTGATGGTGGTCGGCGTTGGTTACTCTATTTTAAACCAGCTTCCACAGCTTAACCTGCCGCAATTCTTTGCTCATGGCGCCGTGTTGAGTATTTTCGTCGGCGCCGTTTTGTGGCTGGCGGGCGCTCGCGTAGGCGGTCATGAAAGAGTCACCGACCGCTATTGGTGGGTTCGCCATTACGATAAACGCTGCCGCCGCGATCCGCACCGTCACAGCTAACGGAATTCAGCTCGCCGGATAGCCTTTCCGGCGAGCCTCTCATTTATTGCCCTAATTCTATATCCGCCAGTGCCGCAGTACGGTCTGGGTAGAAGCTCAGGCGTCCCGGAATTGGCTGAACCCCTGCGCGAGCCAAAGTACGTAGCGGCTGGAATTCAAGGTTCGATACCCGAAGCTCGCAGCCTTCCGGCAGGCGTTTCACAAAGCGCAGGAACGCGTCAAGACCACCGGCATCCAGCACCGGTACCGCATCCCACTTCAGCACCACCACGCGTTTGCCTTCAATCCGGCTTTCCAAATCGGTAAATAGTCCTTCCGCCGCGGCGAAAAACAGCGGGCCGATAACTCGCAGCACCAGAACATCATCCGGTACTTCAACGTTCACCGGCGCAAGGCGCGTCATGCGCGCGATGCGGCGCATAAACAGCAGCGAAGCCAGCACGATACCGACGCTAATGGCGATGACCATATCGAACAGCACGGTCAGCGACATGCACATCAACAGTACGACGATGTCATCTTTTGGTCCGTGGCGTAGCAGGTTAATCACCTTATGCGCTTCGCTCATGTTCCACGCTACCATCAGCAGCAGGGCGGCCATGGCCGACAGCGGCAGCCATGAGAGCAGCGGGGCGAGGATTAACAATGCGAGGATCACCAGCAGGGCATGGATCACCGCGGAAATCGGCGAAGTTGCGCCAGCGCGCACGTTAGCCGCGGAGCGGGCAATCGCCGCGGTGGCGGTGATACCGCCAAAGAACGGCGCGATGATATTGCCAAGGCCCTGGCCGACAAGCTCGCTGTTCGCTTTGTGCTTGGTGCCGGTCATACCGTCGAGCACCACCGCGCAGAGCAGTGATTCAATGGCGCCCAGCATCGCCATAGAGAAGGCGGCAGGCAGCAGCGCGCGCAGCGACGACCAGCTCAGGGTAAACTCCGAACCCGGCATATCCCACGGCAACACCAGTTGCGGCAGCAGCTGCGGGATACCATTGCCCTGGCTGCCGTCGGCGAGTACATAGTGGAACTGCGAGCCGATGGTCGCCACATGCCCGCCAAGCACATTAACGATACCCATCACCGCGCAGCCCGCCAGCAGCGCCGGCAGGTGCCCCGGCAAGCGGATGCCCAAACGCGGCCAGAAAATCAGAATACCCAGCGTCACGATACCGATGGCGGCATCGCCAACGTTAATTGTCGGCAGCGCCATCACCAGCGCGCCGACTTTCTGCAGATAGTGCTCTGGGACATGCGCCATCTGCAGACCAAGGAAGTCTTTAATTTGCATGGTACCGATGGTGATGCCGATACCAGAGGTAAAGCCAAGGGTGACTGAAAGCGGGATATATTCAATCAGACGGCCAAAGCGGGCGAGGCCGAAAAGGATTAAGAAAATACCCGACATTAGCGTCGCCACCAGCAGGCCGGCAAGGCCAAACTGTTGTGACACCGGATAGAGGATCACCACGAAGGCCGCGGTGGGGCCGGAAACGCTAAAGCGCGAACCGCCGGTCAGGGCGATGACAATCCCCGCCACCGCCGAGGTGTAGAGTCCATATTGCGGCGCTACGCCGCTGCCAATTGCTAACGCCATCGCCAGCGGGATAGCGATGATCCCGACGGTTATCCCGGCGATGAGATCGCGGGTAAAGCGCGATGCGGTGTACTTTTCTTTCCAGCAAGCGTCGATGAGGGCGCGGAAAGGCATCACATGTGAGGAAAATAATCTATTCACAATAATGTTTCATCCATGAGCGCATCATCTGTCAACTGAATGGCAGGTGAAGGAGGCATTAGTCATACAAATATGAACCAGAGACAAAAAAACCCGCCGCAGCGGGTTTTTCGGCTGGGCTCGATTAGTGCTCGAACATAGCAGAAATGGATTCTTCGTTGCTGATACGACGAATCGCTTCGGCCAGCATACCAGACAGGGTCAGGGTACGGACTTTGTCCAGCGCTTTGATTTCTGGCGTCAGCGGAATGGTATCGCAGACGACGAATTCATCAATCACAGAGTTTTTAATGTTCTGGATAGCATTGCCGGAGAAGATCGGGTGAGTCGCGTAGGCGAAGACACGTTTCGCACCGCGTTCTTTCAGCGCTTCCGCTGCTTTACACAGGGTGCCGCCGGTATCGATCATGTCATCAACCATCACGCAGTCACGGCCAGCGACGTCGCCGATGATATGCATCACCTGAGAAACGTTAGCGCGCGGGCGGCGTTTATCGATGATCGCCATGTCGGTATCGTTCAGCAGCTTTGCGATAGCGCGAGCGCGAACCACGCCGCCGATGTCCGGAGAAACCACGATCGGGTTGTCCAGATTCAGCTGCAGCATATCTTCGAGCAGAATTGGGCTACCGAATACGTTATCAACAGGAACATCAAAGAAGCCCTGAATCTGTTCAGCGTGCAGGTCAACGGTCAGAACGCGGTCAACGCCGACACTGGACAGGAAGTCAGCGACGACTTTTGCGGTGATTGGCACACGAGCGGAACGTACGCGACGGTCCTGGCGGGCATAGCCGAAGTAAGGGATAACAGCGGTGATACGGCCTGCAGAAGCGCGACGCAGGGCATCAACCATAACAACCAATTCCATCAGGTTGTCATTGGTGGGAGCACAAGTGGACTGGATGATGAAAATATCACCACCGCGTACGTTTTCGTTGATTTGTACGCTGACTTCGCCGTCGCTAAAACGACCTACAGCGGCGTCGCCAAGAGAAGTGTACAGGCGGTTGGCAATACGTTGTGCTAGTTCCGGGGTGGCGTTACCAGCAAAAAGCTTCATATCAGGCACGAGAAGAACCTCAGGCATGCGTCCAGTGGTGGATGAAACGGGCCATTAAACTGTGCGGGCCGGCGCCATCTCATCCAGGCGGTGTATTAAAGAGCACGATGCAACGTCTGGAACAGGGTGACGTTGTCACCGATACTCTGTTTGCCCGGCAAACTTGCCGTTATTCATGCAAAAAGCAGAATTACTTCAGTAGGGCTTGCTTCAGCGGCGAGACATTAATTCCTCGCGCAACAAAGCCTTGCAGCCATTCCGGGGCTTTTTCCAGCACCTGACGAGCGGCGGATTCGGTGTCAAATTCAGCAAAGACACAGGCTCCTGTGCCAGTCAGGCGCGACGGCGCGTATTCTAACAGCCAGGAAAGCGTTGCATCAACCTCACGAAAACGTTTTCTTGCGATAACCTCGCAATCGTTGCCGAATTCACAGTTTAGTAAGGTATTAATTGACCTGCTCGGGGTATTTCGTGGTAACTCCGGATCGCGAAAAATGATCGGCGTCGGGATACTCACGCCCGGATGGGCGACCAGATACCATTTTTCCGGCGGATCGACCGGGGTGAGAATCTCGCCAACCCCTTCGGCAAACGCCGCGTGGCCGCGAACGAAAACCGGGACATCGGCGCCGAGCTGTAGCCCAAGCGTCGCCAGTTGGTCTTCGCTAAACCCGCAGCCCCACAGATGATTCAGCGCTACCAGCACCGTCGCGGCGTTAGAAGAGCCGCCACCTAAGCCGCCGCCCATCGGCAGGCGTTTGTCGATGCTGATATCCGCGCCGCTGCCAGCGGGGAGTTGACCGTGAGACTCCGCCGCCGCCATCAGTAGCCTGGCGGCGCGAATAATCAGGTTCTCTTCATCCGGCACGCCGGCGACCGGCGTTAACAGCCGCAGTTTCCCGTCGCGGCGTGGTTCAATAGTCAGCATGTCGCCATAGTCGAGAAACTGAAACAGTGTCTGCAGCGTGTGATATCCATCGGCGCGTTGACCGGTGATATACAAAAACAGATTCAATTTTGCAGGGGCGGGCCAGCGACTCATCATTTCACAATCCAGTTATCCATTTTCAGCTTGATGCGCTGGCTGCCGTTGTTGAGTTCCATATTAGACGGCAGGGTTGGTTTGGTGTCGCTGGTGTAGCCGCTGTAGGTCACGTGCCAGGTTTTACCGTTCTGCGTGTAGTTGAGTTCGCGCAGGCGGTACTGGTCATCCAGCGAATAGTCGGTGGCATCGCCCGGCAGGCCGATAATCCACTGACGCAGGCTGTTAAGCGGGATCGGCATGCCGGTCAGGCGGCCAATCATCTCTTCGGCATCGGTGGCGTTGTAGGTCTGGCCTTTGTTGTCAATCAATTGGACGCCGCCCGGCTGCGCGGTTAATGACAGTTCGGTGCTGCCAAGCGGGTTGGTCAGCAGCAGGCGGTAGCGGTCCTGGCCGGTTTGTTGCCAGAAGAAACGGGCATACACTTTCTGCTCATCGGACAGATAGGCAAACGCCCCGCGAGTCTGGAACTGGTTAAGGTTGCGGACATCCTGCTGGTGCTGGCGCCACTGCGGGGAATCCGGGCTTTTGCCGGGCCCTTGCGGCGGAGTATTGATTGCACAGGCGGTCAGAACGAGGCTTGCCAACGGCAGCAGGCGGAACAGTCGATTCATAATGATGACAAATCCTTGATGTCTACAGTGAAATGCGGCGACTGATGGTTCGCACACCGATTTGTGTAGCGGGTTGCAATAATAACCCTTAATGCTAGCGTCGCTGGCCGATAGCGTCTACGTTCAAGTTGTCTGAAATCAAAAAATTACCGTTAGTGGCTATTAAGCCCTGACTATTACTCCAAAAGGGGGGCGTCTCTTTTATTGAGTACGCGCATCCTGTATGATGCGCTCAGACTAACCTTAGCAACGCTGGTACTATTCCCTCACCATGACCCTTTTAGCTCTTGGCATCAACCACAAAACAGCTCCGGTAGCGCTGCGAGAACGCGTAACGTTTTCGCCGGATACGCTCGACAAGGCGCTGGAGAGCTTATTGGCTCAGCCAATGGTGCAGGGCGGGGTGGTGCTATCAACCTGTAATCGCACGGAGCTGTATCTCAGCGTTGAAGAGCAGGACAACCTGCAGGAAGCGCTGATCCGCTGGCTATGTGACTTCCACGGCCTGAATGAAGAAGACCTACGTAAAAGTCTTTATTGGCATCAGGATAACGACGCCGTCAGCCATCTGATGCGTGTCGCCAGCGGCCTGGATTCACTCGTGCTTGGCGAGCCGCAAATCCTCGGGCAGGTGAAAAAAGCGTTTGCGGATTCCAGCCGCGGCCATCTGAACGTCAGCGAACTGGAGCGCATGTTCCAGAAATCGTTCTCGGTGGCTAAGCGCGTACGGACCGAAACCGATATCGGCGCCAGCGCCGTTTCCGTTGCTTTCGCCGCCTGTACGCTGGCTCGGCAAATTTTTGAATCGCTCTCCAGCGTCACTGTGTTACTGGTTGGCGCGGGGGAAACTATCGAACTGGTCGCCCGCCATCTGCGCGAACATAACGTTCGCAAAATGGTGATTGCCAACCGCACCCGTGAACGCGCCCAGGCGCTGGCGGATGAAGTCGGCGCGGAAGTTATCGCCCTCAGCGATATCGACGAGCGCTTAAAAGACGCCGATATCATTATCAGTTCTACCGCCAGCCCGCTGCCGATCATCGGCAAAGGGATGGTCGAGCGCGCGCTGAAGGCGCGCCGCAATCAGCCGATGCTGCTGGTAGATATCGCGGTGCCCCGCGACGTCGAGCCGGAAGTCGGCAAGCTGGCCAACGCCTATCTGTACAGCGTTGATGACCTGCAAAATATCATTCAGCACAATCTGGCGCAGCGTAAGGCCGCGGCGGTGCAGGCGGAATCGATCGTCGAGCAGGAAACCAGCGAATTTATGGCCTGGCTGCGCGCCCAAAGCGCCAGCGAGACTATCCGCGAATATCGTTCCCAATCCGAGCAGGTTCGCGAGGAGCTGACGGCGAAAGCGCTTGCCGCGCTGGAGCAGGGCGGCGATGCGCAGGAAATTATGCAAGATCTGGCCCGTAAGCTGACCAACCGCCTGATCCACGCTCCAACCAAATCTCTTCAGCAGGCTGCCCGTGACGGGGATGATGAACGCCTGCATATTCTGCGCAACAGCCTCGGGCTGGAATAGCGCACATTTCTCTATTTAAAGACAGGGTGAATTCACGCCTATGAAGCCTTCTATTGTTGCTAAACTGGAAGCTCTGTACGAACGCCATGAAGAAGTTCAGGCGCTGCTTGGCGACGCCGCCACCATTGCCGACCAGGACCGTTTCCGCGCGCTGTCGCGCGAGTATGCGCAGCTTGGCGATGTCGCCCGCTGCTATACCGACTGGCGCCAGGTGCAGGACGATATCGAAACCGCGCAGATGATGCTCGACGATCCGGAAATGCGCGAAATGGCGCAGGAAGAGCTGCGCGATGCCAAAGAAAAAAGCGAAGCGCTGGAACAGCAGCTGCAGGTGCTGCTGCTGCCGAAAGATCCAGACGATGAGCGCAACGCTTTTGTCGAAGTTCGCGCCGGCACCGGTGGCGATGAAGCGGCGCTGTTCGCCGGCGATCTCTTCCGCATGTACACCCGCTACGCCGAAGCCCGCCGCTGGCGGGTCGAAATCATGAGTGCTAACGAAGGCGAACATGGCGGATTTAAAGAAGTGATTGCCAAGATCAGCGGCGATGGCGTCTATGGGCGGCTGAAATTTGAATCCGGCGGCCATCGTGTCCAGCGCGTTCCGGCGACCGAATCGCAGGGGCGTATCCACACCTCCGCCTGTACCGTGGCGGTGATGCCGGAGCTGCCGGAAGCCGAAATGCCGGATATCAACCCGGCGGACCTGCGTATCGATACCTTCCGTTCCTCGGGGGCGGGCGGCCAGCACGTCAACACCACCGACTCCGCTATCCGTATTACCCACTTGCCGACCGGTATCGTCGTTGAATGTCAGGACGAACGTTCGCAGCATAAAAACAAAGCCAAGGCGCTGTCGGTGCTGGGCGCGCGTATTCGCGCCGCCGAAGTCGCCAAGCGTCAGCAGGCGGAAGCGTCTACCCGTCGTAATCTGCTGGGCAGCGGTGACCGCAGCGACCGCAACCGTACCTACAACTTCCCGCAGGGCCGCGTGACCGACCACCGTATCAACCTGACCCTTTACCGTCTGGATGAAACCATGGAAGGCAAACTGGATATGCTGATCGAACCGATTGTGCAGGAATTCCAGGCTGACCAGCTGGCGGCGCTTTCTGAGCAGGAATGATGACCTTCCGACAGTGGCTCACTCAGGCGATAGCCCGGCTCGGCGCGAGCGAAAGCCCGCGTCGCGACGCCGAGATCTTACTGGGGCACGTCACCAGCAAAGCGCGGACCTGGATCCTCGCTTTTGACGAAACCCTATTGACGGCGAAACAGTTGGCGGAACTGGAAGCATTGCTGGCGCGCCGCGCCAACGGCGAGCCGGTGGCGCATCTGGTGGGTCAGCGCGAGTTCTGGTCGCTGCCGCTGTTTGTCTCGCCGGCGACGCTTATCCCGCGCCCCGACACAGAATGCCTGGTCGAGCAGGCGCTGGTACGCTTGCCGCAGACGGCCTGCCGCATCCTGGATCTTGGCACCGGCACCGGCGCTATCGCTCTGGCGCTGGCCAGCGAGCGGGCGGACTGCGAGATTATTGCCGTTGATTTTATGCCTGACGCCGCGGCGCTCGCCGCGCGCAATGCCGCTCATCTCGCTCTCAACAACGTGACCGTGCTGCAAAGCGACTGGTTTAGCGCGCTCAAGGAGCAGCGGTTCGCGATGATTGTCAGTAATCCCCCCTATATCGATGAAACCGATCCGCATCTTGCCGAAGGGGATGTCCGCTTCGAGCCGAGGACGGCATTGGTCGCCGCCGACCAGGGGCTGGCCGATTTAGCGCATATCATCCGTGAAGGACGCAACTACCTGCTACCCGATGGTTTTATGCTACTAGAACATGGCTGGAAACAGGGCGAGGTGGTACGCGCATTGTTTAATGAAGCAGGATATCGCGACGTCGAGACCTGCCGCGATTATGGCGATAACGAACGTCTGACTCTCGGGCGTTGGCCGCACAAGGAGCAAGCCGGCGAATGAATTTATTTACTACAGTACTCTATTTGCATATTGCCTGCGTGGTGACATCCGTCGGGCTTTTCGTGTTGCGTTACTGGTGGACCTACAGCGGTAGCGCGATGCTCAATCAGCGCTGGGTACGTATTGCGCCGCATTGTAGCGATACGCTGCTGTTCCTCAGCGGCGCGGGATTAATGGCGATAACGCACTATCTGCCGTTTACCGAAGATGGCGCATGGCTGACTGAAAAGCTGTTTGGCGTTATCATTTACATCGCATTAGGATTTATTGCGTTGGGCCGACGTCGCCCGCGCCGCCAGCAGACCCGGTTCATCGCCTTTCTGCTGGCGCTGGTGGTGTTGTTCTTCATCGTTCAACTCGCCATCACAAGAATACCGTTACTGGGGTAAGGCATGAGGTCATTAGCTGATTTCGAATTTAACAAAGCGCCATTATGCGAAGGCATGGTCCTCATTTCTGAATTGATCCGCGACGACTTTCCGACGCACTTTGTGCAGGATGAGCTGCAGCGGTTGTTAACACTGGCGCAGGAAGAGATTGCCACCTCCTGGGATCAGGAGCGTCAGCTCGACCGGTTGCTGGAATTGTTCTATCACGAGTGGGGCTTCGGCGCATCGCAGGGCATCTATCGTCTGTCCGATGCGCTATGGCTGGATAAAGTGCTGGTGAATCGCCAGGGAAGCGCTGTGTCGCTGGGGGCGATTCTGTTATGGATTGCCCAGCGTCTGGATCTGCCGGTGGTGCCGGTTATCTTCCCGACGCAGATGCTGCTGCGCGCCGACCCGGACACCAGCGAAGAGATGTGGCTGATTAACCCATTCAACGGCGAAACGCTTGATGAACACACGCTTGAGGTGTGGCTGAAGGGAAATATCAGCCCGGTGGCCGAGCTGTTTAATGAAGATCTCGATGAGGCCGACAACGCCGAAGTGATCCGCAAACTGCTCGATACGCTGAAATCGGCGCTGATGGAAGAGCGGCAGATGGAACTGGCGCTGCGCGCCAGCGAAGCGCTGCTGCAGTTTAATCCAGAGGACCCGTATGAAATTCGCGACCGCGGGCTTATCTACGCCCAACTGGAGTGCGATCACGTGGCGCTGCTGGATCTCAATTATTTCGTTGAGCAGTGCCCGGAGGATCCGATTAGCGAGATGATCCGCGCGCAGATCAACACGATTTCACATAAACAAATTACATTGCATTAGTCTGGAACCATTCCGGTTACACCCTGATAAGGCGATCTTATGAAACAAAAAGTGGTTAGCATTGGTGATATCAACGTAGCAAACGACCTGCCGTTCGTGCTGTTTGGCGGAATGAACGTGCTGGAGTCCCGCGATCTTGCGATGCGTATCTGCGAACATTATGTGACCGTCACGCAAAAGCTGGGCATTCCGTACGTGTTCAAAGCCTCTTTTGATAAAGCCAACCGTTCTTCCATCCACTCCTATCGTGGGCCAGGACTGGAAGAAGGGATGAAGATTTTCCAGGAGCTGAAGCAGACTTTCGGCGTGAAAATCATCACCGACGTTCACGAAGCCAGCCAGGCGCAGCCGGTGGCCGACGTGGTTGACGTGATCCAGCTGCCAGCGTTCCTCGCGCGTCAGACTGACCTGGTGGAAGCGATGGCTAAAACTGGCGCTGTCATCAACGTCAAGAAACCGCAATTCGTCAGCCCGGGCCAGATGGGCAACATCGTTGATAAATTCATCGAAGGCGGGAACGACAAAGTGATCCTGTGCGATCGCGGCGCTAACTTCGGCTACGACAACCTGGTCGTTGATATGCTCGGCTTCGGCGTAATGAAGAAAGCGTCCAACAACTCGCCGGTCATCTTTGACGTGACCCACGCCCTGCAGTGCCGCGACCCGTTTGGCGCTGCCTCAGGCGGCCGCCGCGCTCAGGTGACGGAACTGGCTCGCGCCGGGATGGCGGTGGGTATCGCCGGACTGTTCATTGAAGCGCACCCGGATCCGGACCACGCGAAATGTGATGGCCCGTCCGCGCTGCCGCTGGCTAAACTGGAACCGTTCCTGAAGCAAATGAAAGCGATCGACGATCTGGTGAAAAGCTTCGACGAGCTGGATACCAGCAACTAAGTTTCGTTGAGCAGTAAAAAAGCCTGCCGGTTTCGCCACCGACAGGCTTTTTTTTGGGCTTTATTGCTGATTACCCGGTCAGGCAAATATCGTCATCAGGTAGGCGGCGAACAGCGCCAGATGCGCCGCGCCGTTGAGGACATTGGTGCGTCCGGTTGAGAACGAGATATGGCACAGCACCAGCGACGCCACCATCACCACCATTTCCGACGCTCCCAAACCGAAGCGGAGTTCATTGCCGGTAAGGAAGGCGATAAGCGTGACGACAGGCACCGTCAGGGAAATCGTCGCCAGCACCGAACCAAAGAAGAGATTCATTGCGCGCTGCACCTGATTATTCAGCACCGCTTTCAGTGCGCCGAGTCCTTCCGGGGAGAGGATCAGCAGCGCCACCAGGAAACCGGTAAAGGCTACCGGCGCGTTCATGCTGGTCAACAGCGTTTCCAGCGGATTAGCGTTCATTTTGGTAACGGCGATAACCGCAACCAGGTGTACCAGTAACCAGGCTGTGTGCCAGCCGCTACTGTGCGCCGATGGCTTACCGTGATGCGGGTCGTCATCATCGCTGTCATCTTCATGCTCGTACACAAACAGGCTCTGGTGCGTTTTGGTCTGAATGAGCAGGAATACGCCGTACATGGCGGCGGAAATCAGCGCCACCAGCAGCGCCTGGCCAGTGCTGAAATTGGCGCCCGGCAGCGCCATAGGGAATACCAGTACGATAATCGCCAGCGGGAAGAGGGCGATCAGGTACTGCTTGATACCAAACAAATTCATATACTGCGTGGCGAATTTACGCCCGCCCAGCAGTAAAGAGAAGCCGACCAGACCGCCGGTGACGATCATAATGATTGAATATAACGTATCGCGCATTAGCGTTGGCGCGGCGTCGCCGGTCGCCATTAATGCGGAAATCAGGCTCACTTCAAGAATGACCACTGACAGGCTCAAAATTAATGAACCATAGGGCTCGCCGAGACGGTGAGCAAGAACGTCGGCATGGCGAACCACGCTAAATGCGCTACTCAGAATCCCGACCAGCGCCAGAATATTAATCGCAACGACCACTGGTAGTGATTGACTGCTTCCCCAGAGAAACAGCACCACCAGTGCTAAAACCGGAAAAACGAGGGAGGTCTCCTTGTGGCGGGTCTTAACCGCCTCATGTGCATGTGTCATGAACCATCTCCATTTATGCAGGTGTTATAATTATAGATAACGTAAGTTGATAAAATAACAGACATTGATAGGTTTAATTTGTATTTTTACTTAAATTTACCACTCTTGCATAAGAAATGCGTTGGTCTGCTAAAAAAAGCTGTTACGTATGTTTTATATATATTTTTCAGATGATTACTAAAATTCATTTCTCAATGTTCCTGCCATTTGCCAACCTGGCAATTGTGTTCCAGACTTAGCTTTTACCCTGATTCTGGAGGTCATTATGCCTTACCGTAGTAAACAAGAACTTCCCGATAGCGTTCAGCACGTCTTGCCGGAACACGCGCAGGAAATTTATAAAGAAGCTTTCAATAGCGCGTGGGACCAATATAAAGACAAAGCCGACCGTCGCGATGATGCCAGCCGTGAGGAGACGGCGCATAAAGTCGCCTGGGCGGCGGTGAAAAATGATTATCAAAAAGGCGATGACGACAAATGGCATAAGAAAAAGTAATCACTTTTGCGATCTAATTTTTTGTCAGCCCCCTTGTCAACGCTCCGTTAATTGCTTATTGAGTAATAAAGCTGGATAATAATTCAGCAATATTCACGGATGGCACAGATTATCGCCGGGAAGCAGGCAGTGGCGGAGGTAGTAGAAAGTGTTAACTCGTGATTTCTTGATGAATGCGGATTGTAAGACGGCGTTTGGCGCGATTGAGGAATCGCTGCTGTGGTCGGCTGAGCAACGGGCGGCCTCGTTGGCGGCGACTCTGGCCTGTCGTCCGGACAACGGTTCGGTGTGGATTTTTGGCTACGGTTCGTTGATGTGGAACCCGGCGCTGGAATACAGCGAATCCTGCACCGGTACGCTGCCGGGTTGGCATCGCGCGTTTTGCCTGCGCCTGACCGCCGGTCGCGGCAGCGCGCATCAGCCGGGCAGGATGCTGGCGTTGAAGGAAGGCGGGCGTACCACCGGCGTGGCCTATCGTCTGCCGGATGAGACGCTGGAGCAAGAGCTGACGCTACTGTGGAAGCGAGAAATGATCACCGGCTGCTATTTGCCAACCTGGTGCCGTCTTGAGCTCGACGATGGGCGCACGGTGAATGCGCTGGTGTTTATTATGGATCCGCGCCACCCGCTGTATGAATCCGATACCAGCGCACAAACCATCGCGCCGTTAATTGCCCGCGCCAGCGGGCCGCTTGGCACCAATGCCCAGTATCTCTTTTCGTTGGATCAGGAATTACGCAAGCTTGGCATGCGCGACGCCAGTCTTGACGATCTGATTATCCAGGTGCGACATCTGGTCGGCGAGGCGAGCCAACCCGGGCTCGCATAAAAACGCCCGGTCCGCCGGGCGTGGAGATTCAGGCTGGAACGTAGCTAATGGAGTGCTCCAGCGACTGGCTATGGCTATCGATCAGCACGTTCCAGGTGCCGCTGTAGGGCACGGTGAGATAAGCGCTATCCCTGTCCTGCACGCTAAAAATATCGGCGTGGCTGTCGCCGGCGGCCTTGGCGCTCATTAAGTGAATATGACAGCGCTCCGAACAGCGCACCACCAGCGTATCACCGCCGAATAACGTTAAACTTGCTTTTACCATTGCCATTTTCATAACCCCGTTTCTGTCTCTGAATACATCAACCCGCGCGTGATATTGTTCACACTTTGCTCGTTGCATAACACCAAAGGGGGAGCGCGTGGATGATGATTTCGATCAACAAAATGGATAACGATTAAACAAAAATGACAATCTTCCTGAAAGCGTTCAGGTGGCGTACTTTTGCATCAGCAATAGCCGCCAGCCTGACATTTAATCCTGTTAATGGCGATTAATTCAGAAGGTCAGCACTTTATCCGCCGCCAGCGTCCACTGCGCCAGCTCGACCAGCGTTCCCACTTCCACGCCCTCTACTAATGGCAAATGGGTGATCCCGCGTCCGTCCGTACAGGTCTTGCAGAGTTTTACCGGCACATTCTGCGCGGTGAGGATCTCAAGCATCTGCTGGATGTTATAGCCTTCCGCCGGTTTCTGTCCGCGAAGCCCGGCGGTCACCGCATCGGACATTAAAAACAGCTTCAGATCGAGGTCTGACTCCTGCTCGCGCAGGGCGATAGCCAGGCGCAGGCTATTAAACAGAGATTCGCTGCCGTAGGCGGCGCCGTTGGCGACAATCACAATACGTTGCATAAAGACTCCTTTTATCAGGCACGGTTATTGCTTAGCTTTACCTAAAGACGTAATTCGGGAGAGGGTATGAATAATACGACCGGCATGACGCCTGAAGCAATCGGCTGGTTTCATTATGCGCGCCAACTACAAAAACAGCAGCTCCGCCAGCTAACGCAGCAAGGGGCGCTGGCGAGCGAAATAAGTGGGTTGGTTCATATGCTGCAGTGCGAGCGCGGCGTCTCCAATATGTGGCTCTCTTCCGATGGCCGCTTGTATGACGCCGAACGCCGGGCTGGCGGGGCGCTGGTGGACGCGCGCTTAAGCGCTTTTTATGCTGCGCTGCAACCGGCGCGGGAATCCGCCAGTAGCGCGCTCTGTTGGCGAATAGCCAGCGCGGTGTGGTATCTGGCGCAACTTCCGGCGCTGCGAGCGGCGGTGCAAGGCCGCACGGTGGACGCTCAGGAGGCCACTCAGCGCTTTAGCCGTATTATTCGCCATTTATTGAATATCGTGCCGCAGTTGAATGACAGCATAGACGATCCGCAGATCGCCAGGCGTATGGTCGCCCTGTACAGCTTTATGCAGGGTAAAGAGCTGGCCGGCCAGGAGCGCGCGCTGGGGGCGTTGGGCTTTGCGCGAGGCCAATTTAACGGCGAGCTCCGTCAGCAGCTGGTTGACCGCATTGACGGTCAGCAGCCCTGTTTTGACAGCTTTCAGGCGCTCTCCGGTCTGCCACGGGCGCTTGAGCTTCTGCAGGGTTGCGAAGCCGGGCGCGAGATAGAGCAACTGCGGCGCATCGCCTGTACCCGCCAGCCCTCGGCGGACGAAGGGGCCGCGGCGCAGCGCTGGTTTAGCCTGCAAACTGAACGGCTTGAGCAGATGCGCGGTCTGGAGGAGGCATTGATTGCCGACCTGCTCAGCGCGACCCGGCAGTTGCTCGAACGTGGAGAAGACGATATGCCTCCGCTGCAATGGCCTGAAGAAGAAGGCGGCGATAGCCTGACTTTGCGCCTGGATAAGCAGCTGCTGCCGCTGGTCCGCCAGCAGGCGTGGGAACTTGAGCAACTTTCCGGCCAACTGGCTTCACTGAAAGCGACGCTTGAAGAGCGCAAGATTATTGATAAGGCGAAAGCGCTGCTGATAAGCCATCAAGGGATGCAAGAAGAACAAGCCTGGCAGGCGCTGCGTAAAATGGCGATGGATAAGAACCAGCGGATGGTTGAAATCGCCCGCGCGTTGCTAACGGTGAAAGCCCTGCTGCCGGACTCATCGTCAAATTGAATGCACAATCAGCGGGCAGGCATTGCCTGACGATGGTGCAATAGTTTACGCGGGGAGCGGTAAAACAACGTCTGGCGGGCAATGATAAATTGGCATCCGCTTTGCATTACTGAATTTGAGTGAATCAACAATTTGAGATAACGGACCAACGGCGGTCTGAGGGTCTCTGGATAAAGGCGTCCTGCGGTGCGAAAGCACTGCCGGGCGCTTTTTTTTGCGCGTTCTGGAGCGGCTATGGGCGATAAAGTTTTTATTTCACGACGGCGTTTTTTGCAGGCCGGGGCGGCGCTGGGCGGCGCTATGCTGCTGCCCGGCGTGATGCAGGCGGCGTGGGCGGCGGGTTCCGATAAACCGGAGTTGGCCACCGTGCGGGTTGGATTCATCCCGCTAACCGACTGCGCGCCGCTGGCGATCGCGGCACTGAAAGGATTCGATAAAAAGTATGGCATCAGCCTGCAGCCAAGTAAGGAGGCCAGCTGGGCGGCGGTGCGCGATAAGCTGGTTGCCGGCGAACTCGATGCGGCGCATATCCTCTACGGCATGCTGTATGGCCTTGAGCTTGGTATCGCCGGCAAGCCGCAGTCGATGGCCAACCTGATGACCCTGAACCGCAACGGTCAGGCGATCACCCTCTCAAGTGACCTGCAGGCGCAAGGCGTGAGCGATAGTCATGGGCTCAAGCGGCTGATCGACCAAAAAGCGCCTGGCAGCTACACCTTCGCCCACACCTTTCCTACCGGCACCCATGCGATGTGGCTCTATTACTGGCTGGCTAATGCTGGTATCGACCCCTTCGCCGATGTGCGCATGGTGGTCGTGCCGCCGCCGCAAATGGTAATGAACATGCGCATCGGCAATATGGTTGGCTTCTGCGTTGGCGAACCGTGGAACGCGCGTGCGATTAACGATCGCATTGGCTTTACGGCGGCAACCAGCCAGCAGATCTGGCCGGATCATCCAGAAAAAATCCTCGGCGCGCGCAGCGATTGGGTGGCGCGCTACCCAAATACCGCAAGGGCGCTGGTGGCGGCGCTGCTGGAGGCACAGCGCTGGATTGAAGCGTCTGCCGAAAACACCCGCGAAACCGCGCGGATCCTCGCCAGACGCGCGTGGCTCAACACCAAAGAACAGTACCTTAGCGGTCGAATGCTTGGCGAATACGACAACGGCATCGGCAAACGCTGGCGCGACGATCACCCCATGCGCTTCTTTCAGCAGGGCGAAGCCAGCTATCCGTGGCTCTCCGACGGCATGTGGTTCTTAACCCAATTCCGCCGCTGGGGCCTGCTGAAAAACGCGCCGGATTACCAGGCGGTAGCGCAGCGTATCAACCGCATCGACCTGTGGAAAGAGGCGGCGCAGGCCGTGGGCGGTATCACTGCGCCAACGCAAACGCTACGCAGCAGCACGCTGCTGGACGGCAAAGTGTGGAACGGCGTCGACCCGGAAGGGTACGCCGCCAGTTTCGCCATTCAACATAAGGGGGCATGAGATGAAACCAGCCATTAACACGCAGCCGCGCACGCAGACCTCACCCGCGCCGGGCGAAATCATTGTCCTGCCGCCGCTGCAGGTGCGCAAAGCTACGCCGTCCGCCAGTCGCTGGCTGAACGCCGCGCTGCAACGTCTGCTGCCGCCGCTACTGGGCCTGGGTCTGCTGCTGCTCGGCTGGCAGCTGGCGGCGCTTGGTACGAAAGGCTTCCCGACGCCGCTGAGCACCCTGGATTCGGCGCTGACGCTGTTTTCCGACCCGTTCTACCGCGACGGACCGAACGACATGGGCATCGGCTGGAACGTGCTGGCTTCGCTGCAACGGGTCGCGGTGGGCTTTGGTTTGGCGGCGCTGGCCGGTATTCCGCTGGGCTTTCTTATCGGCCGCTCGCTGTTCTTTGCGCGAATGTTTAATCCGCTTATCGCGCTGCTGCGCCCGGTGAGTCCGTTGGCGTGGTTACCGATTGGCCTGCTGCTGTTTCAGAAGGCGGAGCCGGCTTCCAGCTGGACCATTTTTATCTGCTCTATCTGGCCGATGGTCATTAACACCGCGGAAGGCGTCAGGCGTATCCCGCAGGACTATCTCAATGTGGCTCGCGTGCTGCAGCTGTCGGAATGGACGGTGATGCGCAAAATCCTCTTTCCGGCAGTGCTGCCCGCGGTATTAACCGGCGTGCGGTTGTCGATAGGCATTGCCTGGCTGGTGATCGTCGCCGCCGAGATGCTGACCGGCGGGTTGGGTATTGGGTTTTGGATCTGGAATGAATGGAACAACCTCAATGTGGAAAACATCATCATCGCTATCGTCATTATCGGCGTCGTCGGCCTGCTGCTCGAACAGGGGCTCATATTGCTCGCTCGCCGCTTCAGTTGGCAGGAAAAATAAGGAGTCGCTATGAAACCATTAATTCAGGTGCAGGCCGTCAGTCAACGCTTTAACACCGCCAGCGGCGAGTTCCTGGCGCTGCAAAACGTCTCATTTGATATTCACGAAGGGGAAACCATCAGCCTGATTGGCCACTCCGGATGCGGCAAATCCACGCTGTTGAATCTGATTGCCGGGATTACCCAGCCCACTGAGGGCGGGCTGCTATGCGATAACCGTGAAATTTCCGGGCCGGGGCCTGAACGGGCGGTGGTGTTCCAGAACCATTCGCTGCTGCCATGGCTGAGCTGTTTTGACAACGTGGCGCTGGCGGTGGATCAGGTGTTTCGCCGTACCATGAGCAAGGCAGAGCGCCGGGAGTGGATTGAGCACAATTTACAGCGAGTACAGATGGGGCACGCGCTGCACAAACGTCCGGGGGAGATCTCCGGCGGTATGAAGCAGCGCGTTGGCATCGCGCGCGCGCTGGCGATGAAGCCAAAAGTGTTACTGCTTGATGAGCCTTTTGGCGCGCTGGACGCGCTCACCCGAGCCCATCTGCAGGATGCGGTAATGCACATCCAGCAGGAACTAAACACCACCATTGTCGTGATCACCCACGACGTCGATGAGGCGGTACTGCTTTCCGACCGGGTGTTAATGATGACCAATGGCCCGGCCGCGACGATTGGCGAGATCCTTGACGTTAATCTGCCGCGTCCACGTAACCGGGTCCAACTGGCGGATGATAAACACTACCACCACCTGCGTCAGCAGATCCTCCATTTCCTCTACGAAAAGCAGCCGAAAGCGGCGTAAGGCGGAATGATGCGGCGACTGGTGATTATCGGCAACGGTATGGCGGCAACCCGGCTGGCTGAGAAGCTGGCGGCGCGCGCGCAGGGGCGTTTCATCATCACGCTAATCGGCGATGAACCGCAGCCGGCCTACAACCGCATTCAGCTCTCGCCGGTACTCGGCGGGGAAAAAACGGCGGCGCAAATACAACTGCTGCCGACGGAGTGGTACGCCCAGCATGGTGTCCGCGTGCGGCTTGGCGAGGCGGTCAGCGAAGTGGATGTCGCCGGGAGAAGACTACGCGTCGGCGGCGACTGGCTGGAATGGGATGAACTGGTGTTCGCCACCGGGTCGCAGCCGTTTATCCCGTCGCTGCCGGGTATTGAGCGCCCGCAGGTATTCGCCTTTCGCACCCTGGCGGATGTTAAAGGCATCCTGGCAATCCCCGGCCCGGCGGTGGTAATCGGCGGCGGCGTACTGGGCGTGGAGGCCTCGGCGGCGCTGCGTCGTCACGGTGGGGAAGTGACGCTACTCCATCGCGGTAGCGGTTTGATGGAGCCACTTACCGATGCTTTCGCTGCGGAACAGTTAAAACAACAGCTTGAGGCACGCGGCATCCGCTGCGTGCTGGAGAGCCGAATTGCCGCTATTGACGAACAGCATGTGCGGCTGGAAGACGGGCGCGCTTTTGCCGCAAGCCGGGTGGTGTTAGCCACCGGCGTGTGGCCGGATATCCGTTTGGCGACGCGCAGCGGCGTAGCCTGCCAGCGGGGTATTATCGTCGACCGCCGGATGGCGACCTCGCTGCCAGGGATCAGCGCTATCGGCGAGTGTTGTGAGATTGACGGCCAAACCTGGGGACTGGTGGCTCCCTGTTTGCGCCAGGCCGATGTGTTAGTTGAACGCCTGTGCGGGGCTCCCGGCGAAGAGTTCAGCTGGCAGGACGGCGGTACCCGGTTGAAGGTCACCGGTATCGAGTTTTTTAGCGCTGGCGAACAGCAGGCCGGCGAGCAGGACCAGATCTACAGCAGTTGGGACCCCATCGATCGCCACTACCGTCGCCTGCTGATCCGCGATGGCCGGCTGCACGGCGTGCTGCTGCTGGGCGACTGCCAGCAGGCGGCGCCGCTTACCGCGCTGCTCGGCAGCGATAGGTCTCCTTCAGCGGAGTGGCTTTTTGACCCTTCTATAACGCAGCCGCGGGCTGCAGGAAAAATGACGATGACTAAACCTGTATTAGTGCTGGTCGGACACGGCATGGTCGGCCACCATTTTCTTGAGCAATGCGTGAGCCGGAACCTGCACCAGCAGTACCGTATCGTGGTCTTTGGCGAAGAGCGCTATGCCGCCTATGACCGGGTTCATCTCTCGGAATATTTCGCCGGGCGCAGCGCAGAGTCGCTATCGCTGGTAGAGGGAGACTTTTTTAGCCAGTACGGGATTGAGCTGCGGCTAGGGGAGACGATCGCGGAAATCGATCGTCCGGCGCGAATCGTGCGCGATGCCCACGGCCATGAAACCCATTGGGATAAGCTGGTGCTGGCGACCGGCTCCTATCCCTTCGTGCCGCCAATCCGCGGTAACGATGAAGAAGGCTGCTTCGTCTATCGTACCCTTGACGATCTTGACCGCATTGCCGCCCGCGCCGCCACTGCGCAGAGCGGGGTGGTCATCGGGGGCGGGCTATTGGGGCTGGAAGCCGCCAACGCGTTAAAACAGTTGGGGCTCAAGACCCATGTGGTGGAGTTCGCCGCCAACCTGATGGCGGTGCAGTTGGATAACGGCGGCGCGGCGATGCTGCGGGAGAAAATTCTCGATCTGGAGGTTGGCGTGCACACCAGCAAAGCGACGACCGCGATAGTGCGCACCGCCGAGGGGCTGCAGCTTAACTTTGCCGATGGCGATACGCTGCAGACCGATATGGTGGTCTTTTCCGCCGGGATCCGCCCGCAGGATGCGCTGGCGCGCGGCGCAGGCCTGGCAATCGGCGAACGCGGCGGTATCGGTATCGATGACCACTGCCGGACCTCGGACGCAGATATATTGGCGATTGGCGAATGCGCGCTGTGGGACAACAAAATTTATGGCCTGGTGGCGCCGGGCTATCACATGGCGCGCACCGCAGCGGCGCAGTTGGCTGGCGAAGCGGCCCGCTTTAGCGGCGCCGATATGAGCACCAAACTCAAACTGCTCGGCGTGGATGTGGCGTCGTTTGGCGATGCTCACGGACGTACAGCTGGTTGCCAGAGCTATCAATGGACCGATGGTCCGCGGCAGATCTACAAAAAGATCGTTGTTAGCGCTGATGGCAAAACGCTGCTGGGCGGCGTACTGGTGGGCGATGCCGGTGACTACGCGACGCTGTTGCAGATGATGCTGAACGGCATGGCGCTACCGTCTCGTCCGGAAAGTCTGATCCTCCCCGCGATGGATGGGGCCACGACGAAAGCGCTGGGCGTGGCGGCGTTGCCGGATAGCGCGCAGATTTGCTCTTGCCATAACGTCAGTAAGGGGGACATTTGCCAGGCGGTCAGCGCCGGAGCGGGCGATATGGCGGCGATAAAAAGCTGCACTAAAGCGGCGACCGGCTGCGGGGGCTGTAGCGCGCTGGTCAAACAGGTGATGGAACACCAGCTTACCGGACAGGGCGTCGAGGTAAAAAAAGATATCTGCGAGCATTTTCCGTGGTCGCGGCAGGAGATCTATCATCTGGTACGAGTCAACCACATCCATACCTTCGATCAGCTCATTAGCCGTTACGGGCAGGGCCACGGCTGTGAAGTGTGTAAACCGCTGGTGGCGTCGGTACTGGCCTCCTGCTGGAATGAGTATCTGCTGAAACCGGCGCATCTGCCGCTGCAGGACACCAACGATCGCTACTTCGCCAATATTCAGAAAGACGGCACTTACTCGGTGGTGCCGCGGATGGCCGCAGGCGAAGTGACACCGGATGGGCTTATCGCTATTGGCCAGATCGCCAAACGTTACCAGCTGTACAGTAAAGTGACAGGAGGACAGCGTATCGACCTGTTTGGCGCGCGGCTGGAGCAACTGCCGGACATCTGGCGCGAACTGGCGGCGGCTGGATTTGAAACCGGACACGCCTATGGCAAATCATTACGCACGGTAAAATCCTGCGTCGGCTCGACCTGGTGCCGCTATGGGGTTCAGGATTCAACGGGGCTGGCGGTAAGGCTTGAACATCGTTACAAGGGGCTGCGCGCGCCGCACAAAATCAAAATGGCGGTCTCGGGCTGTACCCGCGAATGTGCCGAAGCGCAAGGTAAAGACATCGGGGTTATTGCGACTGAAAAGGGCTGGAATCTATACGTCTGCGGCAACGGCGGGATGAAACCGCGCCATGCGGACTTCTTTGCGAGCGACCTTGACGACGCCAGCCTAATCCGTACCGTCGATCGGTTGTTGATGTTTTATATTCGCACCGCTGACCGCCTGCAGCGCACCAGTAGCTGGATGGATAACCTTGAAGGCGGCGTGGCGTATCTACGTGAGGTGATCTTGCACGATAGTCTCGGTATCGGCGATGAGCTGGAGCAGGAGATGGCGCGGGTGGTGGATAGCTACCAGTGCGAATGGCAGACCACCCTGAACGATCCACAGCGGCTGGCGCTATTCCGTTCCTACGTTAACAGCGATGAGGCTGATGAGGCGGTGCAGCGGCAAATCCTGCGCGGTCAGCCGCAGTTGGTGGCGCCGCAAGGGCTTGGGCAACCGGTCCTGCCGTCGCGACCGTGGCAGGCGATCTGCGACCTGGACGCGATCCCACCGCAGGCGGGGATCGGCGCGCGCCTCGGCGAACGGCAGATTGCGCTGTTCCGCTTCGGCGAGCAAGTTTATGCGCTGGATAACCAGGAACCCGGCAGCGAGGCCAACGTGTTATCGCGCGGTATTTTAGGCGACGCGGGCGGCGAGCCGATCGTCATTTCGCCGCTCTATAAACAGCAGATTCGCTTGCGAGACGGTCGCTTGTACGACAGCGGCGAGCCGTCGGTGCGCGCGTGGCCGGTGAAGATCGAACAGGGAAAAGTGTGGGTCGGCAACCAGGCATTGCTGCTGCGCGCGGAGGCGAGCTGATGAGCGAAACCCGAACCACCTGCCCATACTGCGGCGTCGGCTGCGGGGTTATCGCCCGCGTTGAACCCAGCGGAACCGTCACGATTCGCGGCGATGAAAACCATCCTGCCAACTTTGGCCGCTTGTGCGTAAAAGGGGCGGCGCTTGGGGAAACGACCTCGCTTACCGGGCGATTATTACATCCTGAAGTCGATGGCCGGGCGGTCGGCTGGCCGCAGGCGCTGGCGGAGGCGGGTTCACGTCTGCGCGACATTATTGAGCGCTACGGCCCGCAGGCGGTCGCGTTTTACGCCTCAGGCCAGCTGTTAACTGAGGATTATTACGCCGCCAACAAGCTGATGAAGGGCTTTATCGGCGCCGCCAATATCGATACGAATTCGCGGTTATGTATGTCATCGGCGGTCACCGGCTATAAGCGGGCGTTCGGCGCGGACGTCGTGCCGTGCAGCTATGAAGATGTCGAGCAAAGCGATCTGGTGGTGCTGGTGGGCTCCAACGCCGCCTGGGCGCATCCGGTTCTCTATCAGCGGTTGGCGCAGGCGAAACGCGATAATCCGCGGTTGCGGATCGTGGTGGTGGATCCGCGACGCACCGCGACCTGCGATATTGCCGACGATCATCTGGCCTTGGCGCCCGGTAGCGATGGCGGGCTATTTGTCGGCCTGCTTAATGCCATTGCCGCCAGCGGTGAAATGGCGGCGGGTTTTCGCGACCAGCGGCAGGCGCTGACCATCGCCGCGCAATGGAGCGTGGAAAAAGCGGCCGCTTTCTGCGGCCTGCCGCCGGCGCAGGTGGCTCGCTTTTATCGTGATTTTATCGCTGCGCCTCGCGCCATCACGCTGTACACCATGGGAATTAATCAGTCCGCCAGCGGCAGCGATAAGTGCAACGCGATTATCAATGTCCATCTTGCCAGCGGGAAGTTTGCCCGCCGCGGCTGCGGGCCGTTTTCGCTGACCGGTCAACCCAACGCCATGGGTGGGCGTGAAGTGGGGGGATTGGCGACGATGCTGGCGGCGCATATGAATTTTGAGCCGCAGGATCTGCAGCGATTAGCGCGCTTTTGGGGCAGCGAGCGACTGGCGCAGACGCCGGGGCTAACCGCCGTCGAACTCTTCGCCGCGATTGGACGCGGCGAGGTCAAAGCGGTGTGGATTATGGGGACCAATCCGGTGGTCTCACTGCCCGATAGCCACGCGGTGAGTCAGGCGCTGTCCAGGTGTCCGCTGGTGATGGTCTCCGATGTCGCCGCCAATACTGACACCGGTCGCTTTGCCCATATCCGCTTTCCGGCGCTGGCATGGGGCGAAAAAAACGGTACCGTGACTAACTCGGAGCGGCGAATTTCGCGTCAGCGGGCTTTTTTGCCGCCGCCGGGGGAGGCGAAAGCCGACTGGTGGATCATTTCCCGTCTCGCCGCCGAATTAGGTTATGCCCGGGCTTTTTCATGGCAACATCCGCATGAGGTGTTTTGTGAACACGCGGCGCTCTCAGGGTTTGAAAATGACGGTCAGCGGGCGTTTGATATTGGAGGGCTGGCGGACCTCAGCCGGGAGGCGTGGGATGCCCTGGCGCCGGTGCGCTGGCCGGTGAGCCGCAGCGCCGCGCCCTGGCGGTTAACGGAGGGCTGGCACGGCGACGGCAGGTTGCGGATGGTGCCGGTGTCGCCGCAGCCGACCCGGGCGCGGACCGAGGCATTTTATCCATTAATCCTCAATAGCGGACGTATTCGCGATCAGTGGCATACCATGACCCGCACCGGCGACATACCGCGGTTGATGCAGCACATTGCCGAACCGGTCGTCGAGGTGGCGCCTGCCGATGCTCGTCGCTTTGAATTACGTGAGGGAGAACTGGCTCGCGTCTGGTCGCGCCACGGCGTGATGATTGCAAAGGTGATAGTTAGCGAAGGGCAGCGCGCCGGTTCGCTCTTTGTGCCGATGCACTGGAATAATCAGTTTGCCCGCCAGGGACGGGTCAATAATTTACTGGCGGCGGTCACCGATCCGCATTCCGGGCAGCCGGAGAGCAAGCAGTCGGCGGTGGCGATAGCGCCGTGGCGGCCGGCGTGGCAAGGGGAGCTATTATCTCGCGAGCCCTTGCCGTTGCCATCCTCGCTGCACTGGCGGCGGCGGGCGGCGGTAGGGATCAGCCATTTGTCGCTGGCCGCGGATACCGGCCCGCAAAGCTGGCTGAGCGAGTGGTGTCGCAAACAGGGATGGCAGTTGCAAATTGCCGAGGGCGGTGGGCTGTGGAACCTACTGGCCTGGCACGACGGACAATTGATGCTCGGCTGCTGGAGCGATATTAAGCCGCCGCAAATCGATGCTGAATGGCTGTATACGGTGTTCCGGACGCCGCCGCAGACCGCCGGGCTACGCCATGCGTTGCTCAGCGGCCGTAAGGGCGGCGACAGCGCGCCGCGTGGGCAGACTATCTGCAGTTGCTTTAGTATCGGTGAGCGGCAGATAGGCGAGGCGGTTGCCGGCGGTTGCGTCAGCGTAGAGGCGCTTGGCGCGAAGCTCAAGTGCGGCACCAACTGTGGTTCCTGTATTCCGGAACTCAAAGCGCTGCTGGCGGCAAATCAAACTCGAACGCCGGTTTGATGATAGGGGAAAGCAAACGCCAACCGGTTTCAGTTTATTCCTGGAATGGCCCACAGGGCTGCGGGGAAGGGCAAAAAACGATAAACTAACGTGATGTTGTTATTCCCCGTGAGCTTACGTTAATCCGTTTGATGCCTTTGCCGTACCGCTTAACCCCATCACTGACGCTTCTCCTGCTGCTGACAGGCGCTCCCGCCTGGGCGCTGATTGCCAACGATAGCAGTATGCCGCCGCAAACTACGCTGCCCGATTTAGGGATAGCGCCGCAGGTCGACGACGATGCCAAACATTTCGCCGAGATGGCCAAGAAATTCGGCGAAGCCAGCATGAGCGATAACGGACTCACCACCGGCGAGCAGGCGCGAATGTTCGCCATCGGCAAAATCGGCAATGAGTTCAGCCATCATCTGGAAAACTGGCTGTCGCCGTGGGGGAATGCCAATATCGACCTGTTGGTGGATAAAGAGGGTAACTTCACCGGCAGCAAGGGGAGCTGGTTTGTGCCGCTGCAGGACAATGAACGTTACCTCACCTGGAATCAATATTCGGTTACCCGGCGCGAGAACGATCTGGTGGGCAATGTTGGGCTCGGCCAGCGCTGGCGTGTCGGTGGCTGGCTGCTGGGCTATAACTCCTTTTACGACAAAGTGCTCAGCGAGAGTCTGGCGCGCGGCAGTATCGGCGCGGAAGCCTGGGGCGAGTACTTGCGCTTATCGGCCAACTATTACCACCCACTTGGCGACTGGCAGTTGCGGGAAAATCAGACCCAGGAGCAGCGGATGGCCGTCGGTTATGACGTGACTGCCCAGGCACGATTGCCGTTTTATCAGCACATCAATACCAGCGTCAGCGTCGAACAGTACTTCGGCGATAGTGTCGATCTGTTTCATTCCGGTACCGGATACCATAATCCGGTGGCGGTTTCGGTGGGACTGAATTACACCCCGGTACCGTTGGTGACGGTTACCGCTAAACACAAACAGGGTGAAAATGGCGTCAGCCAGAATAATGTCGGCCTGAAGCTGAATTATCGTTTTGGGGTTCCGCTGAAACAGCAACTGGCGGCGGATGAAGTGGCTATCAGCAACTCGCTACGCGGCAGCCGCTACGATAGCCCGGAACGCGATAATCTGCCGGTAGTTGAGTATCGACAGCGTAAGAATCTGACGGTCTATCTGGCGACGCCGCCGTGGGATCTGCACTCAGGCGAAACGGTACAGCTGAAGCTGCAAATTAATAGCCTGCACGGCATTAAATCACTGCATTGGCAGGGGGACACTCAGGCGCTAAGCCTGACGCCGCCGGTTAATGCCAACAGTGCGGATGGCTGGAGCATCATTATGCCGGTGTGGAACAGCGAGCCGGGCGCGGTGAATCGCTGGCGTCTGTCGGTGGTGGTTGAAGATAAATCGGGTCAGCGCGTCTCTTCCAATGAGATCGCACTGGCGCTGACCGAGCCGCTGGTGACGTTTACGGCTCCCGACGTTTCCTGGACGGAATCGCCTTAGAAGATCCGTTCCTGGTGAACCCAGACGGCGGCTTCAACCCGTGATTTCAGCTTCATTTTCTTCAGCATGTGTTTCACGTGCACTTTAACGGTGCTTTCGGTGATATCCAGGCGGCGGGCAATCATTTTGTTCGGCAGGCCCTGGGCAATCAGCTTCAGGATATCGCGCTCGCGCGGGGTCAGCTGGCTGATGTCGCGGTCGGACGTGGCGCGATTAGCGCGCAGGCTGGCGGCCAGTACCGGGGTTAACGCTTCGCTTAATACCATTTCGCCTGCAGCGGCCTGCTGCAGCGCTTTCAGCAGATCTTCTGGTTCCATATCTTTCAACAGGTAGCCGTCGGCGCCGCGTTTCAGGGCGGTCACTACGTCCTCTTCATGATTGGAGACGCTGAATACCACTACGCGGCCGGAGAGCGATTTTTCCCGCAGCTTGTCGAGCGTTTCGAGGCCGTTCATGCCCGGCATATTAAGATCCAGTAGAATCAGGTCCGGATCCAGCGATTCCGCCAGTTCGATACCTTGTTCGCCATTACTGGCTTCGCCGATAACCTGAATGTCCGGCGCCATGCTAACCAGTTGCTTTACGCCAGTGCGCAGCATGGGATGATCATCAATGAGAAGGATGGTTGCCCGTTCCTGTTGACTCATAGGGGTCTCCTTATTGGATTGAAAACGATTTTTCCGGGATAAACGTCACCACGACTTCGGTACCGCCGGTCTCCCGGCGGCGCACCTGACAGTCGCCGCGCAAGCTTTGCGCGCGATCCCGCATAATAATTAAACCGTAATGGTTACTTCGCTCCGCGTTTTCCGGTACCCCGCGGCCGTTATCGGCAACGACTAAACGTACCTGATTATCGCGTTGTGACACGGTCACGGTGACTTCCGTCGCGTTGGCATGCTTCAACGCATTGCTTAACGCCTCGCGGGCGATCTGCAGCAGGTGAATCGCCTGATGCGACGGGACAAAACGCGGCGGCAACTGATAATCCAGTTGTACCGTGAAACCAAAGTGCGCGCTGTACTCCTGACAGCTGGCCTCCAGCGCCGGGCGCAGACCCGCCTCGGTAAGCTGCAGACGGAAGGTGGTTAACAGCTCCCTTAACTGCGCCCATGAGGTGTTGAGTTCGTTGCGGATCTGCCCCAACAGCAGCCGGCTTTCATCCGGCAGGCTATCGCCCTGCATCTGCAGACAGCTGACCTGCATCTTCATGCACGAGAGCGACTGGGCGATAGAGTCGTGAAGTTCGCGGGCGATGGTGGCTCGTTCTTCCATCACGATGAGCTGCTGCTGTTTTTCCTGATGGCGGTCCAGCGCCAGGGTGCTGGTCAACTGCTCCACCAGCGTGTCGACCAGTTGCTGTTGGTCGTGGCTCAGGTGGCGGCCAACCGGCAGCGTTGCCAGCAGGATGCCATACTGGTTATGCGCGTCTGATAGTCGCCATTTCAGCGTTGTGCCGCCATCCGGCAGCGGGGGAAGATCGCGCGGACACAGATAGCAGCCTTTATCATCGCATTCGATATCGGAGTGGCAGGCAAACTCCTGATGATTGTCTTCATCCTCAAGGTCATAAACCCGCACTTCAATATCACGTAGCAACGTCAGCCCTTGCAGACCGTTCAGCACCGGTGAGATGCGCTCACACAGCGGAGCGCTGGAGTGTAACCGACGGTTGGCCTGCCATAAAAAGGCCAGGATCTCGTTTTTCTGCTCGAGCCCGGCAGTCTTTTCCTGTACCCGTCGTTCAAGCACGGCGTAGCTTTCCGCCAGCTCTTCCGACATGTTATTCAACGCCATGCCGAGGGTCGCCATTTCGTTGCGCCCGCTAATGTGCGCGCGCTGGGTAAAGTCGCGCTGGCTGACCGCCCGCGCCATACCCAGTAACTGTTTCCACGGTCGCAGCAGACGGGCGCGTAGCCAGATGATGGTAAAGATCAGCAGCAGCGCCATGCCAACGGCGAGGATCCGGTGGATCCAGACCACGCGCTCGATACGTTGTTCGGTGGTGTGGTCGAAGGCGGTCACCAATTGGTCAATACGGTCGACAAAATCGGCGACATCCTGTGCCACGTCGCTTTGCCTGACGGCCTGTTTCATACCTGGTCCCAGCGACAACTGCCAATATTGCTGTAGCGCTTTCAGCTGGACTTCCTGGCCGTCACGACGCGCGGAGTATTGCAACTCCGGGCTGAAAACGGTAGCGGTCATATCGTTAAACAGTTTTTGATCGTTGGCCGTTAGCGGAATAGCCGCCAGCAGGCGGTAGCTCTGCATACGCAACGAGCCGGCCTTGTTAATGGCGTGGGCGCTGCCCTGCACCCCATGCACCAGGCGGGCGGATATCGCCATGCCGGCCACGCCGATGATGGTGGCGAGCAGCACGATTAACGCCAGCTGATTAACCAACGTGAGCGGCGTAAAAAGACGTTTTAACATGGAATGGGTGGCTCCTGATGGGTCATCTCTCCGGGAGTGGCGCTTATTCTCAGCTATCCCCTGGAGTATACCCATACCCCTAAGGTATTACTCCTTAATTGTCGGTGGTAGACGCCGTGGTGGGAGGGATAACCAGAAACCCGGCAGCCGCGTGAAAAACCACACTTTTTTTCTCATAATTATCTACTCACTTCGGAGCATGATTTATTTTTGCACAAAATGGCCCGCGCTTTTCCTTTGATTTATATCAACTTACAGCCTTGAGCAACCCCTAAGGTAGCATCAGGAAATATGAATAATCAGAGGTATCTATGAGTCACTCTTCAATCCCGGAGAAGGCTAACAGCTCAGTCATCACCGACTGGCGTCCTGAAGATCCTGAGTTTTGGCAACAGCGCGGCCACCGTGTGGCGAGCCGTAATTTGTGGATCTCCGTTCCCTGCCTTTTACTGGCGTTCTGCGTCTGGATGTTGTTCAGCGCCGTCGCCGTGAATCTTAATAAAGTTGGCTTTCAGTTTACTACCGATCAGCTGTTTATGCTGACCGCGCTCCCGGCCCTTTCCGGCGCATTGCTGCGCGTACCTTATGCCTTTATGGTCCCGCTGTTCGGCGGCCGCCGCTGGACGGCGTTCAGTACCGGTATCATGATTATTCCGTGCGTATGGCTGGGCTTCGCGGTACAGGATACCTCTACGCCGTTTAGCGTGTTCGTGATTATCTCTCTGCTGTGCGGCTTTGCCGGCGCTAACTTTGCATCCAGTATGGCGAACATCAGTTTCTTCTTCCCGAAAGAGAAGCAGGGCGGCGCGCTGGGCGTTAACGGTGGGCTTGGCAACATGGGCGTCAGCGTGATGCAGCTGGTTGCGCCGCTGGTGGTCTCGCTCTCTATCTTTGCCGTATTTGGCGGAAGCGGTAGCGAGCAACCGGATGGCTCAATGCTGTATCTGGAAAACGCCGCGTGGATCTGGGTGCCTTTCCTGATTATCTTTACCCTGGCAGCGTGGTTCTTTATGAACGACCTGTCGGCCTCGAAAGCGTCACTGAGCGAACAGCTGCCGGTACTTAAACGCCTGCATCTGTGGATTATGGCGCTGCTGTATCTGGCGACCTTTGGTTCCTTTATCGGTTTCTCCGCCGGGTTTGCGATGCTGTCAAAAACCCAGTTCCCGGACGTGCAGATCCTGCACTACGCCTTCTTCGGTCCGTTTATTGGCGCGCTGGCGCGTTCGATGGGCGGGGCGATTTCCGACCGACTCGGCGGGACCCGCGTGACGCTGGTGAACTTCGTGGTGATGGCGGTTTTCTGCGCGTTACTGTTCCTGACTCTGCCGACCAACGGTCAGGGCGGCAACTTCATCGCCTTCTTCGCGGTATTTATGGTGCTGTTCCTGACCGCCGGACTGGGCAGCGCCTCTACCTTCCAGATGATTTCCGTTATTTTCCGTAAGCTTACGATGGATCGCGTGAAAGCGCAGGGTGGTAGCGAAGCGCAGGCGATGCGTGAAGCGGCAACGGATACCGCCGCGGCGCTGGGCTTTATTTCGGCGATTGGCGCGATCGGTGGTTTCTTTATTCCGAAAGCGTTTGGTATTTCGCTGGATCTGACCGGCTCGCCGGCCGGGGCAATGAAAGTCTTCCTCGTGTTCTATATTGCCTGCGTAGTGATCACATGGGCGGTATACGGCCGTAAACAGAAATAAGTCTTTTCTTAACGGTAAGTGACAGGGCGCGCCACAGGGTGCGCCCTTTTTATTATTTGTTGTTAGTTACAACATACTTTTAATCTGCGCAAGGTTGTTGAATTCAGGGAGATAACTATCGATATGCTATCTACCACTTAATACCTAAGCGTGGCATAAATCCCGGTTAACATTCTGTCATATTTAAAATAATCCTTATAAAACAATTGGATATTTAATAAATATCGTTACTACTTTGGTGGTATCTGCGGGTTGGGTGCGGATTTATAAGCTATTTCGCATTGATCGCCATCAATTCTCCTCCTCCGACATGGCGCTATTTTCGCTGCAAATCCAGCAATGTCGATTTATCAGAGAGCCGTCAGGCTCCATATCAGGAGAAACCCGATGAGTAAATTTCTGGACCGGTTTCGCTACTTCAAACAGAAGGGTGAAACCTTTGCCGATGGGCACGGCCAGCTTCTTGAAACCAACCGGGATTGGGAGGATGGATACCGCCAGCGTTGGCAGCATGACAAAATCGTGCGTTCCACTCACGGTGTGAACTGCACCGGCTCATGCAGCTGGAAAATTTATGTCAAAAATGGCCTGGTCACCTGGGAAACCCAGCAGACCGATTATCCGCGCACCCGCCCCGATCTGCCGAACCATGAGCCACGCGGCTGCCCGCGCGGCGCCAGCTACTCCTGGTATCTGTATAGCGCTAACCGCCTGAAATATCCGCTGATGCGTAAGCGTCTGATGAAGATGTGGCGTGAAGCGAAAGTTCAGCATAGCGATCCGGTTGAGGCATGGGCTTCTATTATTGAAGATGCCGATAAAGCGAAAAGCTTTAAACAGGCCCGCGGCCGTGGCGGTTTTGTTCGTTCTTCATGGAAAGAAGTGAACGAACTGATTGCCGCCTCAAACGTCTACACCGTCAAAACTTACGGTCCAGACCGCGTGGCAGGCTTCTCGCCAATCCCGGCGATGTCTATGGTTTCCTACGCGTCCGGCGCCCGTTACCTGTCGTTGATTGGCGGTACCTGCCTGAGCTTCTACGACTGGTACTGCGACCTGCCGCCGGCCTCGCCGATGACCTGGGGCGAACAGACCGACGTGCCGGAATCCGCCGACTGGTACAACTCCAGCTATATCATCGCCTGGGGTTCCAACGTCCCGCAGACCCGTACCCCGGACGCGCACTTCTTTACCGAAGTTCGCTACAAAGGGACCAAAACCGTGGCGATTACTCCGGACTATGCCGAAATCGCCAAGCTGTGCGATCTGTGGCTGGCGCCGAAGCAGGGTACCGATGCCGCGATGGCGCTGGCGATGGGCCACGTCATGCTGCGTGAGTTCCACCTCGATAAACCGAGCCAGTACTTCACCGATTACGTACGTCGCTACACCGACATGCCGATGCTGGTCATGCTCGAAGAGCGCGACGGCTACTATGCCGCTGGCCGTATGCTGCGCGCTGCCGACCTGGTTGACTCTCTGGGCCAGGAGCAGAATCCGGAATGGAAAACCGTCGCCTTTGACGAGAAGGGCGAAATGACCGTACCTAACGGTTCTCTGGGCTTCCGCTGGGGTGACAAAGGCAAGTGGAACCTCGAGCAGCGCGATGGTAAAACCGGCGAAGAGATTGAACTGCGTCTGAGCCTGCTTGGCAGCCACGACGATATCGCCAACGTCGGCTTCCCATACTTTGGCGGCGAAGGTTCCGAGCATTTCAACAAAGTCGACCTCGAAAACATTCTGCTGCACAAACTGCCGGTAAAACGCCTGCAGATGGCCGACGGCTCCACCGCGCTGGTGACCACCGTTTATGACCTGACCATGGCGAACTACGGCCTGGAGCGCGGTCTGAACGATGAAAACTGCGCCACCAGCTACGATGACGTCAAAGCGTACACTCCGGCCTGGGCAGAAAAAATCACCGGCGTACCCCGCGCGCATATCATCCGTACCGCTCGTGAATTTGCCGATAACGCCGATAAGACCCATGGCCGCTCGATGATTATCGTCGGTGCGGGCCTGAACCACTGGTTCCACCTGGACATGAACTACCGCGGGCTGATCAACATGCTGATCTTCTGCGGCTGCGTTGGCCAGAGCGGCGGTGGCTGGGCGCATTACGTTGGTCAGGAAAAACTGCGTCCGCAGACCGGCTGGCAGCCGCTGGCGTTCGCCCTCGACTGGCAGCGTCCGGCACGCCACATGAACAGTACATCGTACTTCTATAACCACTCCAGCCAGTGGCGTTATGAAACGGTCACCGCGCAGGAACTGCTGTCGCCGATGGCGGATAAATCCCGCTACAGCGGACATCTGATCGACTTCAACGTGCGCGCTGAGCGTATGGGCTGGCTGCCGTCGGCGCCGCAGCTGGGCGTGAACCCGCTGCGTATTGCTGACGAAGCGAAGAAAGCCGGCATGACGCCGGTCGATTACACCGTGAAATCGCTGAAAGAGGGGTCTATTCGCTTTGCGGCCGAACAGCCGGAGAACGGTAAAAACCATCCGCGTAACCTGTTTATCTGGCGTTCCAACCTGCTGGGTTCCTCCGGTAAAGGCCATGAATACATGCTCAAGTACCTGCTGGGTACCGAGAATGGTATTCAGGGCAAAGACCTTGGCAAGCAGGGCGGCGTGAAGCCGGAAGAAGTTGAATGGCGGGATAACGGTCTCGACGGCAAACTGGATCTGGTCGTTACGCTCGACTTCCGTCTGTCGAGCACCTGTCTGTACTCTGACATCGTGCTGCCGACCGCAACCTGGTACGAAAAAGACGACATGAATACTTCGGATATGCATCCGTTTATTCACCCGCTGTCTGCCGCCGTTGACCCGGCCTGGGAATCCAAAAGCGACTGGGACATCTATAAAGGTATCGCTAAGAAATTCTCTGAAGTCTGCGTAGGCCACCTCGGCAAAGAAACCGACGTCGTGACGCTGCCGATTCAGCACGATTCCGCCGCGGAAATGGCGCAGCCGTTTGACGTTAAAGACTGGAAAAAAGGCGAATGTGACCTGATCCCAGGTAAAACCGCTCCGCATATTATTCCGGTCGAGCGCGATTACCCGGCGACCTACGAGCGCTTCACCTCTATCGGCCCGCTGCTGGAAACCATCGGCAACGGCGGTAAAGGTATCGCCTGGAATACCCAGAGCGAGATGGATCTGCTGCGTAAGCTTAACTACACCAAGGCGGAAGGCCCGGCGAAAGGCCAGCCGAAGCTGGAGACCGCTATCGACGCCGCCGAGATGATCCTCACTCTGGCGCCGGAAACCAACGGTCAGGTAGCCGTGAAGGCGTGGAAAGCGCTGAGCGAATTTACCGGCCGCGAGCATGCGCACCTGGCGCTGAATAAAGAAGACGAGAAGATCCGCTTCCGCGACATTCAGGCGCAGCCGCGTAAGATCATCTCCAGCCCGACCTGGTCTGGCCTGGAAGACGAACATGTCTCCTATAACGCCGGTTATACCAACGTTCATGAGCTGATCCCGTGGCGTACGCTGTCCGGCCGTCAGTCGCTGTATCAGGATCACCAGTGGATGCGCGACTTTGGCGAAAGCCTGCTGGTCTATCGTCCGCCGATTGACACCCGTTCGGTGAAAGCGGTGATGGGCGAGAAGTCCAACGGCAATCCAGAGAAGGCTCTTAACTTCCTGACGCCGCACCAGAAGTGGGGGATTCACTCGACCTACAGCGATAACCTGCTGATGCTGACCCTGTCGCGCGGCGGGCCGATCGTCTGGATGAGCGAAGCGGACGCGAAAGATCTGGGTATCGAAGATAACGACTGGATCGAAGTATTTAACGCCAACGGCGCCCTGACGGCACGTGCGGTAGTGAGCCAGCGCGTACCGGCCGGAATGACCATGATGTACCACGCGCAGGAACGTATCGTTAACCTGCCGGGCTCTGAAGTCACCGGTCAGCGCGGCGGTATCCACAACTCGGTTACCCGTATTACGCCAAAACCGACCCATATGATCGGCGGCTACGGCCACCTGGCGTACGGCTTTAACTACTATGGCACCGTCGGTTCCAACCGCGATGAGTTTGTTGTGGTACGTAAGATGAAGAACATTAACTGGTTAGACGGCGAAGGTAATGACCAGGTACAGGAGAGCGTAAAATGAAAATTCGTTCACAAGTCGGCATGGTGCTGAATCTCGATAAATGCATCGGCTGCCATACCTGCTCCGTAACCTGCAAAAACGTCTGGACTAGTCGTGAAGGGATGGAGTACGCCTGGTTCAACAACGTAGAAAGTAAGCCGGGCGTCGGTTTCCCGAACGACTGGGAAAACCAGGAAAAATGGAAAGGCGGCTGGATCCGCAAAATCAACGGAAAACTGCAGCCGCGTATGGGCAACCGCGCGATGCTGCTGGGTAAAATCTTCGCCAACCCGCATCTGCCGGGAATCGATGATTACTACGAGCCGTTTGATTTTGACTACCAGAATCTGCATAACGCGCCGGAAAGCAAACATCAGCCGATCGCCCGTCCGCGCTCGCTGATTACCGGCCAGCGGATGGACAAAATTACCAGCGGCCCGAACTGGGAAGAGATCCTCGGCGGCGAGTTTGAAAAACGCGCCAAAGACCAGAACTTCGAAAACATGCAGAAGGCGATGTACGGCCAGTTCGAAAACACCTTCATGATGTATCTGCCGCGCCTGTGCGAGCACTGCCTGAACCCGGCGTGCGTCGCGACCTGCCCGAGCGGCGCCATCTATAAGCGTGAAGAGGACGGTATTGTCCTGATCGACCAGGACAAGTGCCGCGGCTGGCGTATGTGCATCACCGGTTGCCCGTACAAGAAGATCTACTTCAACTGGAAGAGCGGGAAATCCGAGAAATGCATCTTCTGCTACCCGCGTATTGAATCAGGCATGCCGACGGTGTGTTCCGAAACCTGTGTGGGCCGTATCCGCTATCTCGGTGTCCTGCTATACGACGCGGACGCGATTGAAAACGCCGCCAGCACCGAGAACGAGAAAGATCTGTATCAGCGTCAGTTGGACGTCTTCCTCGATCCAAACGATCCAAAAGTGATTGAGCAGGCGTTAAAAGATGGCGTCCCGCAGGGGGTCATTGAAGCCGCGCAGCAGTCGCCGGTTTACAAAATGGCGATGGACTGGAAGCTGGCGCTGCCGCTGCACCCGGAATATCGTACCCTGCCAATGGTCTGGTATGTGCCGCCTCTGTCGCCGATTCAGTCCGCCGCCGATGCGGGCGAACTGGGTAGCAACGGGATCCTGCCGGATGTAGAAAGCCTGCGTATTCCAGTCCAGTATCTGGCGAATCTGCTGACCGCGGGCGATACCCAGCCGGTACTGTTGGCGCTGAAACGTATGCTGGCGATGCGCCACTTCAAACGTGCGGAAACCGTCGACGGCGTCGTTGATACCCGCGCGCTGGAAGAGGTGGGGCTGAGCGAAGCGCAGGCGCAGGAGATGTACCGCTATCTGGCCATCGCTAACTACGAAGACCGTTTCGTGGTGCCGAGTAGCCATCGTGAACAGGCCCGCGATGCCTTCCCGGAGAAGAGCGGCTGCGGCTTTACCTTCGGCGATGGTTGCCACGGTTCTGATAGCGAATTCAACCTGTTCAACAGCCGTCGTATCGACGCCATTGACGTTACCAGCAAAACGGAGCCGCACTCATGATTGAACTCGTGATTGTGTCGCGTCTGCTCGAATACCCTGACGCTGCCTTATGGCAGCATCAGCAGGAGATGTTCGAGGCTCTCGCGTCATCGGAAAAACTCGCCAAAGAAGATGCCCAGGCGCTGGGCGTTTTCCTGCGCGATTTAGTGGCTCAGGATCCGCTGGACGCCCAGTCTGCGTACAGCGAGCTGTTTGACCGCGGCCGTGCTACTTCGCTGCTGCTGTTTGAACATGTCCACGGCGAGTCCCGCGATCGCGGGCAGGCGATGGTCGACCTGATGGCGCAGTACGAACGCCACGGCCTGCTGCTGGATAGCCATGAGCTGCCGGATCACCTGCCGCTGTATCTGGAGTATCTGGCGCAGCTGCCGGAAGAGGAAGCGCTTGGCGGCCTGCGGGACGTTGCGCCGATCCTCGGCCTGCTCAGCGCGCGTCTGCAACAGCGCGAAAGCCGCTATGCGATGCTGTTCGAGCTGCTGTTGAAACTGGCCAATACTCAGGTCGATAGCCAGAAAGTGGCGGAGAAGATCGCCGACGAGGCCCGCGACGATACGCCGCAGGCGTTGGATGCCGTTTGGGAAGAAGAGCAGGTCAAATTCTTTGCCGACCAGGGCTGCGGCGAGTCGGAGATTTCCGCTCACCAGCGTCGTTTTGCCGGAGCCGTGGCCCCGCAATATTTGAATATCTCTAACGGAGGACAGCACTAATGCACTTCCTGAATATGTTCTTCTTTGACATTTATCCGTACATTGCGGGTTCGGTGTTCCTTATTGGCAGCTGGCTGCGCTACGACTACGGTCAGTACACCTGGCGCGCCGCCTCCAGTCAGATGCTGGATCGTAAAGGGATGAACCTGGCGTCAAACCTGTTCCATATTGGGATCCTGGGTATTTTCGCCGGTCACTTCCTCGGCATGCTGACCCCGCACTGGATGTATGAGTCCTTCCTGCCGATCGACGTGAAGCAGAAGATGGCCATGTTTGCCGGCGGCGCGTGCGGCGTGATGACGCTGGTCGGCGGCTTACTGCTGCTCAAGCGCCGTCTGCTGAGCCCACGCGTTCGTGCCACCACCACCACAGCGGATATTCTGATCCTCTCGTTGTTGATGGTGCAATGCGCGCTGGGACTGCTGACCATTCCATTCTCCGCCCAGCATATGGACGGTAGCGAAATGATGAAACTGGTCGGTTGGGCGCAGTCGGTGGTCACCTTCCACGGCGGAGCTTCGCAGCATCTCGATGGCGTGGCGTTTGTCTTCCGCGTTCACCTGGTGCTGGGGATGACGCTGTTCCTGCTGTTCCCGTTCTCTCGTCTGGTTCACATCTGGAGCGCGCCGGTCGAGTACCTGACGCGCAAATACCAGATTGTGCGCGCGCGTCGCTAGTTCATTCGCGACGGCTGACTTACCCCGCCATGGCGGGGTTTTTTTTCGCCCCAACCAAGGTTGTTGCCGGCAGCGGCAAGCAGAATCAGTACCCCTCCAGCCAACTGCAGCGGCGCCAGCGCATGATGGAAAACCAGATAGTCAACCAGAATGGCCACCAGCGGATAGATAAACGAGAGCGAACCGGTGACCGGCGTCGGCAATTTTTGAATCGCGCTATATAAAAGCTGGTACATAATCCCGGTATGGACGATGCCGAGGATTAACAAATAGCGCCAGGGAAAATGGCTGTTAAATTCGGGGTGATGAACCAGCGGTAAAAGCATCACCGTGCCGACGATAACCTGAATAAAAGCGATATGCTGCGCCGGTAGCGGCTGCAGTTTGCGGGCGATAATGGCGGTCAGGGCATAGAAAAATGCCGCGCCTAACGCCAGGATAATACCAGTGACGAGATTATCGTTGTGGGAGGGAGTCAGTTCGCTCGACAGCAGAATCACCACGCCGCCAAAGGCCAGGAGTAACCATCCCCATTTTACCGCGCTTACCTTTTCACCCAGCATCATGCTCAGTAATACCAGCATAAAGGGCTGGGTATTGTAGACCACGGTGGCCATCCCGATAGAAACGCGTGAGTAGGCGGCAAAAAGCAGCAGCCAGTTGATGACCAGCGCGACGCCGCCAAGGATTGCCAGCGCCAGGGTGAGACGCGTCAGGCGGCTGAAGGGCTGTCGGCTTAACAAAATAAACAGCAATAATGTGACTGCGCCAATAAGACAACGCCAGAACACCACATCAATCACCGGTAACCCTGAGAGCAGCACGAACGCGCCAATCGAGCCGGAAATTATCATCGCCAGACTCATTTGCCAGACTCCACTAGAAAGTTGCATATTTCACCTCCAGAAGTTTTCCATTATTGTCGTGAAAAGCCTGACAGCTTGATATATCTGGAATAAGGTAAACACAGATGAATGCCTTTATTAATTAGGTGAAATAAATGGAATACATAATTGATGAAATAGACCGGGCGATTCTTGCCTGCCTGACGCAAGATGCCAGAGTTTCGCTTAAGGTATTGAGTGCGCAGGTGGGATTGACCTCGCCGAGTACCGCCGAGCGGGTAAAACGCCTTGAGGAAAAAGGGGTGATTCAGGGTTATAGCGCGCGGGTTAATCTGGCGGCGTTGGGATATAGCCTGCAGGCATTAGTTCGAGTGAGACCGCTACCGGGATTGCTGCAAAAAGTGGATAAATATATCCAGGCGATGCCGGAGTGTATTGAAAGCGACAAGGTCACCGGAGAGGATTGTTTTGTTATGCGTCTCGTGGTCCGTGATATTGAGCAGTTGGATACGATATTGGATGGCCTGGCTGAATATGCCCAGTGTAATACCTCTGTGGTGAAAAGCTCGCCGGTCAAAAGGCGATTGCCCCCGCTGTGAGTTTTCCCGGAGGCGGTGCTGCGCACCTGTCCGGGCTACCAAACGGCACCACCTGTAGCCTCGCTAAGCGAAGCGCGAGCGAGGGGATGGCAGAACCGGTGGCTGAGAGAGTGCAACAGGAGTGGGGGAAGGATTACTCGGCGCTAAAGCGCCTCGCCCTTCGGGCCGTTGCCTGCGGCAACGTTCTCTCGCTGACGCTCGAGTCGAACCTTGGTCGAAGCTTCTCATCCTTCCCCGTAGGGCATAATATAGAATATCGTAGGTAGATTAAGCTGGGTATTACAAGGAGAGATGGTGGTGGGGGAAGGATAACTCGTCGCTAAGCGCCTCGCCCTTTGGGCCGTTGCCTGCGGCAACGTTCTCTCGCTGACGCTCGAGTCGAACCTTGGTCGAAGCCTCTCATCCTTCCCCGTAGGGCAGAATATAGAATATCGTAGGTAGATTAAGCTGGGTATTACAAGGAGAGATGGTGGTGGGGGAAGGATTCGAACCTTCGAAGTCGATGACGGCAGATTTACAGTCTGCTCCCTTTGGCCGCTCGGGAACCCCACCAGGGGTAAAATCAAATTGTAGGCTATTCAGCAAAATGAATGGTGGTGGGGAAGGATAACTCGTCGCTATCGCTCCTCGCCCTTCCCGCTAAGTGCAAACATCGTTTACGCTTTTCGGGAAAACCATATCACTGTAGTGAATAATGGTGGTGGGGGAAGGATTCGAACCTTCGAAGTCGATGACGGCAGATTTACAGTCTGCTCCCTTTGGCCGCTCGGGAACCCCACCACGGGGTAATGCTTTTTACTGGCCTGCTCCCTTCTCGGGAAGCGGGGCGCATCATACCAAATGACGCGCCCCTGTAAAGCATTCCTTTGACAAAATTAAACTGGTTGCCTGATTTTTACGCGTAACGCCGTAAAGCTAACCAATTCATTTCGCTGTTGATTAAAGAATGATCGTCCGGTTGCCGTAAACAAAGACGCGCTGCGCCAGTACCTGATATAGCGCACGGCTTAAGACGTTTTTTTCAACGTCACGGCCCGCGCGCATCATATCTTCGGCGGTATAGGTATGATCGACGTGAATCACGTCCTGCATGATGATTGGGCCTTCATCCAGATTATCATTCACATAGTGGGCGGTGGCGCCAATGATCTTCACGCCGCGCTCATAGGCCTGGTGATACGGACGCGCGCCGATAAACGCCGGCAGGAACGAGTGGTGAATATTAATGATTTTGTTCGGGAAACGAGCGACAAACGCCGGAGTAAGCACGCGCATGTACTTTGCCAGTACCACGTAGTCCGGATCGTGGGCGGCTATCGCATCGCCCATCTGCTGGTCGTGCTCTTCGCGGCTCAATCCTTCATGGCTCACCAGCTCAAAGGGAATACCGAAACGTTCCACCAGCGTGCGCAGCGTTTCATGGTTGCCGATAACCGCGGCGATCTCGACATCCAGCCCGCCGTAGTTGGCTTTCATCAGCAGATCGCCGAGACAGTGCGCTTCTTTAGTGACCAGAATCACCACCCGGCGACGGCCGGCCGGGTTGAGTTCACGGATTGAACCTTCCGGCAGCGCGCTATCGAGGTCGGCCAGCAGAGTGGCGTCGTTAAAGATACCTTCGAGCTCGGTACGCATGAAGAAACGACCGGTACGGTGGTCGACAAACTCATTGTTCTGCACGATGTTTAACTCGTGCTTGTAGCAGATATTCGTGATACGCGCGATGAGGCCTTTCTGATCAGGGCAAATGGTGCGTAGTACTTTACGTTGTAATGAATGCATCGCGGGGGAAATCCTGTTGTGTTTGCAATTGCTGATGCCGGGCCTTATTGGCCGCAGCATTTTTTAAATTTTTTACCTGAACCGCAAGGGCAGGGGTCATTACGGCCAATTAATGGTCGGGTGCCGTCAATATAGTACCACTGTCCGTTTTCTTTTAAGAATCTGGAACGTTCAATAATCGCGCCGGGGCGGTTATCTTCAGTAAAACGTGCGATAAAACTGACGAAGCCTTCGTCGGGGCTACGCCCGTTATCGGTAGCGAAAACGGTTAAACCGAGCCACTGCGTGTTAGCAAAGCCTTTTTCGATATCGGCGCGAAAACGTGGTGCTTCACAGCCTGGATGCCAGGTTTTGATTAAATAATCGACATCTTTCATCACGAATGCGCTATAACGGGAACGCATCAGCTGTGACGGGCTCGGCGCTAGCTGACCGCCGTCCAGATATCGCTGGCAACATGAGCTATACTCGAGAGCGCTGCCACAGGGGCATAATTGCGACAAAATCGCCTCCATGGAAAAGAATAACGGCGCCAGAGCGCCAACCTGCATTATGTTAACTGAGCGATGGCGCTAATGTCATGCTCGGAGTGGAAGGATATGTATCTGTACTAATGAGAAAGTTGAAGATTGGTTTAGCGCTAGGGGCTGGCGCCGCGCGCGGTTGGTCGCATATCGGCGTGATAAAAGCGCTGCATCGGGCAGGAATTGATGTCGATGTAGTGGCAGGATGTTCTATTGGTGCCTTAGTCGGTGCGGCATACGCCTGCAATCGTCTCCCTGCGTTGGAAAAGTGGGTTAGCTCCTTTAGCAACTGGGATGTGCTGCGATTGATGGATCTCTCCTGGCGGCGCGGCGGTTTGTTACGCGGCGAGCGGGTGTTCAATCAATACCGGCAAATTATGCCCGTTGCGCAAATCGAAGAGTGCGAACGTCGTTTTGCCGCCGTGGCGACTAACCTGAGTACCGGGCGAGAATTATGGTTTACGGAAGGTGACCTGCACATGGCGGTCCGCGCTTCTTGTAGTATGCCGGGCCTGATGTCGCCGGTGATGTATAACGGCTACTGGCTGGTGGATGGCGCGGTGGTCAATCCGGTTCCGGTCTCGCTAACGCGAGCCTTGGGGGCGGATATTGTGATTGCCGTCGACCTCCAGCATGACGCCCATCTTATGCAGCAGGACCTGTTATCAATCGAATCGCCGCGTCCGGAGCCAATAGAGGAGCTCAGTTGGCATTCCCGCCTGCGATCCCGGTTGGGGAGAATGAGCTCTCGTCGTGCGACAATAACCCCCACGGCGATGGAGATTATGTCTACCTCGATTCAGGTGCTGGAAAACCGTCTGAAACGTAATCGTATGGCAGGCGATCCGCCAGATATCCTGTTACAGCCGTTTTGTCCGCAAATTTCCACTCTTGATTTTCATCGTGCTGGCGAAGCGATGGCCGCAGGACAGCTGGCCGTTGAGAAAAAAATGGATGAATTATTACCCTTGGTGCGCACTTCCGCGTAGCGCACTTGTCCAACACTTAAGTAAATTCTGACAGGCGATAGCGTGAATAGCGTGCCACTATTTAATTATCGTCAGCCAGGGGAGAGAACATGACGCAGCCATTGGCGGGAAAACAGATTCTGATAGTTGAAGACGAACCCGTTTTCCGCTCTCTTCTGGATAGCTGGCTCACTTCACTGGGGGCGACCATCCGCCAGGCGGAAGACGGCATTGAGGCGCTGCAGCAAATCGCGATTTCGAAACCAGATCTGATGATTTGTGATATCTCGATGCCGAGAATGAACGGCCTGGAGCTGGTTGAACAGGTTCGCAACCAGGGTGAACAACTTCCTATTTTGATGATTTCCGCGACCGAAAACATGGCGGACATTGCCAAAGCGCTGCGTCTTGGCGTTCAGGACGTCTTACTGAAGCCGGTAAAAGATTTTAATCGCCTGCGTGAAACGGTGTATGCATGTCTCTACCCGACAATGTTTAGTTCTCGAGTAGAAGAGGAAGAGCGATTATTTGAAGACTGGGATGCGTTAGTTAGCGATCCCCTGGCGGCGTCAAGGTTATTGCAGGAGCTTCAGCCGCCGGTACAGCAGGAGATATCCCATTGTCGCATTCATTACCGTCAGCTTATCTCTGCAGATAAACCGGGGCTGGTGCTGGATATTGCGCCGTTATCAGAAAACGATCTGGCGTTTTATTGCCTGGATGTTACCCGTGCCGGTGATAATGGCGTTCTGGCGGCATTATTATTACGCGCTTTGTTTAATGGCTTGCTGCAAGAACAGCTCGCTCATCAGGGGCAGCGCCTGCCGGAAATGGGCGCATTGTTAAAACAAGTTAACCAATTACTGCGCCAGGCCAATTTACCAGGTCAATTCCCATTGTTGGTTGGTTATTATCACAGCGGATTAAAAAATTTGATTCTGGTTTCTGCAGGTCTTAACGGCACGTTGAATACCGGTGAGCATAAAATTCAAATTAGTAACGGCGTTCCGTTAGGAACGTTGGGCAACGCATACCTCAACCAAATTAGCCAGCGCTGTACTTCATGGCAGTGCCAAATTTGGGGCGCGGGGGGACGTTTACGACTGATGTTGTCTGCAGAATGAACAATTCTATCTATTTTTAGTAGGTGGGATTACCGGGCCTACATTTCCGGTGGTACTATCACTGCGTTTTATGCGTAAAAGTCCTAATTCGAGGGTATCCAAACCTTTTCAGACCAGGTTTAACTGATCAGACTGATATACTCGATGCGTTATTTATTGACGATTAAGTTCAAAAAACGAACAGTCCAGGAGATTTCAATGGCTGCCCTTAATTCTAAAGTAAGAAAAGCTGTTATCCCGGTAGCGGGATTAGGCACCAGGATGCTACCCGCCACCAAGGCTATTCCGAAAGAAATGCTGCCACTGGTAGATAAACCATTAATCCAATATGTTGTTAACGAATGTATCGCCGCTGGGATTACTGAAATTGTTCTGGTGACACACTCTTCGAAAAACTCTATTGAAAACCATTTCGATACCAGCTTCGAACTCGAAGCGATGCTGGAAAAACGTGTAAAACGTCAGCTTCTGGAAGAAGTTCAGTCTATTTGTCCGCCGCACGTTACCATCATGCAGGTACGTCAGGGGCTGGCTAAAGGTCTGGGTCATGCGGTGCTGTGCGCGCATCCCGTTGTCGGCGACGAGCCGGTTGCGGTTATTCTGCCGGACGTTATTCTGGACGAATATGAGTCCGATCTGACCCGTGATAACCTGGCGGAAATGATTGCTCGCTTTGACGAAACGGGCGCCAGCCAGATCATGGTTGAGCCGGTTGATGACGTTACGGCTTATGGTGTTGTTGATTGCAAAGGCGAAAGCCTGCAGCCTGGCGAAAGCGTGCCGATGGTTGGCGTTGTTGAGAAGCCGAAGGCAGACGTCGCGCCATCTAATCTGGCGGTTGTCGGCCGTTATGTACTGAGCGCCGATATTTGGCCGCTGCTGGCTAAAACCCCTCCGGGAGCCGGCGATGAAATTCAGCTGACTGATGCTATTGATATGCTGATCGAGAAAGAGACCGTGGAAGCCTACCACATGAAAGGCAAAAGCCATGACTGCGGTAATAAGCTCGGTTATATGCAGGCCTTCGTAGAATATGGCGTTCGCCATAAGACTTTGGGCGAAGACTTTAAAGCCTGGCTTGAGCAAGCTGTCGCGAAGTAATATTCGTCGCCAGAACAACCGGGTCGCCTGATAGCGATCCGGTTTTTTTATGCCTGATACTTTAGCGCGTAGCGATAAAAAAAATCCCGCCGAAGCGGGATTTTTATATCAAGCATAAAGCTAATTAGAGCAGGAAATCGTCCAGTGTTTTACCTTGCTCATCCATTGCTTTCTTGATGACTGCCGGAGTACGACCCTGGCCAGTCCAAGTTTTAGTTTCGCCGTTTTCATCAACGTAGCTGTATTTAGCCGGACGTGCAGCACGTTTAGTTTTGGTGCCAGCTTTAACTGCCGCCATGGTGCTCAGCAGTTCATTCGGATCAATACCGTCAGCGATCAGCATTTCGCGGTACTGTTGCAGTTTACGAGTACGCTCTTCAATTTCTGCAGCAGCGGCGCTTTCTTCTTCGCGACGTTCGTTAACAACAACTTCTAATTTTTCCAGCATCTCTTCAAGCGTTTCAAGGGTGCATTCTCTTGCCTGCGCACGAAGAGTACGGATGTTGTTCAAAATTTTAAGTGCTTCGCTCATTGTAGTAATCTCAAACTTATATTGTGGGGTGGTTTGTTGAAGTAATAATAGAGCGATAAAATCAGATGTGCAATAGGGGAGAATGTAAGGAATTCAAAATTACTTGTTATTTGTCTGGTTGATTAAATAATTTAAGTTAAATTTTCGCGCGACCTCACATCTTCTCGCTTATAGCTTAAGCATACGCACTGGCGCTAAAACCATGAGTCAGGATGATTTTCCCGCGTTTCGAGAGTAAATTTATACTTCACGTGGATAAATATCGCTCTTCAGTTTTAGCGCATTAGTTACGGTGATGCTTAATATAAATTGGCGGCCAAAACCCATTATAGTTGTCCGGAGAATGGCGGTTTAAGCACAAAACGACAATGATTTGTATCCGCTGGCGCGGCGACGGTGGTGCCTGACGCTATTCATTCGCTGGCCGTTTCATTTTTTGTAAAGCATTATCAGCCTGCCAGCAATACCCCCTGTGAAAGCACGGTCGGCTCGGTAATATATGATACAATTGCGCGGTAAAACACATTGATTGGGGTTACGCAGCCGATGGCACAACTTTATTTTTACTATTCTGCAATGAATGCCGGTAAGTCTACTGCGCTGTTGCAGTCTTCGTACAATTACCAGGAACGAGGGATGCGTACCGTCGTTTATACCGCTGAAATTGACGACCGTTTTGGTTCTGGCAAAGTGAGCTCGCGAATCGGGCTCTCTTCGCCGGCGCGGCTGTATAATCCTCAGACGTCGTTATATGCCGATATCGCGTCGGAGCATGCCCGCCAGCCCATTCATTGCGTGCTGGTGGACGAGAGCCAGTTCCTGACCCGTGAACAGGTCCACGAGCTCTCTGAAGTGGTGGATGAGCTCGATATCCCGGTATTGTGCTACGGATTGCGTACGGACTTTCGCGGTGAGTTATTTAGCGGTAGTCAGTATTTGTTAGCATGGTCAGATAAGCTGGTTGAATTAAAAACGATTTGCTTCTGTGGGCGAAAGGCAAGCATGGTTTTACGTCTTGATCAGGAAGGGCGCCCGTACAATGAGGGGGAGCAGGTGGTTATTGGCGGTAATGAGCGCTACGTTTCCGTCTGTCGTAAGCATTATAAAGAGGCGCTGAATATCGGTTCGTTAACCCAGGTGCAAAGTAAGCTGCGTCACTGCGAATAATTCTTTAATTTCATTATCTTCAGGCGCCTGTATGGCGCCTGTTGTCTTTTATGGAATCGGTTCCTGTATTCAGATATTACCAGGTTTATTGTCTTTTGTACTTCTGTAGGCAAACGTTAATAAAGTATGAAAATAAAAAAAGCCCCATCAATAGATGGGGCTTCGTTCATATCAATGCCGTGAATTAAGCGGATTTTTTCGCTTTTTTCTCTGCTTTGACTGGAGCGGCTTCTTTTTTCACAGCCGCAGCTTCGCCTTCGACAAAGTCACGACCGTAGTAGGTATCCAGCAGAATCTGTTTCAGCTCGGCGATCAGAGGGTAGCGCGGGTTAGCGCCGGTGCACTGGTCATCAAAGGCGTCTTCAGACAGCTTATCAACGTGAGCCAGGAAGTCAGCTTCCTGAACGCCGGCTTCGCGGATAGATTTCGGAATACCCAGTTCAGCTTTCAGGCTTTCCAGCCATGCCAGCAGTTTCTCGATTTTCGCAGCAGTGCGGTCGCCCGGAGCGCTCAGACCCAGGTGGTCTGCGATCTCGGCATAACGACGGCGCGCCTGCGGACGGTCATACTGACTGAATGCGGTCTGCTTGGTCGGGTTGTCATTCGCGTTATAGCGGATAACGTTGCAGATCAGCAGGGCGTTTGCCAGACCGTGCGGAATGTGGAACTGCGAGCCCAGTTTGTGAGCCATTGAGTGGCACACGCCCAGGAAGGCGTTAGCAAACGCGATACCAGCGATAGTGGCGGCACTGTGCACACGTTCGCGGGCTACCGGGTTTTTAGAACCTTCATGGTAAGAGGCCGGCAGATACTCTTTCAGCAGTTTCAGCGCCTGCAGAGCCTGACCATCGGAGAATTCAGAGGCCAGTACGGAAACGTAAGCTTCCAGGGCGTGAGTCACGGCATCCAGACCACCGAAGGCACAGAGAGACTTCGGCATATCCATGACGAGGTTGGCATCGACAATCGCCATATCCGGAGTCAGCGCGTAGTCGGCCAGCGGATATTTCTGTCCAGTTGCATCGTCGGTTACCACGGCGAACGGGGTAACTTCAGAACCGGTACCGGAAGTGGTGGTAATGGCAACCATCTTGGCTTTGACGCCCATTTTCGGGAACTTGTAGATACGTTTACGGATATCCATAAAGCGCAGCGCCAGTTCTTCGAAGTGGGTTTCCGGGTGCTCATACATGACCCACATGATTTTGGCAGCATCCATCGGGGAACCGCCGCCCAGCGCGATGATTACGTCTGGTTTGAAGGAGTTGGCCAGATCCGCGCCTTTACGCACGATGGTCAGCGTTGGGTCAGCTTCAACTTCAAAGAATACTTCGGTTTCTACGCCAGCCGCTTTCAATACGGAAGTGATCTGGTCTGCATAACCGTTGTTGAACAGGAAGCGGTCAGTCACAATCAGCGCGCGTTTGTGACCATCAGTAATCACTTCATCCAGTGCGATTGGCAGTGAGCCACGACGGAAGTAGATAGATTTCGGAAGTTTATGCCACAACATGTTTTCAGCTCGCTTAGCAACGGTTTTCTTGTTGATCAGGTGTTTCGGACCAACGTTTTCAGAGATGGAGTTACCACCCCAGGAACCACAACCCAGAGTCAGGGAAGGTGCGAGTTTGAAGTTATACAGGTCGCCGATACCACCCTGAGAAGCCGGGGTGTTGATCAGGATACGCGCGGTTTTCATCATCTGGCCGAAGTAGGCCACGCGAGTCGGCTGGTTGTCCTGGTCGGTGTACAGGCAAGAGGTATGGCCGATACCGCCCATGGCGACCAGTTTTTCTGCTTTATTGACCGCGTCTTCGAAATCTTTCGCACGGTACATTGCCAGCGTCGGGGACAGTTTTTCGTGAGCGAACGGTTCGCTTTCGTCAACGTCGGTAACTTCGCCGATCAGAATCTTAGTGGTGGCCGGCACGGTGAAGCCCGCCAGTTCGGCGATTTTTGCCGCTGGCTGACCAACGATAGCCGCGTTCAGCGCGCCATTTTTCAGGATAATGTCCTGAACGGCTTTCAGTTCTTTGCCCTGCAGCAGGTAGCCGCCGTGGCTGGCAAAGCGTTCGCGAACGGCATCGTATACAGAGTCAACGACGACGACAGACTGTTCAGAAGCACAGATAACGCCGTTATCGAAGGTTTTTGACATCAGTACGGACGCTACTGCGCGTTTAATATCGGCAGTTTCATCGATGACAACCGGCGTGTTGCCTGCGCCAACGCCGATAGCTGGTTTACCAGAACTATAAGCGGCTTTAACCATACCTGGGCCACCGGTGGCGAGGATCAGGTTGATGTCAGGGTGGTGCATCAATGCATTAGACAGTTCTACTGAAGGTTGGTCGATCCAACCAATCAAATCTTTCGGCGCGCCTGCGGCAATCGCCGCCTGCAATACAATATCCGCCGCCTTGTTAGTTGCGTCTTTAGCACGCGGGTGCGGAGAGAAGATGATGGCGTTACGCGTCTTCAGGCTGATCAGCGATTTGAAGATTGCCGTTGAGGTTGGGTTGGTAGTCGGGACGATACCGCAAATAATACCGATTGGTTCAGCAATGGTGATGGTACCGAAAGTGTCGTCTTCAGACAGGACGCCACAGGTTTTTTCATCTTTATAGGCGTTGTAGATATATTCGGAGGCGAAGTGGTTTTTGATCACTTTATCTTCAATAATACCCATGCCGGATTCGGCAACGGCCATTTTTGCGAGAGGGATTCGAGCATCTGCAGCGGCCAGAGCGGCGGCACGGAAGATCTTATCAACTTGTTCTTGAGTGAAACTGGCATATTCACGCTGGGCTTTTTTTACGCGCTCTACAAGTGCGTTAAGTTCAGCGACATTAGTAACAGCCATAATGCTCTCCTGATAATGTTAAACTTTTTTAGTAAAACAGTAGCTCGATTCGACATTATAGACAGGCTGTTAACAGCTTGCATGTAAATGTTAACGTAAAGATTTCTAACGCTTTGAACACACTGATTTACTAAAAAAGCTTTGTCTTACTACGCACTCAGGTACTTCGGCCTTTCACTCTGTTGGTGTAGCCAAGATTACTCACTTCTGAGTATGAATTACGTGATTTGGATCAATATTTGGCGATGCTGATACCTTTCAGCAGGGCAATAATTGACCAGTTAAATCATGAGGAGTGATAAGGTATGCATATTTAATGAATAAAGCGCATACATTAAACAAATATATAACAAATAAAATCAATCAGCCGCGGCTGCATATTTGAGATGAATTGTGGCTATGAAAAGGGTATCTTCTGCCAAATTAATTCGTACTGACGCTGTCAACAGCCTTTTTTAATGGTGCTGCGGAGTTCACTGTGACCCTACCGTTGTTTGATTTCGCTGTTTATTTTAAATTTTTTATCGGCCTGTTCGCGCTGGTCAATCCGGTCGGCATCATTCCGGTTTTCATTAGTATGACCAGTTATCAGACGGCGCTGGTACGTAATAAGACGAATCTGACGGCTAACCTGTCGGTGGCTATCATCCTCCTTACCTCGCTTTTCCTCGGTGACGGAATCTTGCAAATTTTCGGCATCTCAATTGATTCTTTCCGTATCGCGGGGGGGATCCTGGTGGTGACTATCGCCATGTCGATGATCAGCGGGAAACTCGGCGAGGATAAACAAAACAAACAGGAAAAGTCGGAGACGGCCATTCGTGAAAGCATCGGTGTCGTACCGTTAGCGCTGCCTTTAATGGCGGGGCCGGGGGCGATAAGTTCCACGATCGTGTGGGGCACGCGTTATCACTCAATTGCCCATCTGATCGGTTTTTCAATCGCCATTGCGCTGTTTGCCGCCTGTTGTTGGGGAATCTTTCGCATGGCCCCATGGTTGGTCAGATTGCTGGGGCAGACCGGAATTAACGTCATTACGCGTATCATGGGTCTGTTGCTGATGGCTTTAGGGATCGAGTTTATCGTCACCGGGATTAAAGCGCTGTTTCCTGGATTAACAGGGTGACTGACGCAGCAGACGCGGGGCGCTGAGCCTCGCGTTTGAAAGATTATTAGCAAAACTTATCCCTGTCGTTGCTATAAATGGCAAGCGATAACTTTTGCTGATAATGATTTTATTTTATATTTATCATATTGTTAGTTGTTTTTATTCTATCTCGTCAGACTGTTTTTCTCCCCTCATCACTGTTATTTTTGTCACATCATTCTCTGGCGCTTGCTGTCGGATCATCGAAATGATATTAGTAATTTCTTCGAGACAGCAGATTAATGTGCTAAAAATTAGACAATTGTTAAATTTTTGTGCAAAAAAGCAACTTTGCGTACAGAGCGGGAACGTAAAACGACAGGGTGTTCCTATCCGTGTGATTTTAAACGCTATTTTTTATTTTTAAACGTCATAAGTCTCAGGTTAAGCACGGTAAAAAAAACAATAAAAGAGAATCCGGTAACATATTTGCAAATTGCATTGGCGGACAAGAAACCGTTTTGGTACTTTCCGGCCTGATCGCTAACTAAATAATGTGCACAAATGAGAATTATTATTACATAACTCATTGTGCCGGCATTCCCCCTCTGGACAGGGGATAAAGAATCGACGTCAAGGCTGCCGTTTGAGCGGTCGTAATAAATAAGTCGGTGATAGCAAGCAGTAGAATCTGACAGCGGCAAAGACTCCTGCACTGTACAGAATCCCTATAAGGGAAAAATAACAGGCTGGTTAAATAACCAGTAATTATAATGAGTGGAGTAACAACACATGACCATCATCACTAAAAAAAGTCTGGTAGCGGCGGGAATTTTATCTGCGCTCATCACCGCAAATGTTGCTATGGCAGCTGATGTCCCTGCCGGGGTGCAACTGGCGGATAAACAAACGCTGGTACGTAATAACGGGGCAGAGGTGCAATCTCTGGATCCGCATAAAATTGAAGGTGTACCGGAGTCCAACGTTAACCGCGATCTGTTTGAAGGGTTAGTGATTGGCGATCTTAACGGCCATCCAGTTCCGGGCGTTGCCGAATCGTGGGATAACAAGGATTTTAAAGTCTGGACTTTCCATATTCGCAAAGATGCCAAATGGTCCGACGGTTCACCGGTTACCGCGCAAGATTTCGTTTATAGCTGGCAGCGTCTGGCCGACCCGAAAACGGCATCACCTTACGCCAGCTATCTCCAGTACGGCCATGTGGCTAACGTCGATGAGATTATTGCCGGCAAAAAACCGGCAACCGATCTCGGCGTCAAAGCAATCGATGACAAAACATTTGAAGTCACGCTGAGCGAACCGGTCCCGTATTTCTATAAACTCCTCGTCCATCCATCCGTTTCTCCAGTACCAAAAGCCGCCATCGAAAAATATGGCGAGAAATGGACGCAGCCTGCGAATATCGTCACCAACGGCGCCTATAAATTAAAAGACTGGGTGGTGAACGAACGTATTGTGCTCGAGCGTAATACGAATTACTGGGACAACGCCAAAACCGTTATTAACCAGGTAACTTACCTGCCAATTTCTTCTGAAGTTACCGATGTCAACCGCTACCGCAGCGGCGAAATCGACATGACCTATAACAACATGCCGATTGAACTGTTCCAGAAGCTGAAAAAAGAGATCCCGAAAGAAGTTCACGTCGATCCTTATCTGTGTACTTATTATTACGAAATCAATAACCAGAAAGCGCCGTTTACCGACGTACGCGTCCGTACCGCGCTTAAGCTGGCGCTGGATCGCGATATTATCGTTAATAAAGTGAAAAACCAGGGCGATCTGCCGGCTTACAGTTATACCCCGCCATACACCGACGGCATGAAACTCGTTGAGCCGGAGTGGTTCAAATGGTCTCAGGACAAGCGTAATGAAGAAGCGAAAAAATTGCTGGCGGAAGCCGGCTATACCGCTGATAAGCCGCTGACCTTTAACCTGCTGTATAACACCTCTGATTTACATAAAAAACTGGCTATCGCCGTGGCGTCCATCTGGAAGAAAAACCTTGGCGCTAACGTTAAGCTGGAAAATCAGGAGTGGAAAACCTTCCTCGATAGCCGTCATCAGGGCACCTTCGATGTCGCTCGCGCCGGCTGGTGCGCTGATTACAACGAGCCGACATCGTTCCTGAACACCATGCTCAGCGACAGCTCTAACAACACGGCGCATTATAAGAGCCCGGCATTCGATAAGATCATCGGCGATACTCTGCAGGTCACCGATGAAGCGAAACGCGCCGAGCTGTACGCGCAGTCCGAACAACAGCTGGATAAAGATTCCGCGATTGTTCCTGTTTACTACTATGTGAACGCACGCCTGGTTAAACCGTGGGTTGGCGGTTATACCGGTAAAGACCCGTTGGATAATATTTACGTGAAGAACCTTTATATTATCAAACATTAATGGCAAGACGTGGGGCAGGCTGAGCTTGCCCCACCGTGTCTGAATTCATCGCACTCGATAGGCACAGGCCAGAAGGTACGGGCAATGTTAAAATTCATATTACGTCGCTGTCTGGAAGCGATTCCGACGCTATTTATTCTTATTACTATCTCTTTCTTCATGATGCGCCTCGCGCCGGGCAGTCCTTTTACCGGTGAACGCACGCTGCCGCCGGAAGTCATGGCGAACATTGAAGCGAAATATCATTTAAACGACCCCATCATGACCCAGTACTTCAATTATCTGAAGCAACTGGCGCACGGTGATTTCGGTCCTTCCTTCAAATATAAAGATTATTCGGTGAACGATCTGGTTGCATCAAGCTTCCCGGTTTCCGCCAAATTGGGCCTTGCAGCCTTCTTATTAGCCGTGATTCTTGGCGTTAGCGCCGGGGTTATTGCCGCTTTAAAACAGAATACCAAATGGGACTACGCGGTGATGGGGGTGGCAATGACCGGCGTCGTCATACCGAGTTTCGTGGTGGCGCCGCTGCTGGTGATGATTTTCGCCATCACGCTGCACTGGCTGCCTGGCGGCGGCTGGAACGGCGGGGCGCTGAAATTTATGATCCTGCCGATGGTGGCGTTATCGCTGGCCTATATTGCCAGTATCGCCCGTATCACCCGCGGTTCGATGATTGAAGTTTTGCACTCTAACTTCATCCGCACCGCGCGGGCGAAAGGCCTGCCGATGCGCAGAATTATCTTCCGCCACGCGCTGAAGCCTGCGTTGCTGCCGGTGCTTTCCTATATGGGCCCGGCGTTCGTTGGCATTATCACTGGCTCAATGGTTATCGAGACAATTTACGGCCTGCCGGGTATTGGCCAGTTATTCGTCAACGGCGCGCTTAACCGCGACTACTCGCTGGTGCTCAGCCTGACGATTCTGGTCGGCGCGCTGACCATTCTGTTTAACGCGATCGTCGACGTGCTGTACGCCGTCATCGATCCGAAAATTCGCTACTGAAGCCGGAGTTCGCCATGATGTTAAGTAAGAAAAATAGCGAGGCGCTGGAGAACTTCAGTGAGAAACTGGAAGTTGAAGGCCGTAGCCTGTGGCAGGATGCGCGTCGCCGCTTTATGCATAACCGCGCGGCGGTGGCCAGCCTGATTGTGCTGGTGATTATTGCGCTGTTTGTGACTATCGCTCCAATGCTGTCGCAGTTTTCCTATTTCGATACCGACTGGGGGATGATGTCTAACGCTCCGGATATGGAGTCTGGTCACTATTTTGGCACCGATTCATCCGGTCGCGACCTGCTGGTGCGCGTGGCGATTGGCGGACGCATATCGCTGATGGTTGGCGTGGCTGCGGCGCTGGTGGCGGTGATCCTCGGCACCCTCTATGGTTCGCTTTCCGGTTATCTCGGCGGCAAAGTGGACTCGGTGATGATGCGTTTACTGGAAATCCTCAACTCCTTCCCGTTCATGTTCTTCGTGATCCTGCTGGTGACCTTCTTTGGTCAGAACATCCTGCTGATCTTTGTGGCTATCGGGATGGTGTCGTGGCTGGATATGGCGCGTATCGTACGCGGTCAGACCCTGAGTCTGAAACGTAAAGAGTTCATCGAAGCCGCGCAGGTCGGCGGGGTCTCCACCGCGAATATCGTTATTCGTCATATTGTGCCGAACGTCCTGGGTGTGGTGGTGGTTTACGCTTCACTGCTGGTACCCAGCATGATTCTGTTCGAATCCTTCCTGAGCTTCCTCGGCCTTGGCACCCAGGAACCGCTGAGCAGTTGGGGCGCGTTACTCAGTGATGGCGCCAACTCAATGGAAGTCTCGCCGTGGCTGTTGTTATTCCCTGCCGGGTTCCTGGTGGTAACGCTGTTTTGTTTTAACTTTATCGGCGATGGCCTGCGTGATGCCCTCGACCCGAAAGACCGCTAAGGAGCGCCGTCATGAGCACAATTGAAATGGCTAAAGCGCCGCAGGCCGCGCAGCAAAGCGGTCTGCTGCTGGATGTGAAGGATCTTCGGGTGACGTTTAAAACGCCGGACGGCGATGTCACCGCGGTTAACGATCTGAATTTTAACCTGCGGGCCGGCGAAACCTTAGGAATCGTCGGTGAGTCAGGTTCCGGGAAATCGCAAACGGCATTCGCGCTAATGGGGCTTTTGGCCGCGAATGGTCATATTAGCGGTTCCGCCACTTTTAACGGTCGCGAAATCCTTAATTTGCCCGAGCGCGATCTGAATAAGCTGCGTGCCGAACAGATTTCGATGATTTTCCAGGACCCGATGACGTCGTTGAACCCTTATATGCGGGTTGGCGAGCAGCTGATGGAAGTGCTGATGCTGCATAAAGGGCTGAGCAAAGCCGCGGCTTTTGAAGAGTCGGTAAGAATGCTCGATGCGGTGAAGATGCCGGAAGCGCGTAAGCGCATGAAGATGTTCCCGCACGAGTTCTCCGGCGGGATGCGCCAGCGCGTGATGATTGCCATGGCGCTGTTATGTCGGCCAAAACTGCTGATTGCCGATGAACCGACCACCGCGTTGGACGTTACCGTGCAGGCGCAGATCATGACCCTGCTTAACGAGCTGAAGCGCGAGTTTAACACCGCGATTATTATGATTACCCACGACCTCGGCGTGGTAGCGGGGATCTGCGATAAGGTTCTGGTGATGTATGCCGGGCGTACCATGGAATACGGTCAGGCGCGCGACGTCTTCTATCAACCGTCGCACCCGTACTCGATTGGTTTACTCAATGCGGTACCGCGTCTCGATGGCGAAGGCGATTCCTTGCTAACGATTCCTGGTAACCCGCCGAACCTGCTGCGTCTGCCGAAAGGCTGCCCGTTCCAGCCGCGCTGCCCGCATGCCATGGAAATCTGTAATAGCGCTCCGCCTCTGGAGTCGTTTGCGCCAGGCCGCCTGCGCGCTTGCTTTAAACCGGTAGGGGATCTGCTATGAACGCCGTGATCGAACAAAGAAAAGTGCTGCTCGAAATTGCCGATCTGAAAGTGCATTTTGATATTAAAGATGGCAAGCAATGGTTCTGGCAACCGTCAAAAACGCTCAAAGCGGTGGATGGCGTTACTCTGCGCCTGTATGAAGGTGAAACGCTGGGCGTGGTCGGCGAATCCGGCTGCGGTAAATCGACCTTCGCCCGCGCCATCATCGGCCTGGTGAAAGCTACCGACGGTAAAGTCGCCTGGCTTGGAAAAGATCTGTTAGGCATGAAGCCGGAAGAGTGGCGCGACGTGCGCAGCGATATCCAGATGATCTTCCAGGATCCGCTGGCCTCACTGAATCCGCGTATGACCATTGGCGAAATTATCGCTGAACCGCTGCGGACCTATCATCCTAAGATGTCTCGTCAGGAAGTGCGCGATCGCGTGAAGGCGATGATGATGAAGGTCGGCCTGTTGCCGAACCTGATTAACCGCTATCCGCATGAATTCTCCGGCGGCCAATGTCAGCGCATTGGTATCGCTCGCGCGCTGATCCTTGAGCCTAAATTGATTATTTGCGATGAGCCGGTATCGGCGCTGGACGTTTCCATTCAGGCGCAGGTGGTGAACTTACTACAGCAGCTGCAGAGGGAGATGGGGCTATCGTTGATTTTTATCGCCCACGACCTGGCGGTAGTGAAACACATTTCCGACCGCGTGTTGGTCATGTATTTAGGCCATGCGGTGGAGTTGGGCACCTATGATGAGGTGTATCATAATCCGCTGCATCCTTATACCAAAGCGCTGATGTCGGCCGTACCGGTGCCGGATCCGGATCTGGAGAAGAATAAAACCATCCAACTATTGGAAGGGGAATTACCTTCACCGATTAATCCGCCTTCGGGTTGCGTATTTCGCACCCGATGTCCATTGGCCGGGCCCGAATGCGCCAAAACGCGGCCGGTGCTGGAGGGCAGTTTCCGCCATGCGGTTTCCTGCCTGAAGGTAGACCCGTTATAATCACTCGGGCTGACTGATGTCAGCCCTTTTTTATTGTGAGGTTAACGTGGCAGTTTCGCTCTCCGCCGCCCGTTTGCGGCTATACCATCTACTCTTCGATCAAACTCGTCGCTCTGGCCGTCGTTTTGAAGGGCTTTGCGGTTTATTCGCCCTGTTAAGCGTGGTCATTATTTTTGTTGAGTCCGGACTCGGCTCGCAATATCACCTGTCGCTTGATGAGTGGCATGTTTTTGTTTGGCTGGAGCTGGGGGTTACCGCGGTCTTCACCGCAGAATATATTCTACGCGTTATAAGCTGGCCGAATCCGCTACGCTATATCTTCAGCTTCTGGGGATTTATCGATCTGGCGACCGTTTTACCGCTGTATGTGATGTGGTTATGGCCGGAAATGAGCCTCGAGTATGTCTTTGCCTGGCGGGCCATGCGGGTTATCCGGGCGCTACGTATTCTCAAACTGCTGCGCTTTATGCCGTCGCTGAATATTTTTTGGCGGGCTATCGTCAGCGCCCGTCATCAGCTCATTCTGTTTTACTCGTTTATTGCTATTGTGATGGTGATTTTCGGCTCGCTGATGTATTTAATTGAAGGGCCGCAATACGGGTTTACCACCTTAAATGCTTCGGTCTATTGGGCAATCGTCACCATTACTACCGTGGGATACGGCGACATTACGCCACATACTCCATTAGGGCGGATACTCGCCTCTGTACTTATTCTCATCGGTTATTCTATCATCGCCATCCCAACCGGGCTGATAACGACGCATATGACTACGGCGCTGCAAAACCGACGCGCTCGCCGCGTTTGCCCAAACTGCAATAACGCCGAGCATGATAAAAATGCCCGTTTCTGCCACGCCTGCGGAACAGAATTACCGCAATAACGTATAAAACAAAAAGCCTGCCGATATTACTGTCGGCAGGCTTTTTTACAGGCGCATTAGCTTAATGCTTATTCGCGCCACAGAATGTGGCACAGCTTGTGATCTTTTTCCCGGCATAGCAGAACGCGAGCGAAAATATCGTTGATCTCGCCGCCATCGGTATCGGCAAGGCCAATAACGACTTCGGCGAAGAAATCTGGATTGAGGTCGTAATCGACATGCTCTTGCCAGTCTTCCGCCGGGTCAAACAGTTCGGCGCCGCCGCGCTCCTCAAACTGCAGGTTGAAAAGGATGATATCTGCCGGGTCGAGGTTATCCGCCGCCAGCTCAAGAAAGATATCGTAGGCCTGTTCGAGCGTTTCGTCTTCGGTCAGGCGATTGTTTAAATCCATATCCATGATTGCTACCCGTTAAGCATCTGATGGGCACGTTTTACAGCAACGGGCTGAAGAAGTAAAACAGTCGCTCTGCGATCCGCTGCCATAGCGGTCGTTTGGCCCACAATTTTGCATCCAGCAGGCGTGAACGGGAGATGTAATCGTCCTGCACCGCCGCCAGGTCGCCGCCGAAGCCCACGTCGTCGATCGCCAGCGTGATCTCGAAATTAAGCCACAGGCTGCGCATATCGAGATTAACGGTACCGACCAGGCTCAATTCGCCATCCACCAGCACGCTTTTGGTATGTAGCAGGCCGCCTTCGAATTGGTAAATTTTCACGCCAGCGGCAAGCAGTTCAGTGAAGAAGGCGCGGCTGGCCCAGCCTACCAGCAGGGAGTCGTTTTTGCGCGGCATAATAATACTGACCTCGACGCCGCGCTGGGCTGCGGTACAGATGGCGTGCAGCAGGTCATCGCTGGGGACGAAGTAGGGGGTGGTCATAATCAGGTGTTCTTTCGCCGCATAGGCTGCGGTTAACAACGCTTGATGAATCAAATCTTCCGGGAAGCCGGGACCGGATGCAATGGTATGAATGGTATGCCCGTTAGCCTCTTCAAACGGCATGATGTTGACGTCCGGCGGCGGGGGCAAAATTCGCTTGCCGGTTTCAATTTCCCAGTCGCAGGAGTATACGATCCCCATCGCCGTGGCCACCGGGCCTTCCATTCGCGCCATCAGATCGACCCACTGACCGACGCCGGAATCCTGTTTGAAGTAGCGCGGATCGACCATATTCATGCTGCCGGTGTAGGCGATATAGTTGTCAATCATCACCATTTTACGGTGCTGACGCAGATCCATACGACGTAAGAATACACGCATCAGGTTAACTTTAAGCGCTTCAACCACCTCGATACCGGCGTTACGCATCATGGCCGCCCACGGGCTGCGGAAAAAGGCGACGCTACCGGCTGAATCGAGCATTAGTCGACAATGCACGCCGCGACGCGCGGCGGCCATCAACGATTCCGCCACCTGGTCGGCCATCCCGCCGGGCTGCCAGATGTAGAACACCATTTCGATGTTATGCCGCGCCAGCTGGATGTCTCGAATCAGCGCCTGCATCACATCATCAGATTCGGTCAGCAGCTGTAGCTGGTTACCTTTTACGCCAGCGATCCCCTGGCGACGTTCACAGAGTTTGAACAGTGATTCGGCAACCGGGCTATTTTCTTCAGCAAAGATATGTTTGCAGCTTTTCAGGTCCGTTAGCCATTTGGCGGTGGAGGGCCACATGGCGCGAGCGCGCTCGGCTCGACGCTTACCAAGATGCAGTTCGCCGAAGGAGAGGTAAGCGATAATTCCCACCAGCGGCAGGATATAAATAATCAGTAACCATGCCATGGCGGAAGGTACCGCGCGGCGTTTCATTAGAATGCGTAATGTAACACCGGCAATCAACAGCCAGTACCCCAGAATGACCAGCCAGTTTACGACCGTGTAAAAGGTTGTCATAGATGAAAAATCCTTTTGAATAGCCCGATGCCATGAGTTTACGCATCATCATCCATCTGGCAAATAAAAACGCAGCGAAAGCGATGGTCAGACAGATTCATCGGTTTATAATGAGGGCTGTTTTTCACTCGTAGAGTAGTAGCAATGAAGCGTAGTAGAACGGAAGTAGGGCGCTGGCGCATGCTTAGACAGGTAAGTCGCCGTAAATCGCGCTGGCTGGAAGCCCAATCTCGCCGCAACATGCGGATTCTTTCAATCAGGAAGTGCCTGGTCAAACGGCAACGTCATGCTTTGCTGTTCACCTTCTCTGAATTCTGAGAGTTAAAACGAAAGGCACCGCTTGCGGTGCCTCTGTGTTTTAAGCGCTTGATTAAAATACTTTCTTGTAAGGTTTTACCGAGACGTGCTGATAGACGCCCGCGGCGATATAGGGGTCATCGTTGGCCCAGGACTGCGCCGCTTCCAGCGATTCAAATTCTGCGATAACCGTTGAGCCGCTAAATCCTGCCGCGCCAGGTTCATTGCTATCTACCGCGGGCATCGGGCCTGCGGTCAGTAAACGGCCTTCATCATGTAATAGTTGTAGGCGCGCCAGATGGGCAGGGCGCACCGCCTGGCGTTTTTCCAGAGAATCGGCGATATCTTCTGCGTAGATGACGTAAAGCACGGCAAGGCTCCTTAATCAAAAAATAGGCAAATCACGTGACGTGAAAGCGTTATGAGCAGCAATGTAAGATGCGCACGCCTTTAGCATGCCACGGCACGCCGGTTTTTTTCCACAAAACGAGGCAAAATTTGATGCAGGATAACACGCCTTATTGAATATGATTGCTATTTGCATTTAAAATCAGGGCATCATTTTTCAACAGAAACGACTATGAGCGCAATGACCCTTGATTTACCTCGCCGCTTTCCGTGGCCAACGCTGCTGTCCGTGGCTATCCACGGTGCCGTTGTGGCGGGGTTGCTTTATACCTCGGTACATCAGGTTATTGAAAAGCCTTCGCCTTCACAGCCAATCGAAATAACAATGGTGGCGCCGGCGGATTTAGAGCCTCCGCAGGCGGCGCAGCCGGTCGTTGAACCCGTTGTTGAACCGGAGCCGGAACCGGAGCCTGAAGTGGTGCCTGAGCCGCCAAAAGAGGCGCCAGTGGTTATTCACAAACCGGAACCGAAGCCCAAGCCTAAGCCGAAACCAAAGCCTAAACCAGAGAAAAAAGTCGAGCCGAAACGCGAGGTGAAACCCGCTGAGCCGCGCCCGGTCTCGCCGTTTGAGAACAGCAATACGGCGCCTGCGCGTACCGCGCCGAGTACGACGGCGGCAACGGCAAAACCGATGACTACCGCGCCGAGCGGTCCTAAAGCGTTGAAACGCGGCGACCCTTCTTACCCGCAACGTGCCCAGGCGCTGCGTATTGAAGGTGATGTGCGCGTGAAATTTGATGTTACTGCCGATGGTCGCGTGGAGAATATTCAGATACTCTCTGCGAAGCCGGCCAATATGTTTGAGCGTGATGTCAAAACAGCGATGCGCAAATGGCGCTACGAGGCAGGCAGGCCGGGCACTGGTTTGACGATGAACATCAAATTCCGCTTAAACGGCGTAAAAATGGATTAAACTTGCTGAAGAAAAAGGCCCCTTTGAGGGCCTTTTTTTACGCTTATTGCAGGGCTTCATCGAGCGCTTTTTGCGCGGTGACCAGGTGCTGGCCGCCGAACAGAATCGCCCGATTAAGTAAGGTATAAAGCTGGTAAATCGGTTGTCGTTCAAGGAAGCCAGCAGGCAGCGGCGAGACCGACTGGTAGCCGTCGTAAATCTGCGGCGGCTGTTCCGGATGCAGAGGCAGCATTGCCAGATCGCATTCGCGATCGCCCCAATAACATGCCGGATCGAAAATATACGGCCCATTGGGCCCTAGCGCGCAGTTACCGGACCACAAGTCGCCATGTAATAAAGAGGGCTGCGGCTGATGATTGCTGAGCCGCTGCTGTACGGTGTCGACAATGCTGTCGATATCGCCGAAGTGCAGTCCTTTTTCCGCCGCTAACTCCAGCTGCCAGCCAATGCGTTGTTCAGCGAAAAACGTTGACCAGCGGCGCTGCCAGGCATTCGGCTGCGGGGTCGTCGACAGATCGTTGTCAAAATCAAGGCCAAATTGCGGCTGGTCGCTCCACTGATGTAAATGGGCAATTTGCTGACCGAGCAGAAACGCGTTATGCGCGTCCAGCGGTCGCGGCGGTAAATATTCCATCACCAGAAAGCTGTAATCCCGATCGCTGCCGACGGCAAAGACCTGCGGAACGCTGACGGTTTTACAGCGCGAGAGCAGCTCCAGTTGATCCGCCTCCGCGGTAAAAATGGGGAGCAGCTCGCGTTCATCGCATTTGACGAAGTAGTCTTTCCCGCCAAAACGTAAATGCCAGGCGGCATGGATTTCCCCGCCGGGTAGCTCGTTGCGCAGTTCGATTTCAGCGCCGTCAGTGTGCTGCTCGCTTAACAAATTGCTAATAGCTTGCCACATGCTGTCTCTCCCCATGTTTTCCACCATATCATAAGGTTAGCGTATAACCTGGCCGTAAAGTTCGAGCTAACGCACAACTGGCGCCTTCCACGATGGCGATCGCACTTATTGAGCTTTTAACCATTCGCTAAATGTGGTGATGGCTATCTCTGCTGGTCTGCCTAGAGCGGTTTCCGCAAGGCCTGCGCTTAAAGCCCGCACGTCGTCGGCGCTCTGCGCGCTCAGCAGGCCAAACGTGTTGGTGCCTAATTCATGCGTTTTGCCATCTTCGTCGTTGAGCGTCAGGACAAAACCTGCGCGGATGAAATGATTGCTGAGCTCATTTATCTCGGTCAGCGTCTGTTCCTGAAATTTAACGGTGATCACGTGCGCGGTAATATCGTTGCTCATTTTTCACTCTGTTGTTATGCATGGAATTTCTAGCATAGACCATGATAGCGAATTGACCCCCTTCACCGGAGCGAAGGGGGGGCGAGACTAGCGGGCACACAGGTAATCGTAGATTTTTTGCGTATTGGCTAATGAACACAGGCGGGTGCCGTGGTTAATCGTGGCGGCGCTACCGGCGGCGACGCCAAAGCGGACCATATCTTCCAGCGAGGCGTGCTCGGCGAGACGCAAAGTCATCGCGCCGACCATACTGTCGCCGGCACCTACGGTGCTTTGGCTTTTCATCGGCGGCGGCACCACCTGTACGCTGCCGGAGGCATCAACTCCCAGCGCCCCCTGCGGGCCCAGCGAAACCACAACCCGGCGAACTTTTCCGGAGCGGATGAGCTCCAGCGCGGCATTGCGTACGTCGTCAGGCTGGCTAAGGTCGCGCTGTACCAGCGCGCTAAGCTCTTTCTGGTTCGGTTTGACCAGCTCAATGTTGCCGACGTCCAGCGCGGCGGCCAGCGCATCGCCGGAGCTGTCGATGATGCAACGTAGCCCGTGCTGCTGGGCATTTTTTACCAGTTGAGTCAGATGCTCGACGCTGATACCGGGAGGCAGACTGCCGCTGATAACCAGTAGCGAACCGGGCTCAATCGCCAGCACTTTCTCTTCCAGGCGGCGGAACTCATCCTCGGTTAGCGCCGCGCCGGGCATGACAAAGCGATATTGTTCACCGCTGGCATCGACATGCACATGTAAGTTTTGCCGCGTCCAGTCGCGGGTTTCTATTGTTTCGACCGGAACCTGCTCGTCTGCCATCAGGGCGGTAAGATGCTCGCCGGTGGCGCCCCCAACCGGGAAAATCGCCGTCGCTTTACCACCCAGAAAGGTAATGGCCCGGGCGACGTTGATCCCGCCGCCTCCAGGTTCGAATACCGGTGCGCTACAGCGTAATTTGCCTTCGGGGTAAATTTGCGGCGTCAGCGTTGCGCTGTCGAGTGATGGGGCCAGCGTGAGCGTATAAATTTTGGTCATCCTGTTCCTCCTTAAATACGAATAAAGCTGCTTTTTTAAGCATGGCACCGAAATGGAGTGAGGGGAAGCGGGGTGGGCGGCGGATTTGCAAAGATGTCTGTGTTTTTATCTTTATGAAATAAAGATTGTTTTGGGAACCGTCTTATTCAAAAAACGAAATAGCAATTGATTGCTAAGTTATTCGTGCCTTTTTATAATCAAGCGCCTTTCTTAGGACTCGCATTCAGCGCGCCTCGCGAAAGTTTCCGGGACCTGTCGGGTCTCCTTAAATGTTGTACGGACTCTAAATTCAATGAAGGGATCTCTGGTCCATTCATCATTTGTACTGTCCTGAAGATATGTATTTTAGAGAGTTATAATGAAGCTTTTGAAGACAGTACCCGCAGCGGCATTGCTGGCGGGGGGGCTTTTTGCGTCTGTAAACGCACTGGCCGATGATTCCGTTTTTACCGTCATGGATGACCCTTCCACTGCCAAAAAACCTTTCGAAGGTGCTGTGAATGCGGGTTATCTCGCTCAGTCCGGCAACACGAAAAGCTCCTCAATGACCGCTGACTCCACGCTGACCTGGTACGGCGACACGACGGCCTGGTCACTGTGGGGCAATGCGAGCAATACGTCCTCTAACGATCAACGCTCTTCGGAAAAATATGCCGTGGGCGGCCGTAGCCGTTATAACCTGACCGATATGAACTACGTATTTGGTCAGGCCAGCTGGCTGACCGACCGCTACAACGGTTATCAACAGCGCGACGTACTGACCGCCGGTTATGGTCGCCAGATCCTCAACGGCCCGGTTCACAGCCTGCGTTTTGAATTTGGTCCGGGCGTGCGCTATGACGAATATACCGATGGCGATAACGAAACTCAGCCGCTGGGGTACGCGTCCGGAACCTGGGCGTGGCAGATGACCGACAACGCTAAATTTACTCAAGGTGTTTCGGTATTCGGGGCTGAAGACACGACGCTGAATTCGGAAAGCGCATTAAACGTGGCCATCAACGCCCACTTTGCGCTGCGCGTCGCCTATAACCTGACGTGGAACTCGCAGCCGCCGGCCTCGGCGCCTGAGCATACCGACCGCCGCACCACCTTGTCGCTCGGTTATAAAATGTAATTTACAGGCCGGGCAACCGGCCTGATTCCTGTTATTTCCTGCCGGGTATGAATACTCACTATAACGGATGATTTTTTCATTCGTTTTTTAGCGGTGGGGGGATTTATTTATGTATGCAGGTAATTTATCGATTAATTAACCGCGTGGTATGAGCGGGAATTGCCACGATAAATTGTCAGCGCCCCTTGCTATTTAAAAGAAGAATAACCATTTAGTTATTACGTCTTTAATCGCGCACTAATGATGTGTACACTAACCCTCGGTGTTATCAACGAGCGGCTGCAGGTGAGGGCGGTTCAATAGATAGACGGGCGTACTCATATTTTCGCAGAGTGAAGCGGGAGCTGAGCCACAACTCGTTGATAATTATGATTATATTGTTTTGTATGTGCTCTTTCGTGTGGGGCACCACTGCAAATAAGGACATAAAATGCCTGTAATTACGCTTCCTGATGGCAGCCAACGCCATTTCGACCACGCAGTTAGCCCGATGGATGTGGCTCTGGATATCGGTCCAGGCCTGGCGAAAGCCACCATCGCCGGACGTGTAAACGGTGAGCTGGTTGACGCCTGCGACCCGATCGAATCTGACTCCACGCTTTCTATTATCACCGCAAAAGATGAAGACGGTCTGGAAATCATTCGTCACTCCTGCGCTCACTTGTTAGGTCATGCGATCAAACAGCTGTGGCCGAACACTAAAATGGCCATTGGCCCGGTTGTCGACAACGGTTTTTACTATGATGTCGATCTGGACCACACCCTGACTCAGGAAGACATCGACGCGCTCGAAAAACGTATGCACGAGCTCGCCGAGAAAAACTACGATGTCATCAAGAAGAAAGTCAGCTGGCACGAAGCGCGTGAAACCTTCGTGAAGCGCGGCGAAACCTATAAAGTTTCTATTCTTGACGAAAACATCGGCCATGATGACAAGCCAGGCTTGTATCATCACGAAGAATATATCGATATGTGCCGCGGCCCGCACGTACCGAATATGCGTTTCTGCCATCACTTCAAACTGATGAAAACCGCTGGCGCGTACTGGCGTGGCGACAGCAACAATAAAATGTTGCAGCGTATCTACGGTACCGCGTGGGCAGATAAAAAAGCGCTGAACGCCTACCTGCAGCGTCTGGAAGAAGCCGCTAAGCGTGACCATCGTAAAATCGGTAAACAGCTTGACCTGTATCATATGCAGGAAGAAGCGCCGGGTATGGTGTTCTGGCACAATGACGGCTGGACTATCTTCCGTGAACTGGAAACTTTCGTTCGTTCTAAACTGAAAGAGTACCAGTATCAGGAAGTCAAAGGCCCGTTCATGATGGACCGTGTGCTGTGGGAAAAAACCGGCCACTGGGACAACTACAAAGATGCGATGTTCACCACCTCTTCCGAGAACCGTGAATACTGCATTAAGCCGATGAACTGCCCGGGTCACGTGCAGATCTTCAACCAGGGGTTGAAATCTTACCGCGATCTGCCGCTGCGTATGGCTGAATTCGGTAGCTGCCACCGTAACGAGCCGTCGGGCGCGCTGCATGGCCTGATGCGCGTCCGTGGCTTTACTCAGGATGATGCGCATATCTTCTGTACTGAAGATCAGGTTCGCGATGAAGTGAACGCCTGTATTCGTATGGTTTATGATATGTACAGCACCTTTGGCTTCGAGAAAATCGTCGTCAAGCTGTCTACTCGCCCGGAAAAACGTATCGGTAGCGATGAGACCTGGGATCGCGCGGAAGCGGATCTGGCGGTGGCGCTGGAAGAAAACAACATCCCATTTGAATATCAACTGGGCGAAGGGGCGTTCTACGGCCCGAAAATTGAATTTACCCTGTATGACTGCCTCGATCGTGCATGGCAGTGCGGTACTGTACAGCTGGACTTCTCCCTGCCTCAGCGTTTAAGCGCCTCTTATGTTGGCGAAAACAACGAGCGTCAGGTACCGGTAATGATTCACCGCGCGATTCTCGGCTCGCTGGAGCGCTTCATCGGCATCCTGACCGAAGAGTTCGCTGGCTTCTTCCCAACCTGGCTTGCGCCAGTGCAGGTAGTGGTCATGAATATTACTGATTCTCAGTCTGAATACGTTAACGAATTGACGCGTAAACTACAAAATGCGGGCATTCGCGTAAAAGCGGACTTGAGAAATGAGAAGATTGGCTTTAAAATCCGCGAGCACACTTTACGTCGTGTCCCGTATATGTTGGTCTGTGGCGACAAAGAAGTCGAAGCCGGCAAAGTGGCCGTGCGTACCCGTCGCGGTAAAGACCTCGGCAGCATGGACGTAAATGAAGTGATCGAGAAGCTGCAACAAGAGATTCGCAGCCGCAGTCTTCAACAACTGGAGGAATAAGGTATTAAAGGCGGAAAACGAGTTCAAACGGCACGTCCGAATCGTATTAATGGCGAGATTCGCGCCCAGGAAGTTCGCTTAACTGGTCTGGAAGGTGAGCAACTGGGTATTGTGAGTCTGAGAGAAGCTATCGAAAAGGCTGAAGAGGCTGGAGTAGATTTAGTTGAAATCAGCCCTAACGCCGAACCGCCAGTTTGTCGTATCATGGACTACGGCAAGTTCCTTTATGAAAAGAGTAAGTCTTCTAAGGAACAGAAGAAGAAGCAGAAAGTTATCCAGGTTAAGGAAATTAAATTCCGCCCTGGTACTGATGAAGGTGACTATCAGGTAAAACTCCGCAGCCTGATTCGCTTTCTCGAAGATGGCGATAAGGCCAAGATCACGCTGCGTTTCCGCGGTCGTGAGATGGCCCACCAGCAGATCGGTATGGAAGTGCTTAATCGCGTGAAAGACGATCTGGTTGAACTGGCAGTAGTCGAATCCTTCCCAACGAAGATCGAAGGCCGCCAGATGATCATGGTGCTCGCTCCGAAGAAGAAACAGTAAGGCCATCAAGTAACATTCCGGTGGGCTTCGGCTCACTGGTTTGTTCGCCTTTGTTTCGTTTATTAACAATGCGAAGTGGAAGTTATTAAAATGCCAAAAATTAAGACCGTACGCGGTGCTGCAAAGCGCTTCAAAAAAACCGGTAAAGGTGGTTTTAAGCACAAGCACGCTAACCTGCGTCACATTCTGACCAAAAAAGCTACCAAGCGTAAACGTCACCTGCGTCCGAAAGCCATGGTTTCCAAAGGCGATCTGGGCCTGGTAATCGCGTGCCTGCCGTACGCATAAGTCGTTAACCCTTTTAACTTTTTAATTAGAATAGATACAGGAGAGCACATATGGCTCGCGTAAAACGTGGTGTAGTTGCCCGTGCACGTCACAAGAAAATTTTGAAACAAGCTAAAGGTTACTACGGTGCGCGTTCTCGCGTATACCGCGTTGCCTTCCAGGCTGTTATCAAAGCTGGTCAGTACGCTTATCGTGACCGTCGTCAGAAAAAGCGTCAGTTCCGCCAGCTGTGGATTGCGCGTATCAACGCAGCAGCACGTCAGAACGGTATTTCTTACAGCAAATTCATCAACGGCCTGAAAAAAGCCTCTGTTGAAATCGACCGTAAGATCCTGGCTGACATCGCTGTATTCGACAAATTAGCGTTCACCGCTCTGGTCGAAAAAGCGAAAGCAGCTCTGGCATAAGCCAGTTGAAAGAGGGAGCTTGTCTCCCTCTTTTCGTTTCAACACTATCAATACATTGACTTTTATCCGTGCAGGCTTTTCAATACAGGTCTGACGTTTCTTACCAAACAAGGTAATGCAAGCATGAATGCTGCTATTTTCCGCTTCTTTTTTTACTTTAGCACCTGAACTCAGGAGGCTAGCGCGTGAAAGAAGAAACGGAAAACAGCGCCAGAAAGCCTCCCCTGTGGAGGCTTTTTTCGTATATAGATTCGGGATATTTGTTTCACTAAAACCGGTGTCTGCACCGACATAATGAGGAAAACCATGTCACATCTCGCAGAGCTGGTTGCCAGTGCCAAGGCAGCCATTAACGAGGCATCAGATGTTGCCGCGCTGGACAACGTCCGCGTTGAATATCTGGGTAAAAAAGGGCATCTGACCCTGCAAATGACCACCCTGCGTGAGCTGCCGCCGGAAGAGCGTCCGGCAGCGGGTGCGGTCATTAACGAAGCGAAAGAGCAGGTGCAGCAGGCGCTTAACGCGCGTAAGGCTGAGCTGGAAGGCGCCGCGCTCAATGCCCGTCTGGCCGCAGAGACTATCGATGTCTCCTTGCCGGGACGCCGCATTGAAAATGGCGGTTTGCATCCGGTTACCCGCACCATCGATCGTATCGAGAACTTCTTCGGCGAGCTTGGCTTCACCGTGGCGACTGGCCCCGAAATCGAAGATGATTATCATAACTTCGATGCGCTGAACATTCCGGGTCACCATCCGGCGCGCGCTGACCACGATACTTTCTGGTTCGATGCGACCCGTCTGTTGCGTACTCAGACTTCTGGCGTACAGATCCGCACCATGGAAAACCAGCAGCCGCCAATTCGTATTATCGCGCCGGGCCGCGTCTATCGTAACGATTACGATCAGACCCACACCCCGATGTTCCATCAGATGGAAGGTCTGATTGTTGATAAGAACATCAGCTTCACCAATCTGAAAGGTACCCTGCACGATTTCCTGAATAACTTCTTCGAAGAAGATCTGCAGGTACGATTCCGTCCGTCCTACTTCCCGTTCACCGAACCGTCTGCAGAAGTTGATGTGATGGGTAAAAACGGTAAATGGCTGGAAGTGCTGGGCTGCGGCATGGTGCACCCGAACGTGCTGCGTAACGTCGGTATCGATCCGGAAGTATACTCCGGCTTCGCCTTCGGCATGGGCATGGAGCGTCTGACCATGCTGCGTTATGGCGTGACCGATTTGCGCGCATTCTTCGAAAACGATCTGCGTTTCCTCAAACAGTTTAAATAAGGGCAGGACAGAACAATGAAATTCAGTGAACTGTGGTTACGCGAATGGGTTAACCCGGCGATCGACAGCGACGCGCTGTCCGATCAGATTACCATGGCGGGCCTGGAAGTTGATGGCGTTGAGCCGGTGGCCGGTAGCTTCAACGGCGTGGTCGTCGGTGAAGTGGTCGAGTGCGGCCAGCATCCGAATGCTGACAAACTGCGCGTGACCAAAATCAATGTCGGCGGCGAGCGTCTGCTGGACATCGTCTGCGGTGCGCCGAACTGCCGTCAGGGCCTGAAGGTGGCCGTCGCGACCATTGGCGCCGTACTGCCGGGTGATTTTAAAATTAAAGCGGCGAAACTGCGCGGCGAACCGTCAGAAGGGATGCTGTGCTCTTTCTCCGAGCTGGGTATTTCCGACGACCATAGCGGTATCATCGAGCTGCCGGCCGATGCGCCGATCGGTACCGATATTCGCGAATACCTCAAGCTTGACGATAACACCATTGAAATCAGCGTCACGCCAAACCGCGCCGACTGCCTGGGTATCATCGGCGTGGCGCGCGATGTCGCTGTGCTGAACAAAGCGCCGCTGAACGCGCCGGAAATCACTCCAGTTGCCGCGACTATTGACGACGTGCTGCCGATTCAGGTTGACGCGCCGCAGGCGTGCCCGCGCTATCTGGGCCGGGTGGTGAAAGGCATCAACGTCAAAGCGCCCACTCCGCTGTGGATGAAAGAGAAGCTGCGTCGCTGCGGTATCCGTTCCATCGATGCGGTGGTTGACGTGACCAACTACGTGCTGCTCGAGCTCGGCCAGCCGATGCACGCCTTTGACCGTGACCGCATTGAAGGTGGTATCGTGGTGCGGATGGCAAAAGAGGGCGAAACGCTGGTACTGCTGGACGGCTCTGAAGCTAAGCTCGATAGCGATACGCTGGTCATTGCTGACCACAAGAAAGCGCTGGCGATGGGCGGTATCTTCGGCGGCGAACATTCCGGCGTTAACGATGAAACCCAGAACGTGCTGTTGGAATGCGCGTTCTTCAGCCCGCTGTCTATCACCGGTCGCGCGCGCCGTCATGGCCTGCACACCGATGCATCCCACCGCTACGAACGCGGCGTCGATCCGGCCCTGCAGTATAAAGCGCTGGAGCGTGCGACCCGTCTGCTGATCGACCTGTGCGGCGGGGAAGCCGGCCCAATTATCGATGTGACCAACGAAGAGACGCTGCCAAAACGCGCCACTATCACCCTGCGCCGTAGCAAGCTGGATCGCCTGATTGGCCATCATATTGATGACGCTCAGGTGAGCGACATTCTGCAACGCCTGGGTTGCGAAGTGACCATTGGTCAGGACGAGTGGCAGGCCGTGGCGCCAAGCTGGCGTTTCGATATGGAGATCGAAGAAGATCTGGTTGAAGAAGTGGCCCGCGTCTACGGCTACAACAACATTCCTGACGAGCCGGTACAGGCGGGGCTCATCATGGGAACCCACCGTGAAGCGGACCTGTCGCTGAAGCGCGTGAAAACGCTGCTTAACGACAAAGGTTATCAGGAAGTGATTACCTACAGCTTCGTTGACCCGAAAGTACAGCAGCTAATCCACGCCGGTGAAGAGGCGCTGATTCTGCCAAGCCCTATCTCTAGCGAAATGTCGGCGATGCGTCTGTCGCTGTGGACCGGTCTGTTGGGCACCGTCGTCTACAACCAGAACCGTCAACAGAGCCGCGTGCGCATCTTTGAGAGCGGTCTGCGCTTCGTGCCGGATACGCAGGCGCCGCTGGGTATTCGTCAGGATGTGATGCTGGCCGGGGTGATTAGCGGTAACCGTTACGAAGAGCACTGGAACCTGGCAAAAGAAACCGTCGATTTCTATGATTTAAAAGGCGATCTGGAATCTGTTCTTGATCTGACCGGTAAATTAGCCGATATCGAATTCCGTGCAGAAGCGGCTACCGCACTGCATCCGGGACAATCCGCGGCGATTTATCTGAAAGGTGAACGCATTGGTTTCATTGGGGTTGTTCATCCGGAACTGGAACGTAAACTGGATCTTAACGGCCGCACTCTGGTGTTCGAAATCGAGTGGAACAAGCTTGCAGACCGCGTGGTGCCTCAGGCGCGCGAAATTTCTCGCTTCCCGGCGAACCGTCGCGATATCGCGGTACTGGTCGCGGAAAACGTCCCTGCAGCCGATGTTTTGGCCGAATGTAAGAAAGTTGGCGTAAATCAGGTAGTTGGCGTAAACTTATTTGACGTGTACCGTGGTAAGGGTGTGGCGGAAGGCTTTAAGAGCCTTGCGATTAGCCTGATCCTTCAGGATACCAGCCGTACACTCGAAGAAGAGGAGATTGCCGCTACCGTTGCCAAATGTGTAGAGGCATTAAGAGAGCGATTCCAGGCATCATTGAGGGATTGAACCTATGGCGCTTACAAAAGCTGAAATGTCAGAATATCTGTTTGATAAGCTTGGGCTTAGCAAGCGGGATGCCAAAGAACTGGTAGAGTTGTTTTTCGAAGAGATCCGTCGTGCTCTGGAAAACGGAGAACAGGTAAAACTCTCCGGGTTTGGCAACTTCGATTTGCGTGATAAGAACCAACGCCCGGGACGTAACCCGAAAACGGGGGAAGATATTCCCATTACAGCCCGGCGTGTGGTGACCTTCAGACCCGGACAGAAGTTAAAAAGCCGTGTCGAAAACGCTTCACCCAGAGAGAAATAATCTGGACTGACTAATTAAAAAGGCCGCTATGCGGCCTTTTTTCTTACCTGTTTTATCTTACGCTTTTACGGCGGTGACCATGATTTCCACCAGGATGTCGGGCCGCGCCATCTCGGCCTGAACGGCTGCCCGCGCCGGGCTATGACCTTCCGGCATCCACGCTACCCAGACCTCATTGAACGTGGCAAAATCGCGTGAGATATCTTTAAGCCAGATCTGTGCGGAAAGGATGTGCTGCTTGTCGCTACCGGCGGTAGCCAGCAGGGCGTCGATCTTCTCCAGAACTTCACGGGTTTGCAGCGCAATATCATCAGTACTGCTTTTCGGCGTTTGTCCGGAGAGAAACACCAGGTTGCCGTACTCGACGCTGGCGGAAAGTCGGGGTTGCGGATTATTACGAATAATTGTCATGCGGATTGTTTCCATGTCAGACCATCTAAAGAAATTGCCGGCGCTTCGCCATCGAGGAGCGCTCCCAGTACCACGGCGCTGCCGGCCGCGAGGGTAAAACCGAGGCTACCCTGGCCGAGATTCATCCACAGATTCTGGTATCCGGCACGCCCTAGCATCGGTGGGCCCGCGGGCGTCGACGGACGCATACCGGTCCAGGCTTCAGCCTCATCCAGTCCCTGCAGTTCGGGAAAGCTGCTAGCGACGATTTTCTTCAGCGCCTGAACGCGGCTATCACGTAGTTCATCGCCGTCGTAACCGATATCCACCATCGCCGCGATGCGTAACCGATCGCCCAGGCGGGCGTAAACGATTTTGTGTCCGTAGTCGGTCACGCTGATATCCGGCGCGATCCCGGATTGCTTAGGGTAGGGAAGGGTCAGGCTGTATCCCTTCAGCGCGCACAGCGGCACGCGCACGCCCAGATGACCCAGCAGCGGGCCGCTGCCGTTGCCGGCGGCGACGACATAATCATCGCCGGTTATCGTACCGCGGCTGGTCTCAAGTGAACTGATGCGCCCGTCGCGCTTATTGAGCCGCAGCACCTCGCAGTGGGTGAGCAGGCTGAAGTTGCTGCTGGCATTGAGTTTGTCGAGCAGCGCGAGACAGAATTTATGGCAGTCTGCCGTTTCATCTCCTGGCGAATAAATCCCGCCCTGTAGCGAATGGCTGATGTGTTTCAGCGCCGGTTCAAGCTGCAGGCAGGCTTCGGCGCTCAGCGCATGCTGGTATTGGGGGTTAATCCCTTTTGCCGCTTTATGAAAATCATATTCCCGGCGATGGATGATGAGTTTGCCGCTACGCCGCCAGTGAAAATCAGCAAGATTATCTTCATCAAGCCACGACTGCATGACCTGACGGCTGAGCAGTGATAAACGTAAAATATGATCGCCGTTAATTTTGTTGCTTTGGCTATTGCAGGCGCGCAGAAACTGCAACAGCCAGCGCCACTGCTGGAAAGACATTTGCAGGCGCATATTCAGCGGTGAATCGGCTTTGCCCATCCATTTAATTCCCTGCAGGGGAACGCCGCGGTCGGCTAGCGGCGCCACGTAGCGGTAGCTTAATTGCCCGCCGTTGGCGAAACTGGTGGCGCTGCCCGGCTCGGCGTTGCGCTCCAGTAGCTGCACCTGGTGTCCGCTCTTAATTAATACCCAGGCGGTGGCCAGCCCCACCACGCCGCCGCCGATAATCACAATGCGTTTTTTCATAACCTGATATATCCACCGCTGATAAATATCTTGCGGTTATGTCAAAGCATTTACCCCAGCGGCGCAATTGACTTTTTATGGTCAGGGTATAACTGCAGGTTAATTTCTTTGAGCTGTTGGCGCAGCTGTTTACACAGAAAATCGACAAATTTCTGCGTGATTGGGCTGAGTGAAACATCGGCGCGACGCAGCAGGCAAAGGTTGATTTTCATCGGCGGCGTAATCGGGTGAATCATCTCCGGCGACAAATTATGCCGCGCCGAGAAGATATCGGTGATACTGCAGCCGATGCCGCGCTTCACGAACTCGGTGGCCATGTAGTAGGTCTGCACATTAAGCCGGGTAGTGGAAAAATCACGGCGGGTGGCGATGGCGGCAGAGAGCGAATGCGGCCCCGGCGAGATCCAGCGCTGCTGATCGATCTCTTTGATGTCCACCGCGCCTTGTCGGTAATCGCGGTCGATATAGACCAGCGGCACTTCGGCAATCAGGGTGGTGATGATCTCCCCCTGCTGGACCGGCTGCAGCGTCAGCGCTAAATCTATTTCGCGCAGATCCAATTTCTTGACCAACGTCTCAGTATGCTCGGTGGTTAAGGTCATCACCAGATTACTGTTTTGCTGATAAAAATCGGTCACCAGCTCCGGCACCAGGCTTAATCCGAGGCTTGGTAAACAGCCTAAGGTGATTTTGGCGCGCGGATCGCGGGCCAGATTATCCGCCAGCAGGCGCAGGTTATCGAGATCCTGATAAATGCTCTGCGCTTTTTCAAAAAGTGTGAGCGCTTCGCTACTTGGCAGCAGCTTACCCCGTACCCGCTGAAACAGCTTAAAACCGAGCTTAAGCTCGGCGTTTTTTAATGCTTTACTGGCGGCCGGCTGGGAGATATTCAGCGATTCCGCCGCACGTGAAAGAGAGCCGCAAGTCATCACGGCGTAGAAGATTTCCAGATGGCGCAGTTTCATGAACAGTTAACTCAGGGTTATAGCTTGCCGATAAAAAGTCATTTTCTACTAACACTAAATTAACATAAATTTAATCGCCAATCAGCGCTCCGGTTACATATTGTGCTGCTGGTACCGTCTTCAGACGGACTTTTACGTTCTCAGAACCATTCCCTTTGTTCCCTACAAACCCTCAGGCCATCGAGCCAATAATGATAACGAGGGGGGATATTTTCTGAGCAGGCCCGAATACGCCAACCTGCAAGTGCGGTCGGTTTTAATGGCTTTAAGGAGTTATATGAGTGACTCAACGCTCGCTGGCAATACCCTCGCCAGACGAAATATCACAAGAAAAAACGTTATTATTGGCCTGTTATTGGTGATTTTTGTGTTGACCGCGTGGTGGTGCCATGGCCGGCCGAGTAATGAACTCGGCCTGTTGGGTTTTACGCCATTAGTGGCGTTAGCGGTGCTGTCGCTGGTCGGCGTCGACATTGTTCTGGCGGTGATTTCTTCGATTATCATCGCCATGATTATGACCTCGACCGGGTTGCCGGAAATGGGCACCATGCTGGCGAAATCCACCGGTTCATTTATCGCCACCGTCGGGCTGATTATTATGCTCGGCGCCGGGGTGGGCGAAGTCGCCACCCGTACCGGCGCCGCAGTTGAGTTGGTGAAATTTGTCGTTCACCGCATCGGCCTGTCCAGCCAGACCCGAGTGAAGTTTGGCATTGTGGTGTCCTCGATTTTAATCTGCGGCTCGCTGGGGACGATGGCCGGTGGTAACGCGATTATTGTCGCGGTAATCATCCCGGTAGCGGCAGCGGTACGCCTTACTCCGCCGACGGTAGCCGCGCTGATGATGACCGCCGGCTCCGTAGGATTGTTTACCGGGCCGTTTACCCCTAGCACCGTGACTATCCTGAGCCTTGGTGGATTAAGCTATCCGGATTATCTGCTGTACGTGGGGCTGCCGATGAGCGCGGTGACGTTGCTGGCCGGCTGGGTGATGGCGGGACGGATCCAGAAGATGACCGAAGGCAAACTACGCTATGAAGTCGATCTCACGGAGAAGCCAACAGAAGCACTGAGCGCCGCGCAGCTGCGTCGGCGTAAGCTCAGCGCGCTGGCCTTCGCGGCAACGATTATTGTGATGGCAGTCATTGGCGTGGTGATTAAAGCCGGATTCAGCTTTGCGATTATCGTGATGCTGCTGGTGGCCCTGATTACCGGGCTGGTGGGCGGCCTGCGCCCGACGCAGATCCTGCAGGCGCTGTACCACGGTTGTGGCCGTCTGGTGTGGATGTTTATCCTCTACTGGCTGTATAACCCGATCCTGGAGCTGATGGATGGTCTTCATGCCTACCAAGGGCTGCTCGACTATACCCAGCCGCTGCTGGAAGGCATTTCGCCTGCCTGGTTGTGCTTTTGCATCTTCGCTTTCAATATTATTGGCCACGTACCGGGGGCGGCGGTGGCGCAGATGACCTTCACCCACAAAATATTCGGCCCGATGCTGATGGCCGCCGGCGTACCGCCGCAGGGAACGACTGCGGTGCTGCTGGCCTCTTCGCAGGTCGACTGGTTTGGCCCGTTCCCCTCTTCGGATATGTTTGGTCAGATGGGGCTGGCGCAATCTACCCATCTGAAATATATGCTTTATAACGGCTGGGCGATTGTGGTGGCGAATATCATTCTCTTCGCGCTACTGTTCCAGGTATTGGTGTAAATTCCATTCCCACGCTGGCGTCTCGAGGAGCGCCAGCGCCAGCGTGGTGATAACTCAGAGTTTTTCCTTTTCTCCCCGCCATCGCCACCGTAAAATCAATCACCTCGCTCACTTGTCTCCGGGACTTATGCAGACCTTCGCCGATATTCAACAGCGCCATAACCGTCGTTGGCTAACCGCCTTAACGCTGATCCTACTTGTCACATTGACAATTAGCCTGTGCGCCGGTGACCAATGGATCGCGCCGCAGGAGTGGTTTAGCGCTAAAGGCGAGCTGTTTATCTGGCAAATCCGTCTGCCGCGCACGCTGGCGGTGCTGTTAGTGGGGGCGGCGCTGGCGCTTTCCGGGGCGATCATGCAGGCGCTATTTGAAAACCCGCTGGCGGAACCGGGTCTGCTGGGTGTTTCTAACGGCGCGGGCGTTGGGTTGATTGCCGCCGTGCTGTTAGGTCACGGCGTGTTACCCATGTGGGCGCTGGGGCTGTGCGCCATCGCCGGCGCGCTGCTGATTACCTTTATTCTGCTCCGTTTCGCCCGACGTCACCTGTCCACCAGCCGTCTGCTGCTGGCAGGGGTGGCGCTCGGCATTATTTGTAGCGCGTTGATGACCTGGGCGGTCTATTTCTCAACGTCTTTTGATCTGCGCCAACTGATGTACTGGATGATGGGCGGTTTTGGCGGCGTCGACTGGCAGCAGCTGTGGCTGATGCTGGCGCTGCTACCGGTGCTGCTGTGGGTATGCTGGCAGTCGCAGCCGCTGAACTTACTGGCGTTGGGCGAAGTCTCGGCGCGTCAGCTCGGCCTGCCGCTGTGGCTATGGCGAAAACTACTGGTGGTGGCCACCGGCTGGCTGGTCGGCGTCAGCGTGGCGCTGGCGGGAGCGATTGGCTTTATTGGTCTGGTGATCCCGCATATTTTGCGTCTGTGCGGCCTGAGCGATCATCGGGTGCTGCTTCCCGCCTGCCTGTTAGCTGGCGCCAGCGCGCTGCTCGGCGCCGATATCATTGCCCGTCTGGCATTATCGGCGGCGGAATTACCGATCGGCGTGGTGACGGCGACGCTGGGGGCGCCGGTATTCATCTGGTTGCTGCTGCGTTCGGGACGGCGGGGGTAGGGAGACGCCGTCGTAATGGACGGCGTCGGGTGACGATTACCAGCCTTTGATGGCATCGCCTTTATAGACTTCCTGTGCTTTATCGGCGACTTCCTTGGTCTGGAAGGCCTCTTTCAGCTCCTGGATTTTCTTGCTGTCTTTATTGTCTTCGCGAGAGACAATCGCATTGACATAAGGTGAATCCGGGCCTTCCATAAACAGGCCATCGCGGGCGGCGGATAAACCGACCTGCGCCGAGAAATTAGTGTTGATGATGGCAAGCGTTACGTTCGGATCGTCGAGCGTACGGGTCAGCTGCGGAGTATCGACTTCAACAATCTTCAGGTGTTTTGGGTTATCAATGATATCCAGCGTAGTGGGCAGATAGCCTACGCCATCTTTCAACTTGATTAATCCTTGCGCCTGTAACAGCAGCAGGCTGCGGCCAAGCGTGGTGGTTTCGTTAGAGATAGAGACGGTCGCGCCGTCAGGCAGTTCGCTGATATTTTTGATTTTGCGCGAATAGGCGGCAATCGGGAAGACGAATGTTTTACCGACGATGGCGAATTTATAGCCGCGCTCTTTCGACTGCGCTTCGAGATAGGGCAGCGTCTGGAAGGCGTTGGCGTCGACATCTTTATTATTTAACGCTTCATTCGGCAGGACGTAATCATTGAAAGAGATAACCTCAACGTCGAGGTTATATTTGTCTTTTGCTACCTGCTCCACGACTTTCCAGATAGCTTCATCCGGGCCGGTATTGATCGCGACTTTAACCTTATCGTTATCGTCCGGAGAGCAGGCGGATAACAGCGCCACCGATGTGGCGATTAATACCGAGCTTAATAACTTCTTCATCTATAAAAACTCTCATAAATTAACAAGTAACGAAACACTATTACATCTGTTTCACACTGTACACTGATTTGTCCATTGCTGATATTGAGAGGAATTCATGTTGCCGGTGGCAAACGCAGCGGTGTTACATCAAGCGACATTTGCCCATGAATCAAAGTAGAATCAGCCGCGTTGAATCCGCTACAGTAGATAGGGATCTCCTTAACCTGCATTATTGACTGAGGGAAGGCTATGCAACACGACATTCTAAATACCGAAGTGACGACCATCGATGGCGAGAAAACCACCCTGGCAGCGTATGCCGGAAAGGTGCTGCTGATCGTCAACGTGGCCTCAAAATGCGGCCTCACGCCGCAGTATGAGCAACTGGAAGCGCTGCAAGAAGAGTTTGCCCCGCAGGGATTCAGCGTCCTTGGCTTTCCTTGTAATCAGTTTCTCGGCCAGGAGCCGGGCAGCGAAGAAGAGATTAAAACGTTCTGCAGCGTGACCTACGGCGTCACTTTCCCACTGTTCAGTAAAATTGACGTCAACGGCGAACATCGCGCGCCGCTGTATCAAAAACTGATTGCCGCCGCCCCGAAAGCCGTCGCGCCGGAAGGGAGCGGCTTTTATGAGCGGATGGCCAGTAAAGGCCGAGCGCCGCTGTACGTTGACGACATCCTGTGGAACTTTGAAAAATTCCTCGTGGGCCGCGATGGCCAGGTCATTCAGCGTTTCTCTCCGGACATGACGCCGGACGACCCGCAGCTACTGGCTGCGCTAAAAGGAGCATTAGCGCAATAATGCCGTTTTTGATGCAGCTACAGGATGTAGCGGAAGCGGGGCGGCTGTCGCCGTTTACCGCTGACGTTCGGCCCGGAGAGATAGTCCATCTGGTGGGGCCGAACGGCGCGGGTAAAAGTACCCTGCTGGCGCGGATGGCCGGGCTGACCACCGGCCCCGGCCTGATTACGCTTAACCAGCGGGCGCTGGATAAGTGGCCCGCGGCGGAGCTTGCCCGCCATCGCGCCTATCTGAGCCAGCAGCAGCTCCCGCCCTTCGCAATGCCGGTGTGGCACTATCTGTCGTTACATATGCAGGATAGCGCCCCGCAGGGGTTGCTCAACGAGATCGCCGGGCAACTGGGGTTAAGCGATAAGCTGGGGCGCCAGGTCAACCAGATCTCCGGCGGCGAGTGGCAGCGGGTGCGTCTGGCGGCGGTGATCCTGCAGATTCACCGCCGCGCGAATCCAGCCGGCCAGCTGTTATTATTGGATGAACCGATGAACAGCCTCGATGTCGCGCAACAGGCGGCGCTGGATAGCGTGTTGGCGTCGCTATGCGGGCTGGGGATCGCTATCGTGATGAGCAGCCACGATCTCAACCATACGTTGCGACATGCGCAGAGGGCGTGGCTCATTTGTGGTGGGCAGATGATTGCCAGCGGGGAAACGTATGAGGTGCTGAGTGAGGAAAATTTGACCGCCGCTTATCATATCGCTTTCCAGCGTGTGGAAGTCGCGGGTCATCTTATGCTCGTGGCGTCACAGTAGCAGGTAAGGATCTTGCCTGTACGCCGCTAAACAGGCTAAATTATTGCAATAACAGGACAGGGAACAGAGGAATCGTCTGAGATGCGTTTGTGGTTCATTTTTATTGCGGCGATGGTGCTGGCTGGCTGTAGCAGCCACCGGGCGCCGCCGCCGAATCCGCGGCTGGCTGATTCCATTACCGTGGTGGCGAATCTGAATGAGCAATTGCGCAACTGGCGTGGTGCGCCGTACCGTTATGGCGGCATGACGCCGCGCGGCGTTGACTGTTCGGGCTTTGTGGTACGCACGTTTCGCGACAAATTCGCCATGCAGTTGCCGCGGGAAACTCGCGAGCAGGCGGAAATCGGCACCCGCATTGATAAAAGCGATCTATTGCCCGGCGACCTGGTATTCTTCAAAACCGGATCCGGCGAAAGCGGCCTGCACGTCGGTATCTATGATACCGACAATCAATTTATTCACGCCTCTACCAGCCAGGGCGTTACCCGCTCGTCGCTGGACAACGTCTACTGGAACAAAAAATTCTGGCAGGCGAGGCGCATTTAACCCGCATTCGGTGAAAAAGGGGAGCGATGGCTCCCTTTTTTAATTGTCATAACCCTGCAGTTCGCCCGTGTTAATACCCTGCTGAAGGCACTACACTGGCGGCAGGAGGAACCATGACCCTGTCTTTTACTACTCACTGGCGCGATCGGCTGCCGGGTTTTTACACTTCTCTGGCGCCCACGCCGCTGGAGAACGCGCGTCTCATCTGGCGCAACACCGCTCTGGCGCAAACGTTGGGCGTCCCGGAAACGTTATTCGAACCCGAGCGCGGAGCGGGCGTCTGGGGTGGCGAAGCGTTGCTGCCGGGGATGTCGCCGCTGGCGCAGGTCTATAGTGGCCATCAATTTGGCGCCTGGGCCGGTCAGCTTGGCGATGGGCGCGGCATTTTGCTTGGCGAGCAGCAGTTGCCGGATGGTCAACGTTTTGACTGGCATCTTAAAGGCGCTGGTCTGACGCCCTATTCGAGAATGGGCGATGGCCGGGCGGTACTGCGTTCAACTATCCGCGAAAGCCTTGCCAGCGAAGCAATGCATGCGCTTGGGATCCCAACCACCCGCGCGCTGGCGATGGTGACCAGCGACACGCCGGTTTACCGCGAACGCGAAGAACGCGGCACCATGCTGATGCGCATCGCCGAAAGTCACGTACGCTTTGGCCATTTCGAACATTTTTACTATCGTCGCGAAGCGGGAAAAGTGCAGCAGCTGGCCGATTATGTGATTGAACACCACTGGCCGCAGCTGCAGCAGGATGCGGATAAGTATATCCTCTGGTTCCGTGACGTTGTCACGCGTACCGCGGAAATGATCGCCAGCTGGCAGACCGTTGGCTTTGCCCACGGGGTGATGAATACCGACAATATGTCGATTCTTGGCCTGACCATGGATTATGGTCCGTATGGCTTCCTCGATGATTTCCAGCCCGGTTTTATCTGTAACCACTCTGATTACCAGGGGCGCTACAGCTTTGATAACCAACCGGCGGTAGGGTTGTGGAACCTGCAGCGTCTGGCCCAGTCGCTCTCGCCGTTTATCAGCGCCGACGCGCTGAACGCGGCGCTGGATGACTATCAGCATGCCTTGTTGACCGCCTACGGCCGCCGCATGCGCGACAAACTCGGCTTCTATACTCAGCAAACCGGTGATAACACTCTGCTTGATGGACTGTTCAGCCTGATGGAGCGTGAAGGGAGTGACTACACTCGTACCTTCCGGATGCTGAGCCAAAGCGAGCAGCATAGCGCGGCATCGCCGCTGCGCGATGAGTTTATCGACCGCGCGGCGTTTGATAGCTGGTTTGCTGACTACCGGGCGCGGCTGCGCGATGAACAGATCGACGATAGCGAACGCCAGCAGCGGATGCAGGGCGTCAACCCGGCGGTGGTGCTACGCAACTGGCTGGCGCAGCGGGCAATAGAAAAAGCCGAAGATGGCGACATGCGCGAGCTGGAACGTCTGCATGAGGCCCTCGCGCAGCCGTTTGCCGATCGTTCAGATGATTATGGCAGCCGCCCGCCTGACTGGGGTAAACATCTGGAAGTCAGCTGCTCCAGCTAACCGTAAAGCCTCGCCATCGCGCGAGGTTTTATTTGGTCAAAATTAGCTTACCGGCGTGGGTCTGGCGCAGCAGATAGCGCTGGCCGTCATGTTCGATCACCACGCGGCCTTCCGCGCCCAACAGCGTCCGGCTGCTGATTTGGCGATCGCTGGCAATAGGATAGGGAGCATTGTCTTTCGTTTTCTCAGCTGTGGCAGTGTTATCCATACGCGTCATAGCACCAAAGTAAAAATAAAAGCAACAATGATAATCATTATCAGTAATGTTAATTTTCACGGCAAGCCTTTTTTGTCGTGGCTTACCATTTCAGGTAGCTATTGCGCAGAGGATGAACGGCGAGCGATGAATACCCGCCGCGAGCGCGGCGGGGGAAGGGTTACAGCCGTGTAGCGGTGGCAGCAGCCAGTTCGGCGAGCATTTTTTCGCTATCTTCCCAGCTCAGACACGGGTCGGTAATCGACTGGCCCCAGGTCAGCGGCTGACCGGGGATCACTTTTTGCGTCCCTTCGGCGAGGAAGCTCTCCGCCATAATCCCGGCAATGGCGGTAGATCCATCGCGGATCTGCTGGCAGATATTGGCGCACACTTCCAGTTGCCGGCGATGCTGCTTCTGACAGTTGCCGTGGCTGAAGTCGACGACCAGTTGCTCAGGGAGATCGAATTCCCGTAGCGCTTCACCGGCGGCGGCGATATCCGCTGCATGATAATTTGGCCGTTTACCGCCGCGCATAATGATATGGCCGTACGGGTTACCGCTGGTCTGGTAGATGGTCATCTGGCCCTGTTTATCCGGCGACAGGAACATATGGCTGGCGCGCGAAGCGCGTATCGCGTCGACCGCGATACGGGTGTTGCCGTCGGTACCGTTTTTAAAACCAACCGGGCAGGAGAGCGCCGAGGCCATCTCACGGTGGATTTGACTTTCGGTGGTGCGCGCGCCGATGGCGCCCCAGCTAATCAGATCGGCAATAAACTGCCCGGTCACCATATCCAGGAATTCGGTGGCGGTGGGGATACCCAGCTCGTTGACCTGAAGCAGCAGACGACGCGCCAGTTCAATACCGTGGTTGACCCGGTAGCTGCCGTTGAGGTCAGGGTCGGAAATGAGTCCTTTCCAGCCCACGACGGTGCGCGGTTTTTCGAAATAGGTGCGCATGACAATTTCCAGCTGCGGCTGGTAACGTTCGCGCATGCCCTGCAGGCGGCGCGCATATTCCAGCGCCGCTTCGGGGTCGTGAATGGAGCAGGGGCCGATAATCACCAGCAGGCGGCGGTCTTCGCCGTTGAGGATTTTTTCAATCCGCCGGCGGGAGGCGGAGACGTGGGCGGCAACCTCGGCCGACACGGGATGGCGCTGCGCCAGTTCCGCGGGCGTTACCAGGCTTTCAATGCGCGCGGTACGCAATTCGTCTGTTTTATTCATTGGGGTCTCAAAAATCTGTTTCTTCCGCGGCGAAAATGCCGGGAAGTGATGCGCATCACGATAAACCAATCCCTGCTTATTGCAAGAGCAGGGCATGATCCTGTATAGGCCACGAGCGATAGCATAAACAAATTTTCAATAATGTACTAGTGTGTTAGTACATTCTGCGATTAAGCCCCATGATATCCATGATTTTGGTAGCAATTTCCTCTACCGAATAGTTGGTACTGTTAAGGCAGGGGATCTTGTTTTTGCGATACAGCGCTTCGACTTCGGTTACTTCCATACGGCACTGGCGCAGCGAGGCGTAACGGCTGTTTTCCCGGCGCTCTTCGCGGATTGCCGCCAGTCGCTCCGGGTTAATCGTCAGGCCGAACATCTTGTGCTGCAGCGGCTTTAACGAGGCCGGGAGAACCAGATTGTCCATATCGTCGGCGATAAAGGGGTAGTTAGCGGCGCGAATGCCATACTGCATTGCCAGATACAGGCTGGTCGGCGTTTTGCCGCAGCGCGATACGCCGAGCAGGATCACCTGCGCCTGATCGAGATTACGCAGCGAAATGCCGTCGTCATGGGCGAGCGTGTAATCGATGGCGGCGATACGCGCATCGTATTTAATCAGGTTACCGGGGTTCAGGCCATGGGTGCGGTGAGCCACCGGCGTGGGATCCAGATGTAACTCTTGCTGCAGCGGGGCCACCAGCGCCTGCACGATATCCTGACAAAAACCCTCGCTTTGCAAAATAATGTCGCGAATTTCGGGGATAACGATGGAATAGAAGACCAGCGGGCGGATGCCGGTTTGTTGATAAATGGCATCGATTTGTTCTTTTACCGCCCGGGCGCGGCTGACGTTTTCAACAAACGGCAACGTCACGCTACTGATGGCCACCGGGAATTGCGACATTACCGCATGACCTAAAACTTCCGCCGTAATAGCGGTACCGTCAGAAATATAAAATACGTGGCGATCTACAGCACTGTCCATTTTGACCATCCGGTATAATTATCTAAAAGCAGAGTAAATTTAAGCACAGAGCTTTAACCTTTGTCTCACTTAAAAAAATGAAACGCTATTTTTGTTTTTAATGAAATGGCAGGTTCAGTTTCGGGTTTTGCACACTATTTGTATCAGATATCAATAGAATCCATTTTAATCATATAGTTAGGGAATTCCGGAAAACAATCCTAAAAACAGAAAATTAATTTGCTTGAACGATTCACCGTTTTTTTCAGCGGCATAAATATGTCAGGATGAATACCGTAGTCGATCGTGTGTTTTCTATAATTTGTATTAAATCACAAAAGGATTGTCTCGATGTCCAACAATGGCTCGTCACCGCTGGTGCTTTGGTATAACCAACTCGGCATGAATGATGTAGACAGAGTTGGGGGCAAAAATGCCTCCCTTGGTGAAATGATTACTAACCTGTCCGGTATGGGTGTCTCCGTACCAAACGGGTTCGCCACCACCGCTGATGCTTTCGATCAGTTCCTGGACCAAAGCGGCGTTAACCAGCGCATTTATGCACTGCTGGATGAAACCGACATTGACGACGTTTCCGCATTAGCGAAAGCGGGCGCGCAGATCCGTCAATGGATCATCGACACCCCCTTCCAGAGCGAACTGGAAAACGCGATTCGCGAAGCTTATGACCTGCTGTCCGCCGATGACGCCGAGGCCTCGTTCGCCGTTCGCTCTTCGGCGACGGCGGAAGATATGCCAGATGCTTCCTTCGCCGGCCAGCAAGAGACATTCCTCAACGTGCAGGGCTTTGACGCCGTGCTCGTTGCCGTGAAGCACGTCTTTGCTTCACTGTTTAACGATCGCGCGATCTCCTATCGCGTGCATCAGGGTTACGATCACCGCGGCGTGGCGCTATCCGCCGGGGTGCAGAGGATGGTGCGCTCCGATCTGGCCTCCTCCGGCGTGATGTTCTCCATCGATACCGAGTCCGGTTTCGACCAGGTGGTGTTTATCACCTCGGCGTGGGGGCTTGGCGAGATGGTGGTGCAGGGCGCGGTGAACCCCGACGAATTTTACGTCCATAAACCGACCCTGGCGGCTAATCGCCCGGCTATCGTGCGCCGTACCATGGGGTCGAAAAAAATCCGCATGGTTTACGCGCCGACTCAGGAACACGGCAAGCAGGTGCGCATCGAAGATGTGCCGCAGGCGCAGCGCGATGTTTTCTCGTTAACCAACGAGGAAGTGGAAGAGTTGGCGAAGCAGGCGGTGCAGATCGAGAAGCACTATGGTCGCCCGATGGATATCGAGTGGGCTAAAGATGGCCACACCGGTAAGCTGTTTATCGTCCAGGCGCGTCCGGAAACCGTCCGTTCGCGCGGTCAGGTGATGGAGCGTTATACCCTGCATGCCCAGGGGCAGATCATCGCCGAAGGGCGAGCTATCGGCCACCGCATCGGCGCCGGCCCGGTTAAGGTTATTCACGATATCAGTGAGATGAACCGCATTGAGCCCGGCGACGTGCTGGTCACCGATATGACCGACCCGGATTGGGAACCGATCATGAAGAAAGCCTCGGCGATTGTCACCAACCGCGGCGGACGTACCTGCCACGCGGCGATTATCGCCCGCGAGCTGGGGATCCCGGCTGTGGTCGGCTGCGGCGATGCAACCGATCGCATCCAGGAAAACCAGAACGTCACCGTCTCCTGCGCCGAAGGCGACACCGGCTACGTCTACGCAGAGCTACTGGACTTCAGCGTGAAGAGCTCCAGCGTCGGCGAGATGCCGAACCTGCCGCTGAAGGTGATGATGAACGTCGGCAACCCGGATCGCGCCTTTGACTTCGCCTGCCTGCCGAATGAAGGCGTGGGGCTGGCGCGGCTGGAATTTATCATCAACCGCATGATTGGCGTTCACCCGCGCGCGCTGCTGGAATTTGACGACCAGGAGCCGGGCCTGCAGAACGAAATCCGCGAGCTAATGAAAGGCTACGATTCGCCGAGAGAGTTCTACGTTGGCCGCCTGACCGAAGGGATCGCTACCCTTGGCGCCGCCTTCTACCCGAAACGCGTCATCGTGCGTTTGTCCGACTTTAAATCTAACGAATACGCCAACCTGGTGGGCGGCGAGCGTTACGAGCCGGAAGAAGAGAACCCGATGCTTGGCTTCCGCGGCGCCGGACGCTACGTTTCAGAAAGCTTCCGCGATTGCTTCGCGCTGGAGTGTGAAGCGATGAAACGCGTGCGTAACGACATGGGCCTGACCAACGTGGAAGTGATGGTGCCGTTCGTACGTACCGTCGCGCAGGCGAAAGCGGTGGTTGAAGAGCTGGAACGTCAGGGGCTCAAGCGCGGCGAGAACGGGCTGAAGATCATCATGATGTGCGAAATCCCGTCGAACGCGCTGCTGGCGGAGCAGTTCCTCGAGTATTTCGATGGCTTCTCGATCGGTTCGAACGACATGACGCAGCTGGCGCTGGGTCTCGATCGCGACTCCGGCGTTGTGTCTGAGCTGTTTGATGAACGCAACGACGCGGTGAAAGCGCTGCTGTCGATGGCCATCCGCGCGGCGAAAAAACAGGGCAAATACGTGGGCATCTGCGGCCAGGGGCCGTCCGACCACGAAGACTTTGCCGCCTGGCTGATGGAAGAGGGGATCGATAGCCTGTCCCTGAACCCGGATACCGTGGTGCAAACCTGGTTAGGTCTGGCTGAACTGAATAAATAAGTTCAACGCGGATAGCCCAATCCCTGGCAGAAATGCCGGGGATTTTTTTGCCTTCAGCAACGTTGCGTTTTTTGATTTTGACGTAAAAAAAAGCCCATCGTGGGAGATGGGCAAAGACTACACACAGCAATTCGTTGTTTCACTCAGGGGATTTCCATGCTTATAAATCAATATCTTGATCTATAACCGTGGGCTAATAGTAGGCATCAGGGCTGTTGACGTCGATCGGATTCTTCTCAATAGTTAAATCAGTGTGAAGAATATGAGAGGTAAATATCGAGCTGGAACATGAATATGCCGGAAGTGGCAGGGGATTGATAAATTTAGCTTAAGTTTAAGGCGGGTTTCCCCGCCTTTCTGTTACTTTTCGCTTTTGTTATGGCTGGCATTAAGTTCGGCGAGCTCCGCCAGAACCAGATCCGGGTCCAGCGGCGGCGCTGGAACTTCCTGCACCCAGGCGTCGTAAAGGCGCCAGGAGACGGCCAGAAGCACCGGACCGATAAACAGGCCAATCATGCCGAAGGCGATCAGGCCGCCGATAACGCCGGAGAGGATCAGAATCATCGGCAGGTCGGCGCCCATGCGAATCAGCACCGGGCGAATTACGTTATCCATCGTACCAACCACGCAGCTCCATACCAGCAGCACCGTGCCCCAGGTCGTATCGCCGGTCCAGTACAGCCAGATAATCGACGGCACCAGCACGATAAGCGGCCCCAGCTGTACCAGACAGGTGAAAATCATCACCACGGTCAACAGCGCGGCGTAAGGTACGCCGCTTATCGCCAGCCCGATACCGCCAAGAACCGCCTGCGCCAGCGCGGTGACAACCACGCCCAGCGCCACGGCGCGAACCGCCTGTCCGGCGAGGACCACCGCAGCATCGCCACGCTTTGAGGCCAGACGGGTCGCGAAGTAGCGGAAACCATAGGCGACCCGCTCGCCGCGCCAGTAAAGCAGGGCGCTGAACAATAGCATCAGTCCGCAGTAAACCAGCAGTTTACCAATATGCGCAGCCTGGCCGACAAACCAGGTGGTGGTGGCGCCGATATAAGGTCGGACCTTGGCCATAATCGCCGCGCCGCCCATCTCCAGCAGGCTATGCCAGGCGGAATAGAGTTTATCGCCGATCAGCGGAATCGAGTTCAGCCAGGCGAAATCCGGCAGCGTTACCTGGCCGGTACTGACGATTTTAATCAGCGGGGCGCTATTATCGACCAGGCTATTCACCAGTAAGGCAATGGGAATGACGAATAGTAAAAACAGCAGTAGCGTCATCACCAGCACCGCCAGCGCGCGTTTGCCGAACAGCAGCTTTTGCAAACGAAGCAGCACCGGCCAGGTGGCGATGACCACGGTACCGGCCCAGGCGAAGGAGAGAATAAATGGTTGCACAACCCACAGGCAGGAAATAATTATCAGGGACAAAAACAGCACCGACAGCAGAATTTGCGGTATGTCCCGGGGCTGATGTTGGTTAATCATAGAGAAAATTTACCTTTCCAATCGCGTCTCAATGCTGACGCAGCGTAATTCCATGTACAGATAATAATATCAATAATTTCGCGCGCCTGATTTTGCCCGTAAATCTCGTGGGCGGATATGAAAAAAATGTGATAAAAAGTTGAGTGCGCCACGCAAACGTTTAATTTGCGCATTATTACATCATCTAAACACAACATATTCAGGCAGGGTCAAGCGTCATGATCCCACAGATTTCTCAAGCGCCGGGCGTCGTTCAACTGGTGCTGAATTTTTTGCAGGTACTGGAGCAACAAGGTTTCACCGGCGATACCGCCACCAGCTATGCCGACCGGCTCACTATGGCGACCGATAACAGTGTCTATCAGCTGTTGCCGGACGCCATTCTGTTTCCCCGTTCCACCGCAGACGTCGCTTTACTGGCGCGACTGGCGGCGGAACCGCGCTTTAAATCGCTGATTTTTACCCCTCGCGGCGGTGGTACCGGCACCAATGGTCAAGCGCTGAATGCGGGGATCATCGTTGATATGTCGCGCTATATGAACCGTATTATCGAAATCAATCCTGAAGAGGGTTGGGTACGGGTCGAAGCCGGGGTAATCAAAGACCAGCTTAACCAGTTTCTTAAGCCCTACGGCTATTTCTTCGCCCCAGAGCTGTCGACCAGTAACCGCGCGACGCTCGGCGGAATGATCAATACCGATGCCTCCGGACAGGGGTCATTGGTTTACGGTAAAACCTCCGATCATGTGCTCGGGGTGCGATCGGTACTCATGGGCGGCGATATCCTTGATACTTTACCAATTCCCGCCGCGCTGGCGGAAACGCTGGGGCGCGAGCAGTCAGCGATTGGCCGCATCTACCGTACCGTCTATCAGCGCTGCAAAGCGCAGCGTCAGCTGATCATCGATAAATTCCCGAAACTGAACCGCTTCCTGACCGGCTACGATTTGCGTCATGTGTTCAATGATGAGATGAGCGAGTTCGACCTGACGCGCATTCTGACCGGCTCCGAAGGCACGCTGGCATTTATCACCGAAGCGCGGCTCGATATTACGCGTCTGCCGAAGGTGCGCCGCTTGGTTAACGTCAAGTATGACTCCTTTGATTCGGCGCTGCGTAACGCGCCTTTCATGGTTGAAGCGAAGGCGCTGTCGGTGGAGACCGTCGACTCGAAGGTACTTAATCTGGCGCGAGAAGATATCGTCTGGCACTCGGTAAGCGAACTGATCGCCGATGTGCCGGATAAAGAGATGCTGGGGCTCAATATCGTTGAGTTTGCCGGTGATGATGCTGAATTAATAGACGGTCAGGTTTCCACCCTGTGTCAGCGTCTTGATGAGCTCATATCGCAGGGCGCCGCAGGAGTGATTGGCTGGCAGGTCTGTCATGAACTGGATGGCGTCGAGCGCATCTATGCCATGCGTAAAAAGGCGGTTGGTCTGCTGGGCAACGCCAAAGGCGCCGCTAAACCGATTCCTTTCGCTGAAGATACCTGCGTGCCGCCTGAGCATCTGGCGGATTACATCACCGAGTTTCGCGCTTTACTCGACGGACATGGCCTGAGCTACGGCATGTTTGGACACGTCGATGCCGGCGTGCTGCACGTTCGTCCGGCGTTGGACATGTGCGACCCGCAGCAGGAGGTGCTGATGAAGCAGATCTCCGATGAGGTGGTGGCGCTGACGGCCAAATATGGCGGCCTGCTGTGGGGCGAACACGGTAAAGGGTTCCGCGCCGAGTACAGTCCGGCCTTTTTTGGCGAGGAGTTATATAGCGAACTGCGTAAAGTGAAAGCGGCATTTGATCCGGATAACCGATTGAATCCGGGGAAAATTTGCCCACCGGAAGGCGTCGATGCGCCGATGATGAAAGTCGATGCGGTGAAACGCGGCACCTACGATCGCCAAATTCCCATTGCCGTGCGTAGCGCCTGGCGCGGCGCGATGGAGTGTAATGGTAACGGTCTGTGCTTTAACTTCGATGTAAAAAGCCCGATGTGTCCGTCAATGAAGGTCAGCAATCAGCGCATCCATTCGCCGAAAGGCCGCGCGACGCTGGTGCGTGAATGGTTACGCCTGCTGGCCGACCGTGGTATCGATCCGAACAAACTGGAGCAAGAGCTTCCGGAAAAAGGCGTGAGCCTGCGCGCCCTGATCGAGCGTACCCGCAACAGCTGGCATGCGCGTAAAGGCGAATATGATTTCTCGCATGAAGTGAAAGAGGCGATGTCCGGCTGCCTGGCCTGTAAGGCCTGTTCAACCCAGTGTCCGATTAAGATCGACGTGCCGGAATTCCGTTCCCGCTTCCTGCAGCTGTATCACAGCCGCTACCTACGACCGGTACGTGATCATCTGGTGGCGACGGTCGAGTCCTACGCGCCGCTGATGGCCCAGGCGCCGAAAACCTTCAACTTCTTTATCAATCAGCCGTGGATGCGCAAGCTGTCGGAAAAACATATCGGCATGGTCGATCTGCCGCTGCTCTCCGTACCGTCGCTCAAACAGCAGCTGGCAGGCCACCGCTCCGCCAATACCACGCTTGAGGAGCTGGAAGCGATGAGCGTCGACCAGCGTGCGAAGAGGGTGCTGGTGGTACAGGATCCGTTTACCAGCTACTACGAAGCGCAGGTGGTAGCTGACTTTGTCCGCCTGATTGAAAAAGTCGGCTATCAGCCGGTGCTGTTGCCGTTCTCACCGAACGGTAAAGCGCAGCATATCAAAGGGTTCCTGACGCGCTTTGCGCGTACCGCGCAGAAAACTGCTGATTTTCTCAACCGCGTAGCGCGGCTGGATATACCGATGGTTGGCGTCGACCCGGCGCTGGTGCTTTGCTATCGCGATGAATATAACCAGACGCTGGGCGAGAAACGCGGCGATTTTCGCGTGATGCTGGCGCATGAGTGGCTGACCCAGGCGATAGCGCCATCGGCCGGCCAGGACAACAGCGGCGAACCCTGGTATCTGTTTGGTCACTGTACAGAAGTGACGGCGCTACCGGCCGCGCCCAAACAGTGGGCGGAAATATTTGCCCGTTTTGGGGCGAAAATGGAGTACATCAGTACGGGTTGCTGCGGTATGGCCGGTACCTATGGTCATGAAGTGAAAAACCATGCCAACTCGCTGGCGATTTACGCGCTTTCCTGGCAGCAGGCGATGGCGCGTTTACCGCGCAGCCGCTGTCTGGCCACCGGTTATTCCTGCCGAAGCCAGGTGAAGCGTATCGAAGGTAGCGGAGTGCGTCACCCGCTGCAGGCTCTGCTGGAGATTATCGGATGATTTGGAAACGTCAGGCTTCGCTAGCGCAGCTTAACGCGATGGGCGAGGGGAACATGGTGGGTCTGCTGGATATTCAGTTTGTGGCCATCAACGATAACGCCATTGAAGCAACAATGCCGGTTGATCACCGTACGCATCAGCCATTTGGCCTGCTCCACGGTGGCGCATCGGTGGTTCTTGCGGAAACGCTGGGTTCGGTTGCGGGCTATTTGTGTACCGAAGGGGAACAGAAAGTGGTCGGCCTGGAAGTGAATGCCAACCATATTCGTTCAGTGCGCAGTGGGCGGGTGCGTGGGGTTTGTACCGCGCTGCATGTGGGGTCGCGCCATCAGGTGTGGCAAATCGATATCTCCGATGAGCAGGGGCGTTTGTGCTGCTCATCACGGCTGACCACCGCGGTGGTGTAACAGTATTTCAGGGGATGCATTAGCATCCCCTGATTGTTTATTGCGTGTCGTCCTTGATGACATCGCTGGCGCCGTTTTTCTGCACCGAGGCGATACCCTTTTTCGCCGCATCTTTCGATGAGTACATCTCGCTGGTGGCGATGGTCTCGTGGTTATCGGCCTTCAGCAGAAAATACCACGGCTGCGAGACGTTCTTATCAGACTTTTTCAGTACGTAATATCCCATTTCTCACTCCTTCGGCGTTGATGAGCACTGAATAATCTGTAGACCATGGCTAACGCTACGGCAAGCAATCATCCAATAAATATATATTTGTTAAATCATTCGTTGTAATTATGCTACTATTTTAATTACGAATTACATTCACGGTAACAAAGAGGACGGAGTTAACCATGGGTATCATTTCCTGGATCATTTTTGGTTTGATCGCTGGTATTTTGGCTAAGTGGATTATGCCGGGCAAAGACGGCGGTGGATTTATTGTCACCGTGATCCTCGGTATTATCGGTGCGGTAGTTGGTGGCTGGATCAGTACCTTATTCGGCTTTGGCAAAGTTGACGGTTTTAACTTCGGTAGCTTTGTCGTGGCGGTAATTGGCGCACTTGTTGTGCTGTTTATCTACCGTAAAGTGAGGAGTTAATACGCCAGGCGTACATTGACTCTGAGAAAGTAAGCCGCCGTGAACCACGGCGGTTTTTTTATGCCTGCGACACAAAAAAAGCCCGCAGGATACCCGCGGGCGAACCCATTTTGGCAAATTTTTTCGGCTGCCTCCTGACAAAGGGCGTAAACACCGTTTTGCCGGATGGTAAGGCGCAGCCTGACCGCTTCCCGGCTGGAGAAGCAGTGAGGTAATTTTATGTCCAATTCAGGGGGAAAATAAGCTGACAAAAACAGTAGGGGCCGCGCTTATTCTAGCAACACGCTCATCACCAATAGCACAACCATGCACATCGACATAATACTGATATCAATCATCCTGTACGACACTCGCTCCCAAAACAATAGCCCGGCCTTGCACCGGTAAGTATTCACAAAGGAGAGGGATTGTACATGAGTAAACGCTGTCTTAACCAACCCTGCTTTTAAGAATTAACCGATCACATCACAAAACGTGAACGTTCTATTACTCGTCAGCAGCACCGATTGGCACTTTGGCGAAAACCTGTAGTCGGGCTTCGGATGCGTAAAATGGAATCAGCAGAAAAGCTAAACCTGCGCCACCGGTTGCATACTGCACTGCCAGGTCGGCGCTGTGGGTGATAAATATTTGATGTCCACCCCAGCTACAGCCTACGCTCATATCCGGCGTACAGTTTTTCCATTTACTCAGTAACTCGCCACTTTTCGTCAGGTATAAGTACTTCGTGTCCGAACCCGATGGCGGCGTCGCGGATTCGGCTAACAAGATGAACGTTTGAGTGCTTACTACTTTCCCTTGCCCGTCTAACGATGAGGCTTGTAGCGTTGCGGTGGGGTAATTGAAGCGTAATTCAATGCTTGCGGCATTTTTGTCACTGACGTAAAAAACCTGCGTTAAATTATCCGCCCCCCAATATTTTCCACCGCTGGATTGCAGCGGTTTTATCTTAAATCGGTATACGTTCCGCTTGCGTATATCCTGGTGCTGGGAGTATTCGGCATTGTATTGCGCGCTTTGCGGCGCGTTAACCGAGCAGCCGGTAAGTAACCCTATTAATAGTAATGCTGAAAATTTGCGCATTCTTTTCCCGTCCATCATTCATATACTGCTGACGGTCGATTATGCCCGTTATGACAAACGATAAAAAATACAGAACGCTACCAAACCCGGTAGGTCGTTGCATCTCGCACTATCTGACATATGCTTAAAATAAGCATGTGCCATGCTTGTTATCAGATGCTGGGATAGAGGGGAAGATATGACGATTACGCTGTGCAAAGCTTGTGGTACCTCCTATGAATTTAGCGGAGGCCCTGCGCAACATTGCCCGGTATGTGAAGACGAGCGTCAATTTGTTCCTGTGGGCGGGCAGCAGTGGATTGCGTTAAATAAGTTCACCGCATCGCATAACAATAAATGGCAGCAGCATAGCAGTGGGCTTTTTAGCATTCGCACCATCCCCAGTTTTGCCATTGATCAGCGCGCATTTCTGCTGCGTACGCCGCAGGGCAATATTCTGTGGGACTGTATCGCCAACCTCGATGAGGCGACCAAAACGCTGGTTTCCGCGCTAGGTGGGCTGAAGGCTATCGCCATCTCGCATCCGCATTATTACAGCTGTATGCAGGATTGGGCGGCGGAATTCAAGGCGCCAATCTATCTGCATGGGGATGACCGGCAGTGGATCATGCGTGATAGCCCGTGGATCAGCTTATGGGAGGGCGAAACTCTACAACTGACCGCTGGCGTCAGCTTGATTCGTCTGGGCGGGCACTTCGCCGGCGGCAGCGTGCTGCACTGGGCACAGGATGACGGTCTGTTATTATCCGGCGATATAGTCCAGGTGGCGCCCGGAGCTAACGCCGTTTCTTTCATGTGGAGTTACCCCAATATGCTGCCGCTGCCGGCTGCTACAGTGAGTGATATCATCCGACGTCTCGACGAGCTGAAGTTTAGCCAAATCTACGGCGCGTTTGAAGGACGGGAGATTCTGGTTAATGCACAAGAAATCGTACGTCAATCGGGGAAAAAGTATGTGGCATGTTTGGCCAGACATAGCGTCTAGTCATGCCGGGCTAAATACTGAATTGAAAGTATTCTTGAACCCGTAATATGCCAGGCGAAAGATTATGAAGAATTGGTCATGCATATTTCTGGTTTTGAGCGACACATATTATTTCGTGTCAATGTTACTGGTTTTTTTTACCACGAAAATGATAATGGATAGTCTGCTTTTGGCATTGCTTGTAGCGGTTTTTTACAATGGGGTTTATATCATTGTTTTCTTCGCCAGCGAGTCACTTACCGTGGTGCAATAAATAATCTATGGAAAGTCATTAAAGGTATGGCGAAGAGCGTCAGCGTGAGGGGAGGCTTCTTGTTGTGTCTGTATGCCCCTGTGATGGGGCATGATTGAAAATTATGATAGAAAGTCTTTTGATAGAAGTTGGTAATAATATTTTGGTTATTAATATTTCTTTTTGAATGTGTTTTTTTGTTTTTTTCGATCCTTGATATAGGAAATGAAAACAGCAATGGCAAGTAGAAAAAGAATTATCACAATAATAACGAAAAATAAATTTTCCATTTGAGATATCCTCAGAAATGAAGATCGGTAATTTTATTGTTATGAGGAAGAATCTACATCTACACCAGGAAAAATCCTAGTGAAAAACACACTTCAGATAACAAAAAGTATAACTGAATGATGGTTGTTAATTGAGGTGGCATATAATTCCGAAATCCAGCGGCAGAAGCGCTATTTTCTATAGCTAATTACTATTATTTTTCACTTTAATGACATCCTGATGGCGCAAGCGATGCTAATCCTGGCGCTGGCAAGGAAGCTGCCTGTTGCTACCACATAGACGGGTCATTTGCCTATCTAATAAATAGGTATTTTCGATACATCTTTTTTCATTGCCGCTTTGCCTAAGTCTTTTCCCTGCTAATTTATTATTTATCATTGAGTTAGATGAAGAAAATGCTGCCTGATAACCCCTCTGCCAGGGTCTATGCTTATAGAAAAGCCCAGGAATGGGCGAAATGGACGAATACCCCTGCTATGGCAGGGTTGAAGTGATAATCATTATCACTAACATGAGGGTATGGCCCGATAGCGGCAATCGATGAGGTAGAGCGATGGAACTACAAACAAACACCTTTAATCCCGACGATTTCAACTGGCAGGGGCTCACGATGACCCCCGCTGCGGCGGCCCATATCCGCGAACTGATGCATAAACAGCCGGATAAGCAGGGGCTGCGTCTGGGAATCAAAACCAGCGGTTGCGCCGGTTTTGGCTACGTGCTGGAAATGATTGCCGAACCGGCGGACGACGACCTGCTGTTTGAGCGCGACGGCGCGAAGCTGTTTGCGCCGCTGCAGGCGATGCCGTTCATTGACGGTACCGAACTGGATTATGTTCGCGAAGGTTTAAATGAAATATTCAAATTTCATAACCCGAAAGCGCAGCACGAATGCGGCTGCGGCGAAAGCTTCGGGGTGCAGGCGGAGTAACTATGTCTCGAAATACTGAAGCAACTGACGATGTCAAAAGCTGGACCGGCGGCCCGCTCAACTATAAAGAAGGCTTTTTTACCCAGCTACAAACCGATGAGCTGGCCAAAGGCATCAACGAAGAGGTGGTGCGCGCGATCTCCGCTCGTCGTAATGAACCGGAGTGGATGCTCGAATTTCGTCTCAACGCCTTTAGGGCGTGGCAGGAGATGGAAGAACCGCACTGGCTGAAAGCGCATTACGATAAGCTCAATTATCAGGATTATAGCTACTACTCGGCGCCATCCTGCGGCAACTGCGACGATACCTGTGCCTCCGAACCCGGCGCGGTGCAGCAAACCGGGGCGAACACTTTCCTGACAAATGAAGTCGAGGAAGCCTTTAACCTGCTCGGCGTACCGGTACGCGAAGGCAAAGAAGTCGCGGTGGACGCTATTTTCGACTCGGTATCGGTGGCGACCACCTATCGCGAGAAGCTGGCGGAGCAGGGGATCATCTTCTGCTCCTTTGGCGAAGCGATTCACGATCATCCGGAACTGGTGAAAAAGTACCTCGGCACCGTAGTGCCGGGCAACGACAACTTTTTCGCCGCGCTGAACGCCGCGGTCGCTTCCGATGGCACCTTTATCTACGTGCCGAAAGGCGTGCGTTGTCCGATGGAGCTGTCGACCTATTTCCGCATCAACGCCGAGAAAACCGGCCAGTTTGAACGTACGATTCTGGTCGCCGACGAGGGTAGCTACGTGAGCTATATCGAAGGCTGCTCGGCACCGGTTCGCGACAGCTACCAGCTGCATGCGGCGGTGGTTGAAGTCATCATTCATAAAGATGCGGAAGTGAAGTACTCCACCGTGCAGAACTGGTTCCCCGGCGACAACAATACCGGCGGTATCCTTAATTTCGTCACCAAGCGCGCGCTGTGCGAAGGCGAAAACAGCAAGATGTCGTGGACCCAATCGGAAACCGGCTCAGCCATTACCTGGAAATACCCGAGCTGTATTCTGCGCGGCGATAACTCGATCGGCGAATTCTTCTCGGTGGCGCTAACCAGCGGCCATCAGCAGGCGGATACCGGGACCAAAATGATTCATATCGGCAAGAACACCCGTTCGACCATTATCTCGAAAGGGATCTCCGCCGGCCACAGCCAGAATAGCTATCGCGGGCTGGTCAAAATTATGCCGACCGCGACGAACGCCCGGAACTTCACCCAGTGCGATTCGATGCTGATCGGCCCGGACTGCGGGGCGCATACCTTCCCGTACGTCGAATGCCGCAATAACAGCGCCCAGCTGGAACACGAAGCCACCACCTCGCGGATTGGTGAAGACCAGCTGTTCTACTGCCTGCAGCGGGGTATTAGTGAAGATGACGCGATCTCGATGATCGTCAATGGATTCTGTAAGGACGTGTTCTCAGAATTGCCGCTGGAGTTCGCCGTCGAAGCGCAAAAATTGCTGGCTATTAGCCTTGAACATAGCGTCGGCTGATAATTAAGGAAAAAAGATGTTAAGTATTAAAGATTTGCAAGTCGCCGTTGAAGACAAAGAGATCCTGCGCGGGCTGAACCTTGAGGTACGCCCCGGTGAAGTCCACGCGATCATGGGCCCTAACGGCTCAGGGAAAAGTACGCTCTCGGCGACGCTCGCCGGACGGGAGGATTACGAAGTCACCGGCGGCAGCGTCGAGTTTAAGGGAAAAGACCTGCTCGAACTCGCCCCGGAGGATCGCGCCGGGGAGGGCATTTTTATGGCTTTCCAGTATCCGGTGGAAATCCCCGGCGTCAGTAATCAGTTTTTCCTGCAAACCGCGCTCAACGCCGTACGCGGCTATCGCGGCCTGGAGGCGCTGGATCGTTTCGATTTCCAGGATTTAATGGAAGAGAAGATCAAACTGCTGAAGATGCCGGAAGATCTGCTGACCCGTTCGGTGAACGTCGGTTTCTCTGGCGGCGAGAAAAAACGCAACGATATTCTGCAAATGGCGGTGCTTGAGCCTGAGCTGTGTATTCTGGATGAATCGGATTCCGGACTGGATATTGATGCCCTGAAGATTGTTTCGGAGGGGGTTAACTCGCTGCGTGACGGTAAACGAGCCTTTATTATCGTCACCCACTATCAGCGTATCCTTGATTACATCAAACCGGATTATGTCCACGTGCTGTATCAGGGGCGAATCGTCAAGTCGGGCGATTTCACTCTGGTTAAACAACTGGAGGAGCAGGGCTATGGCTGGCTTAGCGAACAGCAGTAACGCGCTGCAGCAGTGGCATCATCTGTTTGAAGCTCACGGCGAAGAACGCGCGCCGCAGGCCAATCAGCATCTGCAACAGCTGTTGCGTCTGGGGTTGCCGACGCGCAAACATGAAAACTGGAAATACACCCCGCTGGATACGCTGCTAAGCGGCACTTTTGTTGCACGTTCGGCGACGCTCAGCGTGGCGCAGCGCGACGCGCTGGCGCTCAACCTCGACGCCTGGCGGATGGTGTTTATTGATGGCCGCTTCAGCCCGGCGCTCAGCGACGATCTCGCCGCTAGCGGTTTTGACGTTAGCGTTGGTAACCAGCGCCAGCATCTGCCGGACGCGGTACAGCCGGAAGTGTTTCTTCATCTCACCGAAAGTCTGGCGCAGACGGTAACCCGCATCGACGTGAAGCGCAATCAGCGTCCGGAGAAACCGCTGTTGCTGATGCATATTACCAGCGGACTGGCAGGCGACGAGCTTAATACCGCTCACTATCGCCATCATCTGGCGTTGGAGAGCGGGGCGCAGGCGACCATCATCGAGCACTATATTAGCCTTGATGAGCAGCGGCATTTCACCGGCGGACGCCTGACCATGGCAGTGGCGGATAACGCCCATCTGCAGCATATCAAGCTGGCGTTTGAAAATGGGCAAAGCTACCACTTCGCCCATAACGATCTGCTGCTTGGCCGTGATGCTTCGGCATTCAGCAGCAGCTTCCTGCTGGGCGGCGCGGTGTTACGACACCATACCAGCACCCGTCTGGCTGGTGAAAACAGCAATCTGCGCATTAACTCGCTGGCGATGCCGGTGAAAAACGAGGTCTGCGACAGCCGTACCTGGCTCGATCACCGCGTTGGCTACTGCAACAGCCGTCAACTACACAAAACCATCGTCAGCGATAAGGGGCGGGCGGTATTTAATGGCCTGATTAACGTCGCGAAACACGCGCTGAAAACCGATGGTCAGATGACCAATAACAATCTGTTGTTGGGAAGGCTGGCGGAAGTCGATACCAAACCGCAGCTGGAAATTTACGCCGACGACGTCAAATGCAGCCACGGCGCCACCGTCGGACGTATTGATGACGAACAGCTGTTCTATCTGCGCTCGCGTGGTATCGATCAACAGGCGGCGCAGCAGATGATCCTTTACGCCTTCGCCGCCGAGCTTACTGAAGCCATTAGCGATGATGCGCTGAAACAACAGGTGCTGGCGCGTATTGGCAAGCGCCTGCCGGGAGGAGATGCATGACATTTTCAGTGGAACGCCTGCGCGCCGATTTCCCGGTGCTGAGCCGTGAGGTTAATGGTCAGCCGCTGGTCTATCTCGATAGCGCCGCCAGCGCGCAGAAACCGGAAGCGGTGATTAACGCAGAAGCCGAGTTTTACCGCCACGGTTACGCTGCCGTCCATCGTGGTATCCACACGCTGAGCGCCGAAGCGACGGCGCGGATGGAGCAGGTACGCCAGCAGGCGGCCGTTTTTCTTAATGCCCGTTCGCCGGAAGAGCTGGTATTCGTACGGGGTACCACCGAAGGCATCAACCTGGTAGCCAATAGCTGGGGCGGGGCTAACGTCGGGGCCGGCGATAATATCATCGTCAGCGAAATGGAACATCACGCCAATATCGTGCCGTGGCAGATGCTCTGCGCCCGCGTCGGCGCCGAGCTACGAGTGATCCCGCTCAACCAGGACGGAACCCTACAGCTCGATGTTATCCCTGGCCTGTTTGACGACCGCACCCGGCTGCTGGCGATAACCCAGGTGTCGAACGTGCTGGGGACGGAAAACCCGCTATCGGCGCTGATCCCGCTGGCGCATCAGCATGGCGCGAAGGTGCTGGTGGATGGCGCGCAGGCGGTGATGCATCACCCGGTGGATGTGCAGGCGCTGGATTGTGATTTTTACGTCTTCTCGGCGCATAAGCTGTACGGGCCGACCGGTATTGGCGTGCTATATGCCAAAGAAGTGTTGCTGCAGGAGATGCCGCCGTGGGAAGGGGGCGGGTCGATGATTGCTACCGTCAGCCTGAAGGAGGGCACCACCTGGGCGAAGGCGCCGTGGCGCTTTGAAGCCGGTACGCCGAATACCGGGGGAATTATCGGCCTCGGCGCCGCGCTGGACTATGTTAGCCAGATTGGGCTTGAGCAGATTGGCGAATATGAGCAGACATTAATGCGTTATGCCCTGCAGGAGCTGAAAAAGGTGCCGGATTTGGCGCTTTACGGCCCGCAACATCGGTTGGGCGTCATCGCTTTTAATCTCGGGAAACATCATGCCTACGATGTCGGCAGTTTTCTTGATAACTACGGCATCGCGGTGCGCACCGGTCACCACTGCGCGATGCCGCTGATGGCGTTCTATCAGGTGCCGGCGATGTGCCGGGCGTCGCTGGCGATGTACAATACGATGGAAGAGGTGGATCGGCTGGTGGCCGGGCTGCAGCGGATCCACAAATTACTGGGTTAAAGGACGCGAATATGGCGGCATTACCAGACAAAGACAAATTGCTGCGCAACTTTTCTCGCTGCGCTAACTGGGAAGAGAAGTATCTCTACATCATTGAACTCGGCCAGCGCCTGGCGCCGCTCAGCGCGGAAGAACACATCGCGCAGAACATTATTCAGGGCTGCCAAAGCCAGGTGTGGATCGTGATGGAGCAGGAGCCATCCGGCGTGATTACCCTACGCGGCGATAGCGATGCGGCCATCGTCAAAGGGCTGATTGCGGTAGTATTCATCCTTTATGACCGCATGACCGCGCAGGATATTAGCGAATTCGATGTACGCCCGTGGTTTGAAAAAATGGCGTTGACCCAACATCTTACCCCCTCCCGCTCGCAGGGCCTTGAAGCGATGATCCGCGCAATTCGCGCGAAAGCCGCAAATCTTAGCTAGAATAAACAGGTAGATTTCATTCTGTTACGTGCGACGAAGGCGAACGCTTTCGTCGCCGCGCAGATCCTGGCGTTTTATCAGCGAAAGAAGGAATCTCAGTATGAAACGCGCGTCTCTCATCACGATGACCCTTCTCGCAGCTCTGAGCGCGCAGCACGGCGCCTGGGCTGTCGATTATCCACTTCCCCCTGCCAACAGCCGTTTGATTGGCCAAAACCAATACTGGACGGTACAGGAAGGGGATCGCAACCTGCAGGCTATCGCCCGCCACTTCGACACGGCGGCGATGCTGATTCTTGAAGCCAACGATACGATTGCGCCGGTGCAGCCGAAGCCGGGCACACGGGTCTTAATCCCATCGCAGATGCTGCTGCCGGATGTCCCGCGTGAAGGCATTGTCGTCAACCTGGCCGAGCTCCGGCTGTACTATTTCCCGCCGGGGCAAAATCAGGTGCAGGTTTATCCGCTCGGCATTGGCCAGTTAGGGCTGGAAACGCCGGAGATGACCACCCGCGTCGGGCAGAAAATCCCTAACCCGACCTGGACGCCGACTGCCGGTATTCGCGCGCGCTCGCTGGAGAAGGGTATTAAGCTGCCGCCGGTGATCCCCGCCGGGCCCAATAACCCATTAGGCCGCTACGCGCTGCGACTGGCCTACGGTAACGGCGAGTATCTGATCCACGGTACCAACGCGCCTGATAGCGTCGGGCTACGGGTGAGTTCCGGCTGTATGCGAATGAACGCTGACGACATTAAGGCGCTGTTCAGCCAGGTCCGCGCGGGCACGCCGGTACGGATTATCAATCAGCCGGTGAAGTTTGCGGTAGAACCCGATGGTAAACGCTATGTAGAGGTCCACAGGCCGCTTTCGCAAACTGAAGGGGAAAATACCCGGACAATCTCTTACACGCTTCCTGCCGCGTTTCAGGCCTTTTCTGACGATAAAGCGGTGGATGACCTGCAGCTGAAAAAAGCGCTGTCGCGAAGAGCGGGATATCCGGTGGTGGTTTCTGAAGGGGCGGGCAGCGCGACGACCGAGCTGTCAGCGCAGAATAGCCAGCAGAATGACACTAAACTGACGCAGTAGGGTAAAACAACAGGCAAAAAAAATGGCGCACAATGTGCGCCATTTTTATTACCAGAACTCTTACTTACGGTAAGAGTGAGCCTGGTTGTCCAGACGCTGGTTAGCGCGAGCTGCGTCGTCTTTAGCAGCCTGAACGTCAGAACGCATTGCGTTCACGTCGTTGCTCAGCTGGTCAACTTTAGCGTTCAGAGTCTGAACGTCAGAAGACAGCTGATCGATTTTAGCATTGCTGGAGCAACCAGCCAGCAGAGTAGAACCCAGGATTACCGCGCCCAGTACCAGTTTAGTACGATTCATTATTAATACCCTCTAGATTGAGTTAATCTCCATGTAGCGTTACAAGTATTACACAAACTTTTTTGGGATGAGAATATTTTTTTTATCCGAATGCACTTATTTTTGATCGTTCGCTCAAAGAAGCATCGAATTCGTCGATTTGGTTTAAAAAGCGCTGTGAAAACAGAAGGCTTCCATCGGATTCATCTTAGATAATCTCTTATTAAATAGTAAAATCCGATTTGCATTTTTATTAAGAACAGCTAGGGAATGAATAAAAAAAAGCGCCCCAGAGGAGCGCTTTAAAAAAAGATAAAATAACCTGTAAATTATTACAGCACGTGCACGGAGGCTGTGTTGGTGGTGCCGCTTGGAACCAGCGCGCCAGAAACCATCACAACCACGTCGCCTTTACGCGCCAGGCCGCTCTGCAGCGCCAGCTCTTTACCCAGGTGGTAGAAATCATCAGTAGAGGCGATCTCTTTCACCAGCTGCGGTACCACGCCTTTGCTCAGGACTAACTGACGAGCGGTGGTTTCGTTGGTGGTCAACGCAAGGATGGTGGCGTCCGGGAAGTATTTACGCACGGCGCGTGCGGATTTACCGCCCTGGGTGGCGACGACAATCAGCGGCGCTTCAAGTTTCTCAGCGGTTTCAACTGCGCCGCGGCAAACCGCTTCGGTAATGCGCAGTTTGCGGTTGTCGTTGTTGTAATCCAGGCGGCTGGTCATCACGCGGTCGGTACGCTCGCAGATGGTCGCCATAATGGTAACGGCTTCCAGCGGGTATTTACCTTTCGCGGATTCGCCGGACAGCATTACGGCGTCGGTGCCGTCGAGGATGGCGTTAGCGACGTCGCCTGCTTCAGCGCGGGTCGGACGCGGGTTTTTGATCATGGAATCCAGCATCTGGGTCGCGGTAATAACGACTTTGCGCGCGCGGATACATTTTTCGATGATCATCTTCTGCGCGAAGATAACTTCTTCTACCGGGATTTCAACGCCCATATCGCCACGAGCAACCATGATGCCGTCAGACGCTTCGAGGATTTCGTCGAAGTTGTTCAGGCCTTCCTGGTTTTCGATTTTGGAGATGATCTGGATGTTTTCGCCGCCGTGCGCCTTCAGGTGCTCGCGGATTTCAACCACGTCAGAACGTTTACGGATAAAGGAAGCGGCTACGAAATCAACGCCTTGCTCACAACCGAAGATCAGGTCCTGCTTGTCTTTTTCAGCCAGCGCCGGCAGAGCGATAGAAACGCCCGGCAGGTTAACGCCTTTGTTCTCGCCGAGGTCGCCGTTGTTCAGCACTTTACAGATAACTTTGTTACCTTCGATCGCGGTCACTTCCATACCGATCAGACCATCGTCGACCAGCACGGTGTTGCCGACGCTCAGGTCGGTGGTGAAGCCTTCGTAGGTCACCGCAACGATTTCATTGTTGCCGATTACGGATTTATCAGTGGTGAAGGTAAAGGTCTGGCCCGCTTTCAGGGAGACGTCGTTGCCGCCTTCCAGCTTGATGGTGCGGATTTCCGGCCCTTTGGTGTCCAGCAGGATTGCGGCTTTCTTACCGGTTTTGTTCATCACATTGCGCAGGTTCTGGATGCGCTGACCGTGTTCCGCATAGTCGCCGTGAGAGAAGTTCAGACGCATGACGTTCATGCCCGCGTCCAGCATTTTGGTCAACATCTCTTCGGATTCGGTTTTCGGACCGATGGTGCAAACAATTTTGGTCTTTTTCATGACAGTCTTAGTCTTTAAGTTGTGAAGGATATGGAAATCTCGCTCCGAGGGCGCACTGCCGCGGAGTCAAACCTGTGTTACGAAAGTTGCAATGCCACGCTCTAAGGATAGGTGACAACAAAAGAGCGTGCAGAAGAATGTGTGCTGGCGGTTCAGCCCATGAAAAGTGGCAATGTTTTGTACGTTTTTTTGTGCAGTCCAATGCGCTGAAACCATTCAAGAAAGAATCGAGGCGCATTATACGCTGCCGAAACGAAAAAGGAAAATAAAAACGGCGTTTCATTTTTAATGTGATTAATGTAACAAAATTCACACGATTCGCTCGCGAAGCTGCAACACACTTTTGCCGCTGCGGATCAGATTAAACGGTGTTTTATCATATTTACAAACCTATTAAAGGCAGTAAAACGCTTCATTGAGTGGAAAAAAATAGCGCAGTTTGCTTTATTATAAAATCGTATCAATAATGAATTGATTGATAATGATAATTTACGAGTCTTAATAATGGGAAATAAAGCGAAAGACGACGAGCTCTATCAGGAAATGTGCCGCGTAGTGGGTAAGGTGGTATTGGAAATGCGCGATCTTGGCCAACAGCCAAAACATATTGTTATCGCCGGTGTCGTACGCACCGCGCTGGCAAATAACAAAATTGAACGTTCAGCGCTGACCCGCGAGGCGATGGAAAGGGTGATTCACGCGTTATCGGGGCACTAAACGTCGCGCCCCAACATAAGCAGCGCTTAAGAGATTACGAACCTAATCACCGCTTTTACCGCGATTTCGCAGTGGTGCGAGACCATCTCTTCGTCGTCGATTTCTGGCAGCGGATCGTCGAGATACAGGCTGCTGAAAGTATAAAAATTCGATACCTGATAGAAGCTAAAACTACTGATCAGCCTATGCACGTCGCGCGCTTGCAGACCAGCCTGGAAAATCCCCTGTTGCTGGCCGCGTTGCAGAATATCTTCGATAATCGACAGCGCGGTACGGTTAAGCGGCTTCAGCTCTTCTGAACCTTTCAACCACTTGCCGCGCTGCATGTTTTCCATGCAGATAACCCGCATGTAGTCGGCGTGAGTGGCGTGATAGCGCACGCTCCATTTCACCAATTGCACCAGCGCCTCAACCGGCGGCAGGTGCTCCAACCCCAGCTGTTGCTCCGTTTCACGGATCCGCGCATACACATGTTGCAGTACCGCCTGGTACAGCTGCTCTTTGCTCTTGAAGTAGTAGACCACCATGCGTTTGGTGGTTTGCGCCTCGATGGCGATCTGCTCCATACGCGCGCCGGGAAGGCCATATTCGGCAAACACGGTAATGGCGGCGGCGAAGATGCGCTCCTTCAGGGATTGTGCTTCATCATGAGCAATGAGGGACATAACGACTCCTTTTTCTGTGGAGACAAAAAATACACATATTGATCACAATTCAGCAACCAAATCTGGCGCCTGTGAACCAAATGATACATAGTCAGTGCTCATGTCGATTGATGACCCGAGGACTCTTATGTTGCGTTCCATCGCTACCGTTTCGATATCCGGTACTTTACCCGAAAAGCTGCATGCTATTGCTGCGGCCGGTTATCAGGGCGTTGAAATCTTTGAAAACGATCTGCTCTATTATACGGGCACGCCGCGCGATATTCGCAACCTTGCCGCTGAATTAGGGCTAAAAATCACGCTTTTTCAGCCCTTTCGCGATTTCGAGGGCGCCAGCCGCGCGCAGTTTGCCGCTAACCTGCAGCGGGCTAAGCGGAAATTCGCTCTGATGCATGAATTAGGCTGCAATACCATGCTGCTCTGTAGCAATGTCCAGCCGGACTGTTCCGGCGATATCGAACTACAGGTCGCCGACCTGCGCATGCTGGCCGATCTTGCCGAGCAGGAAGGGATCGTCATTGGCTACGAAGCGCTGGCGTGGGGAACCCACGTTAACCGCTGGCGTCAGGCATGGGAACGGGTGCAGCGGGTGAACAGCCCGGCGATGGGCATCGTCCTTGATAGCTTCCATATTCTGTCGCTCGGGGATGATCTACAAGGACTTGCCGAGGTGCCGGTTGAGAAAATCACCTTCCTGCAGCTGGCTGACGCGCCGTTGATGAAGATGGATGTTCTCGAATGGAGCCGTCATTTCCGCTGCTTCCCGGGCCAGGGGCAACTGCCGCTGGTGGATTTCGCCCGTGAACTGACCCTCTGCGGCTATCGCGGACCCTGGTCGCTGGAGATATTCAATGACGGCTTTCGCGCCTCACCCAACGGCGCCACGGCAAAAGATGGCTACCGGTCGTTGCTGTGGCTCGAGGAGCAGACCCATCGGCAGCTTGCCGATTGCGATGCGGCGTTATTTTCACCACCTGCGCTACCGCGCTATGACGGTCTGGAATTTATTGAGTTCGCCGCCAGTCCGGCGGAGTCTATCGCGCTTGGCCAGCGCCTGACGCAGTTGGGTTTTAAGCTCCAGGGCAAGCATCGGTCTAAGCAGGTTGCGCTCTGGCGCAATGGTGAGGCGCGGGTGATTGTTAACGCGCAGCCGCACAGCTGGGCCGACCATTTTCATCAGCGCCACGGCATCTCGTTGTGCGCAATGGCGCTGCGGGTGAGCCACAGCGCGCCGGTTGTGGAGCGCGCCCGCGCCTACGGTTATGCCACCTGGCAGGGGGATGCCGGGCCTAATGAGAGTTCGATCCCGGCGGTTTGCGCCCCGGATGGCAGCCTGATCTACCTGGTTGAAACCGGTGACGACATCTACGCCCGCGATTTTCATTTACAGGCAGCAGCGCCGCGCGACGATTACAGCGGTATTGACCATCTGGCGTTAGGCATGGAGGCCGACAGCCGCGACAACTGGATTATCTTTTTCCGTACGGTTTTCGGCTTCAGTCTCGAACATGAACAGACGCTGCCCGATCCATACGGCCTGGTACGCAGCCTGGCGGTTCATAGTCCGCAGGGCGATATCCGTCTGGCGCTGAATATTTCGCAAAGTCGAGCCACGCAGATTGCGCGGTCGGTCGCCTGTTATCAGGGCGCCGGGCTACAGCACGCCGCTTTCGCCTGTCGCGATTTACCCGCAACGCTCGAAAGTCTGCCGCAGGCCGCGCTGAGCGCGCTGCCGATCCCGGCGAATTACTATGAGGATCTGCTGGCGCGCTTCGGGGGAGAGCCGCAGGTAGAGACGCTGCAACGCCTGCAAATCCTCTATGACCGTGACGCCCACGGCGGCGAATTCCTGCATCTCTATACCCGGCCATTCGCGGCGGGGCGCTTCTTCTTCGAATTAACCGAACGGCGCGACGGTTACGCCCAGTACGGCGCGGTGAATGCCGCTGTCCGCCTTTCGGCCATGCAGTACAGCTAAACGTAGCAAATGGTTCACAACACGACATCGCAAACACAATAACAACATTCATCTGTACTCAAGACAGGACACGACTATGAACTCTTATAGCCATAACCAGGCGACGGCGGCGGATACCGCGACCATCGTGCCTCGCTCCCGGCGGCGTATCGGGATCCTGGCGCTGCTGGCCGTCGGCACGATGATTAACTATCTCGACCGCACGGTGCTTGGCATCGCCGCGCCGAGACTGACCGCCGAGCTCGGCATTGATGCCGCCATTATGGGAATTGTTTTTTCGGCCTTTGCATGGACCTACGCGCTGGCGCAAATTCCCGGCGGTATTTTCCTCGATCGTTTCGGCAATAAGGTGACCTATTTCCTCTCATTGGCGCTGTGGTCGCTGTTCACCTTATTTCACGGTATGGCGATTGGCTTAAAAACGCTATTGCTGTGCCGCTTCGGTCTTGGCGTCAGTGAAGCGCCCTGTTTTCCGGTCAACAGCAGGGTAGTGAGTACCTGGTTTCCGCAGCAGGAGCGCGCGAAGGCCACGGCGGTCTACACCGTCGGTGAATATCTCGGGCTGGCCTGTTTCTCGCCGCTGCTGTTCTGGATTATGGGCAGCTTCGGCTGGCGCGCGCTGTTTATCAGCGTCGGGGTTGTTGGCATCCTGTTCGCGCTGGTCTGGTGGCGTTGCTACCGCGAACCCCATCAGGACAGTCGCCTGAGCGACAGTGAACGCGAACATATTCTTCGCGGCGGCGGGCTGGCTAGCGCGCAGCGGCAAAAAAACGCTTTTAGCTGGCCGCTGGTGCGCCAACTGTTGGCAAAACGACAGGTGATTGGCGCCAGCGTGGGTCAATTCGCTGGTAATACCGTGCTGGTCTTCTTTCTGACCTGGTTTCCAACCTACCTGGCGACCGAGCGCCACATGGCATGGTTGAAAGTGGGCTTCTTCGCCATCCTGCCGTTCCTCGCCGCGGCGGGAGGCGTGCTGTTTGGCGGCTGGCTCTCCGACAAGCTATTGAAAGCCACCGGTTCGGCCAATCTGGCGCGTAAGTTGCCTATCGTCGTCGGGCTGATGATGGCCAGCAGCATTATTTCCGCCAACTGGCTGCCGAGCGACCTGGCGGTGATCCTGATGATGTCTTTTGCCTTTTTCGGTCAGGGTATGGTTGGCCTCGGCTGGACGCTAATCTCCGATATCGCGCCGCAGGGGCTTGGCGGGATAACCGCCGGCATCTTTAATTTCTGTACCAATCTGGCGGGGATCCTCACGCCGCTGATTATCGGTTTTATCGTTGCCGCTTCCGGTAGTTTCTTCTACGCGCTGGTCTATATCGGCGGCGCGGCGCTGCTTGGCGTAGTGGCCTATCTGTTTATTCTTGGCGATGTTAAACGCATCGAACTTTCGCAGTAACGACAGGAGTAAGGCATGATCATTAGTGGTCATACGCGGCTGATAGCGCATCTTGGTTATCCGACCGCTAGTTTTAAAGCGCCGATGATTTATAACCCATGGCTGTCCCATTGTGAGGCGGACGTCAAAGTGGTGCCGATGGGGGTGAAACCAGCGGATTACGCGGCGCTGGTGCCAGCGCTGTTTTCCATGACGAATATCGTCGGCGCGCTGGTCACCATGCCGCATAAAATGGCTACCTGCGGGCTGGTAGACCAGCTGAGCCTGACGGCGGCAATCGCTGGCGCCTGTAATGCCATCCGTCGCGAAGTCGATGGCAGCCTGCGCGGCGATATGTTCGATGGCGAAGGTTTTGTTCTGGGGATTAAGCGCAAGGGCTTTCAACCACAAGGGGCGAGAGCGCTGGTGATCGGCTGCGGCGGCGTCGGCTCGGCGATTGCCGCGTCGCTGGCGGCCGCAGGGGTCAGTACCTTGACGCTGTTCGACACCTGTGAAGCCGCCGCCGAGGCGCTGGCGGAGCGGCTGCATCAGCACTATCCACGTCTGGAGCTCGTCCTGATGCAGCGCGATCCCATCGCGCAGGATCTGGTGGTCAACGCCACGCCGCTGGGTATGAAAGCGGATGATCCGCTACCGCTGGACGTTTCGCGCCTGTCGCCGCGCACCTGGGTTGGCGAGGTGGTGATGAGTGTTGAATACACTCCGCTACTGCGGGCGGCGCAGACGTTGGGGTGCCCGATTCAGCGCGGTACCGATATGCTATTCGAGATGATCCCGGCCTATCTCGAGTTCTTCCAACTCCCGGTGGCGACGCCGGAACAACTGCGCGAACGGGCCGAAATTCGCTACTGAATCAGCAAAAAAGGCGTTACCCTAGCGTTATGTTTTTGTCTTTATAGCGATTCGTGTGATGACCACTTCATTGACGCTGCTGGCGGCGGGGAGCCTGAAAAGCGCTTTCCTCCCGCTGCTGGCGCGATTTCAGCAACTTAGCGGCATTCCTGTCGAGGCGCAGTTCGGCCCGGCCGGTCTGCTGCGCGAACGCATTGAAGGCGGTGAACGCTGCTCGCTGTTCGCCTGCGCTAATACCGAACACCCTCAGGCGCTGCTGCAGGCCGGGCTTGCGAAAAATTGCTGTTCGTTTGCCGCCAACCGGCTGATGCTGACCGCGCGCCGCACGCCTGACACCGATCGCGCTGACTGGCTGGCGTTGCTTCGCGACGGGCGACTGCGGCTGGCGACCTCCACGCCGGGCTGCGATCCCTCCGGTGATTACACATGGCAGCTTTTCGCTCGCCTTGAGGCCAGCTTTCCGGGGCTCGGACGGGCGTTGATGGCCCGGGCACAGCAGCTGGTCGGCGGCCGGGCGTCGCTGACTGTGCCGTCGGGCATTACCGCTGGGGCGTGGCTGATTGGCGAAGGCTTTGCCGATCTGTTTATCGGTTACGCCCACTATGCGGTTCAGATGACGGAGAGCGCGCAGTTTCGCACGTTACTCATTCCCGAGCCGTGGAATATACGCTGCGAATATCAACTGGCGGAAATTGAGGAAAGCGCCGCCGCGCGGCAGCTACGGCGCTTTATCACCGCGGAAGAAGGGCAGAACTTTCTGCGCGCGGCAGGTTTTTTGGCCGTTAACGATGGATAGTAAACTGCGGCGCCAGTAACGGCACCGCGCTACCGGGATGATGGATTTTGTGGACCGGCAGGCCGTAGGCGCGGCGCAGGTTTGTCTCGCTGAGCACTGCGAATGACTCTCCCGCCAGCCATTCGCCGCCGGGCAACAGCAGCAGGGTATGGCTGGCGACCTGCAGGGCGTGAGTCGGATCATGGGTGGTGAACATCACCGTGCGTTTCTGCCGATGAGCAAGGTCGCTAATCAGCTGTAACACAATCTGTTGATTGGCCAGATCCAGCGCTGAGCAAGGTTCATCTAACAGGATGTTCTGGCTGGCGCTGACCAGCGCGCGGGCTATGAGCGCCAACTGCTGCTGACCGCCGGACAGGGCGCGAAAAAGCTGATTGGCCAGCGCGTCGATCCCCAACTGCGCCAGCGCCTGTTGAACCTCCCGTTCATCTTCCGGCCCCGGCTGCGCGAACAGATCGACGTGGCGGGCGCGCCCCATCAGCACCACATCGCGCACTTGCCAGCCAAACGCCGGACGAAATGACTGCGGCACGATGGCGACGCCGCCGTCCACGCTAAATTTCCCGCCGAGCGGCGGCAGAACGCCGGTCAGGGTATCCAGTAGCGTGCTTTTACCACGACCGTTGGCGCCCAGAATTGCCCAGATTTGCCCGTGACGGCACTGCATTGATAGTGGGGCGAAGAGCGGCTGACGATGACCATAGCGCAGGGCGTCCAGTGATAAGGAAATGTTCATTGGGCCACTCCGCGGCGTTGAGACTGAATCAGTAAAAGGGTAAACAGCGGCGCGCCGAGCAGGGCGGTAATAATGCCAATTGGAATCTCCGCCTGGGTTAAGGTGCGCGCCAGGTCGTCCACCACCACCATAAACGCGCCGCCGAGCCAGAATGCCGTTGGCAGCAGGCGGCGGTGATCGGCGCCGACCAGCAGTCGCGCCAGATGCGGAATCACCAGCCCGACCCAGGCGATGCTGCCGCTAACCGCGACCTGGGCGGCGACCAGCACCGCGCAGCAAACCAACACTCCGCGGCGCAATTTGGCCACCGAAACGCCAAGACCGTGCGCATCTTTATCCTCCAGCGCCAGCAGGTTGATACGCCAGCGCAGCTTTAGCAGGATAACGGCGGCGACGGCGACCGGCAGCGCCATGGACAGCACTTTGTGCCAGTTGGCGGTGGCAAAGCTGCCGAGCAGCCAGAAAACGATATTCGGCAGGGTTTCTTCCGTATCGGCAAGGTACTGCATCAGGCTGACCAGCGCGGCAAAGAAACCGCTGAGAATAATGCCGGAAAGGATCAGCGCCAGCGTGTTTTCACGCCCTTGTAGCCTGGCAATCAGATAAACCAACATCAGCGCGGCGAGGCCGAAGAAGAAGGTGCAACCCATCATCGATATGATGTCAAAACCCAGCAGGATCGCCAGCGTGCCGCCGAAGGCGGAGCCGGAGGTCACACCGATGATATGCGGGTCGACCAGCGGGTTGTGGAATACGCCCTGTAAAGTCGCGCCGCATAGCCCCAGCGAGCCGCCGGCCAGCAGCGCCATCGCTACCCTGGGAAGTCTGACTGACCAGACTATCTGCCCGGCGACGGCGCTGGCGGACGCGCTATGCGTAAGCTCATGAAAGACCTCATTCAGGCTGAGGGGGTACTGCCCCAGGCATAGCGAAGCGATAGCGATAAATAACGTTGCCGCCGCCAGCCCGCCGTGCAGCAGGGCCCAGTGAAGGTTACTGCGCATTCGGCGTCCATTTCACGCGGTAGAAGCGTTGATAGTAATCCTGCGCTTTGGCATCGACATCGACGTTCCGGTAGCGGGAAGGATAGAGCTTTTTCGCCATCCACAGTTCGCCTATCGCCAATGCCTCTGGCATTGGATAGCCCCAGGCCTTGGCGTATTCCGGCATCAGCCATACGCGGTGGTTTTTCACCGCGTCTATCGTCTGCCATTGCGGGTCGTTTTCAATCTGTTTGACCACCTGCGGATAGCGGTCCTGGACGAAGATCACCTCGGGGTTCCACTGCAGAACCTGTTCCAGCGAGACCTGACGCGCCCCCTTAACCGTCGCGGCCGCAACGTTCAGCGCCCCGGCATGCTTCATCATCAGACCGGTATATTTGCCGGAGCCGTAGGTGTTGAGATCCGGGTTGGCCATGTACACGCGCACCCGCTGATTCTCAGGGATACCGGCGACCGGGGCGTTAGCTTCTGCCCGCGCCGCGAAGGTGTAATCAATCAGCGCTTCGGCCTGGCTTTGGCGTTCGACGACTTCGCCAATCAGGCGGATCCCTTGTTTGAGCCCGTTGTTATAGGCCTGCTCTTCATTGGCCATCGTCGGATTCATTTTGCTTTTCTCTCCCGCCGCGTCCTGGCGCAGGGATATCGCGACGACCGGAATACCGGCATTTTGGATCTGCTGGATCATCGCCTGCGGCGCGTAATTAGCGACGAACACCACCTGTGGATGCAGCGCCAGCAGGCTTTCGATATTGACCTGCGTTAAATCACCCGGCGTTGGCAGCTTTTCAATAGCGGGCATAAAGCGGACAAACTGCGGCCCGAGCTGTTTTTTCCAGCTGCTTAACACGCCAACGATATCGTCGCCGGCATTCAACTGGACCAGCAGATTAAGCGTCTGGTGCTGCAGGACGACCGCGCGGGTGATGTGATCCGGAAGCGTAACCTGGCGACCCAGCTGGTCGGTAACGGTGCGGTCGGCAAAGGCCTTGCTGGTGAACAGGCTGGCGCTACACAGCGCCAGGCCTAAAAGTAAACGGTGTGGTGACATGGATTAACCCGGTTGGATAAGAATAATCGATATATACTAAATTATATAGCGATGCCAAAAACAAAGCATCAACATCTTGCGTAGCGAGCAGCCTTGGCCTACGGTAAATCCACCACCAATCCATTCATGCGACGTTATGTCTTATCCATCCCGCTTGTTAAGTGATATTCCCGGTATTCGTTACGCTTTTCTTGATGTGCACGAAACCGCCGCCTTTCCGTACAGCGAAATGGCGCCGGTTAAGCTGGTGCACGGCAATGTTGTTCATCACTATCAGGAGCCGCAGGCAGAGCGGCCGCATGCCGATGCGGTGTTTACGGCGCTGCGTGGGCAAAAGGTCGGCGTCGTCACCGCCGACTGTTTACCGCTGTTAATGGCTTCGCGGGATGGGCGCTATGTTTGTAGCGTGCATGCCGGCTGGCGCGGAGCGGCGAGCGGCATTATTGAAAACAGCCTGGCGCTGTTTCACCAGCATCAGGTGGCGACAGAAGAGATTGTGGTGGTCTGCGGGCCGCATATTCACGCCTGCTGCTATGAGGTTTCGGCCGATTTTTATCGAACGCTGTTGACCATGCCGGCGGGCAAGCTGGCAAAACGGTACAGCGACGAGCTCTTTCATCAGCGCCTCGCCCCACCAGGAACCGGGCAAGCGCAGGCGACCGGTAGCGATAATCTGTGGTTCGATCTCCGCGCGCTGGCGCAACGGGTGTTGCAACAGGCCGGGGTGGCGGCGGAAAATACCGAATGGCTGGGAAGCTGTACCTACTGTACGCCGCAGGCGCTCGGCTCCTACCGTCGGCGTACCCATTTTCCGGCGGCCAAAACCTTCCAGTATTCATGGATTATGCGTGAATGAGATAAAATGATGTTTGCTGATGTGTAACATCGGCGCACGCTTGCTATCTCTACGGTCCTTCAAACAAGGAGGATCGTAAAATGAAAGCTAACTCAGTTGTACTGGCCCTGACGCCGCTGCTGGCCGCCAGCGCTTTTTCCGCCCATGCAGGACCGCAAGCCCAGGCGGTATGCGGCTATAGTCACACCCTTGGCGACGACGCGATTATGATGTTCGGCATGCCTAACCAGGCGATGTGGCATGATTTCTTCGGCAATAGCCACACCGACGCGGTCTCAACCTATCAAACCCTGCGCGCACAGCCGGAAACCACCTGTGATAACAAGGCCGACAGTTCTGCATACTGGGCGCCGTCAATGAAGTTGCCGGATGGACAAATTGTCACTCCGGCTTATCAGAAAACCTATTACCAGGCGACCAAAGTCGAACAGTATCCGCTGCATCCTTTCCCGTCGGGGTTAGAGCTGCTGGCTGGCGACCACCACGGCTCCGCGCCGAGCTCGCGGATAACCTTCCTGTGCGCCAACGGTAAAGGCTATAGCAACAAAGCCGGTGAGGTTTGCGGCCTGCGTAAAGCGGGCGATGCCGTACAGTTTAATATCGGTATTCAGTTCCCCAACTGCTGGGATGGCGTCAACCTCAAACCGAGCCACGGTCACAGCAATGCCGCCTATGATGTCAACGGCGCCTGCCCGGCCGACTATCCGGTAAAAATCCCGACGGTTAATATGAATATCGCCTACGTGCTGCCGCAGATTACGTCTCTGGACACGGCAAAAATTGAGCTGTCGATGGACCCGGTTATGAAGGGCGATAAACGTGAAGAGAAGTGGGGCAGCATCTATACTGCCCATGCGGATTTCATGAACGGCTGGACGGTCGAGGGCGCGCACTTCATGACCGAACACTGTATGAATGACGGTATGGATTGTGGGACCAACGTGCCTTATAGCTTCTCGCTGGCGGAAGAAAATGCGGTGGTCGAGAGCGCGCAGCCGAATGTTAACTTCGGGGCGCCTGAAGCGCTGCAGATTTCCGATAACTGGAAGAACGGCGGCCGTACCAGCAACCCGGAAACCCTGACCCTGGTGAAGTTTAAAATCCCGGCGCTGCCGAAAGATCAGGATGCGTCGCTGTTTAAGTATCGTCTGCGTCTGTACGGCGGCAAGGTTGAAACCAACGGCGCGGATCAGATTTTCTTCTATCCGGCCAGCAATAGCTGGAGCGCGTCAAGCGTGACCTGGAAGCATCGCCCGACCTGCAGCTACAATTCAGATGCTCAACTGTATCTCAATTCATCTCGTGAGTATCGGATGGTGGATATCGATAAAGCGGTGCGTAAGGCGCTGGCGGAAGGGAAAACCGAAATCTCCTGGTACATCGGCGGCGACCGTCAGGGCAACCACTATCAGTTTGACGCCGCAGCGGCGCAGAAGCAGCCGATCCTGATGCTGGTTGGTTTTAAAACCACCCCGGAAATTTAATTCGCAATAAAAGGTAAGCTATTCCCGGTGGCCGTGTCGCCACCGGTTTTTGACTTACAACACCTTAAAGCCGTGGGTACCATCGCGCGCTAACTGTTCCACCAGACCAAACTCCCAGTCGAGATAAGCCTGCATCGCCTCAGCGGAGTTATCGGTTCCTTCATAAGGCCGTCGATAGCGATCGCTGCGCGCTGTTGCCAGATGCGTCTCGCCCTGTTCCAGCGCCAGCCCGGCATCAATCCACGCCAGCGTCCCGCCGCTTAACAGTTGCACCGGCTTACCGGTCAATGCCGCGACTTCAGGCACGGCGTAGCGGGCCAGCAGGCTGCTGCCACAGGTGACAACGTAACGTTTTGCGGGAGGGATGAGCTCAAGCGCCTGGCGCAGCTGTGAACGCACCAGCCACCAGGCGCCGGGGATATGCCGTGCGACATAGTTCGCGCTGGTGGTGAAATCCAGTACCACGGTGCCGGGTTCGCGCAATTGTTCCGCTAACTGCGCTGGGGTTATCTCCTCAGCCTGCGGCGCCGGCGGTACGCTGACGGGCGGAACGCCGCGTTCGCTCAATTGCTCAACGCGGACATCGCGTAAAACCGCCACTTCCCAGCCCATCTGCGCCAGCCAGGACGCCGCGATCGGCGCGCGGATCTCATCATCGGCGACCAGCACAATCCGCGCTCCGCGTACGCTGGCGTAATGATCGGTTTCCTGCACCAGCTGGCCGCCAGGGGCATTCACGCTGTGCGGCAGATGGCCTGCGGCATACTCCTCGGGGCTGCGAACATCAAAGAGATAGGTGGTGCGGCTCGGCTGCTGTTGCCAGCGGGCTAAAGTCGGGGCATCAATGAAGGCCACGCCAGCGCGCTCGGCCAACTGCGTCACCGCAGCCACGCGCTGCGCTGAGGCGCGGAAATCGCCGTCGTAGCGCCGCTGTTGGCCGTGCTCGAGTTCCAGTCCGGCTAAGGTCCAGCCGATGGTACCGTTGCGCAGTGCGTATACCGGATTGGCTAAGCCGGCATTGCGCAGCGATTGGGTACCGACAATGCTGCGGGTACGGCCGGCGCAGTTAACGATCACTGTCGTTTGCGCCGACGGCAGCAGGCCTTCGATGCGTAACGCCAGCTCCCCGCCGGGCACGCTGATGCTGCCGGGAATATTCATCGTTTGATATTCATCGAAACGACGCGCGTCGACCACCACGACCGGCTGTGGCCCCTCGATCAGCGCCTTCACTTCCTCAGCGCTCAACGAGGGAGTCTGGCGCTCGCTCTCTACCAGCTCGCCGAACGCTTTGCTCGGTGAGTTAACGTCCTGAAAGAGCTCACCGCCGCTACGCTGCCAGCCCGTCAGTCCGCCTGCCAGTAGCGCGACATCCTGATAGCCCCAGCGTTGCAGCCGTTCAAGGGCCTGCTCCGCGAGACCTTCGCCGTTATCGTAGAGGGTAATCGGCGTCGTCAGGCGCGGCACGCGGCGAAAAATCTCCAGCTCCAGCTTGCTGAGCGGCAAATTAGCGGCAAACAGCGGATGGTTAGTGGCAAATGCGGCCTCTTCGCGAACATCGATGAGCGCCACTTCCGCGCCATCGATTAGCGCCTGGCGCACCTCGGCTGGCTGGCGGTAATTGTAGTCAGGCATATTCATTATCCTTTGAGAGATCCCAGATATTGGGCAAGTGGCGGTTGGAGTAACCGGAGACGAAAGGTTTGGCGATCCCATCCGCGGTATAAACAGCACGCCGGACGCCGCCAATGTTAGCGCCGTAGACGTGAATACTGATTGAGACGTGGTCCGCGAGCGCATTACTCACCCGATGAATATCGCCATCGCGGGAAGAGACTTTTTCCACCTTGCCGGGTGAAAGCCGTTCAGCAGGACCAGTGGCGATCGGTAAACCGCGTTCGTCGAGTCGGTAGCGCTGGTTCTCCTCCGCGCCGCGCAACATACCGATGGCTCCCCAGACCCGATGGTCGTGGATCGGCGTCGATTGCCCCGGCCCCCAGACGAAGCTGACAATCGAAAAACGTTGGCCGGAATCGGCATGCAGCAAATACTGCTGATAGTGGTGGGGATGCGGTAGGGTGTACTCTTCCGGTAACCAGTCATCTTTTTGCACAAGCGAAGCCAGGCGCACGGCGACGGCGTCGAGCAGGGGGGCCTCATCGGTAAACTGGCGATGCAGGGCATCAAGGTCTTGAATGAACTGGCGTAATTTTTCCACTCGCGGTGCGGTCATGGTGGTTTCCTGTTGTCGGGACTGGTCATTACGCTAGCAAAGGCGTTAATATAATTAAAATGCAATTTCCGCATATATTAATATGCAAAAATCACATTAAGGATTGTATGCGTATCGACGACATTGATGCTCTGCTGGCTACCGTGCAGTTTTCCTCCCTAAACCAGGCTGCGGAATATCTTGGCATTACCCAATCGGCCATTACCCGTCGGCTTCAGCGCCTTGAGCAAACCCTCAATGTGACGCTGCTGGAGCGCCAGACCAGGCCCCTGACGCTCACCGCCGCCGGGCACCGGGTGTATGAACAATGTCTGAGCATCAAGCGGGAAACTAAAAAGCTGTACGGTCTGCTTGACCCGGAGGCGGAGCCGCAGGGCGTTCTGCGTCTTGGCGTGCCGCAGAGCGTGGCGGAAATCGCCCTCCAGCCGGCGCTGAGCGCGCTACGCCAGCAGTTCCCAGCTCTGGAGCCGCAGGTGACCTGCGGCTGGAGCGGGCTGTTGCAAAAACGGCTGGAGAGCGTCGAACTGGATGGTGTTCTGGCGATGGGACCGCAACAGCAGCGCTTTGCTGACGGCTACAGCGGGAGGCTGCTGTGTCCGCTGGATATCGTGGTCATCGCGGCGAAAAGCTGGCGACTGCACGCCGGAGCGCTGCGCGACTGTGCGCAGCGAGGCTGGATACTGAATCCCGACGGCTGTGGTCTGCGGGCCGGGCTAATCCGCGAACTACAATCGCAGGGGCTGCGGCTTGCGCTGAACGTCGAGACCGCCGGCGCCCAGTTGCAAATCAGCCTGGTGGCGCAGGGGCTGGGGCTTGGCCTGGTGCCTCGCGCCGCGCTGGCGGCCAGCCCGTGGCGCGACGAAGTAGCCACGCTTACGCTCGCGGATTTTCAGCCGCAAGTGCATCTGTGGCTGGTACATGCGCTGAATCTGGCTAACCTCAGCCAGCCGCTGACTTTTTTCGCCGGAAAAGTGGTCCAGCAACTTAACGCATCTTTCTGATACGTATATGTTATTTTAAGAAATGCTTATCTTGCATATTAAGTTATGATAAAAATGCATTTTGTTCATTAAGTGCCTGTGTATAGGGTAATGAAAACGCGCCGCCGCCGCGGCCCATTCATTACCTTGCTACCAGGAGTTCTGTATGAGCATTCAGTTTCTCGGCATGATCGGCCACCGCCTGTCGTCAGAAACCATCGCCCCGGTAGGGCCGATTTTTGACCGTGATTATATTGCGCGCTTCGCGCAAACACATGAAGCCGCGGGGTTTGACCGTCTGCTGGTGGGGCATTGGTCCGATCAACCCGATGGCTTTTTGGTGACCGCGCTGGCGGGGTTGTCGACACAAAAGATAGCTTTCCTGCTGGCGCACCGCCCCGGTTTTGTCTCGCCAACTCTCGCCGCGCGTAAATTCGCCACCCTCGAACATCTGCTCGGCGGCAGGCTGGCGGTACATATCATCAGCGGCGGCAATGACGCCGAGCAGCGCCGTGACGGCGATTATCTCGACCACGACCAGCGCTATGCGCGCACCGACGCCTTCCTCGATACCATCCGCAAAGTCTGGACCGCCGAACAGCCGGTGGACATCGATAATGATTTTTATCAGGCGCAACAGGCCTGGTCAGCCATTCGCCCGCTGCAGAAACCGCATATTCCCCTCTATTTCGGTGGTTCATCGGAAGCGGCAATTACGGTTGCCGGTAAACACGCTAACGTCTTCGCGCTATGGGGGGAGTCGCTGGCGCAGACTGCGGAAACTATCCAGCGGGTACGTGCCGAAGCGGCAAAACATCAGCGCGAGATCGATTTCAGCGTGTCGTTCCGGCCGATTATCGCCGATAGCGAAGCGGAAGCCTGGGAGAAGGCCGAGCATATTCTGCATGTCGCCACCGAGCGGGCGGCGCAGAACCAGGGGGGCTTTAAAGCCAAGCCCGATAGCGTTGGCGCGCAGCGTCTACGCGCTACGGCGGCGCAGGGCAAGGTGGTGGATAAACGCCTGTGGACCGGCATCGCGCAGCTGGTGGGCGGCGGCCACAACTCCACCGCGCTGGTCGGCACGCCGGAACAGGTTGCCGATGCGCTGCTCGACTACTACGACCTCGGCGTGCGTAACTTCCTGATCCGCGGCTTCGATCCGCTGAACGATGCACAGGAGTATGGCAAAGCGCTGCTGCCGATTACCCGCGAAAAAGCCGCGCTGCGCGCCGTGGCGGAGCGCGCATCGTGAGGCAACACCCTATTGCTGATTGGCCGCGGCAGCTTGCCGAGATCCGCCATCTGATGGCAGAAGAGGCGGCCAGCCTTGATGCCAGCGGCGATTTTCCCCGCCGCAATATTGACGTTCTGCGTCGGCGCGGATTTTTAAGCCTTGCCGTACCATCGCAGTATGGCGGTGCAGGCGCCAGTTTAGCCGAACTGCAACAGGCTATCGCCGCCATCGCCTGGGGCGAACCGGCAACCGCGCTGATTGTCTGCATGCAGTATCTGCATCATCTGCGGCTGGCGGAAAATACGCACTGGGCAGAGCCGCTACGCCAGCGCGTATTTGATGATGCGCTCACAAACGGCGGGTTGATCAATAGCCTGCGCGTCGAACCGGATCTGGGCTCTCCGGCGCGCGGCGGCCTGCCGCAAACGATAGCCAGCCGTAACGGCCGGGGCTGGCTGATTAACGGTCACAAAATTTATACCACCGGTATCGAAGGGTTGAGCTGGCTGGCGCTGTGGGCGCGCAGCGACGACAACCCGCCGCTGGTCGGTAGCTGGCTGGTCCATGCCGACAGCGAGGGCATCAGCGTAGTGAAAAGCTGGGATCACGTAGGCATGCGGGCCACCGGCAGTCACGAGGTGGTGCTGAAAAACGTGCAGGTATCCGCCGGGCACGCGGTAGACGTTTGGCCTGCCGACGAGCCGCCCGCGCCGGACGCCGAACAATTTCGTCTGTTTGCTAACCGTCATACGGCGTTGCTGGCGGCGATTTACGACAGTGTAGCCCGCGCGGCGCGCGACTGGCTTGTCGCGTGGCTTGGTGCGCGGGTTCCCGGCAATCTTGGACAACCGCTTTCCAGTCTGCCGCGGGTACAGGAAAAAGTGGGGCAGATAGAGGGGCTACTGCTGGTTAACCGCGCTCTGCTGGAGAATACCGCGGAGCTGGGCTTTTCCGCTATTGAGGCCAATCTGGCGAAAGTCACTATCACCGATAACGCCATTCTGGCGGTCAATCTGGCGCTTGAACTCACCGGCAATCATGGTTTAAGCCGGCAAAATCCTCTGGAACGCCACTATCGCAACGTCCTGTGCGGGCGGGTACATACGCCGCAGAACGACAGCGCGTGGCAGGCGGCGGGTAAACACGCTTTTCAACAACAAGGATAATTAAGATGCGCATACCTCATTTTACCCGCATAGCCGGGGCGCTAATGCTATTGACGCTGAGCGGCTATGTTGCGGCTCAGGAAAGAATCACGCTGCGAATTGCCGATCAAAAAGGCGGCATGCGGTCGCAACTGGAGGCTGCTAACGCCTTGCAAAACCTCGCTTACGATATTAAATGGGCCGAGTTTCCTGCCGCCGCGCCGCTGGCTGAAGCGCTCAACGCCGGCGCGGTTGACGTGGGGATTATCGGCGATGCGCCGCTGCTGTTCGCGCTGGCGAACGGCGCGCCGGTAAAAGCGATTGCCGTCGATAAGAGCAACCCGGCGGGGACCGCCGTGCTGGTGCCCCCCGGCAGCGCGTTAAAAAGCGCGGCGGATCTGAAAGGTAAACGCATTGCCACCGGTAAAGGATCAATTGGCCATTTTGTGGCGCTGAAAGCGCTGGAGCAGGCGGGGGTCTCGCCGAAGGATGTCCAGTGGGTATTCCTTGGCCCGGTGGATGCGAAAGTCGCGCTGCTTAACGGTTCGGTAGATGCCTGGGCGACCTGGGAGCCCTATACCACGCAACTGGTGAAAACCGCCGAAGGGCAGATTCTGGTGAGCGGTAAAGGGCTGTTGCCGGGTAATACCTTCCTGGCCGCCACCGATAATGCGCTGAAGGATCCACAAAAGCGCGCGGCGCTTCAGGATTATCTCACCCGACTGGCCGGCGCCGAGCGTTGGGCATACGCCAATCTCGATAGCTATGGCAAAACGCTGGGGGAGATCATTCGCTTCCCGGCGGAGATCGCCCGCGCGCAGTTTGCCAACCGCCAGTCGCAGTGGCAGCGGCTGGACGCGCCGACGGTCGCCCAGCAGCAGTCGACGGCGGACTTTTATCTTGCCAACGGCCTCATTCGCGCAAAGCTCGATGTAACGCCGACATTTGATAACAGCTTTAACGTGCCGGTCGCGCCGGTTCATGCGGAGGCGGCGCCATGATGACCACACGTTTTACCCGTCGTCGTTTCTTACAATTTACCGGCGGTCTGGCGCTGGCCGGGGCGTCTGTGCCGCTATGGGCTCACGATATGGCGGAGATGGCGAGCGGCGATGAACATCCGGCGCTGCGTCTGGCGCAGCCTTACAAAATCAAGCTGGCGATCAACAAAAGCGCGGTGTGCCTGGCGCCGGTCGCCGTTGCGGAACAGCAGAGGATTTTTAGTAAATATAATCTCGACGTTGAGTTTGTTAACTTTGGTAACTCGACGGATGTACTGCTGGAAGCGATTGCCACCGGCAAGGCTGACGCCGGGGTAGGCATGGCGTTACGTTGGCTGAAGGCGCTGGAGCAGGGGTTTGACGTCAAACTTACTGCCGGAACGCACGGCGGCTGCCTGAATTTGTTGACGGCCAAAAACTCGCCTTTTAGCGGTCTGGAGAGCCTGAAAGGGCAAACCATTGGCGTCACCGATATGGCCGGGCCGGATAAAAACTTCTTCGCCATCTTGCTGAAACGCCACGGTATCGACCCGATTAGCGATGTGCAGTGGAAAGTCTATCCGGCCGACCTGCTCAGCGTGGCGCTGGATAAACGCGAAATCGCCGCCATTAGCGGCAGCGAACCCTTTAGCTATCGCCTGCTGGAAACCGGGAAATATCAGCTAATCGCCAGCAATATGACCGGCGATTACGCCAATCTTAGCTGCTGCGTGCTGGGCGTCAGCGGCTCCCTTGCGCGCGATCATAAACCGGCGGCGGCCGCGCTTACCCAGGCGATTCTGGAAGCGCACAGTTATGCCGTCGCGCACCCGGAAAGCGTGGCGCAATCTTTTCTCGCCCATGCGCTAAATACTAACGAAGCGGAGGTGAGCGGCATTCTTCACGGCCAGGGGCACGGCCATCATGCGGTGGGCGAGGCTTTTGTTAAAGAGCTGACGCAGTATGCCGTGGATCTTCAGCGGGTACAGGTCATCAAACCGGGAACCGATCCTCATCAGTTTGCGGAGAGTATTTATGTCAACGTTTTCGCCTGACCGCGCGCTCGCCCGACCGGGGCTCGGCGCTCTGCTCTGGACGGAGGGCGGGCTTGCCGCCGCGTTATGGCTGCTGGGCGGCCTGTTCACGCAGGCCTGGCCCGATGCCGGGCGGCGCTGGCCATATAGCGAGGAGTGGGCGCTGGCGCAGTTCACTCTCGGCGGCGGACTGCTGTTACTGACGCTGAGTTACCGTTACTGGCGCCAGCGGGGCGCGCGTTTGCAGCGTGCCGGAAAATGGCTGGCGCTACTGCCGGTGCTCTTCGCGCTATGGGAAGGGCTGACGGCCAAGACGGCGTTTTTGCCGGTGCCGTTTTTCGCTCCGCCGCAGGCGCTGATTGAAGTGCTGCACGATGACTGGCCGCGGCTGCTTGATAGCCTGCTGCATTCGCTGGGGCTGCTCGGGCTCGGAGTGCTGCTTGGCACCAGCTGTGGGTTTATCAGCGGGCTGGCGATTGGTTGGTCTCAGCGTATTGGCTATTGGGTGCATCCAATTTTACGCCTGCTGGGGCCGGTGCCTTCCACCGCGCTGCTGCCGCTGTGCCTGTTTATCTTTCCTTCCAGCTTCGGCGCCAGCGTGTTTTTGATTGCGCTCAGCACCTGGTTCCCGGTCACGGTATTGACCTGGTCCGGGGTCATCGGTATCGATAAAGCGTGGTATGACGTGGCGCGAACGCTAGGAGCCAGCCAACGGTTCCTGATCCTGCGCGTGGCGATCCCCGCCGCGCTGCCGAACGTGTTTGTCGGCTTATTTATGGGGCTTGGCGCGTCGTTTTCAGTGCTGATTGTCGCCGAAATGGTCGGCGTCAAATCCGGGATCGGTTTTTATCTGCAGTGGGCGCAGGGCTGGGCGGCCTATCCGAATATGTACGCGGCGCTATTCGTGATGGCGTTGTTATGTTCCGGCCTGATTAGCGGGCTATTTATGATTCGCGATCGGCTGCTGAGCTGGCAGCGCGGAGGAATGCAATGGTAAGTGCCCAGACAATTTCGACCGGTGCGGCGGTGGCGGTACGTCATCTTCATCATGCTTTTACATTGGGCAAACAGACGGTGCCGGTGCTGGAAAATATCAGCCTGCAGCTGCGCCCAGGGGAGAGCGTTGCGCTGCTTGGCCCCTCAGGATGCGGTAAATCGACGCTGCTGCGTCTGCTGGCGGGGCTGGAGCCACAGCAAAGCGGGCATATTGAGATTGACGATGCGGCGATAGGCGGGCCGGGGCCGGAACGGATCCTGGTTTTCCAGGACCCAACGCTTTATCCGTGGCTGACGGTGCGGCAAAACGTGCTGCTGGGGCCGCAGGCGCAGGGGAAAAAGGGGCAGGAGCCGAAGGCCGACGCGCTGATTTCACGGATCGGGCTGCAGGCGTTTAGCGAGGCGTGGCCGCGGCAGCTTTCCGGCGGGATGGCGCAGCGTGCGGCGCTGGCGCGCGCGTTGCTCAATGAACCGCGTTTACTGCTGCTTGATGAACCGCTGGGTAAGCTGGATTCGCTTACCCGTATCAGCATGCAGCGCGAACTGATTGCGCTGTGGCAGCGGCAGGGTTATACCAGCCTGCTGGTGACCCACGATATTGAAGAAGCGCTGCTGCTCTGCGAGCGGGTACTGGTGATGTCGCCGCGGCCGGGGCGCATTATCGCTGAATTTACGCTTCCGCTGGCGTTTCCCCGCCATCGCGACAATCCACTGCTATTGCAGCATCGGCAGGATATTTTGCGTATCCTCGGCCAGGAAGAGGATTGGTAAGCCAAATGCATCATCCGGTATTTCCCCGCAGCAGGGGCTGAGGGGAGGTAGCCCGGATAAGGCGCAGCGCGCCGCTATCCGGGGCAGGGTAAGGCTTAAAAATCCATTTTCACCGTAAACTGCACTTCACGCGGGTCGCCAATCTGGTTGCCGAGATTATTGGTGCCGATTGACGAGGTATAATAGGTCTTATCGAACAAGTTCTTCACATTCACCTGTAGCGTTACCGGATACTGCAGCTTCATTTTGTAGGCCGCGAAGACGTCGGCCACCGCATAGCCCTGCAGATAATAATCCGCGCCGTTGGTGCCGGACCGTTTGCTGACCGCGTGGCCGCCGCCGCCAACGGTCAGGGTGTTGCTGTTATAGACGTTATGAATGTCATAGGTCAGGAACAGCGAACCGGTATGTTTTGGCACGTTCGGTAGCGGTTTACCGGCATAATCAGGGTCTTCCAGCACTTTGGCATCGGTATAGCCGTAGCTGGCGATGACGCTGAGGTTATCGGTGATCGAGCCCGCCAGATCCACCTCCACGCCGCGCGAGCGAACCTTACCCGCGGTCTTCGCCACCGTCTCGTCGCCGATACTTTCGGTATACAGCACGTTACGTTTATGAATATCAAATAACGCGATATTGGCGGTAATACCCTCTAACAGGTCGAATTTCGCGCCAACTTCGTAAGAGGTGGACTCTTCCGGCGGCAGTTCGCCGATATAGCTGGCAATCGACGACTGCGGCATAAATGACTGGGCGACGTTAGCAAACAGCGACACATTTGGCGTTACCTTGTAGACCAGGCCAGCCTTTGGCGTCCATTTCTCATCGCGGCTATCGGTATTGACGTTAAACGGACGGCCTTTACCGGCATACTGGGTGTAATACTGGTAGCGTACGCCGGCCACGGCAATCCAGTTATCGGTCAGGTACAGGGCGTCCTGCAGATAGGTCGCATAGCTCTCCTGCTTGATGCGCTGATCGCTATCGGCAGCGGAAACGGTATTACAGGTATCGAGAGTGCCGTAAACCGGATGATAAATATTAAAGCCTTTCACGTTCTTACAACGCAGCATATCGGTACGCAGCAGATCGTAATTCTCATAGGCGACGCCGGTCAGCAGTTCATTATAAAAGCCGCCGATCACCACGTTGCCTTGTAGATCGGCGCGGGTGGAATGCATCTTTTGCGTTGAGCCATGCGTGCCGTCGACCCGGCGGGTCAGGTTGCCGGTCGCAGAATCATAGGCCATTACCCTGGCCTGGTTATCGTTGTAGTGATCCTGGCTGTAGCTGTAATCAAAGCGCGCGGTCCAGGCGCTGTTAAGACGATACTCGGCGTTCAGTTGGGCAATATCGGAATAACCATCGGTGATATTAAAGGCTTCATCGAAACGGGTTTTACGGTCGACGTTGACCGCGTGGCCGGTATTGAGATCGAAAATCGTGCCGCGGTCAAAGGGGGCGCTGTAATCGCGATGTGAATACGAAGCGGTAATGGTCGCGCTATCGCCAAACCAGGTCAGGGAAGGGGCGATAAAGCTGCTTTTGTTCTTGCCGAAATTACGCCAGTAATCTTCATTTTGATATTCGCCGATCAGTCGATAGGCCAGATTTGTGCCTTCGATTGGCCCGGTCACGTCGAAGATACCCGTGCCGCCGCCAAAACTGCTGGAGGTGGCGGAAACCGAACCAGAGAACTGGCGCTCGGGGCGTTTGGTGACCACGTTTATCAGCCCGCCGGGGTCGAGAATGCCGTACAGCGTCGAGGCCGGGCCCTTCAGAACTTCAACCCGCTCGGTAGCGGCGTTAAAGCTGCGCGGTAGAACGGTACGCAGGCCGTTGGTCATGATAGAACCGTCGCGATTGGCGCCGAAGCCGCGGCGGGTAAACGCATCCTGGGTACCGCCGAGGGTATTGGTCTGCACCACGTTGGCGACGTTATACAATGCTTCATCCAGCGAGGTAGCGTGCTGATCTTCCAGCACCCGGTCGCTGACGGTATTCACCACCTGCGGAATATCCAGCAGCGGCATTGAAGTCAATGTCGCCGTGGACGAACTCAGCGGCTGATAACCGCTGGTGGCGTTCTGCTGGCGGCCGTCAGCCACTACGGTAATGGTGTCCTCCGCGTCCTTGGTATTCTTTGCCGCGTTATTTTCTGCGGCTATTAATCCCGGTGAGGCTAAAAAAAGAAGCGAAAAAAGCGCGCGCCCTTGCAATGTCCTGCAGGCGACATGGGATTGAGTCATTATCTGTTTCTCGTGAACGAATCTGCCTTTGCGGTCAGATAAAGCCAATTAAATCATTGCCCTGAAAATAAAACCTATCCGTTAAGCGTCTGAATGCGCCTTCAGATATGTAATTGAGAATCATTCAAACACGAAGAAATGTAGTAGTAAATGTTATGTAAGATAAAAAATCTTCGCAGAAGAAAAGCGCGATTTCGCAGCCTGTCGTAGGTAGTGAGATGCTTTTATTTTATTGATTATAAAAACTATTCATAAAATTTATTTTGTGTCGCCGCGGGGTAGTGAACGTAACGATAACAACATGAAGCACAGTATTGACTACTACATTCATCCCCTTCATGATCAAAAGAGAATGAGATTTATTTTGATTTGACTGCAGAACGTCGAGGGCTGATGCCGGAACGCTGCGGCGCAGGAGCGAGTTATGCCACAGCGGGTAAACCCTGCAGAAAAGGGGATCGTCCTGGAATCCCTGTCGGCCGGGTATGGCCAGACGCTTATCGTCGATGACATTAATCTGACGATCCCCAGCGGTAAAATGACGGTGCTTGCCGGGGCTAACGGGTCCGGCAAATCAACGCTGTTATCGACCATCGCCCGGATGCTAAAACCGCTTGGCGGCTGCGTCCGTCTGGATGGAAAGGCTATCCACGACATGCCGACCAAAACGGTTTCCCGCCAGTTGGGGATCCTGCCGCAATCGCCGCTGACGCCGGAAGGGCTTACGGTGTTCGAACTGGTATCGCGCGGGCGCTACCCGTGGCAGGGGCTGATGCGCCAGTGGTCTGAAGCCGATGAACAGGCGGTGGAAGAGGCGCTGCAATTAACCGGCACCGCCGAATTCGCCCATCTGCCGGTCGATAGCCTTTCCGGCGGTCAGCGTCAGCGCTGCTGGATAGCGATGGCGCTGGCGCAGCAGACGAAAACCATTTTACTGGATGAGCCCACCACCTGGCTCGACCTGCGCTATCAGGTCGATATTCTTGAACTTCTGCAGAGCCTGACCCGTCAGCATGGCCGCACGGTGGTAACGGTCCTTCACGACCTGAACTTTGCGGTGAACTACGCCGACCTGCTGGTATTTCTCAAAAAAGGGCGGATAGCCGGGACCATTTCAGAACACGAAATCTGCAGCCCTGAACTGATTAAAAACGTCTTTGATGTTGATGTGCAGATGTCAATCAATCCGCAAACCGGCAAACCTTTCTTTATGCCGTTTCGCGCAAGCCAGGCCGTTGCCCTATGAGCGCCGCCGTGCTGTACGCCACACGGCGTCGTACTCGTCCGCGGCTGGCGATGCTGCTGTTAGCTCTGCTACTTATCATCGGTTCGCTGATTCATCTTGGCTTAGGCGCCCGCTGGATCGCGCCGCAGACGGTCCTGCAGGCACTGCTCGAGTACGACCCGCGAAACTTCGATCACCGTATTATTGTTGATTTACGTCTGGTTCGGCTGGCAGCGGCGCTGTTGACCGGCGCGGCGCTTGGCGTTGCCGGGGTGCTGCTGCAGACGGTGATCCGCAACCCGCTTGGCGAGCCGCATATTCTTGGGCTCAACGCCGGCGCCTCGCTGGCGATGGTTGCGACCTCGGCGCTGGGCCTCTCTCTCGGCGATTTTCCAGCGGCACGCCCGCTAACCGCCGCCTGTGGCGCGGCGCTGCTGTTCGGCGGGGTAATGGCCCTGGCTTCTGCCGGCCGCGGCGGGGCGACGCCGCTGCGCATCACGCTATGCGGCGTGGCGATCTCGGCGTTTGCCTCGGCGGTGACGGCGGCGATTTTAATTCTTGATGAACAAACGCTGCTGGCGATGCGCACATGGCTTGCCGGCGATCTGGCCGGATTGAACTGGGCTACCCTACAGGCGGCGCTGGTGCCGGCGCTTTCTGGCATGGGACTGGCGCTGCTCCTCGCGCCACGTCTGAACGTGCTGGCGCTGGGCGATAAAGCGGCGCTGGGGCTGGGGGTGAATCTGGTGCAGACCCGGCTGCTGGGGCTGGCCGCTATTGCGCTGCTGTGCGGCGCGGCGGTGGCGGTGGCCGGGCCTGTTGGGTTTGTCGGGCTGGTGGTGCCGCACGTGGTGCGCCGTCTGATAACGCAAGATATTCGCCTGGCGTTACCGCTGGCGGCGCCGGTAGGGGCGCTGGTGCTGGTGCTGGCGGATATCGCCGCTCGTACCCTCGTCGCTCCGCAGGAACTGGCGACCGGCGCGATGACCGCGCTGGTGGGGGCGCCGCTATTTATTTTTATCGCCGCGAGGTTTTTTAAATGATACGCGCCGTTCATCGCGCTGGATTTCGGCCTCTGGGGTTCGCTTCAAGGCATCTGTTGCTGCGTCCGGCAGCATTGAAAATTGCCGCCTTCATGCTGCTCTTTTTGCTGGCGCTGGGGCTCTATAGCCTCAGCCGCGGCAGCTTTCCGCTGCCATCTTCGACATTGGCGCGTGCGCTGCTGGCGCCGGAGAAGCTTGGCGAGCAGCAACGTTTCATTCTGTTTGACATCCGCCTACCGCGAATTTTGATGGCGCTGCTCTGCGGCGCCATGCTTGGCCTGGCGGGAGCGGCAATGCAGAGCATTACCCGTAACGGCCTGGCGGACCCCGGCCTTATTGGCGTCAAAGAAGGGGCCAGCATTGTGGTGCTGGCGCTAATTCTGTTTTTTCCGGCCGTAGGGCTGGCGTGGCGGCCGCTGGCGGGAATGCTCGGCGGCGTGCTGGTGGCGCTGTTGGTGCTGGCGCTGGCGCGTGATTGTTCACGTCCGCGCTTTATTCTGATCGGCATCGGCGTGTCATGGACGCTGGCGGCGGCGGTTGGCATTTTTATGACCACCGCCGACGTACGCGATGTACAGACGGCGATGATCTGGCTCTCCGGCAGCCTGCACGCGGCGACCTGGCCGCTGCTGGCGGTGGCGTTTTGCTGGGCGCTGCCTGGCGCATTGATTCTGTTTTGCACCGCCCGCGCGGCGGATGTGGCGCTGCTGGGCGATCGTACTGCCATCGGTCTTGGCGTACGTTTGCCGCAGCTCACGCTGCTGCGTTTCTTCGCCCCCGTGCTGCTAACCTCTGCCAGCGTTTCCTGCGTTGGCAGTCTGGGTTTTGTCGGTCTGATGGCGCCACATATGGCGCGTTTCGTCCTGCGCGGCGGTCAGGTGGCGCTGCTCTGCGGCAGCGCGCTGATTGGCGCGTTGCTGGTGCTGGCAACCGATACGCTGGGGCGGCTGGCGTTTGCGCCGCTGCAGATCCCGGCGGGGATTGTCATTGCGTTGGTGGGGTGCCCATTTTTTATCGCTCTGCTTTGGCGTCGCCGTGATGCCCTGTAAATCAAAAAGGATTGTTATGCGTTGGTTCGTTTCTCTGCTGGTGCTGTGCGCGGGCGCTGCCGCGGCTGCCGATTCGCAAACCTTCACCGACGATTTAGGTCGTACGGTGAGCGTACCGCTGCATCCGCAGCGTATCGTTTCGATGCACGATCTCGATATTACCATCCCGCTAATTGAGCTTGGGGTACCGCCGGTGGCCAGCCATGGCCGCACGCGCCCGGACGGCAGCCACTACCTGCGTTCCAGCGCCCAACTGACCGGCGTCGATTTCGACAATAGCGAGATTCGCTTTATTGGCACCGCCGATATTGACCTTGAAGCGGTGGCCGCGGCGAAACCGGATCTGATTATTACCGAGCCCAGCCGCCATGTCTCGGTGGAGCAACTGGCGAAAATCGCGCCAACGGTCAGTATCGATCACCTGCAGGGCAGCGCGCCGCGGATTTACCGCAAACTGGCGCAGCTCACCGGCAGCCAGGCGCGGCTGGCGGTGCTTGAACGTCGTTATCAGGAACAAATTAAACAGCTAAAGGCCACGGTCGATCCGCAGCAGTACCGCGTGTCGGTGATTCAGGCGAATAACGGCAAGGTGACGGTACACTACTCCTATCACGCGCTGGGGCGAGTTCTGCGTGACGCCGGGTTCCGCTTCCCGCCGTTGATCGACAAGATCCCCGATGGCCAGCGGATCGACGTCAGCGCCGAACAGCTACCGGAGCTGGATGCCGATTTTGTTTTCGCGACCTGGCGTTCGGACACCGGCGGTAAGCCGCAGGATGAGCTAAAGGCCATGGAGGCGGTAATGCCCGGTTGGTGTGACTTCATGCGCGCCTGCCGAACTGGACGCTATATTTTGCTGCCGCGCGAAGAGGTTATTTCTAATTCGTACGCCGCATTGACGCTGATGGTTGCTCAGGTGCAGACGCACATCGCCGGGCGGCCGATTCCGGCGGGGGCGAAATGAAAGCGGGAGTGAAAAAAGAAAAGGGCAGAGTCGATCTGTTTGGCGAGCGTTTTCGCGCTCGCGCGCATCAGCTTTCGCCCCGTTTACGCGAAGTGGCAAACTACATCAATGATAATCGCGAGGTGGTACTGGAACGCACGGCGATGGAGATCGCCACCGCTACTCACACCTCCGATGCCACCGTGGTGAGGGCAATTCAGGCATTGGGTTTTGCCGGGCTACGCGAGTTAAAAGAGACCATGGCGCGCTGGTTCGGGCCGTCAGCGACCTCGTCGGAAAAGATGCGCTCGACGGTGGGGGCACTCTCCTGTGATGTCAATTCCAGCATCGATTTTGTGCTCGATGGGCATCAGCGCGCCTGTGAGGTGCTATCGCGTGCGGATAATCGCGCGGCGGTAGCCCAGGCGGTGGCGCTGCTGGGCGATGCGCGTCAGGTGGCGATATTTGGCATCGGGGCGTCGGGGATCCTCGCCGAGTACACCGCGCGTCTGTTTAATCGTATTGGCTTACCTGCCTGTACCCTCAACCGTACCGGCTTCAGTCTTGCTGAGCAGTTGATTAGCCTGCAGCGCGGCGACGTGCTGATTATGATGGGGCAAAAATCACCGCACCGGGAGGGCATGACCACATTGCGTGAGGCGCAGCGGCTGGGGATCCCAACGATATTACTCACCCAGGCGCTGGATTCGCGCTTCAGTCAACTGGCACAGGTGGTGATTGATGTTCCGCGGGGCGGCGATAACGGGCGGGTGCCGCTGCATGGCACGGTGCTGATTTGCCTTGAGATGATCGTGCTGTCCGTCGCCTCGACCGCGCCGCAAAAGACGGTCAAATCAATGAAGCGAATCAATGAATTGCATCGAGCCATCGGCAAATCAGGTGGTCAACGCGGTTGAACAAAAGATAATTCGCTATCCAGACGCTTTCCGGTTGCATGCTATGCTAAGTATGTGTATTTTTATGCAAAATAAATGCATAAAAAGGATGTCTCATGGTCAAGAATTTGCTCAAAGCGTGTTTCATGATGGCCGCGCTGGCGGCAGCCGGACAGGCGGCTGCGGAAACCTATACCGTCGGTTCCGGCGGCACCTACCGTCCCTTTGAATTCGAAAATAGCCAAAAGCAGCTGGAAGGCTTTGATATCGATATCATTAAAGCCATCGCCAGGGCCGAAGGTTTTGACGTGAAGCTGGTCAACACCCCTTGGGAGGGCATTTTCGCCACCCTGGGCACCGGCGATCGCGACATTATCATCTCGGGTATTACTATCACCGATAAACGCAAACAGATGGTGGATTTCTCCGCGCCGTACTTCCCGGCCGAACAGTCGATTGTGGTGCCGGAAGGTTCAAAAGTGAACTCACTGGCGGCGTTAAAAAACGAAAAAGTCGGCGTGGTGAACTCCAGCACCGGCGATATTGTGGTTTCGCAGGAACTGGGTAAAAACAGTACCTCCATTAAGCGCTTCGACAATACGCCGCTGATGCTGCAGGAGCTGTTTGAAGACGGCGTCAGCGCCGCGGTAGGCGACGTTGGGGTGGTTAAATACTACATCAAGCAGCACCCGGAAAAGCAGTTCAAGCTGGTGCCTGACGCTAAATTTGAGCGCCAGTATTTCGGCATCGCCGTCGCTAAAGGTAACAGTGAACTGCTGGGCAAAATCAACGCCGGTTTGCAGAAAATCGTTGCCGACGGCACCTACGCCAAAATCTATAAAACCTGGTTCGATGACAACGTGCCGACGCTGCCTGCGCAATAACACCAATTTTCAGTGACCGCGGCTGTCGCTCAGGCGATGGCCGTATTTTTTAGGGAAGGACTATGACGGGATTCCGTTGGGAGATCATCGAGGAGTATGGCCCGCTGTTTATGGACGGCGCCTTGATGACGATTAAATGTACCATTATCTGCGTGATCCTCGGGACGCTGTGGGGGTTAACGCTTGGACTGGGGCGGATGGCGAAGGCCGAGCACGGGCCATGGAAATATATTCTGCGTTATCTGGTGCAGTTTCCGGTGCGCTTCTACGTCAGCGCCTTCCGCGGTACGCCGCTGTTTGTGCAGATCATGGTGGTCCACTTTGCGCTGGTGCCGCTGTTTATTAACCCGCGCGACGGCCTGCTGGTCACCAGCGGAATAATGAGCGCCGATTTCGCCCGCGAACTGCGTTCTAACTACGGCGCGTTCCTCTCCTGTATCGTGGCGATTACCCTCAACGCCGGGGCCTACGTGTCGGAGATCTTCCGCGCCGGGATCCAGTCTATCGACAAAGGGCAGATGGAAGCCTCGCGCGCGCTGGGTATGCCGTGGTGGAAAACCATGCGTAAAGTGATCCTGCCGCAGGCATTTCGCCGCATTCTGCCGCCGCTTGGCAACAACGCTATCGCTATTGTTAAAGACTCATCGCTGGCCTCGGCTATCGGGCTTGCCGATCTGGCCTACGCGGCGCGAACCGTCTCCGGCGCTTACGCCACCTACTGGGAACCCTACCTGACTATCTCGCTGGTCTATTGGGTGATTACCTTCCTGCTGGCGCAGCTGGTTAACCGTCTGGAAAAGAGGTTTGGCAAAAGTGATTCACATTAATAATCTACATAAGCGCTTTGGCGATAGCCACGTGCTGCGCGGCATCAGTTGCGATATTAAACCACAGGAAGTGGTGTGCATTATCGGGCCCTCCGGCTCTGGCAAAAGTACCTTTTTGCGCTGTATGAATGCGCTGGAAACCGTGAGCGAAGGCGAAGTGGTGGTCAATGGTTTTGCCGCCCATGACCGGACGACCGACCTCAACAAGATGCGCGAAAGCGTGGGCATGGTGTTCCAGCGCTTCAACCTGTTCCCGCATATGACAGTGCTGGAAAACCTGCTGATGGCGCCGATGAATCTGCGCAATATGCCGCGCCAGCAGGCGGTCGACCTGGCGGATGCCTTGCTGGCGAAAGTGGGCCTCAGCGATAAGCGCGATGCCTGGCCTTCCAGCCTCTCCGGCGGTCAGCAGCAGCGGGTAGCGATTGCCCGCGCGCTGGCAATGAAGCCGTCGATCATGCTCTTTGATGAGCCCACCTCCGCGCTGGATCCGGAACTGGTAGGGGATGTGCTGGAAGTGATGAAAAATCTCGCCAGCGAAGGGATGACGATGGTTATCGTGACCCACGAAATGGGCTTTGCCCGCGAAGTGGCCGACCGGGTGATTTTCATCGATCAGGGCGTGATTCAGGAAGAGGGCAAACCGGCGCAGATCTTTAGCGCGCCGACCAATCCGCGCACCGCCGCCTTCCTCAGTAAGGTGCTGTAGCCATCAGCAAAACGGGCAGGTGGAGTCCCGCCTGCCCGTTATCAACAACCTCCGCTATTGCGCGGTCTCGGTAGCCTCTTCCATGTCTTCTTCCTGCTCATTGGCGAGCAGCGTTTTTTCATTCTTGCTAAGACACTGGATCAGCAGGAACAGCACGCCGCTGGCGAACAGGGTGATGATCAAACCGTCGTAGCCGGAGACGCCAATCAACAAGCCACTGACAATCGGCCCGGCCACGCTACCGGCGGACCAGAAAAAGCCAAACAGGGCGTTAATCATGATGAGCTTTTGCCCGCTAAAGGTTTTCCCCGCCCGCACCAGCGACAGGGTGTAAAGCGCGCCCGCCGCGGCGCCGAGCAGTAGGCAGATAGCCATCAGCTGTACGCGCGAGGCGAGCATAAACGGCAGCGCCAGTAGCGACAGGCTAAAGACAACCGCGCAGATAAGATGCACGCGACGGATGCCGAAGCGGTCGGCAACCCAGCCCAGCGGCGCCTGGAACATAGCGTCGCCGGTGAGGACGACGGTGACCAGCAGTACCGCCATCGTTTCATTTAAACCTTTATCGATGCCGTACAGCGGCAGTAGCGCGAGAATACTGGCGTCGAAGAAGGCAAAGCAGAATACCCCAGAGGCCAGCACCGGTAGAAACGCCCCCAGGCTGCGCCAGCTGGCGCGCTCGGCAAGGCTTTCGCGACTGCCGCGCGGCAGATGACGCAGCATTAGCAGGCAAACGGCGGTAATGGCGACAATGGCCATCAGCGCCGCGTGTTGCCAGGCGGGGCCGACGGAGATAAGCAGCGGGCCGGCGAGCTGGCAGCCGGTAAAGGCCGAGGCATAGATGCCGGTGAGAGTAGCGCGATTACTGCCCGCCGCGCCGCCGGTTATCCAGCTTTCCCCCAATACGATAATGACGCCGGAGGCGAGTCCGGTCAGCAGACGCGGCACCAGCAACAGCGTCATGTCGGTGGTCATGCAGGAGGCGATGGTCGCCAACGCCAGCAGGATCAGGCTAACGCTGAGCAACGCGCCCATTTCAAAACGACGGCACAGCGCGGGAGAAAGAAAAGAAGAGAGCATCATTCCAGCGGGCGGCAGCGCGGCCAGCAGGCCGACATAAAGCGGAGCAACTTGCTGCTGCGCCAGCTCGAGGCTGATTAATGGCACCGTATAGCCGGTGATAAATCCCACAAGTGAAGCGGCCATGATCATCGCCAGCGTGGGGGCCAGGCGATTCTGGTCTGGGTTAAACATTGTATTCCCGATAACGGAAGGTTGCAGGTGGATAATCCGGCAAGACGCCGACCAGTCTGCATGATAATTAATCAGCTGACGGAAGTCACCGCTGAAACAGCTACTATTTTTGATATCGATAAAACGATCCGCTGGTGAATAGACAAAAATCATCATCGCTGAAGTTGTCAGCCGCGGGGGCGAAAGGATATAACGAAGGGTGCCGCCTGGAAGCTGCAGGACGGGGACCACTCATTCAGTAATGGAAGGAACAGGACATGGCGGTATCGTCTTCACTGATTGCCGAAGCTATCGGCTGGCGTCGCGATTTTCATGCTCATCCGGAGCTCGGGTACCAGGAGCAGGAGACCTCGCGTCGGGTTGCCGGGCTACTGGCTTCGTTCGGCCTGCAGGTACATGTCGGGCTGGCAGGTACCGGGGTGGTCGCGACGCTTGAGAACGGCCCGGGGCCGGTGATTGGCCTGCGCGCCGATCTGGATGCGCTACCGATCGCTGAACAGGGGACGGTGGAATATCGTTCGCGTCGTGCTGGCGTGATGCATGCCTGCGGTCATGACGGCCACACCGCCATGCTGTTGGCTGCCGCCGCGCACCTTGCCCAGACCCGCAACTTTGGCGGCACCGTGCATTTTGTTTTTCAGCCGGCGGAGGAGAACCTCGGCGGCGCGCGCAAAATGGTGGAAGAGGGGTTGTTCGAGCGCTTCCCGATGGACGCCATTTACGCGTTGCACAACTGGCCAGGCTTGCCGCTGGGGCATGTGGCGGTGAATCCCGGGGCAATGATGGCCTCGCTTGACGCCTTCGAGATAACGCTCACCGGTAAAAGCTGTCATGCGGCGATGCCGGAGAGTGGCGCCGACCCTATCGTCGCCGCCGCCCAGCTGATTATGGCGCTGCAGACGATTCCGTCGCGCCGCCTGTCGCCGCAGGATTCCGCGGTGGTCAGCATTACCCAGATCAACGGCGGTGAGGCGATCAACGTGCTGCCGGACCGCGTGGTGCTGCGCGGGACTTTTCGCTGCCTGAGCAATACGGTGCGCGAGCGGGTAAAAAACCTGATTGAGCAGTACGTGCATACGCAGCCGCAGGTTTCCGACGTTGACGGTCAGATTTCGTGGTATCCGGGCTATCCGGTGACCAAAAATGATGCGCAACAGGCGCTGAAGGTGCGCGAGGTGGCGCAGGCCGAGCTCGGCGAAGCCGCGGTGCGCTGGCAGATCAATCCTTCCATGGCGTCGGAGGATTTTGCCTGCATGCTGGAAGTGTGTCCCGGCGCCTATTTCTGGATAGGCACAGACGGCGAAACGCCCTCCAGGCCGCTACACAATGCCAGCTACGATTTTAACGACGATCTGCTGGCGCCCGGCGTGGCGCTGTGGACGGCGCTGGTGGAATCACTGCTGCCTGCCGGGTAGGGCTAAGTTTTCGTGTGCCGCGGAAAGCGGGTCAAGGGTCTCCGGGCGCCAACATCTTGCAGTTAAAAAAGCCTCGATGGGAGTTCACTCAGCTAAATAACCCCCATCGATGGGATAAACGCCGCTGGTACAGAACGCCGCATTTTCTGACAGCAAAAACAGTATGAAGTCTGCTATTTCTTGCATTTTTGCCATCCTCTTCATTGGGTGGCTATTGGCGAAACTACGTACGATATTGTCAGGGAATTCACTCATTCGTGGCGTTTGGACGTAGCCCGGAGCGACGGCATTGATTCGAATACCTTGCGTTGCAAACTCTAATGCTGCGGTTTGGGTCAAACCGATGATACCGTGTTTAGCGACGGTGTAAGGCGCTAATCCTGGAATGCCAACCAGACCATTGACTGCAGATAAATTAACGATAGAACCGCCAGATTTTATCATCTCAGGTATTTCGTATTTTAGGCAGTAAAAAACGCCGCTCAATGAAGTGGCAATAACTTTTTCCCAGTTTTCAACCGTCTGCTCTGTTATATTTTTACCATGCTCACCTGTTATGCCCGCATTATTTACAGCATAATCAAGTCTGCCGAAATGTTTGATAACATCAGCAATCATTTTCTCTACTTGTTCAGGTTGCGACACATCGCATCCGATCCCCAGCGCCTGTTGCCCCTGTGAAGATAATTGTTTCGCTTTTTGGATGGCCTGCTCTGGCGAGCGGGAGACAATAACGACCTTAGCACCATGTTGGTGTAATTGCTCTGCGACTGCCTCACCTATCCCTGTAGTACTTCCTGTGATGACAGCAACTTTATTCTGGAAATTCATCATTCCCCCTATGACGTAGAATTGAGTCTTTCATCTGGGGGAGTATACAAAATCGCTGTGACAGTTTTTGTCAGTACTCTTTCTCCTCGTCGATCCCTTCTTTTATTCTCCATTTTTTCAATAAAGCCATCCGGCTTTCCCTGTACATAGAGTCCAGTTGTGCCATCTCTGAAATTTTGTCAGTTCTAAAGTGACGAAAATCATTTCTCATTTCACACCATGCAACCAAAAGCCAACATGACTGCATATATGCCAATCCAATGGGCCATATCACGCGAGAAGAGTAAGCGCCTTTCTTGTCACAATATTTTATTTGGACCCTCCTTTGCTTTTTAATAGCATCGCGAATGTTTTTGAAAAATACCTCATTGCTCTCGGAAGGACCGATCACATAGGATTGGCTTTCAATAAGATTTTTTAATTCGTCAGGAATGACGGCGTGTATTTTGGCAAGCGCATTCCTTGCTACGTTTTTGAAATCATCATCCGTGCTATGAGATACCCAGTTTAGCCCAAGGGTAATGGCATTGATTTCTTCATGAGAAAGATTTAAGGGCGGCAAATGAAAATCGGACTTAACGATATAACCCATTCCGGCCCCACCTTCAATGCGAACCCCTTGATGCTGTAGCGTTTTTATATCTCTATAAAGCGAGCGCACGCTTATTTCTAATCTTTCTGAGAGCGTGGATGCCGTGATGGGATATCTTTGCGCCCTTAATATCTGTAGTAACTCGAGAAGCCTCTCTGTTCTGGTCATATTGATAAATCCATCCTGATACTGCGAAAAAATCTTAAACCTAAAGTTTCCCGTTCATGCGCAGCGCATCAACAACGAGTGAGAAGGCAGGGGAAGGCTGTTTGCGGCTGGGATAATAAAGATAGTAGCCCGGAAAAGGATGACACCAGGACTCAAGCACCCGCACGAGACGACCTTCTCTGATGTGTGAGCCGAATTCCTCTTCAGGTAAAAAGGCGATGCCTAACCCGGCCAGGGCGGCGTCGACAACATGATCCGACGTGTTAAACGTCAACTGTCCATTAACCCGGACCTTCAACTCTCCTCCCTCGCGATCGAATTCCCAGACATAAATCCCGCCGGAGCGGACCATGCGCATATTAATACACTGATGCTGCGTCAGATCATGAGGCGTTTTCGGCACCGGGTATCGTGCGAAATAATCTGGCGAGGCGGCTGCTGCCATGCGCAGTTTCGGGCCGATTGGCATCGCTATCATATCTTTATCAATCGTATCGCCAAGCCGCACGCCCGCATCAAACCGATCCGCCACGATATCCCGGAATCCGTGATTAGCATCGAACTCAATATGAATATCCGGATATTCGCGGAGCAGCGGCGCAAGCTTGGGCAGCAGGGTCGTTTTCAGCACGTTCGGCCCGCAGGTGATTCGGACGGTGCCTGCAGGTTTGTCCCGCAGTTCAGTCAGCATGTCCAGCTCAGCCTCTATCTCGTCAATACGATGGCCCACCGATTGCAACAGCCGCTCGCCGGCGGCCGTCGGGGATACACTGCGGGTGGTCCGCGTCAGCAGGCGGATTTGCATCCGCTCTTCCAGCCCGGAAATCGCCTGGCTCAGCGCAGGCTGGGTCACGCCAAGCTGCGCGGCGGCACGCGTGAAGCTGCCTTCCCGCGCCACGGTGACGAAAGAGAGTAAATCGTTGAGGTTGCGTCTTGCCATGTTGGTTTCCAGGCTATTTATAAATTTTACTTATAAAGCTATTAAGCATTCATTAGCTAGTTTCACCGCTGCCTATTGGTAACAATAATGCGATGAAAAAGTCAACGCTAAACGAGATGGAAAATGCTCACCGTAAAACGACACGGCTGATGCTCCTCCTTGCCGGATTCAGGAGCGTGGATTGAGCCATCGAGCCTTCCATATCCATCGTTCTCTTTAACTCACGCGCTTATCCCCCACGTCGCCGTTTCAGGAGGGGGAGGGCATCGCATTATCAACAGAAAAGAAAGGCTAAATGCGTAATCAGAAAACTGAAACCAGAAATCAGAACGGAATCAGTGAAAAACAACAGGCTCACTGGGGCGGCGTGTTTGCTATGACGCTGTGCGTCTTCGCCCTGATCGCCTCCGAGTTTATGCCGGTCAGCCTCCTGACATCGATGGCGCAGTCCCTGAAAGTCACCGAAGGCATGGCCGGGCAGGGGATCGCCATTTCCGGCGCGTTTGCGGTGGTGACCAGCCTGTTTATTTCCCGACTGGCAGGCACGCTTAACCGGAAAAACCTGCTGCTTGGCCTGACGTGCATCATGGCACTTTCGGGGGGCGTCATTGCGATGGCACCTAATTACCTGACCTATATGACCGGCCGGGCCCTGATTGGCATCGTAGTCGGCGGGTTCTGGTCGATGTCGGCGGCGACAGCGATGCGTCTGGTGCCGGTGCACCGTGTTCCGCTGGCGCTGGCCATTTTTAACAGCGGCAACGCGCTGGCAACCGTTGTGGCCGCGCCTCTGGGCAGCTGGCTGGGTTCCGTCATCGGCTGGCGGGGAGCCTTTTTGTGCCTGTTACCCGTCGCCATCGTGGCGTTTATCTGGCAACTACTCAGCCTGCCCTCGATGCCGGTTACCCGCCAGCCAGCGGGGGCCGGCAACGTCTTTGCACTGTTACGCCGTCGAGTGGTCACGCTGGGCATGCTGGGTGTGGGGATCTTCTTTATGGGACAGTTCACGCTTTTTACCTATATCCGGCCTTTCCTTGAGACGGTCACAAAGGTGGACGCCTCAGCGGTGACCCTCATCCTGCTGGTCATCGGGATGGCGGGTTTCATCGGCACCACGCTGATTGGCCGGGTATTGAAGCGCGGATTCTACCCGACGCTAATGGCCATTCCCGTGCTGATGGCGACCGTCGCGCTGGCCCTGATCGCGTTTGGCAGCCAGGCGGCCATCGTGACGGCCTTGCTCGGGCTGTGGGGGTTTATTTCAACTGCCGCGCCCGTGGGATGGTGGGCATGGGTTCCACGCACGTTCCCGCAGAATGCCGAAGCGGGCGGCGGGCTGATGGTGGCGATGGTGCAATTGTCCATTGCGCTGGGATCCACCGTGGGGGGCGTACTGTTCGACCATCATGGCTACCAGAGCACCTTCCTGGCCAGCGCCGCGATGTTGATTATCGCAACCGTACTGATTTTCCTGACCTCACGTGCAGACGCCTCTGCCGATGGTCTTTCATCACACTCGTCCTGACAAGGAAACTATCATGAATAAATTTGCGTTAGCCCTGGGAATGTTCATCAGCGCATTTGCCGCCTCGGCGGCGGATATGTCCAGAGGCGCTGATAACTTTTATAAAAGCGAAAAAGTGACGCAGCAGAAAGTCACTTTTAAAAATCAGTATCAAATGAACGTGGTCGGCAATCTGTTTATGCCGAAAACGATAAATCATAACGCCAAAAACCCGGCGATCGTCGTAGGTCATCCAATGGGCGCGGTCAAGGAACAAAGCGCAAACCTATACGCGCAGAAGCTGGCGGAGCAGGGGTTTGTTACGCTGGCGATCGATCTCTCGTTCTGGGGAGAAAGCGAAGGCAAGCCGGGGCACCTGATTTCACCGGAAATCTACGCGGATGATTTCAGCGCGGCGGTGGATTACCTCAGTACACAATCGTTTATTGATCCAGAAAATATCGGCGTGCTGGGCATCTGCGGCAGCGGAAGTTTTGTCATCAGCGCCGCGAAAATTGACCCGCGTATGAAAGCTATCGCCACCGTCAGCATGTATAACATGGGCGCCGCGTTTCGTAACGGCCTTAACCACTCCCAGACGCTGGAACAGCGTAAGGCCTTTATCCAGTCGGCCATTGAGCAGCGGTTTGCCGAATTCAAAGGAGGAGAGAAAACTTATATTCCGGGCACTGTGAATAAGCTGGACGCTTCCACGCCGGAAATTCAGCGCGAGTTCTTTGATTTCTACCGTACCGAACGCGGCGGTTATACCCCGCAGGGCGAGGAAGAGGAACTGACGACAAAACCGATGCTGAGCAGTATCGGTAAGTTTATGAACTTCTACCCGTTCAATGATATTGAAACCATTTCGCCGCGTCCGATGCTCTTTATTACCGGTGACCAGGCCCATTCAAAAGAGTTCAGCGAGGACGCTTTTAAGCGCGCCGGTCAACCTAAAGAGCTGTATGTCGTTCCGGGGGCAGGGCACGTCGATCTGTATGACCGCACGGACGTGATCCCCTTCGACAAGCTGACGAACTTTTTCCGCAATAATCTTAAATAACGCGTGGTAATGGGTTGTATTAACAGCTACCGGCCTTCGGGTCGGTAGTGGGGCGTAATTTGCTCAAAAGGACAAAATGCTGCCGCATCACTGAGAGTTCAAATGTCTGTGTAGTGCCACAGGCGGAGGCTGCAATATATTCCGCTTTCGGCATGAATCAGACTGAGGTAACGTAGCGAAAATATTTTTCTGGACTCAATCACGATGCCTTCCATCGAAACGTTTATAACTTTCCTTCTCGCGCTGACGCTGCTGGAGATTTCTCCTGGGCCAGACATGATGCTGACTATCGCCAGAGGTGTCGGTCAGGGAAGACGTATTGCGCTGCTTACGGTCCTGGGCAATGTATTTGTAGCAGGTTTTGTGCAAGTTTCTTTTCTTGTCCTCGGGCTGGTAACCGTTGTTCATGCCTGGCCGGTTGCGCTGGATCTGTTACGGTGGGTCGGTGCGGCTTATCTGATGTGGCTGGGCATAAAAATGATTGCGACTTCAGGTACTGATACGCGGCTGCGAAAAACGGCAAAAATTTCTGACTGGAATGCCGTTAAGGAAGGCGCTCTGAACAGCCTGACTAACCCAAAATCCCTGCTGTTCATGTTTGCTTTTCTTCCTCAATTTGTTGATCCCGCAGCGGGTCCAGTTTGGCTGCAATTGCTTGTCCTTGGCAGTATCCAAAAGCTGGCAGGAATCGTGTCTCTGGGGTCAGTCGCGATGGCATCAGGCACATTTGGAAACTGGCTAGGTAAACACCCAGGCGTTATCAAATGGCAGGAACGATTTACAGGTGTTGTCATGATTGGCCTGGGTATCCGCATGTTGTTTAGCGGGTCCGGCATAGTATCAAAATCTATCCGTTAGGTTATACAGAACCGGTAAATCCGGTGTGCGCTTCTCACTCAGACTGGATCTTAAATTCAGTTGGTTGGTTTGCTTTGTACCAGGAGCGAACAGTTTAGTTCTGGAGCATCATTTTTATTGACCGATTGCCGATAGTGATGCGTACAAATGATTTATTGTGGGAAGACGGCATTGTTGATTTTATGTTAATGCTATAGGCTGGCTGCAATTTATACTAATAAACCAGACTATGTAACCTGACTAATCAAGGGGATATAATGATTTTTCAGCAGGCACCTCAACTAGAGACTGAGCGCTTAATTCTAAAACATTTCACGTTAGAGGATTTTTCCGCTCTTCAGGCATGCTGGGCTGATCCAGAAATGGTTAAGATAAATGGCGGAGAAGTTCCCACGGCAGAAGCAGTATGGGCCCGCTTGTTACGTTACATAGGTCACTGGCAAGCTTTAGGTTATGGATACTGGGCTGTTTTTGAAAAAGCAACACATCTTTATATTGGCGCGTTTGGGTTTCAGGATGCGCATCGCAATACTGAGCCAACATATAAAATATCCAGAAGCGGGATGGACAATCATCGCTGAAATGCGCGGAAAGGGTTACGCCAATGAAGCATTGGCAGCGATTTTAGGTTGGGCAGACCAGACATTTACCTCCCCGGTATGCTGTATTATTGCGGAAGAAAACCAACGTTCAAATTATTTAGCTGAGCGATTTGGTTTTCAATACCAGAGTCATGTTACATACCGTAATAAAAAGGTACGCCTGCTAATTCGTCCGAAATTCGCTATTCAGTCTTAATAAACGTTTGCTCGTCCGCTCTATGCCAGGAGTGGAAATTGGCTATTGGCTGAGTAGAAAGCAGCCGTGATGTGTTTTCATTAACGCTGGTTACGTTAGAATAGCCTCGATAAAAACGAGAGAACTGGAGTAAAAATGTTTGCTGATTTTGGTATCGTGAATTTCTGGACGTATCTGCTTGGTGCGACACTGATAGTGCTTGCTCCTGGCCCTGAGACCATGTTCGTGATCAAAACAAGCATTACGAGCGGCGTCAAACGAGGCTTTGCTGCAATATTTTCCATTCTGATGAGTGACGTACTTCTGGTTCTGCTGGCATGGTGTGGGCTGGCTGCAGTCATAAGCTCAACTCCAGCCTTATTTAACGCCATCAAATACGCAGGTGCTGCCTATCTTTTCTATCTCGGTGTCCAGACGATACGCGCTATCTTTAAGCCCACTGTCGAAGCGAGTGAGGAAAAGAAATCTTCAGCTGATGCTAAGGGGATCATAGGGCGTGGAATGCTGGTTACGCTACTGAATCCAAAGACACTGCTGTTCTATATCTCTTTCTTCGCCCAGTTCATCAATGTTCAGGCTGAACATTCCTGGGTGGCGTTTATTATTCTTGCTGCGGTGATGTTCTCGATTACTCTCGTCTATTTCGGTTTCCTTGTTTTCTGCGGCTCTTATCTGCTAAGCCGTTTGAAAGGCAACCGTAGATTATCAACCATTGGAAACGCGCTGGTGGGTATGTTCTTCATCGGATTTGCCGCACGACTCGCAAGCGCAACATCCTAACTAGACAGCTAAACCGTCTCACCGCGGTTTTTTTACGTTCTTACGCCGGATGGGACGACCGCTGTTCGCTCACAGCAAACCTCGCAATGCTTCAGGCGGTCCGCTTAGTGCCAGGAACGGACGTTTATGAAAAGGGTGATAGATAAACATCAGCAATTTTCTCTCCGATTACAGCACCTCAACCACTTCGAATTCTTCTGCGATCAACTCCATATCCTCAGAAAAATGACCTTCACGGATGAAAAATCGCTGATGCTCTTTCTTCCAGTATTCAAGACTTAAATCGCCTTCACCCTCTTTGCGAGCGAACTCCTCATTAATATCGCAAAAACGCACCAATTGTAGCGAAACCAGCCGGATCACGCATACCGGGACATTCTGTCCATCAAGAATTATGTTATAGCTGCCAATCCTCGGAGCAGATTCTTCCTGTTGGTAAGAGGCAAAAGATCCACAAGAGGCCGTTTTGATTCCTTTTTTAATAAGGTTAGCAAGCTCGCTTGCCAGTTCTGGACTGTCTCCCATTTGCCAGGCCCCTGCGCCTGGATATTTCATTTCTATTTCCTTAAGCTTAACCATTAATGCATCTGCCTAATCGTTGATGAAAAAAGTAATAATAGTATTAGCATTAATGGGTTCACCATTAACAGTAATACGTTACCTCAGATAGTGTGGTTTGCTCTTCGCTCAGACTGGAGCTTAAACTCAGTTGGTTCATCCGCGCAGTGCCAAAAATTGCCCCTGACTGCTTGTTAACCGCTCCTTCTATAGTATGGATATTTTCTGTACATCAAGATACATTGAGATAGCTATTTAATGGCTTAAACAGTAATAGACACTAAGTTCAGGAAGGAAAAGTGCTGATGCCAATACCTATACTCTATACAGAACGCTTACTGTTAAAACCATTATCCTCAGAAGATGCCTCACAAATTCAGATACTTTATCCTCGCTGGGAGATTGTTCGGTACATGGTCTCATCAGTACCGTGGCCCTATCCGGATAATGGCGCCGAGAATTATGTCAATAACGTTGCCTTGCCTGATATAGCAAACGGAATCGCTTGGATCTGGACTATTAGGCATCGTGAAACACCTGACAACATGGTAGGTTTAATCTGTCTTTATGATGTTGAGGATAACAACCGAGGATTTTGGTTAGCACCGGAGCATCAGGGCAAAGGTTTTATGCGTGAGGCCTGTAACGCAGCTACAGATTATTGGTTCAATTCCTTAAATAAGACTATATTGCGTGCGCCGAAAGCGGCTCTCAATAACCGCTCCAAACGTATCTCACAAAGCAGTGGCATGAGGCTCATTAGGACTGAAAAGAAAGCATATGTCAGCGGTCTGCTAGATTCCGAGCTATGGGAAATCACACGTGATGAATGGAATGCTCGTAAAGGTGGCTGATAAGCTGATGGTATGTCCGCTAAGCGCTCCCAGCGGACCTCCAGCTTCGTTAACACGTCCGCTCCGTGCCAAAAGCGGAAGTTAACTACGGATAAAATTCAGCGCCCCACACCCAGAGCCGCTGCATAACGGCAATAAGCTACACTTGTTCATTATTTCCACAACAGGAAAGCCTTCCGCTGCTTCAACGGTGTGTGTTTGACATCGCGCAGTTGGGACATTTTGATCAACAACGAGCATGGCCAGCTAACGATGAAATTGCTACTTGTTCGACACGCAGAAACAGAGTGGAATTTGGAAGGAATTATTCAGGGGCACAGCGATAGCTCCTTGACCTGTCGGGGCTTGCGTGAAACATCCGTCCTACTAGCAGCGTTTAGTGCAAGTGAGTATCAAATAGAGCGTGTTTACGCTTCTCCGCTTGGACGTGCCTGGCAAATGGGGCAAAGCCTGGCTGAACACTTTCACTGTTCACTGACGGCTGAACCGGCCCTTAAAGAGCAGGCCTTTGGTCAGTTTGAAGGTATGCCGTTAGAACTACTCAGACAAAAACATCCAAACTATGCAAATGCATTATTCAGGCTTGATGCAGAGTATTGTCCACCAGGGGGGGAGTCACTGGCGCATGCTTCTCAGCGAGTTATGCGTTTTTTACAAAACCTGGAAGATACCTCATCACATCAACAAACAATATGTATTGTGTCTCACGGGCATGTCAGTCAGGGCACTCTCGCAATTCTTAAAGAAGGGACTGTTAATAGTTTCCCTCGCTATGCTCATCCCAATGCAAGTTATTCTGTTATCGACCTGATTAATGGAAAATGTATTGGCCTAAAGTGGGGGATTGCTACACATTTACGTCACCTGAATTAGTGGCTACCTTCCAGACATTGAAAACCCATCCTGCCAGAGTCATCATTATTTAAGCACAATGTCCGCTCCTCGCTCATAGCGGACCTCCAGCTCATTAACTTACCCGCGTTGTGCCGGGAGTGCGCATCGCAAACTCATGCTCTTCTGATGACGTAGGTACTTAAAATGATTGTCCAGCTATTGAAACCTGACTTTTTCACACTGACACAATCAATGATTCCAGCCTAATTTAGCTAATGGCATAATCAGGCTGGCGAAAGTGAGGGTGAAATGGATAAAAAAGATAAAAATCAGATAGTAGATAGCGACATTGCACAGTTATTACTAAAGCACAGGAAAGCTCGTAACTGGACGGTAACGGAGCTTGCTCAACGCTCAGGCGTCAGCCAGGCGATGATTAGTAAGATTGAACGAGGCGTCTCCAGTCCCAGCGCGACTATCCTTAGTCGTTTAGCGAACGCCATGAATATTACGCTATCAAAACTTTTCGCCGAGCTTGAGGAACATCAGAATTCGCTGGTTCGTTTCGCTCACCAGCAGCAGCATTGGACAGATGAACAATCAGGCATTATCCGTTGGACATTGTCCCCGGCGGGCGCCAGTCCGGAACTGATAAAAGTTGAAATCCCTGCAATGGGTCAACTGACGATCCCCGCCTCCGCTATTGAGCATCTTTGCGGGCAAACACTTTGGATGCTGAGCGGCAACCTTGATTTTAGGGTCAATCATCAGACTCATCATTTGCAAGCGGGTGACTGTCTTGCTCTTACCTTTGCAGGCGAGTGCCAAATGACCAACCCGGATAGCGAACAGAGCTGTACATACATCGTTGCGTTTAGCCAAAAAAACAGATGATATTTTCCCTGGCAAACGGTTAGACGCCATTCCCTTTACTAAGGTGCAGCAGGGGATAAGGTCTTCCCTGACTATCCTGCCCGGAGCGCCCTGAAACCTGAAAGCCCATATGTTGATAAAACCCGACGGCCTGTTGGTTTTGTTCATTGACGTCGACGCTTAAATCAGGATGAAGAGCAAGGGCATGGGATATCAACTGTTTTCCGACGCCAAGCCCGCGAGCAGAGGCATCTACGAACAGCGCCTCCAGATGGCCATCATGTAAAAACATAAATCCGAGCGGAAGGTCTTCATCATTTGTCGCTACCCATACAGGGGTTTCTGAAAAAAAGCCGACCACCTCTTTTTCGATCTCTTGCCGGTCGTGAGCTGTCAGAAAATCGTGCGTAGCATCGACAGAACTTTTCCAAATTTGGATGATGTCTTCCGCTTCACAAGGTCGTGACATTCTGATTTTTATCATCTTTTCTGCCTTAAAGTGGACATGATTTTGGGTAATTACCTACAAAAAGAATCCACGTAATTTACTATGGTGTAATTAAATTCACAATAGTGATGATGTCGCCATGTCTATCGTTGCTAGCCTCACTTTCAGGTGCAGAATGCCACGACCGGCGCTGGCCTGATAGCGCTCAAACTGGCGTACAAGCCGTTTGAGCGTATGGAAAGCCGCGATGAGTTCCGATTTTATTGTTGTGGAGCTCACCCTATGCATGTCCTCAAGGTCACATTCACTGCCCCGGCTATGAAGCAGACTCGCTACAACTTAGTCGAGTAAGGGGCAGTTAGATAAGGCCTTTCAGGCCGATGTGTTGTACTGACTCAGAAATCTTTTTTACGGAAGCTATCGCGGATGGCGTCCCCCATCAGACAGGTCAGGTTCATCCAGGTAGGCTCGACTGCGAAATTCGCCATGTTTCCAGCCATATTGTCGAACGCTCGCTTGTTGGTGTAGAGCATGTGCCCTGGTGACATAAACTTTGCCTCCATGATCGATTTCTCAACGTTCTCGTAATTGAGTAGGTTGCCAAAGTTGCCGCGACCAGAAACGAACGTCTTGCCTGCCTCATTTCCACCCCAGGTCAGATAGGGGTTGAGAAAAATGAAGGACGGCATGCTGTTGATGGCGACCGCACCATATTCCAGGTCAGACACCGCCTGCTCAAGTAATTTCTGATGGGCCTTTCTGGTGTCCTCATCGATAAGTATCGCACTGGCGAGCGTGCCCAGGAGCTGGGTGTTGGCGAACTTGACGGCGCCGGGGAGAAAGTGCGCGGCATTGGCTGGCAGGTCAAGCGGCACTTCAGCGAGCACCAGGCTGAACGCTTCATGTGAAGTGGCGTAGCCACCGGGCTCAACGTCTGTGAGTAATATGACATCGGAATGCGGATACTTGCCGCCCTCGGGGCTCAGTACTTCCGCATCGGGATAGGCCTGGCGAAAACCATCCACGACCTTGTCGGCACCGGGGTAGTACATACCCATGGCTGGAGTAGTCTCCGAGATAGCGACCCGCAGCGCGTCGAGGAATTCCTTGCGCTGCGGCCAGTGCTTGCTTGTCACCAGAGTTTGGGGACGACCGCAGTTCGCGCCACCATTGAACTTTGCCATGGTGGCTATCTGCACTGCCTGGTGCTCAATTTCCTTCTTTGTCCATGGCCGGTCGCCCGGCACGATGATGCATGGGTTATTACCGCCGCATTCGGAGATCAGCGGCGTCTCTGTCGCTGACATGATAGCCTCGGCCGTCGCGGTTCCACCAGTAAAGTAGATCCTCGAGAGGCGGGGGTCTACTGTCAGATCATGTCCCCGATCGGCATCGCAGAAGCTCAGAACGCGCCGATCAATCAGCGGCTGCATGATCTTTGCCCAAATCCTGTCGGTTTCTTCGTTCAGGTGATGCGGTTTGTGTACGACCGCACAGTTCTCGAAGAAGATCGCTTTCAACACCTCGAGCGCTGAGCTGTAGTTACCGGCACCCAGCACGGCAATAATACCCGCGGGCTTTTCCATCGGATTGATTTGTTTCGGTGCGCCTTTCACACGGATGCGACTCTTCTGATCCGCGTACATCAACTTGTCTTTCCTCTCCTGCGGAAAGACATAAATGTCGTAGAGATCCTCACTCACTTTTTCCACGCTCAGCGGCTGTGGCATCTTGCCGTCGAGAATGGATTCATAAAGGATGATGGCTGCCGAGACGGTACTCGCCATAGGAACGACGGTAGCAACCTTAGACATTGGGTATGAAAAAAGAGGCGCCCCGAGGATGCCATTCTTCATCTTGCTGTCGGCGAAGGCGAGGTCATCACCGTACTTCTTCAGGTTTGCACGGATTTCCTCCAGCAGACGCAAACGTTCTGCGGGAGATGTTGTGGTCCATTTTTGGGGATCCAGTTGGTCGATAGCTTCGGTAGCATTCATTGGGATTTCTCTATTGTTCAGATTGGACCGCCAGGACAGGTGGAACGTGTCCAGGCTGGTGCGATGTTTACATCTCACTATAGGAAGCAAGCCACGACAACGCTCTGGCAATCCGCGCCAATTTTAATGCGAGAGATGCCAGCACAGGGAGTTGAGTCGCGGATGTTACAGATTGGCGCAACGTGCAGTCATTGTGGCGCGGTTTGACGGGGGTTAAGCGCACGACTGCTCTATACTCTGAGCGTCGGTTGAATGAGCAATAGTGACGGAGTTCTGAAGGTGCAAAACAAAACTTTTCCCATGGATATTGGCTGGCTGGCAATACTGAAGGACTTAGGTGTTCAGCCTGGCCATGTATTACGTCGGGCCGGCCTTCCAGACGATTTACTCTCCCGTACAAGACAGGGGCTTTCTGGCGAAGACTATTTTCGTTTCTGGCGCGCTTTAGAGGCTGAGGCAAGTGATGCCATGTTTCCCTTACGCCTCGTCGAGACTCTCTCGGCTGATTCTTTCAACCCACCACTGTTCGCTGCCCTGTGCAGCGCGAATCTGGTACAGGCTATGCAGCGCCTCGCCAAATACAAGCAACTTGTGGCGCCCATGAGCCTGGAAGTCAATACGGGTGACGCAGGCGAACTGGCCGTGACGCCTCGCTGGTTGTCGATACAAACCGAGGTACCTTACTCGCTGCAAGTGGCCGAGATTGCGTTTTTCGTGCGACTAGCCAGACTGGCTACCCGTGAGCACATTAAGGCGTATCGCGTTATCCTGCCGCGACTTCCATCCAGTCATTATCTCCGGCGTTACGAGAATTTCTTCGGCGTACCTGTGCAAAAGGGAGAGTATCCAGCAATCGCTTTCGCCGCTGTGGATGCTTTGCGTCCATTCCTGACGGTCAACGAAAGCATGTTTCACGCGTTCGAACCCGATCTTCGCCGTCGGCTCAGTGAACTCGATTCGACGGCGTCAACGGCGGAACGTGTGCGTGCTGTCTTACTGGAGCTGTTGCCTGGTAACGCGGCTACCATTGAGAAGGCCGCGGAACGACTGGGCTTGAGCAAGCGTACGCTTCAACGTCGGCTCGAGGAAGAGGGGGAAAACTTTCGCGCCCTGGTCAATATGGTGCGGGAGAGCCTTGCCCGACACTACCTGGCAAATACCACGATGTCCGGCGCAGAGATCGCTTTCCTCCTTGGATTCGAAGATCCCAATTCCTTTTATCGCGCATTCCAGGGGTGGACTGGAAAAACACCTGACAGCGTCCGTCATGCCAAAGAAGGCCTATTTTGATGTCAATCCAGACAACGTCAGATTCCAGGGAGAAGCTAAGCTTCTCCCTGAATTTACCCTCAGGCGTTTGCCGCCGCCTTTAACCGCGCCTTCATCAGGCTATAGGTCGTCCAGGCGTACCGTTCCGCCCAGTCCTGGTCGGCAATAGCCTCTACCTTTACCGCGCAGTACTTGGTTTCCGGCGTTTTCGAGATAGGATCCAGATTATCCTGGGTCAGCTCATTACAGGCACCGACCCACCACTGGTAGGTCATGTACACCGCGCCGGGGTTGATCCGCTCGCTGAGATCGGCGCGAGTCATCACTTTGCCGCGCCGCGAACTCACCCATACCAGCTGACGATCGGCGATACCCGCCCGCTCGGCATCGGCTGGGTGCATTTGGATCCGGCCCGGTTCGTCCGCCAGCGACTGCAGCGCCGCGCAGTTGCCGGTCATTGAACGGCAGGAGTAATGGCCGACTTCGCGCACCGTGCAGAGCACCAGCGGGAAATCATCGTCCGGCGTTTCCGCCGGCGCGCGCCACGGCGCGGCGAACAGTTGCCCTTTGCCCGATGGAGTATCAAAGTGATTATCCTGATACAACCATGGCGTACCGGGGTGATCGAGCGTTGGGCACGGCCACTGCACGTGGCCCATATCGCCCATTTTCTCCCAGGTTACGCCGTAGAACAGCGGACAGAGTTCGCGCATTTCATCCCAGATTTGCTGGTTACTGGCGTAATGCATTGGATAGCCCATCTCGCTGGCCAGCAGGCTGATAATTTCCCAATCGCGTTTCACATTACCTGTGGGCGGAATAGCCTGTTCGAAACGCTGGAAGCCGCGGTCGGCGCAGGTAAAGACGCCGCCGTGCTCGCCCCAGGACGTCGCCGGCAGCAGCACGTCAGCCACTTCCGCCGTTTTGGTCATAAAAATATCCTGCACCACCACGAAATCCAGCGCTTCCATCCCTTTGCGTACCAGACCCAGATCGGCCTCGGTTTGCAGCGGATCCTCGCCCATGATGTAGTAGGCTTTGATTTCTCCCGCCAGCGCTTTATGCGGGACTTCGGTGATACGGGTGCCGATTTGCGTATCCATCAGCGCCGGATCGATGCCCCAGGCATTGGCGAATTTGGCGCGCACCGCGGCGTCGGTGACGTCCTGATAGCCCGGGAACTGGTTGGGTAACACCCCCATATCGCAGGCGCCCTGGACGTTATTTTGTCCGCGCACCGGGCCGACGCCGACGTTAGCCCGCCCGAGGTTGCCGGTCAGCAGCGCGAGGCTGGCGAGACCGCGGACGACATCAACCGCCTGGCCGAACTGGGTTACGCCCATTCCCCACATAATGGTGGCGGAAGGGGCGGCGGCGAAGGTGCGCATCGCCCGGCGAATGGCCAGCGCCGGGACGCCGACCAGCGCTTCCACGGCTTCGGGAGAGTAGTCTTTCACCGCCTCACGATAGGCCTCCAGCCCTTCGGTATAACGCTCAACGTAATCGTGATTGTAAAGATCTTCTTCCAGCAGGACATAGGCGAAGGCGTTGACCAGCGCCATATTGCTGCCATTGTTGAGCTGCAGATGCTGGTCGGCGATGCGGGCGGTTTCAATGCGCCGCGGATCGCAGACGATGATTTTCGCGCCGTTGTCGCGGGCTCTCAGTACCCTTCGCGCCACGATAGGGTGAGAATCGGCGCAGTTATAGCCAAAGACCAGCAGACATTTTGAGTTCTCAATATCGCTTATCGAGTTGCTCATCGCGCCATTGCCGAGCGAAGCCTGCAGCCCGGCGACCGACGGCCCGTGGCAAACGCGGGCGCAGCAGTCGACGTTATTGGTATTGAGTACAGCACGGGCGAATTTCTGCATCACGTAATTGGTTTCATTCCCCGTGCCGCGGGACGATCCGGTGGTCATGATGGCGCGCGGGCCATATTTGGCCTTGATCTCGCGGAGCCTAGCGGCGGTATAGCGAATCGCTTCTTCCCAACTGACCGGAGTGAACGGGCCGCCTTTCTGATAACGAATCATCGGCTGCTTCAGGCGAGGTGTGAGAAGCTGCGTGTCATTGAGGAAATCCCAGCCGTAGTAGCCTTTCAGACATAGCTGGTTTTGATTGGTGACGCCGTCGGCGGCCTCGGCGCGAATGATTTTATCATTTTCGACAACCAATTTGAGTTTACAACCCGCCCCGCAATAGGGGCACACGCTGGTAATTTTATTCATCAGTAACAGACCTGTTAACAGTGAAGATAGGGCGATAGCGCGCCGGGCCCGGCAGGCTACCGTCAGCAAACGCACGACGTTAAACGTCGTGCGATGCACTTCGATTGCATAATGCGTGCCAAAGTGAAAATAGCGCTGATGACGGGGGATGAAGGTGATGAAGACGCGGGAAAATCACTGACGTCGTCACAAGTGACGATGACGCGGGACGCCGTGGCTGACGATCGCCCCGCGGGGGCTGAGGTTAAGCGTTGACTTCCATGTTCTGCTGCAATTGGTTCAACGTCTCCTGCGACATCCCGGCCTGCCGCGCGGCGGCACAGATCGCCTGCCAGCTACTGGCATCGAGCGGAATACCGTTTGCCAGCCGCTGCTGACGATTGGCCGCTTCCCACTCACCCGGCGCCAGAATAGGCGTATCGGCATCGTGCGGCGACCGTTTACACCAGTCGATAAAGGCCTCGGTTTCGCGCTGCATCTGCGGCGCATCGAAGGCTTCCGGGCTGAGAATAATGGTAGTCATGCAGTTGAAGATGGCGTCGACGCAGCCCTGCAGGCTATCCTGATGGGTCGTTTGCCCGCCCGAGACCGCGCCGCCGAGCACCTCGCACAGCGTCGCCAGGGCATAACCTTTGTGTTGGGCAAAGGTGAGCAGGGCGCCAAGCGGCGAGGTCTGCATCACCGCCGGATCGGTGGTCGGTTCGCCGCGAGAATCAATCAATGAGCCGGCAGGCACCGCTTCGCCTTTATGCCATGCGACGCGGGTTTTGCCAAAAGCGATGGCGCTGGTGGCGTAATCGAGCAGCAGCGGCGGGTGGCCTTCACGCGGGAAGACCACGCAGAGCGGGTTAGTGCCGAAGCGGCTATCTTTGCCGCGAAATGGCGCCACCATCGGGTCGCCGACGACGCTGACGAAATGAATGGATATTAACCCCTGTGCGGCGCACTGTTCCGCCCAGTAACCGATGCGCCCGATATGGTGAGCATTGCGCAGCGCCACGGCGGCCAGGCCGTGCTGTTTGGCTTTTTCAATCCCCAACTGCATGGCTTCATGGGCAACGACCTGACCGAAGCCGGCGTTACCGTCGAGGGTGACGACGGCGCCGGCGTCTTTCATCACGCTGGCATGGCGGTTAAGCTGCAAAAATCCTTCGCTATGGGATTTTACGTAACTCGGGATCATGCCGACGCCGTGGGAATCGTGTCCGGCAAGGTTGGCGGCGATCAGGTGGTCTGCGACCAGCGCGGCTTCGGTTGGCGTACTGCCCAGCTGCGTGAACAGGGTGGTGACGAAGTGGTGTAGCTCCGTGGGGCGAAATCGATGTCCTGTAGGCACGGATAGTCTCCTCGATGTATGTTGTTGTTTTGTTGCGTTTGCCGTTCCATGCTGCGCCGCAAGGCGCAGAAGATCAAGGAGCTAGCCGTAGAATTTAGGTTTAGAGATAATAAATCGGTATACTTATTAGTGTGAAAAAAATAACCGATATATCATATGGATACGATCTTCTTAGCAAAGTGTTGTTTATAGAAGAAAGTAAATAGCGATACCGCCTTTATTTATTGAGGCTTTATATCTAGAGTTATATTTGTGACGCATTAAATGCGCACCAGACATTCGCCTGTATACCAATAAATATGCTCAGATTATTTTCTTAAAGCATGGAAAACTCACACTAATGATATTCTACCTTATCATATAGAGGTTTATTATGCCGATTTCTGCACAGCAATTATCTCAGGTTGTTATTAATGAGTGGGACAAATGGGGAACCTATCCAGGAACGCCGAATTTAAAATCGCAACATTTGGAGTCACAGGCTAAGTTCTCGCCTATTGTTCATCAATACTGGCAATCTATAGGTGCTGATTTGGACGGAACGAGCCCTTATGCATGGTCGGCTGCTTTTATTTGTTTTTGTATAAAACAGATAGGCTATACTGGCCATGATTTTCCACTAAAATCGTATCATTCCGAATATTGCGCCTATATCTATGCGGGGAAATATCCAAAATTTTCATTGTTAGATCCAGAACTTACCCCAGTGCAAGTAGGCGATATCATTTGTAAAAGACGGCCTGATGCAAATGGCAACTATCATGAGCCATTAACCTACTATAGTGCAATTTCTTTTTATAATAACATTCTTGTTGACGATAATAATAATTTTGATTCTCACAGTGATATTGTTATTGAGGTTAACAATGGTACGATTTTAGCCGTAGGGGGAAACGTTAGCGATGCAGTTGCTTCATCAACCTATGATCTGACAAGTAATGGCGGACTGAACATGAATGATGCTCCTTTTTTAGCTATTATTAGAATAAACTCATAATAGAGCTAAGATAAATGACAGGAGAACATCAATGATGTTCTCCTTGTTTATATCCTAGTTCAGTTTGGTTTCGCATTTTTTCATTTCATTCAATAGCTCGTCGGTTTCCGCTTGAGACATGTTAGAGCCACTATTTTTATTATTTTTTGTAATGACAGGGGGTGGCATTTTATATGGGTTGTTAATAATAGCGATTAAGCCAGAAATATCGGGGGTGCCGAGTACCATCGAATATTGCAACTGTCTTAACTTCCCTCTGACATTAGTTAATGAGTCCAGCGCTGCGTTACGAATGGCATGGTTATCAGGAAACCTACGGTCTTTGAAAGGAAATGTTGCCATATATAGACACTGCATCGCCTGAGAAGCCAAATCGTAATTATGCGATTGCACTTCAAGGCGGTATCGCTTGCTGTATAGGGTTCCTGCCGCACCCACTGACGCGCCGGCAATCACCGTCTCAGGGGATTTAGTGGCTAGTCCGACAGCACTGGCCAGTAATCCGTAAAAGGTTATTTCATCTGCTGTTTGCGACTCCAACTTTTTGGTATCGGCAACGTGTTCCCATTTTATGGCGAAGGCTTTGTATGCACCAACTACCTTTTTAAAAGAATCCAGACCATCGGCATAATTATGACATGTACGAGCGTTCTGAATACACTCTTTATCGGCATCAATAACCGGAACCGGGAGTGGTGAGCTGCAGGATATAAGCATTGATAACCCGGACAACAGCCAGTATTTCATAGTTAATGATGCTTGGTGGGGAGTAACGGGAATCCCGGAGTGGCTTTACCGGGCCAAATTTCATACCTGACGGCGATTTCATCAATACCTCCGTGTCGCGGATTTCCGCTTACCCCTAGCGCCTCTGCTGCAGCAATACTTAATTCACCAATACCATTGCCGCTACTATCTGCAACCACGCAATTTATAGATTTATCTTTCCATGTTACTCTCGCCTGGCATCCAATCACTGTGCCTTTTGTTTGCGCGATCACTATCTTTGGTACGGCAATGTAAAGAACTGTCGCTGCATCGATATAAGCTTTGGGGTCATCTAATGAAATATGTTGATAATGTAATGATGTTTTAGATGCAATAATTCCGTGCGGAAATATTTTGGGTTGACCATTGCTTTCTAAGATGGCATTAACTCCACTTGTAGGGTTTATTTTGTGGAATACACCATTGGAATCTATTTTTAAATTAAGGCTAACTAAACGATCGCTGCCGATTTCCTTAAAATGGTCATTTATTTGGTAAGCAGCGGGAGAGCCGTTTTGCCCATTGGCGCCATCCGCATCAATACTGGCATCCGCCGTATAATAGACGTATTCGCCTTCCTCAGTATTTTCAAGGTGTATATCAACCGGGGTTTTGTGTTCTTTTTGGACGACATAAAGTGTACCAATAATAGGCATAAGATTTTCTCCAGCTTAAATGGGAATAGATGACTTGTTAAAAGTAAATGGAAATGCACTCGCTTAAAATATTCAACATCAACAGACTGATAGCCGCAAATTGCTATCAGGTGATTTATGAAAAACGGTCAACGAAAAATACGGCAGATAAAAATGTTATTGTCGATTAAAATGAGTCTGGCACAAAAGCAATAAAATACAATGCTGGCCGTTAAAAATAATTTCGCATAGTAACTTTATGTATTTATAAGAAATTACCATGATGACTGTATAGGCTCGTGACTGAGACCCGCAGTTAGTGGACGACTGTAGGCGCTGGATAAACAGGCTTCAATACGCAGCATTAATCTGTGACCTCGCTCGCTGTTTTCACTATTCGCTGAATAAACTCCATAAACACCACTTTTTAAACTACACCACTGTCACAAAAGCCATAAAAACCCCACCCGCAGCGTTGCAGAGGGTGTTGTAGCACTATATGTTAAATTTATGTTTAATTATTGATGCTTAAGGGTTGATTTTATGTATAAGAAAATCGGCGGTTTAGTGGTTTCACTGACGACAGTCTTCTCGTACTCCGCGCTGGCGGAGCTGCCGCAGGGCTACCCGGCAGATTATCAAAAAGTCGTTGATGCCGGGGTGAAAGAGGGCAAAGTCGTGGTTTATTCCACAACGGACACCAAAGCGGCAGGGCCGTTAATTAAAGGCTTTGAAGCGCAATATCCTGGGATTAAAGTTGAATATAACGATATGAACAGCACCGAGCTGTACAACCGTTATATTAGTGAACAAGCCGCCGGCGGCGGGAGCGGCGACGTGGTGTGGAGCTCTTCTATGGACACGGCGCTGAAATTAGCCACCGATTATGCGCAAGAGTATGCTTCACCAGAAGTCGGCAAGCTGCCGAAATGGGCGGTCTGGCAGCAAAAAGCCTACGGCACAACCTATGAGCCGGTGGTCTTTATCTATAACAAACGGCTGATCCCACAAAATGAAGTGCCGGATTCACATACCGCATTGGCCAAACTTATCGCCGGGCAGGCTGATAAATTTAAAGGCAAAGTCACCACCTACGATATCGAGAAATCGGGGCTTGGTTTTATGCTGGCGGTGCAGGATAGCAAGGCTGACGGCAATTACTTTGCCGACCTGGCGAATATCGCCAAAGGCGGCCTGACGGTGCAATCCTCTACCGGCACCATGATGGAGCGCGTCTCCTCCGGTGAAAACCTGATCGGCTATAACATCCTGGGATCCTATGCCGAAGCGCGCGCTAAAACCGACCCGTCATTAGGCATCGCCTATCCGAAAGACTACGTGCTGGTGCTGTCCCGCGTCTCATTTATCACCGCGGAAGCAGGGCATCCTAATGCGGCGAAACTGTGGTTCGACTATGTACTGTCGGAAAAAGGGCAAACGATTCTTGCCTCTCAGGGCGATATCCCGTCAATTCGCAACGACATTGAAGGTAAAAATGATATCGACGGGATGACCAAATTACTGGGCAATGCGCTGAAGCCGATTCCGGTGGATGAAAGCCTGCTGCAATATCTGCAACCCAAACAGCGTCTGGAATTTATTAAGCAATGGCGTGCCGCTGCTGCGAAATAAAGTAATTACCTGTGAAACTTCCCCCTGGAATGTATCCGGGGGAATGATCGTATCAGTATTCAGTAAATAAGTACTCATTATCTCTTCTTGATAATTTATCTCTGCACTTTGCCAGGGGAATTAAAGATGAACATTTTACGCAGAAAGTGGCAAGGGCTACCGCGTGGCATGGTGGTATTGATAGCGGCACTGGTAATTTACGTTCCGCTATTATTTATCGTGGCGCAAAGTTTTCTTTCCGCACCATTTTTTGCCCGCTCTAAAGAGTGGAGCCTCGAAGCCTTCGGTTTTATTTTTACCGACCCGGATTTTTACCTGGCCTTACGCTCTGGATTTATCCTCGCTTTTGGTCTTGTCATTATCGCGATTCCGCTGGGCGGAATTCTGGCCTTTTTAATGGTACGTACCGATTTACCCGGTAGGCGCTTTATTGAGCCGCTGATCCTGGTGCCGATTTTCGTCTCGCCTATGGTGTTGGGCTTTGGTTATGTGGTGGCCGCCGGGCCGGTCGGTTTCCTGTCGCAGTGGGCGCAGGCGTGGCTGGGTTTTGTGCCCTGGAATATCTACTCGATGTTCAGCATCGTGGTAATAGCCGGTTTAACGCACGTCCCGCATGCCTATCTTTATATCTCCTCGGCGCTACGTAGCGTCGGTTCGGATGTGGAAGAGGCGGCGCGTACCGTCGGCGCCACGCCGCTGCAGGTGATGACCTCGGTGAGCCTGCCGATGGTACGGCCATCCATTCTTTACGCCTGCGTGCTGCTGTTCTTCCTCGGCCTGGAGGTCTTCGGCCTGATGCTGGTGCTCGGCGATCCGGAAGGCAACATGGTGCTGGCGACCTATCTCTATAAGTTGACCAATAAACTGGGAACGCCCTCTTACCATCTGATGGCGGCGGTCGCGGTGGTGTTAATCTGCATTACCATTCCGCTGGTCATGTTGCAGCGCCGGTTGATGCGTACCGCCAACCGCTTCGTGACCATGAAAGGTAAAGCGTCGCAGTCGCGCGCCTTGCCGCTGGGGAAATGGCGTTGGGTCGCGGGCGCGGTCGTGGTGGCGTGGCTGACGGTGACCATCGGCGTCCCGCTACTGGGTGTGGCGCTACGGGCCTTTATTTCCAATTGGGGCGTTGGCGTTTCGTTATGGGATGAGCTGTCGCTGGCGACTTTCCGCAACATCTGGCAGCAGCCGAACCTGCTGCGGGCGATCGTCAACTCGATGGCGATCGGGATTATCGGCGGCGCGCTGGCGGTGGTGTGCTATCTGTTTGTCGGTATCGCCATGCACCGCAAGCCAGATAACGTGACGCGCTTTCTCGACTACAGCGTGCTGGTACCGCGCGCGGTGCCGGGCCTGTTGGCTGGTCTGGCGTTTCTGTGGGTGTTTCTGTTTGTGCCGATGTGGCTCGATCAGTCATTGAAAAACGGCTGGCTCTCGGCGCTGCCGGTCGCCGACTGGCTGCGCGAACACCTTATCGTGCAGCTGCGCGCGCTGCGCAACACCATTTTCAGCGTCTGGTTGGCCTATACGGTGGTGTGGATGGCCTACGGCCTGCGCCTTATCTCATCAACGCTGCTGCAGGTGGCGCCAGAGCTGGAGGAGGCCGCGCGTAGCACCGGCGCCTCTCGCGGGCAAATCACCCGCCACGTCACCGTTCCGCTGGCGCGCTACGGGCTTATCGGCTCCTGGCTGCTGATGTTCCTGATCTTTGAACGCGAATATTCAACCGGCGTTTATTTGTTGTCGCCAGGGACCGAAACGATCGGGTCGATGCTGGTTTCGCTGTGGGCGGCGGGCGCCATTGATATCGTCGCGGCGCTATCGTTTATCAATATTCTGCTGGTGGTAGTCGGTCTGGGTATCGCCCTGCGCTTTGGAGTGAAATTACATGATTGAGTTATCGGTAGACAATCTGCATCTGACCTATGGCGACAACCCGGTGCTGAAAGGGGTGTCGATGGAGCTCAAACGCGGGGAGGTGGTGTCGCTGCTCGGCCCTTCAGGCAGCGGGAAAACCACGCTGCTGCGCGCGGTTGCCGGTCTGGAGAAACCGACCGCCGGGCGGATCACCATCGGCAATAACGTGGTTTATGACGGCAGTCCGCGTAGCGAGATCCCGGCGGAAGAGCGTAATCTCGGGCTGGTGTTCCAGTCCTACGCCCTGTGGCCGCATAAAACGGTATTCGACAACGTGGCCTATCCGCTGAAACTGCGTAAGGTGGCCAGCGGCGAGATTAAACAGCGGGTGCAGAGCGTACTCGATCAGCTAGGTCTGGGACATCTGGGCAACCGGCACCCGCATCAGCTTTCCGGCGGCCAGCAGCAGCGCGTGGCGATAGGACGGGCGCTGGTCTATAACCCACCGGTTATTCTGCTGGATGAGCCGCTATCTAACCTCGACGCCAAGCTGCGCGAAGAGGCGCGGGTATTCCTGCGCGAGCTCATTATTAAGCTGGGCCTGTCGGCGCTGATGGTCACCCACGATCAGAATGAAGCGATGGCGATCTCCGATCGCATTTTGCTGCTTAACAACGGCGTGATTGAACAGCAGGGGACGCCGCAGGAGATGTACGGTAACCCAGCCACCCTGTTCGCCGCCGAGTTTATGGGCAGCAATAACCGCCTGCACGGTAAGGTGACGGCGCTGGAGAATGGACGAGCGCGGGTTGAAGGCGCCAGTTGGGCGCTATGGGGGCGCGCGGGCGAGGGGGTCAGCGTCGGTCAGCCGGCGACGGCGGTGATCCGCGTCGAACGGCTGCGCCTTGACTGCTCGCCGCAGGACAACAGCCTGGAACTTCCGCTGCTGACCAGCATGTACCTCGGCGATCGGTGGGAATATCTGTTCCGTACCGAGGGCGATGACTTTGCTATCCGCGCCTACGGCACGGCCCTGCGTGATGCCGAACATTGTCATCTGACGTTGCCCGCGGATGATGTGTGGATTTTCCCGCAGCGATAAACTTTGCTTAGGGCGCCAGATGACATACCGCTTCGATATTGTGTCCATCTGGCGCAATGACAAAGGCGGCGTAGTAATTGGCGTGGTAATTAGGCCGTAATCCCGGCGCGCCGTTATCCTTGCCTCCGGCGGCCAGCGCCGCGTGCCAGAAGGCATCAACCTGCTCGCGGCTGTCGGCGCAAAAGGCGATATGCAGCGGCGCGGGTTTATCTTCGCTTTGATAGAGGCATAAAGAGGCGTCGTTCGCTCCGGCTAACTCCGCGCCGTAAGCTGGCTCGCCTTCGCCTGCCAGCGTCACGCCGAGCGGCGCCAGCGCCTGTAAAAAGAATGCCTTGCTCGCGGCATAATCACTGACGCCAAATTTGACATGATCGAACATAAATTCTCCTTGTGGTTGGGAATATCTGTACGACATCACCGTGTCGTTAAATTGATAAGGGAACCAGCATCTATTTAATTAACAACGGTGATTAACTAATTTAACAGCTCGAATTGTTTAATTATTCATTAAGCGAGTATTTACAGGTGCTTAATCTGCCATGTACCATAAACAAAAAATAACAAATGTGATACATATCACCCTTTATTGGCGCTTTGGTAAAACCAAAGGCGCGAAATTTCCGCATGACTTACCGCACTCAGGTTATTAAATGCCCGATCTTATCGTGACAACCCGGTGAATATTTGCGCCATTTTCCCGCGTTGCGTTGAGAATCGTCTAATATTCAAACGATAACCCTATAAATCTTATCGCTATTGGCGATTTATTGTACGTCTTATTGGCCAAAGCCAGACGGTCTGTTTCGCAACAGTTCAATGGTATCGGTACCAGAGCGGGATTTGCTGGGCTTGTAAGCGACAAAACAGTATTTTTAATTGACAGGAATGTGATTATGTCGAGCGAGAAAACCAACAATTCAAGGCGTGATTTTTTAGTAAAATCAATGGCCTTGATTCCAACGGTAGTCATCGGCGGCGGCAGCGTGGGCGCCATTGGCGTGGCGGCGAGCGCCACGGCACAGGCGGCCTCCGCACCCTCTGCCGGTGGCAACGCGACATCCAGCGACTGGAAGCCGCAATTCTTCAACGATCGCGAGTGGCTGTTTATCAACGCCGCCGTCGCTCGCTTAATCCCAGCCGATGAACTCGGTCCAGGTGCTAAAGAGGCCGGTGTGCCGGAGTTTATCGACCGTCAGCTCAACACCCCTTATGCCACCGGTTCCATCTGGTATATGCAGGGGCCATTTAACCCCGACGTGCCGAAAGAGATGGGCTACCAGCTGCCGCTGGTACCAAAGCAGATTTATAACCTCGGTATCGCCGATGCCGAAGAGTGGTGTCAAAACCAGTATCACAAGAGCTTTGCTGAACTGAGCGGCGAACAGCAGGATGAGGCGCTCGGTCTGTGGGAATCCGGCAAGGCGCAGTTCAAACAGCTGCCGGCCTCGCTGTTTTTCTCCTATCTGTTGCAAAACACCCGCGAAGGCTTCTTCAGCGACCCTATCCATGGCGGCAATAAAGGCATGGTCGGCTGGACGCTGATTAATTTTCCCGGCGCGCGCGCCGACTTTATGGACTGGGTTGAACGAGGCGAACGCTATCCCTTCCCGCCGGTATCAATTAATGGGGAGAGGGCGTAATCATGGCGACCGTATTGAAAAAAAACGATGTGGCGATCGTTGGCTTCGGCTGGGTTGGCGCGATCATGGCCAAAGAGCTGACGGAAGCGGGGCTCAACGTCGTCGCGCTGGAGCGCGGCCCGATGCGCGATACCTGGCCGGACGGCGCTTATCCGCAGGTTATCGATGAGCTGACCTATAACATCCGCCGCAAGCTGTTCCAGGATCTCTCTAAAAGCACGGTGACGATTCGTCACAACACCAGCCAGCAGGCGGTACCCTATCGCCAACTGGCCGCCTTCCTGCCGGGGACCGGCGTTGGCGGCGCGGGTCTGCACTGGTCCGGCGTGCATTTCCGAGTCGATCCGATCGAACTGCGTATGCGCAGCCACTATGAAGAACGCTACGGCAAAAACTTCATTCCCCAGGATATGATCATCCAGGATTTCGGCGTCACCTACGACGAACTGGAACCGTTCTTCGATAAAGCGGAAAAAGTCTTTGGCACCTCCGGTACCGCCTGGTCGGTTAAAGGGAAGGTTGTCGGTAAAGGCCGCGGCGGTAACGCCTTCGCGCCGGATCGCTCGGACGATTTCCCGCTGCCGGCGCAGAAAAATACCTGGTCGGCGCAGCTGTTTGAAAAGGCGGCGCTGGAAGTGGGATATCATCCCTATAACCTGCCTTCCGCAAACACCTCCGACTCCTATACCAACCCGTATGGCGCGCAGATGGGGCCGTGTAACTTCTGCGGTTTCTGCAGCGGCTACGCCTGCTACATGTATTCGAAAGCCTCGCCGAACGTGAACATTCTGCCGGCGCTGCGCCAGGAAAAACGCTTTGAACTGCGCACTAACGCCAACGTGCTGAAGGTTAATCTGACCGACGATAAATCCCGCGCCACTGGTGTGACCTATGTCGACGGTCAGGGCCGTGAAATGGAACAGCCGGCGGATCTGGTGATTATCGGCGCCTTCCAGTTCCATAACGTGCATCTGATGCTGCTTTCCGGGATCGGTAAACCGTACAATCCTGAGACGGGCGAAGGGGTGGTCGGGCGTAACTTCGCCTATCAGAACATGACCACTATCAAGGCCATTTTCGATAAAGATACCTTCACCAACCCGTTCATCGGTGCGGGCGGCAACGGCGTCGGCGTCGATGACTTCAACGCCGATAACTTCGATCACGGCGCGGCGGGCTTCGTCGGCGGTTCGCCGTTCTGGGTCAACCAGGCGGGGACTAAACCGATCTCCGGCGTGCCGGTGCCTCCGGGTACCCCGGCGTGGGGCAGTAAATGGAAATCGGCGGTGGCCGACACCTACACCCACCACCTGTCGATGGATGCCCACGGCGCGCATCAGTCCTATCGCCAGAACTATCTCGATCTCGATCCGAACTACAAAAACGTCTTTGGTCAGCCGCTGCTGCGCATGACCTTCGACTGGCAGGAAAACGACATCAAGATGGCGCAGTTTATGTTCGATAAGATGGCGCCGATCGCCAAAGCGATGAAGCCGAAATATATGCTCGGCAGCCCGAAAAACGCCAATAGCCACTTTGACACCACCAGCTACCAGACCACCCATATGAACGGCGGCGCGGTGATGGGCGAAGATCCGAAAACCAGCGCGGTGAACCGTTATCTGCAGAGCTGGGACGTGCATAACGTCTTCGTCATCGGCGCTTCCGCTTTCCCGCAGGGGCTGGGCTACAACCCGACGGGGACCGTTGCCGCGCTGGCTTACTGGTCGGCGAAGGCTATCCGCGAACAGTACCTGAGAAATCCGGGTCCATTGGTGCAGGCATAAGGGAAAGCAAATCATGAAAATGCAATGGTTATCGGCACTGGTTCTCGGTGCGTTAAGCTGTGCGGCGTTCGCCGAAGAGGCGCCTGCGGACAGTAATCTGATTAAGCAGGGCGAATATCTGGCGCGCGCCGGCGACTGCGTGGCCTGCCACACCAACGGTAAAGAGGGCAAACCTTTTGCCGGCGGTCTGCCAATGGAAACACCGATCGGTACCATTTATTCCACCAACATCACGCCGGACAAAGCGCACGGTATTGGCGGTTATACCTTCGAAGAGTTTGACGACGCGGTGCGTAAAGGCGTGCGTAAAGACGGCTCAACGCTCTATCCGGCGATGCCGTATCCTTCCTTCGCCCGTATCAACGAAGCGGATATGCGCGCCATGTACGCCTACTTTATGCACGGCGTGGAGCCGGTAAATGTCGCTAACAAAGACACGGACATTCCGTGGCCGCTGTCGATGCGCTGGCCGCTGGCGTTCTGGCGCGGCATCTTCGCCCCGACGCCGAGCGACTTTGTCGCCAATCCGCAGGTGGACCCGGTACTGGAGCGCGGCCGTTACCTGGTGGAAGGCCTTGGCCACTGCGGCGCCTGCCACACCCCGCGTAGCCTGACGATGCAGGAAAAAGCGCTTAGCGAAAGCGAAGGTGATAACTACCTGGCGGGTAGCAATGCGCCGATTGACGGTTGGGTGGCATCCAGCCTGCGCGGTGAAAATCGCGACGGGCTGGGAAGCTGGAGCGAGGCCGAACTGGCCGAGTTCCTGAAAACCGGGCGCAATGATAAATCCGTGGTCTTCGGCGGCATGAGCGACGTGGTTGAGCACAGCCTGCAGTATCTCTCGAATGACGATATCACCGCTATTGCTCGCTATCTGAAGTCGTTACCGCCGCGCGGCGGTAAACAGACGCCAGCTCCGGTGGAAGATAGCGTGGCGAAAGATCTGTGGAAAGGCGATGACAGCAAAACCGGCGCAGCGCTGTACGTCGATAACTGTGCCGCCTGCCACCGTACCGATGGTGTCGGTTATAAACGCGCGTTCCCGTCGTTGAAAGGCAACCCGGTGGTGCAGACCGAAGATGCGACCTCGCTGATTCACATCATTCTGACCGGCAACACCACGCCGGCGGTGAAGGATGCGGTCTCGAACCTGACCATGCCGTCATTCGGCTGGCGTCTTGACGATCAACAGGTCGCGGATGTGGTCAACTTCATCCGCACCAGTTGGGGCAACAACGCGCCGCCGGTGAGCGCCAGCGATGTGGCGAAAGTACGTAAAGATAAGTCGATGATTCGCGATGAGAAGGCGTTAGGTAACGCCGACGTCTCGAAACTGCCGGCTGCTGCAGAGTAACTGGGCCGGGGCGGGGCACTGGATTCGCCCCGCCTGAGGTAAAAAACGTGATGACACCTGAACAACAGGGGACACAGCCATGATGCCGGAACTGGGCAACTATCTGCTGTGTCTGGCGGCAGGGCTGGCGCTGCTGCTAAGTACCTTTCCGCTATGGGGCGCGGCGCGTCAGGAACGATGGCTGATGGCATTAGCCCGGCCGCTGGCCTGTGCGCTGTTTATCTGCATCATCGGCGCGTTTGCGCTGCTGGTGCATGCCTTTGTAATCAATGACTTCACCATCCGCTACGTGGCGGAAAACTCCAACAGCGCGCTGCCGGTGTGGTACCGGGTGGCGGCTACCTGGGGAGCGCACGAAGGCTCTTTGCTGCTGTGGGTGCTGCTGCTCAGCGTGTGGACGTTCGCCGTCGCGCTCTTCAGTCGCCAGATGCCGCCCGACGCGGTAGCGCGGGTGCTGGCGGTGATGGGAATGATCGCCTTCGGTTTCCTGCTTTTTATCCTGTTCACCTCCAATCCGTTCAGCCGCAGCCTGCCGCTGTATCCCGTAGATGGCCGCGATCTAAATCCCATGCTGCAGGATATCGGGATGATTTTTCATCCACCGATCCTCTACATGGGCTACGTTGGCTTCTCGGTGGCCTTCGCCTTCGCGATTGCGTCACTGCTGGCGGGGCGGCTGGATACCGCGTGGGCGCGATGGTCGCGCCCGTGGACGCAGGCGGCGTGGATGTTCCTGACACTTGGGATCGTGCTGGGCTCGGCGTGGGCCTATTACGAACTGGGCTGGGGCGGCTGGTGGTTCTGGGACCCGGTGGAAAATGCCTCGTTTATGCCGTGGCTGGTTGGCACCGCGTTGCTGCATTCACTGGCGGTAACCGAAAAGCGCGGCAGCTTCCGCGCCTGGACCGTGCTGCTGGCGCTGGCTGCGTTTTCGCTATGCCTGTTGGGGACTTTCCTTGTGCGATCTGGCGTGCTGGTATCGGTGCACTCCTTTGCCTCCGATCCGGCGCGCGGGATGTTTATACTGGCTTTGTTGACCCTCGCGATTGGCGGCTCGCTGCTGCTGTATGCGGTGAAAGGCGGGCGAGTGCGGGCGCGAGTGGAACATACGCTCTGGTCGCGCGAGTCGTTCCTGCTTGGCAACAATATTCTGCTGATGGCTGCGATGCTGGTGGTGCTGTTAGGCACGCTGCTGCCGTTGGTGCATAAAGCGTTGGGGCTGGGGACGATATCGATCGGCGAACCGTTCTTCAATACCATGTTCACCGCGCTGATGGCGCCGTTTGCGCTGCTGCTGGGGCTAGGGCCGCTGATTCGTTGGCGCCGCGATGAGCCAGGTAAACAGCTTAAACGACTGGCGATATCGCTTCTTGTGACGTTGTCACTTTCTCTGGTCTTACCATGGCTTCTTCAGGACCGCATCACCGCGATGGCGGTTATCGGCCTGATGATGGCGCTGTGGGTGCTTATCTTCGCGCTGATTGAAGTCCATGAACGGGCCACGCATCGCCACGGCTTCTGGCGCGGCCTGCGTACCTTAACGCGTAGCCAGTGGGGCATGGCGCTCGGCCATGTTGGCGTGGCGGTAACCGTCATTGGCATCACCTTCAGCCAGAACTATAGCATCGAGCGCGATGTCCGCATGCGGGCTGGCGACAGCCTCGATATTCATCGTTATCACTTCGTCTTCAAGGGCGTGCGTAATATCGTCGGGCCGAACTGGAGCGGCGGCGAGGGGGTGATTGCCGTCAGCCGGAACGGTCGCCCGGAAGCCACGCTGTATGCCGAAAAACGCTTTTACACCGCCAGCCGGATGATGATGACCGAAGCGGCCATCAGCGGCGGGTTTACCCGCGATCTTTACGCCGCGCTGGGAGAAGAGCTGGATGATGGCAGTTGGGCGGTGCGTCTGTACTACAAACCGTTCGTGCGCTGGATCTGGTACGGCGGCGTACTGATGGCGCTGGGAGGGCTCTGCTGCATGCTCGATCCGCGTTACCGCCGGTCGCGGCAACAGAAAACAGCAGTGGATCGCAATGACATAAACCGCTCGCTGTACCAGTCCCGACTGCGCGAACTTGAGCAGGAGCGTACTGACGGTAATGAGGAGATGATTGTCGAGCTGCAACGTACGTTGCTGGCGGATATCTCGCCGCAGGAACCAACGCGCGTTCGGCCGCTTAGCCGCTGGTTGCTGCTACCGGGGGCGCTATTGTTGGTCTTCGTCAGCGGCGGGCTCTATCTGAAAACCAGCGATGTGGGTCAGGTGCTGCTGTGGCGACAAAGCGAGCATCATTATCCCGCGCTGCTGGCGCAGGCGAAGGATCCGACCGCTGCGCCGCTGCGGAGGGATGAGTTGGCTCAACTGAGGCTTGGGCTGCGCAGCCATCTGCAGGATAGCCCTGACGATCTCGCCGGCTGGCAACTGCTTGGGCGGCTCGGCCTGCTGCTAAACGATGGCGAGACGGCGATCGGCGCTTTTGGACGGGCGCATAAGCTGGCCCCGGCTGACCCGGCGGCAGGCTTTGATTATGCCAGCGCGCTGGTGCGGGCGGGCGATAACGCGCAGATGCGGATGGGCGAGCTGTTGCTGCGCGAGCTGCATCAGCGGCAGCCGAAAAACCTGCCGGTGCTGGAGATGCTGGCGCTCAGCGCTGTCCGCAATGAAGACTATCCGCAGGCGGTAGCGGCGCTACAGCAACTGCTGATGTTGTTGCCGGAGGGCGATGCCCGCCGCGAGGCGATTGCCCGCCAGCTGGCGCAGGCGCAGCAGCAGGCGCGGTAAATATTTGCTTTTTCTGCACTGCTCCCCGGTCGCGCTGTCGCTTACCGGGGCTACAAATGGCAGTGACCGCGCGAACGGTAGGCCGGATAAGGCGCAGCCGCCATCCGGCAAAATAACGCCGTAACAGACGAAAAAAAGCCCCTGCGAACAGGCAGGGGCAAACCATGTCAGAGCTTATTTTTTATTAATTGAACACCATGCCGCCATCGATCAGCAGCGATTGACCGGTCATATAATCGGAATCCGGGCTGGCAAGGTAAGAGACGCAGGCGGCGACATCTTCTGGTTCCGACAGGCGGCCGAGGGTGATGCGTTTGGCGAATTCGGCGGTGCCATAGCCCAGAGGTTTACCGGCCGCTTCGGAGACCTGACGATCGATCTCGGCCCACATCGGCGTTTTCACAATCCCCGGGCAGTAGCCGTTGACGGTAATACCCAGCGGCGCCAGGTCGCGGGCGGCGGTTTGCGTTAAACCGCGTACGGCGAATTTGCTCGAGCTGTAGACCGCCAGTTCCGGGTTGCCGACGTGACCGGCCTGGGAACAGGCGTTGATGATTTTGCCGCCGTGACCCTCTTTTTTAAAGGCATCGACTGCCGCCTGAATCCCCCAGATCACCCCTTTAACGTTGATGTTGTAGACCTTGTCGACAATCTCCGGCGTAATGGATTCGATAGGCGTTGATGGCGCAACCCCGGCGTTGTTGACGATGACGTTGAATCCGCCCAGCGTTTTCCGCGCCTGTTCGACGGCGGCAAACACCTGCTCGCGGTCGGAAACATCGACTTTGACCGCGATTGCTCGCCCACCGTGCTGATTGATTTCATCCGCCACGGCTTTTGCCGTAACGTCATTGTAATCGGCGATCGCCACGGCAAAACCGTCCTTCACGAGGCGTAACGCGATAGCTTTACCAATGCCCTGACCGGCGCCGGTGACAAGTGCGACTTTTTTCATTTCCATTTCCTTTTGTGATGACTTAAAGAATCTGACTCAGATGTAGCTGGCCCATCAGCAGCGGGTTATCGCGGTAATCTACGGGGATGGCGACCACCGCCGGGCCGTCGACATCCATCGCCGCGCGTAGCGTTGGCTCCAGCGCATCAGCGCTTTCCACCGCAAACCCTTTCGCGCCGAAGGATTCGGCATAGGCTTTAAAATCCATTGGTCCGAACTCGACGCCGGACAGGCGTTGATATTTTTTCTCTTCCTGGATAGCGACCATGTTGTAGCCGTTATCGACCCAGATAAGATGCAGGATGTTGGCTTTCAGGCGGACCGCCGTTTCCAGCTCCATACTGGATTGCAGAAAACCGCCATCGCCGGAGACCGAGACCACTTTGCGCTGCGGATTGACCAGCCAGGCCCCGATGGCCCACGGCAGGGCGACGCCCATGGTCTGCTGACCGTTGGAGATCATCACCTGACGGGCTCGGAAGCTGTAGAGATAGCGGGCGATCCAAATATGAAAGCTCCCCATATCGACCGTCAGCGTGACGTCGCTATTCACGATATCCTGCATGGCGCGGACGATGCGCAGCGGGTGCAGAGCAAACTGATTCAACTGCGCCCCGCGGCGATCGAGCAGTTCGCGCTGATGCTGGCGGTCGTGGAGGATTTCAGCGGCCTGCGGCGAGAGCACCAGCCGATGATCGATATTTTGCGCCAGCTTATTCAGCGTGCCGGCGATATCGCCCACCAGCTCGACATCCGGCGTGTAGTTACGCTCTTCATAGGCGGGCAGTACGTCGATGTGTACCAGCGTCGCGTTGCCGCTGTTCCACATCGCTGGTTCGTATTCCACCGGGCTATAGCCGATGCAGATGACCAGGTCGGCCAGTTGCAATAAGCGGTCACCGGCCTGATTGTTAAACAGCCCGACGCGTCCGGCGAAGCGCGAGAAGTTATCCTGATTGACCGCCCCGGCGGCCTGATAGGTGCTGGTGACCGGAATATGGCTGGTTTCCAGCAAACGATGCAGCGCGGCGCTGTTTTCCGTCTGGCTGGCCATTAATCCAAGCAGGAACACCGGATTCTTCGCCTGGGCAATCAACTTCGCAACCTGATTGATTGCCTCGTCAGGCGCGGCGCCCATCTGCGGCGCGCTGCTGGCGGGCAGCACTTTGCCGGTCGCCGGGCCATCGACGACATCCTGCGGCAGGCTGACGAAGGCGCTGCCCGGGCGACCCTGCTCGGCGGCGCGAAAGGCATTGGAAACCACCTCGGCCAGCGCATCCGGTGAGGTCACTTCTACGGCGTATTTGGTGACCGGGCTGAACATCGCCACCGTATCCATACTTTGGTGTACCTGTTTGGCTTTATCGGCGCGTTTGACCGCGCCACCCAGCGCCACCACCGGATCGCCTTCACTGTTAGCGGTGGCCATCCCGGTTATCAAGTTGGAACAACCGGGTCCGGAGGTCACCAGCGCGACGCCCGCTTTGCCGGTAATGCGCCCGACCGCGGCGGCCATAAAGGCGGCGTTGGCCTCGTGGCGCACCGGAATAATGCGGATTGAGGAGTCCAGTAACGAGTCGAAAACCTTATCGATTTTAGCGCCGGGGATCCCGAAGACCTGGCGTACGCCTTGCGCTTCCAGTTGGCTGACGACCAGATCGGCGCCGTGCGCCCACTGGCGCAGCGGATACTGTTTGTCCATGTGAACCTCCTAACTTTCTACTGAACGGATGGCGGCATCGAGATTATCGGGATGCAGATTGGCCTGCAGGAACGCGCTGTCGGCGGGAAGGTCGATCATCAGCTTATGAATTTCGCCGAAGGTCAATACCCCACGGTCGAGCTGGTAGTCCAGCAGGTGGCCGCCGCCCTGGCGGTCATCGGTGATGAAGTGTTCGTGATAGCCGGCGACGTTTATGCCCTGCATATGCTGCGGGGTACGAAAACCGACCAGTACGCCGTCACGCTGGTTAAAGCGGAAAACCGGCTGATCGTCGAGCACGTCGGTCATCGCCCGGTAGGGCGGCGTCTGACGAGGCACGGTGCGGGTATGGGCGTGGCGGAAATGACCATCGATTCGCAGCGCGCAGAACAGATTGTCGGAAGGAATTTGCTGGTCAATAACCTCATGCAGCTGCTGGCGGCTGACCGGATGGTCAAAGGTTTTACGGTACTGCGGCTGGAACCAGGTCATCACCGCAAACGGCGTTTTCTGTTCCGGCCGCGCTTTACGCGCGCTGCCGTCGGCACGCAGTTGATACACCTGGCTGCTAAACGCGATCAGCTCGCCGTCGAGTTCATTAAAGGTGCCGAGGCCGAAATCGCCGTGCTTCAGCAGGTCCGCAATGGTGGTGGTACCTTCGTAGACGCCGCTGAGCAGGGCGCTCATCAGCGAAGTTTGATATAGCACGCTATCGGGATGCTGGGCGGAAAACGCGCGTAGCGTTTCACACAGACTCTCTTCGCAGGTGCAATCTGAAGCATGATTCATGAGCCACTTCCTCGTTCAACAAATATAAGAAAGGTTAAATAAAGGTTGACCCGATTCAGCTCACAGTTCCAATATAGAAACCATGCTGGTTTGAGACGTTTTCGATATGGAACTTCGTTATCTACGCTATTTTGTCGCCGTCGCCCGGACGCGGCACTTCACCCGGGCAGCGAAAGAACTGGGTATCTCACAGCCACCGTTAAGTCAGCAAATTCAGCGACTTGAGCGTGAGGTTGGTACTCCGCTGTTGCGTCGGCTAACCCGCGGGGTGGAGCTGACCGAAGCCGGGGAGTCCTTTTATGAGGATGCCTGCCAAATCCTCGCGCTGAGCGATGCGGCGCTGGAAAAGGCCAAGGGCATTGCTCGCGGAATGAACGGCAGCTTGTCATTAGGCATTACCAGTTCTGATGCTTTCCATCCGCAAATCTTCACCTTGCTGCACCGTTTTCAGCTCGATCACCCAGGCGTCGTCCTCCATCAACGGGAGGGCAACATGGCGAATTTGATGGCGGCGCTGAGCGAGGCGGAGATCGATATCGCCTTTGTCCGTTTGCCGTGCGAAAGCAGTAAGGCGTTTAACTTGCGTATCATTGATGAAGAGCCAATGGTCATTGCGCTCCCGCGCGATAATCCATTGTCAGCGGAACCGACGCTGGCGCTGGAACAGTTGCGGGACGTCGCGCCGATCCTCTTCCCGCGCGAAGTGGCGCCGGGCTTGTATGAGCTGGTGTTCAATAGCTGCCTGCGCGCCGGTATAGATATGAACCGCGCCAGGCAGTCGTCGCAGATTTCATCGTCGCTGAGTATGGTTAACGCCGGATTTGGTTTCGCGCTGGTGCCGCAGTCGATGACCTGCATCGCGCTGCCCAACGTCAGCTATCAATCGATACAGGGGACGCCGGTCAAGACCGATATTGCCATCGCCTGGCGGCGCTTCGAGCGTTCGCGTACGGTGAAGCGATTTTTAGAGATGTTCTAATTCCCGGGACGCATAGCGCGACCCAACGGAGATACGCTGATCTTTTCTCCGTTGGGTTACCCGTTACTGCGCCACCCAGCCGCCATCCATATTCCACGCCGCGCCGCGCACCTGCGCGGCGGCGTCGCTGCATAAAAATAGCGCCATTTCACCCAGTTGCTGAGGCGTCACGAATTCTCCGGAAGGTTGTTTTTCGGCAAGCAGCTGCGCTCTGGCCTGCTCCGGGTCGGCCCCCTCAGCGATACGTTTATCGATCTGCTGCTGAACCAGCGGCGTCAGTACCCAGCCGGGGCAAATCGCGTTGCAGGTTATACCGGTACGCGCGGTCTCCAACGCCAGCGTTTTGCTAAAGCCAATCACCCCATGCTTGGCGGCAACGTAGGCGGATTTCTCTTTCGAGGCGACTAACCCATGCACGGAGGCAATATTAATAATCCGCCCCCAGTTGCGCTCGCGCATGCCCGGCAGCGCCAGGCGGCTGGTGTGGAAGACGCTGGACAGATTTATCGCCAGAATATCGTTCCATTTTTCCACCGCGAACTGCTCCACCGGCGCCACATGCTGGATCCCGGCGTTATTAATCACAATATCGACGCCGCCAAATTCGCTTTCGGCATAGCGCATCATCGCTTCAATTTGCCCGACGTCGCGCAGGTCGGCATCGTGATAGCCGGGAATTTTACCCAGCGCGGCAACCTCGGCTCGCGCGCTCGTGCTGTCGCCAAAACCATTCAACACCAGCTGCGCGCCGGCCTGCGCCAGCACTTTGGCAATGCCTAAACCAATACCGCTGGTGGAGCCGGTGACCAGCGCTGTTTTACCGTTCAAATTCATTTCGTTACTCCTTAAATCAGGCATCAGACAATGCCGGTTAAATAGAACACGGCAATGACAAACAGAACCGCGAGGCTTTTGATAAGCGTAATGGCGAAAATGCCGCCGTAAGCCTGGCGATGGCTTAAGCCGGTGATTGCCAGCAGCGTGATGACGGCGCCGTTATGCGGCAGGGTATCCATGCCGCCGCTGGCCATTGACGCGACGCGGTGCAGTACCTCAAGCGGGATATTGGCGGCGTGGGCGGCGGCCACGAAGGTATCGGACATTGCCGCCAGCGCGATGCTCATTCCGCCGGAGGCGGAGCCGGTGATCCCCGCCAGCACGGTCACGCTAATCGCCTCGTTTAACAGGGGATTGGGAATAGCGGTCAGGGCTTTCGACAACACCAGGAAACCCGGCAGGGCGGCAATCACCGCGCCGAAACCATATTCAGAGGCAGTATTCATCGCCGCGAGGATCGCGCCGCCGACCGCCGTACGGCTGCCTTCCGCCAGACGGCCGCGGATATTGCGAAATCCGAACAACAGCACCACGACGATACCGGACAGCAGCGCGGCCTCGACGGCCCAGATAGCGGTGATTTTACCGACCTCGGTGACGATGGGTTTGGCAAGCCCAGGTAGAGTCAGTTCGTGGCTGGCGCCATACCACTGCGGGATCCAGCGGGTAAACAGCAGGTTCAGCACGCCGACCAGCAGCAGCGGGGCAATGGCGATCAGCGGATGCGGCAGATTGATGTTATCCGGCGTCTGCGGCTCGTTTTGCAGATCGGCACCGTAACCCTCGCCATTCGCGAGCGCTTTACGCCGCTGTCGTTCCAGCCACAGTAAACCGAAGGTGATGATAAACAGTGAACCTATCAACCCAAGCCAGGGGGCCGCCCAGGCGTTGGTGCCAAAAAAGCTGGTGGGGATAATGTTCTGGATCTGCGGGGTGCCCGGCAGGGCATCCATGGTGAATGAGAACGCGCCCAGCGCGACGGTTGCCGGGATCAGCCGCTTCGGGATACCGCTTTGGCGAAACAGTTCGGCGGCAAAGGGATAGACCGCAAAAGCCACCACGAACAGCGAAACGCCGCCGTAGGTCAGCAGGGCGCAAACCAGCACAATCACCGGGATCGCATGTCGCCGCCCGAGAATCTGAATCGCGGCGGCGACGATGGAGCGCGAGAAGCCCGATAGTTCAATCAGCTTGCCAAAGACGGCGCCGAGCAGAAATACCGGAAAATAGAGCTTCACGAATCCGACCATTTTTTCCATAAACAGGCCGGTAAAGGTCGGGCCTACCGCGCTCGGGTCGGTGAGCAGAACCGCGCCAAGCGCGGCGATAGGGGCAAACAGGATAACGCTATATCCACGATACGCAGCCAGCATCAATAATGCCAGCGCGGCCAGGGCGATCAACACACTCATTACGACTCCTCACTATCATTGTTATTGTCGGGGTACAAAACGAGAAGTTACGGTTTCAGGGCATAGCGCAGCTGATGTTCGCGGCGCGACTGTATTCGTTTCTGCCGGGTCTCATCCCAGCGATAAAAACCTTGCCCGCTGCGGGCGCCGGTATCGCCTTGCGCGACTTTGTCGGCGACCAGCGACATCATGTCGCTGCCCGTGGCCAGTTCCGGCAGCAGGTGCTGGCAGATATCCTGAACCGTCGCCAGACCGGTCATATCCGCGGCTTCCAGCGGGCCGACCATCGCGTAACGGCGGCCGAGCGAGGCGCGCATCACTTTGTCGACCACTTCCGGCGAAGCGATGCCGCTCTTGACGATATGCAGCGCTTCGCGCAGCAGGGCGAACTGTAGTCGGTTGCCGACAAACCCCGGCGCGGCGCGGTTGAGTACCACCGCTTCCAGCGCGCAGGAGGATAAAAAGTCGCTGACCTGGTTGGCGAGATGCGCCAAGGTAGCGCTACCCGGCACCACTTCCACCAGCGGGATAAAATGCGGCGGATGCCAGAAGTGGGCGATTAACAAGCGCTCCGGATGCCGCATACCCTGCGCCAGCCGATCCGGCGGTAGTCCGCTGGTGTTGCTGGCGATGATGGCTTCGTCTGCGATCAGCGTTTCCAGTTCGCGGTATAAGGCGTGCTTGAGCGCCAGACGTTCCGGAATCGCTTCGATCAGCAAGGTCGCGTCAGCAAGATCGCCTAATGCCGTGGTGCCGGAGAGGAGCGAGAGCACCGACGCACGCTGAGCGGCGTCAAACTGCCCGCACTCTTCGAGCTCGCGCAAAATGGCGGCGGCGACGCTCTCGATCTCGCTAATGCGCGCCGGGTCGGTGTCGTAGAGGCGTACGGCGTGGCCGTGGCGGGCAAAATGGCAGGCGATGCCGACGCCCATCAGGCCAGCGCCCAGTACCGCCAGTTGTGGTGTAAACATAGTGGCTCCTGTTAACGTTCTATGGTCATCGCGATACCCTGACCACCGCCGACGCAAAGCGTCGCCAGGCCTTTGTTGACATCGCGGCGCTGCATCTCGTGCAGCAGACTAACCAGAATGCGACATCCTGAGGCGCCAATCGGGTGGCCGAGCGCGATAGCGCCGCCGTTGACGTTGACTTTCTGGCTGTCCCACTCCAGCAATTTGCCAACGGCCAGCGCCTGCACGGCAAAGGCCTCGTTGGCTTCGATGAGATCCACCTCATCCAGCGACCAACCGGCGCGCTGCAGCGCCTTCCGGCAAGCGCTTACCGGGCCGATACCCATCACGGACGGATCGACGCCGGCCACCGCAGAGCTGACAATCCGCGCCAGCACCGGCAACCCAAGCTGCCGTGCTTTATCGACGCTCATCAATACCACTGCCGCCGCGCCATCGTTGAGCGAAGAGGCATTGCCCGCGGTGACACTGCCATCTTCCGTGCGGAAGGCCGGGCGTAACTGCGCGAGCTGTTGTTCGCTGGTTTCCGGGCGCGGCTGTTCGTCTGCGTCCACCATGCGCGGCGCTTTTTTACCCTGAGGGACGCTAAGCGGCACTATCTCAGCCTGAAAGCGCCCGGCGGCTATCGCGGCGGCGGCTTTGCGCTGCGAAAGGGCGGCGAAGGCATCCTGCTGGGGGCGGGAGATGTCAAAGGCGTCGGCGAGATTCTCGGCGGTGATGCCCATGTGATAGTCGTTAAACGCATCCCATAATCCGTCCTGAATCATACTGTCCTGCATACTGGCATGGCCGAAACGCAGGCCATCGCGCGCCCCCTGAACCAGATACGGAGCATTGCTCATGCTCTCCTGGCCGCCGGCGATCGCGATCTCCGCCTCGCCGCTGCGAATGGCTTGTACTGCCTGTTGCACGGCTTTCAGCCCGGAACCGCAAACCAGATTGATGGTAACGGCCGGAGTTTCAACCGGTAGCCCGGCGCGCAGCGCGGTTTGTCGCGCTGGATTCTGTCCGCAGCCGGCAGTTAATACCTGGCCAAAAATCAGTTCGTCAACGGCGCTGGCCGGTAGCTGTGTGCGTTCAAGCAAACCACGCACTACGGCGGCGCCAAGCTCGACGGCGGAAAGGGAAGATAAGGCGCCGCGAAAACTGCCGATTGGCGTACGTAGCGCGCAGACGATAGCGACTTCTTTCATATTGTCTCCTTAGTTGAAGCGCATTTCGCGGACGTCATCGGCAATGACCAGCCGTCCAGCCGTTTTATGGGCAATTTCGTCAATGCTGACGCCGGGGGCGTATTCGCGCAGAACAAAGGCGCCGTCGCTAATTTCCAGCAGCGCGAGATCGGTCAGTACCCGGTGAATACAGCCCGCGCCGGTGAGCGGCAGGGTGCACTGCGCCAGCAGCTTGGATTCGCCGTTTTTCGAGGCGTGAGTCATCACCACGATGATGTTTTGCGCGCCCGCCACCAGATCCATGGCGCCGCCCATGCCTTTCACCATTTTTCCTGGGATCATCCACGAGGCGATATTACCCGCGACATCGACTTCAAAAGCGCCAAGGACCGTGAGATCGACGTGGCCGCCGCGGATCATGGCGAAGGACTGGGCGGAGTCAAAGATAGCCGCCCCGATTTGTGCGGTAACGGTCTGCTTACCGGCGTTAATCATGTCGGCATCAAGCGTTGACTCATCGGGAAATTCGCCCATCCCCAACAGGCCGTTTTCCGACTGCAGCATCACTTCAATACCGGCGGGAATATAGTTTGCGACTAGCGTGGGAATGCCGATACCGAGATTGACATAATCGCCGTCGCGCAGTTCCTGGGCGACGCGCATCGCCATTTGTTCGCGAGTTAACATGTTCAGTTCCCTCCGGCGCGCAGCGTGCGCTGTTCAATTCGTTTTTCGAATAGCCCGACGATCAGCCGGTCGACATAAATACCGGGCGTGTGGATGGCGGAAGGGGGGAGTTCGCCCGGCGCGACGATTTCTTCGACTTCTACTACCGTGATGCGTCCGGCGGTGGCCATCAACGGGTTAAAATTTTGCGCGGTATGGCGGTAGACCACGTTGCCGTACCAGTCGGCTTTCCAGCCCTTCACAAGGGCGAAATCACCGCGAATGGCTTCTTCGAGAATGTAATTTTTACCGTCGAACTGACGCACTTCTTTGCCTTCCGCCACCGGCGTGCCGTAACCGGTCGCGGTATAGAATCCGGGGATCCCGGCGCCGCCGGCGCGAATTTTCTCGGCAAGCGTCCCTTGCGGGGTCAGTTCCACCGCCAGCTCGCCGCTCAGTACCAGGTGTTCAAAGAGGGCGTTTTCTCCCACGTAGGAAGCCACGACTTTGCGCACCTGGCGCGTTTCCAGCAGCATGCCGAGACCAAAGCCATCAACGCCGCAGTTATTAGAGACGACCGTCAGCCCCTGTACCTGGCGGCGTTTGACCTCGGCGATTAAGTTTTCCGGGATGCCGCATAGGCCGAAGCCGCCGGCCAGTAACGTCATACCATCGGTTAATCCGTCCAACGCCGCTTCATAGCTGGCGACGCGCTTATCCAGTCCTGCCATCATTTTTCTCCTGCCTTGCGATGGCTCTATCATTAAAGGTGCGAACTGATTTGATAATTTTGAATTTGTGACTCACTCATTTGGTTTTTTTATTAATTTATCGTTAACTAAATTCTTTCAATTAGTTAACAGGCAGAAAAATGAGAATGAGTGTCAAACAGTTACGCGCGTTTCTAGCGGTAGCTCACACTCTTAATTTCGCCCACGCCAGCGAGCGCCTGAACCTGTCGCAGCCGGCGCTGAGTTTGACCATTAAGGGGCTGGAAGAGGCGCTTGGCGGAGCATTGCTGCAACGCAGCACCCGCAAAGTGACCTTAACCCAGGAGGGAGAGACCTTTTTGCCGATGGCCCGCCAGCTGCTGGCGGACTGGGATAATGCCGAAGAGGCGATGCGGCAAAGTTTCACCCTGCAACGGGGAAAGATCTCCGTTGCCGCCATGCCGTCGTTTGCCGCTAACGTGCTGCCGGAAGTGCTTAAAGCCTTTCGTGACCGCTATGCGGGAGTCAACGTCACGGTGCATGACGTGATTAATGAGCAGGTCATTGAGATGGTGCGCGAAGGCCGGGTGGAGATGGGGATCGCGTTTGAGCCATCGCCCGGCAACAATCTGTTGTTTACGCCGCTGGCGGTGGATCGCTTTGTGGCGATCGTGCCAAAAACGTCGCCTTTGGCGAGCAAAAAGCAGTTGAGCTGGCGTGAACTACTGACGCTGGATTTTATTACCCTGCAGCGGCCGTCGGCGGTGCGTTTGATGTTGGAAGAAGAGCTGGCGCGTAGCGGCAGCCAGTTAGACGTGGCGCTGGAAAGTCATCAGTTGGTCACCGTCGGGCGGATGGTCGCCAGCGGTTTGGGCGGCAGCGCGGTGCCCGCGTTATGCCAGTCGCAGATGCAGTCGCTGGGAGCGGTTTGTCTACCATTAAGCGATCCGCCGATTGAAAAGTGTATTGGCGTTATTCACGCCGGACATATGCAGTTGTCGAAAGCGGCGCAGGCGCTGCTGGAAACGCTGAAGGGTTTTTTGCCCGCTTAGGTCGTTTACAGATAAAAAAAACCGGCCTCTTTAGCCGGTTTAATCATCAGATTTTGCAGGCATCGCCGCAATCATCATCGGCAACAATCGCCTGTGCTTTTTTGTCCGCTTCATCCAGGCGTTCAGCGTTACGTTCTTCCGCTTCTTCCAGGCCGCTAAACACCAGGTTGTCGAGATCAATTTCCATGAGTTACCCACTTTGCTACTGTTTTGACTGTCGGCAGAGTATAGGTCAAAACGATGGAGGGTGGCACCCCACGGCCGAAGCTATCGCACAGAGCGTTAATCGTCAGCTTGTTTCAGATAGCGGAGCGGCGGAGCATGAGTTAATAACCGCTATTATTTATAGTTGACATTATTTGTTTATTATAATGAGAGCATAAAAGGATAATTTTCAGATTGTTTCTTAAATGAAATGACAACGAACCAGTAAATAACCATTGACCCGTTTCAGATATGGTAATATGGCCGCGATTATGGATGAGTCTATGGATCTTGATCAATGGTATCGATAACAGCATCTGCCATCAAAGAATGGCGGAGAAATAATAAAGTCATTTGTCACGTTAAACTTAAATATAAAAAGGTGTTGCGTAAATGCCGCGAAATACCTTTAACAGGAGGTAAGTACAAGGAATATCAACGGCTTTGCCAGACATTCAGCTGTGCAAAATTGACCAGTGCGACGCCTGGACTGGTACATTTTGAAGATAAGCCTTTCAAGGCTTATTTAAATAAGCGAATGTCGAAAAGAGCTAAACTGAATATTGCCCATGGCGCTTTGAATTTTATTGAAAAAAGCTTTCAGGCGGAAATATTACCGCAGTTGTATAATGTGTCAGCGTTCGGTTGTTCGATGATTGCCATCCCGCTGAAGAATGGAACCAGCCTGGAAGTGAAACTTCTGGCCTCGCCGTTCCAGGAAGAGGGGGAACTGATGCTGCAGATGTTCTTTGAAAATAAACGCGTGTATAGCGTCTGTTTTTCCTGTACGGATCAGGGCAGCGCGTGGATTGGCGGTATTCAGGGCGGTAAAGACATTAGCAACGACGAAGTGAAAGCGTTGACCAAAGAGCTCTATGGCACGCGGCCAAAAAACCTGATTATCACTTTGCTGTACGGGTTCTTGCGCCACTTTAATATCCGCGAGATCTACGCCATCGACAGCGACTACCATGTGAAGAGCGACAAGGTGAAAGCCAGTTACTCAGAGTTGTGGTTAGAAATCGGCGGCGAGAAGCAGCGGCGCGGTTGGTACAAATTACCTGCGCAAGAGATTAAAAAAAGTCTTGAAGAGGTGAAAAGTAAACATCGCAGCCAGTTCATTAAACGTGAAAATTTAAAAGAGCAGGCGCAGTTGGAGCTGATCGCTGCATTACGCCAGATTAGCGTCGGTGAAAACACCACCCAACCATAATACTGGATTGCCGATTCGCCGGGGGCGGCGGGTCGGCAAGCCATGATTGATGCCAGCTCCTTCCTTGCGTCTCCGTCTAACACTGCTCACCTTTACAACCTGCTCATCTATCAAATCCAGTTTATAAATTAAAAGATTTTAAACATTTTATGCGGTTAAATTTTACATAAAATTTACATGTCCATATACTTTCTTACGTTCTTCGCCCTGGTTTGGGGCGTCCAACCAACAGGTTAACTGCGCTGTACGGCATCGCTTATCGATCGGCGCTTTAAAATAAATGCTTTGGTTATATCGACATATGTCGAATGGGATGAAATATGGACGAACAAAAAGGTCATGGTCGAAGGATCTTCTTCACCATATACCGATTGCTTTTTGTGTTACTGAGTTTTGGCATTGGGATTTTCTTAACTATCTGGGGGGGCAAGCTGCTCTCGCTCGGCGGCAGCGCCTGGTATCTGTTAGCCGGTCTCGCTTATCTCATCATCGCCGTCGGTTACTTCACTCGTAGTCAATACGCGCTTCCTCTTGCTGTTCTTACCTTTCTGTTAACGCTGGCCTGGGCACTGTATGAAGTGCAGCTCAGCTACTGGGGCTTGATCCCTCGTCTGGTGATTCCTGCGCTCATGCTGATGTTGGCTCTGTGGCTGGCGGCGGCGATGCCGGTGGCTCGCGTGCGTCTGGCGAACTGGAGCGCCACGGTTATCTTTATTGCGCTGCTGGCGACGCTGGTTTCGGCATTCTACCCGCACGGCGGCTTCCATAATGGCGTCGTGAAAGCGGCGAATGGCAACAGCGCGACGCAGGCGGCAAAAAGCGATAACTGGGAGTTCTTCGGCCGCGATGCCTCCGGCACCCGTTTTGCGCCGTATACCGATATTACCCCGGAAAACGTACATAAGCTGAAAGTCGCCTGGACCTACCACACAGGCCGCCGCCTGACCGGCCCGGCCATCGGCGTTGACGAAAATACGCCGCTGCAAATTGGCGATACGCTGTATTCCTGTACGCCGCTCAACGTGGTGACCGCCATTGATGCCGATACCGGTAAGGCGCGCTGGCGCTTTGACCCGCACGCGCAGACGGCGGAACATGTGACCTGCCGCGGCGTGGGTTACTATGATGTGCAGAGCGACGATACGCTCAGCGCGGAAGAAAAAGCGAGCCCGGCGCTGCAACAGTGTCCGCAGCGGATCATGGTATCGACCGTGGATGCGCGCCTGCTGGCGCTGAATGCAAAAACCGGCGAACTGTGCGATGACTTCGGCGACCACGGCAGCGTGGATCTGAAGCAGGGCATGGGCGACACCGAAAACAGCAAACGCTACCATCCGACTTCAACGCCGGTGATCATGGGGCACATTGCGGTGCTGGGCGGCTGGGTACGCGATATCGTACACGGCGAGCCATCCGGGGTCGTACGCGCATTTGACGTACGCGATGGTAAAGTCGTCTGGGCCTGGGATGTCGGCAAGCCGGAGAATATCACCGACCCGGAAAAAGGCCGCGTTTATACCCTCGAAACGCCGAACGTGTGGACCATTCCCGGCTTTGATAAAGAGCTGAATCTGGTTTATCTGCCGACCGGTAACGGGCCGCCGGACTACTGGGGCGGCGATCGGAATGAAGCGAAAGAGAAATATGGCTCCGCGGTGGTAGCGGTGGATGCCAGTACCGGTAAAACAAAATGGGTCTTCCAGACCGTTCACCACGATATCTGGGATTATGACCTGCCATCGCAACCAGTACTGTTCCACATGAAAAACGAGCAGGGCGAGGACGTCCCGGTTCTGATCCAGACCACCAAAACCGGACAGATATATGTGCTCGACCGCCGCACCGGCAAACCGGTGACCCGCGTCGAAGAACTGCCGGTCGCTCATCAGGGGGCGGAGGGCGAACATCTGTCTGCCACCCAGCCGTTCTCCACCGGCATGCCGCAGTTAGGCGTCGAGCCGCTGAGCGAAAAATCAATGTGGGGCGTGACGCCGTTCGACCAACTGATGTGCCGTATCGATTTTAAAGAGTCGACCTACCTTGGCATGTATACGCCGCCGTCGGAGAAACCGTATATCGAGTGGCCAAGCCTGCTCGGCGGCATGAACTGGGGCGGCATCACCATCGATGAACGTACCGGTACGCTGTTCGTCAACGATATGCGTATGCCGTTGCGGATGTCGCTGGTGCGCAAGGAAGAGATGGCGAAATACAAAGTCTCCACCGACGAAGTCCCTGGCTTTATGGGCACCGTTCGCCCGCAAGTTGCCGGGCCTTACGGCGGCGTGCGTATCGATATCCTGCAGTCCGCGCTGGGCGTGCCCTGTAATACCCCGCCGTTTGGTACCATGAGCGCCATTGACCTGAACAGCCGTCAGCTCCTGTGGCAGGTGCCGATGGGCTCGGTAGAAGATACCGGGCCGCTGGGGATGAAAACCCATCTGCATATCCCGCTGGGAATGCCGACGTTGGGTGGCCCAACTTCCACCGCCTCGGGCCTGGTATTCTTCGCCGGTACCCAGGATAACTATCTGCGGGCGCTGGATTCCGCCAGCGGTAAAGAGCTGTGGCGCGCTCGCTTACCGGTTGGCGCGGTAGCGGCGCCGTTGGTCTACAAATCGCCGAAAACCGGCAAAGAGTACGTGCTGATTTCCGCCGGCGGCGCCAGCCACTCACCGGACGTCGGTGACGATATCATCGCCTACGCGCTGGAGGAATAACCTTCCTACACGAAACAGGTCCCGGAAACGGGACCTGTTACTGGCTGACAGCCCGCGCGTTGCAGGGGTCAATCCTGGACTTTTACTATCTGAACATCGCTCTGCGCAATACGCTGCCCTGCGGCATTGACGTAGGCCAGAGACACCGGCGCACCGGTGGTTTTATCGACTAACTGGATATGCGGCGACGTATGCAGGAGTTGCTGATGTCCCCATTCCATCAGGGCAAAAAGGACCGGCGCCAGGCTGCGGCTCTTTTCGGTGAGCGTATATTCATAACGCTCGCGCGCACCCGCTTCGCGATAGGGGAGCTTGCGTAGTAGCCCCACATCAACCATCAATTTTAAACGCTGAGTTAACGTCTGTTTGCTCATTCCGGTATGAGCGCGAATCGTTTCGAAACGCGTCACGCCGTAAAACGCCTCTCTTAAAATCAATAAAATCCATTGATCGCCAACAATTTTAGCGCTCTCCGCCAGCCCGCAAAGTTCCGCAGGCAGATAGGGGGATGAATTATCTTTTGACATGATATAGGTTATCTCCTAACCTGAGTTTGAAATATAGACTAAGTTAATCAGGAGAATACTGTGCCTTTTGTTAATGTGCAAACGATTAAAGGGATCATGACCGCTGAGCAGAAGAATGAACTACTGCGTCGCATGACTGACCTCATGGTGGAAATTGAAGGCCGGGGCGATCCGCAATTCCGCCAGTCAGTCTGGGTCCGCATTGATGAACACGAGCCGGAACAGTGGAGCCTCGGAGGAATACAGCCAACGTCAGAGATGATAGCGGCAAAATTTGCCGCTAAACGATGATTTTATTGCCGTTATTGTTATGCGATAACCACGCGTGATTCAGCCTCAATTTCATGACAGGCGACCTTGTGGCCCGGCGCGATTTCGCGAAGACGCGGCGGCTCGCGACGGCAACGGTCGTTTGCCAACGGGCAGCGAGACCAAAAACGGCAGCCTGCAGGCGGTCGGGAAGGGTCGGGAATTTCCCCCTGAACGACCGCCTGCGGTTCGCTTTCGGGATCGAGTGTGGGTACCGCGGCCAGCAGCGCCTGGGTATAGGGATGAAGAGGGCGGCTAAACAGCGCATCGCGGCTGGCGGTTTCCACCAGTTGACCGAGGTACATCACCGCCACGTCGTCGCACAAATGCTCTACAACTCCAAGGTCATGGGAGATGAATAGAAAGGTGACTCCACGCTCGTCGCGCAGGTCGGCAAACAGATTGATAATCTGCGCCTGAATCGACACATCGAGTGCGGAAATGGGTTCATCGGCGACGATAAAGTCCGGATTGAGGATAAGCGCGCGGGCGATGCCGATGCGCTGCCGCTGACCGCCGGAAAACTCATGCGGAAAACGGTGGTAATGCTGAGGCGCCAGCCCGCATATCTTCATCACCGCAATGACTTTCTCATAGAGTTCAGCGCGCGTGCACAGTTTATGCTGCAACATCGCTTCGCCAATCGCCTCGCCAACGCGGATGCGTGGGTTTAGCGAGCTATAGGGATCCTGAAACACCAGCTGAATTTTTGGCCGTAGGGCCTGTATTGCGGCCGCTGGCAGTTCGGATAACTCCTGACCGCGGAATTTAATGCTGCCGGCGGTTTTGTCATACAAGCCAAGCAAGGTACGGCCAACGGTCGTTTTGCCGCTACCGGATTCTCCGACGAGACCGAAAATCGTTCCCGGACGGATATTAAAACTGACGTCATCAACCGCGCGCAGTTCACCGGTCTGTTGGCCGAACAGGCCGTCGCGCAGCGGGAAATACTTTTTCAAACCATTAACTTCAATGATATAGGGCTGATTCATGCCACCGACTCCGCGAATTCACTATAAAAACAGGCCGCCTGGTGAGAAGACCCCAAAAGAGGTGGTGTGTCCTGACGGCAGCGCGCGGTTGCCTGTTGGCAGCGGTCGGCAAACGCGCAGCCTGCAGGCAGTTGCGCGAGATCCGGCACCTGGCCGGGAATGGAGTACAGCCGCCGGCGCCGCGCGCCAGGCACCGGGCGAGAGGCGATAAGCCCGCGGGTATAGGGATGCTGGGGCTGGCGCAGTACCTCGGCGGTGGTTCCCTGTTCGACGATCCGCCCGGCATACATCACCACTACCCGTTCGGCCATCTGTGCGATCACTCCCAGATCGTGGGTGATCAGCAGCATCGCCATCTGGCTTTCGCGCGCGCGGTCGCGCAGCAGGCGCAGGATCTGCGCCTGTACGGTGACATCCAGCGCGGTCGTCGGTTCATCTGCTATTAATAATTGTGGCCCGCAGCTCAACGCCATGGCGATCATCACCCGTTGCAGCATACCGCCGGAAAGCTGGTGCGGATAGTTCGCCATCAGGCTTTCGCTGCGTGCCAGCCCCACCTCGTTTAACAGCCGTATTGCGTGCTGCCAGGCGGCTTTCGGCGAGTCGCCGCGATGGCGGATGAGCGGCTCGCAGAGCTGTTCGCCTATGGTCAGTACCGGGTTGAGCGCCGACATCGGCTCCTGGAAGATCATCGCCAACTGGTTACCGCGCAGATCGGCCATTTGACGGGCTTTCAGCTTGAGCAGATCGCGTTCTTCGAAAAGGATCTCGCCGCCGTCAATACGCGCGGCATGGGGAGGCAGCAGGCCCATTAGCGACATCGCGGTCACGCTTTTGCCGCAGCCGGATTCACCGACGATACCTACCGTTTGCCCGGCCTGAATCGAGAAAGAGATCTCCTGTACCGCGCGTACCCGGCTACCTTCAGCAGCAAAAGAGACAGAAAGTTGCTTAAAAGAAATTAATGGTGCGCTCATTTCAGCCTCTGTTTCATTTTCGGGTCCATCGCGTCGCGCAGGCCGTCGCCCAGTACATTAATGGCAATCACGGTAATAAAGATGGCAATACCCGGAGGCATCCACAGCCACGGTCGCCGCTGAAAATCAATCAAGCTGTTAGCGGCATCCATCATATTGCCCCACGATGGCGTCGGCGGTACTACGCCGAGACCGAGATAGCTCAGCGCCGATTCGCTCAGAATGGCGTTAGCGACCGCCATTGTCGCCATTACCACCAGAATCGGGATGGTATTGGGCAGCAGGTGACCGAACAGCCGGCGACGCGCCGACAGTCCCAGTACCTGCGTCGCCAGCATAAAATCGCGTTCGCGTAGCGACAGGCACTGCCCGCGTACCAACCGCGCCAGCTTCGGCCACTCCAGCAGGCTGAGCATAATAACCACCATCCAGATGCGGGAATCCGGCGAAAAGTCGAGCTCGGAGAGCATCGCGCCTGCAACGATTAACAACGGCAGGCCGGGTATCGTCATCACCAGGTCGGCCAGACGCATAATCAGTTTATTGGTGACGCCGCCGACATAGCCCGATAGCGCTCCCAGTAGATAGCCAAGGGTAACCGACAGCAGCATAGTCAGCAGGCCGATTATCAGTGAAATGCGCCCGGCCAGCAGCAAACGTGTATAGATATCGCGGCCAAGAAAATCGGTACCCAACCAGTGTTCGGCGCCTGGCGGCTTGTTGATCATCAGCGCATCGGTGGCGTCATCTTTCCATGGCGACCATATCGGCCCGAGTACGCACCACAGGGCCATCACCACAAGCAGGATTAAACACAGCATCGCCATCCGGTTGCGGCGTAGCTGGCGCCAGGCCTGATACCATGGAGAGGGCGTTATTTGCGCAAGCGCGGGGATTGTCGCCTGGCGCAGGCGGCGACGGTGGCCAAATAGGGAAGTTATCATCATTATCTCACTCGAATGCGCGGATCGGCCCACGCGTAGAGCACATCGGCCAGTAAATTACCGATGATCGTCAGTACCGCCAGAAATAGGGTAAACCCCATCAGTACCGGATAATCGCGGGCGGCCAGCGAATCGATATGAATGTGCCCGGCACCCGGCCAGTTAAATACTTTCTCGGTAATGATGGCGCCAGAGAACAATCCCGGCAGTTCGAAGCCAAGCAGGGTGATGACCGGCAGTAACGCATTGCGTAGCGCGTGTTTCATAATAACCGTGCGTTCTTGCAACCCTTTAGCACGGGCGGTACGAATGAAATCCATCTTCACCACGTCAAGCATGCTGGCGCGAAAATAGCGCGTCAGGCTGCCGGCCTGCAGCATTACCAGCGCCAGTACCGGCAGTACCAGATGAGCGGCGACCTGCAGCACGTACCGCCAGCCGCTATCGTCGCTACCGGTATTGGTCATCCCGCCTACCGGCAGCCAGTGCAGGTCGACGGCAAACCACTTAATCAGCAGCAGGCAGAGGAAAAAGGTGGGAAAGGACATGGCGGCAAACACCGCGATACTCACCAGATGATCGAACCATGAATTAGGTCTGAGCGCGGAGACCACGCCAACCGTCAGGCCGATACCCCAGTAGAAGACCAGCGCCACGCTTGCCAGCAGGAAGGAGTTCCAGATGTACTGGTTCAGTAACTGGCTGACCGGGATCTGGTATTGCAGCGAGAAGCCTAAATCCCCGCGCAGCAGTTGCCCCAGCCAGTGAAGGTAGCGGGTGAAAAGCGGTTGGTCGAGGCCGTATATCGCCTTCAGTTCGGCGGCGCGGGCGGCCGTCAGGGTGATGTTGCCATCGATAAAATCGCCGGGGGTTTTAGCAAAGAGCATAAAAATGATAAAGGAGGCCAGCAGCAGCATCGGCAGCGTTTGCAATATGCGCCTCAGGATGAAATTTTTCATAACATTCTCACATCAGCCGCCGGGTGGCCGGCGGCTGGGGGATTTACTTCACGATTTTCACGTCCGGCAAACTGCCGGTGAGGCCGTTATAGATATCCGGCTTAAAGCCGGTCACCCGGGCGCTGCTGGCGGAAAGAATTTCCCGGTATCCAAGCAGGATAACCGGCGGATCCTCGGCCAGCACCTGGTACAGCTGGTGATAGATAGGCTTGCGTTGTTCGACATCCAGCACCGCGTTGCCCGCATTGATAAGCTTATCGACTTCAGCATTGTGGTAGCCCGACTCTTTGGCTTCGCTGCTGTAGAAGTCCCACACGCCGTCATGTGGATCGTTGAGAGTGCTGGTGCTAAACGACGCCAGATCGTAATTACCCGCTTTGCGCTGCGCCATCAGCGCGTTGAAATCAACCACCTGCGGTTTTAGCAACACGCCTATCTGCCGCCAGTTCTCTTTAGCAATCGGGATCAGCGCATCGTTAATGATTTTTTTGCTCGCAAGCAAGGTCAATTCCAGCCGTTTTCCGTCTTTCACGCGGATGCCATCGGCGCCAGGCAGCCAGCCCGCTTCATCGAGCAGTTTTTTCGCCTGCGCCGGATCGTAATGGTAGGGGTTGACGCCTTGCGCGTTGAAGGCCCAGGAGATAGGCGCGATCGGTTCAATGGCTACCTTGCCGTACCCCTGATACACCACGTCGATTAACTTCTGCCGGTCAAGCCCGTAAATCAACGCCTGACGCACTTTTTTATCCTGTAGCGCCGGGCGATGGACGTTGAACTCCACCTGGCTGTAGTCGCTGGAACCGTAGAGGTTAATATTGGCAAAACCGAGCATCTTAAGCTGCTCAATATCATCCGGGCGCGAGGTGAAGGCGTCGTAGTCGGTTTCGCCGGTCTGGAATAACTGGAAATTGGTAGACGGATTGGTCACGCGATAGATAAAGCGCGGCGTGGGCGGCGTACCGCGGTAAAAATGCGTGTTGGCGTGGAAGCGAATCTCCTGACCGGGAATATATTTATCGTAGACATAAGGGCCGTTACCGAGCGGTTTTCCGTGCAGAGAACGCAGATAATCCAGATTTCCGCGTTGATACCCTTTACCGTACCAGGCTTTCGATAATACCGGACCGCCGATTTTCGCCAGCGTTGTCGCGCCAGGCTGGGTGGTAGTAACCTGCAGGGTCAGCGGATCGATAACTTTCAGGCCGCTCACGCTATCGGCTTTACCGGCTTTATATTCCGCGCCGCCGGCGATATTAGCCAGAGTAATATCGGTGTCGCCGTCATATTTCGGGTCGAGCAGAACGGTCAGCGTAAAGGCGACATCTTCCGCGGTGAGCGGCGATCCGTCGCTGAAGGTCAGGTTAGGGCGCAATTTGATGGTATAAACTTTGTTATCCGCGCTCACCGTCCAGCTCTCAGCTAGCCCCGGCACCAGCTTACCCTGACTGTCCCAGTCAATCAGGCGCGAGAAAATAACGTTGGTGACGTTCTCATCCCAGCCGTTGACGAAGAAGTAAGGGTTAAAGATCCCCTGCGGTTCGGAAATGCCGGCCACCACCGTGTCTTTACGCAGTTTGGCGCTGGCCGGGATCTGGCTGGCATCGGTTGCGGGAGTGATCCCTTCTTTGAGAATATCGTCGGCGTTGGCGACAGAAGAAAATGCCACCATGCTACCGAGTAGCGCCACTTTCAACGCCAGCGCGAAGCGCGTTTGTCTGGTTTTTAATCCTTGCCGTAATCTGGACAAAAGTGCTACCTCATCAAATGATTGCGTTGTTATTTACAATTCATGACGAAGATAAGAGGCGCGTTGAATACTGTCTAACAACGAAACGCTATGGTTTATAGCCATTTCGCATTAGCAAAAAACCGGCAATATAATGCCGGTTTTCGGGGAAGTCATAGTGGATTGTTCTTTATGCCGCGGCAGCTACTCGCGGGCCTCAACCGGCAGCCACAGGGCCTGCGGGTTAGCGAAATAATATTCGACTTCGGCATAAAAACGGCTGGCGTGCAGGCCATCCACAAAAGCGTGATTAAATCGGCCGGCAACCGGAATGATGCCATTTTTCAGTTTTCCCCACGTCAGGGCGGGCACCGCCGCGCCAACGTAGTATTCCGCATGGGTCATGGCGCTAAAGTGCAGCCACGGTAGGCAACTGGCGCAAAAGAAATTTTCTTCTTCCACAATAAGCGGTGAGGGATTGGTGCTTCTTGCGGCCTCAATGCGCGGCGTCGCGGCGGCGCTAAACGCGGGGAAATTAGCGGCGTTATCGCACCATACCTGGCGAAAACCTTCGCTAGCGGTCATGATCGGCGTCATCACCGAGATGGCGTCATATTCGATGATATCGTCGTTGCGCAGGCGCTGTTTCAACTGCGGTACGGCGTTGGCCGCGCGCAACAGGCCGAATAATGCCAGTTGGAAGAAGGAGACGCCCCGGTCCTTCGCGCAGGTGTACAACTGTTGCGCTTCTACCGGTACGCACAGATTGAAGCTGGGATTGGCAAAGGTACGGTAGAACGTAAAATGATCCAGGCGAGGCCAGCTCGCTTTATCAATGACGCGATAATGTGCCACGGTCGACTCCTTCATGTGGATTTGCCTTACTATGCGACGATTTCCACCAGGTTTCCATCAGGGTCTTTAATAACCGCCTCATAATAGCCATCGCCGGTAGTGCGCGGGGCAGAGACTAAAATGCCCGCCATTTCAGCGCGTTTGGCTAACGCATTAACCTGATCGACGCCGCCGACGGCGATCGCCAGATGCGCCCACCCCGTATGGTTGTTATCGCGGGGCGAGTCCTGTAAGCCGGGTTTGCTCATTAACTCAATTGCCACGTCAGAGCCAATTTTTACAAAGTAGGATTCAAAACCAGGATTGGTTTTACTGCGGTACTTTTCGTTGATTTCGCCAGCAAAAAATTCCACCCAAAAGCGTGCTTGCTGCTCAAGATGACGGGTCCAGAGGGCGATATGGGCAACTTTCATGGTTTACCTCGTAAAGGGTCGGGTTGACAGCATGCGCATGAGTGAATGATTATGCTCTTTGCTGCTCGTTATGTTTATTTAAAGGAGTTATTGTGCTCGATTATGCTGCTTTCCCTCAGCAACGACAAGCGCTGATTTGTCAGATCCTGCAGGAGGACGGTAGGGTCGTCTGCGCCGATCTGGCCCAGCGCTTACAGGTCTCTGAACACACTATTCGCCGCGATCTTCATGAGCTAAGCAAAGACGGATATTGTAAGAAAGTCTACGGCGGTGCGGTGATGACCCTGCCGGAATCCATGGAGTACAACGAACGTAAAGAGAAAAATAGGGCAACAAAGAGCAGGGTCGCTCAGAAATGCGCACAGCTAGTGAAACCGGGCGGCTGTATTTTTATTGATACCGGCACCACCAATCTGGCAATGGCGGAAGCGCTACCGGGCGAACTGGCCTTAACCGTGGTTACCAATTCCCCGGAAATTGCGGCGGTTCTGCTTAAAAAACCGCTTTATGAGGTAGTGATGCTTGGCGGTCTGGTGCAACGCGCGGCTGGCGGTTGTGTCGGCGCATCGGCGGTGGCTCAGGTGCAGGGGATCCTCTTCGATCAGGGATTTATTGGCGGCTGCGCGATGGCTCCGGAGTCAGGTTTAACCGGTTTTGATCACGCCGATTGTGAATTTAAGAAAGCGGTTATCAAGCAGTGCAGTGAAATTATCGTTGGCTTAACCTCAGATAAAATCCCCGCCGTCGCGCGTTTTGTGGTAGCTGAAAGCAGCGCCATTGACGTGCTGGTCGTGGAGGAAAACATCAGCCGTAAATACCGGGATGCTTTCCGTCAACACGAGATCCGTATCTATACCGTCTAGCACACGGGAAAATTATTAATTTGAGAAAACCGGGCTATCACTTTGATAAAAATGGCGGCGAAATGTTACTGACCTGCGAGCCGCGGCCTCAGCAGCGCTATTTTCTCCGCACTTTAGCCGCATTTTGCGCGGCGACTCACAAAAACGAAGCTCAAGCAGCACCTCATTGATTTCTGGCACAAATCTTGGATTTGTTATCGCTGATGTGGCTTTTCCCGTGGGTTGTGGATAGCGCGACGTTTAGCGAACCCGGGATTGCCCGCAACGGATAATCATTGAGGGGACTGTTATGTGTGCTTCACCTTCAGCGCCGCTACGGCGCGTGGATGGACTGGCGAAAGTCAAAGGAACGGCCGTTTATGGCGACGATATTACCTTACCGGGCATGCTGTATGGCGTTTGCCGCTTTGCGGATATACCCGCCGGGAAAATCGAGGCGATAGATCTTAGCGAGGCGCTGAATGTTGCAGGCGTAGTAAAAATCGCCACCTGGCAGGATATCCCCGGTACACCGGTCGTAGGGATCATCGTCAAAGATTATCTGCCTATCGTCAAAGACGAGGTGGTCTTCCACGGCGATGTCGTTGCCGTGGTGGCGGCAACCAGTTATGAAGCCGCCTGCGAAGCGGCGGATAAAATACATGTGCGCTATACGCCTTATGAGCCGCTAACGGATGTAGAAGCCGCGCTGGAGGCGGACGCCCGGCGAATTCACCCGGAGCGCAGCGATAATATCGCCGCCCATCACCACACCGTTAAGGGCGACATCGCCAAAGGCTTTGCCGAAGCCAGTCACGTGATTGAACGTGAATATGAAGTGGGCTTCCAGGAACACGCCTACATCGAACCGGAAGTCGTACTGACCTGGCTTGATCCTACCGATGGTAGCCTGATTATCTCCGGCTCCATTCAGAACCCGCACCGCGTACGCAGCTTCGTGGCTAAGTTTATGGGCTGCCCGCAAAGCCAGATTAACGTCAAACGCGCGGTGATGGGCGGCTCGTTCGGCGGCAAAGATGACATCATCGATCATCTGGCCTGCCGTTCCGCATTGATGACGTGCCTGACCGGTCGCCCGGTGAAGTTTGCCTACACTCGCGAGCAGTCCATTATCGAAAGCTGTAAGCGCCACCCTTATAAAATGAAGTATCGGGCCGGGGTGGACGACAACGGACGCATTCTGGCGATCAAAATCGATATTCTTGCCGACAGCGGCGGCTATGCGGCGTCCTCCCCGTTTGTCACCTGGCGTTCTTCGGTGCAGGCCGCTGGGCCGTACAATATTGATAACGTCCATATCGACGTTAAAGCCGTCTATACCAACAACAGCTATACCTCGGCGATGCGTGGTTTCGGTTCACCACAGGTGGTTTACGCCAACGAATCCTTTATGGATGAAATTGCCGACGTGCTCAATCTCTCGCCGGTGGCGGTGCGTGAAGTGAACGCGCTGCGTCAGGGCGATACCTCGGTCACCGGCCAGCGGTTTGATAAACACACCGTCTCGGCGATTGAAGTCCTGAGCAAGGCGGTGAATGCCTCGGAATTTGCGGCAAAACGCCAGCACTATCGTGAATTGAACCAACAAGGCGATGTTTATCGATATGGTATTGGCCTGGCGCTGAGCTACCGCGGCTGTTCCATCGGCGCTGAAGGGGTAGATACCTCGACGGCGCTCATTCAGGTGAATGAAGATGGTAGCGTCAATCTGGCGACATCGGTATCGGAAAACGGTCAGGGTCTGCAAACCGCGATGTCGCTAATCGCCGCGGAAGCCTTTGGTATTCCTCTATCGGAACTGCATTTTATGGAGCCGCCGACCTCGGTTATCGGCGACGGCGGATCGACGGCGGCCACCCGCGGAACGATGGTCGGCGGCGGGGCGATTCTTGACGCCGCCGACAAGATAAAGCGCCGTATTCTCAGCGTCGTCGGCGACAGCATCGGCACCCGCGAGTTGGAAGAAACCCTGTGGCAGGATGGCTTTATCATCAACGCCCAGGACAGTGAACGGCGTATTGACTTCAAAACCGCGGTCAATAGGACCAAATGGGCCAGCGTCAGCCTGACCGAGTACGGCTGGTTTGTGCCGCCGCCCATTCATTGGGATGAAGAAAAAGGCTGCGGCAGCCCGTACTTTACCTGGGTCTACGGCTGCCAGGTGGCTGAGGTACGGGTGAACACCAGCACTGGTAAAACCGATTTGCTGCACGTTACCGCCGCCCATGACGTGGGCCGGGTACTCAACCCGGTGGGTTTTGAAGGCCAGGTTTACGGTGGGGTGGCGCAGGGTTTCGGCTATGCGCTGCTGGAAGACTTCAACATTGAAAACGGCCAGGTCAAATCGGAAAACTTCGACAGCTACCTGCTGCCGACGATGAAAGACATTCCGCCGATGACGATTATCGGCGTAGAAAACCCGGATATCGCCGGGCCTCTGGGGGCGAAGGGGATTGGCGAGCCGGCCACTGAACTCGCGGCGGCGGCTATCAATAACGCGGTGAGTTTTGCCCTTGAGCAGCGGTTTAATAAATTACCGCTGACCCTCGAACAGGTGATCCTCGGCTACAACCTGAAGAAGCCGGTTCGCCAAAGCGAAATGATGCTGGAGGCGGAAAACAAGAAGCAGGTGCTGCGCCTCACTGATGTGAAAGTTACCCGGGCGAAAAGCCTGCAGGAGGCGTTAACCCTGCTGGCGCAAGAGGGCGTGACGGCTATCGCCGGCGGTACCGATGTGATTGTGCAGGGGCGTTTGCAAACCCGCGCGATGCGGTTGGTTGATATTTCCCGTCTGCCGGAGTTGACGCAGGTGAGCGAGGATCCGGTCAGCCATGAGGTCATCATTGGCGGAGCGATGACCTTTAACCGTATTACCGATCATCCGCTGCTGCGCGAACGTTACCCGCTGCTGGTGCAGGCCTGTCATACCGTCGGTTCGCACCAGATCCGCAACCGCGCCACCATCGGCGGCAATATCGTCAACGCCGCGCCCTGCGGCGATTCCATTCCACCTGCCATCCTCTATGACGCGCGCATCGAACTGCGCTCGTTAAATGGCGTACGTACCCTCGGTCTGGCCGAGTTCTTGCTGTCTGGCTACAAGACCCAGCGCCAGCCGGATGAGCTTTTGACCAAAGTGATACTGCCGCCACCGGCGCGTCCGCAGGCCAAAGGTTTCTATCACCAGTTAGGGCGGCGCAACGCGCTCAACATCACCCGTCAGAGCCTGAGCGCGCTGCTTGATTTTGCCGATGATGGCACGGTGAGCTACTGCCGTCTGGTGGATGGCGCGCTGTTCAGTAAACCGCAGCGGCTGCTGGATATTGAACGATGCCTGCTAGGGAAACCGTTAAATAGCGACACGATTAATAGCGCCTGCGAGATGCTGGACAAGCTTATCTATGCGGCCATTGGTAAGCGCTGGTCGGCGGCATATAAGCAGCCGGTATTCGTCAATATGTTCCGCGACATGATGGCCGAGGCGCAACGGGCCTCAGGGATTTAATGATTCAATCAGGGCGCCAGAGCGCCCTGTACAGGATAGAGCTATGAGCACAATTAAAGTGAAGGTAAACGGCAAGCTGGTGGAAGCAAAAGTAGAAGGCAATATGCGCTTATTGGATCTGGTGCGGGATACATTGCATCTTACCGCTACCAAAGAGGGATGTTCGATTGGCGAATGCGGCGCTTGCACGGTGCTGATGGACGGTAACGCCGTTTGTTCTTGCCTGGTACTGGCCGAACAGTGTGATGAAGCGGAGATCGAGACGCTCGAAGGGTTAAACGATAATCCGATTACGCAAAAATTACAGGATGCATTTATTGAGAAGGGCGGTGTGCAGTGCGGGTTCTGTACGCCAGGAGTATTGGTGAGCGCCACCGAATTATTAACCAAAGAGCCGCATCCGGACGAAGCGCAAATAAAGGATGTATTAGAAGGCAATATGTGCCGCTGTACCGGCTATCAGCCGATTATTGACTCCATTCAACACGCGATTAAATCGTGATCTTATACCGGGGTTACGGCGTTGTGTGACTTGGTAGCCGGCAAAGAGCAATGCGCCGCCTCGGGGAAAACCCCCGGTGGCGCTAGTGTACGACCGGGGCTACAGGGTGGTGCGATTTGGTAGCCCGGAGAAGGCGCAATGCGCTGCCACCGGGGAAAACCCCCGGTGGCGTTAGCGCTTACCGGGGCTACAGGATTATGCGATTGGGTAGCCCGGACAAGGCGCCATGCGCCGCCTCCGGGAAAATCCCCGGTGGCGCTAGCGCTTACCGGGGCTACAGGGTGGTGCGATTTGGTAGCCCGGACAAGGCGCCATGCGCCGCCTCCGGGAAAATCCCCGGTGGCGCTAGCGCTTACCGGGGCTACTCAATGGTACAAAGGCTCGAACCTTAACCCATCACGCTTTCGCGCAGGCGGGCTTTCAGCTTGTTGTACTCGTCGATCACGTACTGTTCCGCCGCGCGCTGATCGGCAATCCGCTCAACGTTGACCGCGCAGTACTTGTACTCCGGCGTTTTGGTTATCGGGCTCAGGTTCTCCGACACCAGCTCGTTACAGGCGCCGATCCACCACTGGTAGGTCATGTACACCGCGCCTTTATTCGGCCGTTCGCTGACCTGTGCGCGGGTGATGATGCGGCCCTTACGTGAGTTGACCCACACCAGCGCTTCATCCTCGATGCCTAACCGTTCGGCGTCGGCGGTGTTGATTTGCGCATAGCCCGGTTCATCGGCAAGCCTGCTTAAGGCCGCACAGTTACCGGTCATCGAACGGCAGGAGTAGTGACCGACTTCGCGTACCGTTGAGAGCACCATCGGGTACTCGTCGGTGAGCTTATCGATCGGCGCGACCCAGTCGCAGGTGAAAAACTGGGCTTTACCGCTCGGTGTAGAGAATGTCTCTTTAAACAGATACGACGTCCCCTGGTCGGCGTCGGACTCATCGCGGCATGGCCACATGACATAGCCAAGCTCGCCCATTTTTTCATAGGTGGCGCCGTAGAAGTCCGGGCACAGATGCCGCAACTCATCCCAGATCTCCTGGGTGTTGTTGTAGTGCATCGGATAGCCCATCCGGGTGGCGATTTCGCTGATGATCTGCCAGTCGGTTTTCAGGTCCCACTTCGGCTCCACCGCTTTAAAGAAGCGCTGGAAGCCGCGGTCCGCTGCGGTATACACGCCTTCGTGCTCGCCCCACGAGGTGGACGGCAGGATGACGTCGGCCGCGGCGGCGGTTTTGGTCATGAAAATATCCTGGACGATAACCAGTTCCAGCTGTTCAAACGCCTTGCGTACCGCGGAAAGCTCGGCATCGGTCTGCAGCGGATCCTCGCCCATAATATAGGCCGCGCGGACTTCGCCGTGTTCGGCACGGTGCGGCAGCTCGCTGATGCGATAACCGGTATGTTCCGGCAGGCTGTCGACGCCCCAGGCTTTAGCGAACTTCTCGCGGTTTTCCGGGAACTTAACGTACTGGTAGCCCGGATAGGTATCCGGCAGCGCGCCCATGTCGCAGGCGCCCTGGACGTTGTTCTGCCCGCGTACCGGGTTGACGCCGACGCTTGGCTTGCCGAGGTTGCCGGTGAGGATCGCGAGGCTGGTCAGCGAGCGCACGGTCTCCACGCCCTGGTAGAACTGGGTGACGCCCATGCCCCACAGGATGGCGGCGGATTTGGCGCTGGCGTACATCCGGGCGCAGGCGCGGATCTCCTGAGCGCTGACGCCGGTTATCTCTTCCACCGACTCCGGCGTGTAGCCTTCGACGATTTTGCGATACTCCTCGAAGCCTTCGGAACGGCTGGCAACGAAGGATTTATCGTACAGATCCTCTTCAATAATGACGTGGCCAATGGCGTTGAGCAGCGCGATATTCGAGCCGTTCTTCAGCGCGATGTGCATGTCGGCGATGTGCGCGGTTTCAATTTTGCGCGGGTCGCAGACGATGATTTTCGCCCCGTTGCGTTTGGCGTTAATGACGTGATTCGCCACGATAGGGTGGGAATCCGCCGGGTTGTAACCGAAGATAAACACCAGATCGGTGTTATCAATCTCCGTGATGGCATTACTCATGGCGCCGTTACCGACCGACTGGTGCAGACCTGCAACCGAAGGGCCGTGTCAGACGCGAGCGCAGCAGTCGACGTTATTGGTGCCAATAACGGCGCGCGCGAATTTTTGCATCACGTAGTTGGTTTCATTACCGGTCCCGCGGGAGGAGCCGGTGGTCTGGATCGCGTCCGGGCCATATTTTTCTTTAATGGCGCCAAGGCGGGTGGCGACATAATCGAGCGCCTCGTCCCAGGAGACGGCTTCCAGTTTGCCGCCACGTTGGCAACGGATCATGGGGGTTTTGAGACGCGGGGTCAGGATCTGGGTATCGTTAATGAAGTCCCAGCCATAATAGCCTTTCAGACACAGGGTTCCCTGATTGTTTTTCCCCATGGCCGCTTCGGCGCCGACGACCATGCCGTCGTCCGTAACCAGCCGCAGCTTACAGCCAGCGGCGCAGTAGGGACAGACGGTGGTGACTTTTTCCATCGTGTGACTCCTTAAAAATAGTACGGCAACAGATAGATAAAACGGCTGTTAATTCCGAGGGTAATGGCGTCCTGGATGGCGGGAACCGCCATCAGTGCCATCATCAACAGTGCAAAAAGCAGACGTTGCGACATAGACATAATCACTCCTGGCCGTCAGCGGCGGTTTGACCTTTCTGTACCTTGCGCAGCAGCAGCCACATGCGCACCGTACGCACGGCCATGTTGCGGGCAGCCGCGCTCGGCGGCGCCGGGTCCGGTTCCGGGACATCGTGAGAAATACGGAACGGCACGCTGCCGTTCAGCGTCAGGTTGGCGACAATTGCTGTCAGGGTGCCGATAGTGATGCCGCTATGCAGAAACAGCTGCATCATTGGCGGGAACTGGGTAAACAGATTCGGCACCAATACCGGCATCATGCCGAGACCAAGGGTGAGTGCGACGACCATCCCATTGTTATTGTTGCGATAGTTGACCTGACCAAGAGTACGAATACCGGAAACGGCAACCATGCCGAACATAACGATACCGGCGCCGCCGAGGATCGGTTTCGGAATCAGTACCACCAGCGCCGCCATTTTGGCGAAAATGCCCATCAGCATCAGAATGACGCCGGAGACCGACACCACGAAGCGGCTGCGTACGCCGGTCAGGCCAATCAGGCCGACGTTCTGCGCGAAGGCCGCGTAGGGAAACAGATTGAAGAAACCGCAGATTGTCGTCGCCAGTCCGCAGGTATTCAGGCCATTACGCAGCATGCTGGCCGTGACCTGTTTACCAACGATATCGCCGGTGGCCATGATGGACGACATGGTTTCGACCATCACCACCACCATCACCATCGACAGCAGGGCGACCGGCACGATATGAAATTCAGGCCGGGCGAACTGCATCACCTGTGGCAGATGCAGCCACGGCGTAGCATTGACGAGGTTAAAATCCAGCGGCTTGAAGAAGCTCCATAAAATAGTGCCGATCACCAGCCCAATCAGCACCGAGGTGTTTTTGACCACGCCGGTGGCGAAGGTATACAGGTTAAGAATAATGACCAGCGTGATGGCCGCCATCAGCAGCGAGAAGAGATCGCCGAAACCGGCCATCTCGCTGCTGCCGCCGCCAATCCATCCTCCCGCGACCGGCATAATAGAGAGGCCGATCAGCGTTACAATGCCGCCCATCACCACCTTCGGAAAGAAGCGAATGAGACGGCTAATCCACGGCGCGCAGCAGAGGATAAAAATACCCGAGACGATAACCGAGCCGGAGATCACCCCGATACCGTACTCTTTACCAATAAGCACCATCGGGATCAGCGCGGCGAAAGTACAGCCCTGGATCAGCGGTAGGCGGCAGCCCAACCACTGCTTGATGCCCATCGATTGCACGATGGTCGCGGCGCCGCAAATAAACAAATCGGCGCTGATTAATAAAATAATATGCTCCGCAGGCAAACCGACCGCGTTGCCCACCACCAGCGGTACCGCCACCGCCCCGGCGTACATCACCAGCACGTGCTGCAATCCATAGAGAATCATTTGTGTAATTGGCAGGACCTCATCGACCGGCGCGACAGTCGCCGTATTGCGTGAGGCCGGAATGGCAAAATCTTTCATGAAGTAGTTGTCTCCTTTACGACTTCCGCCCGTGCCGAACTGAAAGGGGAGAAGTTACGATTCGAAGGCCATTGCCTCCCTCTGCTGATGATGTTCACCAGCGTATAACGCGCACGGAGTTGCTTATGCGTTAGGAAGGTTATGCGTAAGCTGTGCCAAAAATGAGCGATGCGGCAGTGGAATAATATATTTGTGAAATCAATCACGGGTTGGCATGTTTATTTCTTGCTGGCCTGTTTAGCGCTGCGAGCGGGCATCAGAAATAAAAATGACGAATATCAGTTTGAGATATATGCAGTCTCATTTTGGTAGGCGAAATAAGCGCTAAGAAGATAAAAATGATAAAAAGTCAGGGCTGGCTTGAGATGCCATCCCGGTGATTTGATGAGCTTTTATTTATTCGTGAGTGACAGGAGAGTAATAATTTGAGCTGACTCGCAAAAATGAATAGCAGCAGAAGGTGAGCGCCCAATATCGCCCGAATATTGCAATCCATCCCTAAGACTATTCCAGAAGAATAAAAGGGAAGCAAATGAATCGATTTATTGTGGCCGATGTTGCGAACTGTATTGGATGTCATGCCTGCGAAGTAGCCTGCGTCACGGCGCATCATCAGAATGCCTGGCCGGCACAGCGCAGCGCGTTTGTTCCGCGCATCCATGTTGTCTTCCACCGGAATACCAGTACTGCGACCACTTGCCACCATTGCAACGACGCGCCTTGCGTCACCTCCTGCCCGACTCAGGCGCTGTATGTCGCCAACGACAGCATCCAGTTTACCCAGTCCGAGTGTATCGGTTGCAAAAACTGCGTTGTCGCTTGCCCATTTGGCGCAATTGAGATGGTCGCCAGCGGGGAAGATGGCCCGCAACTGGCGCAAAAATGCGATCTTTGTCGCGATCGCCCCTCAGCAGAGCAGGCCTGCGTGGCCAGTTGCCCGACTCAGGCGCTGCGCGTAATGGACGAGAGCGGGCTGAAACGGTTGCAGCGGGAAAGACAAATCCGCTCCGCCCAAGGGCAGCCGCCGGCCGAGCGTCGTGGCGCAAGGCGCGAAGCGTTCCTGGATAAAGCGCCGCGGGTGGGGGCGAAGAAGCTTGCCGCGGAGGAGCGAAAAGGGCATTTTGCCGAGATCTACCAGCGCCTTAGCGAATGTGATGCCGAATATGAAAGCGAGCGTTGCCTGTACTGTGCGCAAAAAGCCTGGTGCAACTGGACCTGCCCGTTACACAACCACATTCCCGATTTCATCAAACTGGTACGTGAGGGAAAAATTATTGAGGCCGCAGAACTCTGTCATCAAAGCAGTTCACTGCCGGAAATTTGCGGCCGGGTCTGCCCACAGGACAGGCTATGTGAGGGCGCCTGTACGTTGAAAAACGAAGGCGGCGCGGTGGCGGTTGGCAATCTGGAGCGTTATATCACCGATACCGCGCTGGCGATGGGCTGGCGGCCAACCACAGGCGAGGTCACGCCGCGTCGGGAGCGAGTGGCTATTATCGGCGCCGGCCCGGCGGGACTGGGCTGCGCGGATATTCTCGCGCGCGCCGGGGTACAGGTTGATGTTTTTGATAAACATCCTGAAATTGGCGGGCTGCTGACTTTCGGCATTCCGTCTTTCAAGCTGGAAAAAACGGTAATGGCGCTGCGGCGCGAGATCTTCAGCGATATGGGGATTCGTTTCCATCTCAATCAGGAAGTGGGGCGCGACGTGGACTTTAGCGAACTGCTGGCTAACTACGATGCGGTCTTTTTAGGTGTCGGCACCTACGGACTGATGGGCGCGGGTCTCGATGGCGAAGACGCGCCGGGCGTCATTCAGGCGCTGCCGTTCCTGATTGCCAACACCCGTGAGGTGATGGGGCTTGAAGAGAGCGCCGAATATCCGTTAACCGACATTAAGGATAAGCGGGTGGTGGTGCTCGGCGGGGGCGATACGGCGATGGACTGTTTGCGCACCGCGGTGCGTCGCGGAGCCGAGAGCGTGACCTGCGCCTATCGTCGCGATGAGTTAAGCATGCCGGGCTCGAAAAAAGAGGTGGTGAACGCGCGAGAGGAGGGCGTGGCGTTTCAGTTTAATGTTCAGCCGCAATATATCCTGCGTAACCGTAAAGGCCAGGTCAGCGCCGTCGGGATGATCCGTACCGAAATGGGTGAACCAGGGCCGGATGGCCGCCGCCGCCCGCGGCCAATTGCCGGTTCAGAATTCGAACTCCCGGCCGAAGTGCTGGTGCTGGCGTTTGGTTTCCAGGCCCACGACATGCCTTGGCTGCGGGGGCACGGCATCAAACTTGACCGCTGGGGGCAGATTGTGACGGGCGGCAAAGGTCGCGGCACCACGCAGACCAGCCATGACAAAATCTATGCCGGCGGCGATGCGGTACATGGCGCCGATCTGGTGGTGACGGCAATGGTTGCCGGGCGCCAGGCCGCAAGCGAAATGCTGGCGCGATTTGACCATAAGGAGCGGTGATGACCCATTTTATTCTTGCCAATTCACAGGCCTGTATCGGCTGTCGTACCTGCGAAGTCGCCTGCGCACTGGAACATGTAGCGGAAGGGACGGAATTTCATCCGCGATTGAAGGTGATGCGACTCGATGCGTTGAGCGTGCCGGTGATGTGCCATCAGTGTGAAAACGCGCCATGCGTCGGGGTCTGTCCGACCGGCGCATTGGCGATGGGCGCTGAGCGGGTAGAAGCCGATGCCGGGCGCTGCATTGGTTGCCAGAGCTGCGTCGTCGCCTGCCCATTTGGCGCGATTACTATCGAGACATCGGCAGTGCATCCGCCGGTTATCGTGAAGTGCGATCTCTGCGAGCAGCGAGAAGATGGCCCGGCCTGTGTATCGGTGTGCCCAACGGCGGCAATATCGCTGATGACCGGTGAGGCGCTGACGGCGCTGCAGAAACAGAGAACTATCGCCAGCGCTAGCTTATTGAGCTTGTAGGAGAGCCCCGGATGGCGACGCGCTGCGTCTTATCCGGGCTACCTAACGATGTTCCTGCGCTATTTATAGCCCCGGTAGAAGCCAAAAAATAAACCCGGTACAGCGACCGGGTTTTGTTTTTGCGTGATGGGATTATGGCAATGCATCCATCCGCTGCCACATCTTCTTCGCCACCTTCCGCGCTTCGGCGAAAATCGTATCGCAATCAATAGCGAACTGCCGATCCTCATAGATCATGACGCCATTCACCATCACGCTATGAACGTGGCTGGCCCCCATACCGAAGGCGATGTGCCCGGCGAGATTCGCCGCCAGCAGCGGCGTCGGCGGAATATAATCGCTGATGGTTAAATCCGCCTTATAGCCCGCCTCAATACGGCCGAAACGGTCGTTAAAGTTGCGGCTAAGCAGCGTGTTGCCGTTGCTTAATGCCCGCGCAAAGCTATCCGGCCACAGCGGCCCGCCGGCATCACGGTGTTTAAAGAAGGCGAACTTGAGCTCTTCAAACATATCGGAGCCGATACCGTCGGTGCCCAGCGCCAGGTTGCGAAATGCCGTCAGCTGCTGGTTATAGCCAACATGGTTGTTCATGTTAGAGCGGGCGTTATGGACAAGAAAACCATCGTGCGCGTTCAGTAGTTCAATATCAGCTTCCGACAGATACAGCCCGTGCGCTACCAGCGTTTTACTATCGATGAGATCGAACTCCGCCAGGCGTACCAGCAGATCTTTACCGTAGTGATGGTGGCTATGAGAAACGTCGTAACGGTCTTCCGCCATATGAATATGCAGGCCGCGCCCGGTTGTTTTTAATGCTTCGCGAAGCATTAATAGCCCCTCATCAGGAACCGTAAACGGCGCATGAGCCCCGATATGCGCTTCTACCAGATACGGCTCGTCGCCGCTTTCCCGCGCCCGATCGATTTCGCGGGCAAAGCGGATATTTTCCTCGACGCTTGCCTGAAGTTCCTGCAGCCCGCCGTTACGGTCGGTGGTTTCAAAACAGGTCATGCCGCGCAGGCCGACCTTGATGAAAGCGTTACGTAACTGACTTAATGACCCAGCGATATAGTTTGGCGACGCGCTGTGGTCAATGACGGCGGTGCAGCCGCTGCGAATGGCCTCCAGCGAACAGATAAGCCCGCTGTAGTATAAGGATTCCTCATCGAGCGCGCGGTCCAGTCGCCACCACAGATTTTTCAGCGTCGAGATAAAATCGGGACTCGGCGCGATATTGGCCTGGATCCCGCGCGACAGGCCGGAATAAAAATGGTTATGCGAGCAGACCATTCCCGGCATCACCAGTCGGCCGTGCATTTCCTTAATACGCGCCTGCGGATAACGCGGGCTCAGGTTCGCGCCTGTTTCGAGAATTCTGTCATTTTCGATGACGATATCGACACCTTCTTCCACTTTTGCCGGATAAAGCTGTGCAAGGGTGGCATTTTTAAGCACTAAGATACTCATACTTCGACGGCTCCCAGCAAATAGTGATGATGTTGATGGACGTGGCTGATGATGCGGCACATGGCATCCAGCTGCGGCGGTACTTCAACGAACTGACCCTGAGTATCGATTTCCAACTGCCAGATCAGACCGTCCTGGCGGACATGAACCCGCTGCTGTTCCACGAGGAAACCCGGATTACTGCTGTTATTGAAATCCTGTTCGAGGCTAAAAACGGTGACTTTGTCTTTATAAGGTTTGCCTTGCCATGGGCAGAACTGCGCGCAGTTGCCGCATTCGTTGCAGTACGCATCGAGGTGCAGCGTCTGGAAGCGGTTGTCGAACCCCGGTACCGCAATTGAGACATTGGCGCGGTTCGGGCAGACATCAACGCACTTGCTGCAGACGTAATTACATTCGAGGCAGCGTTCCGCCTCCTGCGCGACAAAAGCATCGCGGTCGTCTTTATCAACCTGAGCGATAGCAATGGTCCCTTTGCGGCGGTAGATGTCCGCGGGATCGACGTTATTCCACTGTTTATCGCCGAAGTGGCTGCGGATATTCTCGCGCTTAAGGATTGCATCGCTGGCGCGACGGGCGTTGCCTATCGCCGAGACGATTGAAGAAGGGCCACGCTGTACGTCGCCAATCAGGAATACATTAGCCAGCCGGCTTTCGCCATCAGCGTTGACTTCAGGCCAACCGCGATCGTTGAGCGGGATCCCCATAGCCGCCAGCGCTTCGCCATCCTGCTGTTCACCGATGGCGGTAATCAGCGTATCGACCTGCAGCGTCCAGGTTTCATCGGTGGGCATTGGGCGACGTCGACCTTGTTCATCAGGCTCGCCGAGGGCCATGGTGCGGACGGTCAGCGTGCCGTCAGCGGCGAAATGCTCCGGGTTACTGAGAAAACGGAACGTAACGCCATCCTGAAGGGCTTCTTCGTACTCCTCGCGCCATGCCGGCATCTCCTGCTGGGAGCGGCGATAAATCACCGTCGCTTTCTCAACGCCCGGGATGCGCAACGCCGCGCGGGCGCAGTCCATTGCGGTGTTACCCGCACCGACAATGGCCACGTGTTTACCCACGTTCAGGCGATCGCCTTGGTTGAACGCGCGCAGGAAGTTGAGCGACTTATGAATATTCGGGTTATCGCCGCCAAGCTTCACGCCGCTGTTTTTGTCGGTGCCGGTGCCGATCAGTACATAGCGATAACCCTCCTGACGGAGTTTTTCGACGGTGAGATGCGGGTCGCAGCCGTAGACAATATTGACGCCGTGATTAACAACGAACTCAATATCCTGCTGGATAAGTTCAGCGGGAATGCGGAAATGCGGAATGATATTTTTTACCACTCCGCCAGCGTTGGCTTCGCGCTCAAATAGCGTGACCGGGTGGCCGGCGCGGGCGAGGAAGTAACCCGCCGCCAGCCCCGCCGGGCCTGCGCCAATCACCGCAACCGGATTTCGGCTGCCGGAACCTGCCGGTTTATGCCAGCGGCGTTGGTATTCCGGCCAGCCTTTCTCAAGGGCGATTTTTTTCAGCTCGCGGATATTTAACGCGCTGTCATAATCAAGACGCGTACAGTTGTACTGGCACTGGTGATCGCAGATATGGCCGGTGATCGCCGGCAACGCGTTACGTTGATAGATAAGCTCCAGCGCATCGGCATAGCGCTGCTCGCCCATCAGGCGAATGTATTCCGGAATATCCTGTTTGATGGCGCAGGCGCTGACGCAAGGGGCGACGTAGCAGTCGGTTAACGGCAGCGGCTCGCCAACGTCGATGCGATCGTCTGGCTTCCAATGTTTTTGCGTGTACTCCATGCTGACCGCTTTTTCCGCCAGCGCGTTCAGGCGCTTGACGTCGACCTGATTCATTTCCCAGCCATCGGCCTGCTCCAGCTCGCGCATGCACTGGCTAAGACGCAGATAACCCCCGGGTTTCAGCAGGTCGGTCGCCATGGTAATGGGGCGGATCCCGGTTTCAAAGATATCGCGAATATTGAGCTGGCTGGCGCCGCCGGAGTAGGAGATCGGGAGTTTGCCGTCGAATTCACGCGAGAGCAGCGCCGCAACGTTGATGGAGAGCGGGAACAGCGCGCGGCCGGACATATACATCTCATCGCCGGGCAGTGCGCCTTTATTGTTGACCGTGCCGAGGGTGTTGGTCAGCTTCACGCCGAAGCCAAGTTGTTTACTTTTCGCCAACGCCATCAGGCGCGTCAACATTTCCAGCGCCTGGCCGATTTTAAGATCGTGTTCAAAAGATTCTTCATTCAGACCGATATAGTCAAAGCCGCAGGTGTCGAGAATTTCGCGTACCCGCGGGTAGCCCAACAGCGTCGGATTGAGCTTCACGAAGGTGTTGAGCTGCTTCTCTTCCAGCATATAGCGGCAGATCGCTTCGATTTCATCTGGCGGGCAACCATGCATGGTCGAGAGAGTAACCCCTTGTACCAGTTTTGCCGGAATGCGCTCCGCGAGCGTCGCCAGCCGTGGGCGAATATCATCCAGCGACAAGCGGGTGAGGAAGGCGTCATCATGCAGCCAGCGGTTCAGCGTGTCGCGGTACTGGGTAAATTTGGGTTGCCCGGCGGCGTTCATCATATTATCGATAAACTGCTGCATCGGCGGTTGCTTGATCCCTTCCAGGTTATAACCGACGCTCATATTGAAAATAAAGGACTTACCGTTCTTCGCCGGCGTGAACGGGAAAACCTCTTCCAAAAGATGCAGAATAAACCATGCTTTAAGATACTCATCCCACGCTTTTTGCAGCGTAAATTCCGTAGACCATTCGGTGTTAAAGCATTCGTCTTCAGCATCGATGCAGGGTTTTTCCAGCTCAAGCCGGTCGAGGATCTGTACGGTTTTCAACTCGATAAATCGCCCACCGGTGAGCCAGGCGGTGATGATGTTCTGCGCCAGTTGGGTATGTGGCCCGGCGGCGGGGCCGATTGGGGTGGCGCAGCTTTCGCCGAAGACGCTTACCCGGCGTTGGTTGGCAGGCGAATAGAACTGCTGCTCAGGAATACCAAAAATGGAATGGTGTTGTTGATACTCATCGAAAATGCGCGTCAATAATTCCTCAAACGGGACGGGACGCATGATATCCCCCATAACCCTCTCCTTTATTTGTGCAATCAAATTTGCCGGTTAGTGGTGCTTATTCCGACGGATAGTTAAGGAGGAGCAACAATCGAACCAGTTATTAAAGGCAGAAGGTTTGAATAATTAAAAATGTGAGAGAGATCTAAAGAACACCTGGCTTTGTGAATAGGCTCACGCTATGGTAATGAGAATTAAAATCACTCTATATTTTTATTCGGCGGGATTTCTCAAAATAAACGGCGAAATATCACAATGATAATTTCCCGACAAAGGCATGATTAATCCTGGTTTTGCAGGCGAATAAAATCAGCAGGGGTATCGATATCCCAGACCATTTGCGGAAAATCTAACTCCAGGCAGCGATGGCGGCTTTGTAATAACCGTTTGCGCATTGAGCCTGGTCCCTCGAGAGTGATAAGTTGGCGCAAGTGCGCGCCGGCAATAAGAATGGGATGGCCCGGTACGCCTTGATATTGCGGAAGAAGAGCGCTGTCTCCGCGATGTTGCCACAGCCGCTGGAAAAGTGCAGCCGGCAGGCAGGGTAAATCGCCGAGGGTGATAAAACAGTAGTTGTTTCGCACCTGGCTTGCGCCGGCGCAAACAGAAGTAAACAGACCCTGCTGATAGTTGGGATTATAAACCAGGGTTATTTGCGGATGCGCCGAATAGCGTTGATGTAACTCCTCTGCGCGAAAACCGCTCACCAGAATAATACGCGAGCAGAATTGCAGGGCATTTTTTATACTTGCATCAAGTATTGTCGTTCCACGCCAGGGTAACATCATTTTCCACTGTCCCATCCGGGAGGACAATCCGGCGGCGGTAATAATACAATCGACCTGTCTCATACTCCTCCCTGAATAATGGAATCCTGGCCAGCGCATGGAAAATATACCGCATATGCAATCGCTGTTTTGTGATTTAGGCGTAAATGATGGTCCGCTGCTCATTTCCGCCGTCGGCGCGGGAGGCAAAACCAGTACCTTAATGTGGCTGGCGCAGCGTTTTCTTGAGTCTGGCCGGCGAGTTCTGCTCACCACGACCACCCATATGTATCTCCCGGCATCACTACCTGTGGTGATTTGCCGCGAACCGCTGGCGCTGCCTGTCGAGGTTTGGCAGCGGCCGCTGCAGGCCTGTTACGCCTCATGGCTCGCCCCTGCGGGTAAGGTTCGTGGGTTTAGCCCGCAACAGCTTGATGCGCTGGTTGCCGCGGGGCGCGTGGATGTGGTGCTGGTAGAAGCTGACGGGGCTCACGGTTTCGCCTTAAAAGCGCCAGCTGAGCACGAACCTTGCATACCTCAATCCTGTTGCTGCGTTATTGCCGTCATGGGGGCCTGGAGGCTCGGGCAAAACGTTGGGCCAGCGACCGTTCATCGCTGGCCCCTTTTTTCCCGGATCACCGGCGCGGCGCCGGATACGGCGCTGAGTTGGCCAATGCTGCATCGCTTAATTACGCATCCGCAGGGAGCGTTTAAAGGTGTTCCGCCATCCAGTCGCCGGATCCTGCTGCTGAATCAGCTTTCTCAAAATGAGAATTTACCGGAGGAGGCGCTGTTGCAGCAGTGGGGGATTAACGCCCTGTGGGCGGGAGCGGTACAAGAGCAACCCGCGATAACGCGACGACGAACAACAGAGTGACGCCCCGGCTTGGGCGCATAGCGGATATCCATTGAGGTTGTTATGAATATTTTCTCTGAAGCGGCAAAACTCGAAGCACAGAATCGCCCGTTTGCGCTGGCGCAGATTGTCGATAGCCGCGGCTCAACGCCGCGCCATTCGGCGCAGATGTTAATTCGTGAAGATGGTTCGATAGTCGGCACCATCGGCGGCGGCATGGTTGAGCGCAAAGTGATTGAACAGGCGCTGGAAGCGCTCAGCGAAAAAGCGTCGCGCATGTTTCATGGGCGGATGGCGCGCAGCGGCAGCGATGCGGTCGGCTCCGATTGCGGCGGGGCGATGTCGGTCTATATTAGCGTACATGGCCTGCGCCCGCGTCTGGTGCTGATCGGCGCCGGGCACGTGAACCGCGCGGTGGCGCAAAGCGCGGCGCTGCTCGGTTTTGAGGTGTCGGTGGCCGATATCTATCCAGAGAGTCTGAACCCCGACTATTTTCCGCCGGCAACGCAGTTGCTGCATGCCGAAACCTTCAGTGAGGCGGTGGAAAATCTGGCGATCCGCGGCGATGACTTTGTGTTAATCGCCACCAATAACCAGGATCGTGAAGCGCTGGATAAACTGATTGAACAACCGGTCGCCTGGCTTGGGCTGCTGGCGAGCCGCCGTAAAGTCCAGGTGTTTTTACGCCAGCTGCGGGAGAACGGCGTTGCCGCAGAACATATTGCCCGCCTGCACGCGCCGGTCGGCTATAACATTGGCGCCGAAACGCCGCATGAGATAGCGATTAGCATTCTGGCGGAAATCCTGCAGGTAAAAAATCGCGCGCCAGGCGGCCTGCTGATGGCGGCTGCCACGCCTGCGCAGCAGCAGTTGGTCGCTATTCGCGGCGCCGGCGATATCGCCAGCGGCGTGGCTCTGCGCCTGTGGCATGCCGGGTTCAAAGTGGTGATGCTGGAAGTGGCGAAGCCGACGGTTATCCGCCGTAGCGTCGCTTTTGCCCAGGCAGTCTTCGACGGTGAAATGACGGTAGAAGGGGTGATGGCGAAGCGGGTGTCATCCGCTCAGGAGGCCATCCGGGTAATTGAAAATGGCGTGATTCCGGTATTGGTGGATCCGCTGTGCGAATCGCTGACTGAACTGCGCCCTGTCTGCGTGGTGGATGCCATTCTGGCGAAAGAGAATTTTGGTACGCAACGAGAAATGGCGCCAGCGGTTATTGCGCTGGGTCCTGGTTTTTGCGCCGGCGTGGATTGCCATGCGGTGATTGAAACCAATCGCGGTCATTGGCTGGGGCAGGTGATTTACGATGGCAAAGCGCAGGAGAACACCGGGGTTCCAGGTAATATTCTTGGCCATACTTCCCGGCGGGTGATCCGCGCGCCGGGGGCCGGGGTGATGCGCGCGAAGGTGGCGCTGGGTGATATTGTGAACGAAGGTGATATCATCGCCACCATCGGCGAGGCCGAGATTATTGCGCCATTAAGCGGTATGGTGCGCGGTTTGCTCAGCGATGGGTTAGTGGTCGAGAGCGGCTTTAAAATTGGCGATATCGACCCGCGCGGCGCCAGCGCCGATTTTACCAGCGTCTCCGATAAGGCGCGCGCCATTGGCGGCGGGGTGCTTGAGGCGCTGATGACGCTGATGAATAAAAGAGTAAAAGAGAAGAGTGAGTTATTGTCGGTGGCGTAGATAGCAGCACGAAGCCGGTGTTGATGGCCTCAAAATCCCCGGTGGCGCTACCGCTTACCGGGGCTACATTCGGTGCCTTTTTACCCTTCAATGACCGTACCGGTTTTTCCTTCAATCCCTTCTTTGGCTTTATTTAATACGGTGATGAGCGCTTTGCGTCCCGGACGTGAACGGGCGAATGACGCGGCGGCCTCAACTTTCGGCAGCATTGACCCCTTAGCGAAGTGGCCTTCACGAATGAACTGCTCGGCATCGCTGAGCGACAGCTTATCCAGCCACTGCTCGTTGGGTTTGCCAAAGTTGATTGCCACTTTCTCGACCGCGGTCAGGATGATCAACATGTCGGCGTCGATCATCGCCGCCAGTTTAGCGCTGGCCCAGTCTTTATCAATTACCGCGCTGGCGCCGCGCAGATGATTGCCTTCGCGGATTACCGGGATCCCGCCGCCGCCCGCGGTGATCACCACGTGGCAGGCATCCATTAGCGCTTTGACCGTCTCTTTCTCAATAATATCAACCGGCTGCGGCGAGGCGACAACCCGGCGATAGCCGCGTCCGGCATCTTCTTTCATGATGTACCCCTGACGCGTCAGCTGTTCCGCTTCCTGTGCCGTGAAAAAAGAGCCGATAGGTTTGGTCGGATTTTTGAACGCCGGGTCGTTGGCGTCGACTTCCACCTGGGTGATGATTGTCGCCACCGGGATATGCATCGATCGCGACAGCAGCTCCTCGCGCAGGGCGTTTTGCAGGTCATAGCCGATATAACCCTGGCTTAGCGCCACACAGACCGACATGGGCAGCATCGGGGTATGGGCCTCGGTTTTGGCAGCGGCTTCGAAGGCAAGGTTAATCATCCCAACCTGCGGGCCGTTGCCGTGGGTCACGACCACCTGGTGGCCCTGAGCTATCAGGTCGACAATAGCCTGCGCGGTTTGTTTGACGGCCTGCATTTGCCCGGCCAGATCCTCGCCAAGCGCGTTACCGCCGAGGGCGAGTACAATTTTCTTACTCATGAATGCCTCACTTAAGATGTGGTTCCGCTGACCGGAAGGTGAGCGGTAGAAAAGGGATCGCGGCGTAAGAAGCGCCCTTGGCCAGCGCTGCCGGTAAAGGTGCCATTATCAAAAATGACCCGACCATGCGATAAGGTCTGGCGAATCGCGCCCTGGCAAATAAAGCCCTCCCAGGGTGAATAGTCGGCGTTGTCATGCAACATCTCATGGCGGATCGTGGTGGTGCGCTGCGGATCGATAATGACGACATCGCCGTCTGCGCCGGGCGCTAATCGTCCTTTTTTCGGCCACAGGCCAAACAGCTTCGCGGGAGTGGCGCTGGTTAGCGCGACGAAACGCTGCGCTGAGATCCGCCCGGTCATGACGCCGTGGGAAAACATGAGCAACAGGCGGTTTTCCACCCCCGGTAGGCCGTTCGGACAGCGGCTGAAATCGCCTCCGGAGAGCTGCTGGCGTTGGGCCATCGAGAAAGCGCAGTGATCGGTCGCCACCACGTCGATCGAACCATCGGCGATACCACACCACAGCGCATCATTGTTGCTGGCGTTGCGCAGCGGCGGGCTTAACAGATATCCCAGCGCGTCTTCGCGTTCATAGCACCGGTCGTCAAGCAGCAGATATTGTGGACAGGTTTCAATCCACACCGGCTGGTGCCGCCGCTGGGCGAGACGCAGATAATCCAGCCCCAGGCCGTTGGAGAGATGAACGATATACAGCGGCGCGTTGTCGGCGAGCTGGGCGAGGTTGATCATTCGCGCGATAGCCTCCGCTTCACACTCCAGCGGGCGGCTAAGGGCGTGGTAGCGCGGCGCGGTTTTACCGGCCGCCAGAAATTCGGCCCGTTTACGGGCGATAGCGGCGTCGTTTTCCGGATGAACGGTGGTTAGTGCGCCGGCGCGGTGGAGATGGCGCATCGCCTGAAGCACTTCATCATCGTTCAACTTATACTGGTAGGTCAGGTAGAGCTTGAAGCTGCTAATCCCGGCTTCAACCATCATCGGGATTTCATCGAGGATGGCATGGTTGATATGCTGGATAACGCCGTGAAAACTGTAGTCGATCACCGCTTTGTAGGCAGCATATCCGTGATAGGCCTCTAGCTGATGACGAAGGCGGCAGCCGGCGGGGCCGAAGCCCATATGATCGACGATAGTGGTGGTACCGCCGCAGGCGGCGGCGCGGGTGCCGGTGAAGAAATCATCGCAGCTGCGGGCATGCCCGGTATCAATATTAAAATGAGTATGAACGTCAATGCCGCCGGGCATGACATAGCAACCTGCGGCATCGATAGTCTGGCAAGGTTCGGTCGGGGTAATCCGTTCGGCGAGCTGGCTGACCAGGCCGTTTTCAATGAGCAGATCCTGTTTTGCCTGGCCGTCGGCGTTGACCACGATGCCGTTTTTAATCAGTACGCGCATAAAAACTCCAGACTCCCGCCGACGCGCGGCGGGAGGAATAACCGTACAAACTTACTCTGTGGCCAGCCAGCTCAGCGGGATTGCGGCGTACATTGCGGCGCAGGTCACCAGATGCTGTTTCCAGGTTTTTTCATTTGGCGCATGGGCTTCCGGCTCTTTACCCGGACCGAAACCGATAACCGGGATGCCGTGACGGCCCATGATGGAAACGCCGTTGGTGGAGAAGGTCCACTTGTCGACCACCGGCGCTTTACCGAACAGCCCTTCATAAGCGTTGCAGAGCGCGCGCACGGTGAAATGATCCTCTTCCACTTTCCAGGTCGGGAAGTAGCATTCCGTTGGATAAACCAGCCCAGTCCATGACGGACGCTCATAGTTGTACATTGAGACCACGGCGCCGGCCTTCTGCACGGCAGGCAGGGCGCGGATTTCATCCAGCGCGCCTTCCCAGGTTTCGCCCCAGGTCAGACGGCGGTCGATAGAGACCGCGCAGCTGTCGGCAACCGCGCAGCGGCTTGGCGAGGTGAAGAAAATTTCTGAAACGGTGAGGGTGCCTTTACCCAGGAACTCATCGTTGCCCAGGTTATGGGAGAGCTCCTGCAGCTCGTTAAGAATCGGCCCCATTTTGAAAATCGCATTATCGCCGCGCTCTGGCGCCGAGCCGTGGCAGCTGACCCCCTGGACATCGACACGAATCTCCATACGCCCGCGCTGGCCGCGATAGATTTGGCAATCCGTCGGCTCGGTACTGACCACGAATTCCGGGCGAATGCCGGACTGTTCGATGATGTACTGCCAGCACAGACCGTCGCAATCTTCCTCCTGAACGGTACCGGTCACCAGCAGGGTATATTCATCTTCCAAACCGAGATCTTTGATGATTTTTCCAGCGTAGACCATCGACGCCATCCCGCCTTCCTGGTCAGACGCGCCGCGCCCACCGATCAGTTCGTCGGTTTCCATTCCCTGATAGGGGTCAAAGGTCCAGTTCTTGATGTTACCGATGCCAACGGTATCGATATGCGCGTCCATGGCGACCAGTCGCGGGCCGTGGCCGATATAGCCCAGCACGTTGCCCATCGGGTCGATCTCGACTTTATCGAAGCCGACTTTTTCCATCTCTTCTTTAATACGATGCACGACGCGTTTTTCGTCACAGCTTTCGCTGGGGATGGCGATCATATCGCGCAGGAAGCGGGTCATATCCTGCTGGTAGTGGTTTGCTTTTTCGACAATCAGTTTGAAAGGAATGTGCTTAGCCATGAATTAACTCTCCGGTCCTGGTTTCCCGCTTCGCGGGATGAATATGTTGAATAAGTTGAACGTTTAGTGTGCTGCCGGCAGTTTGCCTTCCCAGACGACCTCGCGGTAATGCTGCACGTCGGTGTCGCCTTCAGTGCTGATGACCAGCACCACGGAGTGAGTATCAAGCCCCAGCTTGTTCATTAGCGCCTGGCGCTCGGGATGGAAGTGGACGGCGGCCAGCGTTCCGAGCCCGACGGCGCCGGATTCCCCGGAGATAACCCGGTGGTCATTGCCGACAGGATTACCGAGTACGCGCATACCGAGGGCGGCCACGGCATCCTGGCAGGAGATAAATTGGGTGGCGCAGTTGCGCAGGATTTCCCAGCCCAGCGGGTTAGGTTCGCCGCAGGCCAGTCCTGCCATGATGGTGGCCATGTCGCCGCCGACGTTGACGATGTCGCCTTTTACCCCGGAGCGATAGATGCAGTCCGCCAGTTCAGGTTCCACAATCACCGAGTGCAAATCGCGGGCGCCGAAGACGTCGACCAGATAGCCGAGCACGCCGCCTGCCATCGCGCCGACACCGGCCTGCAGGAAGACGTGGGTAGGGCGAGCAATGCCCATCGCCGCCATCTGTTCTACCGCTTCATCGGCGAGGGTGGCGTAACCTTGCATAATCCAGGTCGGGATTTTGGTGTAGCCTTCCCATGCGGTGTCCTGTACCACTTCCCAGCCGTTTTTCTGTGCGGTTTGCATGGTAAAACGCACGGTATCGTCGTAGTTCATATCAGTAACGATACATTCCGCGCCGAGGCGCAAAATGGCATCCACGCGTTCCTGCGCTGACCCTTTCGGCATGTACACCACCGCGTTTTGCCCTAGCTGCTGGGCGGCCCAGGCGACGCCGCGCCCGTGGTTGCCATCGGTGGTCGTGGCGAAAGTCATCTTCTCTTTGATGGTGGATTTGAGGGTATCAAACGAGAAAGCGTTAATATCGAGATGGTATTTTTCGCACAACAGTTGAGCGATGGCGTAGGCGCCGCCGAGCATTTTGAAGGCGTTGAGGCCAAAGCGCTGGGATTCATCTTTTACCAGGATGTTCTTTACGCCGAACAGCGTCGCCAGTTCCTTCAGGGCATACAGCGGCGTCGGTTGGTAACCGGCGATTTTTTGATGAAAATGGCGCGCCTGTTGCGCCTGCTGACGAGAGAACAGCGGCGAAGTTTCACCGGTAAAGAAACGGTTGTCGGCAATATCCATTTTCAGCGAAAAAGCAGACATATTCTGTCCTTATCCTTCTTTGGAGTCGGGAAAGCCGGCCCGCAGACCGGCTCGCGAAGTTATTTGATGCGTTTTTGCGCGTCCTGTAGCAGTTGTTCCAGCAACTGACCGGGTTTGGCATATTTGCGACAGAGGATCATGGCGGCGATGATGTATGGCTTCCAGCTGGCCTCTTTATAGGTGGCGATACGGTATTTCTCGAACACCGCTTCGGTGACTTCGCCCTCCTCGCAGGAGACGCCGGTAATATCCGCCGGCAGGCAGTGCATATACAGCGCGTCACCGTCTTTGGTGTGCTTCATCATCTCTTCGGTACAGTGCCAGTCCTTGTGATTGGCGTTCTGGGCGAGACAGGCTTTTTCCAGTGCTTTCAGCCCGTCATGGTCGTTGGCGCGCAGTAGCTCGGTGCGCTGTTCCATCACTTTGTATGGCGCCCAGGATTTCGGGTAAACGATATCGGCGTCTTTAAAGGCTTCCGCCATATCGGTGACCTGACGGAAGCTGCCGCCGGATGCCGCGGCGTTTTTCTTCGCCACTTCGATAACATCCGGGATCAGATCGTAGCCCTCAGGATGGGCGAGGGTGACGTCCATACCGAAGCGGGTCATCAGGCCGATAATCCCCTGCGGAACGGAAAGCGGTTTGCCGTAGCTTGGTGAGTAGGCCCAGGTCATGGCAATTTTTTTACCTTTCAGATTTTCCAGCGAGCCGAAGTGCTCACGCAGCCAGGCCAGGTCGGCCATCGCCTGTGTCGGATGGTCAATGTCGCACTGCAGGTTAATTAATGCCGGGCGCTGCGGCAGTACGCCCTGTTTGTGGCCGTCATCCAGCGCTTCGCCGACTTCACGCATATAGGCGTTGCCGGCGCCGAGATACATATCGTCGCGGATACCGATAGCGTCAGCGCAGAAGGAGATCATATTGGCGGTTTCACGTACCGTTTCACCGTGGGCTATCTGCGACTTACCTTCGTCGAGGTCCTGCTGCGCCAGGCCGAGCAGGTTTAACGCCGAGGCATAAGAGAAGCGGGTGCGGGTGGAGTTATCGCGAAAGACCGAAATACCCAGCCCGCTGTTAAAAACTTTTGTCGCGATGTTTTCCGCCCGTAACGTTTTCAGCGCTGCGGCGACATCCAGCACCTGCTTCAGCTCGTCCGGCGATTGCTCCCACGTCAGCAAAAAGTCTTTTTCATGCAGGTTAGAGTTGAGCTTATTGATATCCTTGATCAGTTCGTTAACAGTTTTCATATTTCGATCCTGGTAGTGAATGACGGCTTATTGATTGCTGTGCAGTCGAAATGACATTGATGTAAGTGGCGACGGCCAGCGCTGTATTACCACTAACAATAAGCGTGCCAGTTATAATTGAGCCGCGGTGGCTGAGCGGAAAAACCGGAAATTATGCGAGGCGGGTCACGAAAAATGGCTTATAACGCTCGCTTGATGGAAATGAAATTCATTTGCCAGTTGTTACGGCAAATTAAATTTGAGCCATCAGACAAGCGTAGATATCGATCTGCGACGATGAGTTTGTCACCAAAATGATAATTTTGACCTGCGGATTATCATATTGAGAGGAAAATGTGATACCTCTTCCATATTTTCTTTAAGCTGTAAAAAAGCGCAGGGTTGGCACCTTTTTTCAGGTCGGCCGGCGGTAGTATGATAAACGCAGAATAAAAAGAGTCGATCTTCAGCATTTTCTTTCGGCTACTGATATTAAAAGGTCAATTATGATTCCCTCCAATTCGCTATCCGTTTTAATGCAGATTCAGCCAACGATTCAACGTTTTGCCCGCATGCTCTCCAGCGTGTTACAACTCGAAGTCGAGATTGTCGACAATACGCTGTGCCGGGTCGCCGGTACCGGCGCCTACGGTAAATTCCTGGGGCGAAAATTAAATACAGATTCGCGACTTTTACGTTACATAATAGAAACAAAAAAAGAAAAGGTCGTGACTCATTCGCGTTTTGATCCCTTGTGTAAAGGTTGTACCAATAAAGAGAACTGTAAAGAGAAGGCATTTCTGGGTACCCCGGTGATTTATCAGGAACAGTGTGTCGGGGTTATTAGTCTGGTCGCCTTAACTCGCGAACAGCAGGAGCGCATTAATGACAACCTCCACGAGTTCTCAGATTATGTACGCCACGTTTCTTCAATATTTGTCTCCCGCCTGTTAGAAGACCAGGGTGGGGGAGACAATATGCTTAAAATGTTTTCCACCATGATTGAAAACATGGATCAGGGCGTGCTGGTGGTTAGCCAGGATCAAAAAGTTAAATTTGCCAATCAGGCGGCGATGAAAATCCTTGGTGCGAATCACGGCAGTATGATTGGCAAAACTATTCATTTTCGTCCGCTGACTTTTGCGCAAAATTTTATTCGCGGCCATGTTCAGCACGTGATTTCATTTGATGATAAGAAAGAACTGATTATCGGTCAGCTGCACGCTATTCAGGATCAATGGCTGTTCTTAATGGCCTTCCACCAGTCGCATTCGTCAGCCGATCTGGCGCCACCGCAGGATGGCCCGCAGATTGAACAGATGGTTGGCGAATGTCGGCCAATGCGTCAGCTGAAAAAACTGATTACCCGCGTGGCGCCAAGCCCGTCGAGCGTGATGATCGTCGGTGAAAGTGGGACCGGCAAAGAGGTGGTCGCTCGCGCGGTGCATAAGCTGAGCGACCGACAGGCGAAGCCTTTCATCGCGATCAACTGCGCGGCCATCCCCGAGCAGCTACTGGAGAGCGAGCTCTTTGGCTATGTCAAAGGCGCATTTACCGGGGCCTCGGCCAACGGTAAGACCGGTCTGATTCAGGCGGCTAATCACGGCACGCTGTTTCTTGATGAAATCGGCGATATGCCATTAACCCTGCAGGCCAAGCTGCTGCGGGCGATTGAATCGCGCGAAATTCAGCCGGTGGGCGCCAGCCACCCTGTACCGGTCGATATCCGCATTATTTCGGCCACCAACCAGAACCTTGAGCAGTTCATTGCCGAAGGGAAATTCCGCGAGGATCTGTTCTATCGGCTTAATGTCATCCCACTGCGCCTGCCGCCGCTGCGCGAGCGTCAGGATGATATCGAATTGCTGATTCACTATTTCCTGCATCTGCACACCCGTCGGCTGGAGCTGGTCTATCCCGGCGTGTCCCCGGAAGTCATCGCCTTACTGAAGAACTACCGCTGGCCGGGCAATATTCGCGAGCTGAGTAACCTGATGGAGTATCTGGTTAACGTGGTTCCCTCCGGCGAGGTGATTGATCTTTCTCTGCTGCCGCCAAATCTTATCAGCAGCGGCAAAGTCACCGAGCGGGAAAGCACCCGGGCAGCGCCAGCCAGCGTTGCGAAAGAAGAAGAGGGGGGAACGGCGCTGGAGGAGATGGAAAAACAGATGATCCGCGACGCCCTGACGCGCTATAGCAATAAAAAGCAGGCCGCCGATGAGCTCGGGATCGGCATTGCGACGCTGTATCGCAAAATCAAAAAGTATGAGCTGGTCGGGGTTTGATAAGCCGTATCACTCTGAGAGCAACGTTTATCAAAATCGCCGATCGTTATTGATCTGGCAACGAAAATGCCCTTATACGCGGAAAAGAGAAAATCACTACCGCTGATTTTCTCTTTTTTTACGCCTTTGAACTTCATCTCGTTAGTCCTTATCCGCTCTGCTTGCTCGCTTCAGTCACCATTTTCTGTTCGTTTTTTCAGCGGCTGGCATTGTTCTTGCCTTTACCGTTTGCCATCGGCTGCTGCGATAGCCGGCAAACAAACATGATAAGGACAGGAACATGGTGCAGATAAATGAGAATCTCGCGACTCCGCCCGTTTCATCGTTGAGTCGTTTTTTTGCGAAGCCCCGCATTATTGCTAAACCTGGATTTAACCGCTGGCTGGTCCCACCCGCGGCGCTGGCGGTGCATTTGTGCATTGGTATGGCCTACGGCTTTTCCGTCTATTGGCTGCCAATGTCGCAGCTGATCGGCGGCAGCGCGCCGCTGCAGTGTCCGGTCGATATGTCGTTCTGGCAGCAACTGGTTACCCGCCAGTGCGACTGGAAAATTTCCCTGCTCGGCTGGACCTATACGCTATTCTTCGTTTTTCTCGGCTGCTCCGCGGCGCTCTGGGGAAGCTGGCTGGAGAAGGTTGGCCCGCGTCTGGTGAGTTTTGTCGCCACCCTCTGCTGGTGCGGCGGCCTGCTGCTGGCGACCGCGGCAATCTATTTTCATCAGCTGTGGCTACTGTGGTTGGGCGCCGGCGTGATTGGCGGCATTGGCCTGGGGCTTGGCTATATCTCGCCGGTCTCAACGCTGTTGCGCTGGTTCCCTGATAAGCGAGGGATGGCCGCGGGAATGGCGATCATGGGCTTCGGCGGCGGGGCGCTGGTGGGAGCGCCGCTGGCGAATTGGCTGATCAATTTTTTCGCCGATGGTCAGGAAAGTGGGGTATGGCAAAGCATCCTGGCGCTGGCGGCGATTTATGCGCTGTTCATGCTCTGCGGCACTTTTGGTTACCGTCTGCCGCCAATGGGCTGGCATCCGCGCGGCGCGAAGGCGCAGCAAGCCATCAGCAAACAGCCAACCATTCAGGTTCACGTCAGCGTCGCGTGGCGTACCCCGCAATTCTGGCTGCTGTGGCTTGTGCTGTGGCTCAACGTTACCGCCGGGATTGGCATTCTCGGCATGGCCTCGCCGATGCTGCAGGAGATTTTTGCCGGAAAGCTACTATCCCTGGATCTGGGCTGGCAGGAACTCAATGCAGAACAACTGAAGCGCATCGCGACAATGGCGGCGGGATTTACCGGCCTGCTCAGCCTGTTTAATATTCTGGGGCGCTTTTTCTGGGCTTCTGTTTCCGATATGTGCGGCAGGAAAGCCACCTTCGCGCTGATCTTCTTTCTGGGAACCCTCCTTTACGGCACACTGCCGTTGATTAACCACGGCGGCTACGTGGCGTTTTTTGTCTGTGCGCTCTGCGTGATTATCTCTATGTACGGCGGCGGTTTCGCGACCATCCCGGCATATCTTGCCGATGTATTTGGCTCACAAATGGTTGGCGCGATCCATGGTCGTCTGCTGACTGCCTGGTCGGCGGCCGGGATCAGCGGCCCGGTGCTGGTCAACTATTTGCGCGAGTACCAGCTGGCGCAAGGCGTGGAACCCGCGAGAATTTATGACATCACGCTGCTGGCGTTGACCGGGTTGCTTATCATCGGCTTTATTTGTAATCAGCTGGTTCGGCCGATTCCGCAGAAATATGCCATGACCGCGGAGCAACAGCAGCAGGCGAGGGGGCTGTATACTATCAATAAAGACGCGCAGCTGAGCTGGGAACCGACGCCCGCGCCGCTGCTGCTGACGCTAAGCTGGCTGGCCGTCGGTATACCTTTGCTGTGGGGAATGGGCACCACCTTGCAACAAGCGGTGAAGTTCTTTATGTAGACCCACAGAGGCAAGCACCCAACGGGCAGGTTGGGTGCTTATTGCACAGCTATTATCAATTACGATTCCCATTCTGCGCTTCGGTGATACACTAGCTAAATGTGATCTTTGTCATATCGTAATTACTACAGAGAAAAGAGACACTGCTATGCAACATATCATTGAGGGCTTCCTCAACTTCCAGAAAGAGATTTTCCCGCAACGCAAAGAGCTCTTCCGCAGCCTGGCGTCGAGCCAAAACCCAAAAGCGTTGTTCATCTCTTGTTCTGATAGCCGCCTGGTCCCGGAGCTGGTTACCCAGCAGGAGCCAGGGCAGCTGTTCGTTATTCGTAATGCCGGTAATATTGTTCCCTCTTTCGGGCCGGAGCCGGGCGGCGTGTCTGCAACTATTGAATATGCCGTTGTCGCCCTCGGTGTGACGGATATCGTTATTTGCGGTCACTCTAACTGCGGCGCGATGAAAGCCATCGCCACCTGCCAGTGTCTGGAACCAATGCCTGCCGTTTCCCACTGGTTACGCTACTCCGACGCGGCGAAAGCGGTGGTAGAGAAGAAAACCTGGGCCAGCGAAACCGATAAAGTGAACGGTATGGTGCAGGAAAACGTTATTGCCCAGTTGAACAACATTAAAACGCATCCGTCGGTTGCGGTTGGCCTGCGCGACAAAACCCTGCGTCTGCACGGCTGGTTCTATGATATTGAAAGCGGCGATATTCGCGCGCTGGATAAAGACACCAAAACCTTCGTCTCACTGTCGGAAAACCCGGAAGTCTACTTCGAATAATATCCCCCAGGGCAAGGAAGCCCTGTGCATCGTTATAAATAATTCATGAACCCATCTCATAGGTCTGTTCGTTTTTGCCTGGCTAATCAATCCCCTGCCAACTTTCTATAATCTTTTTCTCCTGTCGATACTTTCCGTTTGGAGAACAAACGATGCAAAACCCATTGAACTCGCGCCAACAGGCGCTGATCCCGGTTGCCGCCCTGGCCGCTGAAGGCAATATCGAGTCGCTGGGCCCGGCGCTGGAGACCGCGCTGGATACCGGCCTGACGATAAATGAGTTAAAAGAGACGCTGGTGCAGCTGTACGCCTATTGCGGCTTTCCGCGTAGCCTGAATGCGCTCTCCTGCCTGATGAAGGTGATAACCGAGCGTCAGGCGCGAGGCGTTATTGATAACGAGGGGGCGACAGCGACCCCGTTACCGGAGAATTGGGATAGCCTGCAGGCCGGTAGCCGTAATCAGACACAACTGGTAGGGCAGACGGTCAGCGGGCCGCTATTTGATTTTGCGCCAGCCATCGACTGCTATCTGAAGGCGCATCTGTTTGGCGATATCTTCCAGCGTGACGTCCTGGATTGGCCGACGCGCGAGCTGGCGACGATCTCAATGCTGGCCGCACTAACAGGCGTGGAAAGCCAGCTGAAGAGCCATTACGCGATTAGCCTGCACAACGGGCTGACGGCGCAGCAGCTGCGTGGATTTATTGACGTGCTGGAGACAAAAGTCAGCGCCGAAATAGCGGAAAAGGCCTCGGCGGTACTGGAGCAAGTGGCAGGTAGTTGAAGCATCGGTGGAGAGGACAACGACATTGTCTTCGCTGAAAAGCAGCGCGGCGCGCCAGAGATAAAGCCTGGCGCGTCACACTCGCACTATTATTTGCTCAGTTCCGCAGTCATATAGACGCGGTTATTGAACTGGGCGCTGGTAATCTTATAAGACGCGCCTTGCTCGGCAGCCTGGGCGGCAATTTTCGCTTCCGCACGGTCGAGGGTTGAAGCGGTTGCCGTCACGCTCTGGGCAAAAGCACCGAATGACATCAGGGACAGCACGGTAACTGCAGCAAAATTTTTGATGGATTTCATGGTCATATTCCTTAAAGATTTTGTTTGGTGAGGAGCGCTGTTGCTCCGATGTGATAAGAATAGAACCAATGATGATTGTTTAAAATCGAAACAATTTTCCTATCTTGTTCAAAATCACTGATGTTGTGCTTGATAGCGTAGTGGATACTCCGCAAGTGGATGGGGCAGGTTCATATTGTGGCTGCCCTCAATCTCGGCAACGATGGTTTGATAACCGGCGATCCAGCGTTGCCCCTGAGCTTTGGCCTGCTGGTGTTGCAGATGGTTCATCATCATTTCCATAGACTGTCGGTCGCGCCAGTAGTAGTTGTTGATGATTCGGCCGCTGGCAGCATCATGATAGCTCTCCATACCGATAAATCCCTCCAGCGACTGGGTATAGCGCTCGATCTCGCCGTCCAGTTGATAAAAGTCATCGTCGTACTCTTTCTTCTCAAATATAAAACTGGTTAAAAATAGTGACATTACCTGCTCCTGTGTCTGACTTTATAGGCTGATTAGCGTGGACTGGTGGCTCAAACCGGGCATCATCTGCTCCAGCCCCCCGGTAAGCATGCGGCCGGCCTCATGCAGCGCTTCGAGCGGCATCTCTGGCAGGCTTTCCAGAATAAACCACATCTGCGGGTCGCGAGCGCTCAGGCGGGTACGAACCCCCTGTCGCCAGTTCCAGCGGCGGCAGGTCACGCCGCGATCGTCACGCCAAATGACCTCTCCCGGTTCCGGTGATTCAACGGCGGCTAAGCCTTCCTTCATCGTATCAAAGGGCTCAGAGCCGTCGGCGATGACCAGACGCGGCGCGCCGCAATAGGCGGCGATGTTCTCGCCGCCGACTGGAACGGCATACCGCAGGCTGACGGCATTGTAGAGGTCAACGACCGGGTCAATTGCCGGCATGGCGCCATCGCGAAGTACGCGTTTACGCAACGCCTCTGCGGAACAGGGCGTGCGTTTCGGTTTAGCGCCAAACGCTTTGAATACGGTAGACCATGCCGCGAGATGGTCCTCCGCCCATGCGGGATCTCCGGCTAATACCGCCTGACAGGCTGTCGCCAGTGCGGCTTCACCGATAGAAGCATCACGTAGCGGCGCAGCGTTGACGGTAATACTCAGCGCCCGAAACCCCGGGGCGATCGCGGCTAACTGTGGGCTAATTGACGGTAATGGGTGAGACATTGCATAATCCTGTAATGACTGATTTAGAGCATAATATCGACCGATGAACGATAAAGTCAATATAACGACCGATAACAGCAACGATCTCAGCCGCATTAATGAGGCGGTATCGCGGCGTATTAAGCAGTTTCGACGCGAAAAGAAGATCTCTCTCGACGAGCTTTCTCGCCGCGCCGGCGTCAGTAAAGGGATGCTGGTGGATATCGAAGGATGTAGGGCGAATCCCAGTATCGCGCTGTTGTGCAAAATCGCTGCGGCGATGGGGGTATCGGTGGCGGAGTTTGTCAACGTTGCCAGTGAGCCGATGGTTCATCTTATCGACCGTGATGCGATTCCGGTATTATGGCGCGGCGAGCAGGGCGGCAGTGCCAGGCTGCTGGCCGGCACCAGCGGACCGGATATGCTTGAACTCTGGCAGTGGCGGATGTTGCCTGGCGAATCGTTCCGTTCACCGGGGCATCCGGCCGACACCTACGAACTGCTATACGTGACCGAGGGAGAACTCACCCTGACGGTGAATAATGACCCATATCAGGTGGCTGAAGGGTGTTCTGCGGTAGCACGTACCGATGTGCCACATGAATATTGTAATTTCAGTCAGTTGCCCGTCGTCTTTACCATGACGGTGTATGAGAAAGGGCGCTGACGCGGACTCTGGCGTAATTCTGGCTTCACCACTACGCTGAATAATTCACGCCCTGGATAGATATAGCCTCCAGGGGAATACGGTGAGCCAGAGGAAACCTTATGAGTGAAGTCAAAATTGTTGCCACGCTAACTCCCCATCCTGAATATATCGATACCATCAGAGAGGCGGCATTAGCCATGGTGCCGCCGACGCACAGAGAAGCAGGGTGCCTGCAATATGACCTGCACGAAAGCCGGGAGATCCTTGATGTCAGACAGCTTTCCCGGCAAGGAAAGATCTCATTTGTGTTTATTGAGCGTTGGCGTTCGGAAGACGATCTGAAACAGCACGTTGCGATGCCCTATCATGACGATTTTCTGGCGATTCTGGAGGGGAAACTGGAGAGTATTCAGGTACAGCGACTGATGGCGTTATAGATAAAAGTAAGAGGAAATAGGAGAAATGCGCACCAAATCAATAATGATTGAAATGGTGCGTCCGAGTGGACTCGAACCACCGACCCCCACCATGTCAAGGTGGTGCTCTAACCAACTGAGCTACGGACGCAAATGGTGCGTTTAATTGGACTCGAACCAACGACCCCCACCATGTCAAGGTGGTGCTCTAACCAACTGAGCTATAAACGCAAATGGTGCGTTCAATTGGACTCGAACCAACGACCCCCACCATGTCAAGGTGGTGCTCTAACCAACTGAGCTATGAACGCAATGTTGTGGTGACAACGGGGACGCATATTAACGGCAGGGAGGCCGTGTGGCAAGAGGCAAACGTCACTTTTCTTGCAGAATAGACGCGTTTGCAGAACTTTTATCCATGTCGCCCATATTTTACTGATGATAAAGGATATTTCTTCAACAATCTCCTGCTCCGTTGCGTTTTTCTGCCCGGATTGGCAGGGGAGACGCTCACCAACTTTATGCTAGAGTGTGCGGCAAATAAACGACGGAGCGCAGTAATGAAAGCAATTGGCATTTTTTGTGGTTCTTCTACCGGGGAAAACCCGATTTATCAGGTTTACGCGCAACAGGTTGGCAAGGCGCTGGCGCAAGCCGGGGTGGAGCTCGTATATGGCGGCGGTAAAGTAGGACTCATGGGCGCCGTGGCAGACGCCGCATTAGAACACGGCGGGCGGGTCATTGGCGTAATGCCGCGCGGGCTGGTGGAGCGTGAAATTGCGCATGGCGGATTAAGCGAGCTGCATGTCGTTGAGAATATGCATGAGCGCAAAAACAAAATGTCGCTGCTGGCTGACGGCTTCATAGCCATGCCGGGCGGAGCCGGAACGCTGGAGGAGATTTTTGAACAGTGGACCTGGGCCCAGCTCGGTATTCATGAAAAACCCTGCGCATTTCTGAACGTGAACGGCTATTACAATCCACTGCAGGCAATGGCGGAGAAAATGGCCGCCGAAGGGTTTATGCACCGCCGCTATGCTGAGATGCTGACTTTTAGCGATGATGTACAGGAGATTTTAACCGCATTCCATCGCTATACGCCGCCGCAGCGCAAATGGCTTGAGAAGTAGCGCTATTTTTTAGTCGGTTTATTATTTAACGCCAAAAAAAGGGCAAACCGTTTCAACGGCTTGCCCTTTTCTTTAGCGTTTCTGGTTAGCGCGCGGCGCGCTGCAGGATCACGCTTGACGGCTGACGTTGCAGGAAGCGCATGCGCAGCATCATCATGATGGCAGCGGAGGTCAGGCCGATGATAAATCCGCACCAGAATCCCGCAGGCCCCATCCGCGGCACCACAATATCGGTCAGCGCCAGCAGATAACCGCTTGGCAGGCCTAGCACCCAGTAAGCGGTAAAGGTAATAAAGAAGATCGACCGGGTATCTTTATAACCGCGCAGAATACCGCTGCCGATCACCTGGATGGAATCGGAAATCTGATAAATCGCCGCCAGCAGCATCAGCTGTGAGGCCAGTAACACGACCTCCGGGTTATCGTTGTAAAGCAGGGCAATCTGCTTACGCATCAGGATCGTGAAAATCGCGGTGATCATCGCCATGCAGACGCCCACGCCGACGCCGGTACGCGCTGAAGTCTGGGCATCCAGCGTCGAGCCCTGCCCGAGGCGAAAGCCAACGCGGATGGTCACCGCCGCCGCCAGTGAGAGTGGCAGAACGAACATCAGCGAACTGAAGTTAAGGGCGATTTGATGCCCTGCGACATCGATAATCCCCAATGGCGAAACCAGCAGCGCCACAACCGCGAACAGCGTGACTTCAAAAAACAGCGCCAGCGCGATCGGCAGGCCTAACTGTACCAGCCGTTTTAATACCGAAAAATCAGGTTTACTGAAACGCTCAGCGCAGCGGATATCGCGCATTGAGCGCGCGCGGCGCACCCAGGCCAGCATGCTGGCAAACATGACCCAGTAGACCGAGGCGGTCGCGACGCCGCAGCCGATGCCGCCAAGTTCCGGCATACCGAAATGACCATAGATAAAAATGTAGTTCACTGGAATGTTGACCAGCAGGCCGATAAACCCCATCACCATTCCGGGCTTGGTTTTTGCCAGCCCTTCGCACTGGTTACGCGCGACCTGGAAGAACAGATAGCCCGGCGCGCCCCATAGCAGCGCACGCAGATACCCCACCGCTTTGTCGGCAAGCTGTGGGTCGATGTTGTGCATCGAGCTGATGATATAGCCTGCGTTCCACAGCACCACCATTACCAGTACGGAGACAAAGCCCGCCAGCCAAAAACCCTGGCGTACCTGCTGGGCGATGCGATCGCGGCGACCGGAACCATTAAGTTGGGCGATAACCGGCGTTAACGCCAGCAGCAGACCGTGGCCAAACAGGATGGCAGGTAGCCAGATCGAGGTGCCGATAGCCACGGCGGCCATATCGGTTGCGCTGTAGCCGCCGGCCATCACCGTATCGACAAAGCCCATCGCCGTCTGGGCGACCTGCGCCAGAATGACCGGGATAGCCAATGCTAATAACTGACGCGCTTCTATAAAGTACTTCTGCACGTGAACACCTTTATATTGTTGTTATTTTGAGACTAAAAAAGCCGCCTTAAATGGCAGCAAGAAGAAAATACAGGAGGAATTTCCAGTCTATTGTAGCGAGGATTAGCCATTAAGCCAGTGAAAAAATGGTGGGGGCACGATGCGCGCTGGCAACCTGTTTGGTCAACTGTTATTGTTCCGCGTATATATAACGGTAATGATACCGTCACGATTCTCAACAGGAGCAAAGTATGTTTACTGGTATTGTACAGGGGACTGCGAAAGTGGTGTCCATCGATGAGAAACCGAATTTCCGCACCCACGTGGTGGAGCTGCCGGCGCATATGCTCGACGGCCTGGAGACCGGTGCTTCGGTGGCGCACAATGGCTGTTGCCTGACCGTTACCGAAATTGACGGCCCGCGAATCAGCTTTGATTTGATGAAAGAGACGCTGCGTATCACTAATCTTGGCGCTATCCATGAAGGTGATATGGTCAACGTCGAGCGAGCGGCGAAATTCAGTGATGAAATTGGCGGTCATTTGATGTCGGGCCATATTATGACCACCGCCGAGGTCGTTAAAATCCTCACCTCGGAAAACAATCGCCAGATTTGGTTTAAGGTGCAGGACCCGGCGTTGATGAAATATATCCTGTATAAAGGGTTCATTGGCGTCGACGGTATTAGCCTGACGGTTGGCGAAGTGACCCCGACTCGTTTCTGCGTGCACTTGATTCCGGAAACGCTGCAGCGCACGACGCTTGGCGTGAAAAAACTCGGCGATAAAGTGAATATCGAAATCGATCCGCAGACTCAGGCGGTCGTGGATACCGTGGAGCGCGTGCTGGCGGCAAAAGAAGCGGCGCAAAAAACCGCCGAGGAATAATCAAAAAAGCCCCCGTAGAAGCGTATTTCTGCGGGGGCTTTTTTGCGAGTCTAGCGGGCTACGCGCAGGCCGTGTTCAACACCGCGCGAGAAGACGACCTGCCAGAGCTGAATATCGCGGGCGCGGAAGGCACCGGCGCAGGCATTCAGATAATAGGTAAACATGCGTTTGAAACGGTCTGAATAGTTATCGGCAATATCCGGCCAACTGGCAAGAAAACGCTCGTACCAGGCCATCAAAGTAGTGTCGTAATCGGCGCCAAAGTTATGCCAATCTTCCATCACAAAATGCTTCTCGCTGGCATCGGCAATATGGCGTACCGACGGCAGGCAACCGTTAGGGAAGATATATTTATTAATCCACGGGTCGACGTTGTGATCGGTAATTTTTGAGCCGATGGTGTGCAGCAGAAAACGACCGTTTGGTTTTAAATTACGATCGACAACTTCAAAATAAGTGGCGTAATTTTTAGGCCCCACGTGCTCGAACATCCCGACGGAGACGATACGGTCAAAACTCTCATGGAGATCGCGATAGTCCTGCAGCAGAATATTGACATCTAATCCTGCACAGCGCTCCTGCGCCATTTTTTGTTGTTCGGCCGAAATGGTCACGCCCGTCACGCTGACGTTATAGTTTTTGGCCATGTAATAGGCCAGTCCGCCCCAACCGCAACCGATATCCAGCACTTTCATTCCCGGCTCAAGCTGCAGTTTGCGACAAATAAGATCTAATTTATCCTGCTGCGCCTGCTCCAGATTTTCGGCCTCTTTCCAGTATCCGCAGGAGTATTGCATATAGGGATCGAGCATGCGGTGGAAAAGGTCGTTGCCTAAATCGTAGTGTTCTTTACCCACAATCCAGGCGCGTTTTTTACTTTGCAGATTGAACAGGCGAGCGCCAGCGATACGTAGCGTATCTTTGAAATGGTGGGGGAGTTGCTTATCCAGCCCGGCGCGCAATACCTTGTGAAAGAATATATCCAGGCGTTCGCATTCCCACCAGCCGTCCATATAGCTTTCGCCTAATCCGAGAGACCCTTCCTGTAACACACGTTTAAAAAAGAGCGGGTTTTTTACCCGGATATCGGAGGGTGCGGAACCATTGATTTCAATTCCGGCACGGCCCAATAATTCAGCTGCAATCCGGTACCAATCATCGTTTGGTACACTTACTTCTTCTATACACGATGAACTCATAGCTTCTCCATCACGCCCAAGTGATCAGAACCTTAAAACAGCGTAGACGCTTTTTTGGCTTTGTGAGAAATCTCACGAAAAAATCGTGAGGGTGCTATCCGACGTAGAACAGAGGAAGGGAGATAACCCTTGCCGAAAGGCCTTCCATGGTGAAACGGGCTGCTTCCTGCCCCCGTTAATATCTAAAAAACTTTCTATTTATGTGATGCCGGATCCAGTATAGGCCGCTAAAAACCGCCTTTCAATAAAAATATATTAGCAGGCTAATGACTGGTCCGGGATTTCCTTTAAAAAATCATCAAGCGTGAGAGGATTCGTTCACTAACTGCACGCGTCGTTGCTGCATCCAGAAACCGATGCCTGCCAGGACGATGGAAATCAACATCACGCTGGTGGTGGTCAGAAGCGGAGTGGCGATAAGGCTTGATACCAGCAGGCTTGCCAGGAAGCACAGGCCAAGCTGCAGCGTATTCTGCAGGGCGGCGGCGCGGCCGGTCGCTTGTGGAAAAGGTTTCAGCGCCTGGGCGACGACGATAGGGTAAATACCGCCATTCACAATCGCCATGATGCAAAACGGAATCATTAGCGCAACCAGCGACGGATGAGCCTGCATTCCGGCAAGCCAGGTCGCCGCCACGCTCAGCGCAAAAACAACCAGCAGCCAGGGCAGCATCTGATGACCCTGCCATTTTTGCAGCGCCGCGCGGCAGCCGTAACCGCCGATCAGGAAGGCAATAGTTTGCGGCACGTAGCTGAGACCAATCACCGTTGGGCCATAACCCATTTCATGAAGGATAAACGGCGAGCCGGTGAGCCAGGCGAAGAAGCTGGCGGAACACGCCGCATAAATGAGCACGTTACCGCTATATTCACGTGAACGCAGCAGGGCCATAAAGGTGAGTTTTTGCGGCGTTTCGCCAGCAGGTTTGACCACCGCCTTCAGACGAAAAGCCGGCAGCATCAACAGTAAGGTGATAGCGAACAGGGTGGCGAAAATAGCCTGCCATTCCAGATGAACTAACAGCCAGCTGCCGAGTAACGGCGCCAGCGCCGGAGAGAGCCCGACCAGCGGCATGATCGTCGCGAAAATGCGGTTGGTGCGCTGGGCTGGATAGTAGTCGGTCACCATCGCCTGCCAGGTCACCGCGGCGGCGCATACGCCAATCGCCTGGACAAAACGCAGTACCAGCATCAGCGTCGCGTCGCGTACCCACAGCATCCCAAGACAGCCAAGAGCGAAGATAGCCAGCCCGGCGAGCAGAATCGGTTTTCGGCCATAGCGGTCCGACAACGGCCCCCAGAACAGCTGGCCGAGCGCGAAGCCCGCGAGGAATAAGCTCAGGCTGGCGCTAACCGATGCGGCAGAGGTGTTGAGGTCTTGCTGAATGGCGGCAAAAGCCGGTAGATACATGTCGGTGGCCAGAAAGCCAAGCACGCTCAGGCCGCCCAGCCACACTAAAAATCCTTTCCCAGGTTGTTGCATAACGTTCTCTTTCTACTGATGCAGGTACGATGCCGCAGAGTGTAGGGAGTGTAATCCGCCTTGTGAAACGCTATTATTTGTCACATGCATTCAAAAATTTTGCAGGCAGAATATGTGGTCTGAATATTCCTTAGAAGTGGTTGATGCTGTAGCGCGTAACGGAAGTTTCAGCGCCGCGGCGCAGGAGTTGCACCGCGTACCTTCGGCGGTGAGCTATACGGTGCGACAACTGGAGGAGTGGCTTGCGGTTCCGCTGTTTGAACGCCGCCACCGTGATGTTGAACTAACCCCCGCCGGGCACTGGTTTTTGCAGGAAGGGCGTTCTGTTATCAAAAAAATGCAGATCACCCGCCAGCAGTGCCAGCAGATTGCTAACGGCTGGCGTGGCCAGTTGTCCATCGCGGTGGACGATATCGTTAAACCCGCGCGTATGCGCCAGATGATCGTTGATTTTTATCGCCATTTTAGCGATGTCGAACTGATCGTTTTTCAGGAAGTTTTCAACGGCGTCTGGGATGCGTTAGCCGATGGACGGGTAGAATTAGCTATCGGCGCGACGCGTTCGATTCCGGTGGGCGGGCGTTACGCTTTCCGCGATATGGGGATGCTGAACTGGCACTGTGTCGTTGCCAGTAGCCATCCGCTGGCGCAGATGGATGGGCCGCTCAGCGATGATGTGTTGCGCAACTGGCCGTCCCTGGTGCGCGAAGATACCTCGCGCTCGTTGCCGAAGCGCACAACCTGGCTGCTGGATAACCAGAAGCGGGTAGTGGTGCCGGACTGGGAATCTTCAGCCACCTGTCTTTCTGCGGGATTATGCGTCGGGATGGTGCCTGGCCATTTCGCCCGCCCGCATATCGATAGCGGGGAGTGGACGGCCTTGACGTTGGAAAACCCATTCCCGGATGCTGCCTGCTGCCTGACCTGGCAACAAAGCGATGCTTCACCCGCTTTAAGCTGGCTGCTTGACTATCTTGGCGACAGCGAAACGTTGAATCGGGAGTGGTTGCGGGCGCCGGAATAACCGGCGCCGGAGGAGGGCGTTAGCGGCGATAATCGACGAACGGGCCGTCGGCTACCGAGCGGCGCTCGATAAGACGTGGATGCACCTCGATGGACTGCGACTCTTCACGTTTATTAACGATACGATCGAGCAGCATATTGAATGCCGCTTCCCCGAGCGAGTCCTTGGGTTGATGTATTGTGGTCAGCGCCGGGCTGAAGTAGCGAGCGTTACGCACGTTATCATACCCGATCAGCGAAATGTCCTGCGGCACGCGCAGGCCCATTTCGTCGGCGGCGCAGATAGCGCCCATAGCCATGATGTCGCCGCCGCAGAACACGGCGGTTGGGCGATGCTGCTGATTAAGGATCTGCTGCATGGCGCGGTAGCCGGATTCCGGTTCAAAGTCGCCCTGCACAATCCAGTTTTCCGGCACATTGATATGCGCTTCTTTCATTGCCTGCATGAAGCCTGCCAGGCGTCCGGCGCCGGTGTTGCGTTCAAGCGGGCCCGGAATAACGCCAATTTCGCGGTGGCCGCGTTCAATCAGGTAACGGCCGGCGATATAGCCGCCTTCAAAGGCATTATCGATAACCGAGTCGGTAAAGTCCGCCTTGGCTTCGCCCCAGTCCATCACCACCATCGGAATATGACGATACTCTTCCAGCATGCTGAGTACGGACTCCGGGTACTCGGAACACATCACCAGCAGGCCGTCGACGCGCTTTTGCGCCATCATCGACAAGTAGGCGCGCTGTTTTTCCGGATCGTTCCAGGCGTTGCCCAGAATCAGGGTATAGCCTTTCTGGAAACAGCTCTTTTCTACGGATTCGATAATTTCAGCGAAATAGGCCGCTTCGCTGCTGGTGGCCAGCAAACCGATCGATTTAGTGTGATTGACTTTCAGGCTGCGAGCCACGGCGCTTGGCGAATAGTGGAGTTCTTTAATTGCCGCCCACACCGCATTGCGCGTCTCTTCCGCCACGAAACGGGTTTTGTTAATCACATGTGATACAGTTGTAGTGGAAACGTTTGCGCGTTTCGCTACATCTTTAATAGTTGCCATTACTTCTCACTCCAGACCTTGACCTGATCGTCTGATTATCGATACGTAAACGTTTGCCTATACACACCCTGTATACAATGCTCAACATTGCAACACCTGGGAAAACGACACAGAACGACAGGAAGGGGTCAATGGCCGATACGCTTTCAAATTAGCGTGGGATTTTGTCCTATCTCGAAGCAAAGGGGAAGAGCAAAAATGTGCATCACTCTAAATCCGGGAAGATTTTTGCATATTTTTGTGCAAAAATGAGCAAGCTCACTTTCTATGTGGGGATAATCAGGGGAGAAAATTGATGGACACAAATTTAAAGTTTTCGCTGACAACGACGGTTATTGTTTTGGGTCTGATCGTCGCCGCCGCGTTGACCGCGGTACTGCACTGATTCCAGCAGGGAGGGGGCTTCCCCTCCCATCCCGCCATTATTAGCAAATCTGCAAAAATCTTTTGTCATTTCGTTTACTTCTGTTTTTCTGTGATTGATGTCATGCTTTTGGCTTCTGATGTAATGCCGAGTCCTGAATCGGCCTGATGGAGTCTCTGAATGAAAATCAACTTTCCCTTACTCGCGTTGGCGATCGGTGCCTTTGGTATCGGTACCACCGAGTTTTCCCCGATGGGATTACTGCCGGTTATCGCCAAAGGCGTAGATGTTTCTATTCCGGCCGCGGGGATGCTGATTAGCGCCTATGCCATTGGCGTGATGGTCGGCGCGCCGTTAATGACGTTACTGCTGTCGCATCGCGCTCGCCGCAATGCATTGATCTTCCTGATGGGGATCTTCACCCTCGGCAACGTGCTCTCTTCAATTGCGCCGGATTACACGACGCTACTGCTGTCGCGTATTATCACCAGCCTCAATCATGGCGCGTTCTTCGGCCTCGGCTCGGTCGTTGCCGCAAGCGTGGTGCCAAAACACAAACAGGCCAGTGCGGTCGCGACCATGTTTATGGGGCTGACCATTGCCAATATCGGCGGCGTACCGGCGGCTACCTGGCTTGGCGAAACCATCGGCTGGCGAATGTCTTTCCTCGCCACGGCGGGTCTGGGATTAATTGCGATGGTCAGCCTGTGGTTCTCCCTGCCGAAGGGTAGCGCCGGCGAGCGTCCGAACGTGAAGCGCGAGCTGTCGGTGTTGATGCGTCCTCAGGTACTCTCCGCGCTGTTGACCACCGTGCTGGGCGCCGGGGCGATGTTCACGCTGTATACCTACATTTCTCCGGTACTGCATACCATTACCAATGCTTCACCGCTGTTTGTTACCGCCATGCTGGTATTAATCGGCGTCGGTTTCTCACTTGGCAACTATCTGGGCGGTAAATTTGCCGACCGTTCAGTCTCCGGAACGTTGAAAGGGTTCCTGTTGTTACTGATTGCCATCATGTTGGCCATTCCGCTGCTGGCGCAATCGCAGTTGGGTGCTGCCGTCAGCATGGTCGTGTGGGGCGCGGCAACCTTCGCGGTGGTTCCGCCGCTGCAGATGCGCGTAATGCGCGTGGCGCACGAAGCGCCGGGTTTGTCATCGTCGGTGAATATTGGCGCTTTTAACCTCGGTAACGCGTTGGGTGCGGCGGCGGGCGGCGCGGTGATTTCCGGCGGTCTCGGTTATGCTTTTGTGCCGGTAATGGGGGCGATTATTGCCGGGCTGGCGTTGGCGGTAGTGCTGTTTGGCGGGCGTTCTCAACCAGAAGAAGCGTTAGCGAATCACTAAGTTGTACTAAGAAAAAACCGCAGCGGGGCAAGCCTGCTGCGGTTTTGTTTTATGCTGCCAGGTTGGCGGCAACAAATTTCCAGTTTACCAGCGCCCAGAAGTGTTCCAGATAATTAGGACGGGCATTGCGGTAGTCGATGTAGTAGGCGTGTTCCCAGACATCAACGGTCAGCAGCGGCGTCGCATCGGTAGTCAGCGGAGTGCCGGCGTTGCTGGTGGAGACGATAGCCAGGCTGCCGTCTGCGTTTTTAACAAGCCAGGTCCAGCCTGCGCCGAAGTTTTTCGCCGCGGCATCGGTGAATTTCGCTTTAAAATCAGCGAAGCTACCGAAAGATTTGTTAATCGCTGCGGCCAGTTCGCCTTCCGGCTCACCGCCGGCGTTCGGCGCCAGGCAGTTCCAGTAGAAAGTGTGGTTCCAGACCTGCGCTGCGTTATTGAAAACGCCGCCTTCAGAAGAGCGAACGATCTCTTCCAGAGATTTGCCTTCAAAAGCGGTGCCTTTGATCAGGTTGTTGAGGTTGGTCACATAGGCCTGGTGATGCTTACCGTAATGGTATTCCAGGGTTTCTGCGGAAATGTGCGGCGCCAGGGCGTCTTTTGCATATGGTAATGCAGGTAATTCGAACGACATTGCTACTCTCCTTATAACTTTTTGTTTTTTCTCACATTAATTAGGTGAATGTTCACCTGAATATCGTATCTACTGTGTAACGCTGTCGCGAGTGTTACATGTTATTGTGTTGAGAATGTTAACATTTGCTGAAGTCAGTTAAAAGACTTACAACAACAAAGGTTATTCATTGCTAACGCGACTGATTAAGCCTTCGCCAGTCTGGCGCATGACGAGCGATATGATTCGCAAAGTCCCCATCGACGCTCCTGCATACGACTAAAACGCTGCATATCCTCACCGCTTGTTATCTTTTTAAAATGCGATAAATCATTAGCTTGTTAGCATTATGCGTAATAGGAATGACTTTCATGCCCAATAATCATTGGGATCTATTTTAATTGTATGACAAATATAATTGTCTCTGCAGGCAACGGACCTCGGAGTAAGAAATCGTTATTGAACAAGCATAAAGCTCATAATTGATGGATGAAAAGAGATGGCGCACAAACATGAAATGGTCAGCGGACATATTATCCCGATCGTCATAGATATTATCGAATGGATCGAAGACAACATTTTTACCGCGCTCCCCGTTACCGCGATCTCGAGGAAATCGGGTTATTCGCACTGGTACTTTCAGCGCCAGTTTGCGCTGATTACCGGTTATACGCTGGGAACGTATGTTAGCCGACGCAAAATGACTATTGCCGCCGGCATTCTCAAACAGACGAAGGATTCGGCGTTGAGTATCTCATTGCTGCTCGGGTTTGAAGGCCAGGCGACATTCTGCCGTACTTTCCGTCGTCATTTTGGTATGTCGCCGACCAGTTATCGCCGCCACCCCGCGCAACTGGAGGAGCGAATGCAGTATCCGCTGAATCTGGAAGAGGGGGGGGATGTACAGAAGAGCGGTTTGCCGGCGCAGCGGCAAACCGAGGCCAGCGTCTCTTAACGAATGGTTTTTGGCGTCATTACGCGGCGCGCGCCGACGTAGTGGCGAACCCAATAATCTTCGCTTAAGGAGGTTATCTGAATATCACGACCGGTACGCGGCGACTGGATAAACTTACCGTTTCCAACGTAAACGCCTACGTGGTCGGCGGTGCCGCGTCCACGGGTACGGAAGAAGACCAGGTCGCCGCTTTGCAGTTCATCGCGGTCAACCGGCCGGGCATCGCGCAGGTGGTACATTTCGTTAGCGGTGCGCGGAATATGAATTTTTACCAGATCTTTATAGGCGTAATAAACCAGCCCGCTGCAGTCGAAACCGGTACGCGGTGAGGAGCCTCCCCAGCGATAAGGCTTGCCCAGCTGATCCATGAGTTTATTCATTGCGGTACTTTGCGCTTTTTGCACGCGGGCTTTGTGTGCGTCGGCAATCGTCAGATTCGGCTCGTCGACAACGGGCTTACAGCGTTTTTTGTAGCCTTTACGCACTACGCATTTGCTTTTCACGTTGTTCAACGCCAGCGTCGATGCTTCGCCGGATTTTACCGTTTTCGCACACTGTTTTTTATAACCTTTGCGCAACACGCATTTTTTGGTGGCGCCGGCGGCTTGACGATTAAGCGCGGTTTGGCTTGCTGCGGTAGTGCGGGTAGGGAGCTTAGAGCTGGAGGTTTTTTTACGGGTAGTTTTAGCGGTGGATTTGGATTTATTCTGTGCCGCTTTCTTCTTACGCTCGGCGGTGGAGCCTTTTGCCGGATGCGCCTTCGGCGTAGCCGAAGCGTGCGTATGCCCTGAAGCATGCGCCAATGGCGTAAGCGAGATAGATGTAAACAGTAATGCACAGAGCGATATCGCGATTTTATTGAGCCGCGCCACTGAGCAATCCCCTGATTAAATTACAGACATATACTAATGCCTGACGGTGAATGACAAACCGGAATGATTCTAAAGCATAAAAAGCCAGAAAGTTAATACTCTTTTGTATCTAAAATGTCGTTTGGTTAACGATTGCAAAAAAATAAGTCAGAGAATCGCCGCTGCGTACAAAAAATGCGCAATCCGCCCCGCACTGACGTCGCAAAGTGATATTTTTAAGGCAACTTCAGACGACAGAAGATAAAATGTGGCGAGTGAAAAAAATGTTATTATCGGTCCTGCGTCCAGGACGCTACAATGACAAATTACTGCCGTAAAGATGTTTAAGGAAGCACGACAATGAGCACCACTTTAGAAACAATCCAACGTCAAATCGCTGAAAACCCGATCCTGCTGTATATGAAAGGTTCTCCGAAGCTGCCGAGCTGCGGTTTCTCCGCTCAGGCAGTACAGGCGCTTTCCGCTTGCGGCGAACGTTTTGCCTACGTGGACATCCTGCAGAATCCGGATATCCGCGCTGAATTACCGAAATACGCTAACTGGCCGACCTTCCCGCAGCTGTGGGTTGACGGCGAACTGGTTGGCGGTTGCGACATCATCATCGAAATGTATCAGCGCGGCGAACTGCAGCAGCTGATCAAAGAAACGGCAGCCAAGCACAGCGCTGACGAGCCGAAAGCAGAGTAATTCTTTGCAGCAAAGAAAAAGCGACTTCCCCGGAAGTCGCTTTTTTTATCGCTTATGCTTCAAGCGCAGGTAAGGGCCAACCGCCAAGGCGCTTCCAGCGGTTGACGATTTCGCAGAATAGCTGGGCGGTTTGCTCGGTATCATACAACGCAGAATGAGCCTTGCTGCCATCAAACTCCATTCCCGCGGCAATGCAGGCTTTAGACAATACCGTTTGCCCTAAGGCCAACCCGCTCAGCGCGGCGGTATCGAAGGTCACGAAAGGATGGAACGGGTTGCGTTTCAACCCGGCGCGCTCGGCGGCGGCCATCGTAAAGCTATGATCGAAAGTCGCATTATGCGCCACCATAATCGCGCGGCTACAATCGCTCTCTTTCATCCCTTTGCGGACCATTTTAAAAATGGCGTGCAGCGCATCGTATTCGCTTATCGCGCCGCGCTCAGGATCGTTTGGGTTAATTCCATTGAAAGCCAGCGCTTCCGGCTGCAGGTTGGCCCCTTCGAAGGGAGCCACGTGAAAATGCAGCGTTTCGTCCGGCATCAGCCAGCCCTGCTCATCCATCTTCAACGTAATAGCGGCGATCTCCAGCAGGGCGTCGGTTTTGGCATTAAACCCGGCGGTCTCAACATCAATCACCACTGGGTAAAAACCGCGAAAACGGCCGCACAGACCATTAAGTTGAGCGTTCTCGGACATCAGATTCTCTTAGCTGGAAAAAAGTAGCGCGCATTATGGCAAATTTTGCCGCGGCTTGCAGCAGGTAGGGATAAAACATCGGGCGCGAACGCGCCCGAATTAACTTAGTTGCCGAGACCTTTTCCGGCATCTTTCTCTTCGATCAGCTCAATTTTGTAGCCGTCCGGATCTTCAACAAAGGCGATAACCGTGCTGCCGCCTTTCACCGGGCCGGCCTCGCGAGTGACGTTGCCGCCGTTCTGGCGAATACGTTCGCAGGCTTCCGCCGCGTTGTCGACGCTCAGCGCAATATGGCCATAGGCGGTACCGAGCTCGTAGCTATCCACGCCCCAGTTATAGGTCAGTTCGATAACCGCGGTATCGCTCTCTTCGCCGTAGCCGACGAAAGCCAGCGAGTATTTATATTCAGGGTTTTCGCTGGTACGCAGCAGCTTCATGCCCAGCACGTTGGTATAAAACTCGATAGAACGTTGCAGGTCGCCAACGCGCAGCATGGTGTGAAGTAAGCGCATAATTTCCCCTATGCAGTTTGTTTTGATACATCAGAGTCTTGAGTATAGCGGCGTTGGTACGCCGCTATCAATGGAGGGATTACAGGGTTGGATAATCGGTATAACCTTCCGCGCCGCCGCCGTAGAAGCTTTCCGGGCGCTGCGGGTTTAGCGCCGCTTTCTTCTGCAGACGGGCCACCAGATCCGGGTTGGCGATGTAATCGCGGCCAAAGGCCACGGCATCGATCAGCCCTTTATTAATAAGGTCGTTGGCTTTCTCCACCGTATAGGCGCCAGCGCCGATAATCGCGCCAGGGAAACGATCGCGGACTTTCTGACGGAATTCGTCGCTATACGGCTGGCCGCCGGCCCAGTCTGGTTCGGACATGTGCAGATAAGCGATACCGCGTTTTGCCAGTTGCTCAATAAGATAGAGCGCATCGGCTTCTTCGTTCGGGCCGTTATCGACGTTCTGGAAACTACCGATTGGCGACACGCGGATACCGATACGGTCGGCGCTCCACTCTTTGCTGACGGCATCGACCACTTCGAGCACCAAGCGGGCGCGGTTCTCAACGCTGCCGCCGTACTGGTCGGTACGCTGGTTAGAAGAAGGCGACAGGAACTGGTGCAGCAGATAACCGTGCGCGGAGTGCAGCTCTACCAGATCGAATCCGACATCACGGGCATTGCCTACCGCCTGACGGAAATCATCAACGATGCCTGGGATTTCGTCCGTTTCCAGCGCGCGCGGCATTGACGTATCAACGCGAATCGCATGGCCGTTTTCATCACGCAGCGAAGTACGCGTGCCTGCGCTCAGTGCCGATGGCGCGACCGGCGCTGCGCCGCCCGGTTGCAGGCTGTTATGGGAAATCCGCCCGGTGTGCCACAGTTGCACGGCGATATGACCGTTTTCAGCATGAACGCCAGCGGTGATTTTTTGCCATGCGGCCATTTGCTCTGCGCTATGCAGGCCCGGCGCGCCGGCATAACCTTTCGCTTGGGCGGAAATTTGCGTCGCTTCGGTGATAATCAGGCCGGAGCTGGCGCGCTGACGATAGTACTCAGCCATCAGCGGAGTAGGGATGTCGCCAGGTTCGATGCTGCGCAGACGGGTCAGCGGAGCCATAAATACGCGGTTAGGTACGGTCACCGCACCGACTTTTAACGGGCTGAACAATTTAGATTCTGACATAATGACTCCTGAGTAGACCGGTCGTCTTGTAACTGGTTAAATAAAAACGCCTGTTAAACCGCAGGCGCTGCAATGATCTGTTTGGCGTGAGCAAGAGCGCTTTCCAGCGGCGTTGCGCTACGCGTAATTTTGGCCTGTAGATTGGCCCCCAACCACAACGAGTACAGCACCTGTGAAAGGGTGATAGCTTCCCCCTCAAACAGCAGGCTACCCTCCAGACGGCCTTTTTCCAGTGCTTCGCCCAATAGGGCGATAATCTGACTGGCGCCTTTATCCATGGCGGTACGCATATCTTCCGACAGGTCGCACACTTCCGCCGACAGCTTCACGGTTAAGCAGCCGCTGATAATGCCCTGTTGGCAAAACTGATTCAGCGTGTGCTGATAGTAGGCCAGCAATCGGTCGCGGTAGTTGCCTTCGCCATGGTCGAAGTGGTCAACCAGGCGCTGCAGATAGCCGGTGTAGTGATGTTCAAGCAACGCGACGCCGAAGGCTTCTTTTGAGCGAAAGTAATGATAGAAAGAGCCTTTCGGCACTTCCGCCGTTTTCAGAAGTTCACTTAAGCCCATTCCGGTAAAACCACGATGCATGCATAGTTGTTCGCCGGTGACGAGGATGTGTTCTCGGGTATCGCATTCGCTGTGTCTGTTCATGCGGCACACTGTAGTAGACCGATTGGTCTAATGCAAGCAAAATGATCATTCTGCGAGGATAACAAACTAACAAAAGTTGCGCGCGAGCGGCAGAGCGTCTTCAATGAGAAGCAGAGAGAACAAACAGGAGATCGGTTGTGGCAGAGCAGCTTGAGTTTTTCCCGGTACAAAGTCCGTGTCGGGGAATATGTCAGTCCGATGAACGCGGGTATTGCCGTGGCTGTTTTCGTAGCCGTGATGAGCGCTTCAACTGGCAAAAACTGAGCGATGCGCAAAAACAAGAGGTTCTGCGCCTGTGCCGTCAGCGATTACTGCGTAAAATTCGAGCGGCTAAGCCGGAGCCGGCGGAAGAACCGCAGCAACCCTCACTGTTTTGAAGATAAATATGCGTATACTCAGAGCACTTTTTTGTCGAGGAAGCGTTTATGGTTCAGCGTATTGCTATGGCTCCGCAGGGGCCGGAATTTTCACGTTTTGTTATGGGTTACTGGCGGCTAATGGACTGGAATATGTCCGCCGAGGCGCTGGTCGGCTTTATTGAGCAGCACCTGGATCTGGGAATTACTACCGTCGACCACGCCGATATCTACGGCGATTATCAATGCGAATCTGCCTTTGGCGAAGCGCTTAAACGAGCTCCGCATCTACGTAGCCGAATGGAAATCGTCAGCAAATGCGGCATTGCTACCAAAGCGCGTGCGGAAAATACCATTGGCCACTATATTACTGACCGTGACCATATCATTCTCAGCGCCGAGCAATCCCTGCGCAACCTGGCGACCGATCATCTCGATTTACTGCTGATTCACCGCCCGGATCCATTGATGGATGCCGACGAGGTCGCTGAGGCTTTCCTCGCGCTACATCATAGTGGGAAAGTGCGCCACTTTGGCGTGTCTAACTTTACGCCGGCGCAGTTTACGCTTTTACAATCGCGCCTGCCTTTCACCCTGGCGACTAACCAGGTCGAGCTCTCGCCGGTATATCAGCCGCTGCTGCTTGACGGCACCCTCGATCAACTGCAGCAGCTACGCATTCACCCGATGGCCTGGTCCTGCCTCGGCGGCGGACGCCTGTTCAACGACGAGAGCTTCCAGCCGCTGCGCGACGAACTGGCACAAATTGCCCAGGAGCTTAACGCCGAAAGCATCGAACAGGTAGTTTACGCGTGGGTGTTGCGCCTGCCGTCGAAACCGTTGCCGATTATCGGCTCGGGGAAAATCGAGCGCGTGCGCTCGGCGATTGTCGCGGAAAAACTGCATATGACGCGCCAGCAGTGGTTCCGCATTCGCAAAGCGGCGCTGGGATACGACGTCCCATAAGCCAGATTACGCCTCCGGATGCCGCTGCCTGGTTTACACTTATCAGGGAAACAGCCAATCCGGAGGTGTTATGCAACGATGTTTACTCGCTATTTTCACTCTCGCATTTTGCGCTGGCGCTCAGGCCGCCAGTGAAGATGTCACCCTCAATCTTGTCACCAGCCAAAGCGTTGGCCAGGCCGTCGGCAGCGTTAAAATTACTGAAACCGACAGGGGACTCGAATTTGCTCCTGATTTACGCGCGTTACCGCCGGGTAAACACGGTTTTCATATTCATGCTGAAGGGAGCTGCCAGCCGGCGATAAAAGACGGTAAAGCGGTCGCCGCCGGCGCGGCGGGCGGGCATTTCGACCCGCAACATACCGGCAAACATGAAGGGCCATTAGGGGCGGGGCATCTCGGCGATCTCCCTCTGCTGGTGGTGAACGACGATGGCGTGGCTAATCAACCAGTTATTGCCCCGCGCCTGAAAACGCTCGCGGAAGTGAAGGGCAAAGCGCTGATGGTGCATGTCGGCGGCGATAATATGGCCGATAGCCCGCAGCCGCTGGGCGGCGGCGGCGAGCGTTTTGCCTGCGGGGTGATTAAGTAGCCCGTTCGGTAATGGTGCCGGCAATCGGCGCTTGTTCTAATTGCGATAGCGAGCAGTATAACCGCCAGATAATCGCCGCCAGCTCTTTAGCCGCCGGCTGATGATGGTGATTAAGGGTGTCGCAAATCCGCTGCAGTTCCAGCAACGTCGAGGCAAGTGGGCGTTGCTGGACGCCGCGTTCGCTCATGACGTCGCGTAGCAGGCTAATACACAAGTCGCGCACTTGTGAAAGCGGATCGGAGCGTGTCTCCCAATCACGTAGTTGCCACACGACATGCGAGCAGTTGAGCAGCACCACGCCCCAGCGCAGCAGCCAACGTCGCGCCAGCGCGTCCTGGCTGCTGCTTAACTGGCTAATGTGGTGATACACCAGTGACTCAAATTCGTGCTCGCTATGCTGCGGGCGGCGGCTCAGCTGATCGACGAAGTGACGCCGTAACGCACGAATATGGCGGCGGCTTTTCCGCGCATCCGAACCGGGACTGATAATCGCAAAGGCAAGCCATGCAAGACCGACGCCGATGATTTTGCTGAGATTATCATTAAGAAACGAGGCGAAGTCATAGACCGGAGGGTTGGTGACCGAAATAAACGATCCCATAAAGACGATTAACTGCCCCCATAGCCCTGCGAACTTCGGCATTTGAAGTTTTAATAATTGCATGGTGGTGAGCAGCGGGAACAGAAACAGTAAAAACTGCCACAGGTCGGTTATCTGCACCATTAAGCCAAACTTCACCACAAAGCTGAACAGCGACAACAGCACCAGGGTACGCATCAATAAGGTGAGCGATTTAAAAGGCGAAGGCGACACCGAGTACAGTACGCAGCTAATGGCGGCAAGGGTGAGCGCGGCGGCGCAGGCCTGCCATTGGGTGCTGATGCCCCAGGCACCCACGGCCACCAACGCGCAGAAGGTACGCAAGCCGTTCCATAACGCTTCCGCCTGATCGGTATGGCGCGACAGCGCGGGCGCCGAAGGGACATTGAACACCGTGATAGCGCTGGCGTTCTCGATGCGGCGGATCCAGCGGCTGCTTTCGAGATAGATACGACAGAAATAACGCAGCCGTTTCCAGAACGCCAGATGGCGATAGTCGGCGTTAGGGCCGGGGGCTAGCGGCACCAGAATTCGCGCCACGCTATAAACATTTGCGTGCGGATTGGCGAGCTCGCTAAGTAACGTTTCCAGCACCGCCCGCGTATTACCAGGCGCATCCGGCCAGTTCAATAACATTCGCCGCAGGCTGGAGATGACGCTGGTCATTCGCAACTGCTGGTGTAGCAGATAATTCAGCAAGGGGTTCTGCCGTCTGAAACGATAATGGCTCCAGAAGGCCTGGATACGCAGCAGATTCATGGTCAGGATCTGGCCGATGACGCTTTCATGAGCGCTACGAATCGCATCGGTGGTTTCCGGCACCCACAGCAGGCTGGCATGCTCTAATAATCGGGAGTGCATATTCTTCAGTGCCGTCAGCAGCGTGACGCCATCCGAGGTACTGGGCAGGATCATCATCATGAACCCGCCGGACAATATCCCCACAATCACTTCACAGACACGCGACTGAGCGATAGTCCACAGTTCATTCGCGTCGGTAACATTAATAACCGGGAAGGCGATAATGGCGCAGGTATAGCCTGCCAGCTGAAAGGCGTAAGCGACATTATTGGTAAACATCGCACAGGCCCAGGTACAGAGCGCAATCCAGGCTGAGATACTGAATAGGAATAGCCAGGGGTCATTAAGGGTATGGCCGGCCAGTAGCAGGGCGGCGCAGGCGCCGAGCAGGCTGCCGGCGATACGGCCAAAGCTCTTACTGATAACGCCGCCGACGGTCGGGAAGCTGACTACCGCGGCCGAGGTCATCGCCCAGTAAGGCTCATCAAGGTCCAACGCATAGGCGATGCTGAGCGCCAGACACATGGCAATACCGTTGCGCAATGCGTAGCGCCATTGCGGGCGACTGGCCTTAAACCACGGCAGTGATTGCCAGCGCAGAGCCTGCAGCTTCATTATTGTCCGCCAATTGACACGGTACAGGTGGTACCTGAAACCAACGTGACATCCGCAGGGAGTTTATCGAACTCGATACGTACCGGTACGCGTTGCGCAAGGCGTACCCATGGAATGTTGGGTTTAATATTAGCGACCAGCGCCGAACCGCCTTCAACGCTCTGGTCAACGATGGCGCGGCCGATACTGGAGACGTGACCTTGTAACGTTTGTTTGCTGCTATAGAGAACGACCTGAGCGCTATCACCTTCGCGGATGTGACGTAGTTTGGTCTCTTCAAAATAACCCAGGACATAGAAAGAGTGGCTGTCGACAAGGGCAAATACGGGATGGCCGACGGAGGCGTAATCCCCGACCCGCGTTGACAAATTAGTTATCCAGCCATCAACCGGGGCTTTAACCACGGTTTGCGCCAGCTGCCACTGCGCATGCTCCAGCGCGGCTTGCGCCACGCCAACGACCGCTTTAGCCGCCTCATAAGTCGTATTGGCGGTATTCAGGGCGGTATTGACGGTTTCCATATCTTCAGCGGAGATGAAGTTTTGCGACAGACTGCGGCGGCGAGTAACGTCGCTGGCGGCTTTAGTCTGCTCGGCTTTGGCTTTTGCCAGTTCGGCTTTGGCTTTTGCCAACTGCGCTTGTGCGTTTAATACCGAGATGCGATACGGCGTATCGTCAATACGGAACAGCACGTCGCCGGCTTTGACCAATTGGTTATCTTTAACATTCAACTGCAAAATACTGCCGGAAATCTGCGGGGTGATACCGACCTGTTCGGCGCGAATTTTGCCATCGCGCGTCCACGGAGACTGGGTGTAGTAGTTCCATACCAGCCAGGCGGCGATAATCGCAATGGCGGCAATAATTAAGGTTGAGAGATATTTTAGTTTCTTCATGAAATGAGCATCACAAGAGAGTCAGGAGAACCAGCGCCAGGCAAACGGCCAGCGCAAACAGGGAAAGGTCCATCAGCAGGGGATGCCAGATTTCGCCGGCATACATCCAGTCGCGTAGCTGACGATGAACGATTAACCAGATAAAGAAACCAAGCACGACGGCTTTAAATAACGGGGGAAAATAGATAGAAGCGCCGAACACCAGGTCCTGTAGCGACAATCCGGGAGTGTTAAGACTCAGTTTCACAAGCAAAAATCCTTTGCCGTTGCAGGGATAATGTTCTTGGTGATGAATTAGTTCACATTGTAAATCATTGTCTTGAATTTAGTGAATCAAGTAATTCATTTGTTTTGGTAATTTAAATGCTGCACACTATTCTAAAAGCAGTATAATAACTTAGCAAGCTAATTATAAGGAGATGAAATTGGAATCGCCACTTGGTTCTGATCTGGCACGTTTGGTACGCGTTTGGCGCGCGCTGATCGACCATCGCCTGAAACCTCTGGAGTTAACGCAGACGCACTGGGTCACGCTGCATAACATTCATCAGCTACCTCCTGAGCAGTCGCAAATCCAGCTGGCCAAGGCCATTGGTATCGAACAGCCCTCTTTGGTGCGCACGCTGGATCAACTGGAGGAGAAAGGGCTCATTTCTCGCCAGACTTGTGCAAACGATCGCCGGGCGAAACGTATTAAGTTAACGGAAAAGGCTGAACCGCTGATCAATGAAATGGAAGCGGTGATTGGCAAAACGCGTGATGAAATCCTTGCGGGTGTCTCAAAGCAGGAAGTCGAAACGCTACTCAACTTAATCCGTAAACTTGAAAACAATATCCTCGATCTTCAGGCAAAAGACTAGCCGGGAAAAGGGCTTTGCGTTCGCAAAGCCCTTTCTATTATTCCTGCCAGACCACCACGCGGTCGCGGCCACCGTTTTTCGCCGCGTACATAGCCGTATCCGCGCGCTTGACGCATTCCTCAGCCCCAATGCTTGAGCTTGTAACGGTGTAAACACCCATGCTAATGGTCATTCGTTCCGGCAGCGATGTCTGTCCGGCGCTGACCATCTGACGAATTCGCTCGGCTATCGCCAGCGCATCATCAGCATGGGTATTTACCAGCAGCAGGGCGAACTCTTCGCCGCCGATGCGCGCGGCAATATCATCATGGCGCACGTGCGTCCGTAATACGTCGGCGGTAAACTGAATCACCTTGTCACCCTGAACATGACCGTAGTTGTCGTTGATACGCTTAAAGTGGTCGAGATCGCTGACGATAACCGACAGCGGTTGTGTTGCTGAAACTTGCGGCAGCAGACCGTTGAGCGTGTCGTAAAAGTAGCTGCGGTTGTACAGTCTGGTCAGCGGATCGCGGATAGAGTTCTGATATGAATTGATGTATTTATTGTTAGAGTCGCGATAGAGAAGAAAAACGTCGCTTAACAGGACGAACAGCATAAATAAGGTACTTAAGGTTTCGAACAGGCGTGCCTGATTCCATGCGATGATATGTTGGCTATTTGTCGCTGTGAGTAATACGTTTAGCGTAAACAAATAGGCGGCGCAGAAAAATGCCCCGCTGTACCAGAATATATTTCTTAGCCGGGTGAGAGTAACCAATAATACCAATGTCACTACCCAGACTAAAAAAAGCAACCAGCCCATCCAGTTATGCCATAACGGAGTAAAAGTGCTGGTGAGATCGTCGATGAAATCGATGCTTAATAATGGACTATTACTGGAATGTAGCCACGACAAAATAAGAATGATAGCACTAAAAAGAAAACACCCCGTCAGTACTATAGTATGTGCGCCGGACGCTTGATTAAGATACTGACGAAAACGGTATATAACAATAGCGGTGATGAACAACACCGCCATCAGGATATTACGGAATGAATAAAAGATCAGTGCGTCATTTTGTTTAACAATATATTCGCTGTTGTACAATAGCCAGCCGGGATAGCTGCTCAGGGTACCCAGCATCAGCAGGGCGGAGCTGGCAAAGGCGATGGCGATAGGCATTAGATACAGGCGGTTTTTATCACACCAATATTTCATGCTCATGAAACAGGCAATAGTAATATGAAAAATCATTAATATTATTGTCAACAAAGGAAAAAGTGGTGATGAAGTCGTAGGAATACGATTAACGACTGAATGAGATAGTAAATCAATCGTAATAATTGCCAGGCTGCAGGCAAAGATATAAGCAAATAAGCGGTGCGATAACCGGTTTAAATTCAGAGGCACAGGCAAACTCCCGCGATAAAAGGGCGGATAAAAACGACGCGCTGGTCGCTAAATGAAAAACATCTTCAGGCTAACGAATTAATCAACGGGAAATATTGCGCAAACGCAAGTTGCTGTGCAGAAACATCAATAATATTGATATATGTATGATGAATGTTTTGGTGATAAATAATGAATCTGGGGAATTAATGCGGCCAATTAAGGCCGCATTAGGGAGGCTTAACGCGGGGAAACCGTCACTTGACTACCGCTGCCGGCAATGGCTACGCGCTGGCCGACGGAGAACGGGGTGCTGCCCTGTTTCTGAACCACCATGATGGTATTACCGTCATCTTTGCGGATCTCCAGCTCAACGCCCTGCGTTTTGTTCATCGCGCCCTGTACGCCCTGACCGGCTACGCCGCCGGCAACCGCGCCTGCAGCAGTTGCAAGAGAACGACCGGTACCGCCGCCGATGGTATTACCAAGGAAGCCGCCGAGTACCGCGCCGCCAATCGCGCCGATAGCATTGCTGTCATCGCCGCTTTGGATCTGGACCGCACGGGTATGTACGATGGTACCGTAGGTCACGCTTTGCACCTGCTTGGCTTCTGATGCTGTGTAAACATCGCCGGATAGACCGCTGCTGCTGACGCAACCCGCCAGGGTTAAGCCAATCATCGAGACAGCCAAAACACGTAAAATCATTTATGAATCTCCTGTGTACCAAAATGTTCCAGTGAACTTCCATGTGGTCAATTATATGGCATTTAAGCGTTCGCTGGCATAGCTTCCTTATGGACTGTTTAAAAATAATAAGGTTCGCTTTAACGACGGATAAACGTAAGTACTTTACATAACAAATTGTCGCGGCAGAACTATTGTTAAAAAGTATTAGTGCGCCATAGCATTGCACGCTGCTTTATGATGCACTGATGGCACTGCAAAAGTCATGGAATGAGGGTAGGCGTATGAAATCAGGTCGTTTTATTGGCGTAATGTCTGGCACCAGCCTTGATGGCGTTGATGTTGTTCTGGCGGCAATAAATGAAAACATGGTGGCGCAGCAGGCGAGCCTCTCGTACCCCATCCCGGTCAATCTGAAAGAAGATATTTTAGCGATTTGCCAGGGGCAACAGCTGACCTTGTCGCAACTGGGGCGACTCGATACCCGTTTGGGACGGCTTTTTTCGGATGCAGTATTAGCGCTGATGCGCCAGCAAAATCTTCAGCCTGAGGATGTTGTCGCTATCGGTTGCCATGGCCAGACGGTGTGGCATGAACCGACCGGCGATGCGCCGCACACGATGCAAATAGGCGATAACAACCAGATTGCTGCACATACCGGCGTGACCGTGGTGGGGGATTTCCGCCGCCGCGATATGGCGCTTGGCGGCCAGGGTGCGCCCCTTGTCCCGGCTTTCCATCAGGCGCTGCTGGCGCACCCGGTTGAAAGACGTATGGTGCTTAACATCGGCGGCATAGCCAACCTTTCCTTGCTGGTTCCAGGGCAGCCGGTACGCGGTTACGACACAGGACCGGGAAATATGTTGATGGACGCCTGGATTTGGCGCCAGTGCGGTAAACCCTACGATAAAGACGCGCAATGGGCCAGTGAAGGCAAAGTATTGCTACCGCTGCTGCAGGATATGCTAAGCGACCCGTGGTTTGCGTTACCCGCGCCGAAGAGCACCGGTCGCGAGTATTTCAATTATGGTTGGCTGGAAAAACATCTGGCGCGTTACGCTAATCTGCGAGGGCAGGATGTTCAGGCCACGCTGACTGAACTGACGGCGGTGACCATCAGTGAGCAGGTTTTGTTAAGCGGCGGCTGCGAGCGTTTGTTAGTTTGCGGCGGCGGGGCGCGTAATCCGCTGTTGATGGCGCGTCTGGCGGCGCTGCTGCCAGGAACGGAAGTCACGACCACCGATGACGCCGGCATCAGCGGTGACGATATGGAAGCGTTGGCTTTTGCGTGGCTGGCATGGCGTACGCTTGCCGGCCTGCCGGGTAATCTTCCTTCCGTCACCGGCGCCAGCGAAGCGACCATTCTTGGCGCCATTTATCCCGCGAATCGAGCGCAGAATCAGAGTTAACTGAAGTCGCTATTTTTTATTTACCGGTAAACTGGACGAAATTCCGGGAGGGCGGTTTGCCCTCCTGACCGGGAAAGTCGAAGGCATACTCATGAAAAAATTTCTTATTGCGGTAGTTCCTTTTATGCTGGCGGGGTGTAGCTATTACAACCAATTCGTTGAACGGATGCAGACCGACACCCTTGAATATCAGTGCGATCAAAAACCGCTGACCGTCCATCTGAACAACGCTCGTCAGCAGGTGAGTTTTATCTATGATAATCAGCAACTCAATCTGACCCAGGGGCTCTCGGCTTCCGGTTCTCGTTACACTGATGGCGTTTATGTCTTCTGGTCGAAGGGCGACAGCGCCACCGTGTATAAGCGCGACCGCGCCGTACTGGACAACTGCCAGTTACAAACCGCCAAACGTTGAGATTTCCGTAGCGGGGGCGCACAATAACGCCACCCTATGACAACGATCTCAATGGTTATGTCTGATAACGACGAATTGCAGCAAATCGCGCATCTGCGCCGTGAATATACCCGTGGCGGCCTTCGTCGCCACGATCTTCCCGCTGAACCCCTGACGTTATTTGAACGTTGGTTGCGTCAGGCCTGCGACGCTAAGCTCGCCGACCCGACGGCGATGGTAGTCGCGACCGTTGATGAAAACGGCCAGCCCTATCAACGCATCGTATTGTTAAAGCACTATGACGAAAAAGGGCTGGTGTTCTATACCAACCTGGGCAGCCGTAAGGCGCACCAGATCGAAAAAAATCCCCATATCAGCCTGCTGTTTCCCTGGCATATGCTGGAGCGCCAGGTGATGGTAATAGGCCAGGCAGAACGTCTGTCGACGCTGGAAGTGGTTAAGTATTTCCACAGCCGACCGCGCGATAGCCAGATTGGCGCCTGGGTCTCCCAACAGTCCAGCCGTATCTCCGCTCGAGGGATCCTGGAAAGTAAATTCCTCGAGCTTAAACAGAAATTCCAGCAAGGCGAAGTCCCGTTGCCAAGTTTCTGGGGCGGTTTCCGCGTCAGTATTGAACAAATGGAGTTCTGGCAGGGCGGTGAACATCGTCTGCACGACCGCTTTTTATACCAGCGGCAAAATGATGGCTGGCAAATCGACCGTCTGGCGCCATAAAGGACGCAAAATGTTGTTTTAAGCGCTGGTGCTACGTGCTCCGGCGCTTTATTCTATGTACCTTTCGCGTCTGGCGAAAAGTCGTGTACCGGCAAAGGTGCAGTCGTTTATACATGGAGAATTTGATGGCAAGCAGTAACTTGATTAAACAATTGCAAGAGCGGGGGCTGGTAGCCCAGGTGACGGACGAGGAAGCGTTAGCAGAGCGACTGGCGCAAGGCCCGATCGCGCTCTATTGCGGCTTCGATCCTACCGCTGACAGCTTGCACTTGGGGCATCTTGTTCCATTGTTATGCCTGAAACGCTTCCAGCAGGCAGGCCATAAGCCTGTGGCGCTGGTCGGCGGCGCGACCGGTCTGATTGGCGACCCGAGCTTTAAAGCCGCTGAGCGTAAACTCAATACCGAAGATACCGTGCAGCAGTGGGTGGATAAAATCCGTAAACAGGTTGCGCCATTCCTCGATTTCAACTGCGGCGACAACTCGGCGATTGCCGCGAATAACTACGACTGGTTCGGCGGCATGAACGTGCTGACCTTCCTGCGTGATATCGGCAAGCACTTCTCTGTGAACCAGATGATCAACAAAGAAGCGGTGAAGCAGCGTCTGAACCGTGACGATCAGGGGATCTCTTTCACCGAGTTTTCCTATAACCTGCTGCAGGGTTATGACTTTGCCTGCCTGAATAAACTGCACGGCGTGGCGCTGCAAATCGGCGGCTCCGATCAGTGGGGCAACATCACTTCAGGTATCGACCTGACTCGTCGTTTGCACCAGAATCAGGTCTTTGGTTTGACCGTTCCGCTGATCACCAAGGCCGACGGCACCAAGTTCGGTAAAACAGAAGGCGGCGCGGTATGGCTGGATCCGAAGAAAACCAGTCCGTACAAATTCTACCAGTTCTGGATTAACACCGCCGACGCAGACGTTTATCGCTTCCTGAAGTTCTTCACCTTCATGGACATTGCCGAGATCAATGCGCTGGAAGAAGAAGATAAAAACAGCGGTAAAGCGCCGCGCGCGCAGTACGTGCTGGCAGAGCTGGTGACGCGTCTGGTCCACGGCGAAGAAGGCCTGGAAGCGGCTAAGCGCATTACCGAAAGCCTGTTTAACGGTAATCTGAGCGACCTGAGCGAAGCAGATTTCGAACAGCTGGCGCAGGATGGCGTGCCGATGATCGAAATGGAAAAAGGCGCCGATCTCCTGCAGGCGCTGGTGGATTCCGAGCTGCAGCCGTCCCGCGGTCAGGCGCGTAAAACCGTAGCCTCTAACGCGGTGACCATTAACGGTGAAAAACAGTCCGATCCGGAATATGTATTCAGTGATAGCGACCGCCTGTTCGGCCGCTACACCTTACTGCGTCGCGGTAAGAAGAATTACTGCCTGGTCTGCTGGAAATAAAAAATAAAACCAGGGCGTGGGAAACCACGCCCTTTTTTCTTTTTAGGGTTGTGGTAAGAAAATGAAGAACATCCTCGCCATTCAGTCTCACGTTGTGTTTGGCCATGCGGGCAACAGCGCCGCTGAATTTCCGATGCGCCGCCTCGGCGCCAACGTCTGGCCCCTCAATACCGTTCAGTTCTCCAACCATACGCAGTACGGCAAATGGACCGGCTGCGTCATGCCGCCTTCGCATCTGACCGAAATCGTGCAGGGGATTGCCGATATCGATAAGCTGCAGAGCTGCGATGCGGTACTGAGCGGCTATCTTGGCTCCGCCGAGCAGGGCGAACATATTCTCGGCATCGTGCGTCAGGTTAAAGCGGCGAATCCGGCAGCGAAATATTTTTGCGACCCGGTGATGGGCCACCCGGAAAAAGGCTGTATCGTCGCCCCTGGGGTGGCTGAATTCCACGTACGCTATGCGCTGCCGGCCAGTGATATCATCGCGCCGAATCTTGTCGAATTGGAGATCCTGTGCGGCCATCCGGTAGCCAACGTTGACGAAGCCGTTAGCGCGGCGCGTGAGCTGATAGCACTAGGGCCACAGGTGGTGCTGGTGAAGCATCTGGCGCGGGCCGGTATGAGTATGGATCGCTTTGAGATGTTGCTGGTGACAGCGGATGAGGCCTGGCATATCAGCCGCCCGCTGGTCGATTTTGGCAGCCGTCAGCCGGTCGGCGTGGGCGATGTGACCAGCGGCCTGCTGCTGGTTAAGCTACTGCAGGGCGCCAGCCTGCGCGATGCCCTTGAGCACGTTACTGCGGCAGTGTATGAAATCATGCTGGCCACCAAAAATATGCACGAGTATGAATTGCAGGTGGTGGCGGCGCAGGACCGCATTGCCAAACCGGAGCATTACTTCAGCGCTACGCAGCTGTAAGCGCGATGGCATGCCCGCAAGCGGGCATGCCAATGGTTTACTTCAGACCTTCCGCCGACAGCGCCGCCGCAACGGACGGCCGCGCCGCGACGTGCGCCATCCAGGCGCCAATATTAGCGTACGCTTCCATATTCAGTTTCACCGCATAGCCCCAGCGCAGGACCGTAAACAGGTAGCCATCGGCGATGGTGAAGCGATGCCCATTCAACCACTGTTTATCCTGCAGCGACTCATCGACATACTGCAGCTTTTTCTCCAGCAGCGCGCGCACCGTCGGCTTGTAGTCTTCCGGGGTGTCCGGGCGGAACAGCGGGGTAAAGCCTTTATGTAATTCGGTGGCGACGTAATTCAGCCATTCCAGCGTCTGATAGCGGGCAATGGTGCCCACTGGGGCCAGCAACTGACGGTCAGGTACGCGGTCGGCAATGTACTGCATGATGGCCACGCCCTCGGTCAGCAGCATGTCGTCGTCAAGCAGCAGCGCGGGAACCTGACCCTTAGGGTTAATCAGCAGGTAGTCATCGCCGTTTTCGAGGCGTTTCTTCGCCAGGTCGACGCTATCGATGGTAAAGTCGAGGCCGCTTTCGCGCAGGGCGATATGAGAGGCAAGGGAACAGGCGCCGGGCTTGTAGAACAGTTTCATCAGTAACTCCTCGTGGCTGCAGTTTCCTGTATGTTAGTCCCCCGTGGGGCAAAAAAAAAGCCGCTAACAAACGTTAGCGGCCTAAATTTATTGGTTTTCCCGGAGCATTTAAGCGGTTGCGGTTTCGCGCGCTTTGGCGACAGCGTCGTCGTCCAGCGTCATGCGGTTCAGCTTCGGCGCGGTCAGCATCATCAGGAAAGCGATGACTGCGGTCGCGATACCAATTTGCAGGAACACGTGGCCGTAAACGTTCAGAGAAACCAGCGGGTCGGTGACGTTTTCCGGTACTGCCATCAGGTTAGCTATTTTACCTGCAATGATGGCGGCGCCTGCGGTGGTCAGGAACCAGCTACCCATGATGAAGCCCATCAGACGTTGCGGTACCAGTTGAGCCACCATCGCCAGGCCGAGGCCGGAAATCATCAGTTCACCGATACTCTGCAGCGCGTAGCTGAGGATCAACCAGTTGACGGAGACGATACCGGCATCGCTGGCGAATTTGGTACCCAGCGGCAGCACCAGGAAAGCACCGGAGCACAGTACCATACCGATGGCGAACTTATGCGGCATCGGCAGACGGTCACCCATCTTGTTATAAATCGCCGCCAGAATCGGGCTACCAATCATAATCCAGAACGGGTTCAGCGCCTGATACTGCTCAGGTTCGAACGCGATACCCAGAATTGAGTGCTCAACGTTACGGATCGCGAAGAAGTTCAGCGAGGTTGGCATCTGGCTGTACAGTACGAAGAAGACAATCGCTTCAACCATCAGCAGGAAAGCAACGATCATTTTACGACGCGCCGCGCCCTGCAGCGCCATGGCTTCTTTAGCGAAGATGATAACGATGCCCAGTGCGATGACGCCCAGCGCCATACGTGCGATGCCCTGGTTGTGCAGCAGCCAGGTGGCAATAGCAACCAGAACTACCACGCCGACGATGGTCGCCAGCAGTTTGCCGACATGTACCGGAGCGAAGTCAGGTTTAGAACCGTACTGTTTAACCCACTTCTGGCAGAAGGCGAAGTTAACCACGGTAATCAGCATGCCCACTACGCTCAGCGCGAACGCCACGCTCCAGCCGAACTTCGCCGCCAACCACGGTGTGGCCAGCATAGAGAAGAAGGAACCGATATTGACGGACATGTAGTACATGGTGAATGCACCGTCCAGACGCGGGTCGTTCTTGTCGTAGCATGTAGAGAGCAGGGAGGACGGGTTGGCTTTAAACAAGCCGTTACCGACGGCGATAGTCGCCATACCCATATAGACGATGGCGGCATCGTGACCGGACCAGGCAACCAGCGCATAGCCGATAGCCAGTACAATCGCGCCAAGCATGATGACGCGTTTGGTGCCAAGTACCTTGTCGCCGAGCCATCCGCCGATAGCGACCAGGCCATAAACCAGTGCACTAAAGGAAGAGAACAGGGTGATAGAATCCGCTTCCGACATACCCAGCTGTTTTACCAGGTAAACGGCCATGATCCCTTGCAGGCCGTAATAACCAAAACGCTCCCATAACTCAATGGAGAAAATGAGATAAAACGCTCTTGGTTGTTTGAAAGCGTTCAAACTCACGCTTTCTGCTGGTTTATTGTTTGCAGTTGACACATATACCTCTTTTTTTACATCCCATATTAACGGGGGCTGTTTGGGGCGCAATCCCGGAGGACCGCCGCCTTTATAGTTATTCTTGGAGGGAAAACGGCAAGTAATGTTCACTATCCTGCCCCATCAGGCAATAGCTTTGTAATACTCTGTTACACATAACTAAGCCACTATAATTAACCGGTCATACAAATGTTATACAGAGTTAAATTTCACCTTTTTGCTAAACCTGATATTTTAATCTGTGATTGGCCGTCGCCGCGGGGATAAAGGCGATATATTCTGCTTTTTGACCTTGAAGGTAGTGAGATGGCCTATATTCCTAAAAATAAGCAGGCTATTGTCCTGGCGTGTAAGGCTCTGATATTGAAATTGCTGGCTTTTTGCAGCATTTTTGCAACAGTAATTTAACGATGAGTTGCGTGGATGATCTTGATCACAAATATATAGAAAATTTTCAACGGTAAAAAACGAATGCGCTGATTGCTGGTTATATAACCGCATAATTATCCATCTAAACGGCAAAAGTATGGAGTGATTATCGGTATGATTGATAAATAATAGAGCCATAACCATAGGTTAAGTTATGGCTCCTGGCGGTCAATGAGGAAAATAGCGGCGACTGGGGAGAGCGGTCGTATTCAGCAGATATGCAGAACTCAGGACTCTACCTTCTCTTTATACTCGCACAAATCTTCAATCAGGCAGGAACCACAGCGCGGTTTTCGCGCGATACAAGTGTAACGGCCGTGAAGAATAAGCCAGTGGTGGCAGTCAACTTTAAACTCTGCAGGAACCACCTTTAACAACTTTTCTTCGACTTGTTCAACGTTCTTGCCGGGAGCAAATTGTGTCCGATTGCAAACGCGAAAAATATGGGTATCGACGGCAATAGTCGGCCAGCCAAAGGCGGTATTCAGCACGACATTAGCGGTCTTACGCCCGACCCCCGGTAAGGCCTCCAGCGCCGCCCTGTCTTCCGGTACTTCACCGTTATGCTGCTCCAGCAGGATGCGGCAGGTCTTAATGACGTTTTCGGCTTTACTGTTAAAAAGACCAATGGTCTTGATATAGGACTTCACGCCGTCAACGCCAAGTTCCAGCATCGCCGCCGGCGTATTGGCGACCGGATAGAGCTTCGCCGTCGCTTTATTGACGCTCACATCGGTGGCCTGCGCCGACAGCAGCACCGCAATCAGTAACTCGAACGGCGAGGTAAAATTAAGTTCGGTGGTTGGGTGCGGGTCGTTATCCCGCAGCCTGGTCAGGATCTCCAGGCGTTTGGCTTTATTCATCTTACGCTTTCCCTGTCACATCAGTTGGGGCGACGGAGACGGCCTGCGCCGCTTTCGCCTTACGCTGCTTAGTACGCTCATCGATGAGGTATTTTACCGCCAGCATCATACCGAGGCCAATGAAAGCGCCCGGCGGCAGCATCGCCAGCAGGAACGGCGTATCGGTATGGAAAACTTCGATGCGCAGAACTTTCGCCCAACCGCCTAATAAGCTATCGGCGCCATCAAACAGCGTGCCATTGCCGATTATTTCGCGCAGCGATCCCAGCACAAACATGGCGCAGGTCGCGCCCATACCAATGGAAAAACCATCAAGCGCCGACAGCGCCGGTCCTTTTTTGGCGGCGAACGCTTCGGCGCGCCCCACCACGATACAGTTGGTGACGATAAGTGGAATGAAGATACCCAACGATTGATACAGGCCGAAAGCGTATGCGTTGATAAGCATTTGTACCACGCTAACTACCGAGGCGATAATCATCACGTAGATCGGAATACGGATCTCCGCTGGCGTCCAACGGCGCAGGCTGGAGATAGTGAGGTTAGTTAGCGTCAGTACCAGCGTGGTCGCCAGACCGAGGCCCAGGGCATTGGTAGCCGTTGAGGTAACCGCAAGCAGGGGACACATACCCAACAGCTGAACCAGCGCCGAGTTATTCTTCCACAACCCTTGAACAATGACGTCTTTTACTTCGCTCATGGTTTAGTCTCCGCAGGCGGTGAATTCAGGGATCTGCGCGGGCAGCGTTTGCGCATACAGTCCCGCGCGTTTAACGGCGTTTACCACCGCGCGGGGGGTAATGGTCGCACCGGTGAATTGGTCGAAATCACCACCGTCTTTTTTCACCGCCCAGTGGCTATCATTTTGACCATGGATAACCTTGCCGCTGAAGTGGGTGATCCAGTCAGAAATACGCAGTTCGATCTTATCGCCGAGTCCGGGGGTCTCATGATGCTCGGTGACACGTGATCCAAGAACGGTGCCTTTAAAGTCAGCTGCGACCAGCAGTTGAATCGCCCCGGAATAACCATCCGGCGCCGTGGCTTCCATCACCGCGCCGACCGGCGTATCGTTCTGTTTTGCAATCCACACTTTATGCTGACCTTTGCCTAACTGCGACGCGGTCACCAGATAACAGCTTTTCAGCAGATCGTTATTATAACTCTCCGCTGGCAGGACCTGATCGAATAGGGCCTTTTGCTGCAGCGCGGCCTGCTGCTCGATGGTGTTTTTGGTTAACTCATTAATGGCGGCCGTTAGTCCGGTCGAGCCAGCGGCAAAGAGCGCCAGCGTGATGCCATGTTTACGCATGCTGTTTAACATCGCGACTCCTCAACGGTGGCCATACACGCGCGGGCGCGTGTAGTAGTCAATCAATGGGACGGTAATATTCGCCAGCAGCACGGCAAAGGCGACCCCGTCCGGATAACCGCCGAAGCTGCGGATTAGCCATACCAGTAAACCGGCCAGCGCGCCGAAAATCAGGCGTCCGCGGTTGGTGGTGGATGCCGTCACCGGATCGGTAAGGATAAAGAATGCCCCGAGCATGGTGGCGCCGGAAAGCAGATGCATTTGCGGCGATGCCAGGCTTTCCGGTGAGAAAATCCAGCCGAGAGTGGCGCAGACGGCAAGGCTTAGCAGGAAGCTAACCGGGATATGCCAGCGAATGGTTTTTTGCCAAAGCAGGAACAGCCCGCCAGCCAGCCAGGCGAGGTTAACCCACTGCCAGCCGAGACCAGCCAGTTGGCCGCCATAAATTGGATACTGCAGGATCTCTTTTGCGCTGTGTCCGGCATGCAGCGACGTTTTAAATGTATCCAGCGGAGTAGCCTGGCTGATACCGTCGATTCCCATGCGCAGGCTGTTCATATCGCCACCGCTGGCGGTGTGGCCGCCGAAAATGACCTGCAGCGCATCCATAAAACCAGGAACCTGAGCGGCAATCTCGTGAGGTGGTAACCAGGAGGTCATCTGCACCGGGAAAGAGATCAGCAGGACGACGTAGCCGATCATTGCCGGGTTGAAGGGGTTATGCCCTAATCCGCCGTACAGTTGCTTGGCAATCACCACCGCGAATGCGGTGCCCAACACCACCATCCACCACGGCGCCAGCGGCGGAATACTGACTGCCAGCAACAAACCGGTCAGCAGGGCGGAGTTATCCGCAAGGGTTGCCGCAATATTTTGTTTGCGCAACTTGAGAATAGCCGCTTCGGTTCCCCATGCGGTGAAGGCCGCAAGGATAATCTGCAACAGGGTACCCCAGCCGAAAAACCAGCTCTGGACGACAATACCAGGGATCGCCGCCAGCAGCACCAGTAGCATAATTCGCGAGGTCTGGCGCTGGTTGTGGGTATAAGGGGAGCTTGCGATTCTGAAAACCATTTATTCCTCGTTAACTGCCTGCTGTGTTGCTTTACGTGCCTGAACGCGAGCGATAGCTGCCGCGACGGCCGCTTTACGCGGGTCGTCATTGGCCGCGTCCGGCGCGGTTTGTTGTTCTACTTGCTGTGCGGCCTTACGCGCTTTTGCACGGGCGATAGCGGCTTCAACGGCGGCTTTACGCGGATCGACCGCGGGCGCAGCCTCAACCGTTGTTTCACTTTCGGCAGACGGTGCGGCGTTTTCAACCTGCTGCGCAGCCTTACGCGCTTTGGCTCGGGCGATAGCGGCTTCAACGGCGGCTTTACGCGGGTCGACCGCGGGCGCTGCCTCAACCGGAGCTTCACTTTCGGCAGACGGTGCGGCGCTTTCAACCTGCTGCGCGGCTTTTCGTGCTTTGGCGCGAGCGATGGCGGCTTCAACGGCGGCTTTACGCGGATCGGGAGCATCGGCTGTCGAGTCGACAGCAGTTTGCTGTGCGGCTTTGCGCGCCCGAGACTCGGCTTTACGCGCTTCGCGGGCGGCAATCGCTTCGCTGTTGTCCGGTTTACTGCCGGATTGAATGACAATCGGCTGCGCCGCATCACGCTGCTTATCACGCACCCGGGCCAACGCGGCGTTAATAGCATCCTGATCTTTCGCCGCCGGTTGGACGGCAGCTTTTTTGTGCCGCTCCTGACGCGCGGCTTTTTCGCGCTCAAGACGCGCCTGTCGCGCTTCAAAACGAGCTTTGGCCTCGGCGGCGCGCTGTTCTTCCAGGCGAATGGCGGCAATTTCCGCTTTTTCCTGGCGGAAATATTGCACTAGTGGAATATTGCTAGGACAGACCCAGGCGCAGGCGCCGCATTCGATGCAGTCAGCTAAGTTGTGGGTGGTGGCTTTATCGTGCTGCTGGCCTTTACTGAACCAATATAGCTGCTGGGGGAGGAGATCTGCCGGGCAGGCATCGGCGCAGGCGCTGCAGCGGATACAACCTTGCTCTTCCTGCGTTTCGCCCATCTCAGTCACCGACGGCGCCAGCAGGCAGTTAGTGATTTTCACGACCGGAACGTCGAGCCAGGGCAGAGTGAAGCCCATTAGCGGCCCGCCCATGATGACCATCGGCTCCGCGCTGGCGCAGAAACCGGCATCGCTCAGAAGATGGCGCACCGGCGTACCAAGGCGTGCCCAAACGTTGCCCGGACGGCTAATCGCTTCACCGGTGAGGGTTACGACGCGCTCGGTCAACGGCTCGCCGTCGATCACCGCGCGTTTAACTGCATAAGCGGTGCCAACGTTCTGCATCAGGACGCCAATATCGGAGGAGCGTCCGCCGTGCGGCACCTGCTTTCCGGTGAGGATTTGCGTGAGCTGCTTCGCGCCGCCGGAGGGATATTTGGTTGGGATCACCCGCAATGCTATGCCATGGGCGTCGGTTAATACCGCGCGCAGCATGGAGATGGCCTGCGGCTTGTTATCTTCGATACCAATCAGCACCTGTTTGGGCTGCAAAATATGCGCAAGGATGCGGATCCCCTCCACAACCTGCGCCGCGCAATCCTGCATCAGGCGATCGTCAGCGGTGATATAGGGTTCGCATTCGGCGGCATTGATAATCAGTGTGTCGATTTTATCACCGCCGCCGCGCAGTTTTGTTCCCGTAGGGAAGCCGGCGCCGCCGAGTCCGGCGACGCCAAACTGGTGGATACGTTCGATCAGTTCTTCACGCGACTTGTTGTGGTAGTCGCTCCAGCCCTCGCGCTCAATCCAGCAATCTTCGCCATCGGCGTCGATAATAACGCTCAGTTCCGCCAGCGCGGAAGGATGAGCGGTCGAGTGAGGCTCGATAGCCGTCACCGTTCCGGAAGTCGGGGCATGAACCGGCAGCATTCTGCCAAAACCGCGGGTCAACGGTTGACCGCGCAGAACTTTGTCGCCCGGTTGTACGCACAATTCGCCTTCAGCACCGATATGCTGCTTCAGTGGAATGACGAAACGCTGCGGCAGCGGAACCTGACGCAGCGGCGTGCCGTTGGACTGAGTTTTCATTTCAGGCGGATGAATACCGCCGTTGAAATCCCAGATTTTGTCTTTTCGGAAAGCGGAAAATAACTTAAACATGTTGTTCCACAGGAATATTGCGTACTGGGATGGTTTGCAGGTCCCATTTCCAGGTTTCGGTGGTCTGAGCGACTGGACGCAGGTCAATACACTGAGTCGGGCAGGGGGCCACGCAGAGATTACAGCCGGTACACAGGTCGCTCATCACCGTATGCATGGCGCGGGTCGCGCCAACGATGGCATCGACCGGGCAGGCCTGAATACATTTGGTGCAGCCAATGCAGTTGGCTTCATCAATCACCGCCAACATGCGAACCGGCTCTTGCTGCTGCTCGTCGCCGTCAATAGGCTGCGGATCGACATTCAATAATGCGGCGATTTTTAACATAACCGCTTCGCCGCCGGGGGCGCAGCGGTTAATTTTTTCACCTTGAGTCCCAACGGCTTCCGCGTAGGGACGACAGCCAGGAAAACCGCATTGGCCGCATTGACTTTGCGGCAGCAGTTCATCAATTTTTTCTACCACCGGATCGTCTTCCACCGCAAAACGGCGCGACGCGTACCCCAGTATTAAGCCGAAAATCAGCCCGAGCAGGCTGATGGCGATCACGGCTATCCAGACAGCGCTCATTACAACTTCACCAAACCACTAAAGCCCATAAATGCCAGCGACATTAATCCTGCGGTCACCAGCGCAATCGCGTTACCGCGAAACGGCGCGGGAACATCGGCAACTACTAGTCGTTCGCGAATGGCGGCGAATAACACCATCACCAGCGAGAAACCGACGGCGGCGGCGAAACCGTACAGCGCGGACTGCAGGAAATTATGCCCGAGGTTAATATTCAGCAATGCCACGCCAAGCACCGCGCAGTTGGTGGTGATTAACGGCAGGAAGATCCCCAGCAGGCGATACAGCGCCGGGCTGGTTTTACGGACCACCATCTCGGTAAATTGCACCACCACCGCGATGACCAGGATAAAGGCCAGGGTGCGCAGATAAACAAGGTTTAGCGGGATAAGGATCCAGGTGTCGATCAACCAGGCGCAAATCGAGGCCAGCGTCATCACGAAGGTGGTGGCCAGTCCCATCCCCATAGCGGTTTCCAGCTTTTTGGAAACCCCCATAAACGGGCACAATCCAAGGAACTTCACCAGCACGAAGTTATTAACAAGGACAGTACCGACAAAGAGCAGTAAATAATCAGCCATTATTGGACCTGAAACGAAAAAAAGCCGCCTATTATCGAATAAATCGATACCGGCGACAACAGGTGAACTGTGTGGTTATTACGGATTGACGAAGGTCCGCTTAACCCGCGCAGAGCGTCGAAAATAGGGCGCAAACAGTGCTGCGGCAAGCAACGGAAACAGCAGTTGTCGCATGGCCAGAAGATCCGAAATCGGCGAAAAAGCGAACGCCTTAATCGCCAGCAGCAGCGAAATAAGCAGCCAGATAATGTAGTGTTTGGGTACCACCGCGCGGCGTTTGAAAAAAGCGATTGTCAGCCACAGGGTATAATACCACATCGCGACGGCGAACAGCAGCGAGGCCAGCCATAGCGCCAGGTGGCCGAAGCTCATCGCTTTCAGCAATGCCCAGGTCTGCGGCGCCATCAGCGCATTCGCGTACAGTATTAATGATAGGGAGGTGCTGAGCAGCGCGAGCAGTAACCACGCCAGCGGCGCCAGTAGCCATCCGCCGATACGTTCTGCAGATTGAGAGGACATCGTAACCCCCGGATTCAACGCCAGTTAGTTAATTTCAGGGCGGGAAGTATAAGCAACTGGCGTGAATGATAACAGTCTTTATTGCACGTAACGCCATACCGACTTCGGCACCTGGCCGACATCGAACAGTTTTCCGCCAGAAACTAACTCGGCGCGGCGGTGATCGGCGGCGCGATACATGTTGACGATTTCATTGGTGTCAGAGAGAGAATAGTTAAGATGATCAAAAAGTTTTTCTAGGCTTTCCAGCGAACTAATTTTGCGGAATTTTAATAAATAATCCTGAACGGTCATTTGTGTATCCATTTAATAATCGGAATTAAGTCGAATATTACCAATTTTCTGTAAACCGTGTTTCAACTAACAGCGCCTTCTTGATGGGCCGGCGGAATTATTTCGGTTGCCAATACTAAAAACAAGAACTGATTAGGATCCTGGCATCGTAAAAAGAAATTTAAGAATATTCTACAACCAGATCAGGCGCCGGACGGCGCCTGAGGGGGGAAGATTAACGCTGTTCGCCTCGGCTGGCAATAACGTTTTGGTACCAGAAATAACTCTTTTTTCGTTTGCGGGCGCGGTTCTGCTGGTGATCGACGTAGACAAAGCCATACTGCTTCTGATAGCCGTTGAGCCAGCTTAGCAGGTCAATAAAGGACCACGGGTAAAAACCGCGGACATCCGCACCTAATGCTATTGCTTTTTCCAGCGCATTAATGTGGCTACTCAGATAGTCAATTCGCGGATCGTCGACAATTTCACCGTCAATTATCGGATCTTTTGCCCCCAAACCATTTTCGGTGATATAGATTGGGATATCGCCATAGCGCTCTTTTATCATCATGATGCCGTCGGTTAATCCCTGCGGCCAAATTTCCCAGCCCCATTCAGTATAAGTACTTTGCGGATTGCGGACGAAATAAAATAATCCATCCACGCCGGACTCGCCGACGCCTGGACCTTCTTGCGGCGTGGCGGAGACCGTCTCCCGACGATAATAATTCAGGCCGATAAAATCACAGCGGTTTTCCTTGAGCAGCGCATCGTCGCCCGGCGCAAGAAGGGGTACATTCCACAGCGCCTGAGCCTGACGGAGCAAATCGGCTGGATAGACGCCTTTCAGTACCGGATCGTATAGCCAGTGGGTATGGATAGCATCGGCCAACGCGGTGGCCTTGATATCCTCGGCGCTTTGCGTCAACGGCGTATGGGGCTGCAGGACATTAACGAAACCGATCTGGCCGTTAATGTTCATTTCACGGAAGGTCTTAACGGCCAGCGCGTGGGCGACAAAGACATGGTGACAAGCCTGGATGGCGCGAGCCGGGTCGCGTACCGCCGGTGGATGGCAGCCATTAATATAACCGTGGCCGATAAATACGATGGTTTCGTTAAAGGTTGCCCACAGCTTGACCCTGGAACCGAAGCGCTGATAGCACAGACGAGCGTATTCGGCGAAGGCTTCCGCTGTGCTGCGAGCCTCCCAACCCCCTTCGTCCTGCAATGCCTGCGGTAAATCCCAGTGATAAAGGGTGATCATTGGTTCGATATTGTGCGCCAGCAGTTCGTCGATCAAATCGCTGTAAAACTGTACGCCGGGTTCATTGACTTCGCCACGGCCATGAGGCAATAACCGTGGCCAGGAGATAGAAAAACGGTAGCTTTGTAGCCCCATTTCAGCCATCAGGGCGACATCTTCACGAAAACGATGATAGTGATCGACGGCGATATCGCCATTGGTGCCCTGAAAGGTGGTTCCCGGCTGGTGCGAGTAAATATCCCAAATAGAAGGGCCTTTGCCATCGGCATCGTGCCCGCCTTCAACCTGGTAGGCGGCCGTTGCTGCCCCCCAGAGAAAATCTTGCGGAAATGCGGCCATTAAAAAACTCCTTATCAAGTGATAAGGAGAGTGTATTGAATGGCGCGACAAATCTGCAACCGGTTTCTGAAACCGGTTGCAGATTTGCGGCGAGTATCACTTTTTGCCTTTATTTCGCCTGTACGGTGCTAGCCGGGGGCGGGGACTGATAATCATCGATTTGATGCGCAACCACCAACAGTACAGCCGAAACGCCAAACACAACCCAACCAATAAGTTCTACAATGCGGGTAAAAACAGTCGTCATAATTCTAAAGCGGAAAGTTAAAATGGATTGAAATGTTACTAAACCGCGGAAACAACGCAAGTATTACCGCCCATGCATTGCGCAACTGACGCAAAGATGAACAGCGTGCACGGATAAGCGGAAGATTAAGGTTTATAGTAGAAGTCATGGTTGCCTGCGAGGATGACGCCATGAGTGATGCTATAAGGGTAGGACTGATAGGCTATGGTTATGCAAGCAAGACATTTCACGCGCCATTGATTTCCGGTACACCGGGTATGGCGCTATCGGCCGTGGTCAGTAGCGACGCGCAAAAAGTACTGACAGACTGGCCGGCGACCCAGGTGGTGGCTTCAGCGAGTTCGCTATACGCTGACCCTGATATCGATTTGATTGTTATTCCGACTCCCAACGATACCCATTTCCCTTTGGCGCGAGCGGCGCTGGAGGCGGGTAAACACGTCATTGTTGACAAACCTTTTACCGTGACACTGTCACAAGCACGCGAGTTGGATGCTATCGCCAGAAGCCGCGGGCGGCTGTTATCGGTGTTCCATAATCGCCGTTGGGATAGCGATTTTCTCACGCTGAAGGCCTTGATTGCCGCAGGGGATTTGGGGGAGGTCAGTTATTTTGAATCACATTTCGATCGTTTTCGCCCGCAGGTTCGTGACCGCTGGCGTGAGCAGGGCGGCCCTGGCAGCGGTATCTGGTATGACTTAGGCCCGCATCTGCTGGATCAGGCGGTCAATCTGTTTGGCCTGCCGGTGAGTATTGCCGTCGATCTGGCGCAGCAGCGCCCCGGCGCGCAGGCGACGGATTATTTTCACGCGGTGTTAGTTTATCCGCAACGGCGAGTGATTTTGCACAGCACGCTGCTGGCGGCGGCAGAAACGGCGCGATATATCGTCCATGGTTCACGAGGAAGCTATGTGAAATATGGTCTCGATCCGCAGGAAGAACGTTTGAAAAACGGCGAACGGTTGCCGCAGGAGGATTGGGGCTACGATATGCGTGACGGTATATTGACCCGCGTTGAAGGCGAAGAGCTCGTCGAGGAAACCTGGCTGACGCTCCCCGGGAACTATCCCGCTTATTATGCGGCGATTCGCGATGCGCTCAACGGCAGCGGAGAAAACCCGGTACCCGCAAGCCAGGCGATTCAGATTATGGAACTGATTGAACTGGGGATTGAATCGGCACGGCACCGGACGGCGCTGTGCCTGATTTAACAGCATGCTCCGCCTGCACGGCGGAGCTTTGGCTTAATTAGCCTTTAGAACGCGTTGGATCAGCGCCTCTTTTTCCTGACGGCTGAGGAACGCCAGTTCCAGACCGTTAATTTGCGCCTGACGGATCTGCTCGCGGTTGAGGCCCGCCGCCGGTGCGGCGACATTGTACTCGTGAATAATATCCACACCCTGTACCGCCGGATCGTCGGTGTTAATGCAGGCCAGCACGCCGTGATCGAGGAAGGTCTTCAGCGGGTGCTGCGCCAGTGAGGCGACGGTACTGGTCTGGATGTTCGACGTCAGGCAGGATTCAATGCCAATACGTTCAGCGGCGAGGTAGTCCATTAGCTTCGGATCCTGCACGGCCTTCACCCCATGACCGATGCGTTCGGCGCCCAGTTCACGAATGGCCTGCCAGATACTTTCCGGCCCGGCTGCTTCACCTGCGTGGACGGTAATACGCCAACCCGCGTCACGCGCGCGACGGAAATGATCCATAAACAGCGCGCCAGGGAACCCCAGCTCATCGCCAGCCAGATCCAGCGCGGTGATCCCATCGCGATGGGCCAGCAGGGCGTCGAGTTCCTCTTCACAGGCCGCTTCGCCGAAGGTGCGGCTCATGATGCCAATCAGACGCGCCTCGACGCCGAAATCACGGCAGCCTTCGCGTACTCCGGCAATTACCGCTTCGACGACGCCGGCGACCGGCAGCTGATGGGTCATCGCCATATAACGCGGAGAAAAACGCAGCTCAACGTAGTGCAGGCCGTTGCGCGCGGCGTCTTCAACGTTTTCCCAGGCAACACGGCGGCAGGCTTCCAGAGAAGCCAGCACCTTCACGCCCCAATCGAGTTTCGCCAGGAAGCTAACCAGGTCTGGTTCATTGCTGGTGACCTGCACATGCGGACGCAGCGTTTCAAGGGTATCTGCCGGGAGAGTAATATTGAACTGGCGGCCAAGATCGAGAATGGTTTGGGCACGGATGTTGCCGTCAAGATGGCGGTGAATGTCTGTTAAAGGCAAAGTTGAATCAATCATGGTCGCACTCATTTTTTAGTTGAAGTGCACGATATTATACATCAGCAGCGTAACCGTTTAAAAGTACGGAAAAAATCCTATGGATACAGGGAGATGGGGGGGCAAAGTCTGTTATTTGCGCAAATAAAAAGCCATTTCCCTTTTCTGTTGCGCAAATTGAGGTGTTGAGCGGCCCCAAGCGTAAACTAACTTCCGGGCCGTCTGAATATCTGGATGAGCGTTTAATAATTTCAGCGATTAAAAGGGGAGAATCATATTTTCCATATGCAATAATGTGTTGTCTTTTGACCAGTAATGGCGCGTTTTTTCATTAAGATCAACCACCCATTTAAATACCCCGGCATTTGCCAGTTCGGCGCAATAGTTATCAAAAGGAGTGACACCACTAAAGTGGCGTCGCGCAGCTTCTCGGGTGAGCGTTCTGCAGGCCTGCGAGTTAACACGCAGCAACTTTCTGTTGCTTTTCAGGGAAACGAAAGTATCTGATGACATAACAAAATTCACATTCCCGGTAGCAACAAAATAGATGTAATAAGAGACATTATTTTCAATGAGTACTTCAGTAAATGAAATAAAATCCGCATCAGTACGTACTCGCTCAAAAATGGTTCTGAGCAAATCCAGAAGCTCCATGGTTTTCCTTGTGGGTCGTGTGTGCGTGCGATACGGCTTTATATACAGCTAGTGTATATAAAACGTTCACTTATCTATTTATTATAATGCTAATTATATAAACTTAATTTTAATGTGTGTAATGGTATTGGAACAGTGTTTCAAGTGTTACAAAGTATTGCTTCAGCGCAAGAAATCAGCAGTTCCACTGGCGGGGGAGTAAAAGCAGCGTGGCGACTTATCAATAGCGTTTCGCTATTAGTCATAGAGAATCAGTATTTAATCTTAGTAAGACGCTTATATATAGTGTCCCGGACTGAAATTCCTGCCATCGTCAGCAGGCTATATTAAAAGGACACCGGGAAAATGGCTTTTTCACTTAAAGGTTTTACTCATTCATTGGCTCTCGTTGGCGCGTTGCTACTGGCGGGTTGTGGGCCAAAAGATCGGGATCCTAATCATATTAAGGTGGGGATTAGCGCGGGTATCGATCAGCAAGTCTGGGCGGTGGTGCAAAAAGTCGCCAAACAAAAATATAATCTCGATGTCGAGGTGGTGACTTTCAATGATTTCGTTCTGCCAAACGAGGCGCTGAACAATGGCGATCTTGATATCAATGCTTTCCAGCATAAACCCTATCTGGATAAACAGATTCAGGAGCGCGGCTATAAGCTGGTGGATGTTGGTACCACATTTGTCTATCCGATAGCCGCTTATTCAAAGAAAATCACCGCTATTTCGCAGCTTCCGGACGGCGCCCAGGTGGCGGTGCCTAACGACCCAACCAACCTTGGACGCTCACTGCTATTGCTGGAGAATCAGGGGCTTATCACTCTGAAAGAGGGAGTAGGCCTGCTGCCAACCGCGCTGGATATCGTCAATAACCCAAAGAAGCTGAAAATCGTCGAGATTGAAGCGCCGCAGCTGACCCGTGCGCTGGATGATAAACAGGTGACAATGGCTATCATTAATACCACCTTTTCCAGCCAGATTGGCCTGTCGCCGACGCGTAATGGTCTGTTCATTGAGGATAAAAATTCACCGTACGTCAATATCTTTGCCAGCCGCGAAGATAATAAAGATAGCGCAAAGGTGAAGAACCTGGTGAAAGCCTACCAGACCGACGAAGTCGCCAACGCCGCCGCCGAATTGTATAAAGGCGATGCGGTGAAAGGCTGGTAGCTATTCTTCCTTCGCCGTCCGGTCCTGCACATCCAGCACCTGAGATAACACGCGCCGCGCATTAGCGGCGCAGTCAATGTCATCCGGCTTCTGTTGTATCTCATCAATAACGCTTACCAGCTGCGCTTTACCGTACGCGAGTTTCTGTTCCAGTTTTTCAATATCCGCCACTTTTTGTTGCAGGGTGGTGAGTAGCGTTTGTCGGTCCCAGTGGTTGAGATCGGACGGTAACAGGGCGGCGATTTCTTCAAGAGTAAATCCCGCCGCCTGAGCGGTAGTAATCAGTCCCAGCACGACCAGCGTTTCTTCCGGATAGCTGCGATAGCCATTGGCTTTACGCTGCACGGTTTTGAGGATCCCCGCCCGCTCGTAATAACGGATCCGCGAAGGAGCCAGGCCGCTGCGTTTTGCCAGTGTACCGATATTCATTTTTATTCCTCATAAGCTGCTTGACCTTAAACTTAACTTTAAGGTTATGGTTTGTCCAGTTCACTGACTGGAGCCCTGACATGACCCTTTTTACCCCTCTACGACTGGCCTCTGGCGTCGTCATTAACAACCGCATCGCTAAAGCGGCGATGGAAGAAAATATGGCCGATGCCGATCATGCGCCGTCAACGGAATTATTCATGCTTTATCAGGCCTGGGCGCAGGGCGGCGCCGGGGTGATTATTACCGGTAATGTGATGGTGGACGCCCGGGCGATGACAGGCCCGGCAGGCGTGGTGCTGGAAGATGAACGACATCTCGACAAGTTCCGCGCCTGGTCGCAGGCGGCACGGGCGAATGGCGCGCAGGTGTGGATGCAGATCAATCATCCTGGGCGACAGATGCCTGCGGGCCTGGGACAGGAGACGCTGGCCCCTTCGGCGTTGGCGCTGGATCTTGGGTCGCAATCTTCGCGCTTTCGCCTGCCGCGGGCGATGGATGAGAAGGATATCACCGATGTGACGCGACGGTTCATCACCACCTCCCGGTTAGCGGAACGCGCTGGATTTCACGGCGTCGAAATCCATGCCGCCCACGGTTATTTGCTGAGCCAGTTCCTCTCGCCGCTCAGTAACCAGCGCACCGACCAATATGGCGGGAGCATTGAAAATCGCGCCCGTCTACTGCTGGATATCGTGCGCGGCGTCCGCGAGACGGTGGCGGCGGATTTTACCGTGGTGGTTAAACTCAACTCAGCGGATTTCCAGCGCGGCGGCTTTTCGATTAACGATGCGAAGAGGGTGGTGCAAATGCTGGCGGAAAGCGGCGCCGATCTGGTCGAACTTTCCGGCGGCAGCTACGAAGCGCCGGCGATGATGGGCGCCATGCGTGATGAGCGAACGCTGGCGCGGGAAGCTTACTTCCTGCAGTTTGCCGAGCAGATCGCCGAAGTGGCGACCATTCCACTAATGGTCACCGGCGGCGTGCGGCGGCGTGAAGTGGCGGAAAGGGTGGTGAATAGCGGAGTTGCGCTGGTGGGGATCGCCACGGCGATGGCGATTGTGCCCAATTTGGCGCAGTACTGGCGTGAGGGGGAGTACGATGCGCCACTGCTGCGTCAGGGTAACTGGAAGAACAAGGCCATTGCCGCCAGCGCGCATATGGCGGCGGTGAAATATCAGCTGCAGCGGTTAAGCCGCCACCGCGCGGTGCGGCCGCAGGTCTCACCACTGTGGGCGTTGCTGACGGCGCAACTGACGGCGAAACGGCAGGCTAAACGTTATCGGCGCTGGATGGCGGGCAAGTAATGACAGCCGGTAGCGCGCTACCGGCCCTTCTCGTCACTTTTGAATCAGATAGCGGATCGTCGGCCCATCCTGCTGAATATCCAGCACGGTATAGCCGTGATTTTTAGCATCGTGCGGGATGTTGTTGATTGACTGCGGACAGTCGCTCACCACTTCAAGTATTTCCCCTTTTTTTAGTGCCGGCATTGCTTCAAGCGTGGCCACGGCTGGGTAGGGGCAAGGTTCACCAACCATATCGAGGCGGTAATCAGGAACGATCTCTTTCATGCGGTTTCCTTAATACGGGTCGCCGAAGTGTTTTTCTGGCGAAAGAAGTGTTTTTCCCAGGCGATGACCAACATCAGCGCGATAAATAGCAGCAGGTAGGTGATAAGCAGGCCGCCGAACGGACCAAAAGTCGTCAGCAGGTTAATCTTATCCCAGTTGGTGGCAAGCGTCGGCGATAAATCATCCCAGAAGTAAGCCAGCAGGGTGGAGCCGATAACGTTGCCTAACCCGACCCACCAATAATGTACTTGGCCTTCAACGGCGCGATACATCCAACCGGTTTCGCAACCACCGGCCAGTACGATGCCGAAACCGAACAGCAGGCCGCCAATTACCGCGTTCGGCCCGGCCCACATGATTTTGGGCTCCATGCCGAGCTGCACATAGCTAAAGATACCGATGGCGCTGGCCGCCATCCCGAAGATGATTGCTTTGGCCATATAGGTGCGCCCGGTCACCCACATATCGCGAAAGGCGGAGGTGAAACAGATTTGCGCTCGCTCGATGAGCAGGCCAAAGGCAACGCCGAACAGCAGGGCCAGGCCCAGTTTAGGCTGATTGGCGGCGGTCAGTAGCCCCCAGCCGATCATAGCGACAAATACCAGCATTCCCAGACGAAAGCGGCGGCGGGCCTGCGCGGGTTTTTGAGTTAACGGTGAGGCCGCGGAGACTTTCTCAATTTTGACCGGAATACGGAAAACAGGCAGCAGCGTAAAGCGCGCGCCGAACCAGGTCCCGATGGCGGTGGCGATGGCGAAGAACCATGCGTGCAGGGAAAACTGCGGGATCCCGGTGAAGAAAGCCGCCAGGTTACAACCCATTGCCAGCCGGGCGCCGAAGCCCGCGATAATGCCGCCGGCCAGCGCCTGGAAAATGCGAATGCGGCTACGCGGCATCCGCAGCTTGACGTTATTCGCCCACAGCGCGGCGGCCAGGCAGCCGCCAAACATGCCAAGGATCATCATACCGTCGATACGCGTTAACGGCGTACCTTCGAGATGGATTAATTGGTAGTAACCCCAGTTTTCGGCCGGGACGCCCATCATCTGCAGCAGCTGGCCGCCCCAGCGGGTAAATTCGCCGGTGACTGCCCAGAATGTACCGGTAATGCCAAAATAGTAAGTAGAAAGAATACCGGCGGCGATCACCGCAGGCGCTGGCGCCCAAAACTTAATTAGCCAGGCTTGTTTGAATTGATGCCATGTCATAGAAATGCCTCTGAACTCAGAAGGTAATTCGCCCCGAAAGGGCTTGAAGAGCCGCGATAATACGCCGCTTAGCTTTCAGAATCACTCGACGAGATCAAAAGCGGGAAGAATGCCTCATGAAAAAGGCCGCCAGTCAGGGCGGCCTTAAATCAACAACGCTGGAATTAATTAAAGCCCAGGCGAATAAGATTCAATGGGCAATACAATTCATGACTACCGTCTAATTCTACGCAGTCACTGCGGCGCAGCTGTTCGCTGTTTTTATTGGCGCCATGAATGGCCTTAATCACTCCCGTCGCGCCGCTGTCGGCCACCATGACCCGGCTGCCAGCGTCAATAGCATTACGGTTACGATCGTAGGTTTTCATCATTTCCTCCTCTGCAGTGTCATTCGGACGTGATTGTTTCGCGTTGTTTTAATACTCCTGTGTGGTTAAAAAGTTTTTGAGGTATATCAAAATTATTTTAATTCAGGGCGCAATGATCGCAGAGCGGCAATCAATCCTTGAACTCCTTTCTCAAGCTTCACCTGCGGGCATCCGGCATTTAGCCTGATGAAACCGTTACCCTCTTCGCCATAGGTATAACCCGGCATGATCGCGACTTTTTGCTCTTCAATCAGCGCTTTTTGCAGCGCGCGATCGTCGATACCGAGTGGACGCAGATCGATCCACGCCAGATAGGTGGCTTGTGGCGGCTGCCAGTTTAGCTGCGGGAAGGCCTGATTCAGCTGCTCGGCGATATAGCGCATGTTTTCCTGCAGATAATCGCGTAACGCATCCAGCCATGGCGCGCCCTGACGATAGGCGGCGATATGCGCGACCAGCGCCGGAACCGACGGAGAAGATAGACCATCGCGGCCTTTCAGCGCTTGCAGATAGCCATCGCGCGAAGCGGTATCGGCGATGAGCCCATAGGCGCCGGTAAATGCCGGGATATTGAAGCTTTTTGAGCCCGACGTGAACAGCGCCCAGGGGCCCTGCGCAACGGCGCACCAGGGGGTATGACGATGTTCGCCCCAGGTCATATCCATATGAATTTCATCGCTAATAACCCGGACGTTATGCTTCGCGCACAGCTGCGCCATGGTGGTCAGTTCGTCGCGGCTCCAGACTTTGCCCGTCGGATTGTGCGGGCTGCACAGCAGCAAAATGCGGTTGTCGGGATGGGCGAGCGCGGCTTCCAGTTCGTTCATATCGCAGCGCCACTCACCCTCATCAAGCTTGAGGACGACTGGGGCAATGCGTCGCTGGTTGCCGTCGATAGTTTTGTAAAACGCGTCGTAAGCCGGAGTATGGACCACGATGCCGTCGCCCGGATTGGACCATTGCCGAATCATTTCGGCCACCATGTAGATAACCGACGGGCCGTAAACGATGGCCTCGTGGTCAATGGGGCTATGAAAACGGCTGGCGAACCAGTGGCTGACGGCCCCGAGAAATTCGTCGTTTTTCCAGCGGCTATAGCCAAAAACGCCGTGCGCCAGGCGCTGGCTGACGGCGTCGATAATACAAGGGGCCGTAGCGAAATCCATATCGGAGATAGTGAACGGCAGCAGGTCGGCGGCGCCGAAACGGTCGGCTACGTAATCCCATTGGGTGCACCAGGTCCCGTGGCGGTCCACTGGCGTGGCAAAATCAAACATCTGAATTTCCTTCGCGAATGCCCCCTCCGGGTGAGAGGGGGCGTATGTTTAGGCCTGAACGGTATTCATCAGGGTGGCCATTTCATCTTTTACCGACTGAACCTGTGGGCCGATGACCACCTGCAGGTTGTGATCGTTAAGCTGGACCACGCCGATTGCGCGGTTGGCTTTCAGCGCGGCGGTATCGACTTTGCTCATGTCGTTCACCGACAGGCGCAGGCGGGTAATACAGTTATCGAGCGTGACGATATTATCAGCACCGCCGAGCGCGGCCAGAATCGCCGGCACGTTATAACCTGATTTGCCAATCGTTCCGGCAACTGCTTTTTCGATGTTGGCCGCCGTTTCGATATCGCGGCCCGGCGTTTTCAGGTTGAAGCGGGTGATGGCGAAACGGAAGATACCGTAGTACACCGCGAACCAGATGGCGGCGACAACCGGCACCATATACCACTTGGTCGACAGCCCGTGCAGGATGCCAAACACCACGAAGTCGATAATGTTGCCGTCGGTGTTGCCGATGGTGACGCCAAGTACCGCCATGATAGTGAAACCAAGGCCGGTCAGCAGGGCGTGGATGACGTACAGTACCGGTGCGACGAACAGGAACAGGAATTCCAACGGCTCAGTGGTACCGCCGACCACGCAGGCAATGACGCCGGAAATGAGCAGCCCTTTAATTTTATGACGGTTTTCTGGGCGGGCGCAGTGGTACATCGCCAGCGCCGCGCCGGGCAGGCCGCCGAGGAAGGCGGGCATTTTACCCTGTGACAGGAAGCGGGTCGCGCTTTCAGAGAAGCCGTGCGTCGTCGGGCAACTCAGCTGCGCCTGAAAGATAGTCAGCGCGCCGCTGACGCTGTGGCCGCAAACGTCCATGGTGCCGCCCGCTTCGGTAAAGCGGATCAGCGCCACCAGAATATGGTGCAGGCCAAACGGCAGCAGCAGGCGTTCTCCGGTACCGAAGATCATCGGGCCAAAATCGCCGGCGCTATTGATAACATGTCCTAGTCCGTTGATACCCATCGCGAACACCGGCCACACCAGCGGAATGACCAGACCGACCAGGCCTAACACCACGGTGGTAATGATCGGCACAAAGCGCGTGCCGCCAAAGAAGGCCAGCGCATCCGGCAGACGGATGTTGTGGAAGCGTTCGTGCAGCATCCAGACGATAATACCGGCGATCACCGCGCCGAGGATCCCGGTGTCGATCGACTGAATACCGATAATATTCTGAATGTTGTTGGCCTTGAGGATCGCCGCGTCGGTCGTCGGCAGGATGCCTTTCGCCGTCAGCCAGAAGTTGACCGCGAGGTTCATGACCGCGTAGCCGACGAAGCCCGCGAAAGCGGCGACGCCTTTGTTTTCACGCGCCAGGCCGAGCGGGATAGCGATACAGAACATGACCGGCAGGAAGCTAAAAGCAAATGAGCCGACTTTACTCATCCAGACAAAAATCGCCTGCAGCAGCGGCACGTTCAGCCACGGCAGCAGCGTAATCACATCGTGGCTGCTTAACGAGCTGCCGATCCCCAGCATGATCCCGCAAAACGAGAGCAACGCCACGGGCAACATAAAGGTTTTTCCTAACTGCTGGAAAAACTCCCATAAGGTAATTTTTGGTGCTGTTTTCGCCGTCATACACGAATCCTGGTTCTGAAAAGGGTCGATAGGATGTAACGTAGCGGCAAGATAAAACGTTTTACCATTTTTTAGTGCGATAAAAATCACATAATCAAGCGATAATAAGGTTTATAAAGATAACATACTGATAAAACGTTTTATCGAAAGGCAAAGGGAGTCAGCCAGTCGTTATGGCTATCGCAAAAAAGACAACCATCAATGATGTGGCGCTGGCGGCTGGCGTCTCGGTCAGTACGGTATCGCTGGTGCTCAGCGGTAAAGGGCGCATCTCTTCGGCCACCGGCGAGCGCGTCAATCAGGCCATTGAGCAGCTCGGGTTTGTGCGTAATCGCCAGGCGGCGTCGCTCCGCGGCGGGCAAAGCGGGGTAATTGGCCTTATCGTTAGCGATCTGTCGAAGCCGTTTTATGCCGAGCTAACCGCCGGGTTGACCGATGCGCTGGAATCACAGGGTAAAATGGTATTTCTCACCCAGGGCGGGCATCGCGGCGAGAAAATGCTCCAGCGCTTCGAAACCCTGGTCTCACAGGGCGTGGACGGGGTGATTATCGCTGGCGCTATCGACAAGGGCGGCGAACTGCGCGATCGTGCCGCCGAAGTGGGGATGCCGCTGGTTTTTGCCTCCCGCGCCAGCTATCTGGACGATATTGACCTGATCCGCCCGGATAACATGCAGGCGGCGCAAATGGTAACGGAACATCTGATTCGCCGCGGTCATCAGCGCATCGCCTGGCTTGGCGGACAAAGCGCGTCCTTGACCCGCGCCGAACGGGTGGGCGGTTATTGCGCCACCTTATTGAAGTACGGCCTGCCGTTTCATAGTGAATGGGTTGTCGAGTGTGGCTCCAGTCAGCAGCAGGCGGCGGAAGCCATGATCGCGCTGCTGCGGCAAAATCCGACCATCAGCGCGGTACTTTGCTATAACAGCGTCATCGCCACCGGGGCGTGGTTCGGTCTGCTGCGCGCCGGGCGGCAGAGCAGCGAGGGTAGCGTGGAAAGTTATTTTGAGCAACGCATCGCGCTGGCGGCCTTTGCCGAAGTGCCGGAAGCGGCGCTCGATGATGTCCCCTTGACCTGGGTGACCACCCCCGCGCGTGAGATGGGGAACAGCCTGGCGGAGTGTATTTTACGCCGCCTCGAGGAGGGGCAAGGCAGCGCGCGTAATCAGATTATGCCGCCGCGGCTGGTTATCAGAAAGTAGGGGCCGCCATCGATTAAGGTGTTCCCGGGCTACCTGACTGCAGCCCGGGACATTTTTTTACTGCTGCGGTACGGCGGTGGGGAGCGTCAGGCCGAACATGGCGGCGAAATCAGCCAGCGGCATTTTCTGCCCGTTTAGCGTGACCTGGCCGTCGGCGTACTGCAGGCTGGAGGTAATCGCGTTATCTTCCATTGTGGTCAGACGGAACATCTGCCCCATCGCCGCCAGCCCTTTGACCTGCTGATCGGCAAGTTTCGCCGCATCCTCCGGCTGGTAGCCTTCCAGCCCGGCAATCTGCGTCATCAGGGCGGTGGCCATATCCACCGGGATCACCAGCTTGCCGTCCAGCAATTTAACGCTGCGGTCCAGTTCATCGGCGACGGTCTGCGGCGCGGCGGTCGTTTGCGCCGGATCCTGCATCAGCACCGACAGATTCAGGGTGCTTTCGCCTTTGGCGTTTTGCCAGCTCAGCGGAGAAATCGTCAGCGACGGATTACCTTTCAACAGAATTGGCAGCGAGCTAAAGAAGATCTCGGTTAACGCCTGCTGATAAAGCTCCGGATTCTGCGCCAGCTCGGGTTTCGCCATCAGCGCCTGCGCCTGGGCGTTATACTGCTGACTGAATTGATGCCACGCCTGACCGTCGAGATTATCCAGCTTAACGGTGAGTTTGCCGCGGCCCATATCCTGGTTTTGCAGTTTCAGGCTGTTAAGGTTGTAATCAAGCTGGCTATTGATACGCTTGCCGTCATCGGAGAGCGTAGAGCGGCCGTCGATATTCATGCCTTCCAACAGTGCCAGCTCTTTACCTTCAACGCCGATAGCCAGTTTATCAAGGGAAATCTTCTGCTTGCCGATACGTTCCTCAAAGGAGGTCATTTCGGTGGCGCCGTCAGCCTTCAGGTTGCTGAAACTGAGCTGAACTTTCTGGTTGTATTCGTTGACCGCGTTGATCTGCCCGCTGGCCGCTTCGCCGCTCAGGCTAATAGTTTTGCCATCGCGATCGGCATTGAGCTGGAACTGGCCGCCGCTAAAGATAACTTTTTCATTGTCTTTAGCGTAATCCAGCGGGTTAAGGAAGATGGCCGACTGAGTATCGCCGCTGTAGGCAATGCGGGTGTCGATGTTAAACGGCGTTTGTCCTTTAGCAATATCGAACAGCGCTTTGCTGGCATCGTTATTCACGAGGGTGGTGTTGACGGAGGCCATTGCCGGCGCAAGGTTAAACGATTTTAACGAGGCAAGCGGGAAGGGACCATGATCGACCTTTTCGTCAAACACCAGGCTTTGACCGGCGGCCAATAGACTGTGTTCTTTACCGGCCTGCGGCTTCACCACTAATTGCAGATGGCTGCTGAATAACCCGCGCTGGTAGTCTTGATAGCTCAACTCTACGCCAGCTTCCGGCGCGTTGCTCTGCAGTTGGGCATTCGCCTGCTGTACCATTTCTGCAATACGGTTTTCCAGTTGCTTACCGGTAAACCAGGCTCCGCCTGTCCAGACGACTCCGAGCGCGACGATAACTCCCGCGGCGACCAACGTTTTTTTCATAGCATTTGTCCATAAATGAAACCAGGCGGAACATGCCGCCTGGTTGTGTTGTCATGATGGGGGAAGTCTAGCAACTGCGGATTAAAAGTTCAGTAACTTACTTAAGCTTATTGAACACGCGCGCCAGACGACCGTTGCCGCTGACCTGTACCGGTGATTCGTTGCAGGCGATAAACGCCGATTCACCCGGCTGCAGGGTCAGGCGCTGCTCGCCTTTACGTAGCGTTGCTTCGCCTTCCACGCAGAACAAAATCGCGGCGCTCTCTTGCGCCAGAGAGTCCTCATTACTGGACAGCTCGTGCAACGAGAAGGCGAAATCATCGACCGGGATTGGGAAATCCAGCTCGCTGCCGTGTTGTTCCGGCTGAGTCAGCAGCTCAGAGGCAGGTTTGGCGACAAATTTCACGTTCGCCACCAGTTCCGGAATATCGATGTACTTCGGCGTTAGACCGGCGCGCAGCACGTTATCCGAATTGGCCATCACTTCCAGCGCGACGCCCTGCAGGTAGGCGTGCGGGGTCTCGGCGAACAGGAACATCGCTTCGCCAGGGTTCAGTTTCACCACGTTGAGCAGCAGCGGGGAGAAGAGGCCGCTGTCATCCGGGTAGAATTCAGCGATCAGACGAATGGTCTGCCACGGTTCGCCCTGTTGGCGGTCGAGGGCGTTTTGCAGCACGCTGAGCGCATGCGCTTTTTCCTCACCTTTCATATTCAGCAGGCTGGCGAACAGCTGGCTTAAACGCCCGGCATCCGGCTGTTGAATGAATTCGCCGATGGCAGGATGCGCCCCGGCAACCGGCTGCAGCAGCGCGACAATTTCATTAAATTCGCGGAACGCGTTCATGGCGAGGAACGGCGTCAGGGCGAAGACTAGCTCCGGCTTGTGATTGGGATCTTTATAGTTGCGCTCGGCGGCATCCAGCGGAATACCCGCGGCGTTCTCTTTGGCAAAGCCAATTTCCGACGCGCGTTTGTTCGGGTGAACCTGGATGGAGAGCGGCTGGGCGGCGCACAGTACCTTGAACAAGAACGGCAGTTCGCCAAAACGCTCTGCGACGTTAGCGCCGAGGAGGGCATTTTTATCGGCCTCAATGACCTCGCGCAGCGACTGCGGCTGGCCGTTGGCGTTTAGGATCCGCGAACTGCTTTTGGGATGTGCGCCCATCCACAATTCCGCCATCGGCAGGTTGTCCGGATTGGCGATACCGTAAAGGTCGGTTAACGCGGTGTGACTTCCCCATGCATAGTTTTGCACTGAGTTAATGAGCTTCTGCATTCTCAATCCCTGTTTCCACATAAAAATGTTGGCTCTATTAAACCAACAAATCGTCGAGAAGCAACTGCTGAAAGAAAAAGTCGTCCTTGTCTCAGTTTTTGTTAAAAAATTGTGTAAGATTGATCGACTCGCTTTTCTACAGGCAAATGGAGTGTCTGCCTGAAACATAATCAGCCAAGCAGTAAGTGAGAGTACAATGTCGAACAAACCGTTTGTTTATCAGGATCCTTTTCCGCTTAAAAAGGATGACACCGAGTATTATCTCCTCAGCAGTGATTACGTCTCCGTCGCCGAATTCGCCGGCCAGGAGGTTCTGAAGGTTGAACCTCAGGCGCTAACCTTACTGGCCCAACACGCGTTCCACGACGCCTCCTTTATGCTCCGCCCGGCACACCAGCAGCAGGTCGCGGATATCCTCAACGACCCGGAAGCCAGCGAAAACGACAAATACGTCGCGCTGCAATTCCTGCGTAACTCCGATATCGCCGCCAAAGGCATTCTGCCGACCTGTCAGGACACCGGCACCGCGATCATCATGGGCAAAAAGGGACAGCGCGTATGGACCGGCGGCGGCGATGAAGCCGCGCTGGCGCAGGGCGTGTACAACACCTATATCCAGGACAATCTGCGTTACTCGCAGAACGCGCCGCTGGATATGTATAAAGAGGTCAACACCGGTACCAACCTGCCGGCGCAGATCGATCTTTATGCTACCGATGGCGATGAGTATAAATTCCTCTGTATCGCCAAGGGCGGCGGCTCCGCGAACAAAACGTATCTCTACCAGGAAACGAAAGCGTTAATCACCCCGGCGAAGCTGAAAAACTACCTCGTCGAGAAGATGCGCACACTCGGTACCGCAGCTTGTCCGCCGTACCATATCGCCTTTGTGATTGGCGGCACCTCTGCGGAAGCCACGCTGAAGACGGTGAAATTGGCCTCGACCAAATACTACGATGGCCTGCCGACCGAAGGTAACGAACATGGCCAGGCGTTCCGCGATGTGCAGCTGGAGCAAGAGCTGCTGCTGGAAGCGCAGAACCTCGGCCTCGGCGCGCAGTTTGGCGGCAAATACTTCGCCCACGATATCCGCGTGGTCCGCCTGCCGCGTCACGGCGCGTCCTGTCCGGTGGGGATGGGGGTCTCCTGTTCTGCCGACCGTAACATCAAAGCTAAAATCAACCGCGACGGCATTTGGCTGGAGAAACTGGAGAGCAATCCAGGGAAATATATCCCTGAACATCTGCGCCAGGCCGGTGAAGGCGAAGCCGTGAAGGTGAACCTCAATCAGCCGATGAGCGAGATCCTGGCGCTGCTGTCGCAGTATCCGGTGTCGACTCGTCTGTCGCTGAGCGGCACAATCATCGTGGCTCGTGATATTGCCCATGCCAAGCTGAAAGAGCTTATTGATAATGGCGAAGCGCTGCCGCAGTATGTCAAAGATCACCCTATCTACTACGCCGGCCCGGCGAAGACGCCGGATGGTTACGCCTCCGGTTCTCTGGGGCCGACGACCGCTGGCCGCATGGACTCGTATGTCGATCTGTTGCAATCGCATGGTGCGAGTAAAATCATGCTGGCCAAGGGTAACCGTAGCCAGCAGGTGACCGATGCCTGCCACAAACACGGCGGTTTCTATCTCGGTAGTATCGGCGGCCCGGCGGCAGTTCTTGCGCAGCAGAGTATCCGCAGCCTTGAGTGCGTGGCTTATCCGGAGCTGGGAATGGAAGCTATCTGGAAAATCGAAGTGGAAGATTTCCCGGCCTTTATCCTCGTTGATGATAAAGGTAACGACTTCTTCCAGCAGATCCAGACATCGCAGTGCTCGCGCTGCGTGAAGTAAACGACACCGCCCTTCGGGGCGGTTTTTGTTTGGGCCGCTTTAGCGGCACGAACGACTAAAACAACTAATAATTCTGGTTAATACTTAATCCTTTAAGCAGGTGAGCTTGTCGCTATGACGCACTTTGAATCCAAGGAGAAAGTAATGACAACGCATCGCAGTGAAAAAGACTCGATGGGCGCCATCGACGTCCCGGCCGATAAACTTTGGGGCGCGCAGACCCAGCGCTCGCTTGAGCATTTCCGTATCTCAACGGAGAAAATGCCTGGTGAAATGATCTACGCGCTGGCGCTGACCAAGCGCGCGGCGGCGAAGGTGAACCAGGACCTGGGCCTGCTGGCGGCGGACAAAGCGGGCGCCATCATCGCCGCCGCCGATGAAGTTCTCGCCGGCAAGCATGCGCAGGAGTTTCCGTTAGCTATCTGGCAAACCGGCTCCGGTACCCAAAGCAACATGAATATGAACGAAGTACTGGCTAACCGTGCGAGCGAGTTGCTTGGCGGCGAGCGCGGCATGGCGCGCAAAATTCACCCCAATGATGACGTCAATAAAAGCCAGAGCTCGAATGATGTTTTTCCTACAGCGATGCACGTCGCGGCGCTAATCGCGCTGCGCGAAAAGCTACTCCCACAGCTACAGGTGCTGCGGGACACGCTACAGGAAAAGTCGCTGGCCTTCGGGGACATTGTTAAAATTGGCCGCACTCACTTGCAGGACGCTACGCCGCTGACGTTAGGGCAGGAGATCTCCGGTTGGGTCGCGATGCTGGAACATAATCTCCGGCATATTGAACACAGCCTGCCGCATCTCGCTGAGCTGGCGCTGGGCGGTACGGCGGTTGGTACCGGCTTGAATACGCACCCGGAATATGCGGTGCGGGTGGCGGCGGAACTGGCATCGCTTAGCGGGCTACCGTTCGTCACCGCGCCCAATAAATTTGAAGCGCTGGCCACCGTGGATGCGCTGGTTCATGCCCACGGCGCGCTGAAAGGGCTGGCGGCTTCGCTGATGAAAATCGCCAACGATGTGCGCTGGCTGGCCTCCGGGCCGCGCTGTGGCATAGGGGAAATCGCCATTCCGGAGAACGAACCGGGATCCTCCATTATGCCCGGCAAAGTCAACCCGACGCAGTGCGAAGCGTTGACCATGTTGTGCTGTCAGGTGATGGGTAACGACGTGGCGGTGAATATCGGCGGCGCGTCAGGCAACTTTGAGCTTAACGTCTATCGGCCAATGGTCATCCACAACTTCCTGCAGTCGGTACGCCTGCTGGCGGACGGTATGGAGAGCTTTAATGAGCACTGCGCGGTGGGCATTGAGCCAAACCGCGAGCGGATCGGCCAGTTGCTTAATGAGTCGCTGATGCTGGTGACCGCGCTCAATACCCATATCGGCTACGATAAAGCGGCGGAGATCGCCAAAAAAGCGCACCATGAAGGGCTGACGCTGAAAGCCGCGGCGCTGTCGCTTAATTACCTGACGGAAGCCGAATTCGATAGCTGGGTGCGCCCGCAGGATATGGTTGGCAGCCTTGCTACTCGCTAGCCAGCCATAAATGCAGACGCGGGATCAGTAATCGTAACGACTGCGCCTGCGGCTTGTGGCGGTACTGCACGTTATCGGCATCGTAATTCAAAAGTTCGCCGAGATCCGGCACGCTTACCCCATGCGTGCCGGAGATAAGCGCAATTAGCGGGCCGGGGCAGGCGTACTGCACCTGCTTCTGCTCGCCGGCATACCACACTCTGGCAATCGGCTGTACCTTGACCGGGCGTTTGATTTTCAATTTTGCCCGCTGCGGCAGGGCGGCGATATCCTGAAATTCCCTTTCCAGCTTGCTTTGCCACTGTTCGCGGGTCCAGGGCGGCACCGCGCGCGGCGATTGCAGGCTCTTCTCTAGCTGCATTAATACTTCATCGCGGGTCAGATTTTTAATCACATGCTTATTGGCCCAGCCGAAGCGGATGGTGCTGGGGTCGAGCAGCGGCGTCAGGGTACGATAGGCGCTAAGGGTAATCAGGCCGGGCAGATGGCGGTGAACCCATTCGAAACGCGCGGCGGCCGGCAATCCGGAATCGACGGTGACGCTTTTCTCAAACGCCGCTTTCAGCGCGTTAATGGCGCTGATTTTCTCCAGCAGCTCCGCCTGCTGTTGCGTATCAACCGCCAGGCAAATCGCCCCGGGGAGGCGTACCGCCGCCTTGCTGCTGCGGTTTTCCGACTGCTGTTGGATAAACAGGTGGCTGTAGTGCCTGAGCGCCATCTCCAGCGCGCTTTGCCCGACGTGCTGGGTGACCTGAATGGTATCCAGCGGCGCGTGCTCCGCCTCTTTACTTACCGCCGGTAATTCGAAAACCCGCGCCGCCAGCAGACGGCAGCGGCTCAGCGACGCTTTGAAGGTTTGTAGTTCGCGCTCAAGCTCACGAAAGGTGTCATTTAAGCGCGCAACGAGGTCGTAGCTAGCCATGATTACCGCCTTAGTTACAACATACTGTTTGAGTATAAACTATACGCAGGCCGTGACGCCTGCGCAAGTTCAGCTAAGCAGAGGTAAAAGCGGGAAGCTGGTGGTAAATGGGCCAGCTGAAAATGAATGCCGCGCCGCCAAGCGAGCTTTCGTCGCAGTGGACTTCACCGGACATCGCCTGAGCAATACTGTGTACAATCGCCAGCCCCAGGCCGCAGCCGCCGGTGGCGCGATCGCGGCTGGGATCGAGACGGACAAACGGCTCGAATACCCGTTCGCGTTCTTCAAGGGCGATACCCGGGCCATCATCTTCCACTCGCAGCGTCGCCCTTGAACCGGCCAGCGACAGGCCAATTTGAATATGTTGCTGACTGTAGCGCAGGGCATTATTAACCAGGTTATCCAGCACGCGCTCCATTAAACGCATATCCAGCGCGCCGTAGTCGCCCGCCGTAAGCTGGCGCAACGCGACTTCACGCTGCGGATTGACCAGTTGTATATCCTCGACGTGCGCGCGGATCCAGGCCGGGAAATCCGGGGTAGTCAGGTTGAGTTCGTTCTGCGGGCGATCGAGGCGCGCGTAGGTGAGCAGTTCTTCAATCAGCGCTTCTAGTTGCCCGATATCGCGGTTGAGAGCCAGCGACTCGGCCTCGGTCAGATTTTCGCTCATCTCCAGGCGATAGCGCAGGCGCACCAGCGGCGTGCGTAGTTCATGGGCGATACCGTCAATAAGCTGTTTTTTACTGGCTATCAGGGCGTTGATATTATCCGCCATCTGGTTAAAGGCCACGCCGAGTCGCTCGAAGCTCGACATGCTATCGAAATGGATGCGCTCGCTAAAATGGCCTTCGCCGAAGCGCTGTGCGGCGGTTTCGATACGCAACATATCCTGCCAGTGCGGACGCATCCAGATAAACACCGGGAAAGCCAGTGAAATAGCGATAAACGCCATCAGCGCGACGTCCAGCAGGCGCATCTCATGCAAAAAATAGAGATAGGGCACCGGGCCGACCGACAGGACGTAATGGCTGCGCGGGATGCGTTGAATAAAGGTGTACTGATCGTCCAGCGCCACGATATCGCCCGCGCGCAGATGCTGCATCGAGCTTTCCGAGAGCTTGAACTTGCTTAACGGTTCAATGTGCAGATCGAAAGAGAGGTTGAGGTCCAGCTCTTTCAGCGTGTTGCTCCAGTCGCGCGGCGGGATCTCGCGCAGTTCGCTGCGCATCAGATAGAGCGAGCTTTTCATCAGATCGTCCAGCGACTGGCGTCCGGCGCGCTCGGCGGTGAATTTATACACCAGGCCGACCAGCATGGTCATGACCAGGAAGCAGACGAACAGCAAAAGGTAAAACTGCACAAACAGTTTTTTCATTAATCATCACCGGTCATTAACTGGGTTATCTTGCGTCAAAAGATTCTACAGGAGAAGGATCCCGCTCGGCAAAGTTCTCACCGACACGCCAGGCCAAATGACCGATAGCCGTATTGTGCCATTTCCCCGGCCTGTCAGGTGCCAGCCTCTCTGTTAATTTAAGCGCCCCTTAAATGATGGAGAGCGCCAGATGACTCAGCCCGTGTATTTGCATACTGGTAATGATGTTGAGATTTTGAAAACCTTCGATATGGTCCTGAGCCATATGCAGGCGATCGCCGACCCTTATCAGTGGAAGTGGGTGATTACCGGCTGGCACAGCATCCTGCAGAACGCGATGGTGTTGGCGCTGTGTCAGGGCAATGACTTTCAGGTCTACCTGGCCGACGGTAAAGCGTCGACACAAGAAATCTTCCAGCAAATCTGTAACGACGATTTCTCCAACATCAATAAACTGCAGCTGCCGTCCTTCATGGCGCTATACCGTGCGACGAGGGAGAGCAGCGCCTTCACACCCAGCGAAGTCTGTACGGTGGCGGTGGGCAAGCTTCACCAGCTGCGTAACGATTTCATCCATTATCATCCGGGAGGCTGGAGTCTACAGGTCGATGGCTTACCGCAATGGATTCAGGCGAGCGGCGAACTACTGGATCATTTCCTCGCCAGCGGTGAGGTCGTACGCTGGTATGACGAAAACGACGAAATGGCATTCAGAGAGAAATACGCTGAATTTCAAGACCGACTACACGGTGTGATGTCGGTCTATTCCTGACGCGGATTAATTATCCCAGGCGTGCGGGGCAAACAGATAGCCTTTGTTGCGCACCGTCTTGATGCGGTAGGGCTCGGTGGCGTTGTCGAGCAGCTTTTTACGCAGGCGTGAAATCGCGACATCGACGCTGCGATCCATGCCGTCGTAGCTGACGCCGCGGAGATTTTTCAACAGCGCATCGCGATCCATAATCTGCCCGGCATGGGTCGCCAGTTCCCACAGCAGGTCGAAATCGGCGGTGGATAAAGCCACGTTGTCGCCGCCGAGCAATACCTGACGGTTAACCGGGTCGATCGACAGCGAACCAAAAACAATGGCTTTATGCGGCGTCAGGGTTGCGGGAGCGGGCATCGACGGCGAAGCCACGTGCTGGCGCAGATGCAAACGCAAGCGGGCCAGCAGCACCGCAGGTGGGGTGGTTTTGAGGATGTAATCACTGGCGCCCATCTCCAACGACAGAATATGGTTCATATCGCTATCGAGCGAGGTCAGCAACACGATCGGACCCTGCCACTGGCTGCGCAGGTCGCGGCACAGCGTCATCCCGTCTTTGCCAGGCAGCATGATATCCAGCAGTACCAGATCGGGTTGTTCACGAGCAATAACCTCTTCGGCCCGGTCGCCGCGCGGCTCAACAACCACGTCCATATCATGTTTTCCCAGATAGGCGGCGATAAGCGCGCCAACTTCGGGCTCATCCTCAACAAAAACGATCTTATTCATATCTTACGCGTATAAATTAAAAAGCTAACATACACCGCCCGCAAATTGCCTGCCATTAATCTTTCATAAACAAATGTTCTTCCGTTATGCTGGTAGAAATTGTTGTTCAAATGTTAAGGCATAAAATGGGGCTGTTGATTAAAGCGCTGCTGGGAGCGCTGGTGGTGGTACTGATAGGCGTACTGTCAAAAACCAAAAATTACTATATTGCCGGCTTAATTCCGTTATTTCCGACCTTCGCGCTTATTGCCCACTATATCGTCGCCAGCGAGCGCGGCATTGAAGCGCTACGCACGACTATTGTCTTCGGTATGTGGTCAATCATACCGTATTTTATCTACTTACTTTCGTTATGGTACTTCACTGGCGTAATGCGCCTGCCTTACGCGCTGGCAGGCGCGGTGATCTGCTGGAGCCTAGCGGCCTGGCTGCTCATCCTCGGCTGGAGCCGTTTCCACTAGCGCAGCGGTCGGCCGCCGTCGACAGCGAAAGAGCGGCCGGTGACGTAGCAACTGGTGAACAGATAATCGATGAGGTCGATAATCTCTTTTTCACCCGGCGCGATTTTCATCAGCGATTTATCCAGCGCCTGTTTACGATATTCAGCGTCATCATGCTCGTTGAACATAATCAGCGATGGCGCGATGGCGTTGACCTTTACTTCCGGGGCCAGCTTACGGGCGAAAGAGCGGGTCATATTATCAAGCGCCGCTTTACTGGCGGCATAGGCGATATGCTTATCGCTGCCGCGTTCCACTACGTAGTCGGTAATATGAATAATATCGCTGGCCGCGTGACCAAAACCGCGCAGCAGGCTCTCCAGCGCGTGGTTAAGCAAATAGGGCGCGTGGACATGAATTTGCATCATCCGCGATATCACCGTGGATAACGGCACACCGGGTTTTTCCGCCATCCAATCACTGGCGTTATGAATAATCGCACGCAGCCCGCTGGTCTGCGCTTTCACCGCTTCCGCGAAGGTAAGAATACCGTCGTCGCTGCTGAAATCGGCCTGCAGACACACCGCGCCGGCTTCGCGCAGGGTGTCAATCGAAGGATAATGCTGGCGATAGCTGACGATCACCGGTTGCTGCTGGTTTAAAAAATGGTGTGCCAGAGCGAGGCCGATACGGCGGCCTGCTCCCGTGATCAGGACCGGACGAGGCTGTGCTTCAGCCATGGGTATCTCCTTTCAAGTTCAGCGGTAGGGCAACCGCTTACCCCACCAGCATCCACGTTGCCGGAACGGCGGCAACCAGCAAAAAACCAATTAATGCCATTTCACGGCGTTTGAGCATGCGATCGTGCTGGTGAGTACGCCGGGCGTACAGGAAAACCAGAAGACCCGGAGCGTAAAGTACCACCGACAATAGCAAATGCACAGGACCGGACGCATACAATAACCATAAGCCATAAACGCACGCGCCGACACCCACGGCTTTGTGTAAAGGACGCACGGCAATCTTAAGCAGGAAAGCGCCGACGAGGAAATAGGGCACCAGAATCATTTCTGAGGCGATGGTTAGCAGGGTACCGTAGTCAGATCCGGTAAGCCAAATCAGCACCAGACAAATCTGCACGCTGATGTTGGTCAACCACAGCGAGGAAGAGGGCGCATTATTCTTATTAGTTTTGGCGAACAGGCGCGGGAACGCTTTGTGCGTCGCCGCCAGATACGGCACTTCGGCGGCCATAATGGTCCAGCTTAAATAGGCGCCGCAGACGGAGATAATTAATCCCGCGGCGATCACTACCTCGCCCCATGACCCCATCATCTTGACCATCAGGCCAGCCATCGACGGGTTGCGCATTTCAGCCAGTTCTGGGCGGGCGACAACGCCCAGCGACAGCAGGGTGACCAGCAGATAAACCGCCAGCGCCGAGACCACCGCCAGTAGCGTCGCGCGACCAACGTCGCGCTTATGACGGGCGCGGGCGGAAACCACGACCGCGCCCTCCACGCCGATAAATACCCACAGGGTGATCAGCATGGTGTTTTTCACCTGTTCCCATACCGGTACGCCGAGAGCGATACCGCTGAAATCGAGGCGGAAAGTATCGAGCCGGAACGCGATAGCGGCCAGCGCTACGAAAGCGCCGAGCGGCAACAGTTTAGCCAGCGTCGCCACCAGGTTAATGCCTGCCGCGGTCTGGACCCCACGCAGCACCAGAAAATGCACCACCCATAGCAGCACGGACGCGCCGACGATCGCCTGCCAGGTGTTACCGTCACCAAAAATACGCATCTCCGGCGTATCGGTGAAGAAACTCAGGGCCGAGAAGACGATTACCAGGTAGGAGACATTGGCAATCACCGCGCACAGCCAGTAACCCCAGGCGGAACAGAAACCGATCAGTTCGCCAAAACCTTCGCGAGCATAGGTAAAGATACCGCCGTCCAGTTCCGGACGGATTCGGGTCAGCAATAGCATGGCGAAAGCGAGGAATAAAATCCCGACGCCGGTGATGGCCCAGCCGATAAGCAGAGCGGATGGGCTGGCAACGGCAGCCATGTTTTGCGGCAAACTGAAAACGCCCGCGCCCAGCATGGAGCTGAGTACCAGTGCGGTCAGGGCGCTAAGGCCCAGTTTCTTTTCCATTGTATTCCCGAGGTGGCAACAGTGAATCAAGAATATTTATTTGGCGAAATCGCATAAAAATGGAGGATTACGCTAAGGCGCGGGATTTTACGGAGTGTCTTGTACGCATGCAATGGCGGCGGGCGAAAAAATGCAAAAAGGCGACGTGATGTCGCCTTTTTGAGCAGCTGAAACCGATTACTTATACAGGTCGGCGCTGATGGTGATATTACCGCCACGTTCCTGCCACTGGCGGGTGATGTGGTAGTATTTCGCCCCTTTCTTGGCCGCGCGTTTCGCGGTCTGATAGGAGATTTCCGTCATGTTGCCATAGTTACCGGTGAATTTGATGCTATCAAACGGCACCATCTGCGCGGCGGTGATTTTGTTCACCTCTTCAACTTTCGTGCCGTCCGGCAGGGTGACAGTGTAACGTCCGCCTTTCGACGATTGGGTTTCGTAGAACAGACCTACGCCGGTACCGGCGCCGACCGCGGCGGAGGAGGCCACGCCTGGGATTTCGACGTTTTTAGCCGCTTCGCCGCCTTTCGCCAGAGCGGCGCGACCGGCTTCAGAATCAGCAGGAATCGCATCCGGGCTCTGTAGTACGCGCTTCTGCGCATCCTTTTTATAAATATAAGCGGTGATGCGCTGGTTGCCGCCCTGGTTGGCGTCAACCTGGCGGACGATGAAGAAGGCATACGCGCCTTTAGCTTTTGCCGCTTTGGCGATGGCGTCGTTGACTTCCGGCTGGCTACGATAGAAGCCCTGCACGGTCACGGTGTCATATGGCATCAGCGCGACGGCCTGATCTTTCGGCAGTTCCATCACGCCGTTAATAATACGGTTTTTCGGGGTATCCGCCTGCGGGGCGTTTTCTTTATAAAAATCCGCCGTTACGCGCCAGTTGCCGCCGTTGCCGAAATCTGAGGTGTCGACAACATAAAAGGAAGCTGCGCCATCTTTATCCGCCTTACGGGAAACCGCCTGTACGGCATCGCCAATCGCGTTAAAACGGCCAGTGACGACGACGCGGTCATAGGGCTTCAGCGCTGCCGCTTGCTCCGGAGTCAGCTCGGTCGCTGCATGGGCAGACAACGCGGTGGTAGCCAGAAGAGCAGACGCCAGGAGTGTGTTCTTAAGCTTCATAAAAATAATCCTTTGCCTTGCGCAAACCATGTACTGGTATTGTTGTTGACTGAAAACAGGTGATTATTGCATTTAAACAACGTAACTGTCTGCGTCATTTTTCACTTCCCGCCCGAATCGTTCGTTACAAAAATATAACAAATACTGATATGTTGAAAAAACAGCCCCTTGAACAGCAAAATCGATAATCAATATCACTTTTATAAGTTAACGTAATGTTAATGCAATGATACTGGCGGTAATAAATGGCGAATTAATCCCAAAGGTAAGCGAATTATCAGGTTCTCGCATAAAATTAAGGCAAATATTGCTGCCTGACGCAGTCAGGACTAATTTTTCTCAATAAAATCAAAAATTCTGTTTTAACGATGTAGATCACAATCGGTATTTTCAGTAGGTTATAAAAAGTTTGTTACTGTTTCATTTTCCAGATGAATACCTGTGCGGCGTTTTTGCGCCGCCGCTGGCGCATTTGTGAAAAAAATAAACCATCATCAAAAACCGATGGAAGGGAAAACTATGCGAATTGGGATACCAAAAGAGAGCTTAGCTCAGGAAACCCGGGCCGCTGCGACGCCGAAGACGGTCGAGCAGCTGCTTAAGCTCGGGTTTAGCGTGGCGGTCGAGAGCGGAGCCGGGAAACTGGCGAGCTTCGACGATGAAGCCTTCGAACAGGCGGGCGCGGAAATCGTCAGCGCGGATAACGTCTGGCACTCCGACGTCATCCTCAAGGTTAATGCGCCGAGCGATGCGGAAATTGCGAAGCTCAACCCGGGCACTACGCTGGTGAGTTTCATCTGGCCGGCGCAGAATCCGGATCTCATGGAAAAGCTGGCCGCTCGCGGTATCAACGTGATGGCGATGGACTCGGTGCCGCGTATTTCCCGCGCCCAGTCGTTAGATGCGCTGAGTTCGATGGCCAACATCGCTGGTTATCGCGCGATTGTCGAAGCGGCGCACGAATTCGGTCGTTTCTTTACCGGGCAGATCACAGCGGCAGGTAAAGTACCGCCGGCGAAGGTGATGGTAATCGGCGCAGGCGTTGCCGGCCTGGCGGCGATTGGCGCGGCGAACAGCCTCGGCGCCATCGTCCGCGCCTTCGATACCCGTCCGGAAGTGAAAGAACAGGTGCAGAGTATGGGCGCCGAGTTCCTTGAACTGGACTTTAAAGAAGAAGCGGGCAGCGGCGACGGTTATGCCAAAGTCATGTCTGAAGCCTTTATCAAAGCCGAAATGGCGCTGTTCGCCGCACAGGCTAAAGATGTCGATATCATTGTCACCACCGCGCTGATCCCGGGTAAACCGGCGCCGAAGCTGATTACCCGCGAAATGGTTGACTCCATGAAGTCGGGCAGCGTAGTCGTCGACCTGGCGTCGCAAAACGGCGGCAACTGTGAATACACCGTGCCGGGCGAAGTCGTGACCACCGCTAATGGCGTGAAAATTATCGGTTATACCGACCTGCCGGGTCGTCTGCCGACGCAATCTTCTCAGCTCTACGGCACTAACCTGGTAAACCTGCTGAAGCTGCTGTGCAAGGATAAAGACGGGAATATCACCATCGATTTCGACGATGTGGTGGTACGTGGCGTTACCGTGGTCCGCGAGGGCGAAATTACCTGGCCGGCGCCGCCGATTCAGGTATCCGCGCAGCCTCAGGCGGCGACGAAAACCGTCGAAGCGCCAAAAGAGGAGGCCAAACCAGGTTCGCCGTGGCGTAAATACGCGCTGATGGCGCTGGCGATTATCCTCTTTGGCTGGCTGGCGAACGTCGCGCCGAAAGAGTTTCTTGGTCACTTTACCGTCTTCGCGCTCTCCTGCGTAGTCGGCTACTACGTGGTGTGGAACGTGTCGCACGCGCTGCACACGCCGCTCATGTCGGTAACCAACGCCATTTCAGGGATTATTGTCGTTGGGGCATTGCTGCAGATAGGGCACGGCGGCTGGGTCAGCTTCTTGAGCTTTATCGCGGTGCTGATCGCCAGCATTAATATTTTTGGTGGTTTCACCGTCACTCAGCGCATGCTGAAAATGTTCCGCAAAAACTAAGGGGTAGCACATGTCTGGAGGATTAGTTACAGCTGCATACATTGTTGCCGCTATTCTGTTTATCTTTAGCCTTGCGGGGCTGTCAAAGCACGAAACGTCGAAGCAGGGCAACCTGTACGGCATCGCTGGGATGGCGATTGCGCTGATTGCCACCATCTTTGGGCCGGACAGCGGTAATGTCGGCTGGATAATCGTGGCGATGGTTATCGGCGGGGCGATTGGTATCCGCCTGGCGAAGAAAGTCGAAATGACCGAGATGCCGGAGCTGGTGGCGGTACTGCATAGCTTCGTTGGTCTGGCGGCGGTGCTGGTTGGCTTCAACAGCTATCTCGACCACGGACCGGGCCTCGATCAGGTGCTGGCGAATATTCACCTGACCGAAGTGTTCCTCGGCATCTTTATCGGCGCCGTGACCTTCACCGGCTCGATCGTTGCCTTTGGTAAGCTGCGCGGCAAAATTTCGTCAAAACCGCTGATGCTGCCGAATCGCCATAAGCTGAACCTGGCGGCGCTGGTTATCTCCTTCCTGCTGCTGGTGGCCTTCGTGCGTACCGACAGCACCGGAACGCAGGTACTGTGCCTGCTGGTGATGACCATTATCGCCCTCGCGTTCGGCTGGCACCTGGTGGCGTCTATCGGCGGCGCGGATATGCCGGTCGTGGTATCGATGCTGAACTCGTACTCCGGTTGGGCGGCGGCGGCGGCGGGCTTTATGCTCAGCAACGACCTGCTGATCGTGACCGGCGCGCTGGTGGGTTCTTCCGGTGCGATCCTCTCCTACATTATGTGTAAGGCGATGAACCGTTCGTTTATCAGCGTTATCGCCGGCGGTTTCGGCACCGATGGCGGCAGTTCCAGCGGCGATGAAGAAGTCGGTGAGCATCGTGAAATCAGCGCTGAAGAAACGGCGGAAATGCTGAAAAACTCGCATTCCGTGATCATCACCCCGGGCTACGGTATGGCGGTGGCGCAGGCGCAGTATCCGGTCGCGGAAATCACTGAGAAGCTGCGTGCGCGCGGTATCAAGGTGCGCTTCGGGATCCATCCGGTCGCCGGGCGACTGCCGGGGCACATGAACGTGCTGCTGGCGGAAGCGAAGGTTCCGTATGACGTGGTGCTGGAAATGGACGAAATCAACGATGATTTCGCCGATACCGATACCGTACTGGTGATCGGCGCGAACGACACCGTCAACCCAGCGGCGCAGGACGATCCGAAGAGCCCGATCGCCGGTATGCCGGTGCTGGAAGTGTGGAAGGCGCAGAACGTGGTGGTCTTCAAACGTTCGATGAACACCGGCTATGCTGGCGTGCAGAATCCGCTGTTCTTCAAAGAGAACACCCACATGCTGTTTGGCGACGCTAAAGCCAGCGTGGATGCCATTCTGAAAGCGCTGTAATAGCGCAACGCTCTAAGCCGTCTCTGTTGAGACGGCTTTTTTATATAGGCAGTGAAACCATGATTTTGCTCATAAAGTGAACGGTGATGGGTGTTATACTATGCCTGTTTTTTCACCACACTGAGGATATTATGGATACCGAGTTAACCCCCACGCAGATGGCCATCGAGTACCTGCGCCGCGACACTTCCGTTATGACTCCCGCGCAGTACCTGAAGAAGCTCAAACTCCTCGAGCTCGAGTTTGCCGATCTGATGTCGCTTTCATCGATGGAGCTGAAAGAAGAGATCGACCTGGCCTGGCGTTTAGGTATCCACTAACGCATTCTGTAAGTTTATTAAATTAGCGTTGATATCCCGGGCCGTAAGGCCCTTTTTCTTTTTTGCGGGCGCGGCAAAAAAATCCCCCGGCGGGCGGGGGACGTTAGATAATATTTCAAACCTGATGAGACGCTGTTAGTCGTCGTCTTCATCGTCCAGTTCAACTGGAGTTTGATAAGCTTCAGGTTTCAGTACCAGCAGGTCGCAGCGCAGGTGGTCGATAACCTGTTCCGCGGTATTGCCGAGAAACGCGGCAGAGATGCCGGTGCGGCCAACGGTGCCCAGCACCACAATCCCGGCCTGCAGGTGTTCAGCTAAATCAGGGATAACCTCTTCAGGCAGCCCTTTCTCTACGTGGGTGCGGCTTTCATCAATGCTGAATTTCTGGCGCAGCGCTTTCATTGCCAGTAGATGCTGGCCGCGAATCGCATCGTTATAGATGCTCGGGTCAAAATCAGGTAATTCAATGGCGATGTTGATAGGCGTCACCGGATAGGCGCCAACCAGATGTACTTCGGTATGATTAACCTGATCGGCGAGGGCGATGGTCTCCCGCACCAGTTTTTCATTGAGGGCGTTGTGATAGTTCTCTTCACTGGCCAGATTAACCGCCACCAGCGCTTTACCGCCTTCCGGCCAGGGCTGATCTTTAACCATCCACACCGGACATGGACATTTGCGCAGCAGGTGCCAGTCGGTCGGTGTGAAGATGACCGCTTCGAGTTTGTCGTGCTGATGGGCCATTTTCAGCAGCAGGTCGTGTTTATCGCTGATGATTTCCTGAATGATGGCTTCAAAGGGGCGGTTGTGCCATACCACTTTGATATCGATTGGCACCCCGGATTCAATATAAAACTTGGCCTGTTCACGGATCCAGGCGCTGCGTTGGCTAATCACGCCCTGGCGCATCGCCGTCCGCTCGTCGGGCGACAGCAGGGTGGTCATTTCGTAGGAAAAATCATAGATCGGCAAAAAGGCTTTGATGCGTCCACCAATCCGTTGGTGCAGATACACCGCGCGCCGTAATGCAGGCTGGTCGTCCTGGTTAGGGTCGATTACTACCAGCATGTTCTGATACTTCGCCATACAGGGTCTCCTTACAGCTGTAGCTACAGTCAGTATTTAAAAAGATAACCTATATGGATGAATTGAAACAGGGGATGACCCTGGCCAGATCAACAAATTAGAAAAAAATGTCGATCCGGCACAAGGTAGAAGAAAGTCTAGCGGAGATAAATCAGGCGACGTTGCGCGCCTGGCCTGCCAGTTGCGCCAGCAGATCGCTGTTTTCGATGGTGATATATTTCCCTTTCACCGCCAGCATACCGCTTTTCTGGAAACGACCGAGCAGACGGCTGATGGTTTCTACTGTCAGGCCCAGATAGTTGCCGATGTCGCCACGCGTCATGGTCAGGCGAAACTCACGTGGTGAGAAGCCGCGCTGCGCGAAACGGCGGGACAGGTTGTAGATAAACGCCGCCAACCGTTCTTCTGCGTTCTTTTTGGAAAGCAACAGGATCATGTCCTGATCGCCTTTGATCTCGCCGCTCATCAGGCGCATCATCTGCTGACGCAGGTTCGGCATTTTACCGGAAAGATCATCCAGCGTTTCGAACGGAATTTCGCATACCATCGAGGTTTCCAGCGCCTGCGCAAAGCTTGGGTGCAGGGCGGTGCCAATGGCGTCAAAACCGACCAAATCACCCGCCAGATGGAAGCCAGTAATCTGCTCATCGCCTTGTTCGGTGATGGTGTAGCTTTTGATGGTCCCTGAACGGATAGCGTACAGCGACTTCAGCTCATCACCCGCTTTGAACAGGGTTTGCCCTTTCTGAATAGGCTTCTTGCGCTCGATGATATTATCAAGCTGATCCAGCTCATGTTCGTTCAAAGTAAAGGGGATGCAGAGCTGGCTAATGCTGCAATCCTGACAATGGATTGCACAACCACCAGACTGAATGCGTCGTATAATTCGCTTTTCCGGGATCATATGTCTGCTCAAGCTTTAATTGATATTGGTCAATTTTAACATCTTTTTGAGGAGCAAGTAAGTCTCGAAACCCGGAAAGACGTAATATTAGAAGGGTAAATATATCACTCGCCATATCTCTTTGATAATAAGAAAATTATTAGGCGATTAATTATTGTAAAGTTACCTGTAATTTCCAAAAAAGGCATTATCTGTCAAAGCAGCAAATAGCCCTCATGGCGCAATAACCACTCTTTTCGCTGTACGCCCCCGGCGTAGCCGGTCATGGTGCCGTTACGGCCAATCACGCGATGGCAGGGAACCACGATGCTGACCGGATTGGAACCATTTGCCGCACCGACCGCGCGTGCTGCGCCTGGACGGCCAAGAACCTCGGCTAACTGACCGTAGTGCATGACTTGTCCGCAGGGAATCGTACGCAGCGCTTGCCACACCTGGCGTTGAAACGGCGTACCGCCGGTTGCGGTCGGCAGGGTATCGATAATCGCAAGATCGCCGTCGAAGTATTGCCGCAGCTTCGCGCTCAGCCCGCCCGGATCGCGCGCATCAACGCGATTATAACCCTCGTGACGGTAGTGGATGTCCAGCAGTTGCTCCATACGATCACGGTGCTGATCCCATTCCACGGCGCGCAGGTTAAATTGTTCATCGCAAATGACCCACAACGGCCCCAGCGGGGTGTCGATTTTATCTTGCAGCAGCGTCAGCATCGGTCTTCCTTCTACGAGGTTATTTCGCCAAGGGCACACCATATCATGACGTGCGGCCTGCAAACTATACCTCCGAAAGGTCAGCAAATAATGAAACCTGTACTATTAATTTATAAATACGAATCGCAGTCATTTAAATTCAGTCATTCCATTGCCCGATCGCAAATTGCAGGAATAAAGGAAGGGGTGAAGTAATGTTTATTTTTGCATTAACTACCAGGCGCGTCGTGAAGGGCATTTTGCTACCTTTGTCTGGCGGCGAATTTCCCTGTGCGGAGAAGCGTTCAGTTCAAATTCCTATGCAGTTTGTCATACGCACGCGGATTAGTGTGAACTGGCTAATCCACCGGGAGGCACCCGGCGCCGCAGATAAATATACAGGCATTCCTTGAGTCAATTATTTTTCCAGCGCTTTGGCGCTGGTTTTTTTTAACCAACAGAAAGGTGGCGATATGCAATACATATTAACAGGGGTTGTTGTGTTGATTATCAGTGGGTTAGCTATCAATTTGCTGTCGGTGGTCATCGAAAGCCTGTATAAAACGTTCCTGCATCGCAGCACATCGCGTTAACGCCCGCAGGCCCTCCCTGGCCTGTCGCTGCGTTAGGGTAAGCGTGGATAAATACCTGGGCCAATCGGTAGCCCTACCAGATACCAGCCCACCAGCAGCAGTAGCCAGACGGCTAAGAAAATGAGCGGGTAGGGTAATACCAGCGAATAGTAGGTGCCCAGTCTGGCTTCGGGCCGGTAGCGCTGTAAAAAGCCGAGAAACAGCGGCACAAACGGCGATACCGGCGCGAGCGGCAGCACGGAAGAGTCAGCGATACGAAACAGGATCTGCGCAAACGCCGGGTGAAAGCCCAGCAGCATGAACATTGGTACAAAAATGGGCGCCAGAATCGACCAGATAGCCGAACCGCTGGCGATAAACATACACAAAAACGCCGACAGCAGCGCCAGGCCGACAAACGCCGGCACGCCATTCATTCCCGCGCTTTCCAGCACATCGGTTAGACCAACGGCCATGAATTTACCCATATTGCTCCAGTTAAACATGGCGACAAACTGGGCCAGTGGGAAGACCATCACGATAAATCCGGCCATCTCCTTCATCGGCTCGATCATTAACTGCGGCAGGTCAGCCTGACGGCGAATTTTGCCGGTAGCGATGCCGTAAGCCAAAGACACGACAAAAAAGAAAAAGATAATCAGCGGCACAATGCCTTTAATAAAGGGCGAGGGCATCACGGTATGTTTGATGGGATCGCGCAGGATGCCGTTTTCCGGCACCACCATCAGCGCGATAACCGCCACAAACAGCAGCGCCGCGATACCGGCAATACGCAGCCCGAACCGCTGTTCCGCCGTCAGCGTCTGCAGCGTTTCATCACTCTGGCCCTGCCACTTTCCTAACCGTGGCTCGACCAGTTTATCGGTGATTAATCCGCCGACCAGCGTCAGAACGATGACTGAGGTGGCCATGAAATACCAGTTGTCGATAACGCTAACATGCAGCGAGGCATCAAGCGTTTTCGCCGCTTCGGTACTGATACCAGAGAGCAACACGTCGGTGGTGACAATAAGTAAATTTGCCGTAAACCCGCAGCCGACGCCGGCGATTGCCGCCAGCAAACCGGCTACCGGATGGCGGCCCACGGCGAGAAACATTAACGCCCCCAGCGGCGGCATAATGACCAGCGCCGCATCGGAAGAGATGTGGCTGAAGAAGGCGATAAATAACACCATGTAACTGGCGTAACGCGCGCTAACGTGCGATGACATCTTGACCATCAGCGACGGCAGCAGGCCGACCCGTTCGGCAAAACCAGCGCCGAGCACCAGCGCCAGAATCGCCCCCAGCGGCGCGAAGCCGCTAAAGTTTTTAATCACGTTTGGCAGAAACCAGTGCAGCCCTTCAACGCTGAGCAGATTCTTTACCACCACTCGCGAACCGTCGGTAGGGTTCTGTACGCCGACGTTTAGCGCCGACAAAATGGCGGTGGCGGCCATCAGCGCGACGATCAGATAGATAAACAGCAAAAATGGATGCGGAACCTTATTACCTATTTTTTCAACCCAGCCATACAGCTTACCGGTGGGGGAATGCGACGGTATGGATGACATACTCATGGGCGTTCCTCAGTTGTCGTTGTTGTGTTGGTTGCGGCATGCCTCATGGGTTGTCAGCTGTTGTTTTTATTGGCGATTGCCATGCGCTGTACGCTATCCCAGAGGCTAATTTTTCTTATTTTAAAATTGATGGTACGACGTCACGCGGGATCGGGCACTGATATGGGCTAACCGCCAGTACCTGAGCCAGTTCCTGCTGGCTTGCTTCGAGCAACGGCCTGTCGCTGAACAAACGAATCGCCGTCGCTCCCAGTATCTTACCCGCCAGCAGCATCCCTTTATGGGCAATGGACGTTCTTCCCTGGCTCACCAGTTGCCAGCTATGCAGCGGCGTACCGATGGCGAAGCAGGGGCTAAAACACTGGGCCACCGGCGCTTTCCAGCTCACGTCGCCGACGTCGGTAGAGCCGGCCAGCACGTTTTCCGTCGCCGCCCACGGCGCGACTTCATCAATCAACACCGTGTCCTGATGGCGGCGGGCAAACGCTTTTCCTTCTTCACCGCTGGTGCCGGCAATATTCTTCAGGCTGTTATTTATATCGTTCACGCCGAGCGTGGCGCGAATATCCACCGCGAAAGCGCGCTCTTCGTCACTCCATTGCGGCGTACCGTAATGACATACGGCCTGATACATTGCCGCTTCCAGCGTGCGATTAGGGAGATAGCTGGAACAGGCTTTTTCAAAACGGCAACTGACGCTGGTTTCGGTCATCAGCGCGGCGCCCTGGGCGATTTTCTCAATGCGGGCGAAGATTTGCTGCACGTCGGCCATTTCCGGAGCGCGAATTAAATACAGCACTTCAGCCTGCGCCTGCACCACGTTGGGCGACACGCCGCCGGTATCGGTAATGGCGTAGTGCACACGCGCCTTCTCGATAATATGCTCATTGAGGAAGTTACTGCCGGTGGTCATCAGCGTGACGGCGTCCAACGCGCTACGCCCCAGATGCGGCGAGTTTGCCGCGTGCGCGGCGGTTCCGGTAAAGCGCCACGCCGCCTGAATATTGGCCAGCGTGCTGGTGCTGAACATCCCGGCCCAGGCTTCCGGATGCCAGGTGAGGGCGGCGTCGATATCATCGAATAGTCCCTCGCGCACCATAAAGGTTTTACCCGAACCGCCTTCTTCGCCCGGGCAGCCATAAAAGCGCAGGGTGCCCGAGCCGCCATGCTGCTGCAGCCACTGTTTCGCAGCGACGGCGGCGGCGAACGCCGCGGTGCCGAGGAGATTATGCCCACAGCCGTGGCCGTTTTCCCCCGGCGTCGCGGATGTTGGTTCAGCACTGTGCGCCTGTTGGCTGAGTCCTGCCAGCGCATCAAACTCGCCGAGCAGGGCGATGACTGGTTTACCCTCGCCAAAGCTGGCGATAAACGCATTGGGGATTCCACCAGCGTGACGGCTTAGTTGAAAACCTTCCGCTTCCAGCGCGTCGGCCAACCGCGCGGCGGACCAGAATTCCTGGAATCGGGTTTCCGGATGATCCCAGATATCATCGGCAATAGCGCAAAAATCGTCGCGTCGCGATTCAATGATGTCATCAACAAATTGATAGATCTTTTCCATCACACACCTCGCTGCCAGGGAAAGTTGAGCGCGATGCGCGCCAGCGTCTCGACCGCGATGGTCATCACGCCTTCGTCGAAATCAAATTTCTCATTGTGATGTCCGGCGCTCAGTTCAGTACCGAAAATCATGTATGAAGCCAGCCCGCCGCGTTCCTGTACGCGCGCCATCATCAAAGTGGCATCTTCGGATCCCGCCGGCGCGGCAATATGATCGACCGCCTCTACCACCCCCGGCACCTGTGCTGCCTGCTCACGCAGGTATCGCACCCACGCCGGAGAGGGCGCGCTGGAGGTCGCCGCGCCCATGAGCCGAAGTTCATAGCGGGCTTCATACATCGCTGCGGCGCCGGCAATCACATTTTGCGCCCGCTCAAACACATACTGGTTGATAGCTTCCGTCTCGCCGCGGGTTTCCACTTTTATCAGCGCGGAAGAAGGGACCACGTTGCGCCCGGTGCCGGCCTGCATAACGCCGACGTTAACCCGCGAGGCGCCGGCGCTGTGCGGCGCGATGGCGTGTAATGCGAGGGCGGCCTGCGCGGCGGCCAGTAGCGCGTTGCGCCCATCTTCCGGTTTGCCGCCGGCGTGTGCCGCGACGCCCTCGAATTGCACGTCGAATTTGGTGGTCGCCATAAAGTTGTCACCGCCGCAGACCACGGTGCCGCTGGGGACGCCGGTGCCGATATGAATGGCGGTAAAGTAGTCCACGTTATCGAGCACGCCTGCCGCCACCATCGCGCGCGCGCCGCGGGTACCTTCTTCGGCAGGCTGGAAAATCAGCTTGATGATCCCGTTGAGCCGATCGGCATACTGCTGTAGCACATGCGCTAAACTCAGCCCGATGGCGGTATGGCCGTCATGGCCGCAGGCGTGCATCATCCCGGCGTTGCAGGAGGCGAAACCCGCGCGATGCGGGCGATGGCAATCGTCGTGTTGTTCGTTAAGATCGAGCGCGTCCATATCGACGCGAAACGCCAGCGTCGGGCCGGGGCGGCCGGTGTCCAGGGTGGCGACGACGCCGGCGAATCCGCCTTCAAAAGCCGTTAGCCAACGTTCCGGCGCTCCCTGTTCGCGGGCTCGCTGGAATGCCTGTGCCAGGGTGGCGTCGTCGGGCAGCCCCATTCGGCTGTCGGCATCGATAACGTCGCGCCCCAGCGCCAGTTGATAACCGAGGCCGTCTAAGATCCCGGCAACCTTGCTGGCGGTGCGAAATTCCAGCCAGCCGGACTCCGCGTGCAGGTGAAAATCACGACGCCATTGCGTCATTTCCGGCGCCAGTTGGCTGATGAATTCATGAAGTTGCGGCATAACCCTTCCTGTCATAATTAAAAAGTGTGACGGCGTTCACGAAGTGATAGCTTTTGCTTATCACATACGCCTTTCATGCAATCTCACCCTTAACCTGCCACAGCATGTTCGATTACAGTAGATGTCATTTTCTTCTGTCTGATAAGCAATGGTTATCACCTAAAACATGTCATTTCAGATTAAATTTCATCAAATTCGCGCTTTCGTTGAGGTTGCCCGCGAGGGGAGTATTCGCGGCGCCAGCCGGGCGCTTGCTATCTCGCAGCCCGCGTTGACCAAAGCGATTAAAGAGCTGGAAGAAGGGCTTTCCGCCCAACTGTTTGTCCGCCGCAGCCAGGGGGTGGCGCTGACGGAAAACGGCGAAAGTTTTTATCAACATGCGAGCCTGATCCTTGAAGAGCTTCGGGCGGCGCAGGATGAACTGCTGCAGCGTCAGGGCGAGCAGGCCGGGCAGATTAATATTGGTCTCGGCGCCAGCGTCGCGCGGTCGCTGATGCCATCGGTGATTTGCCGCTTTCATCAGCAGCATCCGCTGGTGAAGGTACGGATCATGGAAGGGCAACTCCTGGCGATGATTAATGAACTGCGGCAGGGTGAGCTTGATTTCACTATCAACACCTACTATCCCGGCCCGTACGATCATGAATTCAGCTTTGAAAAACTGTTTGAGAAACCATTCGCGGTATTCGCCCGCGCCGGACATCCGGCGGCGCGCGCCACTTCCCTGACTGAATTGCTCGAACACCACTGGACGATGCCAACGCCGCGCGGTAGCTACTTTAAACAACTGCAGGAGATGTTTAACCAGGCCGGGCTGGCGCCCAAGGTCGATATCGTGTGTGAAACCTTCTCTTCGTGCATCAGTCTGGTGGTGAAGAGCGATTTCCTCAGCATTCTGCCGGTAGAGCTCGGAAACGATCCGATGATGGCGGATAAACTGGTGATGATCCCCATACGTGAAACGTTGCCCAGGGCAACCTACTACCTGATCCAGCGGCGCGACACGCGACAGACGCCGTTAACGGCTTCGTTAATCACCCTGTTTCGTCGTCAAAGCCGTCAATTGTTTCCTTAAATATCCTGCGTGGGGCTATTTGTCGGCAGTGGCGGCTAAACGCGTTGAGGGGCAGGCGCGAGGCGGCTATAGTAGCAGGCGATAGCCGCTGGAGGAGTGACCATGAACCTTGACGACAAATCCCTGTTTCTTGACGCCATGGAGGATGTCCAGCCTCTGAAACGTAATAATGATGTGCACTGGCATCGTGAACGCCCCGCGCGCGCGCCGCAGCGCATCGATACCCTGCAGCTCGATAATTATCTGACTACCGGCTACCTCGATATTGTGCCGCTCGCCGTACCGCTGGAGTTCAAACGGGAAGGGCTGCAAAGCGGAGTGCTGGAAAAGCTGCGGCGTGGAAAATACAGCCAGCAGGCAAGCCTGTCGCTTCTGCGCCAGCCGGTCGAACAGTGCCGGCAAATGCTGTTCGCCTTCGTGATACAGGCGCAAAAAGAAGGGCTGCGTAATTTACTTATCATCCACGGCAAAGGCCGTGATGACCAGGCCCATGCCAATATTATTCGCAGCTACCTGGCGCGCTGGCTGCCAGAGCTGCCTGAGGTACAGGCGTTTTGCGCCGCGCTACCGCACCACGGCGGCAGCGGCGCCTGCTATGTTGCGCTGCGTAAATCAGAGCAGGCCAAACAGGAGAACTGGGAGCTGCACGCCAAACGTAGCCGCTAGCGCAGCAGCAGCGTTAGCTCGCGGGCGGCTTTTTGTAGTTCCGGCAGCACCCGGTCCAGCATTTCGCGGGTCGACATCTGGCCCGCGTGAACCCCGACGTTTAGCGCCGCTTCCACCTGTCCCTGCGGGTTATACAGCGGTACCGCCAGCGAACGCAGCCCCATTTCCAGTTCCTGATCGTTCAACGCATATCCCTGCTGATGCACGCGTTTTAGCTCCGCGCGCAGCTTATTCACCGAATCTACCGTCTGCGGGGTGTAGCGAATCATCGTCACCCGGCCCAGCATGTCGTTCAGCCGTTCTTCCGGCTGATGGCTTAACAGCACGCGCCCCATGGAGGTCGCCCACGCCGGCAGGCGGCTGCCGATATCAAGATCGATCGTCATAATTCGCGAACTGGAGGCGCGGGCGATATACAGGATATCGTCGCCATCAAGGGTGGCGATTGAGCAGGACTCATTGAGCATTTCGCTCAGATGTTTGAGCACCGGCTGCGCCGAGCGCGCCAGCGGCGTTGAGGCCAGCCAGGCGTGACCAAGGGCAAGTATCCGTGGACGCAGCTGGAAATTCTTACCGTCTTCGGCGTAGACGAATCCCAGTTTGCTTAAGGTATACAGGCAGCGCCGTACCGCCGCGCGAGGAATGCCGGTTTTCTGGCTGATCTGCGAAATCGACAGCACCGGGCGCTGCGGGGTAAAAGCCTGAATGACTTCCAGCCCCCGCGCCAGCGACGCCATAAAGTTCGGGTCGCCCTTAAACGGATCGCCGTCGCCCGCCACTACATCATCTGGATGCTTGTCCATTTTGTTCTCCGTATTTGCCATCGATCACATTCTTTCGCTAAAGATATACGATGTTCGATTATCGCACCATATTTCGATTATCGCCCTTGACCAGCATCGTTAAGCGGGTCACATTTTGTGCGAACAACGCATATAAGTGCGATTACCGCACGTTAAGGAGCGACCTGATGATTGATAAAAGCGTGTCGACGCTGAGTGAGGCCATTGCCGGGATCCACGACGGCGCGACCATCATGATTGGCGGATTTGGCCCCGCCGGGCAGCCGACGTACCTGATTGATGCTCTGATTGAACAGGGCGCCCGCGACCTAACCATTATTAATAACAACGCGGGCAATGGCGAAGTGGGGCTGGCGGCGCTGCTCAAAGCCGGACGGGTGCGCAAAATGATCTGCTCATTCCCGCGTCAGGTGGATTCACAAATTTTCGATGACCTCTATCGCCGCGGCAAGGTTGAGCTGGAACTGGTGCCGCAGGGCAATCTGGCGGCGCGGATCCAGGCCGCTGGCGCGGGTCTCGGCGCAGTCTTTACCCCGACGGGCTACGGCACGCCGCTGGCGGAAGGCAAAGAAACCCGGGAAATCGACGGCCGCCACTATGTGCTTGAGTATCCGATTAAAGCCGATTTTGCTCTTATTAAAGCCCATCAGGGCGACCGCTGGGGCAACCTGGTATATCGCAAAGCGGCGCGCAACTTCGGCCCGATTATGGCGACCGCCGCCAAAACTACCATTGTTGAAGTCTCGCAGCTGGTCGCCCTTGGCGAACTCGACCCGGAAAACATCATCACCCCGGGGATTTTCGTCCAGCGCGTATTCTCGCTGGAAAATCTGTCCGTCGCGCAAAGCGCCTGAGGAGCCGAACATGCAAAAACTGACTCGTGACGAAATGGCCCAGCGCGTCGCCCGCGATATTCCAGAAGGCGCTTACGTAAACCTCGGTATTGGCCTGCCAACCCGTATCGCCAACTATCTACCTGCCGATAAAGAGGTGTTCCTGCACAGTGAAAACGGGCTACTGGGAATGGGGCCGAAGCCGCAGTCCGGCGAAGAGGACCCGGAACTGATCAACGCGGGTAAAGAGTATGTCACTCTGCTGCAGGGAGGCTGTTTTTTCCACCATGGCGACTCCTTCGCCATGATGCGCGGCGGGCATCTCGATATCTGCGTGCTGGGCGCCTATCAGGTTTCCGCCAGCGGCGATCTCGCTAACTGGAGCACCGGCGCGCCGGATTCGATCCCGGCGGTTGGAGGGGCGATGGATTTGGCTATCGGCGCCCGCCAGGTGTTTGTGATGATGGACCATCTGACCCGCGATGGCGAATGCAAACTGGTCGAACAGTGCAGCTACCCGCTGACCGGCGTCGGTTGCGTCAGCCGTATCTATACCGATCTGGCGGTCATCGATATTACCGACCGCGGCCCGGTGGTGCGCGAAATCTTTAATGGCCTCTCATTTGAAGAGCTACAGCGCATCACACCGGTGGCGCTGACTTTTGAACAACTGGCGGAAAGCGCGTAAGGAACCTATGATGAATCAGGCATTTATCTGTGATGCGGTACGTACGCCGTTTGGCCGTTTTGGCGGCGCATTATCGAGTATGCGCGCTGACGATCTGGCGGCGCTGCCGCTGAAAGCGCTGCTGGAGCGTAATCCGGGCCTCGATCCGGCGCTAATTGACGATGTTATCTACGGCTGCGCCAACCAGGCCGGAGAAGATAACCGTAACGTGGCGCGTATGGCGTTGTTGCTGGCCGGGCTGCCGCAGAGCGTTCCCGGCAGCACGATTAACCGCCTGTGCGGCTCGAGCCTTGATGCGATCGGCGTCGCGGCGCGGGCCATTAAAAGCGGCGAAACTCAACTGATGATCGCCGGTGGGGTGGAGAGTATGTCGCGCGCGCCGTTTGTGATGGGGAAAGCCGAGAGCGCCTTTAGCCGCTCGATGCAAATGGAAGATACCACCATTGGCTGGCGTTTTATTAACCCGCAGATGAAAGCGTTGTACGGCGTGCACTCGATGCCCGAAACCGCGGAAAACGTCGCCGATGAGTTCGCCATTTCTCGCGCCGACCAGGACGCTTTTGCGCTTCGTAGCCAGCAGCGTACCGCCGCGGCGCAGGAGGCGGGGCGTTTCGCCGATGAACTGATCGCCGTGTCGGTACCGCAACGCAAAGGAGAGCCGCTGCGCTTCAGCCGCGATGAACACCCGCGCAGCACCTCGCTGGAAGCCCTGGCTAAACTGCGCGGCGTGGTTCGCGCCGACGGCAGCGTTACCGCCGGTAACGCCTCCGGCGTCAATGACGGCGCCTGCGGGCTGCTGTTGGCCAGTGAGCAGGCGATGTCGGCGAATGATTTACAGCCGCTGGCGCGAGTTGTCGGCGTGGCGACGGCGGGGGTGGCGCCGCGAATTATGGGCTTCGGCCCGGCGCCGGCGGTGCGTAAAGTGTTAGCGCAAACCGGGCTGACGCTGGCGCAGATGGATGTCATCGAACTGAATGAGGCTTTTGCCGCGCAGGCGCTGGCGGTTACCCGTGATTTAGGCCTGCCGGATGATGCTGCCCACGTTAACCCCAACGGCGGGGCCATCGCGCTGGGTCATCCGCTGGGAGCTTCCGGCGGACGTCTGGCGATGACCGCCGCTTATCAGTTGAAGCGTACCGGCGGCCGCTATGCGCTGTGCACCATGTGTATCGGCGTGGGCCAGGGGATTGCGCTGATTATTGAACGCGTTTAAGGAGTCGCGATGAGTTTGTTGACCCCCATGTTGCGCAGCAGTCCGCTAACCGACTGGTTTAGCGATGCGCAGCGGGTACAGGGCATGCTGGATTTCGAAGCCGCGCTGGTGCAGGCGCAGGCCGACTGCGGGCTGGTGCCGCAGGCGGCAGTCTTGCCGATAGTCAACGCCTGCCGGCATGCGCTTATTGATTTCGACGCGCTTGGACAGGCTGCGGCCAGCGCCGGCAATCTGGCTATTCCGCTGGTCAAACAGCTGACCGCGCGGGTGAAAGCACAGGATCCGGACGCCGCGCGCTATGTCCATTGGGGCGCCACCAGCCAGGACGCTATCGATACCGGCTTTGTTCTGCAACTGCGCGGCGCGCTAGCGGCGACGGATAGCCTGCTACAAATCCTGATTGACGCGCTTGCCGAACAGGCGCAGCGCTATCAACATACGGTGATGCCGGGACGCACCTGGATGCAACATGCGCTACCGATCACCTTTGGCCTTAAACTGGCGGGGACGCTGGATGCGCTGTTGCGCTGGCAGCAGCGGTTGATTGAGATGCGCCCACGGGTGCTGGCGCTGCAGTTTGGCGGCGCGGCGGGCACGCTTGATTCATTGAAACAGCAGGCGCCGCAGGTGGCGCAGGCATTGGCGCAAACCCTTGACCTACAATTGCCGGATACGCCATGGCATAGCCAGCGTGACCGTTTCCTCGAGGTCGGCGCCTGGTTCGCTGGCGTTTGCGGTACCTTGGGAAAATTCGCCAATGATTTTTCGCTGCTGATGCAAACCGAGGTCGCTGAAGTCGGCGAACCGCTGGCGGAAGGGCGCGGGGGCTCCTCGACCATGCCGCACAAACGTAACCCGGTCTCCTGCGCGGCGATTTTAACCGCGGCGCAGCGCACGCCGGGGCTGGTCGCCACCCTTTACGCCGGTCAAATCCAACAGCATGAGCGCGCGCTCGGCGGCTGGCAGGCCGAATGGGAAACGCTACCGGAACTGATCATGCTGGTGGGCGGGGCGCTGGCGCAAACCGACATGCTGGTGCGCGAGATGCAGGTTTTCGTGCATAAGATGCGTGCCGACCTTGATATTACCCACGGGCTGATTATGGCGGAAGCGGTGACCCTGGCGCTGGCGGAGTTTATTGGCAAAGCCGAGGCGCATCATCGTGTAGAAGCGCTGTGCCGCCAGGCTCTGGACAGTTACGGTTTACTTGTCGATCTGCTGGCGGCTGACCCGCAGGTCAATCAGTATCTCTCCCGCGAACGTTTAAACTCGCTACTGGATCCGGAAACGGCCACCGGTAGCGCCGAACGCTTTGTGCGCCAGGTACTGGCGCGTTATCAGGAGCAACATCATGAATCTTGATTATCAACTCGACGGGCCGGAAGGCGCGCCGGTTATCGTGCTGTCGAACTCGCTTGGCACCACGCGCGCCATGTGGCAACCGCAAATGGAGGCCCTGACGGCGAATTTTCGCGTACTGCGTTATGACACCCATGGCCATGGTAAAACGACGAAAAACGGCAAGGTGACCCTGGCGCAACTGGGCGAAGACGTACTTGCGCTGCTCGATCATCTTAATATCGGTAAGGCGCTGTTTTGCGGTATTTCGATGGGCGGGCTGACGGGATTATGGCTGGCGCGCTTTGCGCCGGAACGTTTTTACGCGGTGGCGGTGGCTAATACCGCGGCGCGGATCGGCGATCAGTCGGGCTGGCTTTCCCGCGCCCGCGCGGTGCGTCAGGAAGGGATGGATGTGGTTGCCGCGGGAGCGGCGGACCGCTGGTTTACTGATAATTTCCGCCAGCGCGCGCCGGAGGTGGTCGAGGCGTTATGTCACCAACTGACCCATAGCGACGCTGAAGGCTACTCCGCCTGCTGCGAAGCCCTGGCGGCGGCAGACCTGCGGGGAGAGGTCGGGCAAATTTCGATTCCGGTGCTGATTATTGCCGGGGAAAGTGACCCTGTCACGACTGTCGCCGACGCTAACTTCCTGCATCAGCAGATTGCCGATTCACAGGTGGTGGTGGTGCGCGCGTCGCATCTGTCGAATATCGAAGCGCCAGCCGCCTTTAACGCCGCGCTGAACGGCTTTTTGCTGGGGGAGCAAAATGGAAGATAAACAACGTTATCAGCAGGGAATGGAGGTTCGCCGCAAGGTATTAGGCGATGCTCACGTTGACCGTACTCTGCAGAATCTGACGCCGCTGAACGAGGAGTTTCAGGATTTCATCACTCGTTACGCCTGGGGAGAAACCTGGACCCGTCCGGGTCTCGATCACCATACCCGCAGCATGATCACCATCGCCATGCTGATTGCGCTGAACCGCGAGGCGGAACTTAAGATGCATCTGCGCGCCGCCTTTAATAATGGCGTGACCCGTGATGAGCTGAAAGAGTTGATTATGCATTCGGCGCTGTACTGCGGTTTACCGGCGGCGAACGCCACGTTGCATCTGGCGCAGCAGGTGTTTGCCGAAATCGACGCCGCGCAGGCGTAGCGGGGAACTGCTTCGCGGCGCTGATTTGTTGTCGATGCGGTTGTTGATACTGTTATCGTTGGCAACTTTTTAGCTTCAGAAAAGCGTTTATCCCGTTTCGCTCCAGAGCATCTTGCGCTCCCGGTTAATTCTTCTGCAATATGTTTTCCGTGGCGCAGGGAGCGCACAGGGGGCGGCCAGTCGCCGCCGCCCCCTGTACCCCCAGGCTCTGGCCGCCAAAATCGCCACTTCGTGGTACCTTCGACTTATCCCGGCAGGCTTCGGGTCGGGCCGAGGCAGCGTCCTTGCAAAACACGGCCCTCAGCCCGCATCCATGCGGGCTGCCCCGGCCTTCCGGGAACGTCTCAGCGATTTTGAGGCCACCAACACCGGCAGTTGCAGCCAGCATGGGGAATAAATTAAAGGCAGGCTGCACGGATCGTAGGCCGGATAAGCGCAGCGCCATCCGGCATTGCCTGATGAAGCTGCGTCGTCGTGGGATGATGTTACCTGTCGCGCTCCTGCGGCGCGACGGCCGGGGCGGTATACCAATCCTCTTTGGCGACCACCACCGCGCCTTTCGGTTGCATAACAAAATTGGGCGACATAATCTGCACGCCAAATTCGTTAAACACATCGATAATGCTGCTGTGCAGCGCGTTGCGCCCCTCCGGCAGCGTCGTTTCCGGTAACAGCCGCACCTGCAGTTCATACGACGTATACCAGTCGAGCAATCCCAGTTTGCGAACCACCGGCGCCACCTGATGATCCACTCCCTGGGCGCGGTGGGCCGCCAGTTCCAGCATCGCCTGTACCTGCCGCCACGGCGTGTCGTAACCAATGGTCACGCCGGTGGTGAGGTTGATTCCCTGTTGCGGGTCATTGGCGCTGAGATTGGTGATTTTACCGCTGACCACCACCGCGTTCGGCAGGGTGACAATATAGTTCTCGCGGGTCAGGATTTTGGTCGCCAGCATGCCGATCTCGCTGACCTGGCCTTCGTTATCGGCGATGCGGATCCAGTCGCCTTTATGCAGCGCGCGGGTATAAATCAGCACCAGGCCGCTCATGGCGTGATTCATCACCCCCGCTGAGCCCAGCGTCAACATCAGGCCGAAAAATACGCTAATCCCCTTGAAGGCCAGAGAGTTTGCCCCTGGCAGGAAAGGATAGGCGGCGGAGAGCGCAAAGAGCCAGATAACCACGGCGATAAGCTTTCGCGTGGCGCCGACGGTTTCCGGATGCAGACCGGGGATCTGCAGACGCCCGGCGGCGACCTGATCCAACACCACCTTCAGCAGGCGGATGATAAACCACGTAATCAGAAAGATAAGCAGTACGATCATCAATCCCGGCAGCGCCGACACGATGGACAGCGAAATATCACGAATTACCCCTACCGACCACTCACCGAGCGATTCTCCCCATACCCGGGTCCACGGAAACAGGCTGAATACCCAACTCAGCCAGACATAACCCGCCAGTACCCCAAGCAGTAGGACCAGCATCGCGTATAACCGGCTTTCAATGTTGCCGAGAAAACGCCGCCAGTTATGTGGGATCATGCTGCGTTTTTCGAGGATCCGCAGATGGAAAAAGCGCCGTACTCGACGCCACGAACGGAACGCGAGATAACCAGCCAGGGCGAGGAGCAACGCGCCGGCGGCGGATTTTAGCGCCGCCAGCAGCAGATAGCGGGTATTGTACTGTTCACGCAGCGACGTCCGTTGCGCTTCCATACGGGCAAGAACGCGCTGCGCCGCCTGATCGAGGGTAAGATCGTCGCCTTCATCAAGGTCGGCCTGGCTTAGCAACATAATAGGTTTGCCATTCATCAGAAACAGCCGCCCCGGCTGGTTGTAGCGGGTGACTGGCACCACCTGCAGCGGCTGGCTGATATCGGCCTCGGTGAAGGCGCGTAACGTATTGCGGATGCGCAGAACCCGTTCTTCCGGCGTGGTCTGACCGAATGTCGCCTGTAGCATGACGATCGGTTGATGGAAAATCGCGACGGTTCGCGCCTGCTCGCGAGCGGTGGGCTGCTGACGAGGTTCTGCCGCCGAAAGCGGAAAGGCCAGCCATAGCAGAAAACACGCCGTTAATAACGCCTGGATCCTGTTCATATGCGACACCGGAAAAGGGGGAATTATTGTTATTTTTCAGCTGGTCAAACTCTGAGCGGCTGCTGGATTGAGCATAGTTCAGCGTCGGGTGAATTCAAGAATAAAGGGGGAGAATACGCCCGACGATGAGCCGCCGGGCGGGGAGGGAATTAGCCGTGTTGTTTACAACCGGCGCACTGCTGATTTTGGATCTGTTGGAAGAAATCGTTACCTTTATCATCAACGAGAATAAAGGCCGGGAAATCTTCGACTTCGATTTTCCAGATAGCTTCCATACCCAGTTCCGGATAGGCCACGCACTCGAGGCTCTTAATGCTCTGTTGCGCGAGGACTGCCGCCGGGCCGCCAATACTGCCGAGGTAGAATCCCCCGTGTTTATGACAGGCATCGGTCACCTGCTGGCTGCGGTTGCCTTTGGCCAGCATTACCATGCTGGCGCCGTGCGATTGCAGCAGATCGACATAAGAATCCATACGTCCCGCGGTGGTCGGGCCGAGGGAACCGGAGGCATAACCGGCCGGCGTTTTGGCCGGGCCGGCATAGTAGATCGGGTGATCTTTCACGTACTGCGGCAGCGCTTCGCCGTTATCGATAAGTTCCTTCAGCTTAGCGTGGGCAATGTCGCGGGCCACGATAATGGTGCCGTTAAGGCTCAGACGCGTGGAGACCGGGTGCGCCGACAGCTGCGTGAGGATCTCGCTCATCGGCTGGTTCAGATTGATACTAACCACATTGCCTTCGCCCTGCTGGCGCAGGTGTTCAGGAATGTATTTCCCCGGGTTGCTTTCCAGTTTTTCAATCCAGATGCCGTCGCGGTTGATTTTAGCTTTGATATTGCGGTCGGCGGAGCAGGAGACGCCCATGCCGATCGGGCACGAAGCGCCGTGGCGCGGCAGACGGATGACGCGGATATCGTGGGCGAAATATTTCCCGCCGAACTGCGCGCCGAGACCGAGGTTTTGCGCTTCTTGCAGCAGCTCTTGCTCCAGTTGCACATCGCGGAACGCCTGACCGTGCTCGTTGCCCGCGGTCGGCAGGTCGTCATAGTAGCGGGCGGAAGCCAGCTTAACGGTCTTCAGCGTCGCTTCCGCCGAGGTGCCGCCAATCACAAAGGCGATGTGGTAGGGCGGGCAGGCCGCGGTACCAAGGGTACGCATCTTTTCGACGAGGTAGTTTTTCAGCTTCGCCGGGGTGATTAACGCTTTGGTTTCCTGGTACAGATAGGTTTTGTTGGCGGAACCGCCGCCTTTCGCCATACACAGGAATTTATATTCGTCGCCATCGACGCTGTAGAGATCGATCTGCGCCGGCAGGTTGGTGCCGGTGTTGACCTCTTTATACATATCCAGCGGCGCATTCTGCGAGTAACGCAGGTTGTCTTCGGTATAGGTGTTATAGACGCCCTGCGCCAGCGCGGCTTCATCGCCGCCGCCGGTCCATACGCGCTGGCCTTTTTTACCCATGATGATGGCGGTGCCGGTATCCTGGCAGGTTGGCAGCACGCCTTTGGCGGCGATTTCGGAATTACGCAGGAATTGCAGCGCGACGTATTTGTCGTTTTCGCTGGCCTGCGGGTCGAGCAGGATGGCCGCGACCTGCTGCTGATGTGAGACGCGCAGCATGAAAGCGGCATCGTGGAAGGCCTGCTGCGCCAGCAGGGTTAACGCCTGTGGTTCAACTTTCAATACTTCCTGACCATCGAATTCGGCGACCGAGACGTGCTCTTTGCTGAGCAAATAGTATTCGGTATCGTCATGCGCCATCGGGAACGGGTCTTGATAAACAAAGGGTTTCGTCGACATATTCACATACTCCATAAAGATAAAAACCGCCGGGGGAAGACCCGGCGGTTATGAATCAGAACATCATGGACATCCACGGATAGCCAATCAGCAGCAGGGCGGCCAGGAAGATGGCGCCGAAGATGGTGCCGAGGCGCCAGTAATCTTTGGTCGGCAGATAGCCGCTGCCGTAGTAAATCGGGCTCGGGCCGGTACCGTACGGAGTGATGATGCCCATCACGCCCAGCGAGGTCACCATCAGCAGGACGAAGACTTCCATATTCATTCCCGGGATAGTCGAAGCGATGGTCAGCATGGCCGGCAGCAGCGCGGTAGTGTGCGCGGTGGTACTGGCGAACAGGTAGTGCAGCAGATAGAACGCCAGCAGCAGGACGATGGTCGCAACGCCCGGAGAAATACCGCTCATCAGCGCGCCGCCTTCTTTACCCAGCCAGGCGATGAAGCCTGTGGAGGAAAGACCGTCAGCCAGCGCGACCAGCGTGGCGAACCAGACAAAGGTATTCCATGCCGCTTTGTTATTGGTGATATCGCTCCAGGACAGCACGCCGGTCCACAGCATCAGCACGATAACCAGCAGAGCAGCCAGCGCCGGTTCAATCCAGTCGGCGGCGAAGATCCACATCATCAGCGCGAAGCAAACAAACACCAGCAGCAGGATTTCATTGCGCGACAGTTTGCCCAGTTTCTCTAATTCACGAGCGGCCCACAGCGGTACTTCGTTATTGATTTTAACTTCTGGCGGATAGAACCAGTACGCCAGCAGCGGCATGGCCAGAATCAACAGGATACCGAGCGGCAGGAAGGCGATAAACCAGGTACCCCAGGAGATGTTGATACCGACGATGCTTTTTACCAGCGCCAGCGCCAGCAGGTTCGGCGCCAGCGCCGACAGGAACATGGAACTGGTGATACAGGCGGCGGTAATGGCGACCCACATCAGATAAGAGCCAATACGGCGTGCGCTCGGATCGTTAGGTTTAGAACCGTACAGCGGCGGCAGGTTAGCGATGATCGGGTAGATGGTCCCGCCGCTACGTGCGGTGTTGGATGGGGTAAACGGCGCCAGCAGCAGGTCAGCGAAGGTAATGGCGTAGCCCAGCGTCAGGCTGCGGCGGCCAAGATATTTTACCAGAATCAGCGCCAGACGGCGGCCGAACTGGGTTTTGTCATAGCCCGCGGCGAACATGAACGCGCCGAAGATAAGCCACACGGTAGAGTTGCCAAAGCCGCTCACCGCCCATTTAAATGACGCGCCGGCCAGCTTAAAGCTTGGCGCCGCCATCTGTTCCGGGCTGAACAGCAGCCACTGGCTACATAAAGCAATCACCACCACCCCGGTGATACCGATAACGGCGCCCGGCAGCGGTTCGAAGATAAGGCCGACGATGACGCCGACGAAGATAGCAAAATAGTGCCAGGCGAAAGGTGGTAAGCCGTCAGGCACCGGGACAAACAGCAGCAGTACGGCGACGATAATGGGCAACGCCATCATGATCAGACGTTTATACGCCGCGTTAGACGCGGCACCGGCAGGCGGTATGGTTGTCTTTTTCTCTTTCATAATGAGTATCTGCTAGTAGTTGAAAATACGGTTCCGTCTTCGCTTACAACGCTCGATTTTTTTTAGTTGCGAAAGTTTCTTTAATTATTAATGGTCGAGATTGCTTATTGCTTAAACGGTTATTTAACGCGTTTTGCGCGGCGTTAAATTAAATTCATTGGGTATTTATATATTGCGCTTTCACGTTGCATTGCAATTGATCGAGATCAAAAAAAACAGGTGATCTGGATCTTTTTTTTCGTTTGGCAATAACCACATATGATGATGTGGTTATTATCCGTAAGAAACGTCAATTGTTAATGGAACGCTTAAATAATAATAAATGGCTAAACAGATTTGTTATTTAAGTTATTGAAATAATGTGTTTTATTTTTGTTTTGCGCGTTTTTCTAGCGTTAACAAAAGTGACCGAAATGTTATCATTCATTTGTATTATGTAAATGCGATATATAAATTTAATAATACAATGGAGGTATTGCTGTTATTGCAGGTATTAAATAGTTTTTTAACTAACGTAATTAATTTAGTAACTAAAAAACACGCTATATTATTGGCATGACAACAGGAATGAAAATAAACAATCAATAAAATTTCCGTCACCCAATTCTGAATTTCAATATTTAAAATCTGGAGTATTAATATGACCAGTAACGAACGAATTCTGCAGCCATTTACTTTACCGAATGGGACTGAACTGAAAAACCGTTTGCTAATGGCGCCAATGACCACCTGCACCGGTTATTTCGATGGTACCGTCACCAGCGAGCTCGTTGAATACTATCGCGCCCGCGCTGGCAGCATCGGAACTATCATCGTTGAATGCTGCTTTATTGATGATTATGGTCTGGCCTTCCCGGGCGCTATCGGCATTGATAACGATGAAAAAATCGCCGGGTTGGCGAAAATCGCCGAAGCGATTAAAGCGGAAGGCTCAAAAGCGATTCTGCAGATTTACCACGGCGGCCGCATGGTTGACCCACAGTTGATTGGCGGTCGCCAGCCGGTGGCGCCGAGCGCTATTGCCGCGCCGCGCGACGGCGCCGCCATGCCGCGCGCCCTCAGTGGTGAAGAAGTCGAAGGCATGATTGCCAAATTTGGCGACGGCGTTCGCCGCGCCATTCTCGCCGGTTTCGACGGCGTCGAAATCCACGGCGCCAACACCTATCTTATTCAACAGTTCTATTCGCCGAACTCCAACCAGCGTGACGATGAGTGGGGCGGCAGCCGCGACAACCGCGCCAGATTCCCGCTGGCGGTACTGGACATCACGCATAAAATGGCCCGCCAGTACGCTGACGATGCCTTTATTATCGGCTATCGCTTCTCGCCGGAAGAGATGGAAGTCCCGGGGATCCGCTTCGATGACACCATGTATCTGCTGGAGAAACTGGCCGCCCGCGGCGTTGATTACCTGCACTTCTCGGTTGGCGCGACGCTGCGCCCGTCTATCGTAGATACCAGCGATCCGACGCCGCTGATTGAAAAGTACTGCGCCATGCGTTCTGAAACGCTGGCGCAGGTACCGGTGATGGGCGTCGGCGGGGTGGTTAACGCAGCCGACGCCGAACAGGGCCTCGATCACGGTTATGATCTGATGGCCGTCGGCCGCGCCTGCATCGCCTATCCGGACTGGGCTTCACGTATCGCCGCCGGCGAAGAGCTGGAACTCTTTATCGACAGCACCCAGCGCGAGGCGCTGCATATTCCGGAACCGCTGTGGCGTTTCTCGCTGGTCGAAGCGATGATCCGCGACATGAGCATGGGCGACGCGAAATTTAAACCGGGGATGTTTGTCGAAACCGTTCAGGACGATGCCAACGAACTGGTCATTAACGTCAGCCTCGAAAACGATCGCATTGCGGATATCGAGCTGGCCGCAAGCCCAGTACAGAGCGTTGAATTTACCACCAGCTTCGAAGAGATCCGCGAACGTATTCTGACCGCCAACACGCCGCACGTCGATGCTATCTCCGGCGCGACCAGCCAGAGCGAAGCGGTGAAAAAAGCGGTGTCCAAAGCGATGCTGAAATCCAGCAAAGCGCTGGCCGCGGAAGAGGGCGGCAACGATGCCGCGCCGAAAAGCTATGACGTTGTGGTGGTGGGGAGCGGCGGCGCCGGTCTGGCCGCGGCGATTCAGGCCCACGACGAAGGCGCCAGCGTGCTGATCGTCGAAAAAATGCCGACTATTGGCGGCAACACCATCAAAGCTTCCGCCGGGATGAACGCCGCGGAAACCCGCTTCCAGCGGGTGAAAGGTATCGAAGACAGTAAGGAGTTGTTCTACCGGGAAACCCTGAAGGGCGGCCACAATAAAAATAACCCGCAGCTGTTGCGCCGTTTCGTTGAAAACGCGCCGCAAGCCATTGAATGGCTGGCGGACCGTGGGATTATGCTTAATGATATTACCACCACCGGCGGGATGAGTATCGACCGTACCCACCGTCCGCGCGACGGATCGGCGGTTGGCGGCTACCTGATTAGCGGTCTGGTGCGTAATATCACCAAACGCGGTATCGATGTACTGCTGGATACCTCGGTAGAGGAGATCCTGATGCGCCACGGTGAGGTGAGCGGCGTGCGTCTTATCAACGATGAACAAGAGATCATCGACGTGCAGACCAAAAGCATCATCGTGGCGACCGGCGGCTTCAGCGCCAACAGCGCGATGGTGGTGAAATATCGTCCTGACCTCGAAGGCTTCGTGACCACCAACCATAAAGGGGCGACCGGTAGCGGTATCGCGCTGCTGGAACGCATTGGCGCCGGCACCGTGGACATGGGCGAAATTCAAATTCACCCGACTGTCGAACAGCAGACCTCGTATCTGATTTCCGAATCGATTCGCGGCGGCGGCGCTATTCTCGTTAACCAGCAGGGGAACCGCTTCTTCAACGAGATGGAGACCCGCGATAAGGTGTCTGCGGCGATTATCGCGCTGCCGGAACACTATGCTTACATCGTCTTCGACGAGCATGTGCGGGCGAAAAACAAAGCCGCCGACGAGTATATCGCCAAAGGCTTCGTCACCAGCGCCAGCTCGCCGCGTGAACTAGCGGAGAAACTGGGGATGGATTACCATGCGTTCCTCGCTACGCTGGAATGCTACAACGGCGCAGTGGAAAAACAGCACGATGAAGCGTTTGGCCGCACAACCGCGCTGCGCGCGCCGATTAACGAAGGTCCGTTCCACGCCATTCGTATTGCCCCAGGGGTGCACCACACTATGGGCGGCGTGACCATTAATACCGATGGCGAAGTGCTGAATGTGGCGCAGCAGCCGATTCGCGGCGCCTACGCCGCGGGTGAAGTGGTTGGCGGTATCCATGGCGGTAACCGCATCGGCGGTAACGCGGTCGCGGATATCATCATCTTCGGTACCCTCGCGGGCCATCAGGCGGCGAAACGTGCCAGAGGATAATAGGTAAATGCTGATGCCGGGCTGGCTTAGCCGCCCGGCTTATCCCTTCTAAGGAGAGCCCAATGTCCGATAACCGCGTCTATAGCTACTCCGCCGTGTTGATGGGCTCGCCCATCCTGCTCAAACTCTATTCCCACGATGAGGCGCTGGCCTCCCGCGTCTTTCAGTTAATTAAACGCTACGAAGATCTGCTCACCGTTAACCGCGCACAGTCGCAAGTGATGGATATCAACCATGCCGCCGGGCATCTTCCCGTTACCGTTAGCCGTCCGGTGTACCAGCTGATTAAGTGCGCTAAAGCCGCCAGTATGGTGCGCGACAGCGCCTTTAATCTGGCTATCGGCCCGCTGGTTAAACTGTGGCGCATTGGCTTTCAGGGTCATAGCGTGCCGTCGGCGGCGGATATTGCGGCGCGGCTGCCGTTAACCCGCCCGCAGGATGTCATTCTTGATGACGAAAAGCAGAGCGTGTGGCTGGCACAGGCCGGAATGGAAATTGACCTTGGCGCAATCGCCAAAGGATATATCGCCGACCGGGTACGCGATTACCTGGGCCAGCAGGGGATTGAAAAGGCGCTGATTAACCTCGGCGGCAATGTACATACGTTAGGGGAATGGTCGATTGGGCTGAAAAAACCCTTTGCCGCTGAGCAGGAACTTATCGGCTCGATTGCCGTTGCCGGGCAGTCGGTTGTCACTTCAGGCACCTATGAACGCTATTTCGAGCAGGATGGCAAACGCTGGCACCATATCCTCGATCCGCGCAGCGGCTATCCGCTGGATAACGAACTCGACAGCGTCACGGTCATTTCCGCGGATTCACTGGACGGCGATATCTGGACCACGCTGCTGTATGGCCTTGGCGTGGAGAAGGGTTGCGCGGCGCTGCGCCAGCGGGACGACATTGAAGCGATTTTTGTCACCAAAAACCGCGGCGTGATTCTGTCGTCACCGCAGCGCATCCGCTTTCAACTGCTCGACAGCGGCTATCAGATTACTGACTGTACTGCTTGAGCAGGCCGTACTGCTCGGCGACCAGCCGATAGCGGTACACCGGTCGGCCGGTCGCGCCGTAATGAATGGTAGTGTAGAGAATATTGATCTGCGCGAGCCAGATCAGATACTTGCGGCAGGAGACGCGCGAGATATTTACCGCCGCCGCCAGTTCATCGGTAGAGAACTCCACATCAGGGTGGCTATCAATCCACTGGCACAGCGTGCGTAAGGTCTGCGCCGTTAAGCCTTTCGGCAGCTTACGCGCGTCAACCGCTTCCGGCGTGCCGCCGTGCAGTAGACGATCGACATCCGCCTGCTCGTAATAGGGCTGGCCGGTCATCAGTTTACGTTTTTCACGCCATGCGGTCAGCGCCTCTTCAAAGCGCGGGAACTGGAAGGGCTTAATCAGATAATCCACCACGCCATAGTGCATAGCGGTTTGAACGGTGGCTGCATCGGCGGCGGAGGTTATCATAATCACGTCGATGGCGCGGCCGCTGGCGCGAATGGTCGGCAGCAGATCGAGGCCGCTATCCTGCTGCATGTAAACGTCCAGCAGCACCAAATCGATCGCCATCTGCGGGTCGTTAATCATCTCCTGGGCTTTGCCGAGCGTCGACGCGGTGCCGCAGCAGCTGAAACCGAGGATGCGCGCCACGTACAGGCGGTTCAGCTCGGCAACCATCGCATCGTCGTCAACAATTAATACATTTATCACGCTTTTTTCCTTTTACTATCCCAGGGCAGGTGAACAAAAAATTGAGTAAATACGCCAGGCTCGGACTCGACGGACAACGTGCCGCCGAGTTCGTGGAGCTGCTGGTTGGCGAGAAACAGGCCGACGCCGCGATTCTCGCCTTTGGTGGAGAAGCCCTTATTAAAGATGGCGTCGATATTAGCCGCCGGGATCCCCGGGCCGTCGTCGCTCACTTCGCCGCTTAACCAGCCATCCTGATAGTGCAATAGCAGGCTCACTTCGCCTTCCGTCTGGCCGCTCATCGCGTCCAGCGCATTTTCAATCAGATTGCCCAACACCGTCACCAGCACGGTGACCTGTTTTTCATTGGGACAATCCGGCACCAGGCTCTCTTCGGCGAGGTTCAAAGAGAAGCCTCGCTCTTTGGCGCGCTGGATTTTACCAATCAGGAAGCCGGCGACCACCGGCGATTTTATCCGGTGCTGAATTTCGCCGATGTCGGCCTGATAGGCATGGGCGGTCTGCAGCACATATTCTTCCAGCTTGTCATAGCTTTTCATATTCAGCAGGCCGAGGATCACGTGCAGCTTGTTCATAAACTCGTGCGAAGTGGTGCGCAGGGCATCAACGTAGCTCATCATGCCGTCCAGACGCTGCACCAGTTGACTCATCTCGGTCTTATCGCGGAAGGTGCTGATGGCGCCGACGATGGCGTTCTGGCTGCGCACCGGGACGGTATTGCTGATCAGCAACAAGCCATTACAGCCGAGCGCGCGGTCATAAATGGGTTCACCGCTGCGCAAAACTTCCTGCAAGTCCGCCAGCAGCGGGGTGCGATCGATGCTTTTATCCGGCCCGCTGAGTAACATGCCGCGGGCGGCCGGGTTAATCAGCGTGACCTGGCCGCAGCTATCCACGGCGATCACGCCTTCTTTCAGCGAGTGCAGCATCGCCTGGCGCTGCTGAAACTGGGTGGAGATATCCTGCGGCTCCAGCCCGAGCAGAATGCGTTTCAAGCCGCGCACCAGGCTCCAGGTGCCGATAGCGCAGACCAGCGCGCTGAACAGAATGGTCAGCAGGACGTCCCAGCGGCTATTGGCGATCTGTTCGTCGACTTTACTCAGCGAAATACCTACCACCACCACGCCAATCTGCTGATGTTGTTCATTGAATACCGGGGTGAACACGCGCAGCGCCGGCGCCAGTACGCCGTGGTTAATCGCCACGTTTTCCCGCCCGGCGAGGGTCGGGCGGATATCCTCGCCGATAAACGGTTTACCGATGATGGCGCTATCCGGATGCGAATAGCGAATGCCGCGCATGTCGGTCACAATCGCGTAAAGCAGATCGTTACGCCGGGTAATGGCCTGCGCCAGCGGCTGAATGATATTACTCTGCGGCGGCTCGCCGAGACCACGCTTTACCTGCGGCATATCGGCCATGGTGCGCGCCACCGCCAGCGCCGTCTCTTTTAAGCCGTCGCGGGTGGCGTTGCTGATCTGCATAAACCATAGCGCGTAGACCAGCAGAAGCACCGCGCCGATAACGCTGCCAATCATTAGCGTGACGGCGGTACTTAATTTCAGGTTGCGGGCGCGCTTGCGGGCGGGCGGCTGTAGCTCGGCTTCCTTCATGACAACCCCGATCGATTCGTTGAACGATCATTATCGCCGATAGGGCGGCTTTCATAAAGCCGTGTAATAACAGTAAAACCGCTTTCTGGATATCCGCTGCCTGACATGCGTAGCCCTCATGCTCGGATAACGCGCAGTCGCGCCGCGATTAGGTGTCGAGTGAACAAACTGTGACCCCCGTGGCGGTAAAGCCGTGGATGAAGGCTTTACACTGGCTGCATCAATCAAATAGCCGTGATGAATGAATGGATATTTCACCGCTGTTGATGTAGCCGCAGTGAGTTCGGTTTTAAATGGAGGTTTTATGAGCAGTAAGCCAACCGCATCAATGCTGGAACGACGCCACCCGCAAACGCGCCATATCGATACGCTCGCCACCCTCGATATGCTGACCCTGCTGCAGCAGGATAACAAACAGATAGCCGTTGCTATCGATGCCTGCCTGCCGCAGATTACCCGGCTGGTGGATAACGCCGCGGCGACTCTGAGCCGGGGAGGACGGCTGGTGATCGTTGGCGCCGGGGCATCCGGGCAGGCGGCGTTGCAAACGGTTAATGACTATTCCCCTGAAGCCAATCACTCACTGGTGGCGATGATCGCCGGTGGTGAAGGGAGCGCGCTGCAGGCCGCCGAGCGGGCGGCTAACGATTATGACGCGGGCTTACGGGATATGCAGCTATTGTCCCTGAGCGCCAACGATATGCTGCTAGCGCTCACCGTCAGCGGCAAAACGCCGTGGGTGTGGGGGGCTATGCGTCACGCCTGGTCGCTGGGCACACCGATTGCTATCCTGACGCAGCAGCCTCATAGCGAAGCCGCGCAGCTGGCGGATATTATGATTGCGCCGCAGACCGGGCCGGAAGCGGTGGCGGGTTATGGCAACCCGAAAGCGCAACTGGCGCAGCGGCAGATCCTCACCCTGTTAACCACCGGCCTGGCGGTACGCAGCGGCAGGGTGTTCGGCAACCTGCGCGTAGACCTACAGGCAACCAGCCCGCGCTGGGAGGAGCGGCAAATCGCCATGGTGATGGCCGCCACAGAGTGTACGCGCGCGCAAGCCAAAGTCGCGCTGGCCAGTTGCAATCAGCATTGTCGGACGGCGATTCTGATGCTGATGACGGGGCTCGATGCCTGGCAGGCGCGGGATCTACTCAGCGAAAACAACAACCATTTGCGTATCGCCTTACGTGAAGCACAAGAGAAAACGCCAAGTAACGTCAATTAAACTCCTCGCCGCGCCGGTTTGTTAAATAACTAAATAAACCGGCGCCAGATTTCTTATCGCCTGAATCATCCTGATTTTCCGCCGATATTTTCACAATGAATGCCAGTGAAATAAATAAACTGCTTTTTTAAGTTAAAAAACTGTTTGCATTAAAATATCGAAGTGTAAATGATATTTTAAAATAAAGTAAAAGTGCGTTAATATGGCGGTTCTTATTACACTTTTGCTACGCGATATTTCTATTATGCCTGCAATTAAAAAAACGATTATATCTATGACCGCATTAGCGATGTTCGTCAGTACGGCGACCTACGCAAATGGCGATACCTCGAAAAAAACTGACTTTCTGCTGATCGGCGGCGGCATCATGAGCGCCTCGCTGGGCACCTGGCTGCAGGAGCTGCAGCCGGAGTGGAAACAGGTGATGGTGGAGAAACTCGACGGCGTCGCGCTGGAGTCCTCCAACGGCTGGAATAACGCCGGTACCGGTCACTCGGCAAATATGGAACTGAACTACACGCCGCAGCGTGCAGACGGTTCTATTGATGTCAGCAAAGCGCTGGATATCAACGAGCAGTTTATGATTTCGCGCCAGTTCTGGTCGGCGCAGGTCAAACGCGGTATTTTGCACGACCCGCATTCGTTTATTAATTCCACGCCGCATATGAGTTTCGTGTGGGGCGATAATGTTGATTATCTGCAAAAGCGTTATAACGCGCTGCAGCAGACCACCTTATTCCAGGGAATGAAATTCTCCACCGATCACGCGCAAATTAAACAGTGGGCGCCGTTGGTCATGGAAGGACGCGATCCGCAGCAAAAAGTGGCTGCCACCTGGACGCCGGTCGGTACCGACGTGAACTACGGCGAAATTACCCGTCAGCTAATCGGCAGCCTGAAAAAGAGCAGCAATTTCTCTCTGCAGACCTCTTCTGAAGTCACCGATTTCAAACGCAATGCCGACAACTCCTGGCACGTGACGATTAAGAACGTGAAGAGCGGTGAAGAGCAGGCTATCGACGCCAAATATGTCTTCATCGGCGCCGGCGGCGGCGCGCTGAAGCTGCTGCAGAAAACCGGCATTCCGGAAGCGGACAACTATGCGGGCTTCCCGGTAGGCGGCTCGTTCCTGATGACCGAAAACCCGGAGCTGACTAAACTGCACCAGCAGAAAGTCTATGGTCAGGCCTCGGTTGGCGCGCCGCCGATGTCGGTACCGCACCTGGATGCTCGTTACCTCGATGGTAAGCGCGTGGTGCTGTTCGGGCCATTCGCCACCTTCTCCACCAAGTTCCTGAAAAACGGTTCGTTCTTCGATCTGCTGAGCACCACCACCACCAGCAACGTACTGCCGATGACCCACGTTGGCCTCGACAACTTCGATCTGGTGAAGTACCTGATTAGCCAGGTTATGCTCAGCGATGATGACCGCTTTGCGGCGCTGAAAGAGTACTACCCGAACGCGCGCAAAGAAGACTGGAAACTGATTCAGGCCGGTCAGCGCGTGCAGATCATCAAAAAAGACGCGGAGAAGGGCGGCGTTCTGAAGCTCGGTACCGAAGTGGTGGTCGATCAGCAGAAAACGATTTCTGCGCTGCTCGGCGCATCGCCAGGTGCTTCCACCGCCGCGCCGATCACCCTGAACGTTCTCAAGCAGATGTTCCCGCAGCAGTTTAACTCGCCGGAATGGCAGAGCCGCATTCGCGCTATCGTGCCGAGCTACGGCGAGAAGTTGAACGGCAACGTGGCCCTGACCCAGCAGGTTTGGGATGACACCGCCGCGGCGCTGCAACTGACCAAGCCTCCGGTCATTCAGATGCCAGAGTCCGCGCCGACCGCGACCGCCAAACCGGCAGAGACGCCGCGCGAAGCCTCGCCGCAGCACGATATGGCGCTGTAACGACGCATCCGGGCAGTGAACAAAAGGGAAGACCATGGTCTTCCCTTTTTTGCGTTATTTACCGGCTGAGGCCGCGCGCTGCCTGCAACTTTGGCCTCATAAAAGATATACTGGTTTGAATTGAAAAAGAAAATTAAACCAGGAGTGTGGAAGGGCTATGAGAGACGATATTAACCAGGAGATCACCTTCCGCAAGCTATCGGTCTTTATGATGTTTATGGCGAAGGGCAATATCGCCAGAACCGCCGAAGCCATGAAGCTCAGCAGCGTTAGCGTTCACCGCGCGCTGCATACGCTCGAAGAGGGTGTCGGCTGCCCGCTGTTTGTTCACAAAGGGCGCAACCTGCTGCCGCTGCAGGCGGCGTGGACGCTGCTCGAATACTGCCAGGATGTGATGAGTCTGATGAGCCGCGGGCTTGAGGCGACGCGTAAAGTCGCCGGCGTCGGTCAGGGGCGATTGCGCATCGGTACACTCTATTCGCTGACGCTGGAAACCGTTCCGCGCATCATTATGGGGATGAAATTACGCCGCCCGGAGCTTGAACTAGATCTGACGATGGGCTCCAATCAGATGCTGCTGGATATGCTGGAAGACGATGCCCTTGACGCTATCTTAATCGCGACCAATGAAGGCGAATACAATAATTCGGCTTTCGACGTAGTGCCGCTGTTTGAAGACGATATCTTTCTCGCCGCGCCGGCGACGGAACAGCTGGATACCACTCAGCTCGCCGATCTACGCGATTACGCCGATCGCAAGTTTGTCTCGCTGGCGGAAGGATTTGCGACTTATGCCGGGTTTCAGGAGGCCTTTCAGGTAGCCGGTTTTGAGCCGGAAATTGTGACCAGGGTGAATGATATCTTTTCGATGATAAGCCTGGTGCAGGCGGGCGTGGGCTTCGCGCTGCTGCCGGGGCGGATGAAGAAAGTCTATGAAAACGATGTGCAGCTGTTAAAGCTGGCGGAACCCTATCAGATGCGCCAGCTGATCTCTATCGTCTATTCACACCATCGCGAGCGTGATGCCGACCTGCTGGCGCTGGCGGCGGAAGGGCGCATGTACGCCCGCAGTATTAATCGCTAAGCCGCTGCGCCAGATGGCGGGCGACGTCCACGCCGCTGCGCTCCAGCGAAATGGTCTCGCCGCGCCAGCCCGCCTGGCGGGTCAGGCAGGTGAGCACGCCGCCGGGCGGCATCTCGATTGCCAGCCTCGCGTCGCGTTCATCGGCGGCGATCATCGCCTCCTGCCAATGTACGGTGCGCGCCATGTTCATCGCCAGATCGTCGGCGATCCGCTGCGGATCCCACAGCACGCGCGCCGTCGAGCCGCTTAAATAGGCGCGCTGAGGGCGCGTTAAGGTGACGTCGGTAAAGGCTTTTGCCAGGGCGGCGGCAGGTTTAGCCAACAGCGCGCAGTGCGACGGCACGCTGACCGCCAGCCGTTGGGCTTTACTGGCGCCAGCCTGTAGCGCCAGCTGCGCTACCTCGGCCATGGCTTCATCGCGCCCGGCGATCACTATCTGCGTTTCGGCATTCAGGTTGGCGAGATAAACCTCGTGGCCCTGCATCAGCGCCTCAACCCGTGGGCGGGTCAGCCCCATAATCGCCGTCAGCCCGTAACCTTCGGGATAAGCCTGCTCCATTAAATCACCGCGTAGCGCCACCAGGCGCAGCGCGCTGGCGAAATCGAGCGCGCCGGCAATCACCGCTGCCGGAAACGCGCCGATAGAGAGCCCGCTGACCATCTGCGGATCCACGCCCTGGCGTTGTAGTTCGCGCGCCCAGGCTACTCCGGCGATCAGCAGACAGAGTTGTACTGCACGGGTATGCTTTAGCGCGTCGGCGCTATCGAGAGTATCGACTTCATCCCCCAGCACGGCGCGCGCCTGGGAGAGGATAGCCTCGCGATCGGGGATTGCCGCCAGCATTGCGGGGCGCTGGCCGCCCTGACCGGGAAAAGTAAATATAATCTTCATCATTCCTCCCTGTGCCACGGCGTCGCGGTTAAGCGTGCGCCGCGGGATGTTTTCAGTAGCGCGCGGCCATCGCGCAGCCACTCATTAAGGGCGAAGGCGCCGTAGGGCGTTTCTACCTGGGTATCGGCGCGGCACGGTAGTTGGGCAACTCGGGCCTGCCATTCCAGCAATGCCTCGCGGTCCAGCGGCTGCGGCGCGCGGATCAGCAGATCCAGATCGCTTGCCGCATGCAGCACTGGGATTTCGGTTGCCAGCGCGTAGCCGGTACTACCGGTGATGCCCCAGCGCCAGGGCCAGCGGTGTAAGGTAAGGGCGATAGCCGCCTGGATCGGCGGCTGCGAAACAAAAGGCGAATGGAGTAAGACCTCACGTTCAACAAGCATCTCCGGGCTGACGCTGCGCACGATATTGTGCGGCTGAACCCAGCCGGCGGCGCGTTGTTCGCGCTTCATGCCCCGCACCCCAACCGGGATGCGGGCCTGGCCGTCAACGTCGCGTCTCACCACCACCGGCAGCGCGGCTCGCCACTGCTGAACCACCCACGGCTCGGCAATGTCTTCCAGGGCGCTGGCGTGGTTTAACCAAACTAAATCGTGGGGACGCGGCGTTGATGACATGGTTTACAGTCCTGAAGTCAAAGAGATAAACAGCGGTAGCGACAGGATACACAGAACCGAGCTCAACAGCAGCACGGCTTCAGCATCCGGAGACTGCACGCCGAAGCGGTTGCCGAAGACCACGCCGAAGAAGCCGGCGGCCAGCGCAATCATCAGGATCGCGGTAATGGCGATAGAGCCGTGCAGACCAAGTAACATCACCAGGCCCCAGGCAATAAACGGCTGCACCAGCAGTTTCACGATGGTTGATGTAGCGATCAGCGCATTGAGCTGCAGTTTACGTGCCGACAGGATCACCCCGGTGAGGAACAGCGCGGCGGCGGTGGCGGCCAGTCCCAGCGGTTTGATCGACGCCAGCAGCAGGTCCGGCATTTTAATGCCGATAGCGGAAAGTACCACCCCAAGCAGCGGGCCCCAAACGATCGGTTTTTTCACCGAACGCCACATCAGCACCGGCAGCATCGCCAGCGTAGAACCGCTGTTTTCACCCGCGGCGCGTGCTTTTTCACGTTCCAGAATCAGCAGGCAGAACGGGGTCATCAGTACCGAGCCGCAGGCGATAGAAACCGCCACCGACAGTGAGGTTGATGCGCCTTCACCCAGCACGCTGCCGAGGATCGGCAGACCCAGCGCGGCATAGTTTGGCAGGGCGACGGTGAGGGTCAGCACCGCGGCATCCTGCGGCGTGCGTTTGAACACGCTGGTGGCGAGGAAGTAGATCGCGGCATAGGTGATCCACATCGCGCCGGTCAGCACCAGCACTAGCGGCGACTGGGCGACGATACCTGCCCACGGCGTTTGTACCGTCGCGCTAAATAGCGTGGCGGGTAAGGCAAAATCCATTACAAAAATATTAAGCAGCGAGACGTTTTTGTTATCTACCATCCCGGCCTTTCCGGCCCAGAAACCCAGCAGCATGATAACGAAAATGGGCGCGAGAGCATGAATAATCACATAAGTCATAAATCACCTGTAAATAAAATAGAGTACTGGCGCGATTGTTATTTTTTCTAAAAGCCGTCCCTTCCCGGAGCGTTTATTCCGCGCTCCGGGAGACTGCTTCCGGCAGGTTTTCTTCTACTACTTACGTACGAACGTCTTACCAGCTGGCGCGCATGCGATCGCGAACCAGCTGTGAGCTGCGGCGGTTTTCCGCGCCCAGGCGACACTTCAGTGAGGTATCGGTGCGCGCGTCAGCGATGGCGTCGCGCAGGGTACGGCTGACCAGCGACAGATCGCCTTCGTCTGGCGCATCCGGATTGCTGATATCGAGCAGGGCGGAAAGCAGGCCGAGCGTAGCGTAGTTGCTGACGTCATAGGCCATCGGCGGGATCGTCGCCGCCAGTTTCTCCAGCGCCTCTACGGTACGCAGCGTAATGCGCGCTGCCGATTCTTTACCCATCGCGTGGACCAGCACGCCGCTATCGTTAAAGGCGATCAGGCGGTTGGCCTGATAGCCGTGGGCCAGAAACGCCCCGGACATCGCTTTTCCGACGATCAGGCCAATCACCGGGTGGCCGGCAAGACGGGCTTTGGCGTAGGCGCCTGCTGCTCCGGCCAGCGCCTGGTGGATGCCGAAGGCTTCTTCACGGCGACCATAGGCCTGGCTCGGGACATCAATTACCGCGACGATCGGCCGTTTGACAGGCAGATCGGCGTCGGCGGCGATGGTTTCGTTGACCACTTTCGCCAGCGTCCAGCCTTCCAGCAGGCCGACTTCGCCACCGGCAGCGCGCGGGTAATGGTTGTTGGCGTCAGGCACCACGGCGATAAAACGGACGTTTTCGCCATTAATCTGGCCATCTGCGACCTGTACCGAAGGGCATAGCCCGCTCATCAGCGGCGCGTTGGGCGCCAGTTTGTTCAGCCATAGCGCGGCGCGGTTTGGGAACTGACTCATTATTTATCCTCCCGGGCAAAAAGCTGTTTAATCTGCGCGGTGTCCGCCTGCTGGCGGGTATCGAATTGGCTCAAGCGACGCAGATAATCGTCATAATTGTCGCTGCGGTGCTGTGCCGGTACGCCTTTAGCGATGGCCTCGTTCATTGCGGTTTTAACGGCGTTAACGCCATCGTTAACCAGCGCATCGACCAACCCGCTGGCGGCGCGAATTTCACCCCCGGTCATACTCCAGATAAACGGTCGGTTGCGGGAGTCATACTCTTCAATACCGGCCTCCTGCTCGATAACCTGCGGGCCGTTGAGGCCAAGACGGGCTTCACGGGTAACGATAAGGTAACTGCACAGCGCCGCGGCTATGGACATGCCGCCGAAACAGCCGACGGTACCGGTAATAATGCCGACCACCGGGGTGTAGCGGCGCAGGTCGACAATCGCGGCATGAATATCGGCGATGGCGGCCAGACCGAGGTTGGCCTCCTGCAGACGTACGCCGCCGGTTTCGAGGCACAGTACCGCCTGCGTCGGGATACCGTTGCGGTTATCTTCCGCCGCCAGCTCCAGCGCGGCGGCCATTTTGGCGCCGGAGACTTCGCCCATACTGCCGCCCTGGAAGGTGCCTTCGATGGCAATCACCACCGCAGGTTGGCCGTTGATAGTGCCTTTGGCGACCACCATACCGTCGTCGGACTGCGGGACGATGCCTTGTGCGCCAAGCCACGGCGACATAATGCCTTCAAACGGGTCCAGCAGTTCGCGGTAGCTGCCATCGTCCAGCAGGGCGTGGGCGCGTTCGCGAGCGCGCAGTTCGATAAAGCTGCGATCGTTACGCATGAGCGGCCTCCTCAAATACTTGTTCAATACGAATACGGGCGACGCCCGGCGTGGCGCCGAAGTCGTGGATAATCAACTGCCCGGCGGGCAGGCCGTTGATCAGGTTCAACCTGTCGAACAGCGCCTGCCAGCGCGCCTGGCTGTTATCCACTGAGGTGGTGATCTGTACGTTGAGCGTGGCGCCCTGTGCGGCGGTATAAAGCACTTCCATATCGCCAGAACCTACGACCCCTGCCAATGCTTTGCCGCTGAGGGCGCGGTTGGCAGGAAATGACAATGTAATCTGTTCCATAACATCCTCTGAATGCGTTAGCCGGAAACCCGGTCGAGAAACAGGGTGGCGGCAAGGAGATCGGCCGCGCCACCCGGCGAGGCGTTTTGCGCCAGCATCTGCGCGTCAAGGCGCGCCAGCGCGGCGCGACCGGCGGCGCTGGCGCAACCGCCAGCCGCCAGAACCTCGCGGGCGCCTTGCTGCATGGCGTGCAGGCCGTTCATGCCGGCACGCGACAGCACGCAGGTATCGCTCAGCGAGGTCATGATGGCCATCAGCGCGTCGAGACGCGCCTGCGGCTCGCTGGCGCCTCGCGCCCGGCTTTGTTGCAGTTGCGGCAGCGCCAGGGTGATAACATGCGGAAATCCGCGCTGCGCTTCCTCGCGTGCGCCCGGCACCTGCCAACGGCGGCTGGCGCGCAGCCCCTTACTAAAGCTTTTCGGCGCGAAGCCGTCAGGTAGGCGGGCGAGGGCGGCGGCGGCGGCGGCGATCGCCTGTGATTGACCCTCTCCACCCAACATCGCCACCGCGCTGACCAGCAGGCCCAGCGCCCAGATGGCGCCGCGGTGGGTATTGACCCCGCCGGTGGCCATCATCATCTGCGCTTCGCCTTCGCGACCGAGGCGGCCGACGGTTTCGCGCAGGGCGATATCCGCCGGACGCTGCCAGCTTTGCTGCGCCAGCGCGTGAAAGGTCGGCTGCAGGCTGCGGGCGGAGCGTTCCATCAGTTCCAGATTGAGATCCTGATGCGCGCCGCTGCCGCGACTATCGACCAGTCCCGGTTTCGGACTCAGACGGGCTTCGTCAATCAGACACGTGCTGGCGGTATGCGCCAGCCAGCTGACGCGGCTTTCTGCGTGTAGGGGGGAGAGATTTTTCATTACCAGCTCCGGAATTTTGCCGGTGGGTTGTACAGTCCGTCGGACCATTCCACCAGGTCGGCGACGCTGCCGGCGGCCAGTAGCGAGCGGGTGGCATCGCTGCGGCGAATGCCGATATCTTCCGGGTAGACGACTTTGCCGCTCTGGCGCAGCGCGGCGACGCGTTTGGCGTCCACCCCGAGGCCAATATCGGTGATCCCGGCCACCGCGGCGACCATCGCCCGGCGCTCTTCAAGGCTATCCGCCCGGTACAGGTAGGCGATACCCTCTTCGGTCAGCACGTGGGTTACGTCATCGCCATAAATCATCACCGGCGCCAGCGGCATGCCGGAGGTTTTGGCGACGTCGACCGCATCGAGCGTTTCAACGAAGGTCGGTTTCACGCCGGCCTGGAAGGTTTCGACCATCTGCACCACCAGTTTTTTACCGCGCTGCATCGGGTCTGGTTCAGTGATCATATTGAGCCAGGCCGGGGTGGCGTGGCGACGACCGTGCGGGTCGTGACCCATGTTCGGCGCGCCGCCGAAACCGGAAAGACGACCGCGGGTGACGGTTGAGGAGTTAGCCAGACCATCAACCTGCAGGGTCGAACCGATAAACATATCTACCGCGTACTGACCTGCCAGCTGGCAGAAGGCGCGGTTGGAACGCATTGAGCCATCCGGGCCGGTAAAGAAGATATCCGGGCGGGCGCGGATATACTCTTCCATCCCCAGTTCGCCGCCGAAGCAGTGCACGCTTTCCACCCAGCCGCTTTCGATGGCCGGGATTAAGGTAGGATGCGGATTCAGCGTCCAGTGTTTACAGATTTTGCCTTTCAGTCCGAGCTGTTCGCCGTAGGTGGGCAGTAACAGCTCAATGGCGGCGGTATTAAAGCCGATACCGTGGTTAAGCGACTGCACCTGGTGTTCCGCGTAGATGCCTTTAATCGCCATCATCGCCATCAGAATGTGTTCTTGCTTAATCAGACGCGGGTCGCGGGTGAACAGCGGTTCAATGAAGAACGGTTTATCGGCGACCACCACGTAATCAATCCACGAGCCGGGAATATCGACGCGCGGCAGATCGCATTCGTCGTCCACCAGTTCGTTGACCTGGGCTATCACAATGCCGTCATGGAAGGCGGCGGCTTCGACCAGCGCCGGGGTATCTTCGGTACTTGGCCCGGTGTACAGGTTGCCTTTACGGTCCGCTTTATAGCCGGCGATCAGCGCGATGTTTGGCGACAGATCGACATACAGGCGGGAGTAGAGTTCGATATAGGTGTGGATGGCGCCGATTTCGAGCAGACCATCTTCCAGCAGCTGCGAAATTCGCAGGCTCTGCGTGCCGGAGAAAGAGAAATCCAGTTTACGGGCAATGCCTTTTTCAAACAGGTCCAGATGCTCGCTGCGCCCGACGCTTGGCATAATCATATGCAGGTCGTGGATTTTTTGCGGATTAACCTCGGCGAGCATGCGGGAGAGGAAATCAGCCTGTTTCTGGTTGTTGCCTTCCAGTACCACCCGATCGCCCGGGGCGAGCAGATTTTCCAGTACGCTGACCAGTTGGTCAGTGGGAATGACTTTGCCGGCAATCTTCGCTTCGGCCAGCCGCCGCTGTTTTTCCGTCCGGCGACGGTTCCAGACCCGTCCCGTCGTTTGTTCAGCATTCATTGTTAACCTCCTGATTCGACAAATCGTTTCGTTTGTCCTGGTGGAAGTTAGTGTGCGCGGCGCGGCGCTGCGCATCAATTAAGCACGCCAGCTAATCGTTAGCTTTAGAGTAATGATTGGATGTGCCCATTTGTGATGGGGATCAATAATAAGAAAGGAGTAACGGTCTAAGCGGAAAAGATGAAAAGAGGAGAAGGCTGGCGGATAAGCCAGCCCGATTGCCGGTTATTCTTTACTTAAGTCACTAAGTAAGAAAGCAATACTCTGCCCGCCGTTGGTTTGCTCAAGGGCGATTTTCACAATGATGGTCAACGGCACCGACAGCAACATGCCGACCGGGCCAAGTAACCAGCCCCAGAAAATTAACGACAGGAACACCACCAGCGTGGAGAGCCCCAGCCCGCGGCCCATGATACGCGGCTCGAGAATATTGCCGAACACCAGGTTGATAATCAGGTAACCGGCAGTGACGATCAGCGCCTCATACAGGCCGCCAAATACCATCACCTGCAGAATCGGCGGGATGGCCGCCAGTACCGAACCGATATTGGGAATATAGTTCAACGCAAAGGCCAGCAGCCCCCACATAAAAGCAAAGCGGACGTCTAACAGCGCCAGCATGCCCCAGACCACCAGCCCGGTGACCAGGCTTATCGCGGTTTTCAGCACCAGATAGTGGGACACGCTATCAATCGCCCGCTGAATGGCGCCCATCCCCTCAACCGGCCGCGACATCAGTTGCTGGAGCTTGGCGGGCAGCTGCGGCACTTCCAACAGCATGAATACCACGGTGAGAAGCAACAGGAAAATGGACGACATCGCATTCGACAACTGGGTCAGTAGACTGGTCACCAGCGTCATCACCGCGTTAGGGTCGATATACTTATTCAGCTCAATGGCGGAGACGGTAAATCCAAAGCGCTGTAGCCATGGCGTGACCGTTTTTAGCGGTTCGGCCAGCGACGTGCGGTATTGCGGCAGGGTACGCGCCAGTTCGTTAAGCGATGTGCCAAGCGACGCCAGCAGTACCACCGCCAGCAGCACGATGGCGCCCACCAGTAGAGAAATCGCCAGCACCCGGGGCACCCGGAAGCGCACCATCAGCTGGACCAGCGGGTTAATGACCACCGCCAGAAACAGCGCTAAGATAAAGGGGACGATAATATCGGCGGCAAAGCGGATGCCGGTAAGGATGATAACCAACATGCCCAGCATGATGACGATCTTGAGTCCATTAAGGGTGATGATGGGTTTGGCCATTGGGTTCCTTACGCTGGAGATGAAAACGTCCTTGATCATAGCGACTTTGCTATTCGCGTTTATGATGGAGATCAGTTTGAGAAAATACTAATCGAAATCGCACCTTGGACGTAAAGAATTGCAAAGACTTTGAGTTAATATTAACACTATGGTACAAATTTACTTGTGTTTAACTACCGAGGACAATTTTTTTCCGCAATGACGAGAAGCAACACCGCGGATAATTGTAATTTTATGAACAATCAGTTCAGCCTTTATTTTTCGACTCATCACGCATTACCTTTCATCCTTTCCCGATTTGCTGGCGAACAGCACTGGCGCTCAGCGCTATAGTCCCATTCTCTCTGCCTGAGCTGGCGCACCGCGCACGGCTATAACTACGTCAGAATTTTTTCGGTTTACCTTCGTAAGCCGTCATGGATTGTATTCTCAAGCAGGAGAAGGGATTATGTTTTATTGGATTTTATTAGCCTTAGCTATCGTTGCTGAAATAACCGGCACGCTGTCTATGAAATGGGCCAGCGTCAGCGGCGGTCATACAGGCTATATTTTAATGCTGGCAATGATTGCGCTTTCATATATTTTCCTGGCCTTCGCCGTTAAAAAAATTGCTCTCGGTGTGGCGTATGCGCTATGGGAAGGTATCGGTATTTTATTAATTACCGTATTCAGCGTGCTGCTGTTTGACGAAAGCCTGTCTATCGTAAAACTGGCCGGGCTGGCAACGCTGGTCGCGGGTATTGTGCTGATTAAGTCCGGCACCAGGAAAGCGGTGAAACAGCGCGAGGAGAAAGCTCATGCAACAGTTTGAGTGGATTCACGGCGCCTGGCTGGCGCTGGCTATCGTACTGGAAATTACCGCGAACGTATTTCTGAAGTTTTCCGACGGTTTCCGTCGTAAGACCTACGGTATTCTGTCGCTGGCGGCGGTGCTAGGCGCTTTCAGCGCCCTGTCGCAGGCGGTAAAAGGTATCGACCTTTCCGTCGCTTATGCGTTATGGGGCGGGTTTGGGATCGCGGCGACTATCGCCGCCGGCTGGATCCTCTTCGGACAACGCCTTAATCATAAAGGCTGGGTAGGCGTCGTGCTGCTGGTAGCCGGCATGGTATTGATAAAACTGGCTTGATATGATGCCGCCTGCGTAGGCAGGCGGCAAATTCTGTCCTCTGTATTACGCTTAAAAAGCAGATTCGGCTTCCTTTCTGTAGGCCGCTATGAGGACAGCGCATGATCCCTTTGCCTGGCTGGCGGAATATCCCCTCTGCCAAAATTCTTTCCGTACTGGTCTTTCTCGCCGGCCTGGGGCTGGTGGTCTCCGTTATTTCTCTCTTCTATTTGTCACAACACCTGGTCAGTATTAAAACCAACGAAATTGATAAGCACCGTACGATGCTCTCGGTGGAAGGGGCTGTACAGACATCGGTTAATCGGGTGCTGTCATTGGTACTGGATAATTCGATTTGGGATGATGCGGTTAAACAAACCTATACGCCCCATCTTGACTCACACTGGCTGTATGATTCGTGGGGATCGGGTTTTAAGATTAATAATCTCTACGACGGCACTTTTATCCTGGATGAAAACTACCGCATCCTGTGGGGCGCTTTTCGCAGCGAGCCATTTACCGAATCCGATATTGGTTTTTTCGGCAGCGGGTTGCGAACCCTCATCGAGCAGCACGCGGATGCGCTGAGACGCGGTGAAAATGCCTTTGCTGGTATTACCCGTACTCGCGCAGGTATCGCGTTTGTCGGTATCGGCTTGATTCGCCCGACGATCGGCCGCTTGCCGGTTTATGACAAGACCCGTCGCTATCTGGTCATTACCCGACACATTAATCCGACCATGCTGGAAACCCTGGGGACTACTTTCCAGATTAATCGCCTGCATACGACGCAGTTCGCCGGCGAATACAGCGTACCATTACGTACAGAAGGCGGCGAAACGCTGGCATATCTGAGCTGGCAGCCGCGTCTTCCTGGTGCTGAGGCGGCGCGCGCCGCGTCAAACAGCATCAGGCTTATCGCCATTCTGGCGGCGAGTTTAATTCTGCTATTCATTCTGCTCAGCAGCCTGGGGCTATACAAACTGGCGCGCGGCGAACAGCAGGCGCGAAAAAATGCGTTGACCGATTGGCTGAGCCGTTTGCCGAACCGTCGGGCGTTGATCGAACGTTTGAATACGATGGGCGACTGCGGCAAGAATGAAATGCAAAGCGTGGTATTTATCGATCTCGATGGTTTCAAAGACGTTAATGATAACTACGGCCATGACGTTGGCGACGCGCTGATAGCGCATATTGCCCGCGAACTGCAGGATCGGGTTCCGGCGGGGGCGATGCTGGCGCGGATGGGCGGGGATGAATTCGCCATGACCGTCAGCGGTGAACAAGCGGTTAATCAGGCTTCGGCGTTTGCCTGGGCGGTACTGGAATTATTAAAATCGCCCATTGAACTCAGCGCGCGCAAAATATATATCAGCGCCAGTATCGGTATTGCCAGTGGCGTGCCGGCGGTTTGTTCCAGTACCGAATTGTTTCGTCGCGCAGACATGGCTATGTACCACGCGAAGAAGAGCGGTAAGGGGAGAGCGGCCTGGTATGATGACACCCTTAACGAAACGCGCCAGCACCAGCTACACATCGAAAATGGCATCCGCGAAGGTCTCGAAAAAGGCGAATTTGATGTCTGGTATCAGCCGATTGTCAACGCCGATACGCTGGTGATGGAAGGCGTAGAGGCGTTGCTGCGCTGGTCGCGGCGCCCTGAAGGCCCGCTGGCGCCGGATGCTTTTATTCCCATCGCCGAAAGTAGCGGATTGATCTACGCGCTTGGTCAGTTTGCGCTAGCGCAAGCCTGTTACGATTTACAGCCGATGGGAGATCTGCTCCTTTCCGTCAATATCTCACCGGCGCAGTTCCGCGACCCGGAATTTGAAACGCGGGTGATCCAAACCCTGGGACGCTGTCAGTTTCCTGCGCGCCGCCTGCAGCTTGAGGTGACCGAAAGCTACGTACTGGAAAACCCGGAGCGCGCCCGCATGGCTATCGAGAACCTGAAATCGTTGGGGATCACCGTCGCGCTGGACGATTTCGGTATTGGTTATTCCAGTATTGGTTATCTACGCAGCTGTCGTTTTGATAGTCTGAAGATTGATAAGTCGTTAGCCGGCTTGGTGGATGTCGACCCGCAGGCGGCAGAACTGGTGCGCGGCACGGTACGTATCGCTAATGCGCTGGGGATCACCGTGGTTGCCGAAGGGGTTGAAAGTCAGCAGCAGCTGGCGCTGCTGCGGCGGGCGGGATGCGATCGACTTCAGGGATATTATTTCAGTCAACCGATGCCGATCGATTCATTGCTTCAACTGCGCCAGCAGCAGGGATAATCACTCATTGGCCAGCGCTTCCAGCTTGTCGAGAAAACCGGTCACGGCAATAGCCCGGTTATCGGCGCGATAGCGATCTTTCGGGCCCGGCGCCGAGCTTTGCACCGCAATGACCTGCCAGCCGTTTTCCGTTTTTAACAGCAGCGGAGAACCGCTGTCTCCCGGTAGCGTATCGCATTGATGTGATAGAACTGAGGCCTGCGCCCATCCCGTCACCAGACAATCCTGATGGCTATAGAGGCTATCCAGATGATCTTCCGGGTAGCCGGATTGCGTCACTTTGCGGTCCGTTGCTTTCAGCGCCGCGGTTAGCGCTTCTTTATCACCGCGGAAAACCGGAACTGGCGTAATGCCGCCGGGCGCGTAGCGCAGGACGATCAGGCCAAAGTCCCAGGGGGCTGCGGAAGACGGAACAATCCAACCATCGCCGTCCGCTTTAAGCCGTTTACCCAACGACGGATCGGTACGGCCATCAATCCCGTGAATTTCATAGACCCAATTACCTTTACGCGAGATAAAACGCAACGCGACGGCCTTATCCGGCTTGCCTTTCGGCGGCTGCAGCAAACAGTGACCGGCGGTGAGGGCCAGATGCGGCGAAATCAGCGTTGCGGTACACAAATTACCGCTGGCGGTTTCTAACTGGCCGATGGCATCCCAGGGGGAACTGGCCGGGTCGCTGACCGCTTTACGATCGTCATGGCCGAAAAAAAGCGTTTTGATATCTTTCGCGCTCATGCCGTCATCATCGGCGTGAGCAAACAGAGGAAAAATACAGAACGAACACAGTAATAACAGTACGTCTCTACGCATATCACTCTCTGGGGAGATAATTATGTCTATTGAAAGTAGCAGGAGATTTAAGTTTATGAAAGTTAAGAATAATTTTTATTAAGCCAAACGGCAGTTAAAATGAATCCTGAAGTCATTTCATCTATGCAAGAACCATGTGAATTCAGAGGGTTAACGCATTATCTCTGCTGTTGTCATTTCCGCAGAAAGCGGCGGGTAACGCAACATAATTCGTGTATCGGAACGTACATAAAGCGCGGGAAAAATAATCACTTTGCCTTGCAGGACATTCGCAAAGCGCAATTTTTTGCGGGTGTTTTAGTCGCCTTGCGAGCACGAAAGTTCATCGTCATTGGCGTTTTTTTACCATCTTCTCAATTATTTTCACTACGAAACATTTTCTCACTGTAAACATCGTTTTCGCTGGTTCCCATTGAGTGAAATGTGAGGTTGACCCGGCCATCATAAGCGCAATGTCATTTCCCGCAGTGGGAGGGTGTATGTCTAAACAAGGTATTCGCGCATTAGTTTATGTTTCGCTGGTTTCAATTTTTATGTGGGGCGCGATGGGCTATCTCGTCATTGAGGCGGTACATGCCCTGTAATGACCCGCCAGCGCCGTGAGGTGGCGTGGGCTATAATATCCGCCAGTGAATGCAGAACTGGCGGATATGATGACTATCGATGAGACGCGATTACGGGCGGTGATTGCAGGAGCAGATAGCGAAGTGTCGACCGCTGAATTGGCGGTGGAGCTGCTGGCGGCGCGGCAAAAAATTAGCGAGCTGGAACGTCAACTGGCGACGCCGATTCGCTTACCTTTCTCCAGCGCGAGCCCGGTATGCGAAATTGAAGCGGGATATGCGGCGGGAGTCAGCGATTGCCGTCAGGCGATACGTGCAGCCGGTTTTCCCATTGAGGGGGATGAATAGCGACGCCTAGTAGAGGAAAAAGCGGGTTGCCACCAGCGCGCAGATTATCAGCAGTATCAGGATGAGCTCAAAACGATAACGTCGCAGCATAGCGCTCTCCAGAAAAAAACGGCGCTGAAACAGCGCCGATTTATACAAAACCAGACTAACCGGAAAGATTATGCAGCCGGCTGAGCAGCAGGTTTAGCTGCGGTGTGTTTAGTGGTTTTGTGGTGTTTTTTGGCAGCCTGAGCTTTCTGCGCTACTGGTTTAGCGGCAGTTTTGTGGTGCTTTTTGGCAGCCTGAGCTTTCTGCGCGGCCGGTTTAGCGGCGGCTTTGTGGTGTTTTTTCGCAGCCTGAGCTTTTTGCTCTACTGCAGGTTTTGCCGTGGCTTTTTTGTGTTTCTTGGCAGCCTGGGCCTTCTGTTCTGCAGCCGGTTTGGCGGCAGCTTTGTGATGTTTCTTATGGTGAGTGGTCTTGGCAGTGGTGCTGTGAGTTGCAGCAGCAGGTGCCTGAGTGGTGCTTACTGCATCAGCAGCGAAAGCAGCGGAAGACAGACCCATAGCAGCGGCAACGACCAGAGCTAATACTTTTTTCATTCTGATATCCTCGAAAAGGTTTCTTCATTTCAACCCCACTGCGGGGCCGTTGAAGTAACTATATGCTTGTCTTTTCGAGCTTTCCGTGAGTGTTTGGTATCGGCGTGTAACCGTTTGTACAATATCCGTCTGGTCAGGCGAAACGCGCCGGAGCAGGCCCCGGCGCACAGGCTTAGAGATAACGGGCGGTAAGATGCTGGCGGAAATACTCGCTGTTGAGATCTTCGCCGGTGGCATTTTTAATCAGCTGCGAAGTGGTAAAGCGGCTGCCGTGTTGCCAGATATTTTGCCGCAACCAGTCGAACAGGGCGTTAAAATCGCCGCCGGCGATATCCTGCGCGAGATTCGGTAGCGCGCGTCTGGCGGCCGCCATTAACTGTGCGGCGTACATCGCCCCCAGCGTATAGGAAGGGAAATAGCCGAAACCGCCATCGGTCCAGTGAATATCCTGCATACAGCCGTCACGATAGTTGCCGAGGGTCGAAATACCCAGCCAGCTCTGCATTTTCTCATCCCACAGGGCTGGAATATCGTCTACTTCAATATCGCCGTCGATCAGCGCCCGCTCGATTTCATAGCGCAGAATGACGTGCGCCGGGTAGCTGACTTCGTCGGCATCGACGCGAATGAAGCCCGGCTTCACGCGCTGGTTCCAGGCGATAAAGTTTTCCGCGCTGAACGCCGGCTGGTCGCCAAAGCGTTGACGCACGGCGGGCAGCAGGCGGTTGAGGAAGGCTTCGCTGCGGCCAAGCTGCATTTCGAAGAACAGACTCTGAGATTCATGAATCGCCGTTGAGCGAGCCAGCCCAACCGGCTGATCGACCCAGTTACGCGGGAGGTTCTGTTCATAGCGCGCGTGGCCGGTTTCGTGGATCACGCCAAATAGCGCGCTGAGCAGATCGTTTTCGTTATAGCGGGTGGTGATCCGGACGTCCTCTGGCACCCCGCCGCAGAAGGGGTGTGCGCTAATATCCAGACGCCCGCCGTCAAAATCAAAGCCTAAAACCCGCATCGCTTCCAGCCCCAGCTCGCGCTGATCGGCGATGGCGAAGGGCCCCTGCGGCTCGAGCAGCGTTTTCTGCGCTTGCTTATCGACGACGTTTGCCAGCAGCGACGGCAGCCAGGATTTCAGATCGGCGAATAGCACGTCAAGACGCGCGCTGGTCATGTCGGGTTCAAAAATATCCAGCAGGGCGTCATAGCGGGAACACCCTTTAGCATCGGCTCGGATCTGCGCCTCTTCGCGGCTGAGCTTAATGACTTCGCGCAGGTTTTCGGCAAATCCCTGCCAGTCGTTAGCCGGTCGCTGGCTGCGCCAGGCATGTTCGCAGCGGCTGCCGGCCAGTGATTTCGCCTCCACCAGGCTTTCCGGCAGTAGCGCCGCCTGCTGATACTGCCGGGTCATTTCGCGCAGGTTAGCTTGCTCCAGATCGTTAAGGTCTTCCTGTTGGGCGTGCCGCAGCCATTCGCCAACCTTCTTGTCGGTCAAAATTTGGTGCTGCAGCACCCCGAGCTCCGCCAGCGCTTCGCCGCGCGCGCGGCTGCCGCCGGGCGGCATCATGGCGAACATATCCCAGCCGGCGATGGCGGCAAGGTGAGAGAAGCGGGAGAGCCGTTGGAATGTGCGGGTGAGCTGCTGATAGTTGTTGTTTTCAGTCATAGTCTCTGCTGGCCTGTGGCGAGTGAAATAAATCTGTTGTCAGAGGGTACACTAGCGCGTCGGGGGGATTTGGTCGAGTCGTGGGAACGACATTTTGCGTGCGGCGAAAAATGCGTATGTGAATACCATAACGGACGGCGCGCCTCGCCAGCGACTACACTAATTACAGGCGCTGGCTGTCAGCGGAGGCGAGTATGAATCCGTTCACGTGGGTGTTTTTCGCACTGCTTTCTATGGATGCTCTCAGAGAACTGTTGGGGTTGCCATCGGTGCTCGGGCTGTGGTGAGCGGACGTGACCCGTAAGGTCACGTCGTTTAACGATTATTTCAGGCGGTTGTGCAAACAGGCGCCGGTCAGCAGCGCGGCCATTAACAGGAGCGCGATAAAGCCGCCGACGCCGTTCCAGCCGTAATGATGCCAGAAGACCCCGCCGAGCGTCCCCGCAATACTGGAACCGAGATAGTAACTGAACAGGTACAACGAGGATGCCTGGCCGCGCGCGCGACGCGCCCGTGGTCCGATCCAACTGCTGGCGACCGAGTGCGCGGCAAAAAAGCCGGCGGAGAACAGCAGCATGCCGATGAAAATCAGCCACAGGGGCGAGAATAGCGTCATCAGCAGGCCAAACAGCATCACCGCAATAAAGAACAACATCACCGGCCCGCGGCCATAGCGCACCGTCAGCGCGCCGGCTTTTGGCGAACTCCAGGTCCCGGTCAGGTAGGCGACCGACAGCAGGCCAACCACCGCCTGGTTCAGCGACCATGGCGACATCATCAAGCGGTAGCCAATATAGTTGAACAGGGTCACAAATGCGCCCATCAGCAGGAAACCTTCGAGGAACAATAGCGGCAGTCCGCGATCGCGCCAGTGCAGATGGAAGTTAATCAGCAGCGTTTTCGGTTTCAACGAAATAGGGCGAAAATGGCGAGACTCCGGAAGAATACGCCAGAACATAATTGCCGCTGCGAGGGCGAAGGCGCTTATCACCGCCAGCGCCACGCGCCAGCCGAAGAAATCGGTAAAGACCCCGGTGAGCAGGCGGCCGCTCATGCCGCCTATTGAGTTACCGCTGATGTAAAGCCCCATCGAAAACGCCACCACGCTTGGGTGGATCTCCTCGCTGAGATAAGTCATTCCCACGGCGGCCACGCCGCTGAGCGACAGGCCGATCAACGCGCGCATGATCAGAATACCGTGCCAGCTGGTCATCATCGTTGATAATAATGAGCAACACGCCGCCAACAGTAAGGCGGTGACCATCACCGGTTTACGACCAATGGCATCAGACAGCGGTCCGGTGAAAAGCAGCCCGACGGCGAGCATCGCGGTGGAAATCGATAACGAAATACTGCTGCTGGCAGGGCTTACGCCGAACTCGCCCGACAGCACCGGCAGAATAGGCTGCACGCAGTAGAGCAGGGCGAATGTCGCCAGTCCGGCGGAAAACAGCGCCAGGGTGACGCGAATAAACGCCGGGGTACCGCGTTTAATAAATTGATTTGGCTGGTTTACGGCCTTATCGCTGGCGCTGCTCACCGGCGCGGTGCCGGCGGTTGTTGTGTTACTCACGGAGAATTCCTTGCTTATATACCGCTGGATTACAAACAAACTGATGTGACCATTCAGCTCACATTTTTAGAGTATAAAATTGTAAATATTCCGTCTAATATATTAATAATCTCAAATAAGATGTTTTAAATATGAATATCGAGCTGCGTCATCTGCGTTACTTCGTCGCCGTAGCAGAAGAGCTACATTTTGGCCGCGCGGCGGCGCGCCTCAACATCTCCCAGCCGCCGTTAAGCCAGCAAATTCAGATTCTCGAACAGCAAATTGGCGCGCGGCTGTTTGCCCGCACCAACCGTAGCGTTAGCCTGACTCCTGCGGGGAAGCAGTTCCTCGCCGATAGCCGACAAATTCTGTCGCAGGTTGAAGACGCCGCCGCCCGCGCCGGGCGCCTGCATCACGGCGAAACCGGTGAACTGCGTATTGGCTTCACCTCATCCGCGCCGTTCATCAAAGCGGTTTCCGATACGCTTTCTACTTTTCGTCGGCGATTTCCCGATGTTCATATTCAAACCCGCGAAACCAACACCCGCGAACAGATAGTGCCGTTGAATGAAGGGGCGCTTGACCTTGGCCTGATGCGCAACACGCAACTGCCGGATACGTTGTGCTGGGAAAAGGTGCTGCGCGAACCGCTACTGGCGATGGTGCCCAGCGATCATCCTTTGGCTCGTCAACAGGCGGTCAGTCTGCTTGAGCTGGCGCGCGAGCCGTTTGTCTTTTTCGATCCGCATGTTGGTACCGGCCTGTATGACGATATTCTCGGGCTGATGCGTCGCTACGGTACCGCGCCGGTTATCACCCAGGAGGTCGGCGAAGCAATGACCATCATCGGCCTGGTGGCTTCTGGTCTTGGGGTATCGATCCTACCGGCGTCGTTTAAGCGGGTGCAATTGAATGAAATGCGCTGGCTGCCGATTAGTGAACCCGATGCGGTATCGGAAATGTGGCTGGTGTGGGCCAAACACCGCGAACAGGGGCTGGCGGCGCAGCGTTTTCGCGATTATCTTCTCGCCGCCGCCGCATTAGCAAAATGAGACAAAAAAGAGCCAAAAATGTGCGGTAAATCACAAGGCTAAGTAAAAATTTGACGTGTACCATCGAAGTGCTTCACCATAGCCGGAAGTTTATTTCGAAGCGCGAAAATAAGGGAGTCAATGGTGGTAGCGGACAGTCAACCAGGCCATATCGATCAAATAAAGCAGACCAACGCAGGAGCAGTGTATCGCCTGATTGATCAGCTTGGCCCGGTATCGCGTATCGACCTTTCCCGATTTGCGCAACTGGCGCCGGCCAGCATTACCAAAATTGTTCGCGAGATGCTGGAAGCGCATCTGGTGCAGGAGACAGAAATCCAGGAGCCGGGGAGCCGCGGCCGCCCTGCGGTCGGGCTGATGGTTGAAACGGAAGCCTGGCATTATTTGTCGTTGCGCATCAGTCGGGGGGAAATCCACCTGGCGCTGCGCGATTTGAGCAGCAAGCTGGTGGTGGAAGAACAACTGGATCTGCCGCTGCAGCATGCGCAACCGCTGCTGACGCGGATCATCGAGCAAATCGATCAGTTTTTTATTCGCCATCAGCACAAGCTTGAGCGCCTTACCGCTATCGCCATCACCTTGCCGGGGATCATCGATACTGAAAACGGCATCATTCACCGGATGCCATTTTACGATGATGTGAAAGACATGCCGCTTGGCGAAGCGCTGGCTAATCACACCGGGGTGTCGGTCTATATACAGCACGATATCAGCGCCTGGACTATGGCCGAATCGTTGTTTGGCGCATCACGGGGCGCGCGCGACGTTATCCAGGTGGTGATCGACCACAACGTAGGCGCGGGAGTGATCACCGATGGCCGCCTGCTGCACGCCGGCAGCAGCAGCCTGGTGGAGATTGGCCATACCCAGGTCGATCCTTATGGTAAACGCTGCTATTGCGGCAACCATGGCTGCCTGGAAACCATCGCCAGCGTCGAAAGCGTGCTGGAGCTGGCGCAGATGCGCATGGCAAAATCGATGAGCTCTATGCTGCATCAACAGCAGTTAAGCGTTGAATGGTTATGCCAGGCGGCGCAGCAGGGTGATTTACTGGCGCGGGATATCATTACCGGCGTTGGCGCCCATGTAGGGCGTATTCTGGCTATCATGGTCAACCTGTTTAACCCGCAAAAAATCCTTATTGGTTCGCCGTTCAACCAGGCGTCCGATATTTTGTTTCCGGCAATTTCTGACTGTATTCGGCAACAGGCGCTACCGGCCTATAGTCGTCATATCGCGGTTGAGAGTACCCAGTTCTCAAACCGCGGAACGATGGCTGGCGCGGCTTTGGTGAAAGACGCCCTCTATAACGGATCGCTCCTTATCCGACTGTTACAGGGTTAACATTTTTTCATAGTCGCACCAAAAATTGCGCTATCTCAATCTGAGCCCCGGCGGCTTCGCGTAGACTTTTCCCACTGTTGATTATTTCTCTTATGTATCTTTCGTATACACAACTTTGGGGTTAGTGATGTTTAAGCGTTTCTTTATAACAGGTACTGACACTGCTGTCGGGAAGACGGTGGTTTCCCGCGCGCTGCTGCAGGCACTTGCTGCCAGCGGTAAAAGCGTCGCCGGGTATAAGCCTGTGGCGAAGGGCAGCAAAGAGACGCCGGACGGACTGCGTAATAAAGACGCGCTGGTCTTACAGAGCGTGTCGACGCTGTCGCTGCCGTATGATGCTGTCAATCCCATCGCGTTAAGTGAAGAAGAAAGCAGCGTGGCGCACAGCTGCCCGATCAACTACGGCTTATTAAGCGACGGCCTGCAGCAGCTCAGCGGCAAAGTGGATCATGTCGTGGTGGAAGGTACCGGCGGCTGGCGCAGCCTGATGAACGATTTACGCCCGCTCTCCGAGTGGGTGGTGCAGGAGCAACTGCCGGTGGTGCTGGTGGTGGGCATTCAGGAAGGGTGTATCAACCATGCGTTATTGACCGCTCAGGCGGTGGCCAACGATGGTCTGCCGTTAATCGGCTGGGTCGCCAACCGCATTAACCCTGGTCTTGCGCACTACGCTGAAATCATCGATGTGCTGAGCAAAAAGCTGCCCGCGCCGCTGATTGGCGAGCTGCCTTATCTGCCACGCGCCGAACAGCGTGAACTCAGCCAGTATGTTGATTTAGACGTTCTCGGCAGCGTAATGGCGATAGATCGAATCCCGGCGTAACGTCCGCGACAGTACCGACGCCAGTACGCAGGCGATCAATAAACCGGGCAGCAGCACATACTGCCCGGTCATTTCACAAATCATCAGCGTCGACATCATCGGCGCATGCGTTGTCGCGGCGAGAAACGCCGCCATTCCGGTTAAACCAATCATAATCGCCATATCGCGATCCCCGTGCAGCCACAGACCGCTAAAAGCAGCGAACAGCATTCCTATTGCCAGCCCGACGAATAGCGTCGGGGTAAAAACGCCGCCCGGCGCGCCGGAGCCGCTGCTGGCCAGTACCGCCAACAGCTTACAGACAAAGACGATGATAATGACGCTAAATAGCGGCGGCGATAGCAGATAGCTTTGCACCACGCTATAACCGTTGCCCCACACCGCCGGGGTAATAAGCGATAACATGCCGACGATGAGGCCTCCTAGCGCCAGCTGCCACGGCGGCGACAGTTTCAGTCTCACGAAGCCACGGTGGCTGTAGTCCATCAGCCAGATGAATAGCGGCCCGCACAGCCCGGCCAGCAGGCCGGTTGCCAGCATTAATGCGTAATGCAGCGCGGTCAGGTTTTGCTGAAAGACGACGTGGTACAGCGGCGCGGCGCCGCCGTTGAGTAGATTGGTCAGCAGCAGGGCGATCACCGCAGAGATCACCACCGGCCCGAGCGAGGCCAGCATCAGGGTGCCGAAGAGAATTTCGGCAATAAACAGGCTACCCGCCAGCGGCGCATGATAGGCGCTGGCCATCCCGGCGGCAGCGCCGCAGGCGACCCACAGCTTCCATTCAGCGCGCGGCGTAAAACGGCGGGCGAACAGCGAGGCGGCCAGCGCGGCCAGCAGGATCATGGCCCCTTCGCGGCCAATGGCGCTGCCGGTTACAACCACCAGCAGCGACGCCAGCGATTTCACGAGGCTTGCCGGCGTATCGAAACAGCCATCGCCGGTTTCCAGCGCTTCCATGTAATCGGTCGGGGCGTGCGGACGCGAGACGCTACGCCGTTGCCATAGCCACAGCAATGTCCCGGCGGCGAGCCCGCCAAGCGCTGGCGTCAGCAGCCGACGCCACCACGGCAGCGACTGCGCGGCGTTCACCAGACTGCCGCTATCATTACCGAGAAATATTGTTTCCAGTGCCACCATCGAGTGGCGAAACAGCGCCACGGCCAGCGCTGCAAAGATGCCGACGAGCGTGGCGATGATCAGGCGACGGAACATCACCTGCACATCAGGGTAGTTATGAAGACGATGCATAGGCGGGAGTGAAATTGGGAGTCATAGCGTTATTGTGATAGGGAATAACCTTAGATGCAAAAGCTATAAGTGCCGCGCCGGGGATCGACGCGGCGGGTGAGTTAACGATACAGCTGCTTTTCCGTCACCGCGATGGGCAAATATTCCTGCCAGTTAGCCAGCGTCGACTGCGCCAGTTGGCCCAGCGCCCGATAGAACGGATGCCCGGCGTTTTCCATAAAGACGCTCAGAAAACGCCCGGACCACGGCAGTAGATGCCAGGCCAGCAGTTGCGCAAACAACTCATCCTGATTTGTTTCACACAGCCATGCGGCCAGCAGCAGCAGTGTTCCGAAGTGGTCTTCGGGTTCGTTGCGCTCAAGATCCAGCGCAATACCGCTGGTGCGCATCCACTCGCGCAGCGCAAGCGTTGAGTCGCCGAATAACACCGACTCTTTATCCAGCCACACCGAACCCCACGGCGGAGCGGGAAGCGCCCATGGACCGATAAACAGACGCTGCCAGGCTTGCGGCAGCGCCTCGTCGCTGCTGCCGGCGAAGTCTATTGCCAGTGAATCGGAGACCGGGAACGGCCACTGCGGCTGCCAGCTACCATCGAGAAAAGCGGCGACCAGCGGCGCGTTTTGCTCGCTATTCGGCGCAAAAGAGAACAGCGCGCCCAACGTGCGGGCGCTTAGTGCGACGGCGTCGCGATTTGGGATCTGCATCATTACCCTATTCCTTACTGCGGCGCGCACAGGCGCGCCGTCTCGTTAACCCGCAACCGCCATACCCACGGTCATATGCAGGCCATAAAACAGGCCGCGGCCTATACACTCCGCGACTAAAACCAATACCAGCCCGATGAATAACCCGGCGGCGCGCGGCGGCTGGCGGCGGATCAGCGGACACAGCCAGCAGCCGAGACCGAGAGCCAGCAGGAGCAGCCGTAGCACCTGCAGTCCGCCGTAATCCGGGAGAAGGGCGTTCGCCTGTTGTACTGAACTGTGGATCGTGGCGAGGTCAGCGCTTTGCAAGACAACAACGGCCACGCTGATGATGAGGGCGGCAACGCTAATCGCGGCAAAAAACCAGCCGTTGAAGTCAACTTTCGCCAGCTTCAGCAGCAGGGCGGCGAACAGCGGCCCGCTGAGTAGTACCGTCAGGAAGAACGCGCTGGTAGTGTAGCCATTGTACCACGTCGGCACGGTGTCAATCTGGTAGACCCGGGTCATCGCCATCACAAACAGCAACCCCAGCAGCATGGTGAGAAACAACCAGATTTTGCCGAGCGCCGCCGGCATTTTTCCTGGCACCGCCAGTAGCCACCAGAATCCGCCAACGGCGAAGAAGAGGGCGCCGCTGGCGATTTCATTACTGAGCGCTGAAGCGCCAACGCGGTTCAGTGAATTAAATGCGCGTAGCGGCGAGCCGAGATGGATTACAGACGCGAGAAAAGCTATTCCCATCAATAGCCAGATAAAGAACATACTGCGCACCAGCCGCTCTCGCGATTCGCGCTGACCGGAGAGCGACACCCAGCCCAGGCCGCTGACGATGACTGCGCCAGCTACGCATTGCCCCAGTACCGTAAACAGAACTAGCGGCCATTCATGCCATCCATTTCCCATTTCAGACCTCCTTCGGATTGGCCAGATAGCCGGTGGTATCGCCGCACGGACGGCTGTTGGCGTTTGGTTTTATCACAATGCTCGGCCTGGTGAAGTGCGCTGACGGCAGCGGCGCCACGGCGGCCAGTTGGCCGTGCTTTTCACGCAGTTCGGCAATCGGCCCGAACTCCAGTGCCCGCAGCGGGCAGGACTCGACGCAAATCGGCTTTTTGCCTTGTGCCACACGCTCGTGACAGCCATCGCATTTGGTCATATGCCCTTTAGCGGCGTTGTACTGCGGCGCGCCGTACGGGCAGGCCATATGGCAGTAGCGACAGCCAATGCACACCTCTTCATTAACCACCACAAAACCATCTTCGCGCTTGTGCATTGCCCCGCTCGGGCAGACCTTGGTGCACGCCGGGTCTTCGCAGTGGTTACAGGCGATAGAGAGGTAGTAGGCAAAAACGTTCTGATTCCAGACGCCGTTGTCCTCCTGCCAGTCGCCGCCGGCATACTCGTAGATACGACGGAAGCTGACGTCCGGCGTCAGGTTCTTGTAGTCTTTACAGGCCAGCTCGCAGGTTTTGCAACCGGTGCAACGGGCGGAATCGATAAAAAATCCGTATTGAGCGCTCATGGTTTACTCCTTAAACCTTCTCGATTTCGACCAGGTTGGTATGCTGCGGGTTTCCCTTCGCCAGCGGTGAAGGCCGCTGGGTGGTGAGGGTGTTCATGCAGGCGCCGTAGTCGACGCGATCGCCGGCCATATTGGCATCGTGCCACGCTCCCTGACCCATCGCCGTTACCCCTGGCATAATGCGCGGCGTGACCTTTGCCGGAATACGCAGCTCGCCGCGCTGATTAAAGACGCGCACCATGTCGCCGTTTTTAATTCCGCGTTTTTCAGCATCGATGGGGTTAAGCCACACTTCCTGACGGCAGGCCGCTTGTAAGACATCGACGTTGCCGTAGCTGGAGTGGGTACGCGCCTTATAATGGAAGCCAAACATTTGCAGCGGGAACTGGTTGCGCAACGGATCGTCCCAACCTTCAAAGGTGGAGGCATAGACCGGCAGCGGGCTGATGACTTCGCCTTTTTCCAGTTGCCAGCGGGCGGCAATCTCGGCGAGGCGGCTGGAGTAAATCTCAATTTTGCCGGAAGGCGTTTTTAGCGGATGCGCTTCAGGATCGCGACGGAAATCGCGATAGGCGACGAAATGGCCGTTCGGATCTTTACGCTTGTAGATGCCCATTTTTTTAAGCTCGTCATAGCCCGGCAGCGCTGGGTCTTTGGCGACCATTTTGGCGTACAGATACTGTAACCACTGCTCCTGAGTCCGTCCTTCGGTGAAGCGCTGATGCACATCGTCGCCAAGGCGTTTTGCCACTTCACTTAAGATCCAGTAGATAGGCTTGCGTTCGAACTTCGCCTTAGTGGCGGGCTGGATGAAAATCAGATAGCCCATATTGCCGGCATAGTCGTTAGGAATAATATCTTCCTGTTCTACGGTCATCAGGTCCGGCAGCAGAATATCGGCATATTTTGCCGACGAGGTCATAAAGTTTTCGATAACCACGATCGTCGAGCATTTGCTCTCGTCCTGCAGGATATCGTGGGTTTTATTGATGTCGGAATGCTGATTAATGATGGTGTTGCCAGCATAGTTCCACAGAAATTTGATAGGGACCGTCAGCTTCTCTTTGCCGCGCACGCCGTCGCGGGTTGCGGTCATCTCCGGCCCACGGGCGATAGCGTCGGTCCAGCTAAAGCAGGAGATGGCGGTTTTTACCGGATTTTCCAGTACCGGCAGGCGCTCAATGGTGATGGTATAGGTCGATTCGCGGGCGCCGCTGTTGCCGCCGTTAATGCCGACGTTGCCGGTTAAAATCGGCAGCATGGCGATAGCCCGCGCGGAGAGCTCGCCGTTCGCCTGGCGCTGTGGGCCCCAGCCCTGGCAGATATAGGCGGGTTTGGTCATACCAATTTCGCGCGCCAGCTTAATGATGCGATCGGCGGGAATACCGGTAATGCGCGAGGCCCACTGCGGCGTCTTGGCGGTAGCGTCGTCCCCCTGGCCAAGAATATAGGCCTTATAGTGGCCGTTGGCCGACGCGCCGGCCGGCAAGGTTTTCTCATCGTAGCCGACGCAGTATTTATCGAGGAACGGCTGGTCTACCAGATTTTCATTAATTAATACCCAGGCGATACCGGCGACCAGAGCGGCATCGGTACCGGGACGAATCGGGATCCACTCATCTTCACGCCCTGCCGCGGTATCGGTATAGCGTGGGTCGATGACGATCATACGGGCGTTGGAGCGCTCGCGGGCCTGCTCCAGGTACCATGTAATGCCGCCGCCGCTCATGCGGGTTTCCGCCGGGTTATTGCCGAACATCACCACCAGTTTACTGTTTTCAATATCCGAGGTGCTGTTGCCGTCGTTACTGCCGTAGGTATAGGGCATGGCGCAGGCGATCTGCGCCGTACTGTAGGTGCCGTATTGGTTGAGCGATCCGCCGTAGCAGTTCATCAGCCGCATCACCGGCGAGGCGGAAGGGGAAGAGCGGGTCATATTGCCGCCGACAATTCCGGAAGAGTAGTTAATATAGACCGCTTCGTTGCCGTACTCTTTCACCACGCGTTTCAGACTTTCTGCGATGGTATCCAGCGCTTCGGTCCAGCTAATGCGCTCGAACTTTCCTTCGCCGCGTTTGCCGACGCGTTTCATTGGGTAGTTAAGACGATCGGGGTGGTTGATACGCCGGCGAATAGAACGCCCGCGCAGGCAGGCGCGAACCTGATGATCGCCGTAGATATCGTGGCCGGTATTATCGGTTTCCACCCACACCACTTCGTCGTCGCGGACGTGCAGGCGCAGCGCGCAGCGGCTGCCGCAGTTAACCGAGCAGGCTCCCCAGACGGTTTTTTCTTCTGCCCCGGTGGCTTGCTGCACGGCGGCGGCCGCGGCGCGTAGACTGAAAGGCAGGGACAGGCCGCCGGCGGCCAGGGCCAGTGAACCGATTGCTGAGGATTTTATGAGGGTGCGACGGCTGACGCCGCCGGGATGTTCAGGGTTGGACATTGTGCTCACTCCATGATTTTTATTATGCAAAATGCCGCTGGCAACCGCGGGGCTGCTGGCGCATGGGTGAGGAATAATACTTAAATAGGGGTAGGCGAATCTTATCTCCGGTCAACCAGAGATAAGATCCTTCACTCGAAAGCGGCGGTTATTGCCCGTCCGAATCGGTCGCCGCCGCGTCGCCGCTGCGGGTATAGATTATCTTGAAGGTGTCGTTAGCGCAGTGGCCCACCACCTGAGCGCCGGGTTGGTCTGGCTGATCGTTCGGCACTATGGCCAGGCTAAAACCGTCGGCCGGTACGCCGTTGTTGATAATCTTCTGCTGGATCTCGCCTTTTACCCGCTCGCAGGAGTCCGGCGCTGCCAGTGCGGATGCCGAAGCCAGCAGCAGGGCCGCGCACAACCATGGGGATAGTTTCATCATAAGCTCCTTATTGATGTCATCCAGTTTTAAGCATAGCAGAATTGGTGTAAACAATTGTATTTGCTAAAATGATTGGAATGTTCCCAAAAAGGTAGCGGCTGTGAATAAACTGTTTTTGCTGATCCCGGCGGCGTTGCTGCTCAGCGCCTGTGATAAGCCGTCAACGCCGGCGGCGTTTACCCCGGAGATGGCCAGTTTTTCCAATGAGTTTGAGTTCGACCCGCTGCGCGGCCCGGTTAAAACCTTTACCCAAATTCTGTTTGATGACCAGGGGGAAATGGTGAAGCGCGTGCGTGCGCAGGTGTCGGCAGAAGGCTGTTTCGATCTGCTGGATTTTACCGACCTCGAAAACAAAACCGGCGCCACGCTAGTACTGGACGCGAATTACTATCTCGATGCGCAAACGCAGGAGAAACGCCTGCGGCTGCAGGGGAAATGCCAGCTCGCCGAGATGCCGGCGGCGGGGGTCAGCTGGGAGACTGATGACAACGGGTTTGTGGTGAAGGCTCTTGGGAAAGAAAGCACTTCCAGCTATCGCTACGACAGCGAAGGCTATCCGCTGGGCAAAACCACCACCGCGAAAGATGAGCGCTTCAGTGTCGTATCGACGCCGTCCACCGATCCGCGTAAAAAGCTCGATTACAGCGCGGTGAGTGTATTTAACGATCGCGCGTTAGGTAAGGTGAATCAAACCTGTGACTATGACGATCACGACAACCCGATCCGCTGCGAGATGCAGGTTGTCGATGAAAGCGTCCAGCCGGCGGTGACGCGACACTACAGCATCAAAAACACTATCGACTACTACTGAGCCGTGGGCTTGAGTAGCGTCTGGCCTTGAGGACGATGTTTCTCAAGGTACTGATGCTGGAACAGGCACATGCGAATGGTATTGCGGTATTCGCCGTTGATAAAGAACTCGTGAATCAGCTCGCCTTCGACCATAAAACCGAGTTTGCGGTAGATGTGGATCGCTTTTTCGTTTTCTTTATCGACAATCAGATACAGCTTATACAGATTCAGAACGGTAAAGCCGTAGTCCATTGCCAGCTTAGCGGCGCGCGTCGCCAGCCCTTTTCCCTGATATTCCGGGGAGATAATAATCTGGAACTCGGCGCGACGGTGAACGTGGTTTATCTCCACCAGTTCAACCAGCCCGGCTTTTTCGCCATCACATTCGATGACGAAACGGCGTTCACTTTGATCGTGAATATGTTTGTCGTAAAGGTCAGAGAGTTCGACGAAGGCCTCGTAAGGTTCTTCAAACCAATAACGCATTACGCTGGCGTTATTATCAAGCTGGTGGACGAAGCGCAGGTCTTCGCGCTCAAGCGGGCGGAGTTTGACGTGAGGGGCGTCAGACATGGGAAATCCTGTGTGCATTAATAGAGGATGGCGCCCACGGGCGCCGGGGAATTATGGCGTAATAACGCGACCGGTACGGCGGTCAAGACAGCGCAGGGTGTTAGGTTCCCAGTAGGCGTTGACGTTGGCGCTCTTCTGGCAGTTATCCTGCGCATCGAAGGCGACGTCGGTTTTGTCCCACTCTTTCTCCGCACGTTTATTCACCTTCTGCCGTAGCGAGCGGGTATCGTTCCACTGCTCTTTTTCCATTGCGGCTTGCTGACGGCTCTGCGCGCTGTCGCCGGACTCGATCACCAGTTTGTCGGTTTGCGCGAAGGACGAAGCGGTATAGACCATTGCGCTTGCCGCCAGCAGGGCGGTCAGGCACCAGCGTTTATTGCGTGTCATTTTCATCACGATTTCCTTTGAGTGATAAAAAGGGTTATCCAGTTGGACAAGTTTACTACAACTCGCCACCCGCGCCTACCGGACAAAATGGCATGGGTTCAGGCACATTATCGCGTACACTGGTGCAACAAATTGTCTCATTTACCAAACTTTAATGCTGAAAACCACGTTACTTTTCTTTGCTACCGCGCTGTGCGAAATCATCGGTTGTTATCTGCCGTGGCTATGGCTGAAGCGGGAAGGTTCGCCGCTGCTGCTGATCCCGACCGCGATGGCGTTGGCGATGTTCGTCTGGCTGCTGACCCTGCACCCGGAGGCCAGCGGCAGAGTGTATGCCGCCTATGGCGGCGTCTACGTCTGTACTGCGCTGTTGTGGCTGCGTTTCGTCGACGGCGTGAAGCTGAGCCACTATGATTGGGCGGGCGCGGCGATTGCGCTGTGCGGCATGCTGATCATCGTTGCTGGCTGGGGGCGGGCTTAACGTCGCGCAGCAGGATAAAAAATCGCCCTTTGTGATCATCCACGCTAATTTTAACCTTGATTCTTGTATGGTAGCCGACTAGTTGCCTTACTTACCCTAACCGCATCGTGCTGTTTATCGTAAGAGGCAATTATGGCTACACAAACCCTTGCCAGCGAAGCTGGCGCCAAACCCGTGCGCATTGGCCGGGTGCAAAAAGTCACCCTGACGCTGCTGTTTATCGCCGGTATCGTCAACTTCCTCGATCGTTCGTCATTAAGCGTCGCCGGAGAAGCCATCCGTGGCGATCTCGGGCTCAGCGCGACCGAATTTGGCGTACTGCTTTCCGCCTTCTCGCTATCATATGGTTTCGCGCAGCTGCCCTCGGGTATTTTGCTCGATCGCTTCGGCCCGCGAATTGTATTGGGGGCGGGGCTGATTTTCTGGTCACTGATGCAGGCGCTGACCGGGGTAGTGAACTCCTTTAGCCACTTTATTTTGCTGCGCATTGGCCTTGGTATTGGCGAAGCGCCGTTTATGCCGGCGGGGGTAAAATCCATTACCGACTGGTACGTACAAAAAGAGCGCGGCACCGCGGTCGGCATTTTTAACTCGTCAACGGTGCTTGGCCAGGCGATCGCGCCGCCGGCGCTGGTGCTGATGCAGATTGCTTGGGGCTGGCGCACCATGTTCGTGGTTATCGGCCTTGCGGGGATCGTAGTGGGCCTGTGCTGGTACGCGTGGTATCGCAACCGCGCGCAGTTCGACCTGCAACAGGAGGAGCGCCAGTATCTGGCGGCGCCGGAAAAAGCGCGCCCAACGCTGGTATTCAGCGAGTGGTTGGCGCTGTTCAAACGGCGCACCACCTGGGGCATGATTTTAGGCTTCTCCGGGGTTAACTATACCGGCTGGCTGTATATTGCGTGGCTGCCGGGTTATCTGCAGGCGCAGCAGGGATTGAGCCTCGCGAAAACCGGCTGGGTGGCGGCGATCCCGTTCCTGGCCGCGGCGGTGGGCATGTGGGTCAACGGGCTAGTGGTCGATGCGCTGGCGCGCCGCGGTTACGATCTGGCGAAAACGCGCAAAACGGCGATTGTGGTTGGCCTGACGCTTTCCGCGCTCGGCACGCTGCTGGTGGTGCAATCGAGTTCGCCGACCCAGGCGGTGGCGTTTATCTCCATGGCGCTATTCTGCGTCCACTTTGCCGGGACCTCGGCCTGGGGGCTGGTACAGGTGATGGTTAGCGAAAATAAAGTCGCGTCGGTGGCGGCGATCCAGAACTTCGGCAGCTTTGTTTTCGCCTCTTTTGCGCCGGTCGTCACCGGTTGGGTGGTGGATACCACGCACTCCTTCAACCTGGCCTTGGTTATCGCCGCCTGCGTGACCTTTACCGGGGCGCTGTGCTATTTCTTCATCGTAAAAGACCGCATCAATTAATCGCTAACGGGGGGCGCCAGTCGCCCCCCGCAACCAAACCCGTTTGTGATCCTTCGCATCTTTTTTAAATATCATACTTGTATGGTAGTAGGTCTGGTGATTTAATTTTGATCACTAACCGTACAGATGCAAGGAATTACCCATGAAGATCGTTGCCGCCGACGTGTTCGTTACCTGCCCAGGGCGTAACTTCGTCACCTTAAAAATCACCACCGATGAAGGGATTGTCGGCCTCGGTGATGCCACGCTCAACGGCCGTGAATTGTCGGTCGCCTCATACCTGAAAGATCACCTTTGCCCGCAGCTGATTGGCCGTGATGCTCACCGCATCGAAGATATCTGGCAGTTCTTCTACAAAGGTGCCTACTGGCGCCGCGGCCCGGTGACCATGTCGGCGATTTCCGCCGTTGATATGGCGCTGTGGGATATCAAAGCCAAAGCCGCCGGAATGCCGCTTTACCAACTGCTGGGCGGCGCCTCGCGCGAAGGGGTGATGGTCTACTGCCACACCACCGGTCATTCCATTGATGAAGTACTGGATGACTACGCCCGCCATCAGGAAATGGGTTTTAAGGCGATTCGCGTGCAGTGCGGTATTCCGGGGATGAAAACCACCTACGGCATGGCCAAGGGTAAAGGTCAGGCGTACGAGCCGGCGACCAAAGGCGTGTGGCCGGAAGAGCAGCTGTGGTCAACGGAAAAATATCTCGATTTCACCCCGCGCCTGTTTGCCGCCGTGCGCGAACGATTTGGTTTCAACGAGCACTTACTGCACGACATGCACCATCGCCTGACGCCGATCGAGGCGGCGCGCTTTGGTAAAAGCGTTGAGGAGTATCGTCTGTTCTGGATGGAAGATCCGACACCGGCAGAGAATCAGGACTGCTTCCGCCTAATTCGCCAGCATACCGTCACGCCGATTGCCGTCGGCGAAGTCTTTAATAGCATCTGGGATTGCAAACAGCTGATTGAAGAGCAGCTCATTGATTATATCCGCACCACCATTACCCACGCCGGCGGGATCAGCGGCATGCGGCGTATCGCCGATTTTGCTTCGTTGTACCAGGTACGTACCGGTTCTCACGGGCCGTCCGATCTCTCTCCGGTATGCATGGCGGCGGCGCTGCATTTCGACCTGTGGGTGCCAAATTTCGGCGTGCAGGAGTACATGGGCTATTCCGAACAGATGCTGGAGGTCTTCCCGCATAGCTGGCGTTTTGACAATGGCTATATGCATCCGGGCGATAAACCGGGGCTGGGCATCGAATTCGACGAGAAGCTGGCGGCGAAATACCCCTATGAACCCGCCTGTCTGCCGGTGGCGCGCCTCGAAGATGGCACGCTGTGGAATTGGTAAGGAGAGAAAAATGAAAAGCATTGTTATCCAACAGCCAAACGCGCTGGCGATTGAAGAACGGCCGCTGCCGCAGCCTGGAAATGGAGAAGTGCGGGTAAAGGTGAAACTGGCGGGAATTTGCGGCTCAGATAGCCACATCTATCGTGGACATAACCCGTTCGCCAAATATCCGCGGGTCATCGGCCACGAGTTTTTCGGCGTGATTGATGCCGTGGGCGAGGGCGTGACGGATAAAATCGTAGGCCAGCGGGTGACGGTTGATCCGGTTATCAGCTGCGGCCACTGTTATCCCTGCTCGGTTGGTAAGCCCAACGTCTGCGCTTCGCTGGTGGTGCTGGGCGTCCATCGCGATGGCGGGTTTAGCGAATACGCGGTGGTACCGGCCAAAAACGCCTGGCCGGTACCGGAGAATGTGAGCGACCATCACGCGGTAATGGTGGAGCCCTTTACCATTGCGGCGAATGTCACCGGCCAGGCTAAACCACGCGAACAGGATATCGCGCTGGTCTACGGCGCCGGGCCAATGGGGCTGACCACCATTCAGGTGCTCAAGCGCGTCTATAACGTGCAGCAGGTGATCGTCGCCGATCGGATCCCCGAGCGGCTGCAGATGGCGCAGCAAAACGGCGCTGACTGGACCATCAATAATCAGGAACAGCCGCTGGCGCAGGCGCTGGAAGCGCAGGGGATCCGGCCGACGCTGATTATCGACGCCGCCTGCCATCCGGCGATTTTTGCAGAGGCTATCGCACTGGCTTCGCCAGCGGGCAGGATCGTACTGATGGGTTTTTCTACCGAACCTTCAATGGTGGCTCAGCAGGGGATCACCGGCAAAGAGCTCACTATTTATTCATCCAGACTTAATGCCAATAAATTCCCGCTGGTTCTCGAATGGTTGGCAAACGGATTAATTAATCCTGATCGGCTAATCACCCATCAGTTTGCTTTCGAGCATGTTGTCGATGCCATGACGTTATTTGAAGAAGACCGCAAGCATTGTTGTAAGGTGTTATTAACCTTCAACGCATAAATATAAATAACCTCGCTGTATCCTACTTTAGAGATTATTATTATGACGACAGCTAAAAATGAGAGAAGTACCACGGATCTTATCCGCGCCGCGGTATCCGGTTGGCTTGGCACGGCACTGGAATTTATGGATTTCCAGCTTTATTCTTTAGGCGCCGCGCTGGTCTTTCATGAGATATTTTTCCCGGAACAGTCGGCGGCCATGGCGCTGATATTAGCGATGGGAACCTATGGCGCAGGATATATTGCGCGGATCGTCGGCGCTTTTATATTCGGTAAAATGGGGGACCGCATCGGGCGTAAAAAAGTTCTGTTTATTACCATCACCATGATGGGAATTTGTACCACGTTAATCGGCGTTTTACCTACCTATGCGCAGATTGGCATTTTTGCTCCAGTGTTACTGGTGACCCTGCGTATTATTCAGGGGCTGGGGGCGGGTGCTGAAATTTCCGGCGCCGGCACCATGCTGGCGGAGTATGCGCCAAAGGGCAAACGCGGCATCATCTCTTCTCTGGTGGCGATGGGCACCAACTGCGGGACGCTGAGCGCCACGGCCATCTGGGCGATAATGTTCTTCCTGCTCGATCGCGAACAGCTCATCGCCTGGGGCTGGCGTATTCCGTTCCTCGCAAGCGTCGTGGTAATGATCTTTGCCATCTGGTTGCGTTTGAATCTGAAAGAGAGCCCGGTATTTGAACAGGTCAATGAAGCCGATGAAATTCAGGCTAAAGCCGCCGCCGCGCAAAATACGTTCGGCGCGATGTTAAAAAGCAAATCATTCTGGTTGGCGACCGGGTTACGCTTTGGACAGGCCGGTAATTCCGGTTTGTTGCAAACATTCCTCGCTGGATATCTGGTACAGACTCTATTATTTGATAAGGCTATTCCGACCGATGCCTTAATGATTAGCTCAGTGATTGGTTTTATTACTATCCCGCTGTTAGGCTGGCTATCGGATAAAGTTGGGCGCCGTCTGCCTTATATTATCGTGAATATTTCCGCCATTATTCTGGCCTGGCCGATGCTGGCTATTATTGTCGATAAAAGTTACAGCGCCAGCACGATTATGCTATCGCTGATTGTCATTCATAACGTGGCGGTGCTGGGCTTGTTCGCGCTGGAAAATATCACTATGGCGGAAATGTTCGGCTCGCGTAATCGCTTCACCAGAATGGCTATCTCAAAAGAGGCCGGCGGTCTGGTGGCGGTGGGATTCGGGCCGGTACTGGCCGGTATCTTCTGTAACGTAACCGGTTCGTGGTGGCCGATTGTCGCGATGCTGATTTGCTATTCAGCTATCGGTCTTATCTCGTCATTACTGATGCCGGAAGTGTGCGACCGTGACCTGAGTCTGGACCATGATGCGGCAGACGCTGGTACACGTCAGGCGCTAAGCGCGAACCGCCAATACGCGAAATCATAATCATATCGTTAACCCTTGATAGCCGGGTTTACTCCCGGCTTCATTCCCGCCATTGCGCGCAGGATCACGAAACGCGACAGCGCTGAATCTTCTTGTATGGTAGTTGATGGAAATCAAAGATGTCATACCAATTGCGTGCGATGGTTTACCTCACCAAAACATTCTGTTTGAGAATGATTTATCAGTCATCATAAAAATGAGAGACACCATGGAAAACACGCTTTTAAACGCTAGGGCAACGCTTCCTTCTTACGATCGCAGCAAGCTGGTTTCTCGCATCGTTCATCTCGGTTTTGGGGCTTTCCACCGCGCCCATCAGGCGGTTTACGCTGATATCCTTGCCGCCGAACACGGCAGCGACTGGGGCTATACCGAAGTGAACCTCATTGGCGGTGAGCAGCAGGTTGCCGATTTGCAACAGCAGGACCTGCTCTATACGGTGGCTGAAATGTCCGCCGATGCCTGGACCGCGCGCGTCGTCGGCGTGGTGAAGCAGGCGATGCATGCGCAGGTCGACGGCCTGGAAAGCGTGTTGGCAAAAATGTGCGAACCGCAGGTGGCGATTGTCTCGCTGACCATCACCGAAAAAGGCTACTGCCACTCTCCGGCCACCGGCCAGCTGCAGCTCGATAACCCACTGATTGCCGCCGATCTGCAAACTCCACACCAGCCGAAATCGGCTCCGGGCGTGGTGGTAGAAGCGCTGGCGCGCCGCCGCGCCGCCGGTCTGCCGCCTTTCAGCGTCATGTCCTGCGATAACATGCCGGAAAACGGCCACGTAATGCGCAACGTAGTTTGTGCGTATGCCCGCGCCGTTGATGACGAACTGGCGCAGTGGATTGAGCAGAACGTGACGTTCCCTTCCACAATGGTCGACCGGATCGTTCCGGCAGTGACCGCTGATACGCTGGATAAAATTGAACAACTCACCGGGGTGCGCGACCCGGCCGGCGTGGCCTGTGAACCGTTCCGCCAGTGGGTTATCGAAGATAATTTCGTGGCTGGTCGTCCGCAGTGGGAGAAAGCCGGGGCGGAGCTGGTCACTGACGTCGTGCCGTTTGAAGAGATGAAGCTGCGAATGCTCAACGGCAGCCATTCGTTCCTCGCTTATCTGGGCTATCTCGCCGGTTATCAGCATATCAATGATTGCATGCAGGATGATAACTACCGCCGCGCCGCGCAGGCGTTAATGTTGCAAGAGCAAGCGCCGACGCTGAGTGTACAGGGCGTGGATCTGGCGCGTTATGCTGGTTTGCTCATTGAGCGTTATAGTAATCCGGCGCTTAAGCATCGCACCTGGCAGATTGCGATGGACGGAAGCCAGAAGCTCCCGCAGCGTATGTTGGACTCCGTTCGCTGGCACCTGGCGCATCACAGTGATTTCAGCCTGCTGGCGCTGGGTATTGCCGGCTGGATGCGCTACGTGAGCGGCGTCGATGATCAGGGGCAGGCAATTGAAATCAGCGATCCGCTGCTGCCGGTAATTCAACAGGCGGTGCAGGGCAGTAAAGAGGGTAGCGAGCGCGTGCAGGCGCTGCTGGGTATTAAGGCCATTTTCGGCGATAGCCTGCCGCAGGAACCGCGTTTTGTCGATGCGGTGACGGCGGCGTATCTCTCTTTACAGATTCACGGCGCGAAGGCGACCGTTGCCGAATGGGCTAAAGGCCAGTAAAAACGTCCGACGATGAATAGCCCGGCAACGTATTGCGTGCTGGGCTATTTTTGTATTAGCAATACGAATATCTTGTGATATTCCCCGCCTGTACATAACTCTAAATATCTATAATTAATTATATATTGTTGAAGTTTATTTTTATTACTGAAGTATTTATTTGGGTGATTGATCGTATTCCCATACGTTTAAATATGGCAGAATAAAATCACCCCAACGGTTTCTTCAGGACTAAGGAGCTCAGGCTATGTACAAAAAAATACTGTTGCCGGTCGATGTTTTTGAAATGGATTTAAGCGATAAGGCCGTTCGTCACGCGGATTTTTTAGCATCTGCCGAAGAGGGTGAAATCACGTTGCTGAACGTGCTGCCTAACAGCACCAGTTCTTTGCTGCGCGGCTTTACGGCGGATATTCGTAAATTTGAAGCCTATATGAAAGAGGAGTCGGAAAAGAAAATGCGCGATCTCTCGCGGTTGTTTTCTACCCCGGCGACGCGGATCCATACCCGCATTGTTTTTGGCAATGTGCGCGATGAAATATTAGCGCTGAGCGAAAAAGAGAATTTTGACGTTATCGTTATTGGCTCTCGCAAACCGGGTATTTCAACCCATCTTCTTGGTTCAAACGCTGAATCCGTTTTACGCTATGCCAAAGTTCCGGTGTTAGTGGTGCGGTAATCTATTTTACGGCAGCTGACGCAACGTTGGCTGCCGTTTATCCCATTATTCTTCGCTGAACCACTCGCTATTTTCCTGACGAATCAACAAAACCGACTCGCTAATTTCATGTAGATGGATATTCATCGCCTGTTCGACGGCATCAAGATCGCGTTTTTCCAGCGCTTTAAAGATATCGAGATGTTGACGCAGCAGCATATCCGGCGGGGTCACGTGATCGAGACTCATATAACGCACCCGGTCGATGGTTGCTTTGATATTTTCAATGGTGTCCCACGCCAGCTGGCAGTCGGCGATAAGAGACAATTTCTGGTGAAATTCGTCATCGAGCTGGAAAAAATCATTGAGCTGCTGACGCTCTACCGCCACACGCTGCTGGTTGAGGTTTTGCTCCAGCTGATAGAGCTGTTCATCGTTTATCATCGATCCCGCGCGGCGCACTACCGCGCACTCAATGGCCTGGCGCACGAAACAGCCGTTACGCACCTGGGTCATCGAGATTTTATTCACATAGCTGCCGCGCTGTGGGCGGATCTGAATCAGCCCGTTTTCCGCCAATTTGATAAAGGCTTCGCGTACCGGCTGGCGAGAGACATCAAATCGCACCGACACCTCTTTCTCCGACAGCGGGGTTCCCGGCGGGATCAGGCAATGGACAATATCCCGGCGAAGGATGCGATAGATTTGCTGATTGACGGGCTGGGTCGGATTCAGTTGCGTTTCTGCGGCCATTGATGATTACTTTTTAATGGGTTATGAGCATTATTTTACTCGTTTTTTGCCGTTCCGCCCAGACCTGGCCCGCAGGCCAGGCCGCAGAGGACGTTAGCCCTCACGATGGACGCTGAGACCGGCAAAGCTCTGGCTGACCGGCATCATTTCCAGCGTGTTAATGTTGACGTGTTTCGGCAGATTCGCGACCCACCACACCGCTTCGGTGACATCTTCCGGCGTCAGCGCCTGGGTGTTCTCATAAGTTTTACCGGCTTTCGCATCGTCGCCTTTAAAACGCACGTTGGAGAACTCGGTGCCGCCTACCAGGCCCGGCTCGACATCGGTGACGCGAATCGCGGTACCGTGCAAATCGGTGCGCAGATTCAGACTGAACTGGCGCACGAACGCTTTGGTCGCGCCGTAGACGTTACCGCCAGCGTAGGGCCAACTGCCGGCGGTCGAACCGATATTAATAATATGGCCGCGATTACGCTCAACCATCCCCGGCAGCACCGCGCGGGTCATGTACACCAGGCCTTTATTATTGGTATCGATCATGTCTTCCCAATCTTCAACGCTGGCGCGATGGGCGGGTTCCAGACCTAACGCCAGGCCGGCGTTATTCACCAGAACATCGATAGCCTGCCACTGTGCAGGCAACCCGGCGATCATCTCTTCGATGGCGGCGCGATTACGCACGTCGAGTTGCGCGGTATACAGGTTATCGCCAAGCTCCTCTTTGAGCGACTTCAGGCGCTCTTCACGACGCCCGGTGGCGATAACTTTGTGGCCATTAGCGATAAAACGACGAGTAATACTTTCGCCAAATCCAGCAGTTGCACCAGTCACCAGAATAATCATCTTACTGTTCCTCAACGCTTTTTGTGTTGTCATAACATAGCACGCGATAACGCCGCGCGGTAAAGGAAAATCGTATCGTCATCTGTTGGTATAACGCGCTGGCTGGATAAATCATTGCGGCCAATCAATGAGTTGCCTAATCTTAGTGGATACCCGCGTTCAGGAGAGAATGATGTCGGACAATAACCCCTTTTTACACGTCAGCCTGCTGCCGTACCAGGCGCCGCATTTTGATTTGATTGAAGATAGTCATTATCGCCCGGCTTTTGATGAGGGCGTACGGCGCCAGCGCGAGGAGATTGCGGCGATAATCAATAACCCGGCGCCGGCGGATTTTGACAATACCATGGTCGCGCTGGAGCAGAGCGGTCAGTTGCTGGGGCGGGTGACCCGAGTCTTTTTCGCGATGGCCGGGGCGAATACCAATCCGCTGATACAGCAACTGGACGAACAGTTTTCCGCCGAGCTCGCCGAGCTTGGCAACGATATCTGGCTCAACGAGGCGCTATACCAGCGTGTTAAACAGGTCTGGCAGCAGCGCGACGCCCTGAGTCTGGATCCGGAGTCGCGTCGTCTGCTCGAGGTGAGCTGGCAGCGTTTTCAGCTGGCGGGAGCCGCGTTGGCGCAAGAGCAGAAAACTGCGCTAAAAGCGTTGAATACCGAGGAAGCGTCACTGCAAAGTCAGTTCCAGCAGCGTCTGCTGGCGGCGGTGAAGTCCGGCGGTCTGGTCGTTGATTATCAACACCAGCTTGACGGACTGGCCGCGGATGAGATTGCCGCCGCCGCCGATGCCGCGCGCGACAAAGGCCTGCACGACCGTTGGCTGCTGGCGCTGACCAATACCACCCAGCAACCGGCGCTGCAGGCACTTGCCGATCGCCAGACCCGGCGCAATTTGTTCGCCGCGGGCTGGACGCGTAACCAGAAGGGCGATGCCAACGACACTCGTGAACTGGTTTTGCGGCTGGCGGAAATCCGCGCGCGTAAGGCTGAATTGCTGGGCGTCGCCGATTACGCGAGCTGGTCGATGGCCGACCAGATGGCGAAAACGCCGTCTGAGGCGCTTGCCTTTATGCGCCGCATCGCGCCTGCGGCCCGCCGCCGCGCCGAACAGGAGCTTGCCGACATCCAGCGGGTTATTGATGAAGAGGGCGGCGATTTTCAGGCTACGGCCTGGGACTGGTTATATTACGGCGAGCAGGTGCGGCGCGCTAAATTCGCCATCGATGAAGCGCAGCTAAAACCCTATTTCGCTCTGGACCGGGTGCTGGAAGATGGCGTTTTCTGGACCGCCTCCCAGCTGTTTGGCATCCGTTTTGTCGAACGTTTTGATATTCCGCTTTACCATCCCGATGTGCGGGTATGGGAAATCTTTGATGCCAACGGCGAAGGCATGGCGCTGTTTTACGGCGATTATTTCTCGCGTGACAGCAAAAGCGGCGGGGCCTGGATGGACGTGTTCGTCGAGCAATCGACGCTGCGTGCCCAGCGTCCGGTAATTTACAACGTTTGCAACTACCAGAAACCAAAAGCCGGCGGCTGCGCGCTGCTATCGTGGGATGACGTCATCACGCTGTTCCACGAATTTGGCCATGCGCTGCACGGCCTGTTCGCTAACCAGCGCTATGCGAGCCTTTCAGGCACCAACACGCCGCGCGATTTCGTCGAGTTTCCGTCGCAGATTTATGAACATTGGGCCCGCGAGCCGCAGGTCTTCGCCCATTATGCGAAGCACTACCAGACCGGCGACGCTATGCCGGACGATCTGCGCGACAGCATGTTCCGCGCCTCAACGTTCAATAAGGGTTATGACATGAGCGAACTGCTGGCGGCGGCGCTGCTGGACATGCGCTGGCACAGCGTCACCACGCAGGCGCTGCCGCAGGATGTCGATGCTTTTGAACAGCAATCGCTGCGCGAGGAGCAGATGGATCTGGCGGCGGTTCCACCGCGCTATCGCAGCAGCTATTTCTCACATATTTTCGGCGGCGGTTATGCGGCGGGCTACTATGCCTATCTGTGGACGCAAATGCTCGCCGACGACGGTTATCAGTGGTTTGTCGAGCAGGGGGGATTAACCCGGGAAAACGGTCAACGTTTCCGCGAGGCGATCTTATCGCGCGGTAACAGCAGCGATCTCGACGCGCTGTATCGCGACTGGCGCGGGCACGATCCGCTGATCGAGCCGATGTTGAAAAATCGCGGCTTGTAGATACTGTGCGACCCGTCGCCGCCAGGGTTTTTCCCCGGAGGCGACGCTTTGCGCCTTGTACGGGCTATCAAAACGCACGGCATGCCACTGTAACCAATGTACATTTTGCGACCATTCTCAATGCCCGGCGCAACAAATAAGAGTTGTTAAGATTCACAATTCCACTTTTTTCCTTCATCATTTGTCGGCCTTTACTACTAATAATGCGTGCTTACAAAGTGCAATTTGTTTTTTTTTATATTCCAGGCCGCTATGAACTATAAAAAAGTACTTACGACGATGTTTTTTCCTGCGACGCTTGGGCGTGGCCTGGGACTTGTTCAATGACATTTTTGACCCCACTCGGGAGGAACACAGTGCACCCGTTAATTAAGGTCATGCTGGTAGGCGGCAAAGCAGATGGTCTGCTGGTCAGCGTCGCCGACACCGCGACGGAAGTTTCCGTCACCCCTGCGCAGTACGGCGCGCCATCCGGGCTGCCGCTGAACTACCGGGTGGTGTCGCAGGTTATTGATAATGAACGCCTGTTTTTCGGCGTGTTTAGTGATACACACCTGGATGCCGATAAGCTCGCCAGAGTCGCCTTAACGCGTGGCATGAAAAAATCGCTCAGTTGAGCGTCGGCGCGCCTGAGGAATGGCATGATTAACCGTATTCGTATTAACAACTTCCGTTCAGTCAGAGAGATTGAACTGGAACTGGGGCCGCTGAACATTGTGTTCGGCCCTAACGGTTGCGGAAAATCGAATATCTACAAAGCGATCCATCTGTTAACCGCCTCGGCTGACGGCCAGTTTTCCAGCTATGTCAGCGAGGAGGGCGGACTGGAGAATATCATGTGGTCGGGAAAGCAGGCGCCAACCGATCGCCATCCGCGGCGTCTGCAAATCGCCTGCCTGACCGATGAATTTGAATATGAATTGCAGGTCGGATTTCCGGAAAAACTGCCGTATCCGACGCAATTCATGCTCGATCCGATCGTTAAAGAAGAGAATATCTGGCTGTCGGGCTTTAACCGCCGGCCGTCGTCGCGTGTACTGCAGCGGAAAAACCAGGCGGCGTTCCTGGTCGACGTCAACGGTGAAAAAAGTACCTTCACCGATACTATTTACGAAAACGAGTCTATTTTCGGCCAGCTAGGCGAGCCGCATCGTTTCCCGGAAGTGTCGCGCGTGCGGGAGACCATGCGCCGCTGGCGTTTTTACCATGAGTTTGCCATCGGCAGGCTTTCACCGCTACGCCAGCCGACGGTCGGCTATCGTTCACCGGTGCTCGATAGCGATGGCGGCAATCTGGCGGCGGCCTTTCAGACTATCGTCGAAATCGGCGCTGAGGAGTTGCTGCATGAAATCCTCGGCGAAGCGTTTCCCGACTGTACCTTTTTCTGCGAGAACGAAAACTCGCGTTTCGTGATGAAGATGCGCCGGGAGGGGATTTATCGGCCTCTGCTGGCGGCGGAGATGTCTGACGGCACCCTGCGTTTTTTGTGCCTGGCGGTAGCTTTGCTCAGCCCACGGCCGCCGGCGTTTCTCGCCATTAATGAGCCGGAAAACAGCCTGCATCGCCAGATGTTCCCGGCGCTGGCGCGACTGATTGTCGAGGCATCACGCTATAGCCAGATCTGGCTCACCAGCCATTCGGCTGAGCTGGCGCAATTGATCTCGGCGCGAGCGGAGTGCCGCCTCTACGAACTGGAAAACAACGGTGGGCAAACGCAAATTAAAGCGGCGTTGCCGTCATCCCTGACGGAACGTTAATCTCTCAGGCCGCGTTGTTATACTCTGCCGCGGGTAGCAGCGTCTTACCGCCTTTTAAGGTAAACAGCGATATCAGGGTAAAGCTCAGGGTGATTGAGCCGAGGATAAGGTAGGCCTGGTGAAAACCCACGGTGTCGTACATCCTCCCGACCCAGGCCGAAAGCACTACGCCGGAAAGCTGTTTCGACAGGTTAAAGCCGATTAAAAATAGGGTGGCGGAAAGCTTAGGGTTAAATGCGGAAGATATATATTTGAAGGTCCCGACCAGCAGGAACGGTAATTCAAACATGTGCAGCATTTTTAAAATGACCACTTCCACCGCCGAAGTCGCAAATGAAGATCCGAGAATGCGCATCGACATAATTATGCCGGCCGTCAGCAGGGCGTTTTTCGCACCGATACGGTTAATAATTGCCGGGGCGCAGAACATAATCATCGCGTTGAGTAATTCACCGCCGGTGGTGACAAAGCCGAAGACCTCGGTCCCGCGCTGCGGTGTGGCGAAAAAGCCTTTAAAAAAGTTTGCGAACTGCTGGTCGAAAACGTCATACACGCTGGCGACGCCCACCACATAAATAATAAATCCCCAGAAGCGCGGCATTCGCAGCAGTTCGGCCGCCGTACGTAGAGAAAAGGCCTGGCGGTTGGCGCCGATGGCGTCAATAACCTGCGCGCTGCTGCTGGCTTCCGGACGCGATAGCCATAACAACACGCCAAGCACCAGCGCAAAACCGGAGGCTATCCAGAAGGTAATATTCGGGTCGATGCCGAATAAGATACCGGTAATTGACGCGCAAAGCGCCCAGCCGACGCAGCCCGAGACGCGCACTTTGCCATATTCAAAACGGTTGGCGCGGCTGACGCGTTCAATATAGGCCTCGACAGCGCCAGAACCGCTGGAAAATACCACGCCTAAATAAACGCCCCCCACCAGAGCGCCGGCGATAATGTTTATTTGCAGCAGCGGCGAGAAGATAAAAATAAAGAACGGGGCGAATAAAATAAGCAGTACGGTAATGGTCCACAGCAGATGTTTACGCAGCCCGAGCTTATCGGAAATCAGGCCAAACACCGGTTGGAAAATTATCGCGAACAGCGAAATGGAGGAGAAAACAATCCCTGTTTCGGTTTTCGTTAAATGGTTTACTTCCGCCAGCCACACCGGAAAAAAGGGAAAGTAAGCCGACATAATGAAATAGTAAAAGAAAAAGAACAGCATGAAATAGATAAAATTGTGCCGTTCGCGGGGCGTGAGTTCAGAGAGTTTCATATCTTATTATACCTGTGCGGTGGGGGCCGAAGCCCCCGTTATTATTGACAATGAAGCGTAACCTGATAGCGCCATTGGGCCTCGAGCAGCAGCCACTGTGGCAGAACGCTTGGTGTCCAGGAATCATCGCCGCCCACGCCCATATGCTGGCCGTCGAGCGTGATCCAGACGCCTTTTTCCGGCGCCATGCGATGCCAGTGATCGGTCGTCATCAGCTGTTCCGTACTGTACGGCTGCACCGAAAAGTGGAACTGGCCTGCGACGTGCCAGCGTCCCCAGTCCAGCGCTTTGCAATCGCAGCGCAGACCGTTTTCGCTGGGGAAGATATAGGGCGTGCTCATCTCGCGCAGCGGCTGTTGCCAGCGTGAAAAACAGGCGCTACTTTTGCGATCCGGATAGTTTTCGTGCGGCCCTAATCCCAACCAGCTGACCTCAGCGTGCTGATCGGCGACCTGGAAGCGCAGCCCGACGCGCGCCAGCGGCGGTAACGTTGCGGCTCGTTCGCCATCAACGGTGAGCTGGAGCTTGCCGTCGGCGGTGAAGGTCATGCGCCAGTGGCTGGCAATGACCGTCTCTTCGCCGTGCAGATAGTGCCAGTAGCTATCAACTATCACCTCCCGCGGTAGCTGTTGCGCCTCGCATTTCACACAGCGGGTCGTCAACTGGTACAGACCGGCGTTCTTCCAGCGCTCGACCCAGGCGTTCGGATCGATACGTTCGACTTCGCTGACGCCAATATCATTGTCCAGCGGCGCACGGACAAACTGATCCTCCAGCGGCGTCAGCAGTTGCTGTTCTCCCGCGCAATACCATTCGCTTAAACGTCCGCTTTGGCGATCGATAACCCAGCGCTGGGATCCGACGCTGACCTGATAGAGCGTGGGCTCAATCGTCAGGACGGGCGCCGGGCCTTCGGCGGAGGTCTCTGATAGCGCCAGCGGCGCGGCAAGCGTTAGCTGCTGCCAGGCGACGCGATGACCGGGCTCAGACCATGACGTCGCCTGTGGCTGGATCACTTCGAGCTGCAGCCAGACATCGCGGGCGCCGCGCGGCAGGGACAGGCTGTCGCTAAGGGTGAATTCCGCCCGTTCTTGCGGCGCCAGCGTCAGCGCTAAGTCGCCGCTGGCTATCGTTTCTCCGGCGCACTCTACGCGCCAGCGCAGCGTTTCGTTATCGGTGGCGCGGAACAGGTATTCGCTGGTGATAGCAATCCGCAGCGGATTTTGTTCGAGCAAGGCGAATTGGAAATACTGTTGCGCATGTTTGGCCTCGATAAGCGAAGGATGGGCGCGCCGGTCGGGGAATACCAGGCCATTCATGCAGAACTGCCGGTCGTTAGGCTTATCGCCGAAATCGCCGCCATAGGCCCAGCCGACGCTACCATCCGGGAATGTTTTCTCGATTGCCTGGTCGGCCCAATCCCAGATAAAACCGCCCTGCAGGCGTGGATAGTCGCGGAAGGCTTGCCAGTAATCGGCGAAATTGCCCAGGCTATTGCCCATCGCGTGGGCGTATTCGCAGAGGATCAACGGACGCTGTTCGCCAGGCATCCCGATCCACTTCTTGATCGACCATTTGGGCACCGCCGGGAAGGGCTGGTCGCGCTCTACGCGGGCGTACATCGGGCAGATAATATCGGTGGCGCTGCTGTCGGCGCCGCCGCCTTCATACTGTACCGGCCTCGAAGGATCGTTGTGCTTCAACCATTGGTACATGGCCTGATGGTTGTCGCCGCAGCCGGACTCATTACCCAGCGACCAGATAATGATCGAGGGATGGTTGCGGTTGCTCTGGACCATACGGGTGACGCGCGCGCTGTAAGCGGCAAGCCAGGTCGGATCGTCAGACAGCCGATTCATCGGCACCATGCCGTGAGTTTCGATATTGGCTTCGTCTACCACGTACAGGCCGTAGCGGTTGCATAGCTCGTACCAGCGCGGGGCGTTGGGGTAGTGCGAACAGCGCACGGCGTTGAAATTGTTCTGCTTCATCAGCAGAATGTCCTGCACCATATCCTCTTCGTTGACCACCTGGCCGCGCTGATGATGATGTTCGTGGCGGTTGACGCCGCGAATCAGCAGCGGCTTGCCATTGAGTAACAGTAGCCCGTCACGGATTTCGACCTGGCGAAAACCCATGTCCCAGGCTTCCGCTTCCAGCAACGTCTCGCCGCGCCATAGCGACACCACCGCGCGGTAGCAATGCGGCTGCTCGGCGCTCCACAGTCGCGGGCGCTCGACGTCGAGATTGACGATTGCCCGCTCGCCGTAGCTGCCGCGTTCATCAACAATCGGCGTACCCAGCGGCTGGCGCTGGCTGGCAATCCGTGTCTCGCCATCCCACAGCGCGACCTCCACTTCCAACGCCGCCAGCGCTTCAGGCGCGGCCTCGACGCTAAGTTTGACCTGCAATTGCGCGTCGCGATATAGAGCATCGAGCTGCGGGGTTAATTGCACATCGCTGAAGCGGGCCTGCGGTTTATGCAACAGCCAGACCGAACGGAAGATACCGCTCATGCGCCACATATCCTGATCTTCAAGCCAACTGCCCGCGCTCCAGCGCATCACCATCACGCACAGGCGGTTGGCGCCTGGCTGCAGATACGGGCTTAAATCAAAGGCGGCGGGCAGGCGGCTATCCTGGGAGTAGCCGACCCACTCGCCGTTGCACCACAGATGAAAGGCGGAGTTGACGCCATCAAAGATAATTTGCGTTTGCCCTTCGGCCCGCCACCCCTCATCGACGGTCAACTGTAACGAATAGCAGCCGGTAGGGTTGTCTTCGGGCACCCGCGGCGGCACGGTATCAATCGGATAGCGGACGTTGCTGTATATCGGCGCGTCATAGCCCTCCATTTGCCAGTTTGAAGGCACCGGCGTCGGGCGGCTGTCGGGCAGGTCATGCAGTAGCCAGCTGGCATCCACCTGAAATGGACTGCGGGCATAGGAAAATTGCCATTCGCCGTCCAGTTGACGACGTCGGTCAGAAGGGCGGTTGTCGCGCGCCGCATCGGCATCGCGCCAGCTGGCAAAAGAGGGATGAGCGGGCAGTCGGTTGAGGTGAGTGATAGTCTGGTTCTGCCAGTCCTGGCGGGCCAGAACTTCGTGAAAAGCGGGGCCGCGAGCGGCGCCTGAATCATATCGTTGCATACGCATACCTGACGGATAATGGCAATAAATGTTATTCGCTAAACAATCTCATCGGGTTATCGGGTATTTTTCACCGGCCCGCAATATTGGTGAAAATGAAACCCATTCACGATCACGAATCACGGCTGAAATAGCAGATTTCTGTCGTAAGGAAGACATAAAATGTTAGCGTAAGACATTAAGCCTTTTCACTGACAGGAGTATGCGATGCAGCGCCGTTCAGCCACTTTAGAAGATGTCGCCCGCGAGGCGGGCGTATCGCAGCAGACGGTTTCGCGGGTGGTGAATAACCCGCAGATTGTGGCGCAGCGCACCCGTGAAAAGGTGCTGCGTGCGATGCAGACGCTGCACTATGTGCCTAACCGTTCGGCACAGCTATTGGCGGGCAAAGCGGCGGCATCGATAGGGCTTATCACCGCGTCATTGACCTTACACGCGCCGTCGCAAATTGCCGCGGCGGTGAAACGGTATGCCGGTGAGCAGGGGCTGGAGGTCGCCATTGCCATGCCGGCGCAAAGTGATTATCCGGCGCTGCAGGCGCGGCTGGATGAGTTTCGCGCCCAGCATATTAGAGGCGCCATTATCAGCCTGCCGCTTGAGAGCAGCGTCGCCGAACGGCTGGCCGCGGAAAATACGGATATCGCCTGTCTGTTTCTCGATGTCTCGCCGGAGACGGATGTCTCCTGCGTGCGTTTCGATCATCGTGATGGCTGCGGCGCCTGCGTGCGCCACCTTTGGGAATTAGGACATCGCGAGTTCGGCCTGTTGGCCGGGCCGGAAAGCTCGGTGTCGGCGCGGATGCGCCTTGGCAGCTGGCGCGAGACGTTGCACCGGCTGGGGGTCAGTCAATCGATCACGGTATTCGGTGACTGGAGCGCCGCCAGCGGCTGGCAAAAAACCTTCGAGTTGCTGCATAAAAACCCGAAATTAAGCGCGATTGTGGTCGCCAACGATCAGATGGCGCTTGGGGTGTTAAGCGCGCTGGCGCAGCTTAATCGACGCGGCAGCCAGGCGATTTCGGTGACCGGTTATGACGATACGGCCGATAGCCTTTACTTTCAGCCGCCGCTTACCACTGTCGCCCAGGATTTTGATCTGTTAGGCCGCCGGGCGGTGGAATTACTGATGCAGCAGATGGCGGCGCCGACCGGCCGCCTGCGCGAACTGCTGCCGGCGCGGCTGGTGGTACGCCAGTCGACGTGGCCGCTCGGGACGCAGGATAGTACCGCGCCGCTGATCGCGGAACTTAAAGCGCTGGTGGAGAAGCTATGAGTACGTCTGCGGTTTAAGATTTATTGAACAAGGGCGTGCTAGCCTGCGAGTCAGACGTAGGAAGTCCCGACGCTTTTCTACGAAAACGCTAAATACAATCTACGATCTATCCATGCAAGCATTTATTCACCGCCAGTCACATGGCGGTTTTTTTTTGCCCATTCGCCCAGGCCTCGTCGCTTGTCGATTTTATTATCTTCTGCTGGTTGCCGGTAATTTGCGCTGATAGCAGCGTAAACACGTTGTTTTTTATGGCGTAGGTCTCGGGTTTTCCGCGGGCTGTATTTTTGCAGGCAGCATAAAATGCTGATAGCTATTGGGATGGAAAAAACGGCCAGGGCTAACCATACTGATGACAATGTAACAGGAGGTGGTGCTCTCAATGAACGATGATTTTCAGGCGATTAAGAACGAATTTGCTAAGTATGCCGATACGGCGCAAGGGACCGCGGTGGCTTTCGCCATGTATGAAGAGTTAGCCCGACGGCTGGCAAATTACTTCCACAACCTCGATCAGCTCAATAAACGCCGTTTTCTGCTGAAGCTGGAGGAGGGGGAACGCGAAATTGGTACCCAGGGCAGCTATGACTGGTATGGGGCGCTGACGCGCTTTTCATCTGCTGCTCATTAATCCCGCCACCTGATTTTTTCGCTTTATTGCAATGAGGTTTTATGAAATTCCCAGGCGTACCGGAAAATGAAGAAGAAAGACTGAAATCGCTGTATCTGGCGGACCTGCTGGATACCCGTGATGATGAGCGTTTCGAACGCCTCACCCGGCTGGCTAAAAAAATTTTTCAGGTGCCGGTGGTACTCATCAGCCTGCTCGACCGTGAACGGCAGTGGCTGCTCGCCTGTCAGGGATTGGGGATTCGCCAGACCCGGCGCGATATCTCTTTTTGCGCCCACGCCATCTTGCAGGACGGCGCCTTCATCGTTAACGATGCGGTCAATGACGATCGTTTTTATGATAACCCGCTGGTGACGGGCGAACCCTATATCCGCTTCTACGCGGGCTATCCTGTCCATCTGCCCGATGGCGCCGTGGCCGGCACGCTATGTCTGATTCATACCACGCCGCGCGAGTTTAACGATGAAGAGATCGCCGTACTCAAGGATCTGGCGTATATCGTCGAGGATGAGTTCCAGGTGATTGGCATGGCGATGACCGACAGTCTGACCGGCATCGCTAACCGACGCGGCTTTTACCGCATCGGCGATAAACGTTTCCGTACGCTTACGAGTCACTCAACCCCGTTTAGCCTGGTCTTTTTTGATCTCGATAAATTCAAACCCATTAACGATCTGTGGGGGCATGCGGAAGGTGACGAGGTGCTAAAAACCTTTGCGGCGTTTCTGGCGCAACATCTGCTGCCAGGCGAGGTTGTCGGCCGTTTAGGCGGCGATGAGTTCGCCGCGATGATTACCCGCAACGGGCGTGCCGACACATTCCTGCAAAAGCTGCGTGAGAGTGTCGATCATTACAACCAGACGTCAGGTAAGCCCTATAACATTAATTACTCTTACGGCGAGCTACAGAGCGATGCCAGCCGTTATCCGACGCTTGGGGATATGCTTAAACAAAGCGATGAAGTGATGTATTCGCGCAAGCGTAGAAAAACCTTATAAGCGGCAGTAAACAGGCGGTGGGGATGATGTGGCAGGCGTTCGAAGAAGTGACTTAAAGCAGAACGCCCCCTGGTGCAACAGCAGCAGGGGGCGCTTACGGGTGGGGATTATCGTCGTTCATCAGTCATCCCATTTGTGGCTTAGATACGCGGCCAGAAAACCAAAGAACAGGATTGTTCCCAGTACGGCCATAAAAACATGCATATTTCCCAGCATGGTCTACCTCCATCTTATTTATGCGCTAATGTTGTCCTCATTGAACAGGGTTTACGGTTGTTGAATAGATAGTATCCTGGTCAATCTAAACAAACGATTAACCAGAATGGCGTTATGTTATATGAAATAAATTAACGCATCAGATGGCGCGTTCGAGCACAAATAAATACGCTTCGCGCGACCAGAACAGGGCGCTGCGGCGGCGTTCGACCGCCATGGTTTTGACTTCCCAGCCCTGCTGCGTGTACTCAGTGAGGAACCGGCTCATTTTATCGGGATCGGCCTTGGCTTCGCCGAAAAACATACTGCCCAGCAGTCCCTCTTTATAGATAACGACGCGACACTCTTTTTTCATCAGCTTAATCCTTGCAGGTGTAATTCAACGACGCGAATTATTGTCGCAGGCCATCTTAATATTACCACTGACCGGTGGAAAACTTTTTTCGATATTGCAGCGGGCTCACGGCGAATTGCTGGCGAAAGTGATGACGTAGCGTACTGGCATTAGCGAAACCGCAAATTTCGGCGATTCTGTCGATGCTGAGACGGCTATCGGTGAGATGCTGGCGGGCGCGAAGCAAGCGCTCATCAAGCAGCCAGCGGGCCGGTGATTTGCCGGTCGCCTGCTGAAAACGGCGCAAGAAAGTACGCGGGCTCATATCCATTCGCTGCGCCAGCGAGGCAAGGGTATGGCTCTCAGCGAGATGCTGATGCAGGTAATCAAACAGCTGGCCGAGGCGCTGGCTTTCACGCGCTGTCGCCACCGGGCGAATCACCTGCTGCGCTTGCCCACCGTCGCGGTGCGGCGACACCACCAGCCGCCGGGCGACGATATTCGCCGCTTCATGGCCGAAATCTTCACGCACCAGATGCAGACAGAGATCGATGCCCGCGGCGCTGCCGGCGGAGGTCATCAGCCGCGCATCACCGACGTACAGCACGTCTTCCACCACCTCAATCAACGGAAAACGCTCCTGCAGCCGGGCAGTATAACGCCAATGGGTGGTGGCCTGCCGTCCATTGAGCAATCCGGCGGCGGCGAGCACAAATACACCGGAACAGATAGAGACGATTCTGCAGCCGCGCGCATACGCTGCCGCCAGCGACTGGCACAAAGCCTGAGGAACATCGCTTTCTATGCCTCGCCAGCCGGGTACGACGATGGTGTCCGCTTCATCAAGCAGCGCCAGTCCGCCATCGCTGACGATACGGATACCACCGGTGGCGCGAAGCTCGCCATCATCGACGGCGGCGACCGCGAACCGATACCAACTTTCGCCCATTTCCGGGCGCGGGAGGCCAAAAATCTCCACCGCCACGCCGAACTCAAAGGTACACAGGCCGTCATAGGCCAGAACGACGACTTTTAGTGGTGACAGTGTCACATTGTGGGTTGTCAGGATTTCAGCGTTTTCTGTCATCAATGGGGGCGGTGTTCCGGGTACGGTGGTGGTTAAAGTAGTGTTACCACAGACAAGGAGAATACGCCATGAGTGTAGTAAGCCAATTTACGCCAGCCGCCCCGGCCGATGCCGCTGCCTGGTTTGCCCATAAACTGAGTGTCGAAACCGACTGCGCGGATGTCCATCACGCCATGCAGCATGGCGAACAGGACTTTGTGCTGCTGCACGTTATCGGCAGTCAGGATGTTTTCGCCCGTCGCCACCTGCCTGGCGCGCTGCATCTGCCGCATCGCGAGATCAATGCCGCGCGAATGGCGCAGTGGCCCGCGGAAACGCTGTTTGTTGTCTATTGCGCCGGGCCGCACTGCAACGGCGCGGATATTGCCGCCTTAAAGCTGGCGCAGCTTGGCCGACCGGTAAAAATGATGCTCGGTGGACTGACCGGTTGGGCGGATGAGGGGTTCGCATTTAGCGTCAGCGAAACGAGCAACATGAAATAAATTCAATAGCCATGAATTTTTCTCGTTTGCTGATGCTCCCTCTGCATGACAGTATTTGGACATATAGACATCCAGAAGTCTAAAAATTCAAATAATGAATTATCACGGCGGGCAACTACCTGTCTGCCGTTAAGGAGAGAACATGCAACGTCACCAGGCCCCGTTCCGCGCAGATATCGTCGGCAGTTTTTTACGTCCTAACGCCATTAAGCAGGCGCGCCTGCAGCTGGCGGAAGGCAATATTGATGCCGGTCATCTGCGTGAAATTGAGAATGAAGCCATCCGCCAACTGGTTCAGCAGCAGTGCGATTGCGGCCTGCACGTGGTGACCGACGGTGAGTTCCGGCGCGCGTGGTGGCACTTCGACTTCTTCGACGGTCTGGAAGGCGTTGAACGTTACGATTCAGAGAAAGGTATTCAGTTCAACGGCGTACAGACTAAAGCGCACGGCGTACGCGTGACCGGTAAACTGGGCTTCGGCAACCATCCAATGCTGGAAGATTTCCGCTTTTTGAAAAGCGTCAGCGGTAATGCGCAGCCGAAAATGACCATCCCCAGCCCCAGCGTGCTGCACTTCCGCGGCGGGCGTAAAGATATCGATAGCACGGTATACCCGGACCTGGCCGAATACTTCGACGATCTCGCAACCACTTGGCGTGACGCGATCCGCGCTTTCTATGACGCTGGCTGCCGTTATCTGCAGCTTGATGATACCGTCTGGGCCTATTTATGTTCAGACGAACAACGCCAGCAGGTACGCGAGCGCGGTGACGATCCGGACGAACTGGCGCGTACCTATGCCCGGGTGCTGAATAAAGCGCTGGAAGGGAAACCACAGGATCTGACCGTTGGTCTGCACGTTTGTCGCGGAAACTTCCGTTCGACCTGGATTTCAGAAGGCGGCTACGAGCCCGTGGCGGAAATTCTCTTTGGCGGCGTCAATATCGATGCGTTCTTCCTCGAATATGATAACGATCGTTCCGGCGATTTTGCCCCGCTGCGTTTTATTCGTCCAGGTCATCAGCAGGTGGTACTGGGGCTGATTACCACCAAGAATGGCGAACTGGAAAACCCGGAAGGCGTGAAGGCGCGCCTGCAGGAGGCGGCGCAGTATGTGCCGCTGGAGCAGATTTGCCTCAGCCCGCAGTGCGGCTTTGCCTCCACCGAAGAGGGCAATTCGTTAAGCGAAGCCCAGCAGTGGGATAAAGTGCGGCTGGTCACAGGGATCGCCGCCCAGGTCTGGTAAGGAGATAGCCCGCTTTAAGCGGGCTTTTTCTATTTGCGCAGCAGGCGCTGTAGTCGCGCCTGTCGCCACTGGCGGATCCACCCGGCAAAGACAAACAGACGTAATCCCCGCAGCAGCAATAACGCGCCCCAGACGATCGCCACCCACACTGACCAGTAGACATCGGGTTGGGTAAAACGGTTAATCACCAGCAACAAAACGCAAACCGTGACCGCCACGCTCAGCGAGCGAAAAAAACGGCTCTCCTGATGCAGGCGGCTTTTCGCTTCTTCGATACGTAAATCGAGCGATGCTTCGTGACCGACGGGAGCATCGTCGCTGAGTTCGGCCACATTTATCTCAAACACTGCCGCCAGGGCGCTCAGGGTTTCTAACCCCGGACGATCGCCGTTTTCAATCCGTTGGATAGTGCGAACGCTGACGCCAGCCAGTTCGGCAAGCTGTTCCTGGGACCAGGCGCGCTGCAGACGTAATTGCTTTACTCGGGTGCTGCTGTTCATGATGTTAATCTCCGGATGGGAACCTGAGACCAGTGTGGTTTTTTTAGCCTGCCGGGCGCCACGACGGGCACCCGACAGACAGGCGACAGCAACCCGACAGCCGCATGACGCCTGGGTTTACGCCTGTACGGTTTGCCAGGGACGCACATTCATCCCGCGGAAAATCATCAGCCAGGCGGCGACTATCGCCAGCATTAAAATGAAGAATAGCGACCAGTGCGGCAGATGGGTAAGGATTATCCCCGTTAGCATCGGATTGAACGCCGCGCCTAACCAGCCTAACGACTGGGCGGAAAAATAGCTGGCTTTCATGCCGGGTGGGGCAATCTGATCGATCAACATATATTCTCCCGGTGCATAAATAACTTCGCCAAGGGTAAAGATAGCGGCGGAAACGCCCCACATCAGCAGATTATGACCGGAGAGGATAAATCCGCCGAGTCCTACTACATAGCACAGGGTGCCGAAGGTCATCAGCGGGCGGATGTTTCGCGCCGAAAGCCGTCGCCCGACGGCATATTGCAAGGCGACGACCACCGCGGCGTTGACCGGCAGCACTACCGCGACCACCTTTTCCGCGAAGTCGCTGGTGCCTGCGGCCAGCACATACTGTGAAATGCAGGAGGCGAAAGAGCCGCCGACAAACGACGCCAGCAGGCCGGAAAAGGTAAACCACAGCAAGGCGCGGTCGCGCAAAAGCACCGACGGCGTCCACTGCGGCGCGGCGCCTTCCACGCAGGCGGCAGAGGTGCGCTCGACGAAGAGCTGGATAAACACCAGCGGGAAGGCGGCGCACAGCGCGGCCAGCCAGAAAGGCAGGTTAATGCTCTGCATCACCAGCAGGGTGCCGATTGGCGGCCCAACGGTCCAGCCGATATTGAGGAAGGTATAGTTGAGCGAAAAGATGCGCGCTTTTTTCTCCGGCGTCAGCACGTCGGCAAACCAGGCTTTCAGCACGGTAGAAAAAACCGAATAAGCGCAGTTGATTAATGAGAAAAAGAACACCACCAGCGCCACGCTATTGACCGCGGGGATGGCGATAAATCCCGCGATAAACGCCGCGATGGCGATCAGCATATAGCGTTTTTTGTCGAACTTATCGGCAAGAATACCGAAGCCCATGCTGAAGATAACGCCGACGACCAGCGCGACGGAGAGCGCATAGCCGATGACATCGACTTCCAGTTGGAACCGACGGGTGAGATAAATCGTCATAAAAGGAAGCGTTGCGCCGCGGCCGATGGTTAACAGCAACGACGACGCCAACAGCGCTATCGTTGAGCGCCTGATGGTGGTTGTCATTTTTTCCTTGCCTGATGAAGTGTTTTATTTTTGTTGTGCCCGATCACAAATAGCATGCTAACTGAGCCTTGTATAGCGGGCTCCGTGTCGGAAAGTGCCTTCAGCACCTGCTAAAAATAATGATCTGTTCGAGCGGCGGGAATTTGGTTACTTTGACGGTGGTCATCGTTGACCAGAAAGACAGGGGCATCGTATGACGCGCAGAGATGGACTGCTGGCAATGCTGGTAGTGGTGGTGTGGGGGCTTAATTTTGTGGTGATTAAGCTCGGATTACACAATATGCCGCCGCTGATGCTGGCGGGGTTACGTTTTTTGCTGGTGGCGTTTCCGGCGCTGCTGTTCGTTGCGCGGCCCAAAATACCGCTGCGTCTGCTGTTGGGCTACGGCCTGACCATCAGTTTCGGCCAGTTCGCCTTTTTATTCTGCGCGATCAACCTCGGTATGCCAGCCGGGCTGGCATCTCTGGTGCTGCAGGCTCAGGCCTTTTTTACTATTGTGCTGGGCGCTTTTGTCTTTGGCGAGCGGTTACAGGGAAAGCAGGTCGCCGGTATCGCGCTGGCGATTTTTGGCGTACTGGTACTGGTTGAAGCCAGCCTTGGTGGCCAGCATGTGCCGCTGGTCGGCTTTATGCTGACTCTGGCGGCGGCGTTTAGCTGGGCCTGCGGCAACATTTTTAACAAAAAGATTATGTCTCAGCAGCACAAGCCGCCGATTATGTCGCTGGTGGTGTGGAGCGCGTTGATTCCGGTGTTACCGTTCTTGCTGGCATCGAGTATTATTGATGGGCCGCAGGCGATGGCGACAAGCCTGGTGAATATCGACGCGACGACCGTGCTATCGCTCATGTATCTGGCGTTTGTCGCCACCATCGTCGGTTACGGCATCTGGGGGGCGCTACTCGGGCGTTATGAAACCTGGCGGGTGGCGCCGCTGTCGCTGTTGGTACCTGTGGTAGGGATGGCCAGCGCGGCTCTGCTGCTCGGCGAACGGCTCAATGGTCTGCAGCTGCTGGGGGCGGCGCTGATAATGGGCGGGCTCTATATTAACGTGTTTGGCCTGCGGCTTTTGCGTACCACGGCAGGGCGGGGATAAATCAAGCCCCGGTATGTGCCGGGGCTTGACGCTGTCGACCCATTAATACTTGTTTTGGGCAGCAGATTTTGCCTGGGCTATTGCTCCGGTATTAAATATCGGTTGCTCATAATGATGGCTTACATCCCTTACGCGATATATTTTCCACTTACCATTTTCGCAGCGCATATATGCTTCAAGGTGTAAAACATCACCGTTTTCAATACCGATCCATACCGGAATAACCGTTCCCCCCATTAAAGCGCGGGCATGACCAATCTTAAGATTTGCTATCCAGGACGAATCATAATCCTGAACATAAGTAAAATAATCAGATCCGACAATCTCTTGCTCAGGAATAGCCTCGATATTACCAAGTCTGCTCAGAGTATCAGCCGAAATATATTCTTGCAGCTGATAATATTCATCATTACTGCTTGCCAGAAACTGCAGATACGATGAGTAAAACGCCTCAGCGCGGTTAGCCGGACTCTCTTGAGGATGGCCCACACACGCTGTGAGTAAAAATAGTATCATTAAGGGGAGAGTTCTCATTGATTCATCCTGTATACCTTGAACGCTGGCTGTAGACGACGATAGCCAGGACCTGGATACATGCTTCGTTGGGTGAAGTCGGATATCCACTGCTTGCCGTCATACATTGTCATGTGCCCGCTAGGGTTGCCTCCCGCATAAGGCTGAATCACTGCGACATCGCCGCGCAGTATCGTCGAACCCGGTGGCACTTCTTTAAATCCGGCGCGCAATAATATTGGCCCATAATCTTTGGCGTCGCGCGTGCGCTCAAGTTTAATTCCTCCGGCTTCTATAGCCTGGCGGATGTATTTTGCACATTCATAATGAGATTGCTTATGGGCATGCGAGCGGAGATGGGTAATAGACGTTTGCTTATTCCAAGCCACTTTTATTCTTCCCTGTATCAAATTTACAAACAGGGAATTAATACATAAATGACCGCGTCAGGATATCTGAAAATGCAAAAAAGCGAGCAAGACTAAAAAAGCTGATGCGCTAAGGAGTGGAGAACCCTCAGCACATCAGCCGAATCAATAATTATTGGTGAATGATATGGGCGTCAGTTGTAATACGGTACGCCCAGCTCATCCGATTTGTCATTGCCGGCAGCCATGTGATTAAAATCAAACGGCGAGTCGTTATGTTCGGAAGGGATAATCATCGCATCCCGGTTATTGTGGCGAACCGGAGTGGTGGTTTGCTCCGCATAACTCTGACCGGTGGCCAGCGCCATTAGCACGATGGCGGCGGTAGCGAATAATTTCATGATTTCCTCAATACGTCTTTTGCAGGCGATTAACAACAATAATTATTTAGCGGCATCAGGTAGCGGGATTCACCCGGAACGTTGGTGATGCGATATTTATGCGGCGGTACATCGAAATAGTTTTTAAACGTCCGCGTCAGCGTCTGCTGCGATTCAAAGCCGTAGCGCTCGGCCAGATACAAAATCGGCTCATTACTCTGCTTGAGTTTTTGCGCGATTTCCGTCAACTTGCGGCTGCGGATATACTGGCCCAGCGAGTGGCCGGTCTCTTTCTTGAACATTCTTTGCAGGTGCCATTTGGAGTAACCTGAGCGCTCCGAAACTTTCTCCAGCGACAATGGAGATTCCAGGTTCTCTTCGATCCACGACAAAATACTATGGATAGTGATGGCGTCGTTATTGCGTCTGGACATCATCTTACCTCTTCTTATTACGGCAGGACTTTCTTGAGCAGTTGCTCAAGCATGACCACTTCGTCTGCCGTTAGATTTTTTGTTAGTTCCTGGTGCAATTTTTGACCCACAACCTGATGACAGTGCTCACAAAGGGCTGCGCCTTCTGGAGTCAGTTGCACCAGAATGCCGCGCTTGTCATTGGGGTTGGGCAACCGTTCTATCCAGCCTTTGCAGACGAGTCTGTCGAGCATGCGCGTCATTGCGCCTGGATCGACCGACAGAACGGTCTTCAGCTCAACGGGTGTGGTACAGACTTCACAGCGAATGGAGCAGAGCACCCGGAATTGGGTGGCGGTGATATCCATGGGTGAAAGATAGTCGTTGAGCAGTCGATCTTTTTTCTGGTTAACCATCTGGATCAATCGGCCAAGAGGGATCATCTCATTGAACAGATTGTTGGTGTTTTCCATGATAGTTGCCCAGGCAATTATTTAGTTGCGATGGATATTATTGCCGCGGCAATCATAAGTCAACATTATGAATTCGCCGATGCCACGATTTGCTAAAGATTGATAGTTTGATGCCGGTCACTTTTTTCCATTTTACTAACGCTTGTTATTTTTTATCGACGTGATTTTTTCAGTGGGTGTGGCATCTGAGTCGCTGCTGTCGATATACTCACGGGGTGAAACTGTACTGAAAAAATGATACTTAACGGGATGTTGACTCACTATGCTGGAACTCTTTAAAGCAATAGGGCTCGGTCTGGCGGTGATTTTACCGCTGGCGAATCCGCTCACCACCGTGGCGCTGTTCCTCGGCCTGGCGGGCAATATGAACAATGCCGAGCGTAACCGGCAATCGTTGATGGCATCGGTATATGTCTTTGCGATCCTGATGGTGGCGTGGTATGCCGGCCAGGTGGTCATGAATACCTTCGGCATTTCCATTCCCGGCCTGCGTATCGCCGGCGGTCTGATCGTAGCGTTTATTGGTTTTCGCATGCTGTTTCCGCAGCAGAAAGCCCATGATTCGATGGAAGCGAAAATCAAATCGGAAGAACTGCAGGATGAACCCACGGCGAATATCGCCTTCGTGCCGTTGGCGATGCCCAGTACCGCCGGGCCAGGCACCATCGCGATGATTATCAGCTCCGCCTCGACGGTAAAACACGGCGTTGATTTCCCGGAATGGGTCGTGCTGGCCGCGCCGCCGATTATTTTTGCGCTGGTGGGGATCATTCTGTGGGGCTGCCTGCGTAGCTCAGGGGCGATCATGCGACTGGTGGGCAAAGGCGGTATCGAGGCGATTTCCCGCCTGATGGGTTTTCTGCTGGTCTGTATGGGCGTGCAGTTCATCATTAACGGCGTGCTGGAAATTATCACCAACTATCACGCCTGATCGCGGTAACTTTCTGAAAGGCCCGGCGACGTGTCTGTTTCGGGCCTTTTGGGGATAGGATGTCGGCGCCGCGAGCGGCATTGACCGCCCGCGGCGTTATCATGAGTGATGCGCTTGTTGTTCATCCAGCGGCGAAGGCCAGCGGCGAAAAATCATCACTGCCCAGACCAGCGCTACCAGCGCCGGCACTGCGCCAACGTAGCCTATCGCCGACATTGACAGCTGCGTACTCACCTGGCTGCCGACCAGCGCGCCGGCGCCAATACCAATATTGAAAATCCCCGAAAACAGCGACATCGCGACATCGGTAGCATCCGAAGCCAGCGCCAGCACTTTCACCTGCATGCCGAGGCCGATGACCATAATCGCGATCCCCCAGAATACGCTGAGCAGCATGAGCTGATTGGCGTTCCTTGAGGCGGGTAGCAGCAACAGCAGGCATATCAGCAGCATGGCGATAGCGGTCGTAATCAGTCCGGAAGCATGTTGATTGCCCAGCTTGCCGAAGACAATACTGCCGATAATACCCGCGCCGCCGAGCACTAACAGCAGTAGGGTGGCGAAGTTACCGCTAAGGCCTGCGACGGTTTGAACGAAGGGTTCAATATAGCTGTACGCCGTGTAGTGGGCGGTTACCACGATAACCGTCAGCAGATAAATGCCGAGCAGCGCCGGACGGCGGAACAGCACCGGCAGGCTCTTCAGCGAACCGGAATGTTCGCTTGGCAGCGCCGGCAGGAGTTTCGCCAGGCACACCAGCGTCGCTAAAGCGCCAAGACCAATGGCCAGGAAGGTGGTACGCCAGCCGAAATATTGCCCGACGATACGGCCAATAGGAATGCCGAACACCATGGCCAGCGCGGTACCGGTGGCGATAAGACTTAGCGCCTGGGCGCGCTTGCCGGGAGGGGCCATACGGATAGCCAGCGCGGAGGTTATCGACCAGAACACCGCGTGGGCGAAGGCGATACCAATGCGGCTCACCACCAGCACCGTGAAGTTCCACGCGAAAAACGACAAGACGTGGCTGGCGATAAATAACACGAACAGGCCAATGAGCAGGCGACGGCGTTCCATCTGGCTGGTCAACAGCATGAACGGCAGCGACATCAATGCCACTACCCAGGCATAAATGGTCAGCATGATCCCGACCTGGGCCGTTTCCATGCCGAAGCTGTCGGCAATATCGGACAGCAAACCGACCGGGGCAAATTCCGTGGTATTAAAGATAAAAGCGGCAATTGCCAGCGTGACGACCCGCAGCCACGCGACTTTGCGTGAGACCGTATTTGTAAGCATAAATTCCGGGCTGGTAGTAATGAGAAGAAGAGGAGACGATCTTAAAACGAATGCTGCTGAAAATACAATCACTTTGTGATCTGCGTCTCATTTTATGCTGACGTCTGTGCCTGCTAACAACTTAATTTTTCAGCTAATAGTGTGCACCCGCGCTTTCTGTGTCATGTTGATAGACGATAAAAAAGGGGAGCACGATGAAAGAAATTAGTTTTTACCTGGTCGATGCCTTCAGCGATCGCAATTTTGGCGGCAACGCGGCGGCAGTGTGCCCGCTCAGTGAATGGCTGCCTGATGAAACGCTTTTAAAAATGGCGCAGCAGCATAATCAATCCGAAACGGCGTTTTTTGTCCGCACTGATAGCGGCTATGAGCTACGCTGGTTCACGACCCTTGATGAGATTAACCTCTGCGGCCACGCCACGCTTGCGGCATCGCACGTGATTTTTGAATATCTCGATCATCCCACGGCAACTATCGTATTCAGCACCCGTTTTGTCGGTGAACTGCGGGTGACGCGCAGCGGCGATTGGCTGACGCTGGATTTCCCGGCCTGGCAAACGACGCCGGTGCGTGACGTACCGCCGGCGCTGTTCGCCGGGTTGGGCATCGATGACGCGCTGGAGGTGCGGGAAGGGCGTGATTATCTGGTGGTTCTGCGCGACCGGGCGCAGGTTGAAGCGGTACGCCCTAATATGGCGCTGCTGGAGACGCTGGATAAAATGATTTGCATTAGCGCCGCCGACGAAGAGTATGACTTTGTCAGCCGCTTTTTCTGCCCCGGTGAAGCGGTACCGGAAGATCCGGTAACCGGTTCAACCCACAGTATGCTGATCCCCTACTGGGGAGCTAAGCTCAATAAAACCGACCTGCTGGCGCGCCAGGTGTCGGCGCGCAGCGGTGAGCTGCGCTGCCAGTGGCGCGATGACCGCGTATTGATTAGCGGCCAGGCGACCACCTATCTGCGCGGCACGGTCTATTTGCGCGAAGGTTGATGATAGTTTCCCCCGGCTGGCGCGACGTTGAGCCGGGTTCACCTAGCCAAGCGAGGCGCCGCCACACATCACCAGTTCTTGTCCGGTCATCGCCGCGGCCCCTTCGCTAAGTAGCCAGCTCACCAGCGACACCACCTCCTGTGGCTTAATCAATCTACCGAGCGGCGGCGTCTTCGGCGGCGAACTTTCGCGCCCTGGCTGGCGCAGCATTGGCGTATCGGTGGCGCCGGGGGCGACCACGTTCACGGTAATGCCTGCCGCGGCAAGTTCCGCCGCCCAGCTTCTCGCCAGCGCCACCAGCGCCGCTTTGGTTGCCGTATACTGAGAACGGCCTGCCGCTCCGCGAGAGGTTCGGCTACCCAAAAGGATAATCCGACCGCCGCGCCCCATAACGGGCGCAAAGCGGTTGGCTAAGGTCTGCGCCGCATCCACATGCAGACGCCATAACGTCTCGCCACGCTGTGCGTCAAGTTCTCCTAGCGGCGCCGCCGCCATCACACCGGCGGCATGGATAATCGCCTGCGGCGGCGGTACCGACGACAGAGCATCAACCAGCGCCTGGCGGTCGCTCACATCGACCGACAGATGCGTGAAGCCTTCATGGGTAAGTGGCGGCGCGGAGCGGCTTAGCCCAAGCACCTGCCAGCCCTCCGCCAGCAGTTGCCCCACAATCGCCGCGCCGATCCCCGAACTGGCGCCCGTGACCAGTGCCTGTTTCATGGCGCCTCCAGCATGCTGCGCGGCACTTTAAACACCGCTTTTTTCACCGGGGCGGGTGTTGCAAAGGCGCATAGCGCCTGGTGCGGTTCGCCGGGGAGAAAGACCGCGAAGTCGCCGACGCGCAAATGCAGCGTGACGCTGTGCGGCGTCTGCTGGCTGATAAAGAGATCCGGTTTACGCTGTTCATCGTCGGGTTGGCCGCTGTACAAGGTACCGGCATGAATTATCTCCTCGCCGGCTAAAATGACCTGAATATCGGCCCATTGGAGGTGATATTCGGTATGTCGCTGTTCTGCCGCCTGGGTTTGCGCGGTGCCGATGGTGCAGTACCAGTCGCCATCAGCAGGTTGGAAACGGCCATCTTCATGGGTTGTCAGGGCGCTAAGAGAACATTCAGCGCGGCAAAGGATTTGCCGTAACGCCAGCGGCAACCCCGCCTGAGGCAGGGCGTTCAGATTACCGATGATCATGCGATTTCTCCTTTCACCCACTGCGGCGACACGCGGACATACTTAATGGCCTGCCGGTACCAGGTATAGGCAATGTGTAAATCACCATCTTCACCCTGTTTAATACTGGGATAGGAGAATTCACGGTTTAGTTTTTGCTCTGAATTGTTGGTCATACAGTAGCCGTCGCCCTCATCAAGGTTGCGCATCCACGGCCAGCTTCTGCCGCCGTCGGCGGAGATAGCCACGGTCATTGGCGCACGCGGCGCGCCCCAGAAGGCGGTTTTGCCAGTGCATTCAGGCTCTTTACGGCCGTCATCATCTTCTATTTCATCGTATAACGACGCCCGACGCTCGCTGGCGCCTGCTGCGCTCATGTTATTGAATACCAGCGCCAGATCGCCGTTGCTCAACGTGGTAGCCTGAATGGACGAGTTATTGTTTGGCAGCGTGGTGGGGATAGGCGCTGACCAGCTTTCGCCAAAATCTGTCGACCGGCTGTACCAGATATGATCGGCCCAGCGGCTGCGGAAGAAGGCGGCCAGCGAGCCATCGGCCAGCGGGGTGATATTCATATGCACGCAGCCGAGGCTCTGCGGTACCGCCACGTCGCGCCAGCTCTTGCCGCCATCGGCTGAGATTTTTACCGCGCTCACATCATCGTTACCGACCCATTTCTCCCCCGGCCGGGTACGACAATAGAAAACCGGCAGCAACCAGTTACCGTTGGGCATTACGGTTATGGGCTGCCGGATAAAGGTGCCGGGTTCATCGAGCAGGGTGGCGATTGCGCCCCAGTGCTTTCCGCCATCGCGCGACTGGCGATAACGCACAATAGCGGTGTCCTGATTACCGGCATACTGCGCGGTCCATAACAGCCACAGTACGCCATCAGGATCCTGAAACAGTACCGGGTTTTGTTCCGAACGCTGCGGATCGTCGGATAACTTTGTCGCTTCACTCCACGTTGTGGCGCCCGGCGCTAAACGCGCCCCCCAGACTGAAATATCCGCTTTTCCTTCCTGCGAACCGCCGAACCACACGCACATCAGCGTGCCATCGGGCAGCGGCAAAAGATTGGCGGCATGGTTTTGCGGGCAGCCGGAGGGCAACATTGCCCATGCCAGATGAGGATCCAGTTGGTGTTGGCGAATTACGCCGTCAAAAGTTGGGGTGGTGGTCATTTTTACACTCCACGTTGTTCAATGGGGGCCGGGGATGATTGTTGCGTTTTATTGGGGATCAGACGGTCGATAACCATAATCAGGGCCGGGGTGATCAGCGCGATGTACATGTTATTGATGCCGAACGGATCGCCGAGCAAATACCACACCGAGGTCACCACACAGGCGCCAATGAGGCCCGCGTTCGCGCCGCGGGCGCTTTTAAAGAACGGCGCATAGAAGGCGATGACCGCGACCACGGTGATAGAAAGCCTGATGGCGCGGGTAAAGAAGGAGAGCTTCAGCACTTCCGGTACCAGCAGCACAAAAATAAGCGGCAGAAAACCGATGATAAGCGAGGCCCAACGGGTGGCTTTAAACTCTTGCTCCGGCGTTGGATTGCGCCACGGTACGTAAAAATCTTTTACCACCAGCGAGGCAATCGCCAGGGCAACGGTACTAACGCTAACGAAAATTGAAGCTACAAGTGACGTTGTCACCAACCCGGCAAGCCATGGGTTCATATCCTGCAGAAACACCGGCAGGGCGTACAGGCTGTTGATTTCCGGGTGAAGAAACTTCGCCGCCACGCCGATAATGGCGATCGCGAAGGCGATAGGCAGGCAGAAGAAAAAGGCAATCCAGGTAGAGCGTTTCGCCGATTTTACGTTTTTTGTCGAGCTGATCGCCTGAATGACAAACTGGGTGCAGAAGATGGAGCCGATGGTGCCGATAAGCCAGGCGCAGATCGTGCCGGCGCCAAAATTACCATCCCAGGTCCAGTAGTAATCAGGCATCTTCTCGATCATCGGCGTAAAGCCGCCGGTTTTTGCCAGCGCGAAACCCATAATAATGAGTAGACCGGCATATTTTAATGCGCTGTGCAGCATGGTGACCCAGGCCACGCCTTTCATACCGCCGAAGGCAAAATAGAAAGTACTGACAATGGCGGTAATAAACGCCGCGAGGGGTAAATTGATCTTTAATACCGTGGAAATTGCCGCCGCGCCGCTGACGTAGTTGCCGACGTTCACCAGCAACAGGGCGTAAATCATAATGATGGAAATAATATTCTTGGTGCTGGTGCCGTATCGCTCGGCAATCGCCCCGGAAATAGTAATTTTGCCAGTGTTATAGATGCGTTTAACCAGTATCAGGCCAAACAATGGAAAGCCAATAGCGGCGCCCAACACCGACCAGGAAGCGGCAATCCCGCTCTCAAACGCGGCCTGTGCGGTTCCGATAGTCGACTTGGCGCCGATATATTCCGACATCAGCAGGATACCGACGATAAAGGCCGGCATCGCGCGCGAGCCCTCCATAAAATCCCCGGAGTTTTTACTTCTAATGCGGAACGTCAGCCAGGTGGTAAATAAGATATAGGCGATAACAATGCCGACAATAATAAAGGTATCTTCAGTGGTAAAATGATTCATCTTAGCCTCTCTTTGGGCGTACGAATCCTGGGCACACAGGTACCCGGTCTATTTTGTTGAAGAAACGCAGCGTTTAATTAAGATACTGCGCGATGATTCCACGTATTTGCTGCAGTTGAGATGCGCTAAACTGAACCGCGTAGCGGCTATCGCCGACCTCATGGCCCATCAGCTGCAATACTTTTTTCACCGCGGCGGGGGAAAAGGCGACTTTGTAGAGATCGGTACGCAGGCCGGTGACGTTTTCTTGCGCCAGCCTTGAGGCTTCAATATCGCCGGCCTTGAAGGTTGACCAAATCGCGTTAATCTCCCGTGGCGCAACGTTAGCCAACCCGGAAATGCACGCTGAACAACCATCAACGAACCCCTGATGAATCAGCGAATCCGGCCCGTTCAGGACATTAAAACCGTCGATACCCTTCACCGCATCAAGAAAGCCCTTCAGGCTGTCATAACTACCGGCGCTATCTTTTATGCCAATAATGTTGTCATGCGCAGCCAGCTGACGTGCGGTTTGCGGTTCAATGGTGTTGCCGGTGCGCGCCGGGATGTTATACAGAAATACCGGAACGCTTAGCGCATCGGCGATCGCCGTGTAGTGGCTTACCAGCTCATCTTGTTTTAGCGGCACGAACCACGGGGTGATGACCGACACCGCGTCGACGCCTAATCTCGCTATCTGCTGACCAAGACGAATGGTTTCCCGCGTCGACACTTCGCCAATATGCGCCACCACCGGCGCGCGTCCGGCAACCGCCTCGACGCAGGTTTCGGCAACCGCAATTTTTTCCGCCTCATTAAGGACGAAAAACTCGCCGTTGGTTCCGCCGCAGAAAATGCCATTACCGGCGGCCAGCTGACGTTCTACCTGTTGGCGCAGCGCCGTCAGGTTCAGTTCACCGCTTGCGGTAAAGGGGGTAACAATGGCGGTTAACACGCCGCGAATGGAATGATGCATTTATTTCTCTTCTCCCTGATGAGATGACTGTGGAAACAGCGTCTGGTAAATCGCCTGGACTTCGTCATGGTTCACGCTGCATGGGGCATTGTTCATTAATCGTTTTACTTCCAGCGCCGCGGCGCTTAGCGTTTCAATACTCTCTGGCGGTACACCCAGCCCGGCGAGGTTGTCCGGCAGCGCCAGGCGTTTCACCAGTTGCGCCAGCCAGCGGACCAGCGCATGAGATTTCTCCTCGTTATTCAAGGTCAGATCGGCGTCCGGGATCAGATCCCAGACCTGAGCGAATTTATCTACCGCGTGCGGGCGTACGACCTGCATACAGGGGGCCAGCAGAATGGCGTTTGCGACGCCGTGTGGTAAATGCCAGGTGCCGCCAAGCGGGTAGGAGAGCGCGTGCACCAGATGCGTGCCGGCATGATTGATAGCCACGCCGCCATAGTACGAGGCCCACAGCATCTCCAGTTTCGCCGTAAGATCCTGCGGGTGGGTCACGGAACGCTCAATATGCCGCACCAGCTTATGCAGGCCGATTAAGGCGGCGTTATCGCTCACCGGGTTCGCGACGGTTGAAGTAAAGCACTCCAGTAGATGACACAGCGCATCGATACCGGTGGAGGCGGCAATGGCCGCAGGCATGCTGGTAGTCAGTTCCGGCAAAAGGGCCACGAAATCCGGCAGCAGTACCGGGGAGATAATCCCCACTTTGGTATTACGTTCGGGAATAGCCAGGATGGCATTTGGCGTCGCTTCCGAGCCGGTGCCGGCGGTGGCGGGTATCAACAGTGACGCCAGACGCAGACGCGGTTTCTCGCCGTCAATCAGCGCGTTGAGCGTAGGGGATGCGGGGTGTAGTAGTACCGAGAGCAGCTTAGCCACATCGAGGACGCTACCGCCGCCGATACCGACGACCATCTGTGGCTGCGTTCCCGCGAGTTGGGCAACAATCTGCGCCACATCATGTTGACTGGGCTCTGCCGGCACGGAATCCACGATCCTCACATCAACGTTAGTCTCGTCCATCAGATGTCGGATCTGTTTGGTCGCTGCCAACTTACCTACGTTCGCATCGGTGACCAGCAAAATGCTTTTTTTACCTGCCAGCACTGGCTTCAGGGCTGATATGGCGCCCGCGCCGCTGATAATCGTGCTGTTAATCGTCGCCACGTCTCACTCCTCTATTGTTATGATTGAATTCAATCAATATGCGTAGTGTTCACTCATTTCAATGAGCAAAAGTTATAATTTATACGGACGTTTAATAACTTGAGCTTGCTCACATTTAATCAAATATGATTGAATATAATCATTAGCGATTCCGATAAGCGATGAAGGAAAGAGAATGAGCTGCGGCGATAATCCTGTTCTGGTGCTGGCAGATGACTTTACCGGGGCCAATGATGCCGGTGTCAGTCTGGCAGAAGCGGGTTTAGCGGTTGAGGTGGCGTTTAGCGCCGGCTATCAGCCGACCACCCGGGCGTTGGTTCTCAATAGCGATAGTCGGGCGCTTTCCGGGGCGCAGGCAGCAGAGAAAGTGAACGCGATACTCCGTGATGCGGCAAATTTCGCCGCCGTCTGGCAGGTGAAGAAAATCGACTCCACCCTACGCGGCAACCCCGGCGCGGAACTGGAGGCGATGATGCGTGCGCGGGGCTGCGTCACCGCGGTCGTCGCGCCGGCCTTTCCAGCGGCAGGGCGCATAACCCGCGGCGGACGATGTTATGTCCACGGCGTGGCACTCGATAAAACGGAATTCGCCAGCGACCCCAAAACCCCGGTCAGTAGCGCCGATATTGGGCAATTGCTCGCCATGCAGAGCCAGCTGCCGTACCGTTCGCTTGACGTACAGCAGTTGACCGCCGCCCTCGCGGAAGAGAGCGACCAACCGCGTGTATTGATTATTGATGCTGAAGAAGACGCGCAGCTGGATGAGGTTATCGCTGCGGTAGCCAGCCGCGCGCGGCAAACGCTGCTGGTGGGCTCTGCGGGGATCTGCGAGGCGCTTTCGCGCTACCTGTTCCGGGATGCGGCCGGGCCGTTGCTGGCGGTGATCGGCTCAATGAGCGAAATAGCGCAGGCTCAGGTCGCCGCTTTGGCCGGCCATCCGCGAGTCGGGCGGATCGGGATTGATGTTGCCCGCGCCTTTAACGGCGATGCGTTGGCCGATGCCCGGCGAATCGCCGAGGTGCTGGCGGCAAATCATCATTGCGTGGTCACCACCTGCGCGGATAACGCTGTCCGGCACGGTATTGAGACGCAGTGCCGTGAACGCGGCTTGAGCCGCGCTGCGCTGGGAGAACAGATCTGCGCTTATCTCGCGCAGGTCACCCAACTTGCCGTTGAGTTACGTGCGCCCGGGGCGCTTTATCTGTCCGGCGGCGATGTTGCGATCGCCGTCGCTCATGCGCTCGGCGCGCAGGGGTTTCATATAACCGGCCGGGTGGCGCAATGCGTGCCGTACGGCCATTTTCTCGGAAGTCGCTGGCCGCGTCCGGTGATGACCAAAGCAGGGGGATTCGGTACGGAGACCACGCTGCGGGATGTCGTGAATTTTATTGAGGAGAAACTGAGTGTCTAACATGATTGCGGTAACGATGGGCGACCCGGCGGGCATTGGTCCGGAAATTATTATTAAATCGCTGAGCGAAGGCGAACTGAGCGGTGCGCCGGTGGTGGTCGTGGGCTGCGCGCAGACGCTGCGGCGGATCCTGGCGCTGAACATTACCCCGCGTGCGGAGTTGCGAATTATCGAACACCCGCGCGAAGCGCAGTTTTCACCCGCAACGATTAACGTGATTGATGAACCGTTAAGCGATCCTCAGGCCCTGCGGCCCGGCGCAGTCCAGGCTCAGGCCGGCGATTTGGCGTATCGCTGCATCAAGCGCGCCACCGCGCTGGCGCTGGCGGGGGAAGTTAAAGCTATCGCCACCGCGCCGTTAAATAAAGAAGCGCTACATCTGGCCGGGCACCATTTCCCGGGACACACCGAACTGCTGGCCCATCTGACGCAGACCAAAGATTATGCCATGGTGCTGTACACCGATAAGCTTAAGGTGATCCACGTCACCACCCATATCGCGCTGCGCCGTTTCCTCGATACCCTAAGCCAATCGCGGGTGGAGACGGTTATCCGGGTTGCCGATGATTTTTTACGCCGCGTGGGGTATTCGCAGCCGCGCATCGCGGTCGCTGGCGTGAACCCGCACGCCGGTGAAAACGGTCTGTTCGGCGATGAAGAAATCCGTATCGTTGCCCCAGCGGTTGCGGCGATGGAGGCGCAGGGCGTTCATGTCGTCGGACCGTGCCCGCCGGACACCGTCTTCATGCAGTGTCACGAAGGCATGTACGATATGGTGGTGGCGATGTATCACGATCAGGGGCATATTCCGCTCAAGCTGCTCGGGTTCTATGATGGGGTGAATATCACCGCCGGGCTGCCGTTTATCCGCACCTCCGCGGACCACGGCACCGCCTTTGATATTGCCTGGACAGGTAAAGCGAAGTCTGAGAGCATGGCAACCTCCATTGAGCTCGCCATGCAAATCGCACAGGAATAACATGAAGGGATATAATCGGTTAGAGCAGATTATGGACTTCCTGAAAAGCCATAATCTGGTAACGGTCGACCAACTGGTTGCGGTAACTAACGCCTCGCCGGCGACCATTCGTCGCGATCTGATTAAACTCGATCAGGAAGGGGTAATTAGCCGCACCCACGGCGGCGTGACGCTCAACCGATTTATTCCCACACAGCCGACGACGCTGGAAAAAGCGCAGCGTAGCCCTCAGGAGAAATACGCTATCGCCAGGGCGGCGGCGTCGCTTATCAGGGCCGGCGATGCCATTGTGCTGGACGCCGGTACCACTATGATTGAACTGGCGCGACAGATTACGCATCTGCCGCTGCGGGTCATCACCAGCGATCTGCATATCGCGCTGTTTCTGGCTGAATTCAAACAGATTGAAGTGACGATTATCGGCGGTCGCATCGATGACAGCAGCCAGTCGTGTATTGGCGAACATGGGCGACGCTTGCTGCAGAATGTGTGGCCTGATCTGGCATTCGTCAGCTGTAACGGTTGGGATTTGCAAAAGGGCATTACCGCGCCGACGGAAGAAAAGGCTGCGCTGAAACGCGATCTGATCGCCAATGCCCGGCGGCGGATCCTGCTGGCCGACAGTTCGAAATACGGCGCCTGGTCGCTGTTCAATATCGCGCACCTCGACTCGCTCACGGACATCATCACCGACGGGCATTTGCCGGGGGAAACCCGCGATGCGCTTCAGGAACTCTCGCCGCGGCTGATTATCGCCGATTAACGTCCGGCCATCATGTTGCGCTAGCCGCCTGACGATCCTCGTTCAGCAATTCAATAAATGCCTCCAGCTGGCGCGTCTTCGCGCCGCGTCGCCACACAAGCCAGGTCGTCAGCCAGCGCCACTCTTCGGCGAGCGGCCAGGCGGAAACCTGCTGATGCCCTGGCATACTCTCCAGCATACTGCGTGGGATAAGCGCCAACCCGGCGCCGGCGATTACGCAGGCTAACATGCCGTGATAGGACTCCATCTCATGGATCCTTCCGGGCGTCGCGCGGTCGGCGTGAAACCAACTCTCAAAATGACGACGGTAGGAGCAGTTGGCGCGAAATGCGTAGACGTTCGCGCCGTTGACCTCGCTGGCGCGGGTTACCGGCGCATGGCCATAAGGGGCGACGATCATCATCTCTTCCGGGAACACCGGTAGCCCCTCCAGACCGGGATGAACCAGCGGCCCGTCGACAAACGCCGCGCTGAGCGCGCCTTCCAGCACGCCATCAATCATGGTGCCGGAAGGGCCTGTGGACAACGCCAGGTGGATTTTCGGGTAGCGCTGGTTGAAAAGGGCTAACGTGGTTGGGATGCGCACCGCAGCGGTGCTTTCCAGCGAGCCGAGGGAAAACAGCCCCTGCGGCTCATCGCCGGCGACCACCATCCGCGCTTCATCGACTAACGCCAGGATTTGCTGGCTGTAGCGTAAAAAGCTGTGTCCGGCGGGCGACAGACGCAGCCGTTGGTTCTCGCGAATAAATAGCTCGACGCCGAGGTCGGCCTCCAGTTGGCGAATACGGGTGGTCAGATTCGACGGGACGCGGTGCACCTTCTGCGCGGCCTGGGTAATACTGCCGGTACTGGCGACGGCGTTAAACATCTCAAGTTGGGTAAGGTCCATAGTATTCTTCTTTTGTGAATGCTTTGCTTAATATTATTCATTTTCAATGAAAGCAAGGGTAGGCCACAATATCCACACTTCGCAATCCCTACAGAGAGAATAACCATGAATTTATCTGCCACCCATGCGGTTTCCGTTAACCCGACCACTGGTGAAGTCGTGTCGTCTCTGCCGTGGTCAACCGAACAACAAGTAGATTCAGCCATTGCCCAGGCGCAACAGGCTTTTCGCCAGTGGCGCCAGGTCGCGCTCGCCGATCGCGCCGCCGCGCTGCGTAAAGTCGGCAGCGTAATGCGCGCCCGCGGCGAAGAGCTTGCGCAAATGATTAGCCTTGAAATGGGTAAGCCCATCGCCCAGGCGCGCGGTGAAGTGAGTAAGTCAGCCAACCTCTGCGACTGGTATGCCGAACATGGCCCGGCGATGCTGGCGACCGAAGCCACCCAGGTAGAAGATAATAAGGCGGTGATTGAATACCGGCCGCTGGGGCCGATACTGGCGGTGATGCCGTGGAACTTCCCGGTATGGCAGGTTCTGCGCGGCGCGGTACCGATTCTGCTGGCAGGGAATAGTTATCTGCTGAAACACGCGCCGAACGTGATGGGCAGCGCGCAGCTGCTGGGCGAACTGTTTGCCGAAGCGGGACTGCCGACGGGCGTCTTTGGTTGGATCAACGCCACCAATGAAGGCGTCTCGCAAATTATCAATGATGATCGTATCGCAGCGGTCACGGTGACCGGTAGCGTACGCGCCGGGCGGGCAATCGGCGCTCAGGCCGGCGCAGCGCTGAAAAAATGCGTGCTGGAGCTTGGTGGTTCCGATCCCTTTATCGTGCTCAACGATGCCGATCTGGACGAAGCGGTGAAAGCCGCCGTTGTCGGCCGTTATCAGAACAGCGGGCAGGTCTGCGCGGCGTCGAAACGCTTTATCGTTGAGGCGGGTATTGCCGACGCTTTTACTAAAAAATTCGTGGACGCCGTGGCGGCGCTGAAAATGGGCGACCCGCGCGACGAGCAAAATTACATCGGCCCGATGGCGCGTTTCGATCTGCGTGACGAACTGCATCAGCAGGTTGAAGCCACGCTGAAGGAAGGGGCGACCTTATTGCTTGGCGGCGAGAAAATCGCCGGCGCCGGCAACTACTACGCGCCAACGGTGCTGGCGAACGTTACCCCGGAGATGACCGGTTTCCGTCAGGAGTTGTTTGGTCCGGTGGCTACCATCAGCGAAGCCCGCGACGCGGCTCATGCCCTTGAACTGGCTAACGATAGCGAGTTTGGCCTTTCGGCAACCGTCTTTACGTCAAGCAGCGCGGAAGCGGAGCGTTTTTCTCGCGGTCTGGAGTGCGGCGGGGTGTTTATCAATGGCTATAGCGCCAGCGATGCTCGCGTGGCGTTCGGCGGCGTGAAGAAGAGCGGCTTTGGTCGGGAACTGTCGCATTTCGGTTTGCATGAGTTTTGCAATATTCAAACCGTATGGAAAGACCGTCGCTAATCGACGTTAGCGCCTGACGTCCGTCGTCATGCTCTGCTATACTCGCCACCCGAATTTCGATGGTGGGCAAGGAGCCGAGTGTGGCGACGGTTATTAATAATGCAATGCTGGATGCCGTTCTGGCAGAAATCAGGCCGCTGATAGGGCGCGGCAAGGTAGCGGACTACATTCCTGCCCTGGCGCGCGTCAGCGGCAATAAACTTGGCGTCGCCATCTGTACGGTTGATGGGCAGCACTATAGCGCCGGCGATGCCCACGAACGCTTCTCGATCCAATCTATCTCGAAAGTGCTAAGTCTGGTGGTGGCGATGAACCATTATCAGGAAGAGGAGATCTGGCAACGCGTCGGTAAAGATCCCTCCGGCCAGCCCTTTAACTCCTTACTACAGCTGGAAATCGAGCAGGGCAAACCGCGTAATCCTTTTATCAACGCCGGGGCGTTAGTGGTCTGCGACATGCTGCAAAGCCGCCTGAGCGCGCCGCGTCAGAGAATGCTGGAGATCGTGCGTCGGCTGAGTGGAGTGGACGATATTGCCTATGATTCAGTGGTCGCGCGCTCCGAGTTCGAACACTCCGCGCGTAATGCCGCCATCGCCTGGCTGATGAAATCTTTCGGCAATTTCCATAATGATGTCGCCACGGTGCTACAAAACTATTTCCACTACTGCTCGCTTGAGATGAGCTGCGTCGAACTGGCGCGGACCTTCCTGTTTCTCGCCGATCGGGGGATTGCCCCGCATCTGGCGGACCCGGTTATCGCGCCGATTCAGTCGCGGCAGGTTAATGCGCTGATGATGACAAGCGGTATGTACCAGAACGCCGGAGAGTTCGCCTGGCGAGTCGGGCTGCCGGCAAAATCCGGCGTCGGCGGCGGTATTGTGGCGATTGTGCCGCAGGAGATGGCGATAGCGGTGTGGAGTCCGGAACTTGATGAAGCGGGTAACTCGCTGGCGGGGATCGCTGTACTCGAGAAACTTACCCAACGTTTAGGAAGATCGGTGTTCTGATGTCTGTAATGGAAAATCTGTTCGCCAGGCTTGGGCGTTCAACGTTCCGCTCTCGTTTCCACCTCGGGGTGAAAGAGCGGCAGTATTGTTATGATAAAGGGCCGGAGATTATCGACAGCCACGCGGCGGATTTTATCGCCAAACGGCTGGCCCCGGCGCAGATTGCTAATGACGGTAAGCAGACGCCGATGCGCGGGCACCCGGTATTTATCGCCCAGCACGCTACAGCGACCTGCTGCCGCGGCTGTCTGGAAAAGTGGCATGCGATCCCGCGCGGGCGGGAACTGAGCGGCGAGGAGCAGCGTTATGTCGTAAAGGTAATTCACCACTGGCTGGTGATGGAAATGAACGCGATTACCAACCGTTAACCTGTCTCGCTCAGGCATGGCAGTATGCCTAACAAATATTCTCATGCTATGATAATCCGCTAACTAATTATTTACATAATAATTGCCTGAAACAATTAGACGGATAATTACTGAATGTCTTCACTGTCGATTCGGTCATTCACGCTATTTCGCGAGGATCAACCGGTGCGCGATGCGCTGGTGTTATTCACGCTGACGATTCTGCTGCACTTTATGGGCGCTATGTTGCGTCTGGTGCAGGAGCTTTCGTTTTTTTGGCCGCTCAATGCCGTTATGGCAGGTATTTTCGCACGCTACGTCTGGCTAAATCGCAGCTATTTCTACGCTATTTGTTTTGCCGCGATGCTGGTTTATGACGGCCTGACTTCCCGTTGGGGCATGGGCTTTGCGTCGCTGCTGATTAACTTCTCCAATATCGTCTTTATCGTCATTCTGGCGCAGCTGGTGCTGTGGGATAAGCGGCGCGCCGATTCGATGCCGGGGCCAATTAACGCTCTGAATCTTTTTTGTTATTGCCTGCTGGCGGCGCTGGTGTGCGCCGCGGTAGGCGCATTGGGCTCGGTTGATGTTGAACGGGCGACTTTTATTCCGCAACTGGCGGACTGGTTTAGCGAGCAGTTCTCGACCGCGGTCCTCATCTTGCCGTTTATTCTGACCCTGACGCTGCCATCGGTGCTGGGCCGCTTTCGCTTTAGCCAACTACTGCCGGTAATAGCGCTGGTGCTATCGATGGCGCTTGGGGTGGCGGTAGGCGGCGCCGGAAGCCTGACTTTCCCGCTGCCGGCGCTGATCTGGTGCGCGATTCGCTATCCGTTGCCGCTGACCTGCCTGCTGACGTTTATTACCGGTATCACTGAGATTTTGCTGGTGGCGAACTCGCTTATTCATCTGTCGCCGGATGCGCGTCCGCAGCCGTGGCAGCTGTTTTCAACCCGTCTTGGCATGGCGGCGATGCTGATAAGCCCGGTTATCGTGGCGACCAGCGTCGAGGCTATCAACAACCTCGTCAAACAGCTGGCGCTCCGCGCTGACTTTGATTTTCAGACCCGCGTTTACTCTCGTTCCGGGTTGGGCGAAGCATTGAAACGCCAGGCGCCGCAGACGGACAAACTGCTCTCGGTGATGGTGCTGGACATCGATGGTTTTAAACGAGTGAATGATACCTGGGGTCATGAATGCGGCGACTGCGTGCTGGCCCAGTTCGCCCAGCGGGTGCGTGAACTGGCGGGCGATGAGGGAATGGTGGCGCGTATCGGCGGGGAAGAGTTTGCCGTCGCGGCGCTGCTCGATAATGCTCAACAATCCCATGTGCTGGCGGAAAAAATTCGTCAGGGGATAGAATCGGAAACGTTCACCTGGGGGCAACAGCGTATTCGCCTGACGGTGAGTCTCGGCCTGCAGTGCCGTGAAGTTGGTGAAGGACGAATCGCCGAGCTGTTTAATCAACTGCTAATGGAAGCGGATGACCTGTTAGTCAACGCCAAGCAGGCCGGGCGCAATCGTGTTTGCGTGCAGGCGCTGCCTGACGGCGTGTGATAAGAAAATCCAATGGTCTTTTTGCTTGAGTTAAATATTAGTTAAAAACATAGTGATGTGGTCATTTTCAGGGAGCAACCTATGGCCACACCTATTTCACTTCGCACGCTGACGCGTGAATCTATTCTTGAATCTCTTCCACAATTAAATGAAATCCTCGCCAGCTGCGTGAACGGCGGGGCTTCGGTCAGTTTTATGCAGCCGTTTTCGTCGGACACCGGCGAGCGCTTCTGGCAGCGGATGGCGCAAAGCGTCGCCGCCGGCGAGCGGATTGTGCTGGCGGCCGAAAACCAACAACGGCAGATAGTGGGGACCGTCCAGTTGATTATCGACCAGCCGGAAAACCAGCCGCACCGCGCCGATGTCGCCAAGCTTTTGGTTCACCAAAATGCGCGCCGACAGGGAGTCGCCGGGTTGCTGATGAGCGAGCTTGAGGCTATTGCACTGGCGTACGGGAAAACGGTACTGGTGCTGGATACCGCCACCGGCAGCGGCGCGGAACGCTTCTATCAGCAGTGTGGCTGGCAAAAAGCGGGGGAAATTCCGCAGTTTGCCTTAATGCCTGATGGGGAAATGACGGGCACCACGCTGTTCTATAAGATCCTCCCGGCGACAGAATAATGCGACGAGGTTTGATCAAAACGGGGTTTCGCCAACCATAAAACCTGATAACTTATTGGACCAATTACTCAGGTTGTATGACTACTCTAAGAGGGAACCCATTGTGAAAACCTTAAACCGTCGTGATTTCCCCGGCGCGCAGTACCCTGAACGTATCATCCAGTTTGGCGAAGGTAACTTCCTGCGCGCGTTTGTTGACTGGCAAATTGACCTGCTTAACGAGCATACTGACCTGAATGCTGGGGTGGTCATCGTCCGACCCATCGCCAGCGATTTCCCGCCGTCGCTGAGCACTCAGGACGGCCTCTACACCACAATTATTCGCGGACTGAATGAAAAGGGCGAAGCAGTCAGCGATGCGCGTCTTATTCGTTCGGTAAACCGCGAAATTAGCGCCTACGCCGACTATGAGGAATTTCTGCGTCTGGCGCACAATCCGGATATCCGCTTTGTCTTCTCCAACACCACCGAGGCGGGTATCAGCTACCATGCCGGGGACCATTTTGACGATGCCCCGGCGGTGAGCTATCCGGCGAAACTGACCCGGCTGCTATATGAGCGTTTCAGCCATTTTGCCGGCGCCGCTGATAAAGGCTGGGTTATCATCCCTTGTGAACTCATTGATTATAACGGCGAGGCGCTGCGTGAACTGGTGCTGCGCTATGCGCATGAATGGGCGCTGCCGGCAGCTTTCGCCGCCTGGCTTGCAGAGGCGAACACCTTCTGTTCGACGCTGGTGGACCGTATCGTTACCGGCTATCCGCGCGATGAAGCGGAGCAGATTGAAACGCAGCTTGGCTATAAAGACGCCTTTCTTGATACCGCTGAGCACTTTTACCTGTTCGTGATCCAGGGACCGAAATCGCTTGCCGCCGAACTGCGCCTCGATAAATTACCGCTCAACGTGCTGATTGTTGACGATATCAAACCCTATAAAGAACGGAAGGTAGCGATTCTTAACGGCGCGCATACCGCGCTGGTGCCGGTAGCCTGGCAGGCAGGCCTGGATACCGTCGGTGAAGCGATGAACGACGCGGAAGTCTGCTCATTTGTCGAAAAAGCGATATATCAGGAGATTATCCCGGTTCTCGATCTGCCGCGCGATGAGCTGGAATCATTCGCCAGCGCGGTAACAGGACGCTTCCGCAATCCCTATATCAAACACCAACTCTTATCCATCGCCCTCAATGGCATGACGAAGTTCCGTACACGTATCCTGCCGCAGCTGCTGGCAGGGCAGAAGCAAAGCGGTAAATTGCCACCGCGCCTGACTTTCGCGCTGGCGGCATTGATTGCCTTCTACCGCGGAGAGCGTAACGGTGAAGTCTACCCGGTTCAGGACGACGCGGAGTGGATCGCTCGCTTTCAGACGCTGTGGGCGCAGCATCGCGACGGCCAGCTTGCAACGCGGGACCTGGTAACGTCGGTGTTGTCGGTAGAATCGCACTGGCAGCAGGATCTGACGCAGGTGCCAGGACTGACGGCGCAGGTAACGGCCGATCTGGATGCTATCTTACGTGACGGCATGCGCAGCGCCGTAAAACCGCTGTGCTAACACGCCAACTGAAGCGACCCGGCATGTAGCCGGGTTAATTTCTGTCATTAGTTACAACATTCTGGTTGTTACTAGCAGTAAGCCGTTGCAGTAACATCGTACCGGCATCGCTTCGCAGCGGGGAAAGGGATGAAATGTGCACTCGGCGCTTGAAGTCATTTTCAGAAAGCAAAATAATGACTTAACGATGACGTTTAGCGTGCGGAGATCCCATCAATGAATATCGACATACGTGAACCTACTGACCGGGATTACAGCGCCTGGCGAGCGTTATGGGAGGGGTACACGCAGTTCTATAATAGCCCGCAGCCGGACACCGTCACCGAACATACCTGGCGGCGTCTGCTGGATCCGCAGTCTCCGGTAATAGGCCGGGTAGCCGTGGTTGATGGTGAGGTACTGGGGTTTGCTATTTGCGTACTGCACGAAGGCACCTGGGTGACGACGCCTATCTGTTATCTGGAAGATCTGTTTGTCGCGCCAAAAGCTCGCGGACGGGGAGTCGCGAGAACGCTGATTCAAACCCTGCAGGCTGAAGGTAAAATTCAGGGATGGTCGCGGCTGTACTGGCACACCCGTCACGATAATCCTGCCCGCCGTCTGTATGATGAATTTACCCCTGCGGACGATTATGTTCGATATCTGATGAAGCTCTAGCTGTGCGACACAGGAGAAGCAACATGGAAAAACGAATCGAAACTACCGTTAATCTGATTATGTTTCTGTCGTTACTGGCCACCGCCTGGGATCTTTCGCTGGTTCACGACTTCCCCTGGTAACATGCAGCGGCGCCGTCGGGCGCCGCTGGTACCGAACCTATTTGAGGTAATCCGCCATATACTCTTCGATCATTTCGCTGAAGCTGTGGTTGGCGCTAAACCCAAGACGCTGAGCATAGCGCGTGTCGAAATCGCCGGGCCACGAATTGACAATGCGTTCAATGGCGGCATCGGGCGTGAAGGTGATACGCTGTGCGACTTCACTGCCGGCAACCTGGCGCAACGCCACGATCATCTGTTCGACGCTGACCGACAGCCCGCAGAGATTAATCACCCGACCGTCCGTCAACTGTGCCTCAGCCAGTTCGTGCCCGTGAATTAAAGCCTTAATTGCGTTACGGGGCGACAACAGCCACAGACGGGTATCCGCCGTGACCGGGCAAACGGCGGATTCTCCATTAAGTGGCTCGCGGATAATACCGCTGGCAAAACTCGATGCCGCCTGATTGGGCCTCCCCGGGCGCACGACGATGGTGGGCATGCGCAGGCTTCTGCCATTAAGCCAACCGCGACGGCTGTAATCCGCCAGTAACAGATCGCAAATGGCTTTTTGCGTGCCGTAAGAACTTTGCGGCAACCATACCTGTGAATCACTGACTTTTTCCGGTAAGTCGCCGCCGAACACCGCCACCGAACTGGTGGTCACCAGTTTGACGTTCTTCGGCAACTGACGCAGATGCTCCAGCAGTTGACGGAAGGCATCAACGTTGATTTTCATCCCCAGCTCGAAGTCTTGTTCAGCCTGGCTTGAAACGATGGCGGCTAAATGGAAGACGCTATCGACCTGCGCTGGAATCGCGCTACGTAACCATTCGCTATCGCTGATGTCGCCGGTTAATACCTGTAAACGGCTATCGTCGATCCCCTGTAACGCCACGCGGTCGATAGCGATCAGTCTACCGATTTCTTGCGTTTCGCCCTGCGGGCCGCTCAACGAACCGCGCTGAAGCAGCGCCTTGACCAGTTGGGTGCCGAGAAATCCGGCGGCGCCGGTGACGGCAATCGTTAATGTATTATTCATGGTGATTTTCTCAATATTATTAATGGTTAACCATACGGGCAGGAATACGGAATATCGCAGCAGCGCCGATAAAAAGCGTCGCGGAGATGATTAAGGTGCCGGTTAGCGTCGAATGGGTCATATCGGTGAGCAGGCCCATAATCCACGGCGCGACAAAGCCGGCAAGGTTGCCAAAGGAGTTGATTACCGCGATACCGACCGCGGCGGAAGCGCCGCCAAGGAAGGCCGTCGGTAGGCTCCAGAATAACGGTAGGGTGCTTAATCCGCCCGCTGCGCCAATTGTTAACCCGATCATCGCAATCACCAGATCGTGGCTGAACAGCGCCGCAATAATCATGCCCAGGCCGCTCATGACCGCGATGGCGGCGAGATGCCAGCGACGTTCTCTGCGTTTATCGGCGCTGCGCGAAGCGGCAATCATGGTGACTATCGCTGCGGCATAAGGAATAGCGGTTAACAATCCGACTTTCAGCACATCGCCTTCACCGGCGTTATGAATCAGCGTTGGCATCCAGAAACTGACGGTATAGAACCCGGCAATCAGGCAGAAATAGATAAAAGTCAGTAACCAAACCTTCGGATTCTTCAATACAGCCAGCATTGAACCATGCTGTTCGGTCTTATGGCTGCCATCGCTGCGCAGTCGCGCCTCGAGCAACGCTTTTTCGTCATCTGACAGCCATTTCGCCTGAGAAATGCGGTCGGTCAGCAGAAATATCACCAGCACGCCAATCAGCAGAGATGGCGCGCCTTCAATAATGTACAACCACTTCCAGCCGGCGAGACCGCCGTACTCATGAAAATGGCCCATAATCCAGCCGGAGAGCGGAGCGCCGAGGATCCCGGAAAGCGGTACGGCGGTAGCGAAGAGGGCGAACATCCGCCCGCGGCGATAGCTGGGGAACCAGAAGGAAAGATACAAAATTACCCCGGGATAAAAGCCTGATTCCGCTACGCCTAAAAAGAAGCGCACGGTATAAAACTCCAGCGGCGTACGCACGAATGCCGTCAGCGGCGCGATGAGCGCCCAGGAAATAAGTAAACCGCCAAGCAAACGTCTGGCGCCAAAGCGATGAAGGATCATATTGCTGGGAATTTCAAAAAAGAAAAAACCGATGAAAAATATACCCGCGCCGATACCGTAAACGGTGTCGGAAAATGCCAGATCGCTCGACATTTGTAATTTAGCGATACTGACGTTAACCCGGTCAAGATAGGCCAGAATATAGCAAATCATTAATAATGGCAGCGTGCGGCGGACAACTTTCTTCCACACTAACTCTTCATTTATGGCAGGCGCAGCGCCCTCCAGGCTCAACGCAGAGTGGTTTGACATAGTTCTATCTCCAAAAAATGAGCGCGCATCGGCGCTCACTGAGGCATTGATATTATGTAGGTTTTAGTTATTTAACCAGGCCTGCGCCCAGTGCAGTCCGGCTTGCGTTCCGGCGCGCGGACTATATTCCGCGGCGACGTAACCATCATATTTTTCCTGCTCGAGTACGGCGAAAATCCATTGATAATCTACTTCGCCGTCAATCGGCTCCTGGCGCGCCGGTACAGATGCAATCTGGATATGGCCGATATACTCTTTATAGTTTTTCAATAAATAAGTTAGATTGCCATCGACCTGCTGGGCGTGGAAAATATCAAGCTGCAGTCGAATATTGTCGCGGTCCGCCTGGCGAATATATTCCATCGCCTGGTATTGGCTGGAAAATAAATAACCCGGACGGGTGGCGGGCGATAAACCTTCAAGCAAAATAGTGATGTTATGCGCTTTGGCTCGCTCCGCCGCGTAGCGTACGTTGTCAATAAACGTGTCCGCACAGTGCTGCCGGTCGAATCCTTCGGTGACCCCCGCCATAACATGTATCGCCGGGCACTGCAGAGCCGCAGCATAATGAATGGCTAAATCAATGGCTTTGCGGGCTTCCTCTTCACGGCCAGGTAAAGCCGATAATCCCCATTCGCCGCGTGCGGTATCGCCTGCCGGAGTATTAATGCCGATAAGCTTGAGGTGATGTTTCTCTAATTCGCGGGAGACGGTCTCTACGGGATATTCGTAAGGGAACCACATCTCAACGGCATTAAAACCGGCCCTGGCCGCCAGGGAGAAGCGCTCCAGAGGCGGATTTTCGCCGAATAACATCGATAAATTGGCAGCAAGTTTCAACATTATTGCATTCCTCGAAGCACAGTCAGTTGTTGATAATTGAGATAGTTCACCGGGCTGTTTTTTAACGTGAAGAACAGGCGGGCGGACGCTTCCATCTCTTCCAGATTGTCGGCGGCATCGCGTAGCGATTTACCCACCACCACCGGACCATGATTAGCCAGTAAAAAAGCCTTATGCTGCGCGGCGCGTTCACCGAGCCATTGGCCAATCTGCGGGTCGCCTGGGCGGAAATAGGGGACCAGCGGTATTTCACCGACCCGCATGACCACATACGGCGTACAGGCCGGAAGGGTATTCGCCGGATCCAGATCCTGCAGGCAGGATAAGGCCGTCAGGTAATGGCAATGCAGATGGACGACGGCGCGGCACTGCGGATTGTTGCGGTACAGCGCGAGATGAAAACTCACCTCTTTTGAGGGTTTTAACCCTGAGAGCAGTTCACCGTTCAGGTTCACGTGCGACAATTCTTCGGCGTTAAGCTCGCCAAGACAGGAGCCCGTCGGGGTAGCCAGAATCGTGCCGTCAGCAAGCTGGACGGAAAGATTGCCCGCCGAACCGGTTGCGTAGCCGCGCTGAAAGAAAGAGCGTGCGATAGCCACCATCTGTTGGCGTAGGGATGACTCGTTCATGCGCAAACCTCCGCGGACTGCGCGCGAGCAAAGAAATTGTCATCGCCAAAATTGCCGGATTTGAGCAGCAGGAAAAGCGGTCGGGAATCTGCCTTGATCCACGGAACGCCGGGTGAGACCGCGGCGCCAATAGCGAAATGGCGAATATCCAGCGCTTGCGTTACCGCGCCGGAGGTTTCTCCACCAGCGACGATGAACCGGCTCACGCCTTGCTGCGCGAGTTGTTTTGCCAACAGAGAAAACAGCGCCTCAACCATCAACCGACTTGGCTCGGCGCCATAGCGCTGCTGGATGTTGTGCAGCTTGGCGACCGAAGTGGTGGCGTAAACCATTGGCGCCATGACCGCGTCAGACTGCTGGTACAGCCATTCAACGATCTGGCCGCAATACTCATCAAGCGTCCAACGTTTATCAAGCAAACCTGCAACATCCACGGCCAGCGCTGGCGCCAGTTGGCGGTATTTTTCTACCTGCGCTTGTGTTCTGATAGAACAGGAGCCGGATAATACTACCGTGGTGGCTGCTGACGTGGTGACGTGAAAGGGAAGGGACGTCGCCGTGGCGTTGGCCCAGCTACGCGCGAGACCGGCAGCTAAACCGGAACCCCCGGTAACCAGCTTCATATCGTGCAGCGCTTGTCCCTGAATTTGCAGGTGTTTATCGTTTATTGCGTCCAGCGCGATGTAACGATAACCCGAGGCGGATAAAGTTTGGATCTCGTCGCGCACGGCTGCCTCGCCGGACTCCAGAATCTGCACATTGATAAGAGCGCATGTGCCGCGAGACTGGCGTTCCATCAAACGGCGTAGATCGCTGTCATCCATGGGGTTGACCGGATGGTTGCGCATACCGGATTCCTGTAACAGGCGGTCTTCAACGAATAAATGCCCCTGATACACCGTACGACCGTTAATGGGCAACGCCGGGGAGATAACCGTGGTTGCGACGCCTAGCGCATCCATTAAGGCATCGGTTACCGGCCCGATATTGCCCTTGATCGTGCTATCGAAGGTGGAGCAGTACTTAAAATAAAAGCGATCGCACCCCTGTTGTTGCAACCAGCGCAACGCATTCAGTGACAGTGTCACAGATTCTTCGGCTGATACAGAACGTGATTTCAGACTCACGACTAATGCGCGAGCATCACCCTGGCAATCTTCCCCGGGGACACCGCTAAACAGGCTGGTCGCTATTCCGTTGTTGGCCAGAAAACTGGCGATATCCGTCGCGCCGGTAAAATCATCGGCAATTATGCCTGCTCTCATATCCTGTCCTCTTCATACAGCGAGTGTTAATTTACGGTACTATCTGTTGTTAAATGTTAATATCAATGATTGATGTGATGAATACAGCGATCTATATCACAATAAATAACATTTATTATCTATTTTTCACACCATATGACGCGGTCAATCCGATGTACAGCCTAATGTGATGTGATAAAATGTGAAAATATGAGATAACGAGACACCATCAGGAGAAACCGATGCTGCCGTTGGAAAGACAAGAGAAGATACTGGAAATCATTAAAGATAAGGGGGTCGTCAGCGTCGTCGAACTGGTCGAGGCGCTGGGCGTGTCGCATATGACTATCCGGCGCGATATTCAGCGCCTGGAGCAGCTTAACGTGCTGGCCAGCGTATCAGGGGGCGTGGCCCTGCCGCAACGAACCCGCCTGCTGAACGAACCTTCGCATCGCGATAAAACGCTGATGTTCCCCCAGGAAAAGGAGGCTATTGGTCTGGCGGCGCTTAAGCACATTCCCGCCAACAGTACCGTCTATCTGGATGCCGGGACCACGACGCTCGCGCTGGCCGAAAACCTGGTTGAGCGTCAGGACTTGCTGATCATCACCAATGATTTTGCCATTGCCAATTTGATGATTGAACGCGGGCAATGTGAATTGATCCATACCGGCGGACGCTTATGCCGTGAGAATCAGTCGACCGTTGGCCACCTGACGGCGAAAATGCTGGAGAACCTGTTTATCGATGTCGCGTTTATTTCGGCGTCATCATGGAATTTGCGCGGACTGTCGACGCCCAACGAAAATAAAGCCATCGTGAAACAGACCGTGGCGAAGGTAAGTGAAAAATGTATCCTGCTAAGCGATTCATCAAAATATGGAAAAATGGCGAATTACCTGATCCTGCCGCTCAGCGAGCTTGATGTCATCATCAGCGATGACCGGCTGAGCGGCAGTGTGGTAAATCAGCTGAATGCGCTTAACGTTGACGTCGAACTGGCGACTACGCGTTAGCCAGGCGTCGCGCGACAATAAACAGTCGCGGGAACAATAACAGCACTTTTCCGTTACACTGTAACGGATAGTGTTGTTGCAACAGCGTCAGATAACGCTCTAAAAACACGTTCTTTTCTGCTTCATCAAGATGTTGCAAATACGGACGCAGACCGGTCGCCTGCAGCCAATCAACGATAGCCTGGTGTGACTCCAGAGGGTGATAATAGGTGGTGCGCCAGATATCCACCTCGCAGCCGCTGTTGGTCAGCATGTCGTAATACTGCTGGACGCTGGGGAGCGGCTGTCGGCCGCTATCTGGAAATCCCAGCTCTTCCGCTACCTGGCGCATCAGGGTATGAGAGGGCTCTTGCCAGTTATCCGGCATCTGCACGGCCAGCACCCCATTATTGGCTAACTGTCTGACCAGTCGCGGGAACAGCGTTTGATGTTCACCGAGCCATTGCAAAGAGGCGTTGGCATAGATCACGTCTGCGGGCTCAGATGGCTGCCAGTCTTCTATATTTGCGGTGATAAACTCACAATCGGGAAGCGCTTGCGCCGCCTGTGCCAGCATGGCGTCGGAATTATCAACGCCAATAATTCGCGCTTCAGGCCATGCTGCACGCAGTAAGGCCGTGCTATTGCCTGGACCGCAGCCCAGATCCACGGCCACCTTAACCGGCTGTTGCGCAATACGCGCTGTTAACTCAGACGCCGGTCGGGTGCGCTCATCAGCAAATTTCAGATACAGCGAGGGATTCCAGTCTGCCATAGATAACCTCAAGTGAACTATCCGAGTCTATCAGCATAGAGGACATGCTGCGGTTGTGAAGCTGTTTTTTAGTGACGGTGTCACTTTTTCGAGGCGAAGGGTGCGGCGTTCATCACACCGATAGCAGGGTTTCTTCGTTACACTGGCTGCGCATATATAACAGGGATGAATGAAATAATGGCCTTAACCATCAGGGTATTACTGGAAAATCGCCTTGCGGCGCACGCCGATCCGGCGTTGACAGCCAAAGCCGGACTTAGCCTTCTCCTTGAAGATGAAACCAGCAAAGTGCTATTTGATACCGGGCCGGACGGTAGTTTTCTCAAGAATGCGCAGCGGATGGGGATCTCACTGGATGACCTGACGGCGACGGTATTATCACACGGCCATTACGATCATTGCGGCGGCGTCCCCTGGCTGCCGGAAGAGAGTCGAATTATCTGTCATCCACGGTTTGCCGAACCGCGCTATGCCGCTATCAGTGTTGGCAGGCATGTCCGCAAAATCAAAAAACTTTCGCTTGAGCTCGACTATTCCCGCTTTCGCATGGAATGCTACCGGCAGCCGTTTGCTCTCAGCGAACGGCTGTTGTGGTCGGGCGAGATCGTGGTAAACCGTCCGCAATCCTTTGGCGTTTTAGCCAGCTCGCCGCTAACGCCTGATTATATCGTTGATGAAGGCGTCCTGATTTATCTCTCTGACCATGGGCTGGTCATCATCTGCGGCTGCGGACATCGCGGCGTAGAGAATATCGTGCGGCATTGTCAGAATATCACCGGCATTGAGCGGGTCCACGCGTTGATCGGTGGGCTACACCTGCGCGCCGCATCCGTCGCCAGGGTCTGGCAGGTCCGAAGTTATTTACAGCAGCTGCAGGTGGAGAAAATTTTGGCCTGCCACTGTACCGGCGCTTGGGGAAAACTGTGGCTCGCCGGCGCACAGGCGCCGGCTACAGGGGATATTTTGCAGCTAGCTTAATAAGGATCAGTCGGCATCTTTGAGCATTTCGGCGCGCCGGGCAGTGGCATAGACGAATTCCAGCATCGGTTCAAGGTCTGTATCATGACCGGCCTGGATAATTTTACCGCGTAGCCATTCGATTTCGCTGGTGATATCCGGGTGAAAGATGTTGTTGTCCTGCGCTTTACGCAACCATTTGAGAAGAAAGTTATTTTTTCCTCTCGCTCCACCCGATTTTTTCGTTTTTACGTGGATTTTCAGCGCGACCAGAATGCAGTAGTAAAAATGGACTCGCTGGTTGAAACTTTGATGCATGTCGGTATTTCCCGCCAGGGTAAGCCACTCGCCGCGGCAGGCGACGAGTCGAATGGAGCCAGGTCACGGGGGGATCGTTTTGTTGACGACCTCTATCACTGCACCCGTACCGCCCGGCATCCAAGACTGGATGCTCGCGGAATGGTGGCACGGATATTAAAGCGTCGTCAATTATTGATTAAATTGTTACCAGTATCATGATTAATCGGCATACATCATACGTTCGACCTGGTCTGTTGCAGACGAACCCGAAGCAGCAGGATAAACGCCATGGCGACTACCACCGCAGCCAGCAGATACAGCGTATCAAGCGCATAATAACCCGCCACCCAGCCGGCCACCGGGCCGGTCAAACCCAGCGCCAAATCGAGAAAGGCTGAATAGGTACCCAGCGCCGTGCCCTGGTTTTGTTCTTCTACCTGTTTCACCGCCTCGACGCCCAGCGCCGGAAAGACCAGCGAGAAACCAGAACCGGTGAGGAATGCGCCAATACCAGCGACCCACGCCGACGGCGCCTGCCAGATAATCAATAATCCAAGACACTCCACTACGAAGCAGACAAGCGACACCGGCACGCCGCCGTAGCGGGTAATGGTGTTGCCAAGGATCAGGCGTATACAAATAAAACCGATACTGAAAAGAGAGAGGGTGAAGGCCGCGCCCTGCCAGTGGTGAGCCGAAAAATAGAGGGTGATAAAGGTGGCAATGACGCCAAAACCTACCGTACCCAGCGCCAGCCCCAGGCCATACGGCCAGATTCTGCGAACCACCACATGAAACGGCGCTCTCACTCCGGCAGTCACGCTGACATCCAGGCGGGTGCGGGCAAAGAGCAGGCCAATTAGCGCAACCAGCACTACCACTACGGCAAAACCGCTGATGCCAAAATAACTATTGAGCATCACCCCCAGCGGCGCGCCGACGGCCATTGCCACGTAGGTCGCGACGCCATTCCATGAAATCACCCGTGAGGTATGAATCGCGCCAACGGTTTTAATACCCCATAACGTTGCCCCAGTGGCGGTGAAGCTCTCTCCCACGCCGAGGAAAACCCGTCCAATCAACAGGGCGCTGACGGCGAGAAGCGGTATAGTTTGCAACATCACCGCCGCGAGGGTGAAGAGTCCGCTTAGCATGCAGCAGATGATGCCGAGGCTAACGACCTTTTTTGGCCCCCAGATATCGGTATAGCGGCCAGCATGCGGGCGGCTTACTAGCGTTGAAATGTACTGCAGGCTGATAACGACTCCGGCGATTAGCGTACTGTACCCGAGCTGATAGTGGATGTAGCCGGGAAGCACCGCCAGCGGCAGGCCGATGGAGAGATAGCAGATACAGGTGAAGACAACGATGGAAATAATTCGCAGGTTAAGCTGAGTGGTGCTGACAGAAGTAGTCATAACGCTAAGTGTTTACAACGAAAGGGAGGATAAGCATAGCGCAAGCGCGGCGACTCCGGCGAGCGGACGAGCATTTTATGCCAACGCTCGGTTCATTTATTGGCAAACTGACCGATAATATAGCTATACAGGTGATAAATGACGCCCATATTATTTCTTAGAGTGATGCCTGAGTTTGAAAGGGAAATGGATGAGTGGCCAGTCTCAGCACGGAGCATGGCAATCTATTCGCTTCCCGGAGGTCATCTCGATGAAAAAATTACTTATATTGCTCATTGTTTTTGCAGCATCCGCTTGTTCCGGTGGTTCATCATCCTCTTCAGGGATGGCCCCCGGTCAGGGCTTTGATTCGCAGGCCTGCATGAACGACACCATCGACGCTAACAGCGCCTGCGGTCATTCGGTCGCGCCACAATTTAATTGATATGAGACAGCCTGATGGAGGAACACGCCTCACATCAGGCCGCCGACTATTTTAACGGGCAAAGCGCTTCGAACCGATCACGCAGAAAATGATGCCAAGCGTGACGACGACCATCAACGGGCTCACTGCTTCATGAAGGAGCAGTGCCGCCAGCGACAGACCAAAAAAGGGCTGCAATAGCTGGAGTTGACCGACCGCCGCAATACCGCCGATTGCCAGTCCCCGGTACCAGAAGATAAAACCGATCAGCATACTGAACAACGAGACATAGGCCAGCGCCGTCCATGCAGACGTACTGATACCCCTGAGACTGACGGGAAGCGTTAAGCCGCAGGCTATCAACATCAGGGGTAGGGACAGGAGCAGCGCCCAACAAATGACCGCCAGCCCGCCAAGCTCTCGGGTGAGGCGCGCCCCCTCGGCATAACCCAATCCGCAGACCACTACCGCCGCCAGCATTAGCAGGTCGCCTGAAACGGACATCCCGGCACTACCGGCCAGCGCGAAACTGGCCACCAGTACGCTGCCCAGTAACGAGAATCCCCAAAAGGCAGGGCGCGGTCTCTCACCGCCGCGGATCACCGCGAAAACCGCCGTCGCCAGCGGCAATAAACCAATAAAAACAATTGAGTGTGCGGATGTCACCCGCTGCAGCGCCAGCGCCGTCAGCAGCGGAAAACCGATGACCACGCCGCCGGCAACCAGCGCCAGTGAACGCCATTGTCCCGCCTGCGGGCGCGGCAGGCGTAAAACCCAGATCAGGCCCAGCGCAAGCACCCCGGCAATCGCCCCACGACAGAAAGTCAGGAAAAACGGATCGAATTCCTGCACGGCGATGCGGGTGGCGGGTAGCGAGCCGCTAAAAATAGCGACGCCGATAAAGCCGTTTATCCAGCCGGATATGGAAGTGGAAGCGCGATGGTTGTGCACGTGTGACCTCTTTGTAGTAATCGTTAAGGTGGTTGACCGGGTCGATAGTAGGTCGCACAATCCATGACAATCAAATAATTGTCATGGATACAATGACGATGAAAAACCGCTATAAATCTCTGGTTGATCGCTATGCGGCAGCAATCCGCAGCGGTGCGCTGGCGGCTGGCAGCCAACTGCCGACCCATCGGCAATTGGTCGTTGAACACGGAATTTCTCTGGCTACCGCGACGCGGGTCTACAGTGAACTGGCGTTAATGGGGCTGGTCAGCGGCGAAACGGGACGCGGCACCTTTGTGCGTGAACTGAGCTTGCCGCCGGGACTGGGTGTCGATCAGCACGCCATTGCCCCGGATATGATCGATCTTAATTTCAACTCTCCGGCGTTGCCGGAACAAACCGTTCTCCTGCGCGAGGCATTAAAAAAACTCTCTGGCGCGGGCGATCTGGAAGCGTTGTTACGCTATCAACCGCACGCCGGACGCATGAGCGAACGGGAAATAGTGGCCCAGCATCTTAACAGACAGGGTATGGCGGCCAGCGCCGGGCAGGTCGCTATCGTTAACGGCGCTCAGCATGGGCTGGCGGTCACGCTCGGCGGCCTGCTGCGTCCCGGCGATGTGGTTGCGGCAGATGCCTTGACCTATCCGGGATTTCGCGCTCTCGCCAGGCTCTATCAACTTGAACTGGTTGCTATTCCGCACACAACACAAGGGCCGGATCTCGATATGCTTCGCAGCCTGTGTGAAAAACGGCGGGTAAAAGCGATTTACACCATGCCGACGCTGCATAACCCTCTTGGCTGGGTAATGAATCTGGCGCAGCGTAGTCAACTGGTTGATATTGCCCGCCAGTTCGATTTGTTCATCATTGAGGATGCCGCCTATGCGTGGTTGATTGAAAACGCGCCGCCGCCGCTGATGTCGCTGGCGCCTGAGCGTACGGTCTATGTGTGCGGTTTTTCAAAAAACATCGCCACCGGTTTACGGGTTGGCATGGTGGTATGCCGCGAAGCGTTAATGCCGGCGATAGAGCGGACGATCCGCGCCACCAGCTGGAATACGCCGGCCTTAACGACGGCGCTGGTCTGCGGCTGGATCCAGGATGGGACGCTGGCCCGGCTCGAAACCATAATGCGCGCAGATGCGCGGCGGCGGCAGGCCATCGCCCGTCAGGCGTTGGCTGGCTTACCAATGATCGGCAATGAAAATGCCTGGTTCCTTTGGCTGCCGTTGGGCGAGGAGATCCGCGCCGATCGCGTCGTGAAACAGCTGCTAACCATGAATATCGCTATTTCCACCGCCGAACCTTACAGCGTCGGTCGTGATGTGCCGCATGCTTTGCGTCTGGCGCTGGCGTCACCGAGCCTCGATAAACTGAGCGCTGCGCTGAAGATAATGCGGCCTATTATCGAGTACGGCGTTTAACGACCGTGCGCTTTTGACAACCATCCTTCGTCGCTAACCGAAGTATCCTCTGGTTGGTGCTTTTACTCTTTGCCCTGGCGCGGCGGCTTGCTCGTCGCATCACGCTAATACATAATAAAAAGAGAATTAAAATTAATTAATATTCTCTTTTTAAGATTAAACTGTGCGAGGGGTAACGCAGATGCGACAAATCAGGCCGGAGATAAATGCTTTCTTATTAGCGATGGCAGGGGCGACGGTATTAATGATTGGTATGGGTTACGGCCGCTTCGCCTTCACCGGGATCCTGCCGGTGATGTTAAGCGATCAGATCCTGACGCTGCGTCAGGGGAATCTGGCCGCCTCTGCTAATTATGCCGGGTACCTGCTGGGGGCATTGTTACTGGCGAAGGCAAAGCCGGAGCAGGCGACCAGAATGAATATTGTCTCGGTCATTCTGACGCTAATTTGTCTGGCGCTACTGGCCTGGCTGCGTTCGCCGCTGGCTATCATTATCCTGCGCGGGTTGGCCGGGGTACTCAGCGCGGTAACGCTTATCTCCGCCTCGTTATGGCTACTGCAACATATGAAACATCATAACGGCGCGCCGGTGCTGTTTGCCGGTGTCGGGATGGGGATCTTTTTGTCGGCGGAGTTTATTGCCGCCGGTAAAGCGCTGGCGTTTAGCAGTCAGCAAATCTGGCTACTGTGCGCCATCACGGCGACGATGCTGTTTTTATGCGCCTTGCGCGGATTATTAAGCCCGGCGGATTCGCTGCTGGCGTTAAACAGCGGGCCCGCAACAACGATGCCGAGCGACAATGGGCGCATGAGCGATGCGGTAAAATTGCTGCTGATTTATGGCCTCGCGGGCTTCGGCTACATCATCACCGCGACCTATTTGCCGCTGTTTTTGCACGGCGCGCTATCGGGTATCGACCCGGTGCACCTGTGGGCGGTATTTGGTCTCGCGGCGGTACCTTCCTGTTTTATCTGGCACCAACTCGTACTGAAAATTGGCTATCAGCGGGCATTTTGTAGCAATCTCGTTATCCAGGCCTTCGGCGTGGCCTTACCGGCGTGGAGCCACTCATTCACCTTTTGTTTGTTGAGCGCGCTGCTGGTTGGAGCGACCTTCCTTGGGACGGTAACCATCGCCTTGTCAGAGGGCAAGCGGCTAAATCAGGCGGTAAAATTTAATATGATCGCCGCGCTAACGGCGACTTACGGCGTCGGACAGATAATCGGGCCGCTGGTCGCCGATGGGTTATACAGCCTGACGGGATCGTTTAACCCTTCACTATTGACGGCCAGCGGCGTGTTGCTGGGAGCCGCCGGGCTGGTTGCCTGCGGCCGGCGCCAGCAATAACTGGCGCAGGGCGTCGAGAATCGGCGATACATACCCGCGGCGCCAGATAAGCTGGGTGGCGGCCTGGGTGACGTATTGCGTCTGGCAGCCTGCGGGTAGCGTGAGCAGGGCCAGAACGCTTTCCGGGAGCAAACAGGCGTAGCGACCAGTGGCGACGTTAGCCATCATCGCGTGATAGGAGCTGACATCGACGATGTCCACGTGTGCTCCCGTCTGCTGCAGATACTCGATGCCGCGCTGGCGGTAGGAACATCCTGCCGGGAAGGCGGCAAAACGGTAGTTGCGCCCCTCGACAGGGGCGATAAGGACCAGTTGTTCGATAAAAAGCGGGAGATATTCAAGCGTCTGTGGGCATTGAAGGCTGCCGTCCGGACCGGCCGGCAGTGAAACCAGCGCGCAGTCCAACGTGGAGTTTTCGACCAGTTCAGTCAGCTGACGGGTGGGCATGGTACGCAATGTCAGGTCGGCGTCCGGGCAGCGTTGCTGAAACAGCGGCAATATGGCCGGCAGGCGGCTGGCGGCACAGGCTTCCATCGCGCCGAGCTTTAACGTTCCCGCGGGCCGAGCCGGGTGCAGCGCCAGTTTGGCTTCTTCGGCAAGGCTTAAAATTCGCCGCGCGTAGCTGAGGAAGTTTTGCCCGGCGGGAGAAAGCAGCATCTTCTTGTTTCCGCGTACGAAAAGCTCGGCTTCCAGCTCCTCTTCAAGCTGCTGAATGCGCGTGGTGATATTGGACTGCGCGCGACCAAGTTGTTTCGCCGCCTGAGTGACGCTTTGGGTTTCGGCCACCAGTTTAAAGATCAGTAATGTGGTGTGGTTCATATTTTTCTTCTCAATATGACAATATGGTTGATCTTAACATCTTAAAAAGAGATGGTTAATGCCTCACATCGCAAATTGCACAGGATCGCCAATGAATCAGCATTTACCGCGATTACTTAATATTCGTTATCCGATTATTCAGGCGCCGATGGCAGGGGTGTCGACACCGTCCCTGGCTGCAGCGGTAAGCAACGCCGGAGGATTGGGTTCGCTGGGGCTCGGCGCGTCGACGGTTACGCAGGCGCAGGCGCTTATTGAACAAACCCGGCAGCTCACCGATCGTCCCTTTAACGTCAACCTTTTCTGTCATACGCCGTCGCGCCGCGATGCCGTTCAGGAAGCGCAGTGGCTGGCGCGGTTGGCTCCGGCGTTTGCCCGTTATCACGGCACGCCGCCGAAACAGCTTAACGAGATTTATCAGACCTTCCATCAACATCAATCCATGCTCGATATGCTGCTTGAACAGAAGCCGGCGGTGGTGAGTTTTCATTTTGGCGTGCCGTCGTCAGAGGTTATTCGCCGCTTCCAGCAACAGGGAACGGTGACGATGGCGTCCGCCACCTGCGTCGACGAAGCGCGATTAATTGCGCAAGCGGGTATTGATGTCGTTATTGCGCAAGGGTATGAGGCCGGTGGCCATCGGGGGATTTTTGACCCACACGGCGACGATCGTCAAATGAGCACCTTCACTCTGCTTCAGGCTCTAAAGCAGGCTGTCGATTTACCCATTGTCGCCGCCGGCGGCATTATGCATGGGGCGGCGATAGTCAGCCTGATGCAGCTCGGCGCGTCGGGCGTTCAGCTGGGAACCGCATTTTTATTGTGCCCGGAAGCGGCTATAGATAGTGGATATCGACAGGCGCTCACGCAAAATAGTGACGTTGTCACATTTTTGACAGCGGCTATTTCGGGTCGGCCAGCACGCTGCGTTAAAAATAGCTGGCACGAAATCGGCGAAGGAGAAATTCCCGCCTATCCGCTCGCTTATGATGCCGGAAAAGCGCTGGCGACGGCGGCAAAAGCGCAGGGCGATCATGGTTTCGGCGCGCACTGGGCGGGACAAGGGGTGGCGATGATCCGCGAAATGCCGGCGGCAGAGCTGGTCAGGGTTCTCGTGGAGGAAGGCGGCCTGCAGTAGCCGCCTGCGAATGAGAACTTAGCGGCGATGGGCAAGCTGTCGTACCAGCCTGTCGCCGATCATTTGTACGCCCTGAACCATCACCACCAGAATCAGTACCGTACCGACCATTACCTGATCGTTAAAGCGCTGATAACCGTAGCGAATCGCCAGGTCCCCAAGACCGCCGCCGCCAATGACGCCCGCCATCGATGAAAAGCCAATCAGCATCACGATAGTCAGGGTGATCCCGGCAAGCAGGGTCGGTAGCGCCTCCGGCAGCAGCGATTTAAAGATAACGTGCCACAGATTACCCCCCATCGACAGAATGGCTTCAATGCGTCCGTAATCCACTTCGTCGAGCGCGTTTTCGGTCAGTCGCGCGAAGAACGGAAAAGCGCCGATGGTAATCGGCACGACGGCGGCGGTGCTGCCTAAGGTGGTGCCGATAATCAAACGCGTGAAGGGGATCAGCGCAATGAGCAGTACAATAAACGGCAGCGAGCGGCCAAAATTGATAATCGCCCCCAGCAGCGCATTCAGTTTCGGCATCGGCGCCAGGCCGTTGCGCCGGGAGACAAACAGTAACACGCCGACCGGCAGGCCGATTAAAATGGTAAACAGCGCCGCCAGCCCTACCATATAGAGGGTTTCCAGGCTGCCTTCCCATAATAAGGGCCATAAATCTTCCCAGCTCATGCGACTACGCATAAAGGCCTCCCGTGAAAGCCGTGGCGGGCGAGGAAATCCTGCTCCGCCTGCGGATTATGCAGTAACGACTGACGTAATCTGGACCAAGGCGCCACCAGCAGGTCGGCGATTTTCCCGCTCTCGATGACTTCGCCATGCTCCAGCAGCGCCGCGTGATCGCACAGCGTTTTGACGACTTCCAGCTCATGGGTAATAAGCACAATGGTCAGATTGAGCCGCTGATTGATATCGGCCAGTAACGCCAGCACCGAGGCGGTGGTTTCCGGATCGAGGGCGCTGGTTGCTTCATCACATAGCAGCACATCCGGGCCGGCCGCCAGCGCGCGGGCGATGCCGACGCGCTGCTTTTGACCGCCGGAAAGCTGGGATGGAAAGGCGGTTGCTTTATCCGCCAGTCCAACCAACTCCAGCAACTCGAGCACGCGTTCGCGGCGCGCACGTTTGTCGACACCGGCGATTTCCAGCGGTACCGCGACGTTGTCAGCCACGTTGCGGGCATGCAGCAGGTTGAAGTGCTGGAAGATCATTCCGGTACGCAGACGGTGCTGACGTAAACCGGCTTTGTCTAACTGAGTGATATCTTGCCCGTTCACCACAATCCGGCCCGTAGAGGGCCGTTCGAGTAAATTGAGACAGCGGATCAGCGTGCTTTTGCCTGCGCCGCTGCGCCCGAGAATGCCATAAATCGCGCCTTTCGGGATCTGCAGCGACACGTCGTTCAGCGCCGGTCGGCCTGTTCCGGCATAGGTTTTACTCAGCCCGACGACCTCAATCATGATTGCGGCGCAACCGGGATAACCGAGCCGTTATAGTTTTTGCGAATAAACTCGGCAACCTGCGGCGAGGTGAGATCTTTGGCCAGCGCTTTAATGCGTGGGTCATTAGCCAACTGCGGCGTCGTCACCAGGATATTGGCGTAAGGGTTGTTATTCGCGCTCTCCAGTCCTAACGCATCTTTCGCCGGTACCAGTCCTGCTTCCAGCGCGTAGTTGCCGTTAATGACCGCTAAATCGACATCGTCTAAGGAACGCGGGATCTGCGGCGATTCAATTTCTAGGATCTTCAGATGTTTGGGGTTTTCCACGATATCTTTCGGGGTAGCCAGGGTGGTCGCCGGGTTGGTGAATTTAGCGCCGAGTTTGATTAATCCCTGGCTTTGTAGCAGGAACAAGGCGCGACTGAGATTGGTAGTGTTGTTCGGCACCGCGACGGTCCCGTTTTCCGGGACGGAATTAAAGTCTTTGTGCTTACGGGAATAAATACCCAGCGGTTCGATATGCACCGTAGCGGCGACGGCAAAGGTCTTACCCAGCGCTTTTTCCTGATCCTTCAAATAGGGAACGTGCTGGAAGTAGTTGGCATCAACATCTCCATTCGCCAGCAGCTCGTTGGCGTTAACGCCGCTGGTGAGTTCAACCACTTTGATATCGAGGCTGGGATCGATTTTTTTGATGTAATTGAGGATCTCAGCGTGCGGCACCGGGTCAGCGGCAACGCGCAGCGCGGCAGCCTGCGCGGATGTCCATGCCAGAGAAAGAGATAAAGCGACCCCTGCCAGTTTGAATGCGGCATATTTCATGTTGTTATCCTTATTAAATTAAACGATCAGTTGCTCAGTACGTTCGCGAAAAACATCCTGGTAATAACGTTCGGCGACGTCTGGGTGGGAACGCAGCCGCCCTTTGAGGTAATTCCAGCCAACATCCCGCAGCAGCGGATTTTGCGGATCGCTATCCGGGCCGAGCGCTTCCTGCGCCAGATGGGCGGGCAGGCGGTACACCGGCACTACGGCATCGAGCTGTGCGCCAAGAAAGAAGGCGATAGAGAGGCGTTCCTGTTCTGCCGGCGGCGAGACCACGCGATGAACGGTGGCGCGCAGGTAACCGTTAGTCGCCAGCTCAAGTAGCTCGCCGATATTCACCACAAAGCTGCCCGCCAGCGGCGTGGCATCGATCCAATGGTCCGGCGCGACTTCCACCTGCAGTCCTTTTTGCTCGTCCTGTAACAGGAAGCTTAAGAATCCAGAATCTTTATGCGCCCCAACGCCTTGGGCGCTTTTCGTTTCACGCTGGCCAGGGTAGCGAATCAATTTGATATGTTCATTCGGCTTATCGCCATACAGCGCGTCAAAGGCGTCGGCAGGCAACTGTAGCGCTTCGGCAAACGCGCGCAGCAAGGTCATCCCGACGCCGGTCATCGCCTGCTGCCAGCCCAGCAGAGTGGGTTTCAGCGACGGTAGCGCGGCGGGCCATAAATTCGGTCCCTGCAGGCGCTGCCAACGTGGCGCGTTTTCGGCGAGGGTTAAAGCCGGGCGTTCAGCGCCGATATCAAACTGTTCGCGCCAGTCCGGCTGGCCGCGAGTGAGCTCGGAAGCCGCGCGGTTATAGCCGCGAAAGTGCGGGGAGTGAATCATCGCCACCTGCTGCTTTTCGCTATCATCAAGGGCAAAAAAGCGTCGTGCCTGGCGTTGAACTTCAGTTTGCAATCCGGCGTCCACGCCGTGATTAATAAGATAAAAGAAACCAATATCGCGAGCGGCCTGGCGGAGGTCGGCAAGAAAACCGGCCTTTTCAGCAGGATTGGTATAGCGGGCCAGATCGAGAATCGGCAAAGTTGTGGCGTTCATTGTGTTCTCCGAGAACGGGATACGGGTCATTGGCTATGAAGTGATTCTGGGTTCGGCAACAACAACGGCGCATGATGATTTCCTCTGTCGGGTAGATGCGCTCAGCTTGCCTTAGCGCAATTTTTTCGACCAATAACGTTCTTTTCTAATTTATGACCGCGGTGGGTTCAGTGCTTTTGCGAAAAACAGATAAGGAGTGGGGAAACCGCGTGGATGTGATGTAAAAAAGTGGCGGGATGTTGCATGATGCCGCCGCGGTCCGTATGGTGAGCGAAATTTTTCATGCAGGAAAAACAATGCACACGTCAAAAGATCCGCTTCACGGCGTGACGCTCGAAGCGTTACTCACTGACCTTGTGGCCAGATATGGCTGGGATGAACTGGCCAGACACATCAAAATCAACTGTTTTAAAAGCGATCCGAGCATTAAGTCGAGCCTGAAATTTCTGCGCCGCACGCCGTGGGCGCGTAAAGAAGTGGAAAACTTTTATCTCGATTCGCTGGAAGGGCTTATCGACAAATCTACCGCCTCTGCCGACGCTGGCCCGTGGGCCAACTGGCAGAAGAAATAACGCTTATCAGGTTACCGCTTGTTCATTGACCCCATTGCGTAGCGCTCCCGGCGCTTTGCCGGTAATGCGTTTAAAGGCGCGGCTAAAGGCGGCGAGCGAGTTGTAGCCGAGGCGGAAGGCGACTTTTTCCAGCGCTTCGCCTTCATGGCTGATGTATTGTACCGCCAGGCGCATGCGTAATTCCGTCAGGTAGCGGGCCGGCGTGGTACCGGTGGCGGTGAGAAAACGTTCGGCGAACACCGAACGCGACAGTCCGGATTCGCGGGCTAAGTCCTCTACCTTCCAGTTGACGCCGGGCTGTTGATGCATAGCGTATATCGCGCGCGAAAGCTTCGGGTCACGCAGTACCTGTACCCAGCCGGTGGCGTTACCGCAGCCGCATTCCACCCAGGCGCGGACGATCAGCGCCGCGACGACGTCGGCGAGACGTGCCAGAATACCGGCATAGCCCACCTGACGCGTCAGGGATTCACGCTCCATTGCCGCCAGCAGCGGCTGAATTTCCGGGCGGGTGCTTAACAGGCTACTGACCAGCATCACCTCCGGCATGGCCCGAACCAGCGGCTGCATTCCGCCTAATTCAAAATCCATACATGCGCTGAAGATAACCGCATTCTCTTCGGTATTAACGCAGCCCGCGTTTTTGATGCAGGAAACCGTCCCGCAGACCGGTTTGCTGTCGAGCTCCATCACGTTCACCCGCGCGGCTTTGCTATCTGAGAGCAGAGCGTGCGCGTCGCTATTGGGAATAAACACGGCATCACCGCTCTCAAGCGAGAACTGTTTGCCGTTGCTCATTTGTAGCAGCAGCGGGCCGCGGCTGACGAAATGAAACTGCGCTTTGCCAGGAACCGAATTAAACTCCACGCCAAAAGGACGCGAGGTTTCAATCCGTCGGTATTTCACTCCCGACAGCCGCATGCCCTGTAGCAGCTCGCTGGTCAGATCTAACGTTTGCAGGCTCATCTTTTTTCCGGACGAATAATCAATAATTGCAGAGTATGTATCATATATCGTCTTAACGGAAGCCACTAAGCTTGGCGAATGTTAATGATTCTGGAGAGATGTATATGAGTTCTTGCATTGTCGCTGAAGAGAGCGCAGTTAACGCCCGCCCGGCGTGGCGCGCCGTGTATGCGCTGGCGCTGGGGGTCTTTGGCCTGATCGTCGCTGAATTTCTACCGGCCAGTTTACTGACGCCGATGGCCAGCAGTCTTGGCGTCAGCGAAGGGATGGCCGGACAGGCGGTGACCGCCACGGCGTTAATCGCTCTGGTGACGGGGTTGTTGATTACCTCTGCAACCCGCAATATCGACCGGCGTTGGGTACTGATGTTCTTTTCCGTATTGCAAATCATCTCCAGTCTGATCGTGGCCTTTGCCGGTTCACTGGAGTTACTGCTGCTGGGACGCCTGCTGCTTGGTATCGCTATCGGCGGCTTCTGGGCGATGTCGACGGCAACGGCGATGCGGCTGGTACCGGCGGCGATGGTGCCGAAAGCGCTGGCGATTATCTTCTCGGCGGTGTCGATTGCCACCGTAGTGGCGGCGCCGCTGGGTAGCTATCTTGGCGCGCTCATTGGCTGGCGTAACGTCTTTATCATCTGCGCCGTACCGAGCCTGGTCGCGCTACTGTGGCAGCTATGGGTACTGCCGTCGATGCGTCCGGAGAGCGCAGGCAGTTTCAGTACGTTGTTTAAAGTGCTGCGCCGGCCAGGGATGGTTGGAGGCCTGCTGGCTTCGATTTTGATTTTTGGCGGCCACTTCGCTTTCTTTACCTATCTGCGGCCATTTCTCGAAACCGTGGCGCTGGCAAGCGTAGAAGGGGTGTCGTTGATTTTGCTGGGGTTCGGCGTGGCCAACTTTATTGGCACCTCGCTTGCCGGGCATCTGCTGGCGCGCAGTTTGCGGATGACGCTGGCGCTGGTTCCACTGGCGATGAGCGTGCTGGCGCTGATGATGGTGCTGTATGGTCATATTGCGCTACTGGATGGCCTGTTGGTCGCCCTGTGGGGATTTGCATTCGGCCTGGTGCCGGTGGCCTGGTCAACCTGGCTTGCCACTACGGTACCGGATGAAGCGGAAAGCGCAGGGGGATTATTAGTCGCGGCGATCCAGCTGGCCATTAGCGCCGGGGCTGCCGGCGGTGGGGCAATATTTGATATCAGCGGCGCCAGCGGCGTATTTACCGGCAGCGGGCTGTTATTATTAAGCGCCATGCTGATTGTCTTTATTGGCGTCAGGGTGACGCCGCCGGTCAGAAACAATTAATGATTAAACGCGCCGACTGGCGCGTTTATTTTTCTTCAGGCGCAGCGAGTACTCATTTTATTTTTATAAAACGAGCGGGTAATTGATGAGTTGAAAACTATTTATGCTTTCCCGCATGAATGCGGCTGCTGGCCTCAGCGTTTTGTCAGGTGGCTTCCATCACAGATTGGGCGCTATGTTATTAATTATTCTGTTAAATAGCGTCTGTCAGTTGGTCAACGATAACTTTACCGCTGTTATCAAACTGGGTAATGCGGAAATTGACATTCCACGAGCGACGAGTATTAAATTTATCAAACAGGGAGACGCGGCCTTTTTTCTTACCCTCTTTATTGAGGATCACCCACTCAGTCACTTCGGTATACTGCTGGCTAGGTTGATGACCGCTTTGTTGTTCAACTAATTGGTCTTCAGAATCCAGTTTTAAATAATCGCGTAACATTTTGCACCTCTTTGTTAATGTTTTTTTAACGTTACTCCTTTTTTTGATTCTTTCAATCTGAATTTTTAATCGACAGTGGTAACTATTAGGTAGCAATCTAGCTGTTATATTTTCGGTAATACTCTGCTGAATCCCAGGCTCTTGTAACCATTCAGCACCACACCGACCTACGGAAGAGAAGCGATGGATGCCTCATCCAGCGGAAAGAGGTCCGTTGGATGTGGCATTGATTACCCGGTTTTTGGGATTGAGGTTATTCATCGTGCTGATGAATATTACAGCACCGCTACGTACTTAATACCGTTATTGTTCTGTTTTAGCCTTTCCAGCGCCTGTGGGAGCTCGTCGAAACTGACGCTTTCTATCGGCGGCATCATCAGTTCGCCGCGGCCAATTTGCTGCAGCATGTTTTCCCCGGCCTGACGTAATCGACTCCACTGCCTCTGGGTTCCGTAAGGATGGATTGCCGCAAGCGCGACTTCATGCAATGAGATACTGGTAGTAAATGCCGGTAGCGGCGCGTGCTCGAGCCGGTCCTGTATACAGACCAGATGGCCGTAGTAGCCGAGCAACCCAGCAAGCGAAAGAGCATTTTGCTGATTTACGGTATCGAAAGCGGCATACAGCGATTTACCCGCCAGCGCGCGTTTTAGCTCCTGCGGCCAGGAAGTATGGTGATAATCAAAGGCCTGAATCACCCCACGAGCCAGTAGTTTCGGGTGATGCGTGGCGCTGGCCGTGACGTAGACGTTAGCGCCACTCTCAATCAGTAATTGGCTTAGCAGACTGCCGGCAGCGCCGCCGGCGCCGCTGACCAACACATTCTCGCCAGCCGGAAGGGGGATCTTTTGCGCTGCCTGCCACGCTGTCAGACCAGGGCACGGCAGCGCCGCAGCGGTAAGGTCGCTAATGTGGTCGGGAACTGCAATCACCGCCTGGGCGCTGACTAACGTATGGCGGGCAAAGCTACCGTCAAAACGCAGGTCGGTGTGATACATCACACGCGTGCCGGGACGAAGGTGACGGGCGTTGCGGCCAACGGCGGTAATCACCCCCATACCGTCGACGCCGGGGATCTGATCCTCCTGCCAGGCGTCGGAGAGACCGGCCATCAGCTTCCAGTCGACCGGATTAAGACCAATGGCGCGGTTCTCGATCAGCACCTGATCGTCAGCGGGCGTGACTAATGTTTTCTCATGGCGTTCAAGCAGAAGCGGGGAGGCGTGCTTTTTCCACAGCCAGGCGTCGGTTTTTATCATTGTTTCTTCCTCTGGTGTTGGTGAGCGGTCCATTAAAACAAAATCAGAACTAAAGATAATTCCATAAATAGCAATTATCTATTGCGATTAGTGCTGTTTATCGCAATAGCATTCCATGAAACACTTTGCTCATATTTTCAACGTGATACCGCCCGGCGGTTGACGGAGTGACTCATGAGCATCGAAAAATTAACCCAGCAGCCGCTAACGATTGGCGTTGAACTGCCGCTGGACAATGACTGGTCGACCAGCGGACAGCTAAAACGGCAGCGCGACGGGCGACCGTTTGGCGTGCCGGATATGAGCGAGCACGCGGAGCGCATTAAACTGGCGGATACGCTCGGGTTTCGAGCTGCCTGGATCCGCGATGTTCCGCTGTACGATCCGCAGTTTGGCGATGCGGCTAACGTCTTTGAAGCCTTTACCTACCTCGGCTATTTATCGAGCCTGACGCAAAATATTTTGCTGGGCACGGCGGCGGTTGTGCTGCCGCTACGTCAGCCATGGCTGGTACGTAAAGCCGCCGCCACGGTGCAGGCGCTCAGCGGAGACCGGCTGCTATTGGGCATCGCCAGCGGCGACAGGCCGGTCGAATACCCGCTATTTGGTGAAGACTACGCCAGCCGCGGCGAGCGTTTCCGTCACGGCGTGAGCGTGCTGAAGGGCGAGACCGATCGTCAGCTGGCGCCGGGCCTGGAGTTGCTGCCAGCCAAACCGACCCCGCCGCTGCTGGTTGCTGGTTTGGCGCAACAAACGGCGCAATGGGTAGGCAGCAATATGGATGGCTGGCTTGCCTATCCAGGCCAGCCTGACGAGCACGTTAGCCGCGTCAAGCTGTGGCGCCGGGTAGCGGGCGAGAAACCCTATATCAGCTTTATCCATCTGGATCTGCAAGATGACCCCAATGCGCCGATTCAGCGCCATCGTTTCGGCATCAGCAGCGGCCGCCATGGTCTCATTCAGGAATTAAATGCGATGCGCGATGCCGGCGTGAACCATATCGGTCTGCATTTTCGTCGCAACCAGCGTCCGCTGGCCGAGACGATGCAGGAGATTGGCGAACTGGTGCTGCCGGCATTCCATTATTAAAGTACGCCGTCACCGCCGTCTGAACACCAGACCTGGCCGGAGGCATACGAGCAGGCATCAGAGGCGAGAGTCACATACAACGGGGCGATCTCAACGGGTTGCCCTGGCCGCCCCAGCGGCGTATCGCCGCCAAAGTTTTGCACTTTTTCCGCCGGCTGTCCGCCGCTTGACTGCAGCACCGTCCAGTACGGGCCGGGAGCGACTGCATTGACCCGGATCCCACGCGGCCCTAACTGCTTAGCCAGCGATTTAGTGAATGCCACCAGGCAGGCCTTGGTCTGGGCATAATCCAGCAAAATAGGGCTCGGTTTAAAAGCCTGTACCGAAGAGGTGTTGATAATCACGCTTTGGGCTTTGAGGTGCGGCAGCGCGGCTTTGGTTATCCAGAACGGCGCATAGACGTTGGTTTTGAAGGTTGCATCGAAATCGGCGGTGGTGAGTTGCTCAATTTTTTCACAGTATTGCTGACGACCTGCATTGTTCACAACAATATCCAAACCGCCAAGACCGCTTACCGCTTTTTCCACCAGCGTTTCACAGAAGGATTCCACGCGAATATCGCCCGATATCGCCACCGCCGTACGGCCTTCCGCTTTGATAAGCGCGATGACGGCGTCCGCATCGCTCTGTTCTTCCGGAAGATAGTTAATGGCAACATCCGCGCCTTCGCGGGCAAAGGCGATGGCCACGGCGCGACCAATACCGGAGTCTCCGCCGGTAATCAGCGCTTTCTTACCCTGTAGTCGTCCTGACCCGCTGTAGCTGACTTCACCATGATCCGGTGTGGGTTCCATTTCGGCGGCCAGGCCGGGAGGCGTTTGCGGTTGATCGGGGAAAGGGGGGTGTGGCCAATGGTTGGTACGCAGTTTGTCATTATCCATAGCAATCTCCTTCACAGAAAAGAGTAATGATAGAAGGTATGCGGTTGTTGCGATAAATGTAAATCTTTGCCCAATGGGTATATTCCAGATTTTCTTTAGCCAACATACTGATATAAGGCGATTTATATGTGATTATTCATTTTATTATTTTTCGGATTATTCAATGAAATATTTAAAAATAGAATATTTAATCTTATTTACAGTTCTTTTTGCTCATTCGTCAGGCACTAAAAATTCTGGCTTTGCCGGCGCGTTTATTTCATCTGATTAATATGATCTTAGCGAGATATTGGTTATTTTTGTCGTTCCGTTATTTATTTTTGTATTAATTATGTAATGACTGTTAATATATTTTATTTGAGTTGCATATTTCACTTATTGCTCCAGACTTAACTCTCGACGGCGATGATTTAGAGCGTTAAATCATCTTTTACTAACCAAGCTAAAAGGTAAACGTTATGGCAGAGCACAGAGGTGGTTCAGGTAATTTTGCAGAAGACCGGGAAAAAGCATCTGAAGCCGGACGTAAAGGCGGACAGCACAGCGGCGGGAATTTTAAAAATGACCCGGAACGTGCATCCGAAGCCGGTAAAAAAGGCGGTAAAAACAGCCATGGCGGCGGCCGTAAATCCGGTGATAGCTAGCTTGTGAATATAAGTAATTTGATCTGGTAGCTGCTGTTAAAAATACCCTGCGGGTCATCCGGCCCGCAGTTTTTTAAAAGGTGTGACTTATGAAAATACAAACCATTGAAGATATTTTTATCCATTTATTATCGGATACCTACAGCGCGGAAAAACAGTTAACCCGCGCGCTGGCTAAGCTATCCCGCGCCAGCGCATGTGAAGAGCTACAAACGGCATTCAGCGCTCACCTCGAGGAAACGCAGGGCCATATAGAACGTATCGATAAACTTCTCGAACAGAATGATCAAATTCGCCTGAAACGGATGAAGTGTGTGGCGATGGAAGGGCTTATCGAAGAGGCCAACGAAGTGATCGAAGCGACGGAAAAGAACGAGATCCGCGATGCTGCGCTGATAGCCGCCGCGCAGAAAGTTGAACACTATGAAATTGCGGCCTACGGTACGCTGTGTACGCTGGCGGAGCAGCTCGGCTATAAAGCCGCGGTGAAACTGCTGGCGGAAACGCTGGAAGAAGAAAAAGACGCTGATATGAAATTAACGGACATCGCCGTTGGACACGTCAATCAGGATGCCCAACAGTCCGCTTAATCCTATCTAAGGCATCAGGCAAAAAAATGAGTCTTAGTCCGGTTGTAATAAAAAGGTGTCATCTCGTCGCGGCGATAATGTGGTTTGTACTGGCTATACCGTCGGTAATATGGTGGAAAGACAGTGTCCTGTGGGTCATCATTATTAGTATTTATGCAAATATTGTCGGCCACTTATCCGGGTATAGCGCAGCGCGAGCCGACCAGGCCGCAGAAGAAAATGAAGATAAGGCTGAAGAGTAATTATCTTGTTATAAAGAGGTTGTTATGACTGATATTGAAAATTATCACGATTGGTTGCGTGACGCGCACGCTATGGAAAAGCAGGCCGAATCGATGCTTGAATCGATGGTCAAACGCATCGACAGCTACCCGGAATTATGCACCCGCCTTGAGCAGCATCTTTTTGAAACCCGTCGGCAAATTACCGTGCTGGATGATATTATTGCGCGCAACAATATTTCCCGCTCGGTTCTTAAAGACTCAATGAGTAAAATCGCCGCGATGGGACAATCTATTGGTGGAATGTTTCCACAAGATGAAGTGGTGAAAGGGGTGATCAGCGGTTACGTTTTCGAGCAGTTTGAGGTCGCCTGTTATACCTCCTTATTAACCGCCGCGCAAAAGGTCAACGATCATGATTCGATTGCGGATTTAGAAAGTATTCTGGCGGAAGAGAGAGGCATGGCCGAATGGTTGCTGCAACATATTCCGGATATTACCGAGCAATATATTATTCGCTCCGAAACGCCGGGTTTTGATGCCAAGCGTTAGCGGCAAAAGGTCTGTAAATGCTTCGTCTCCTTGCTATCTTGTCGCGTATTAACGATAGCGCGCCGCCGCTGACGGCAGCAGGGCGGCAAATTACGTTAGAGATAAATTTTGACGCGCACTGTCAGTGCCCGTCGTTGACCCCGAGGCAGCAAATTCTGGTAGATAAACTGGCCAGACGCTCGAAGCCCGCGCAGAGAAAATAAGAGCTTATATCTCGGGTATGCTTCGGGCGCTCGTGATGTTCTGCTGATACGAGGGGGAATAATGCCTCGCCAACCGTGGTTTCAAAACGCTGTAATTTATCAGGTTGATACCTCGCTGTTTTATGATGCCAATGGTGATGGCTGTGGCGATCTGGCCGGGATAAGGCAAAAACTCTATTACTTACGTAGCTTTGGGGTGACGGTATTGTGGTTAACCCCCTTTTATCTGACGCCATTTCTTGATGACGGTTACGACGTGCAGGATCATCTGCAGCCCGATCCGCGTTTTGGGCAAATCAGTGACGTTATTCAACTGATTGATGAGGCGCGGGAACTGGGGATACGCGTTATCATTGAGTTGGTTATCCAGCATACCTCTTACCGCCATAGTCGCCTCAATTGATCTGAACATGGCATTTCGCCATGGTGTAGTGGTCACTGAGTACTTGAGTATTATTGATTCATTGCTGGCTGGTGGTCGGAAATATCCGAGAGTACTTATTATGGCTAACAGGCGACATTATTTATTATGGCAATGGCCAAATTTCATGACAACGCTACAATTTATCATTCAATGCCGCAAAGTTGGAGGTGGTATGTATATTAATTATGTTACTGAAAAAGAAGAGGACGACCCGACACGGGCACCTGAGTCAGGCGATAAACAACCGGAACGCGATAAGTAACGTCTCTACGCTTCGGTCGGAATGATTGAAATCTGGCCGTTACGTTCGAGGATCGCAAATTTAATCTTCTCAAGTTGATATATACCATGGTGCTGTCGCGCGGCGAGCAATATGTCATCCACAGAGATATTGACCATTTTCATTTTATCGTCAGCGACAACACCATTTTCTACGACGATCGTCGGCGAACCATCAAGATAATTCTCAGCCTGCGCAAAGCGCTTCTTAATATAGCCAAATAAAATATCCACGCTGACCAGCGTAACAATAGTCAGCATTGAACCGGTAACAGAATAGTCGGTGCTGAGCATGGCCTGCTGGGTGGCCTCACTGATAATCAGCAGTAAAATCAGATCAAAACTGGTGAGTTGCATAAGCGTTCTTCTGCCAGCAACTTTAAAAATAATCAATAAGATAAGATAGATTGCGACGGCTCTGAGCACCATTTCCATCGTTGTGGCTCCTACGGAAAGACAAATTGGTTAAAGGTGACGGCGGGTTGCCGGTTCGCCTGCAGTGTCGTGGAAAGGTTGCCAAATGTTTTTGGCGTGATAGATAACCACAGCGAAAGCGGCGCGCCACTGCTATTTTCATTGTAAACCAGGATCAGATGACCGTTAGCGCTGTACATTTTATCGGGCTGCGGTCGAATATCGCCAATTTGGTAATGGCTTAATAACGTGGGTGAGAAATCCACTGAGGTATGAGTGAGGCCACTGTTTTTTACCTGAACATTGACTTCGGTTTCGCTCATTAGCCTGGCAAAACGGTCATAGTCTACCGTTAATGATGAAGCTGAATTCTCATGATGGGCGGAGCTCAGGAAGCCAGATGAAAATAAACCGCATAATGCAGCAATGATAATAATGGCGAGAAAAACTACCCCATAGCGCCGGAAGTTATACTCGAAGCGTAACGCCTGTAGATTCTCGTTTATCTCTGGCGGTTCCTGTTGATTATTGTCCATCTTTCGGCTCCAGCATGATGTTTATATTCAACGATACGATAGCGACGTTGTTATTTTAGCTGATATCAGAATTATTGACGTTGTTAAAATCGCTATCCGCGGCCAGACTTTAATAACAGTCATGCTGACATGAAAGGTGAAATAATGAGGAAAAAGCTAATCGCGACACTCTGTTTGTTACTCACCGCTGGCGTCTGGGCTGAAGAAAAGGGCGGTTTTAAAAACGATGCCGCACCGCCGCCGCCGCACCAGCTGGATGACGGCTATCGCGGTATGGAGGATGGCCGGATCATGACCATTGAGCAGGCGAAAACCATGCACGACGGCGCGACTATCTCCCTGCGCGGCAATGTGATTAAGCATGAAGGCGACGACCGCTATCTGTTCCGTGATAAGACCGGAACCATTGCGGCCATAATTCCGGCAGCCGTTTTCGATGGCCAGGACATCAAGCCAGACAAACTGGTGAGCATCAACGGAAGCCTGGATAGCAAAATGACGCCGCCGCTGGTGCGGGTTGATAAGCTGCGCAAACAAGCGCCCAATTAACCGGAGAGCCTGAGTATGAGCAGAGCGCATCACCATGAACTCGATAAACGCGGTAAACACCCGGCGCGAGAAGAGCCGGGTAAACACGGTGAGATCCCGCGGAAACGGGATGATAGCGACGATCACCGAAGCGATCCCTATCATCCGACGGAAAACGCCAAAGCGGTATGTTTCTGCTGAGGGTAATGAAACCCCGCGCGGCGCGCGGGGTTAGCGTTTACTCACGTAGCGCGTTTCGCCAGTCAGCAATCAGGTCCTGCGGATCTTCAATACCTACCGAGAGTCGGATCAACTGCGGCGTTATGCCATTCGCCAGCCGCTGTTCCAGCGGAATGGAGGCGTGGGTCATGCTGAATGGCTGGCTCACCAGGCTTTCCACGCCCCCCAGGCTTTCCGCCAGGGTAAATAACCGTAGCTTCTTGATGATGCGCCCGGCGTAGTCATCATCTCCCTTGACCACAATGGAAATCATACCGCCTGGCAGGGCCATCTGTCGGCGAGCCAGAGTGTGATGAGGATGGCTGGCGAGCCAGGGGAACCAGACTTTCTCGACCTGCGGCTGCTGCTCCAGCCATTCCGCCAGCAGCAGAGCGTTGCTGCTATGACGTTCTACCCGCAAAGCCAGAGTGCGAATGCCGCGCAGGGTCAGGAAGCTGCTGAATGGGTCAAGTACGCCGCCGACGGCGTTTTGCAGATAGCCCAGCTTCTCCGCCAGCGCGGGGTTGTCGCCAACCACCGCCAGACCGGCAACGACATCCGAATGTCCATTGAGATATTTGGTCGCTGAATGGACTACGATATCAAAGCCCAGCTCGATAGGGCGATGGATGACCGGCGAAGCAAAGGTATTATCGGTGACGCTGATAATGTTATGTTGACGGGCAATCGCGGCAATGGCCGCAAGATCCGCCAGCTTGAGTAACGGATTGGTCGGCGTTTCCACCCAAATCATCCGCGTATCAGGGCGGATCGCGGCTTCGATGCCTGGCAGATCGTCAGGTTTGACCCAGGTCACCTGCAGACCGGCGCTACGACGGCGAACATTTTCGATCAGCCGGTATGTGCCGCCATAGACATCATCTACCGCCACCAGATGACTATCCTTATCCAGCAGTTCCAGTACCGTGGAAATGGCCGCGAGGCCTGAAGCAAAAGCAAAACCCCGGCTACCGCTTTCCAGCTCCGCGATGGCCGTTTCCAGCGCGTGGCGGGTTGGATTACCACTACGTGAATATTCATAGCCGGTATGCTGACCCGGCGCGGGCTGGGCAAAGGTGGAGGTGGCGTAAATTGGTGGCATCACCGCGCCATGCTGGTCGTTAAAAATGCCGCTATGGACGCTGAGCGTCTGTAAGTTTTTCATGTTCGTTCCTTATTGTTCCAGTCGGTTACGCCAGGTGGTCAGGACGTCGCTACGGGTGATCAGGCCGATAAACCGATCGTTATCGGTGACGACCACGACGTGTCCACGGTCGAAGATATCTTTAAGCGCGCTTTCCGGGGCGTGCTTATCCAGGGTTTCGACATGGCGGGTCATCGCCTCTCTGACCGGCAGCGCGAAACGCCGGCTGTCGCCCTGGACGTGGCTTATCAGATCCCATTCATCGACGATGCCAACCACGTGGCCGTTTTCAAGCACCGGCAGTTGTGAGAAATCGTACAGGCGCATACGAGCAAGGACGGCAGCCAGCGTATCGTCGGGCGCGGCGGTGACGGTTGCGCCTTCGTCATGACGCAGGGCGATAAAATCGCTAAGATCGCCGCGCGTCGGGCGGCTTAGCAGACCTTGCTGGCGCATCCAGTCGTCGTTGAACATTTTCGACAGGTATTTGTTGCCGCTATCGCAGGCGAAGGTAACCACCCGTTTAGCGGTGGACTGCGCCCGGCAGTAGCGCAGGGCTGCTGTCAGCAGGGTGCCCGTTGACGATCCGGCGAGGATGCCTTCCACTTGCAGCAGCTGCCGGGCGGTGGCGAACGCTTCACGATCGGTCACACGCCACGCTTTGCGTACTTTCTCCAGATGGGCGAGCGGGGGAATAAAATCTTCGCCGATCCCCTCCACCAGCCAGGAGCCGGTTTCGCCGTATTGCCCGGTCTCTACCTGGTCCGCCAGAATCGAGCCCGCAGGATCGGCAAGAATAAATTCGGTTTTCGGCGAATGTTGCGCAAACCACGCCTGCAAACCGCCCAGGGTACCGCCTGAGCCGACACCGACCACCACGGCGTCAATATCGCCATCGAGCTGCTCAAACAGCTCCGGCGCGGTAGTGGTGGCATGAGCTAACGGGTTGGCTTCATTGTTGAACTGGTCAATATAAAACGCGCCCGGCGTTTCCTCCGCCAGACGGCGGGCGTAGTCCTGATAATAGGCGGGATGACCTTTGTTGACGTCCGAGCGGGTTAACTGCACGGTGGCGCCGAGCGCACGCAGATGGAAAATTTTCTCGCGGCTCATTTTGTCCGGCACCACCAGGATCAGTTTGTAGCCTTTCTGCGCGGCAATCAGCGCCAGCCCCAGCCCGGTATTACCGGCGGTGGCTTCAATGATGGTGCCGCCGGGGCGCAGTTTTCCCTGGCGCTCGGCTTCATTAATCATCGACAACGCCACGCGATCCTTTATCGAACCGCCGGGATTTTGGTTTTCCAGTTTCAGGAACAGGCTGCACGGGCCGGTATCCAGTTTATGCAGTTGTAACAGCGGGGTATGACCAATCAGGTCGCTTACAGAGTGAAAGAGTGACATAACCATTTACCCATTCGTATCGAGATAGCTGAATGGTAGAACTGTAAAAACGGCATTTTAAAGAACATAAATCTGCTGTTTAGCGCAAAATGGAATATAAGATGCTTTTTAGCCATCCAGAAGGAAAGCAGGTTATCCGCCCGGGCGTATTGATTGCTGGAATAGTGGTTTTTTGTCTTGTTTTTAAGCAAATTAGCCGCCGTCGTTGGCTGATCTATGCATTTTCCGGCAAAGCATTACTGAAAATTATCGATAGCTTGACTCTCCAGGCATAGCGATTATAAATAAATTGACTGTGCCGATACGGCAAGGCTATGACCGTCACTGGATTACCACCTGGACCGATAAGGGAATACTGATGAAACTGTGGAATAAAACGCTGATTACCTCTGCATTGTGCCTGGCGTTGTTTGGCTGCGATGACTCATCGAAAGTCGACAATAAACTGGATCAGGCCAAAGATAACGCGGAACAAATTAAAGATGCGGCCGCCGATAAAGCGCGGGCCATTAAGCAAGAAGCGGATAAGCAGATCGACGACATCAAAACGCAGGCCAATAATGAAGCGGATAGCCTGAAAAACCAGGCCAGCAGTATTAAATCTGAAGCCGACAAGAAGGCCGACGCGATTGCCCAGGATGCGAAAAATAAAGCGGATGCGGTAAAACAGGATGCGCAGCAAAAAAGCGATGCGATCATGAAAGAGGCGGGAAAAATTAAAGATAACGCTATCGTTGAAGCCAACCAGCTTTCCGCTGATGCCGCCAATAAAACCAAAGAAATAAAAGAGAGTATCGCGCCGGAGCAAGCGCCAGCGCAGCAGGCGCCGGCCAGCCAGCAGTAATATACTGGACTGCTACCGCGGCGATACCATTCTCGCCGCGGTGTATTTTATCAGGAAATAAACAGACTCAGTAATAACACCATCAACAGACCCACCACCGAGTTGATTAGCTCCAGTAAGCCCCAGGTCTTAAAGGTATCGCGCATCGAGATGCCAAACGTTTCCTTAAAGAGTAAAAAGCCGCCGTCATACATCAAAGTAATGGTATTGCTACCGCAGGCCACCGCCAGGCACATCAGCGCTGGATTAAGATGAAATGCGGTAACCATCGGCGAAACAATCCCGGCTGAAGTAATTGCCGCCACGGCGCCCTGGCCGGTAAGAATACGAATAATAGCCGTAATCAGCCAGGCGATGATAAACGGCGACAGCGGGACGTGGCTCATCATCGTGACGATATGGTCGCCGACGCCGGAATCGATAATAACCTGTTTAAGAATGCCGCCGGCGCTGATGACGAACAGGACGTTGGCAATTCTGGCGACCGAATCCGTTACGCAGTGGTTAACCTGAACGGCGTTCATACCGCGGCGGCAGCCAAGCAGCCAGATTGCGGCGCCGGTCGCCAGCAGCATGCTAATTTCCGCGCTACCGAGGAACTGGAAGAATTTTGCCGCAGAAGAGGCCGCGCCAAACAGCGACTGAATCAGCGAAGACGCAATCATTAATATCGCGGGGATCAGCGGAATAGCAATGCTGACCGCAAACGACGGCAGCGCCTCGGCAGGTTTCTCCTCCTGCGGTTTAATCATGGCATTCAGCTTCATCTCGCGGATACCCGGAAGCCAGGCGGGTAACAGGATCCCCGCACAGAACAGCGCCGGGACTATCACGATAATGCCGTACAGATAAACCTGAACAATATCCGCCTGGAAGGCACTGACTAATGCAACCGGCCCCGGCTGTGGCGGAAATAAACTATGGCCCATGGTGGCGCCGACGACCGTCGGTATAACCAGTTTCATCCACGGGATATTGGCTTTGCTGGCGATGTTGAGAACCAGCGGCATGGCAATCAAAAACGCCACTTCATAAAACATGGCGATGCCGAAGATGACGCCGATAAACATCAAGCCGACCGCCAGATAACGGGTACCGCAACGCCTGATGACCGTATCGGCAATCTGCTGGCTGGCGCCGGATTCAGTCATAAATTTGCCGATGATAGCGCCGAATATAATGATCAGCGCCAGGTGTCCCATTATTCCGCCCAGTCCTTGCTGAACCATCGAGACGATTTTATCGAGGGGCACGCCCTCCATAATGGCGACAAACAGGCCGGCAATTAACAAGGCGAAAATATTGTGGACTTTGTATTTCAGATTCATGATGACCAGTAGCGCAATACCGACCACCACCCATAGCAGAGCCAGGGCTGGAGACATGGCATCCTCCCAACAGAGATTTTATTATATTTTCAGTGCCGGAGAACTCCGGCACCTGAGTGAAGAGCGGATCAGGCGTGCTGGTTTTCCAGCGCTTCCCATAATCCCAGTAGGTAAGTGGCGCCGAGCGCGCGATCGTATAAACCGTATCCCGGACGGCCGGTTTCTCCCCAGATAAAACGGCCATGATCGGGACGAATATAGCCGTCGAAGCCGTTGTCGTGCAGCGCCTGCATCACCCGGTACATATCGAGCGAGCCGTAGCGGGTAGGGTGCGCCGATTCGTAGAAATCTTTGTCTTTTATGATTTTAATATTTCTGACATGAGCGAAATGAATGCGCCCGCGCTGGCTGAATTCCGCGAGGATTTGATAAACGTTATTTTGCGGCTCCTCGGCAATAGAGCCGGTACATAAGGTAATACCGTTTGCCGGTGAATCCACCGCGCGACACAACCAGTCGAGATCGTCGCGGTTTTTAATAATGCGCGGCAGACCAAAAATGGAGTACGGCGGATCGTCAGGATGAATGGCCATTTTCACGCCGACCTCTTCGCAGACCGGGATAATTTTCTCCAGGAAATAGAGCAGATTTTCTCGCAGTTTGTCGTCATCGACCGCTTTATAGCTGTCGAATAGCGTCTGTACCTGCGCTAAACGTTCGGGCTCCCAGCCCGGCAGGGCATAGCCGTTGGCGTTGCTGAGCACTTCCGTAACGACCTGTTCCAGCGTTTTATCGATGCCGGCTTTTTCAAAAGCCATCGTCAGCGACCCGTCCGCCAGCCGGTAGTTCATGTCGGTTTTCATCCAGTCGAAAACCGGCATAAAGTTGTAGCAAATGACCTTAACGCCAAAGGCGGCGAGGTTACGGATAGTTTGCTGATAGTTGGCGATATAGCGATCGCGCTCCGGCAGCCCGATTTTAATCGCGTCGTGAATATTCACGCTTTCGATAACTTCCATCGTCAGGCCGTTAGCGTGGGCCTGCTCGACTAACGCCTTAATTTTCTCCCGTGGCCAGACTTCGCCAACCGGAACGTCGTACAGCGCGCCGACCACACCTTCCACCCCCGGAACCTGACGGATCTGCTCAAGAGTGACTTTATCTTCGTCTGGTCCAAACCAGCGCATCGTCATTTGCATGAAAACTTTTCCTTACCGCGTTGTTTATAGTCTACTACCATACAAGTTAGATTAAGGATAACGACAATGCGGTGAGGGGGACATGATCGAACTCACAAAACCATACATCGGCTGAATTGCACACTCACTGAAGGAATACTCATTACAAGATGCGTAAAATCGGGTAAAAGGGGCGGCTAACGTGGCGGCATCAGGTAGAATTACTATGCTTAGAGACGAGGTCTCTTTTTTAAGTCGTTAATTTTGTTTGTATGGAGAGTGTATGGGTTTCTGGAGAATCGTATTTACTATCATCCTGCCGCCGCTGGGCGTACTGCTGGGTAAAGGTTTCGGCTGGGCATTCATTCTGAATATAATTCTGACCTTGCTGGGCTACATTCCTGGTCTCATCCACGCGTTCTGGGTGCAAACCCGCGATTAACCCTGCCGTAATCTAGCGGCGCTGATGCGCCGCTATCATTCATATCGTTAAGCTTCAGCGATTAGCTTTTAACGTGCCTTTCAGCCCATGCGGTTCTGAACGCAGGTATTGCGGCGGCACGCTAACCTGGGCCCCCAGAGCCGCCGCAGCCTGCCACGGCCAGTGTGGGTTGTAGAGCGCTGCGCGGGCGATGGCAATCAGATCGGCGTCGCCGTTTTGCAGTGCATCTTCAGCCTGCTGCGGTTCGGTAATTAACCCTACGCCAATGACCGGAACGTTAACCTGCTGGCGGATTTCATGGGCGAACGGTAATTGATAGCCAGGACCGACCTGAATCGCCTGCTGCGGCGACAACCCGCCGCTGGAGACGTGAATATAGTCGCAACCCAGTGCTTCAAGCTGCTGACTAAAGACGATGGATTGCGCGGTATCCCAACCGCCGTCTACCCAGTCTGTCGCCGAAAGTCGCACGCCGACGGCGATATTTTCGCTGACCGCCTCCCGTATTGCCTGGAAAACCTCCAGCGGGAAACGTAAGCGGTTTTCCAGTGAACCGCCGTATTCATCTGTACGCTGGTTGCTCAACGGAGAGAGGAACTGATGCAGCAGGTAGCCGTGCGCGGCATGCAGCTCTATCAGTTCAATTCCCAGGCGTTCGGCGCGCCGCGCGCTATCAACAAAGGCTTGCTTAAGCCGCGCCAGATCGTCATGGCTCAGCGCTTTTGGCGCCCGGTCGCCGTCATGAAATGCCAGCGCGGATGGGGCGACGGTTTGCCAGCCGCCGTTATCCAGCGTCAACTGACCGCCGCCAAGCCAGGGTGCAGCGACGGAGGCTTTGCGCCCGGCATGTCCCAGCTGGATACCGATGCGGGTTGTTGAATAGGCGCGAACATCTTCCAGCACTCGGTACAGGGCGGCTTCGGTTTCATCGTCCCACAAGCCGACGTCCGCCGGGGAAATGCGGCCCGCAGGCTCGACGGCGCTGGCTTCAATAATCACCAAACCGGCGCCGGAAAAAGCCAGCTGTCCAAGATGAATGCGGTGCCAGGCGGTCGCCTTGCCATTATCCGCGGAGTACTGGCACATCGGGGCGATGACAATACGGTTTTCCAGCTCCAGTTTGCCAATTCGCGCAGGGCTAAATAGTTGACTCATAAGTACCTCGTAAGAGTTGTGCTGCCTGATGACCTTTAGTTGTAACATGCCTGAATGACGGCCTCTTTTCCGTTGTTGCGCTTAAGAGGCTGTTAGTTGTTAATCGCATGCTAATGGATCACCAATCATGACTGAACCACAGCTTACGCCGATGTCCGCTGGCCTGCTGTGAAACCGCTCTGGCCATTGCGGCGCCGATCTCCGCGCTGGCGACGAGCCCCTGAACGAAAGGACGGTCATGCATCAGCCACGGCAGCGCGCCGAAGGCAATGCGGCCGCGAGCGCACGCTGGCGCCTGCAGGGTGTAGTCATCACCGATATCCGGGATTTCATCACCGCAGGCGAGAAGCTGCTGGCGCAGCGTCGGGAAAGGGATGTCTTTACTCTTCAGCGCCTTTTGGCCTCTGGCGTCAATAAAGACGTCAAATTCGCTGCGTTGGTTATGGTGGTGGATGACCGTCAGCTGTGGTTGAACCTCCAGTTGATAATCGGACCCCAGCGGCAAAATACTAATAACCCCGGCCTCCCGTAACGCCAGCAGACGGCGAATCGATTCCGACGGAATGGCCGCGTAATTATCGATAAATATCCGGGCGAGCCCTGTTTTAAAGCGTTCGCGGTCGCGTTCATCAAGATGCGGCGTAATCGTCTCAATGACTTCATGCAGACGAAGAATGGTATACCGCCACGGCACGGTATGCTGTTGCTGTTTATTGCGTTCCACTTCCTGCAAATTGACATGTGCCCAGGCGAAGGGATCGTGTCGTTTTCTGTCGATAAACCAGGCGTCGCTGAACGTATCCGCGGTCAACTGGCGCAAGCCTATCTGCCTGCACCATTGCGGCGCGGCGAGCTCCAGCTCTTTGACGATAAGCTGGAATACGCGATCCAGCAATCCCTCGCTCCCCTCAGCGATGGCCGCTTCCAGCGCCTGATGGGTGACTATCTCCAGCGGTTCATAGGGGATGGGGCAGTAGAAATCGGCCTCGGGCAGAATGCCATTTCGCGACATCAGTGTGATGTGGAGTTTATGGCTCGCGTCATTCAGCCGAAAATGGACGCTCTCATCGGCGTCAGCCGAAAAATGGCCATGCTGAATGACGACGGCGACGGCGGCATCAATACCGCTGAGTGACGTTCCCATAATACCGACCCGACACGGCGCGATCTGCGCCTGCATCAGACCGCTCCAGGGGCTGGGATAATATTCGCGGGGGGAATCATCGTCCTGCGGCCAGAGATGTCCGGTGGCGATAACGGCAAAATCCGCGCGTTCCGCTGTGGGCGCATGGTTAACCCACAGTTTGACGCCATCCTGTTCCGCCTGGAGATCGGTCACCTCGCAGGACTCGCGCACGCTAACGTTGAAACCCGCTAACCTTGCTTTCTCCAACACCGCCAGGAACCGATCGCGATAATAGTCGCCGAGGATCACGCGCGGTAAAAATTGCCGCTCATGTAAGGCCTCACGCTCAATGCCATGCCGGGTGAGCCAGTCTTCGCTCTGATTTTGTAGCCACGTCAGATAGGTAATATAGATGGGGGGAATTTCGATACTGGCGATATTCGCCAGCATTTGCGCTGAGTTATGCTCATCGTTATAAGGCATTCCGACGCCAGCCTCTTCACCCTGCTCGTAGAGCACTATCTCCAGCGGCTCACCCCGTTCAACCAGGGAATGAAAAGTATAGATCCCGGTCGGTCCAATGCCGACAATCGCCACTTTCTTCATCGTTATCCTTCCTTTGGTGTGATTCCCGAACTGAAAGATAAGTGTGGTAGAGAAAATGACGAAAGGTGGAGTTATTTAGGCAACGCGAGGAAAAGAGTGCGTTCCTGGGTGGTTGAGGCTTTAAATCCGTGGTGTAGATAGAATCGTTTCGCGCTATCGGTCAGGGCATGGACCATCAGGGCACGTACGCCAACATTTTCGGCAACGCGATAACTGCGTAACAGCGCATCATGGAGTAGATCAGCCCCCAGCCCCTGTCCGTGAAAAGCGCAGTCGATCGCCAGGCGGGCGAGAATGATGACCGGGATAGGATCGGGCATATTACGCCGCAGGCCGCCAGTGGCTTCCGTGTGATTAACGCTGCCGGTTGCCAACGAATAAAACCCCACCACCTGGTGGCTATCTTCCTTGGAGACCACGAAGGTTCTCGCGGCGCCCTGAGCCTGGTTTTTCATTCCTCGCTGTTTTAGCCATTGATCGAGAACCGTTTCTCCGCAACAAAATTCCGCAATCTGATGGTATGAGGATAGCGGTGCAGGCGCGCTTACTTTTCCCATTGCGGCTTTCTCGCCAGCAATTTATCGAGAGCGGGGTTAGCTTCAACCGGCGCATCCAGCATGTCGATAAATTCGGCGTATTGCTCATCGCTTAAGTTAAACACCCGACGGTCGAGAATAACGTTTTCTGCCGCCTGGCAGGCCATCTCAAGGATAAAGTCGGTCCGCGATTTGTGCAGAATTTCAGCGGCCGCATCAATCAGCGCCCGCTGGGACTCCTTCGCCCGGATGTTGAGTTGGATATCTGATTTCATATTCTTTTCCTGTATAGCAATTGGTATACAGCTCATTGTAGAACAGCCGTATATCAAATGCTATACATTCTGCCAGCGCGGAATATCAGGGGACATATACTTAATTTGAAACAAATTAGCATGCTAATTAACTTGCAGCCATACGATTATTGGGTGTATTTAACATATGGGTAACTTAAGAAACTTTACATTTACATATGCAGTTGGCCCTGCATGTTCATTCGGGTAGCTGCTACATCTCCAGGCCGCTGTGCCAGGATAGGGATAACACGATGTTAGGCTGGACTTCACTACAGCGCAATGCCGCCATTGCCAGCTTCTTAAGCTGGACACTTGATGCCTTCGATTTTTTCCTCCTTGTATTCTTACTGAGTGACATTGCTCAGACGTTTCACGTTGGGCTGGAAAAGGTCACGCTGGCGATATTACTGACGCTTGCCGTACGGCCTATCGGCGCGCTCATTTTTGGACGGCTCGCCGAGAAATATGGCCGTAAGCCGATCCTGATGTTGAATATCATCTTCTTTTCGATATTCGAGCTGCTGTCTGCTGCGGCGCCCTCATTAACAATTTTTCTGGTTTTAAGAGTGCTATATGGCGTGGCGATGGGCGGTATTTGGGGCGTGGCGTCGTCGCTGTCAATGGAAACTATCCCGGACCGTTCCCGTGGGCTAATGTCGGGAATTTTCCAGGCCGGTTATCCGTTTGGCTATCTGATTGCCGCCGTCGCTTATGGGCTGCTATTTGATTTACTCGGCTGGCGCGGGATGTTTGTCATCGGGGCTGCGCCTATTTTGCTGCTGCCGTTTATCTGGTTTTGCGTGCAGGAGTCACCGGTATGGCTAGCGTCACGGGCGAAAAAGGAGAGCACGGCGCTACTGCCGGTACTGAAAACGCACTGGAAATTGTGCTGTTATCTGGTGGTACTGATGGCGGCGTTCAACTTCTTCTCCCACGGCACCCAGGATCTGTATCCGGTATTTTTGAAAGTGCAGCATGGCTTTGATCCGAAAACGATCAGTATTATTGCGGTCACTTACAATATTGCGTCGATCATCGGCGGGGTGCTGTTCGGTTCGCTTTCCGAGAAGATTGGCCGTAAAAAGGCCATTATTACCGCCTCGCTGCTGGCGCTACCGGTTATCCCGCTGTGGGCATTCGCTAGCGGTTCACTGATGCTGGGAATCGGCGCATTCCTGATGCAGTTTATGGTTCAGGGCGCCTGGGGCGTGGTCCCGACCTATCTAAATGAACTGGTTCCCGCGAATACCCGGGCGGTGCTGCCGGGCTTTGTGTATCAACTGGGTAATCTTATCGCTTCGGTTAATGCGACTTTACAGGCGACGATTGCGGAACACCATGGACAGAACTATGGGCTGGCGATGGCAATCGTTGCCGGTACGGTGGCGATCATTATCGCGATACTGACCTTCTTTGGTCAAGAAAGTCGGGCGAAGAAGATAAGCGGGGCGGTTGAGCAAAACGCCATGCAGCATGTGAGTCGGTAACACGCTATGGCAAAGCGGGTAGCAATAGTCTACCCGCTTTGGATTAGCCCTGGTTAAGTTCGCCTTCGATAGATTTCAACCCAGCCATCGCGCAAGCTTCGTCGAAATTTCCCCCCGGCGCGCCGCCGACGCCAACCGCGCCAATGACCTGATCTCCCATCTTAACCGGCACTCCTCCAGCTAACAGCAGGAAGTCTGGTATATCACGCAGGTTCGCGGCCCCAGCGTTAGACTGAGAACCTTTCATGACATTGCTGGTGGCATTTTTAGTGGTTAGCGCGGTGAACGCTTTCATACGGCTGGCTTCGACGGTGTGCGGGCCGGCATTATCCATTCTCTTCATTAATAGCGGCGTACCGGCACGGTCGACCACAGTAACGGCGACGTTGTAGCTGTCTTTGGCGCAGGACTGTAGCGTGCTTTGCGCGATTTTATCCGCGAGCTCCACTGACAAATTTTTCTGGCTGAGAACGCCCGTGGCGGCGCTTGCGGTAGTGACCAGGCTGCCGAGCAGGATGGCGCTTAGAAGGATACGTTTCATAGTGATGCTCCGTCGTGTTGAGTGGCGATAGGGCAATACTAGAGGGCAGGGAGCATGGCGACTATTGCCGCGAATACGGAACGTACCAGGTATTTTTACTTAGACGTGCTGGCGACATCAGCGTAAATCTTCAACAGTTTGGGCAGCGAGTTAACTTCAAGCTTGCTAAAAATATTGGCGCGATGCGCTTCGACGGTACGCGGCGAGAGTGAACATATACGGGCAATTTCTTTACTGGAGTAGCCCTGGATCAGCTGCTGGAGCATTTCATGCTCGCGTGCAGTTAGGGTGGCGAGTTTTTCCTGCAGCGGCAGTAATTTCTGTTGTTGTTCGAGGTGCGCGCTTTGCTGCGCCATCGCTTCGCCAACCACTTCGAATAACAGGTCGGCATCAATGGGTTTGGTTAAAAATTCAAATGCGCCATTTTTGAAGGCGCGACGGCATAAATCAATATTACCGTGCCCGGTCATAATAATAACCGGTAAGGTTAGACCTAACTGGCGCCACTCATCGAGCAGCGTCAACCCGGTTTTCCCCGGCATGCGAATATCCAGCAGCATACAACCGGTTAATTCGGCGAGATTCCCTGCCTGATGTTGAAAAGCGTGTGCGCTATCAAACGCCTGCGTCTGCCAGCCAACGGTTGAGAGCAGCAGACTTAATGAATCGCGTATTGCCGCATCGTCATCAATTAACCAGATATACTGCTCCATCACTTCTCCTCATTGCGCAGCGGAAACCATAACCGGAAGCAGGCGCCTTGTCCGGTGATATTGCTCGCTTCTATCGTGCCATTAAGACGCTGAACAAGGGTATCCGCAAGGGCCATGCCGAGTCCCACACCATCAGTACGGGTGGTATAAAACGGTATAAAAACCTGCTCAAGCGCTTCAGATGACAACCCTGGTCCGCCATCAGTAAGAGTTAAGGCGATACCGTTATTGACCCGCTCGGCTTGCAGATGGATCCACGCGCTACCTGGAACATTTGCGCTTTGCGCCTGAATGGCATTGCTAACGATATTATGCAGAATTTGCTCTACCCATAGCAGCGGCGCTGGAAGCGCGGGTAGGTCCGACGGAAAATGGCTGGAGACGCGAACTTTCCCCGCGCTGATCTCGTTATCCAGCAATTCGCAAACGCGTAGCCACAGAGACGGAAGGTCCACCGGCTGATATTCGGCGCGCTTACTAGTGAGCTTGAGACGAAACTGGCTGAGCAGGGCGTCAATGCGTTTTATCTGCAACACTGAGGCCTCAAGCAGTTCGGGGATCTTTACGGGATCGTTTTTTTTAATCAGGCGCACAGCCGCCTGGTTATAGCTCATGATGGCGGTCAACGGTTGATTAAGCTCATGTACGATGCCGGCGGCCAGTTCGCCCATGGTATTAAGACGAGTGAGTTCGCCATAGCGAGAGCGTAAATCGGCGATATCCCGTCGGCGTTTATTGGTTCGATACTGATTAACGAGATAGATAATCACCGCCCAGAACAGTGCTGGTGAAAGTATCAGCCACCACGGCAGTTGATGCCACTGCGGGTTATCGCCTGCGCTAATTAGCAGAGGTTGTGTTGGGCTGGCGACAGTTTTCTCCCAACGCCACCAGGTGTTGGCAGAGGCGGTACCTTCCTCAAACAACGTGGTACCGTCCCAACGAATGGCAAGATGTTTGAACGTTTTTTTCTCATTGAGACTGTTAAGTAGGGTGTTCAAATCAATCAGCAGGGAGATGCCCGGAAGATTCAGCCAGTAGCGTGCGGGGCTTTGCGCGACGATGGGGCGTCGCGGCTCCAGGGAATCATAGCGCCGCCATTGCACGATCTGCGGCAGGATCTGCTGGACTTCGGCGGCATTTTGACCGGCCGGAAGTAGGGGGATGATGGCATCGTGCTGCGACACCTTTACCGTGATTTCGCGATACAGGATGCGGAAGTCGGCGGAGCGCGCGTCATATTGCTGTTGAAGAAACCAGGCGCCAAGCCCCGTTGCGCTTAGCAGTGTGAGTATGAGCCAGCAGAGGATTTTTATCATATCGCATTTTGTGCATGATGTTTTAATTGCCAGCGCCAAACTCGATTATGTAAATAAAATGCTGAGGTTTTTACAAACATAGCGCTGTTAATCAGTTTGATGCTCCCAGCGCTAAACAATACACCAACCAAAGCGCTTATAAGCAAACCGGCATGCCCACCAAATATGAATACCGAAATGAATGCGTAAATGAGATTTCCCGCGGCGAGCGCGGCGGTCAGGAAAATCAGACCTAGATAGAACTTAAGCGCCGCCAGAAAACCTCGAGAGAACAGCGTCATCGACGGGAAGATCAGCAGACAGTAGAGTAAACCTGTGGGGATGATACCAGCAAAAACAGCATGCGCGGGCCAGGAAAACCACTGAAAGATGGCTCCCCAAAGCGTTAGCTGCGGCATAGCAAAACTTATTACGCTTAACAGCGCGCTTAAAATAAAAGGCACGCCAGCCGTATGCAACCCGACAGGGGTTTCCATACGCTCCATCAAGTACATTTTCGCGGACTCTAACTGCTTAGGATCCTGCTCCTTTATCCTTTGCTCAACGATGGTGCCCAGTTTGAGACTGTCATTAATATATTTCATTATGCCGAGTGCTTTAACTATCTAAAATGAGAACGACTGTATAACGCCGATGACGTACTTACCGGATTGCGACACATTTTGCGGATGGCGTATTGTTCCGGTGAGCGCGCTCCCCGCGAAGGCTGAGGTATTAATAACCGCATTCGTTAATTCGCGCTGCAAAGAACGCTGTATTGCCTCAGACGGGAAACGCTTAGGGTAAAGCTGCGCCTGCATGGCCGCCTTAATTCCACCGTTAGAAATTCCTGGATTTTGGGCGCGGATGATTTCTTCTGTAATACGCTTACGTTCGGCCCGGCTCAGACTTTTGAGCCAGTTTATCGCCCCGGAGGAGGAACTGGCTTTCATTAATTTATATGTTGCAATGGTACTTTTTAAACCCGCCCCAGCGCCAGCTAAAGAAACGATATCCAAGGCTGTTGAGGTTGCGGTATACCAGTCCTGGCTGTCAAGCCAGGCAATATCCTCCTCATGGCCGATACCGATAGCTAACAGACGTCCGCTACCGATAAAACACTGTAAACCGGTAGCCACACCACCTGCAGTGATCATTGCTGCCACCACGCCTGAGGCTCCGGCGGTGAGGGGGATGGCCGCGCCAGCTCCAAGCGCTAAAAAGACAGTGACCACGGCAGCACCGCAGGCTATAGCCGTGGAGGTAATTTCATTAGCCAGTGACGGTGCTTGTAGCGTTTTGATCGTGGCTTTTGCGGCATTGTGCGGCGTCGAGGATGCAATTTTTGTCACGATAACATGGCTAACGCTACTTTGGTTTGGTGTGGCGATTCTACGTGAAGGGCGCACAAGCCAGCGATTCATTCCGTCGGAATAGATTATCCCGGCTTGAGAGAAATCACGGGAGCAGTCCAGTTGTGCGGCCAGCGCGGTAAAATCAAAATCACTACCAGAGGCTAGTCCCAGGCTACGAGCAAACCCATAGTCGGGCAGATTTGAAGAATGTGCAGGGAAGGTCATGAGCTGCTCGCTACGTGAATTGTGGAATTATAGAAAAATGAGGTTAGATGTTAAAAAAACCATAAACAACCAGGAATAGTCCGAAACAGACTAACTTTTGAACTCAATCAAGTATTTACCTGATATTGGAACGGTACGCGTCATACAGTACGGATGAGGGCTTAAGCAATATAATTAGGCGGTGATGAAAAATTGAAAACATCGCCTGCCAGCGATTTAGTGTGTCGCCGGCAGGAACGAAGTGGATGGTACAAAGTTGTGAAATAAACTGGTGAATTATTTATTCAGCAGTTCTTCATATTGCGCCTGAAATTGCGGCGCGTTCGTTGCCCCATCAAAGAGGGTGTAGGTGATATAACCTTTATTAAGCCAGCCGGAATCGGTATCGTTCTCAACGTTCTTTAACGATGCCGGGTTGATGATTTGTTTGGCGCGTCCATCAGGCAAAATATCATAACCAATCTGTGGGGTAGGGAACATCTCATTTTCGATATAGTGTACACCTTTAATTTTTGATTTTGGCAGCGGCGGATAGTTAATGCTTAAGCCCGATCCTTTAGGCACTAAAGGTGAACCAGGAACATGATTACGATTCAGCGTATCAACAACCTCAACCACATAATCCACCGCATCAGGCCAATATTTATGTGTGCTTGGCCATTTATTCTTCATTTCATCTTCGGTAAAGATATACCCAATGCTGGCCGCAATCGCCGGGAAACCATAACGTACAGCCCTGGCTGCCGCACTTACCGTCCCTGAATTGACCTGGGCCATCCCGGTATTCGGGCCATCGTTGACGCCAGAGATAACCAGGTCCGGCTGATTATTAATGAGTAGTCCCCGTAAGCCGAAATCAACCGCATCAGCGGGCGTTCCCGGGAAGCAGTAGCGTTTATCAGCAGCTTTCTTTACATCAAAGATTTTACCCGTTTTGAAGGTAATGGCCGAACCGATGCCGCTCTGATTGGTGGCAGGAGCGACCATCCATACCTCAAAACCTTTTTGCATGAGTTTTTCCTGAAGCGAAATACTGCCCGGGGATTCGCAACCATCGTCGTTGACAATCAAAATTTTTAGCGGCGCGGCGCTTGCGGTAAAGGCGAATGCAGAGACCAGCGCAACGGCAATACATGATTTATTCATCGTAACTCCTGTTATTCATGAGGGTAACTAAAATGCAAAAAAAAACCTAAGGCCGCTCCTGCAACGAGTACAGAAACGGCCTTAGGTTTTGCCTGAAACAGTAACAATCCCAAGAGAATTTAAAATACGTACTGCAGATATTAACGTCCAGATGGGAATACGGTTGATATGAGGAGGATCACAATTATATAAATCATCGTTATAGATTAAGTGCAATTCAAAAGCATTAGTGATAGGGTCCGTAATAGCTGGATTGTTACTGTATCAACAGGCAAAACCTACGTTTTCTTCTCCACCTGCATGCCAGGGCGCTGAAGAGTACGTAGGTTTTTTTTTGGCTATGAAAAAGGATTCTTTAAAATGAATAAATTATTTCTGGGTGTCTTAATGGCAGTTACTGCCATTACCAGTCCACTGCTGATGGCGAAAAGTAACGATAAAAATGACCAGGAGGTCATCAATATTTATTTTGCGCGTCATGGGAAAACGCTGCTTAATTCGTTTGACCGCGTGCAAGGTTGGATTGATTCCCCATTGACCAAGGATGGGGTGCAGGTTGCTCAATATTTAGGTGAGGGACTCAAAGGGATAAAGTTTGATCGTTTTTATTCCAGCGATGCCGGACGGCAGCGCGAAACCATGGCAGTGATTCTTAAACAGGCTGGCGTAACGGATTATCATTTAACAGAAATGACAGGCCTGCGAGAGGCGTTTTTTGGTGGTTTTGAAGGCGGTTATAATGTCGACATGGCCAATGCAGGCGCACACGCACTTGGAATGACGGACAGTGAATCGCTTTTTAAGGCGATGAAAGCAGGCACGCTCTCGGTAAGGGAAAGTCAGAACGCGCTGGCCAAGTCCGATCCAAAACAGCTAGCGGAAGACTATGAGCAAGTAAAAGAACGGACACAAGCTGCACTGGCAACTATTGTAGAAAATGCCCAAAAAGAGGGTGATAAAAATATTCTGGCCATTTCTTCAGGTACCGCGATTCAGATAATGATTTCCGATCTGACGGACGACCCGGCCAAAAATCTGCCATTGTCGAATGCTGCGGTGGTGAAAATCACTTATCACGATGGTAAATACAGTGTGCCAGAAATTGGCACCATGAAATACGTTGAAGCAGGCAAGGCTTCACTAAACCATAAATAATCTGACAGTTTAGTTTTCCGCCATAAATGTGCTATGGCGGATCTTTTCTCAGGAAATAAAAATGTTTAAAAATATAACTGCCGCGTTAATAGCGTGCGGGCTGGTTACGCCTGTATGGGCCGCTACAGACGCTATTTTTGAAGATCCTTTTTTTACTGACTCACAGCTCACTGTCTCTGCAAAGAATTATTGGAAATATCTTAAGGAGGAAAATACCAACCCGAAACATGTACACAACGCCTGGGGGCAGGGATTTTCAGCAGAATACCAGTCTGGTTATTTATCCGATATTATCGGCTTCGATGTGTCATATTATAGCGCGATAAAGTTGGGCGCCAGCGACTATTTCAACTCCCGCGGCGTACTTTATAATAATGGTACAGGTAACAAAAAAAGCAACGCCGAAGGGTATTCAAAGTTCGGCCAACGTAACGTGAAGCTTAACTACACGCTTTCTGGGGCTCAGTTAAACGCGCGCTGGGGATGGCAGATGCTGAAAAATTATGGCGTTATTTCAACGTCCAACCGGCTTTCTCCAACAACGTATTCCGGCGTAAGCAGTGCTGTAAGCTACGGCCCATTTACCATAAGAGGGGCCTGGCTTGAAAATTCCATGGACAGAAACTCACCAGATAAAAAGCGATTTCAGACTAATACCGGTGAATATATTAGCCACCTGGCAAGCGGAGAAATTCTTTGGCGGGGGAAAATTTTTGATGCACAGTATGCTTATGGTGAGAGTAAAAACTACCTGCAACGGCACCTGCTGTTTACTCAGTTTCGGGCGGATTCGCAGCTAACGATTGGAACGCAAGTCTACGGCACCCACGCGTTGGAAAGTTACCGCGCAATGCCCGCGAGTAAACGGGATTTTGACAATAATGCCTGGCATTTTGCGCTGGATGCGACCTGGAAAGGTGAACGCTGGAATAGCAAAATGGGCATTGGCTACACCAATGCTAAAAAAACAGGTGAAGTCGGGTTTTATCCACGCCACATGAGTAAAAATTCCCGGGGAACATTTATTTCCATGGCCTACGCTGGCGACGATTACATGCGTGATGGGGAACTGGTGCTGGCGAACATCACCGAATATCGATTAACCCCTGAATTAGCCGTTGGCCTGGCGGGAAACATCGGGCAATTTAACTATAAAGGGAATCACGTGCGCACCGGGGAGATCAATGCCTTTAGCCGTTGGGTTCCAACGCAGTCCATGTTTAAAAACTTCACTTTTTGGGCGATGTTCGGGCCAGGATGGTCATACAAGACGCAGGGAAAAACGCCAGTCCTTACGGACGGCTATTACACACGTACAAACACGCTGTCGTCGGAAGTGATCATGGAATATCGATTCAAGGTGTTCTGATTGCGATGGTATGCAAAACGATGCGAAGCCGCTCGGAAGCGATAGCGAACGATGAGCGGTGTTGATAACGATTTTTAAACGCGGTCAGCAAACGTTGTTGTCCGCGATTAATCTGACAACTGGCGATTGCCGTTGGCCAAAGTGCAGCCGACGCCATGGGAAAAAAGCGACATGTCAGGGTGAGGATATCAAAGGCTGGAAGTTAATCGAAACAGGAAGAACAACGATAGATGACTGTCAGTACGAGATTGGAACCAGCGCAGGCCAGCAATAACCAAAGCAAATCCACACGGCAAACGCCGTTATCTACCACAATCAATTTTGGTGCGCATAATGTATATTATGTTAAATAACCTTCATGGGTAGTTTACTTCATGGTTTTTTGGTACAACCACAGAAATCAGCATGTTGTGAATTTTGAGGTACCTCCCTTTTATTCCGTTATGTCTGTCGTACATACACGGCATACATGGGCTTACTTAACTATGAAGAAATTATATAATTTACAAAATAAAAAACTCAATGACTCTGGTAATAATCTTGTCAAAAACTCACTTTCAATGGGGCGAATGGATGAGGTAAAAGAGGCTCTCCGTTTGCTTGGCGGTTGGAGTATAAAAAGCCAAATGCCTGATCTTTATGCCAAAAGATTTTTATCTGAGCAAGCTAATGCAGCAAATATCCAGCGATTATTTCAACATGACTCTGATATAGATTTCTTAACAAAGGAGTTGTTTAATGGATGTTAAGCCTAATATACTGCTCCCGCAAGGTTCTGAAATGTATGATGAGAACCTCTCTTCAAAATTAAAATCTTTATTTATTCCCGAGAAAATTTTTTTGAAATCCAGCAGTGATTTTGATGATAAGCATATTAATAATGAGGGGGATAAGTGGGTTTTTTATTATTCAGGAAGTAAGCGGTACGTATATTTTAAGCTTGATGACTTAACAAACACGCTCTTGAAGTATTTTTGTTTTAAATATGCGTCAACAATGTTCCCAACTTTCTTGCCAGTACTGTCATATCAATGGGCACAAGCCTTCAGCTACTGCAGAGGGAATGGTGGTTTTACATTACATATATTGCGACAGTTTTTAGAAAACGATGCACTCAATGCCAGATCCTTCTATTTTATATTATTCGGGTTGAAGATCCTTTGTTCTGAAGAGTTCCCTGGATTCACTTTGGAAGACTATGAGGACCTTGAGTTTATTCCTAGACCAAATGCATATAACTGGGAGATTTATAAGGACATTGACAATCTCCTCGACCCTTTTGAAAAAAACATGATAAGCAAAGGTTTATTTGAAATGGCAACGGCATTGGCCAGAGGGAAGTCTTATGATATCAGAGAGTTAAAACAAGCCACAATACTCGGGTTAAGTTATGTCACTGGTGCTCGTCCTGTGCAGCTGGCAAAGCTAGCTGTTCGAGACTTGCGTATTGATACATATAACACTAATACTGGGCTAATTCGATATAGCATTCTACTACCCTACGTCAAACAAAGACGCCTTACGACCGAGCGTTTACTGCTGGCTATTCCGCCGGAAATTGGTGCATTAATCAAGCATTATGTGGACAGAGCTCAGTTATTATCTAATGACAAAATGTTCGACATGGGGGGGGACGCCCCTGCTTTTGTCTCTCAGTCTATTAGACAAACCATTCTAAACTTCAGCCCCCCTGATTATCAAAATGCCGTAGCTCGCGGAGAAGCAGCTCCGCCATCAATCACACCAACTGATCTACGCCACAACGTTGGTCACTCGTTGGCTATGCATGGCGTCAGTGCGGAGGAAATTGCTCATATTCTCGGCCATTCATCTGTAGTTGTAGCAAAACATTACATCCTGGCGACGCCAGCTTTGGCATTGATTCGCGCTAAAGCTCTCGGTTCTAACCCCGTATGGCAAAATATGGTAGCTATGATGCTGACAGGTAAGTTGGTCCCTTCAAAGGAATGGTTAGGTCGACGTGTAGTTGGCATGGTTGGAGATCGATTGCACTATGAGATTGGTGGTTGTGCGAGAACCGATGACGAATGCCCTTTCTGTGAAGTCCGTTGCTGCTATGGTTGCCTATATTACCGCCCTTTCCTTGATGGCCATCACCAGGATGTATTAGATAGCATCTCTAAAGAAGTCGATGAGCTGATAGCTGTGTCAGATAGTGTCGGCAATGCTCACAATCCACTAATTTCTATCCACGAGACGACGCAAATAGAAATAAAGTCAGTGATTGCCCGTTGTCATTTGCATAAAGTCAGAGGTTGTGGGAAATGAAAAAAAATGTAGAGAATTTTGACACTTTTATCCTAGAGCAGAAAGCTTGGTTCGAAAAGAATCTGGCAGCAGATTTTGCAGAATCATGGGATAGCGTTGTCTGGATATGTGGAAAAAAAGGTTCCGGCTGGCTACGTGGTAATGGTGTTAATGTATTGCGATTTGATGAGATTAACCGGCTAAAAGGAATCGACGAACACCATACTGTATCCGATACTTATCAGTTGTTTATGAAAGCCATACTGGTACTCGTCTATCGAGGCAGAAATCGCAGCATTTCCCCTGCAGTTGCTGTTGCAACTCTGATTATTATGAAACGCTGGTACTGCGCGCTGATTAAATTAACCGGGCAAACTCATCCAATCTATCTGACTACAGATGTTGTACGTAGTGCGATGGATACTATGAGTGCAGCATCCAAGCCAGGTGATCCTAACATAGCCAACTATAAGGGGCGTTGCGTTAAGATTGTAAAATTAGTAAATCATCACGCTTTCACATTGGTAACGCTACAATATGTGTCAGACGAAAATTATACTAACCGGACCAATTTGACCCGGAAAGCCCGGGAAACAATAGCCCTCAAACACAAGGACAGACTGGATGATACAGCCACTGATGGTGACGATGCACTTATTACAATTCGAGGATTCCTCAATATCGTGTCACTTATCAAGTGTGTAGAAAGCGGCACTGAAAAGATAGTGCTCAATTGCCTTCTGCTACTCATCATCACGGGTTTTCGGTCCGTTGAAGCATTCAATCTTAGGCAGGATGCGTTGGTCAAACGAAAGATAGAAAACTCTGACATCAGCAGACGTCTACGCGATAAAGGGTTGCCGGATTATTTTCTTGGCATTCGCTATGTTGGTGTTAAGGGCGCTGGTGAGCGAACACATTGGGTCGAACCCTTAGCTGTTCCTTTAGTTGAAAACATATTCAAATCGGTTAAGTCGCTAACATTTGAGTTACGAAAGCATCTCACAAACTTACGTTCAAAAGGATTTGCTGATTATTTACCGGAGGCGATCAATGATATTGCAGGTGAACTTGTTGAACTTGATGATATTGTAGAACACATAGCCCAATCCTCATCAGAGCTTCGGGGTCGTGCCGGATTACGTGATAAAGCATCAAAAGCGTTAGCGAAACGAGGCTGTATGCCGGTTGAAGTCATTCTCTTTCCAGGCAATGAAAAAAGGAAATACTATTCAAAATCAGACCTTAATCTTTACCTTAAAAATGAATTTGGTGATAGCAGCGCAAATACTCCCTGTACTCACGCATGGGTAGAAAATGGCAAAAGATTTGAGATTATGTATGAGGATTTATTGTTCCTTTACCCCAAAGGGACTATGACGTTAAAAAGATCATTGGGGCTAAAAGCAACACCTCTACCACTGAGTAATGCTGGCGTAAACCAGTTTCTCGGTAATGTAGACGGCTATGCTTCGGTCTTCAGTAAATACAGACTTCTCGAAGATGACGGTCGCCCTACCCAGCTTCGCACTCACATTCCTCGTCACAATATAAACACTTTTCTCGCTATTGCTGAAATTTCAGACCACTTACAAGCCATGTTGATGGGGCGTGTTGATATTACTCAAAATAAGTATTACCAGCATCTGGCTCTTAAGGAACGTCGAAAGACTGCTTCTCTTATTCCGTTAGTTCCGATCGTACAGGAGCAGACGACACTAACTGCTATTGACGCAGATACACCGCTCGATGTGGTAAAAAAAAGTGGTATGATGGTATTTAGCAGCACGAAGAATATGGAAACCAATATAAAGGCGAATCTGCATTCCTTCGATAATCGTGACGATGTTGCAGGATTCATTGAAGCGTCGTTAGGCGATGGATTATTCGAAGACATAGCCGCTGCGTTCGAGGATATCAGTAAAAATGAAGGGCCATCGCAAGCGTCCGAAATGGTGCAAAGGCACGCGGTACTGCATCCATTGAAATTGGGCTCCTGCATGAGAGATGTAAATTTGTGGGGATGTCCTTATCGAATGAAGTGTCAGGCATTGAAGCCCTGTGAGCATTTCACTTTAACAGGTCGTATTGATGAGTACTCTACTGTTGAAGCCAAAGGTCGGGCATTAAACGAGGCTACGCTTGTTTTTAAACAGTATACCGCAGCCCTTCCGGGCAACCAGCTAATGCAAGGCAATATCGAAGAAAATCTAGCACAACTAGATGCCTTAACTAAGCAATTACGCAATCGCTCAAACTCGCTGCAAGTAATCCCCTCTCAGGTGGTCCTGTCCGGAGAGATAAAAGTAGAAGGTGAAATTCGTACTCTGGCTCAACTATTTTCCCTAGAGTACCAAAAAATCAAACAAGGAGACGACTGATGCGTGGTAAAGAATTGGATACTCAGATTGAGCATGAGCTCCAGCTGATGTTGATCGAAGGGTTTGATAAATCTCCTATCTCAGCTAAAAGCTTACATTCCAGACTTAAATCAAAAGGCATCATCAATGGTGGCTTAAGTACATTAAGTAGCATTCAACGAAAGCGTCTTATTGCAGCCTATATCGATCAACAACTGTCCTCTTTAAATCTTCGCCCTAAGGAAAAGCAGCAGTATGTGAATCGTAAGACTCGTCAGGCTCTTCTTGGTCGTAATCAGCAGCTACAGGTAGAGAATAAAGAGCTTCGCGAACAGCTCGCACAGAATACCCTCTCATTGATTGAAATTGTTAAAGCAGTAAAATTAAATACGGTTATACCAGTAGAGAGCCTTCTTGCTCCTCACTTGATCAGGGAGTTACACGAAAGAAAAAAGGATCAATAATCTGATATAGCAATAATTTTGCGCTTCGAACGCATGAATAAATGCCATGCGCTATTCTAAAATGAGCATGGCAAATTTCACCCTCTATTTTTGTCTATAATTTCAAAGGCTTGCTTTAAGCTCAATGCTTGGTTGAGTATATTGCATCATTTTAATACTGCACTTTCATTACCTTCAAAAATCGCGATAACCTGCAGAAGTAGGTCATGTTTTGTCAATATGTATTATTCTAATGCTCAATAATTTCCACCGCACACTCATAAGCACATCGAAAAATAAACTTCGAAACAGTCTCACCAGCGATTGCAGCTGCTTCCTCAATCATTTCAAAGAATTACTGGGTAATGTAATAGATATACTCTCATGCATCATCTCCCCACCGTCTTTTAATCTTGCAAATAGCATGATATATCAATTTCAGGCGGCACCCAGAAAGGAAGAAAGACAATAGGCAATAGTTCTGTTGAGTATAAATAATAATCATAAGCAAAATTACCTTTCCAATCATTGCATGGGACAACAGCATAGCCTTTATGAAACTTAACCTTTTCCCAATTAAGAAAGGATGGATGCCGTCGTTCGATTCTAATCACATTTCGCTTCCGATTAACCGCCTTAAGAAATTGAATCTCATCATACATTGGCAAATGTTGGCATGATGAGGATTTATAGATAACATTTAACCATCTCTTATTTCTTTTTATTAATTTTCTTTTCATATCACAACACTAATTATTCAACTGATAAGTTCTTAGTTATGGTGTTACAGTATATGCAACTTTTGATGCCTTGATAATATAAAAAATAAATTATTTTAAAAAGAAAGTAAAAAAACTGATGTGAGGAAAAAAGAGTGCGCAAAATCTCCGAGGTAGAGATCTCCCCAGAAATTTTTGCCCGCATACTTTCCTGTATTGATGCAAACTTAGGTGCGAAAAAGAAAACATGATGAACATAAATCTCTTCACATTTTTACATCATGGCAAAACCTTTTTTAATTATTCGGTAGTTTCATGAATAAAAGCTCTCCGGATTTCTTCTGCGTCCTGCGATTCGGGACACAGGGGATCCATGTTATGTGAACTGACAAAGCACTTTCCCAGTGATTTTGGTTAACCAGAAATCATTGGTGCCGTACAATGTGGTAGATACTGTAAATAGTTCACCACTTTATAACAGCTAAAAACAACCCCCTTGTTCGCAGCATCACCTCATATTCTAATGGCCAATACTTCCTAAAGATGAATTTTCCCCGAACCACAAACTGGCGCTTATGTATATATGCCAACTTTTAGTTACCAGTTTGGACTGACCCCATGCCCGTAGACAAATTCTGTCCTCACGATGGGGCTGTTCGCCTCCAAGATGACGGTGGCGCCGGGCGGGGTCAGTCCACTTGCCAAATAACAAAAACGGTGTACAGTCAGCGTGCTGCTTCATACAAACACCCTGTTCAACATACCAATGCCCAGTCAAGAACCGGTTTCATGGATAATACGTTCATTGATGTATTGTACTGCCTCGGAGATCGCCATTACACCGTTTACGACATTCGTAACTCCCTGACCTATGATAATTTCTGCCTGCCTCAGATTAAATACTTCGTCATAAGGGTAAATCGCTAGGTTTACCTTAATCCCGCTTGTCCTGTAGAAATGAGGCAGCAATTTTCTCAGAGCATCGGTCGAGGGACTCGGTAAAATGAGCATATTCAAAGTGGCGTTACTTTCCGGGGACTGACTACTCTGGCCACACCAAGGAAACCCGACATTTGGTATAATCGTTGAGCACTCACCTTGTTCCGTGGGCTGTCGAATATGATCCGCAATCATTCTCCCCAACCGCGCGTAATTCATCTGGTAATTAATCACACCAGCACATGTAGTCGGAAGAGTATCACTGAGCTGAACAATCGGTGGACAGTCGCGGGCGCTACCAAACCAGGCTGCCTGCATTATCGCACGTGTTTTCTCGCTATTCTGAGTAATAAATACGTCGGGCGGACTAGTAAGGAAAAAATCAAACGCCACAGTGTGGCACTCCCCCGACCGTGTTGATAAGAAAGTTACTTTCGTAGCCGGGCTCAACGTACAGCATATTCCCTGTATCGCAGTTGTAAAACGCTCGCTATGGGTAAACTCAATTGGTTCGCAAAAAACACCAAGATTGGGTTTTTCCGCCGCCCAGGCTTTCGCCCCCTGGCTTTTTATGTTGCCTCCCAGCACGAGGATAACCACTGCAGCTTCCTTACCCTGTGTTTTATGTACAGTGCCCGTTCTGTCCATCCTGAATCCCAGTCTCTTTGCGATCCGACTAAGCTGCTTAGCGCAATCCCGGAATGGCGAGATCAGAAACACGTCGTCAGGTGTGAGTGAATGCTGATGACGCAACGCCAAAAGTAACTTTTCCACCGCCACCCCTTCCTCCGCTACCCAGTTTCCTTCGCATGTTCTCCCTTTCACATCCAGCCATCCACTTTCAGGAAAATCCGCCAGGCCCGGCTTTTTCCCGTGGACCATGAGCCCGTCATAGGCAATATGGTTACTGATACTGAACATTGGTTCATCACAGCGCCGGTGAACCCGTAATGGACAGCCCACCCAAATCTGTTCAGACTCCGGGTCGGGCAGATAGGTGCCAACATCCATCGTCTGGTCTGCCAGTATCTGTGCTGAGACTTTTCCGGGCCACCAGCAGGAAGGGATCTGATAGTGTTTTGCCAGCACCCCCTCTACAGTGGACGGAATACTGCTGACCGGCTCCAGTTGTTTTGGGTCACCTACCAGAACCGTGCGTTTTGCTCTCCAGATAGCCCCAATCGCATGCTGAGGTTGTGCCTGTCCGGCTTCATCAATCAGCAACCAGCCTATCGCTTCCTGACCTGTATCCCTGAACATCCGGGGCATGGACGCAAAGGTGCTTGATATAACCGGGACGACCAGAGATAAGGAGTCGAGGGTCAGAGCCGCCTGTTTTTCGGTCAGTTTTCGCCCTTTTAACCAGTCCATTGCAAGCCCTATATTGGCGGCCATTTTTACGGGGTTATTTTCAATAAACGCCCGGTGAACGTCTAATGCTGCGATAAACACGTCTTCCCTCGCCTTTCTCCAGCGCTCATGAAGCCATGGTGCTGACAACTCCCTTTGCTCATCTGTTGCATCCCGCTCCGGCCAGGAGGCTCCTAGATCGGATATAGCCTGCTTCAGCAATGTATTATTCTGTTCCTGCTCTTTACAGACCGCCTGACAGTTGCTGATCACCTGAGTGAGCTCACGCTCCAGGCTCCTGAGTTCATAGTCTGCATTATGTTTTTCTAATTGCGCCTGCTGCTGTTCCTGCCGTTGCTGAGTCAACGTCGCCCGCAAAGCATCTGATTCGTCTGTCAGCCGTTGATAACGATCCCACCATGTTTTCGATATCCTCCCCAGCGAAAAGAGATTAGCCAGAAGGCCGGGTTTATTTTTTTCATGCTGGTGGATGCGCTGATCGAGTTCGTCCCGTTCTCCACTGGACAGGGTCAGGGTCATTTCCATCGCGGCGAGTCTGTAGCGCGTTCCGACATTCCTCAATCTGAAGCGTTGCGGTTTGCTTCCTTTCTTCCCATTCTCTTCGTTGTTCTTCGAGCCTCTCAATTTTATTCGTTAGCCCTGAACTGACGACCAGTTGCTGACGCTCGGCTTCCTCCACCGCCTGTGCCTGTTCAAAACGTGTGACAGCCTCAGTCCAGGTCAGTGCAGGCTCTCTGACTTTCCGGGGCGGTCGCAGTAAATTCAGATGGTATTTCAGCCCCTCTCCACGTTCGGGTGAAAACTTCTCAGGAGGTGCTTCATCGCCTTTTTCACTTTTCTGCAGATTTCCCCACCACAGTGTGTTAACGAACTGCTCTCTGTTACTTTTATTGCCCAGTCTTGCCGCCAGAAGCCCCCAGGCAGGCCTGTTAAGTATTACGGTAGCCAGCCCGGCAAAGTAATCGCTGCGATCTGACACATTCTCCGGTACCGCCTCCATCCCGGGGAGCTCAAGTGAGATATTCTCCACGGCTCCGTTATTGGACGATGCAATCACGATGGCACTCCCCGCCAGGGACGGGTGAAGCGAATAATAGGGTATCAGCCTGTCATTGTATTTGAGGCTGTCTTTGGCTTTAAATGCAGAGTCTCCGAGTTTAACCAGTTTACTCGCCCGATCGGTGACGACTGCGGCCACCACATCACGCAGGAGTGTTGTCTTCCCCGTTCCCGGAGGACCATTAACAGCAAAAATACCCGGTTCAGTGTGATTTCTGGTCCAGGTTTCATTGACGGCCAGCTGCTGGCTGAATGCCAGCGGGTACTTTGAAGGCCAGGAGCCAGCTGGTGGCTGTGTGGGCAACAGTTTCTCAAAGGCGAAATCCAGGCCTTCTTCAGTGCGTATATCGAGGCGCTGTTGGTTATCCCGGGTTATCGCCATGATAAAGTCTTTAAAACCGGCTCCACCCCCTCCTTGCCTCCACTCCGCGTCGAGCTTTCGCAGTTCCTGAATGAAAAAACTGTTAATAAGGTCATCGGGCACCGCTTCTTTCTTTTTATTGTCTTTCTTTGCACTGTCTTCCTGGATGACTTTTGCCTTCCTGGTCAGGGAACACTTAACCACACTGACGATTGACGTATCCATGGCTTCTTCCGGAAAATACAGTTTTGCGATGACCAGTTTCTCAAGCGTCTTCAACCATCCTGTATCGGCCTTCTGTCCCTCCTCCTGTAATCGATAAGCCTCAATGTCCACCCACTGCATGAGATGAAGGGTTAGATTATCAAAATCGTAAACACACCCGTTTTAGTTCCTCGCACTTTTTGAGATTTCCGGTGTTTTTGACCCTGGCACTGTTTTCAGGGAGGAGATCACTTAGACAGCGCCGCTTTCAGAATAGACGTCGCGGAAGCCTGAAGACGGTTGTAGCTTGGCGCACCAAAGCGCTCTGCCAGCTAGTCGTAGTGCTCCTGCGGGTTTTTGCCGGTGACTGCGGTGATTTCCGCCGCCAGCAGGCACATGATGATGCCGTCTTTGTCGGTAGACCACTGCGTTCCGTCAAAACGCAGGAACGAGACGCCCGCACTCTCTTCCCCGCCGGAGCCGAAGCTGCCGTCGAACAGGCCGTCAACAAACCATTTAAAGCCCACCGGCACTTCAACCAGCCTGCGGCCGAGGTCGTTCACCACGCGGTCGATCATCGCTGAAGAGACCAGCGTCTTGCCCACCGCCACATCCTGGCCCCACAGCGGGCGATGCTGGAACAGGTAGTAAATCGCCACCGCCAGATAGTGGTTCGGGTTCATCAGCCCGGCCTGCGTGACTATGCCGTGACGGTCATAGTCCGGGCCAGATCGAACTTATCACGCAGTGCCAGCAGGCCCGCCATCGCACACTCCGAAGAGCAGTCCATGCGGATCGCGCCGTCTTTATCGAGATGCTTACAGTCTGCTTTGAGCGAAGAGCAGAATTCTATAAAACAAAGATTTACATCTCGGCTACAATTGTTCTTGTTTAGATAACAAACTAAACTTAATCCTGATTTCGCAATGCATTATTCCATCTGGAGTCTTTTTCTTGATAGATAAACTCGATCATTTAGTACTCACATGCCGCTCAATTGAGCAGTGTATGGATTTCTATACTCGTATTTTGGGTATGGAGGCCGTAATGTTCAGCAATAGCCGTAGGGCTCTTCTTTTTGGTAACCAAAAAATCAATATCCATGAGTATGGTAAGGAGATTGGACCTAAGGCTCACCTGCCAGTACCCGGTTCTCTTGATCTGTGTTTTATCGTGGACAAATCAATCCCCGAGGTTCTGTTACATCTTAAAGGACATAATATTGATGTCCTCGAAGGCCCCGTTACCCGAACAGGTGCAAAAGGTGAAATAATTTCTGTGTATATTCGCGACCCAGATTTAAATCTCATAGAGCTAGCAGTATACAAATAAACGAATTGAAATTTGTAAAAGGCTATCAGGCCCGCTGAATATCGGGCCGAAAGTACATTATTTGAGTATATATATGAAGGATTTAACATTGCAGCCATTAGAGAGAGTGACTTCAACGGGTACCCGTTCATACTCAAAACCTTCGAACTCATCGAGTATGTGCCAGTGAAGATGCAAATTCTCTGACGTGAAAATAAAACCCTGTACACGATTACCGGAATCATCCAACACGATCCCCGGATATCCCATCTCTGTACCCCAACCTTTATCTAATAACGAACCACCAACGTGGCCTTCCTGCCATGTCCCCCCAATCTTTTCAAGAATATGAGCATTAGGTCGGCCAGGACCCAGCGTCCCGTAAACAAACAAGCTTTCCATCATTCCTCCGATTATCGTAAAGCCAATGTGAATGTTCTGTGTGATAATTTTGATTTTCGGACTCTGGCCTGACAAATCATTTGTTCTCACAATACGCGTGAATTATAATCACACGTATGATATTTGATCGCCTCCCTCCATTGCAGACTCTGCGTGCTTTTGAAGCCGCAGCCCGTCTCTCTAGTATGACACTGGCTGCAACAGAGCTGCACGTAACGCATGGCGCGATAAGCCGGCAAATCCGGAAGCTTGAAGAGCATCTGGGGTTAAAACTATTTTTCAGGCTGACCCGACAGATAATACTGACTCAGGAAGGGGCTGAATATCATCGCACTGTTACCCGCCTTTTGAGTGAGTTAATGATGGAATCTGAGCGTCTGCGCAGAAGGAATCCTGCAAAAAGTTTACGTGTCAGTACAACGGTTTCATTTGCCAGCAAGTGGCTGGCACCGCGTCTGAGCCGGTTCAAACAGAGATATCCTGAAGTTGATATTCAGCTGGATGTTACTGACAGTAATGTGGATCTAAATGATGGTCAGATAGATGCAGCCATTCGTTACGGTCTTGGCCATTATCGCGACGTTTCGTATGAGCGTCTCTTTGATGAAACAGTGACCCCCGTCTGTAGCCCGGGTTTTCTTAAAGAACATAATGGTCTGACAGAAATTAAGGAACTTTCAAACTGCGTTCTTCTTCATGAATACAGAATGCTGGCGAACTGGGAGGCATGGTTTGCACTGGCCGGAGAAAAAAAATTTTGCTGCCATCATGGTCCCTTATGGACCCTTGGCAGCATGGCGACTGAGGCCGCTATACGTGGCGAAGGTGTGGCTCTTGGACGCAGTACTCTGGTTGCAGATGATGTAGCAGCTGGAAGGCTTGTTGTTCCGTTTCCGCAATACAAACTTAAGGCTGAGCGGGGATACGATTTAGTTTATCGCTCGGATAATCAGGATTCATTTAAAATACGAATTCTGAGACAGTGGCTCTCTGAAGAAATGAGTTTGCTGGAAGATTGAATGGCCATCTTAAAATAGTTCATTCCTTGCACGGAGCGGACTACCTCACTGAGTGTGAGGTCCGCTATGAGCGAAAAGCGGACGCCCGCATAGCGTAAACAGGCGTCCGATATTTTGAAGTGGGTAGATTAATTAACCCGCTTCCCCGTTTCGTCAATGACCGTCTCGCCATCCTCTTTGATAAACGCTCCTTTCTGGCCTTCCGGTAGAATATCCAACACTATTTCTGAAGGGCGGCAAAGACGAGTGCCAAGCGGCGTAACGACAATCGGCCGATTAATCAGGATCGGATGCTGAAGCATAAAATCAATCAACTGCTCATCAGAAAATTTGTCTTCATCAAGACCCAACTGCTCATAAGGTTCGACGTTCTTACGCAGCAATGCACGTACTGAAATACCCATATCTGAAATCAGTTTGCTAAGTTCATCACGAGTCGGGGGAGTATCGAGATAATAAATAATGGTTGGTTCGTTACCGCTGTTACGGATCATCTCCAGCGTGTTACGTGAGGTGCCACAGGCTGGATTGTGATAGATGGTAATGTTGCTCATATCTGTATCTCATTACAAAGTGATGGAGAGCCGCAACGCCAGCGCGGCCAGAGTGATAAACAGCACGGGCAGAGTCATGATAATGCCGGTGCGGAAGTAATATCCCCAGGTGATCGTCATATTTTTCTGGGCAAGCACATGCAGCCACAGCAGGGTTGCCAGACTGCCTATCGGGGTGATTTTCGGGCCTAAATCACAGCCAATCACATTGGCATAAATCATTGCCTCTTTGACGACGCTAGTCGCCGTACTACCGTCAATCGACAGCGCGCCAATCAGCACCGTCGGCATATTGTTCATCACTGATGAGAGAAATGCCGTCAGAAAGCCGGTGCCGAACGTCGCTGCCCATAACCCCTTGTCTGCCAGCAGATTCAGCACACCAGACAGGTACTCCGTGAGTCCTGCATTGCGCAGGCCATAGACCACGAGGTACATGCCCAGCGAGAAAATAACGATCTGCCATGGCGCACCGCGCAGGACTTTCCCGGTGTTGATGGCATGGCCTCGTTTCGCCACCACAAACAGCACTGCTGCGCCAGCCGTTGCTATCGCACTGACCGGGATCCCCAGCGGCTCCAGAACAAAGAAACCGACAAGCAGCAATAACAGAACAATCCAGCCCGCCCTGAAGGTTGCCGGATCCTTGATTGCACTGGCAGGCTTCTTCAGCAGCGAAACGTCATACGTTGCCGGAATATCCCTGCGGAAGAAGAAATGCAGCATGATCAGCGTGGCCGCAATCGCTGCCGCATCCACGGGGATCATAACGGAAGCGTACTGCGTAAAACCCAGACCGAAGAAGTCCGCCGAGACGATATTAACCAGGTTAGAAACAATGAGTGGCAGGCTGGCCGTATCTGCAATAAATCCTGCAGCCATGACAAAGGCCAGTGTCGTGCCCTGGCTGAACCCCAGTGCGAGCAGCATCGCAATCACAATCGGCGTCAGGATCAGCGCAGCACCATCATTGGCGAACAAAGCAGCGACAGCGGCACCGAGCAACACTATCCAGGTAAACAGCAGGCGACCACGTCCGTTCCCCCAGCGGGAGACGTGCAGTGCGGTCCACTCAAAGAAGCCGGCCTCATCGAGCAGCAGGCTGATGATAATGACAGCAATAAATGCCGCTGTCGCGTTCCAGACGATATTCCAGACAACGGGAATATCAGTGATATGGATGACACCGGTTACTAGCGCCAGCACAGCCCCGATACTCGCACTCCAGCCAATGCTCAAGCCTCTGGGTTGCCAGATCACCAGTATCAGCGTCAGTAAAAATATACTCCCTGCCAAAAGCATCTCAGACTCCGTTATATATGATTATGTAAATGTGTTTTCTTTTCTCAGCATGAGGTGCAGGCTGATTTATCCAGCCATTCACGCACATCCTCCCGCATACACTGCCAGGACGTCGTGATTGTCTCAGCAGCCCATGCCGGTATGTGGGGGGACAGACGATAGTGGATCCATTTGCCTTCACGACGATCCAGAACCAGCCCAGCCTCGCGAAGGATAGCCATATGTCGCGAGACTTTGGGCTGCGATTCGGAAATGGTTGCACAGATATCACAGACGCATAGTTCTCCTGACTCCCGGAGAATCATGATGATGGCGAGCCGGGTTTCATCCGACAGGATTTTGAAAAGCTGAACAGGTTGTAGCATTTTTCACTCCGTTCCCTTTAGAATATATATATGGTAAATCATATATATTAAATTTGAAATCTTCTGATCTCTCCGGAGTAGAAAAATGGAACAATTTCCAGCCCTGAATAGTGAATGCTTTGATCAACACATCGCCGAGCGCCTGCACCTGCACGAGCCGCCGCGGATTCTGATCCTATATGGCTCAGTTAGAGAGCGCTCCTACAGCCGCTTTGCCGCGGAAGAAGCTGGTCGCCTGCTGACGGCGATGGGCGCGGAGGTAAAAATCTTTAACCCCTCAGGTTTACCCCTGCCGGATGATGCACCGGACACGCATCCTAAAGTCACCGAGCTGCGCGGTCTGGTCAGATGGTGTGACGGGATGGTGTGGAGTTCTCCGGAACGGCACGGGGCTATGAGCGCAGTTATGAAGGCGCAGATTGACTGGATACCATTAAGTGAAGGCGCAGTTCGTCCTTCACAGGGAAAAACACTTGCGGTAATGCAGGTCTGCGGTGGTTCCCAGTCCTTCAATGCAGTGAACCAGATGCGTATTCTGGGTCGGTGGATGCGGATGTTTACGATCCCCAACCAGTCCTCCGTAGCCAAGGCATGGCAAGAGTTCGACGAAAACGGCCGAATGAAACCTTCGTCATGGTATGACCGCATCGTCGATGTAGCCGAGGAGCTGTTTAAAATCACACTGCTGCTTAAGGGACAAACCGGTTATCTTGCGGATCGTTACAGCGAGCGAAAAGAGAGCCATCATGAGCTTTCATCCCGTGTCAATCAGGACAAAATATAACGTCTGTTCTTCGTGAATCCATACTGCATGAGCTTAACAACGTCCGCTATTGGCACGAAGCGGACGTGTTAACGAAGCTGAAGGTCCGCTGGGAGCGAGAGGCGGACCTTCTCGCCCTGTACGGATAGAAAGCTACAAATTGATGTTTCATCTTCCAGATAGTTACAGGCAAAACGGTATATTCCAGAATTACATGTACTCAGGTCTGATTACTCAGGTCTTATTTATGTCGGGAACCATCCGGGCGTCTTCTGAATCACTTGCCATAGTTTTTCAGGGATCGCCAGTTCGTCTGAGTGTTGCGACAGGATAAGCGTGTTTTTTACCTTATCCTCATGGCCTGCCTGCACCAGCTCCAACCAGTTGGGATTCATGACAATCGTCCGGCCTAAGGCAACCAGTGACAGTCCGGCCTCCAGAGCCTGTTGAGCCGCCTGTGACGAAGTAATTTTTCCGGCTGCCAGCAAAGGTAAACGCCCATTAAATTGTTCTACAAACCGCGCCAGAATAGTTTCCTTATCCTCACTACCCTGCGGCCGATCGGTCAGTACGTCGTGGAGTGAGATATGGAGATAGTCAATGAGAGTCTCTTTCTCTAACTGACACACCAGAGCCTGGGAGTCATTAATCCGTAATCCTCCTTCTCCGGACTCTTCCGGCGATAACCGGTAACCCAGTAAAAAGGGTTTTCTGGCATGAGTTTCAATAACCCGCCGGACTTCCCGAACGACCTCCAGCGGGAAACGCATCCGGTTTGCTAATGAACCACCCCATTCGTCAGTACGCTGGTTAAACCAGGGGGAGAAGAAGTTCTGGATAAGAAAACCATGTGCGCCGTGCAATTCGACACCATCAAATCCGGCCTCAATTGCGCGGCGAGTGGCTTCGCCGAAGTCATGAATGACATCAAGAATTTCGTCATGTTCCATCGCCCGGCTGGCTTGTTCTCCGCGATTAAAAGGGCCAGCCGGAGCGGCCAGGGCGCTGGCGCTGACCAGCTCTCCACCAGGGATGAGTTCGGGAACCGCTTTATTACCGGCATGAAACAGTTGCAGGATTGCCAGCGCCCCCCCGCTTTTTGCCGCATCAGCCAGTTTCCTCAGACCCGGGATAAAACGATCATCGTAGGCTGCGAATTCATTGGTGAAACCCACTCCGTTTCTCTGAACATGAGCGCATCCCGTTATCACTAATCCCACACCGGTAGCGCGTGCCCGATAATAGTTTACTTCTTCATCTGAAATAGTTTCATCGTCATTAGCGGACCAGGTGGTCATCGGTGCCATAACGACGCGGTTACGCATCCTGAGGCCATTTTTAAACGTGAAGGCCTGGGTTAATAAGTCAGTCATTGTACTCTCGATATTTAAAACATCGGGTGCTTACACCCATTAATCAAAATCGGTTGTATTACTCAGCGCCGCAAATTCGCGTATCTCTTTAATACGGGCTTCCAGCGAAGGCATTACATAACTGATAGCATCATTCCCTATAAGCAGCTGTCGAGGTGGGTTCTCCATTTCAACCACCTGACAAACGACCTGTGCAAGTTTGGCCGGGTCCCCTTGCTGTTGACCATCTGCGGATGCCAGTAACTCACGCGCATCGCCGAAATCGGCATAGTCCTCAATCTTTTTTTCGCCATAGTGGGCCGAACTATTACTGAGAAACTCTGTGCGGAAGAAACCGGGCTCAATCGCGGTGACATGAATACCAAGCGGCGTAACTTCATCGGCAAGTGCCAGGGTCATACCTTCAACGGCAAATTTCGATGCAGAATAGAATGTAGCGTTTGCGACCGCTTTGACACCCGCGATCGAGGACGTATTAATAATGCGTCCGCTACGCTGCTGGCGCATGATCGGTAAGACAGCGCGTAGCACATTGGCCGTGCCGAACACGTTAGTGGCAAACTGCAGCTCTATTTGTTCAGCGGTTGCCTCTTCAAAGCGACCCAGCAGGCAGAATCCTGCGTTGTTAACCAGAACATCAATACGCCCGAAACGGCGAACAGCGGCATCTACAGCAACCTTAGCCTGGTGCTCATCGCGAATATCAAGCTCCAGCAGCGCAATATTCTCCGCCGCTACCGTGCTGAATATTTGGCGTAATTTGTCCATATTACGCCCCGTTGCCACCACACGATCTCCCTGTTGCAAAGCGGCATTCACTATACTGACCCCCATACCGCGGGCAGCCCCGGTTACAAACCAAACACGATTCATCTCAGTTCACCTCGATAAGTTTAAGAACCCGTACTGCAATACAAGCTGTACGGGTAAAAGGGCATGATTGATTTACATAAAGTACGGCTTGTCGCCGTCGGTCCCGGGCTGGTTAACACCGATATTTTCACCGATATGTTTTTCAGGTTTATCAATCATATCGGCGATTAATGCGGCAACGCTTTTGCGGGATACAACCGTGCCTTTGAACGGCTCATTGCGGGTAGTGAGTTCATAATCAATCGTATCTTCATCCGTCAGCCAGGCCGGTCGCAGGATGGTATAATCCAGACCGGAGGCTTCAATCGCATCAGCCGCACGGCGGAATGGCCTGAGAGGTTCGCCAATAGTGGCGTTATTCCACTCGCCGAATTTTCCCGGGACTTCATCATAAATACCGAGAGAAAGGACGAAAATCAGGCGTCTTACGCCACCGGCTTTCATCGCCGCAATCACCGGCTTTGCCTGTAGATCCAAATCCTCCCCGGTCAGATTGGCGTAAACCACATCCTGACCCACCATGGCCTGTTCCAGCGCCGCAGGGTTTAACACATCGCCCATGATAATCCGGCTATTGGCCGGGTGAGGCTGGGTGATTTTTTCTGGCTGACGGGCAAATAACGTCTGTGTGACGCCTGGTTTATCGGCCAGTTGGTCGATAACATGGCGGGCAATCTGCCCGCTGGCGCCAAGTACCAGGACTTTTTGAATGATGTTTTTCACAGGGCATTACTCCAGGTGTTCGGCAAAGAATGGGAGCACTTTTACCATTGCTTCATGAACCGCTTCCGGTTTGTCATACAGTTCGTAATGCGAAAAATCGGCTAATGAGACCAGCTGACGGTCACGCGAGGCTGCAGCCCGGCCATAGATTTCCATCCCGTCACGGTAAGCGCCGAAAGCACCAACTTTTTCACCAACTACCACCATTACTGGCTGAGTCAGAAACACTTCGGCGAAAGCGAAGGCATCCCAGGCCAGCGTTTTCTGCGCATGAGAGAACACCATCCGCGTTGCCCCACCTGGCTGCTGGCCGCGTGGCGTTTTGTAGTAGTCTGTTGCCTCAAATACGTCACGCTCAGTCAGCCCACTGGCCTTCGCCATTTCCGGGCTGGCGGGGAGCAGTTCATTAACCTGAACCTCCCCCCCACGGGCTTCATTTGTACGCTGAGCCGCCATCGCATTCAGCGCGCCAATAGGGTCGTAATTGCTGAAGCCTTCGCGAAAAAGACGGCCGATATTTACGCCGGTGATGCTCACCACGGCTTTAATCCGTTTCTCCGTCAGTGTGGCATTAATGGCATAGCCACCGCCGCCGCAAATACCCAGCACGCCAATCCGTTCAGCATCGACGTAAGGCAGCGTTACGGCGTAATCAATAACCCGACTGATATCTTCCACGCGCTGGGTCGGATCCTCCACCCAGCGTGGAGAGCCGCCGGACTCCCCCTGGAAGCTGGCGTCATAGGCGATCACGACATAGCCTGCTTCAGCCAGCGCTTTTCCGTAGACATTGCCGGACGTCTGCTCCTTACAGCTGCCAAAAGGGTGGACGCTGATAATTGTCGGATACTGTTTTGACTCATCGAACGTAGGTGGAAACTGAACGTTGGCGGCAACATGCCAGGCCATATCGGCATTCTGGATTTGAACATGTTTCATGACAGCGTCTCCTCGAAGAATGGAGCTAATACGGAAACGGCTTCAGCGACGTAGGCTTTACCGTCATACAAATCCATGTGGTTAGCACCTTCGACCATGTGGTACCGCTTGTCCTGGCTTGAGGCGCGATCGTACAGGTCGTCGCTCATCCATTTACTTCCCGCCGCGCTACCCGCAACAATTTGCAGCGGCTGGGTCAGGTAAACCTCCGCCATATGGTAAGCGTCATAGGTAATGATCTGATTGAGGCTTCGCAGCGTGGCGTATCCGGGGGCGGTCGGATACTGTGCCCGTGGCGTATGGTAATACTCCCAGGCCTGGCGCAACTCTTCATTTGGAGCATCAGACTCCTTCATGGGAGCCAGCGGCATGGTGGCATGTGCACCGCTACTGATATCACCGGTACGGGCATTTGAACCCGCCTCAACATACAGCAGCGCATCAATGGATTTCACATTGTTTTCCCAGCCATTTCGGAACATCGAACCGATATTGACGGCGCTGACCGTTCCGATGGATTTGATGCGACGATCCTGAATTGCGGCATTGGCGGTATAGCCTGCACCGGCGCAAATTCCCATTGCGCCAATTCGCGCGGTGTCGACATAAGGCAGTGTAGTCAGGTAATCAATCACTGCGCTGACATCTTCAGTACGGATGTACGGGTTTTCCAGCTGGCGCGGTTCGCCGCCACTTTCGCCCTGATAAGACGCATCGTAAGCTACCGTCACAAACCCTTTTTCTGCCAGCTTTTCGGCATAGGTACCGGCGGTTTGTTCCTTAACGCCGCCCCCCGGATGAGAAACCACAATAGCCGGGTACTTGCGGCTTTCATCAAATGCGGGTGGGAAATAAAGTACAGCGGACAAAGAAATTGTCGGGATATTGCTGTTGGTGAAGCTGATTTTCTGGTTCATCATCCGGTTCCTCATTGGGCTGTCGGTTATCTGTCATGCTTGATGGGATAACTATAGCCATTGATTATTAAGATGATTAGACCCAAAATAATGATTGGACTTATCATTTAAATGATTAATTGCCCGGATAAAAACACATAGATGAAACGCGATGAGATAGCAGATCTGATGGCATTCGTGGCCGTCGCCGAAGAGCGTAGCTTCACCCGGGCTGCAGCCCGTCTGGGCATGGCCCAGTCTGCATTAAGTCAGATAGTGCGTCGCACGGAAGAGCGATTAGGGTTACGGCTTTTAACGCGAACCACACGCAGCGTTGTTCCCACAGAGGCGGGTGAACACCTCTTGTCTGTTCTTGGCCCAATGCTGAACGACCTGAATTCCGCGTTGACTTCCCTGGGAGACCTGCGCGATCGCCCGTCCGGCACCATACGTATTACCACAGTGGAACATGCCGCAAAGACCATATTGTTGCCTGCCATGCGCACGCTGTTGAAATCTCACCCTGACATTAATGTGCAGCTCCTTATCGATTACGGGCTGACTGATGTCGTCTCTGAGCGCTTTGATGCCGGAGTTCGCCTGGGGGGAGAGATGGATAAGGATATGATTGCAGTTCGAATCGGGCCCGATATTCCGATGGCAATTGTTGGCGCGCCGGATTATCTCTCGCGAAAAGGTATTCCAGTGTCTGTGGCGCACCTGGTCGATCATCAGGCTATTAATCTGTACCTCCCCTCATCGGGCACCGCAAATCGCTGGAGATTAATGCGCGGGGGGCGCGAAGTCAGGGTTCGCATGGAAGGCCAGCTTTTATTGAATACGATAGACCTGATCTTCGATGCAGCTATTGACGGGCACGGCCTCGCGTATCTGCCTTATGACCAGGTTCAGCAGGCTATTCAAGAAAAAAAACTGACCCGCGTTCTGGAGAAATTTACGCCAGACTTACCAGGGTATCATCTGTACTACCCACACCGCCGCCATGCGGGTTCGGCATTTTCTCTGTTAATTGATGTGCTGAGGTATAAAGGGGATGTTTAACTATTCTTTTTGATGGAGGTTTTAGACGTTCAGAGGGTACTAATACACTTTAGTGCAACGTCCCATTCTGGCACGGAGCGGACGGACCAACTGAGTTGAAGATCCGCTATGAGCGAAAAGCGGAATATCAAGTGAGCTTTTTATTTCCTGGCGATTCGTCTTTCGGGATCAAAGAAGACCATTGGCAGGTGAATGTCACGGCAGCAGCGTGCATCAGCGTAGTCCCTGTAGGGAAAACCAGAGGAGGCGTCAGTAGAGGAATCATTATCAGTCTTTCGCCCATCAACCGTTGACAGCCGATGGCTTGAATCTACCGCCATAACACCGGCATGCCGATAAAAATGATGATAATGCTAAGCGCCAACACCCTCATACCAGAATCTTAAATTTATTATCACCAAAACCTGTCGTACAGTTGTAGCTTAATTCGTTATATAGTTAACTATATGACGAATATTATCATTACAGAGGGCTGTATGAATTTGTATATGTTTTATGTAGGCGGAAACGCCGGTAAATCAAATATTGAAGTGCATGACATTCAGTTTGTTGCAGCCAGCGCTCCAGAGGATGCATGGCCTGCGCTGCGCGAAGCATGGTTTGGCGATAGAGATAAAATTCATATTGATGGTTATAGCCGTGTTACTTGGGCCGACGGGTTTTCGGTCTCGCTTTCTCCAGAGCCTCCCCAAACCACGCAAAGATTATTTTTTGTCAATGCGGGCGGTTACAGGCCGGATACACTTGCTGAGCTGCATGAATACGATCTGTTCGTCGCCGAAAATGCCCGCCAGGCTAAAGAGAAAGCGTTGCAGACTCTACTCTGCGATGTCGATCAACAGCATAAGGATAATTTAAAAGAGGTTGACGACTGTCTGTTGCTTGAAAAGGTCGGAGAATTGTTTATTCATCTGACGCCCTGTGAAACAGGATGTCGCGATCTTCCGGAGTGGCAGGGATTTCTACCTATAGGAGCCTAACACAGTGATAAGAGACGCTTCGCTTCGTCCCTTATCAGTTTTGCTCAGGAAACCATTCAGAGAGTGTTCATAAAGTCGCTATGGTAATTCTAAAGCACTATTGCTGATGTAGTCCTTACGGAGTACTTCAAAAAAAAACCCAATCGTTATGTAGTTTGTTATATAGCGATTGAGGGTATGGTATGAATAATCATTTTGGAAAAGGCCTGATGAAGGGTGTGAACATGGCTGGTCCCTGTTCTGAAGCGATGCCTGCGAAATTTTGTAATGAATATATACGTGGATTTGTAATAGGCTATTGCTATCAGCTGGAACAGAAAACTGGGGAGAAAAGCGTTGCAGCTCTTGAAGCGGGAAGACTGACGAGACGATACAATCTTGACAGGGAGATCATGGCAGAATTCTTCCAGGAATTCAGATCGGATAAATTTTTACACTATTTCAACATTGGATATTATGATGGCTTGAAGTAGGACGCTTGCAATGAAACGTCCTGTAGCATTTTGGCTGGTTGGTATTTAGTTTTTTTTCACCGCAAGCAGCACGGAAGAAGCTTTAATCAGGGCGATAATTCTTTTGCCTTCGCTGATATCCATCTCATTCATGCTTTCGTTCGTAATGACTGCAGTAAGATTTGAACCGTCATCTGTCAGAATATGAACGGTTGCGTTTACAGCGCCTTTTTCAAGCGAGGTGACCTGGCCTGAAAACTGGTTACGGGCTGAAAACATTAAATTGTTATCCTCAGAAGCAAGAATAATCCATGGGGCTTTAATCAGCGCAACAACCTCTTTTCCTTGCTCCAGGCCAAGCCTGATTCGACTGTTACTGGTTACTACAGAAACTAGTTTTCCCCCTTCATTAAGGGAGATTTCAATTTCATCATTCACGGAACCGGGGTGTATCGCAGAAACTTTGCCGTGCAGCTGATTACGAGCGGAAACTGACATGTCATTCTCCTTTATGAAAAAAGATAATATTCCTCTGAAGTGTACATAAAAACTGGTGCTATATATTGTTGCCTCTGTCCGCTTCTGGCACCTAGCGGACAGAAAGCAAGGTCCCAAAGTCCGCTATGAGCGAAAAGCAGACGTTGCTTTTAGCTGTAAATCTAAATATGTATACATTGATACTGGTGTCCCTGTGCGCACAAAGCTATTCAATTAACGCAAAAAAATTAAAGATGGGGACAGAAATACCCACACATTGGATTTCAATTTGTCCTCTTTGAATCGTAAGTTGTGTCCCGCGGGCTTATTACCCTGAAGTCTTTGCGTACCTACACTGGTCCCCATTTAATATATCTAGTCCACGTAGTTTATGAGTACGAGAATTATCCTTTATCCCATTTTACTGGTCGTTTCACTTAACGCCGTCGCGTCGTCCACCTGGGTGGATAACCGTTACGCACAAAAAAACCAGTACAAGATTGGTGGACAAGGAATCACTGAATTACACAAACAGCCTTATAACAAGCTGCACGCCAAGCAAGGAATCCGAGCAACTCTATCACTGGCCGCTGGGAAGACGTCCTGACGATCACCCGAGTCTGAGCGATCCTACACTGTAAGGCATTCAGTAAGAGCGTCGGGTGGCGCTGCGCTTACCCGACCTGGATACTCCGTAGGCCTGATAAGCGCAGCGCCATCAGGCATTTTAACGGAATGCTACACCTCCAGTCCGGCGCGGAACTGGCCCCACTTCAGCACCGAGTTCACCCCAATCGACAGGAACGGCTCCGGCGGGGTTCTGTTCGGGCCCGGCGAGGCCACTAGGAAATCGATCAGCTCGTTGCGCTCCCCGGCGATCATATCCGCCAGCAGTTTGCCGGTGGCGGTGCCGCGGGTGATCCCCAGACCGTTACAGCACAGCGCGCCATAGACGTTCGGCGCCAGCTGGCCGAAGAAGCCTTCGTGATTGTCTGACAGGCAGATGGCCCCGCTCCAGGAGTATTCGAAATCAACCCTATTCAGCATCGGGAAGCGGCGCTCAAACGATTTACGGTGGGTCTCAATATTGTGCTTCAGCTGTTTTTCACGCGGGCGACCGTCGGGATGGAAGCTAAAGCTGTTGCGCATCAGGATGCGATTATCAACCGTGCGGCGCACGGTGCTGCCAAACGGATGCGCCGGAATAACGCCCCACACCGGCTTACCGCCAAGCTGCGCCTGCTCTTCGATGGTCAACGGACGGGTCAGGCTGCCATAGAGGAAGGTCGGCAGCAGGCGACCGCGCAGAAAACCAAAGTGCGCAGCAAAGGCGTTGTTCGCCAGGATCATCGTGTCGGCGGTGATGCTGCCGTGGTCATGCACCAGCGTCACTTTGTCGCCATAGTCGATGGACGTGATCGGCGTATTTTCATGCAGGGTCACGTTAGAGGGCAGGCTGTCCGCCAGTCCTTTCACCAGCGCCGAGGGCTGGAGCAGAATGGTGCCCGGAATGTAGAGTGCCTGCTGGTAGTATGAGGTGCCGATATGGTCCGGCAGATCCTTCCCGGGGATCATCTCCGCGTGACGGCCAATTTTATCCAGCCCGCTGCGGTAAGCCTCGAGAATAGCGATCCCCTTCTCCCCCACCGCGGCCTGATATTTACCGGAATCGCTCATCTGACATTCAATACCGTGCTCCTTCACAATCTCACGCAGGTAGTTCTGCCCGAGGGTGTTGAGCTTGAGGATCAGATTCGCGGTGGTGACATCACCGATATAGTCCTTCGCCCCGATATCGTGCGGGACATCAATGGCGAAACCGGCGTTGCGCCCGGAGGAGCCGTAGCCCACGTCCTGCGCCTCAACCAGCACCACTTCATCATCCGGGAAGTTGAGCGCCAGCTGGCGGGCCGCGGCCAGCCCGGTTAATCCGGCTCCGACTATCGCCCAGCGGGCATGCTTTTGCCCGACGTGGGCAGGACGCGGGGTACGCGGTTGACTGGTGTGATACCAACCCGGCAGGGCGTCGTCAGCAGGTAGAGAAGTGATCTTTTGCACGTAGGTTACTCCGGTAAGTAGCGTTGAATCAATGTTAGCCATCCCGAGAAAATGTGTATGTGATGTATATCTCATGTATACATTAAGTATAAAAATAGTTGCAAGAATGATAAAAAAGGCGTGCGAAGCCCGGCGCAGCGGGGCGTCAGAGAAGAAATACGAATGGGGAAAGGAGGCCTGTCAGCGGGTGCCAGCAGGCCTTAGCGGGATGCGATCAGCGGTTATCGCCCTCAGGGAAAGGGGCGAAGTTATCGGCTTTCAGGCCCTGGGGCGCGATGAAGATCTCCATGTTTTCCCGCGACAGTTCCCAGTGCTCAAACACCAGATCGACAACAGCCTGTTCGTCACGCGCTTCGATGGCAGCAATAAAGGCGTCGTGATGATCCGCAGCCAGCTGTAAACGGCGCTCCATGTCCTCGTTTTGCGGCCGGAAGAAGGTATGTCCGATGCGACAGTGGTCGATCAGCAAACGCCCCAGGCTCGGCTGCAGATAGGGGTTGGCCGCCATCTCGCCCATGATCTCGTGAAAACGGTTGTTCTCCAGCGCCAGCGCTTCGGCATCGCGGGTTTGCACCGCCTTACGAAAGCGTTTCTGGGTCTCTTTCAGCGCCTTAAGCTGCGCCGGTTTGTAGTGCTGCACGGCAAGGCGTCCGGTGGCGGCATAGATCATCGGTGCCACCAGGAAGAAATTACGCAGCGTCGAGTGGCTCATCGGGATCACCCGTACGCCGCGTTTTTCCACAATCTCGAGATACCCTTCCCCCGCCAGGCGCTGGAATACTTCACGCACCGGCGTACGGGAGAGACCGTACTGCGCGGTCAGCGCGGCTTCATCCAGCAGCTCGTCCGGATCCAGCTCCATGGTGAGAATATGTCGCTTGAGATCCTCATACAGCGCTACCTTTCCCGTTCTCATTGCCGCCTCCTGAAAATCGACCTGTGATGCTTAACTATGATGTTGCTTAACCTACAGATAAAGATGTGCAACAGCAAAATTATTAGCCACAGCAATCATGCTCTGTGCATCTCGCTGGCAGTTTGATAGATCAGCCTCAGGAGGGGCTCCGGATCCCGGTCCGGTGGATGGCGCAGGATCTCCCCACGCAGCCAGACAATTTCACTGCCAGCCACGTGGCGAAACGGCGGCAGCTGCCCGGCATTTTTTAGCCACTTCATAATAAAGGCATTTTTCTGCCGGTTTGAGCAGATGCGTCCCTGCTTTCTCGACAGGCCAACCGCCACCAGAAGACAGAAATAGAAATGAATTCTCTCTTCCAGACCGTTAAAAACGGCTTCAGGCGTCGTCTTCAGAGAGATCAATCCACAGGGTCTTCAGTTCGGTGTACTGGTCGAGGGCGAAGACAGATTTATCGCGCCCGCCAAAGCCCGACTGCTTGTAGCCGCCAAACGGGGTGGTGGCGTCGCCTTCCCCGAAGCAGTTCACCGTCACCGTGCCGGCGCGAATGGCGCGCGATACGCGAATGGCCCGGTTCAGCCTGCCGGTGTAAACCGACGCGGCCAGTCCGTACTGGGTATCGTTGGCCAGCTCGATGGCCTCGGCTTCGGTTTTGAACGTGGTGACGCACAGCACTGGGCCGAAGATCTCCTCCCGGAACAGCGCGCTCTCAGGCGTTACGCCATCGATAATGGTCGGCTGGACGTAAGCGCCCTGCTCGGTGTCGCCGCCCTGCACCATCCGCAGCCCTTCCTGGCGGGCGGTGTCGAGATAGCCGCTCACCTTGCTGAAATGCTCCGTCGAGACCATGGCCCCCAGCCGGTTGTTCGGATCGAGCGGGTTGCCCATCGGCCAGTCGCCGATCTGTTTGGCCATCTCGGCCAGCAGCGCCTCTTTGACACTTTCCTGCACCAGCAGGCGCGAGGTGGCAGAACAGTTCTCGCCCATGTTCCAGAATGCGCCATTCAGCACGTGGCTAGCCACGGTCACCAGATCCTGAGCATCGTCAAAGACAATCGCCGGGTTTTTACCGCCGCACTCCAGCACCACCTTCTTGAGGTTGGACTCTGCCGCATAGTGCAGGAAACGCCGTCCGGTGGCGGTGGAGCCGGTAAAGCTCACCATGTCGATATCCGGATGCAGGCCAATCGGTTCACCCACTTCTTTGCCGGTGCCGGTGACGATATTCAGCACGCCCGCCGGGACGCCCGCCTCAAACGCCATCCCGGCGACCCGCAGCGCGGTGAGCGAGGTTTGCTCCGCCGGTTTCACGATCACCGAGCAGCCAGCCGCCAGCGCCGGGCCGATTTTCCAGGCCAGCATCAGCAGCGGGAAGTTCCACGGCAGGACGCAACCCACCACGCCAATCGGCTCGCGCACCACCAGCGCCATCGCGCCGTTACCGACCGGGGCAGTATGGTCGTAGAGTTTGTCGATGGCTTCGGCGTGCCATTTCAGCACGTGAATGGTTTCCGGCACGTCCACCGCCAGGCATTCGCTGACCGGTTTGCCGCTGTCGAGGCTCTCCAGCACCGCCAGCTGGTCGATCTCCTGCTCCATCATCGCTGCCAGTTTCAGCAGCACAGCTTTGCGTTCGCCGGGTGCCCGCTTGCTCCAGCTTCCGGCCTCGAACGCGCTGCGCGCCCCTTCCACCGCCGCGTTAACGTCGGTGGCGTCGCAGGCGGCAATGTGGCCGATGGTCTCTCCGGTAGCCGGGTTAGTAGTCGGCAGCGTTTTGCCGGATTGCGCGGCCACGAAGCGCCCGTTGATAAAGGCCTTACTCGCCAGGGAGAGTTCCCGTGCAATGGCCGTTACGTCGTCCAGGGTCTGCAACTGACTCATAGTGCCTCCTTACAGCGCCGCAGCGACGTTGCGTTTCACATCGGCAATCACCGCTTTCAGCTGCACTTTCTCTTCTTCATTCAGATCCTGCAGCGGCGCGCGCACCGTGCCGGAGGTCAGGCCGTTCAGCTCGCAGCCGTAACGGATCGACTGCACGAACTTACCGCCGTCGAGGAAGTTCATCAGCGGCATCATCGCAGCCATGATCTTGCGGCCTTTGGCGAAATCTTTCTCCACCACGCAGGCTTCATACAGCGCCACGTGTTCACGCGGAATAAAGTTGGAGCCGGCGCAGACCCAGCTTTGCGCCCCCCAGGCGAAGAATTCGAGAGCCTGATCGTCCCAGCCGCAGGAGAGCGCGATGTTCGGGAACTTGCAGGCCAGCAGGTGCAGGTTATTGAAATCGCCGGAGCTCTCTTTGATGGCGACCACGTTCGATGAGCGGCTCACTTCGCGGAAATAGGTTTCGCCCATGGTGATGCCCATGCGACCCGGGTAGTTGTAGAGCATGATCGGCAGCTGCGCAGCTTTATCCACGGTCAGCGCATGATGGGCGTTTTCCAGCTCGGTCGGCAGGGCGTACGGCGGTGAGGTCACCAGAATGGCATCGGCTTTATGCTCACGGGCATGTTTAGCGTACTCGACCGCGTCTTCAGTACGGGTAGCCCCGGTGCCGACAATCAGCGGCAGGCGGGTGCCAATCACCTGGCGGGCATGTTCTACCAGCGCTTTACGCTCTTCCGGGCTCTGGGCGTAGTATTCACCGGTAGAGCCACCGATGATGATGCCGTGTACGCGGGCCTCGATCAGCGACTCCAGCACGTCGGAAAAGCGTGCAAAATCAATGCTGCCATCGGCCGCGTAAGGGGTAATTGCCGGGGTGTAGATACCTTCAAATGTCAACACGATAACCTCCAGGGGGAATTCACGACCATCACAGTCTGCTACGCAACCCTGATGGACTGCGTTTGTTAAAAATTTGCATACGGGGGGGCAAAAGGTCAATGAATGAATATTTTTTGTATACATCAAAAATACAAAGAAAATACGTAATAACAGAAGATTATGACAAATACTGAAAATTTATATTATATAAATCAATAAATTAAATAGTTTATTTCATCGTAGTAATTTTCTATATGATTTCCGATAGCGATCACATTCCCGAATTATCACCCTCTGAGACGTATTTACAGCGCCTTTCCGGCGGCATAGTTTTAATGCTGTAGTTAACCAAGATTTAACAAATCGGCACGCCGGAACGCCGGATTATGACCAGAATGTAAACAGAGGTACAGGGCATGCCCCATAAGAAAGCGACACTCATCGGCCTGATCGCCATCCTGCTCTGGAGCGCGATTGTCGGCCTGATCAAAAGCGTGAGCGAAGGCTTTGGCCCGGTGGGCGGGGCGGCACTGATCTACACCTGCAGCGCGGTGCTGCTTCTGTTTACCCTTGGCTTTCCGAAGATCAAAAAATTCCCGGTGAGTTACCTCATCATCGGCAGCGTACTGTTCGTCTGCTATGAGCTGTGCCTGTCGCTGTCGCTGGGCTTTACCCACTCCGGGCGGCAGGCGATTGAAGTGGGGATGGTGAATTATCTCTGGCCGAGCATGACCATTTTACTGGCGGTGATCGTTAACCGGCAGAAAACCAGCCCGTTAATTATTCCCGGGGTGATTTTAGCCATCGTCGGAATAGGCCGGGTATTAGGTGGCGACGGCGGGTTTTCGCTGACGGAGATGATGAATAACGTTATGGATAATCCGTTGAGTTACGGGCTGGCATTCAGCGGAGCGGTGATCTGGGCGATTTATTGCGTAGTCACCCAGCGTATCGCTCAGGGAAATAACGGCATTACCTTGTTCTTTATCTTAACGGCGCTGACGCTGTGGGTAAAATATCTCACCTCACCCCAGCCGGAATTTAATCTTTCGTGGCATGCGTGGATCAGTCTGATGCTGGCGGCGATGGCGATGGGCTTTGGCTACGCCGCCTGGAACGTCGGGATCCTGCACGGCAACGTCACGGTGCTGGCGGCGGCGTCCTACTTTATTCCGATTATCTCGGCAGTACTGGCGGCCTTTATGCTGGACTCACACCTGACGCTGGCCTTCTGGCAGGGAACGGCGATGGTCAGCCTCGGATCGCTAATCTGCTGGTGGTCGACGCGTACGGTTGCCGTAAAACGCTTATCTGACGAAGCGTCTTAAAATAACAAACACAGTAACAACATAATAAATATAAATAACATCTTATCCGACCATCCTGCAGCGGAGGAGTATTTGTCATGAATTACGCGAACTAACGCACGCTCTTATTTAACGCTTGAACCTTCTTAGACCTATATTTATTCCGTAATCGATGATTAATGGAAAGCGGTTTCGCTCGGCCTGAATAAACATTCATCGCTAATGATGTTTATTCCTGCTGTGACCCATTAATTCAACGATATCGGGGAAAGACAGGAGTTACCATGTCAAATACCGTTTCTGTTGAAGACGTACCACTCAACCGCTTTCACCGTCTGCTGACCGTTCGCTCAGGCGGCGGCTCCTTCGTCGATGGCTATGTGCTGAGCATTATCGGCATCGCCATGATGAAGGTCTCCCCGGCCCTGGGGCTGACCGCCTTCTGGGAGGGGCTGATTGCCGCATCGGCGCTGATCGGCATCTTCTTTGGCGGTTTTATCGGCGGCGCTCTTACCGACCGGCTGGGCAGACGGATGCTCTATTTCGTTGGCCCGACGCTGTTTGTGGTCTGCTCCGTGGCGCAATACTGGGTGCAGAGCGGCGAGATGCTGTTTGCCCTGCGCTTTTTAAACGGCGTGGCGGTGGGCATTGAATACCCGGTGGCGACCGCCTTCCTGGTGGAGTTTTTGCCGAAGAAAAACCGCGGGCCGTGCCTGGCCACCCTCACCATCCTGTGGTTTGCCGGTGCCGCCGCAGCCTATATGCTCGGCGAAGCGCTGCTGCACTTTGGCGGCCCGGACGCCTGGCGTCTGACCCTGGCCAGCACTGCGGTCATTGGTGCGCTGCTGTTCCTGGTGCGTATGGGCACCCCGGAATCCCCGCGCTGGCTGATCAGCAAAGGCCGTCACGCAGAAGCCGAAGCGATTATTCGCAAGGTGTATGGCCCTGACTTTGGCCTGGGCAACCTGCCGGAGCAGGCGGAAAGCAAAAACCTCTCCTTCTTCAACCTGCTGCACTCAGGTTACGGTAAACGCATGGCGTTCGTGGCCATCTTCTGGACCTGCTCGGTGATCCCGGTCTTCGCGGTGTATGCCTTTGCGCCGAAAGTGCTGGATGCCCTGCACCTGAGCGGTAAGTGGGGCTCCTACGGTTCCGTCGCCATCACGTTGCTGTTCGTGGTCGGCTGCGTTATCGCAACCCGGCTGGTGAACACTCTGGGCCGCCGCAAGCTGCTGCTGCAAAGCTTCCTCTGGTCGGGACTGGCGCTGCTGCTGCTGGGCCTGCTGCGTGACGGTCCGTCGATGATCATTCTGCTGATGTTCGGTGCCTACGCGCTGTTTATCGGTGGAGCGCAGGTGCTGCAGCTGGTCTATCCGAACGAGATCTTCCCGACGGAGATCCGTGCCGGTGCGGTGGGCGTGGGGACCTCGCTGTCGCGCATTGGTGCCGCGGTCGGGACCTGGCTGGTGCCCGCCTCGCTGCAGAGCCTGGGGATCGGCACAACCATGTACATCGCCGCGGCGATCACCTTTGTGGGACTGGTCGTCTCCTGGTGGCTGGCACCGGAAACCAACGCCCGCAGCCTGGCCGATGCGTCCTCGCTGGATAATGAGGCCTCGCAGAAAGCGCGCGTGCCGGGGCATATGGCGAAGCGGCATATGTTGTAGTTGTGCCGTCTGTTGTGCCGGGTGGCGCTACGCTTACCCGGCCTACAAAAGGGCGAAGGCCCTTTACTCTTTCACTAGTTTTTCCACTTTCCTGCGCCGCTTTCTGAATGAACTGGGGGTTTCACCGTACTGCTTACGGAACCAGGCGATCAGGTGCGAGGCATCCGCAAAACCGGTGGCCGTGGCAATGGCGTTAATGCTGTTGCTGGAGTCGGCCATCAGCTTACGCGCCTGCTCAAGCCGCATCCGCCGCCAGTACACCGCCGCCGAGTGGCCGGTACACTGGGTAAAGATCAGATTGAGCTGGCGGAAGGTTACCCCGGCAAACTCTGCCACCTCCGCCAGCGGCACCGGCGAGTCGAGATGGTGCTTCATAAACTCAATCACCCTGGTGACCAGCGGGTTCTCGTAAACGTCGGGTTCGATGAGCGACGCTTTGTACTTCGCTTTCGGCGTGAGCACCTCATCCACCAGCAGATATTTCAGCACCTTCTGCGAGCGCACCAGCCCGCAGTGCTGGCGGATCAGATCCGCCGCCAGGTCAATCGCCGTGCCGCCCGGACAGGAGATAATCCCGCCGTCCTTGATGTAGGTTTTATCGATCACCGGAATGGCATTCGGGAAGCGCAGCCGGAACTCATCCCGGGTGGTGAAGTGGATCGCGCAGTGGCGACCGTCCAGCAGCCCGGCGTTACCGGCGACAAAGGCCCCGCTGCACAGGGTAATGATCGGGATATTGCGGGCATGCAGGTCCCGCAGGGCCTGCAACAGCCACTCCGGCGACTGGCGGGTCTCTTCCAGCAGCCCGCCCGCGACCACGAAGTAATCCCACTCTTTTGAGAAATCGAGCTTAGCGGTGGGTGACACCGGCAGACCGCAGCTGGCGGTAATCGGCTGGTCATCGCAGGTCATCCACTCCCAGCGGCAGAAGATCTGCCGGCTGGAGAAGGACTCGTCCGCCGCAAAGCGCAGGGACTCCACCAGCCCCGCCACCGAGGCCAGCGTAAAGTGCTTCATTAGCAGAAAGCCGATCGTCAGATCGGGCTTCGGCTCACTGTCAGGCAATTTCGTTGGAGGCATAGTCATCAGGCTCCTGCAATCCCCCCAGCTTGCTCAGCAGACGCTTCAGGTCCGCGATATCCTGGGAATTCAGACCAGCGGTAATCATCTTCTCGGCGCTTTTGGCCTGCTCAATCATCCGGGCCAGCATCGCCTCACCCTCTGCGGTCATGGAGACCTGCTTGCGGCGGCGGTTGGCGGGATCGGTCTCTACCGTCAGTAACCCACTTTTGGTCATACGATCAATCACATAGGTGCCGGTGGCTTTATCAAACCCGGCGCGGCTCCCTAGCGTTTGCTGGTCGCAGGTGGTTTCTTCCGCCAGCACTACCAGTATGGCGTACTGCACGGCAGATAACCCGGTATCGACGCACTGGCTCCAGCAGGTGGTGGAGTGCTGCCCTGCGCGGCGCATCAGGTGCATTAATGAACAATCGCCGTGCGGCCACAGGGGCGCGGCAAGGATTAAGTCGCGATTTTCTGCCATCGACTCTCTTGACTCCTGAAAATGACAATCATATTGTTCGAGAGCAAACAGTTTGAACTCAAACTATACATGAAAGAATACATTCAGAGAACCCGCATGAAGCTTGTTGTAGGCATGACTGGCGCTACAGGCGCTGCAATTGGCGTTCGTTTACTGGCCGCGTTGAAAACTCTGGACGTCGAAACGCATCTGATCATCTCCAAGTGGGCGCGCGCCACCATTCAACTGGAAACGCCCTACAGTGTACAGGAGGCTGTCGCCCTCGCCTCGAAGACTTATAGCAAGCACGACCAGGCGGCCGCCATCTCCAGCGGCTCATTCCGCGTCGACGGCATGATCGTCGTGCCGTGCAGCATGGAAACCCTTGCCGCCATCCGCTGCGGCTACGGCGATGGCCTGATTGCCCGCGCCGCCGACGTGACCCTGAAAGAGCAGCGCAAGCTGATGCTGGTGCCACGGGAATCGCCGCTCAACGCCATCCACCAGGAGAACATGCTCGCCCTGACCCGCGCCGGGGCGATGATGCTGCCGCCGATGCCCGCCTTCTATAACAACCCCACCAGCACGGACGACATCATCAACCACCTTTGTGTCGCGCATTCTGAATCAGTTCGGCCTGGATAACGCTTTAACAAAACGCTGGGGTGAATCTCACTCCACCCCACCGGCTTAAGGAGAGCCTGATGAACTATTACGGTGATTTACGCAGTTATATCGATGCCCTCGACGCCATGGGCGACATCATGCACGTGACCCGCGAAGTGGACGGTGATTTTGAGCCAAGCGCCATTACCCGCCGCAGTTATGAGATCCAGTCCCCTGCCCCGCTGTTCCATAAGGTGGCAGGCGTGGCCCCCGGTTTCCGCCTGTTCGGTGCCCCGGCCAGTCTCTCCTCCCGTCAGGAGATGCCTTATGCCCGCGTGGCGATGTCGCTCGGCCTGGCCCCGGAATCCACCGGGCCGCAGATCGTCGAAGCACTGTCGGCGGCGCGCCATAAGCCCGGCATTCCCCCGGTGCGGGTGGAGTCTGCGGATGCCCTGTGTCATCAGAACATCCTGCGCGGTGAAGAGGCGAACCTCGATCGCTTCCCGATCCCCTTTGCCCACGACAAGGACGGTGGTCGCTACGCCAACACCTGGGGCACGCTGATCGTCAAAACGCCGGACGGCAAATGGGTGAACTGGTCCATCGCCCGCGTGATGAAGGTCGACGGCAAACGGATGGTGGGGCTGATTGTGCCGAGCCAGCATATCGGCCAGATCTGGACTGAGTGGGTCAAACTCGGCCAGCCGATGCCTTACGCCCTGGTGCAGGGCCCGGCTCCGGCGATCTCGTGCGTGTCCGGCATTCCGATCCCGGCCCACGCCGACGAGGCGGATTACATCGGCACCCTGGCGGGCGATCCGGTGCCGTTGGTGAAAGCGGTCAGTATAGATCTGGACGTGCCTGCCACGGCAGAGATTGTGATTGAGGGCCATGTCTCGATCAATCGCGATTGCCAGGAAGGCCCCTACGGCGAGTACGGCGGCTATCTTGGCGAGGGCTCGTCTGCCCAACCGACCTTCCACGTCGAGACCATTACCCACCGGGACGACCCGATCTGGCCGATGTCGATCACCGGCCGGCCGACCGACGAGTCGCACACGCTCTGGGCGATGGGACTGGCCGCCGATGCCCTGACGTATCTGCGTGAAGCGGAACTGCCGATTGTCACCGCCTGGATCCCGGAGGATTCCACCGTCCACTGGCTGCTGGTGGTGGTGCCGCAGAACTGGCGCGAGCTACTGCCGGGCGTCAGCAGCGAAGCCCTGGCCCAGCGCATCGGCGAAGTGCTATTTAAGACCGACGCGATGGTATTTATTCCGAAGGTCTACGTGGTAGACGATGATTTTGATCCCACCAACCTGCGCGAAGTGGTGTGGGCGCTCTCAACCCGCGTTCACCCGGTTGGCCGCCGCGTGGTGTTCGACGATCAGCGCGTGATCCGCTTGCCGCAGTGTTATGAAGAAGAAGAGTATGTGGCAGGTAAGGGGGCAAAAGTGGTGTTTGATACGCTGCAGTCCACCCGCCATCTGCATGCCTCATTTGAGAAGGGGTATCCGGAAGAGGTACGCCAGCGCGTACTGGAGAACTGGCCGTCGGAGTTATAAGTCTCTTAAGCCTGTCTGTTTAAACAACTGACAGGCATGTCCGGGTTTCCCATCGCCCACTTATACGGCGATGAAAAACGACAAGGTCAAGGCTATTGTCGCCTTCGAGCCTGGCAGCAGCTCTGTATTCCCGGAAATATCTTGAGTATGTTGCCAGTCGTACCTGCCTGTGGCGTTTATCTCAGTAATACCTGAATCAACTGAAAGAAGATATACACTGACCTGCTCCCCACAGATTGATGCAAATAGATGTTAGTAACGTCCGCTCTTGGCACTGAGCAGCCTATCTGATTAGGTTTAGATCTGAGTTATAGCTGTGTCAGGTCACATCTGAGCTAATACAAGTAACTCATGAATATACGCCATGTTCCATTCGAAAAATGAGCATGGCAACTTTTGACGCCCCCTCTTCTGAGTCCATTATTTCTGAGGGAGTCTTCCACTGTAATGCCCTGTTTGGTTCATAGCACCAGTCTAATACTGCACTTTCGTTACCTTCAAAAAGTTCAGTAGCCTTTTGTATAACATCATTTTTTGTCAGCATGCTCTACACCTGAAGACGTTTTGAGTGCTTCGATAAGGTTACTTCGCTCTTCCTCGGTCATCCGGGAGATGAGTAATGCAAGTTCTGCTGTTGTCTGATCATCACAAAAAATATAGGAGGAGTCTATGGGCACACCGCGTTTTATCCCTGAATTTATGGTAGAGGCTGCCCGCCAGGTAACCGAGCGTGGGCGCTCCATAATGTTTGTTTCGATGAAAAGATAATGAGTTCATAAAGCCCACGATGCCATTCTGCGCTCGTGTGGCTTGGCCCTGGTGCTCGAACATATTCAGCACCATAACGTGCTCTATCCCTTCAGAATGCGTGTCGAGCCACTCTACCGCCTCTCCAGGAGACATATGGTTGCAACCGGACACATTCTGTATTAGGGAAAGGATTTTCTTGTTCAACACGCTCATTTCCTTATAGAGGGTCAGTACTCCGCTGAGCGAGCAAGGGCGCTTTGCATCGGGGTTAGCGGGCCGTCAATACGGGAGTTAACGAGCACACAACCAGCCGTGAAGATCCTCGCGTCATAGCGACATAGAGGTGCCGCGCATCCATTTCTTCCGGGGATGTGATGACTGCCACCTCCCCTTCCAGCCCCTTTAGCAACAATGTGCTACCGATTACACGCCGGGCCAGCGGTCGACTTTCGTGACGATTGCGTTCGCGCTCATTTTCACCAAACCAGAAACTGGCGGTTATGTATACATGCCAACTTTTAGTTATCAGTTCCTCCTGAAGTGGGAGCAACTGGCATTTATGCCTAAGGCAGGGGTGTCATCAGACTCCCCTGCCACCCGTCTGTCAGTGCCATAATTTGGCTTTCCGTCTGAAGAAATAATTATTTTCTAGACACCCCCTAGATGGAGACACTGCCTTCGTTCACATACTATTCGTTAACTATCACTCGCAACTTAACACCTGTTACATCATCAATATAGGCTTCAGTTGCCCCCAGAATAATGAGTTGCTCACGTGTCATAACATTTTTTGAAACCGCAGGCTGTACCACAGAGATACCCAATTGGAAGGTTGAATATCTTGCAACTCTTGCGAAGTGAATTAGATCCTCATACTTACCCTTGTCTATTCTTGATGCTAATCCTTTAGCAAGGCGTCCTTTTTCTCTCTCCATAAGACGCAGAATAAGTTGTTCTTTATTAGAAAACCATCTGATACTTTTAACAGCTTGACCAACAACTTGATATATATCATCCACTCTCGCGCCTGGCTTTGCCACTCCGTTCGTTTTAGAGCAATATTTGCAATGATATAAATGAATAACTAACTCTGTGTCATTGATGTTTTTAATTGCAACAATATCAGCCACTTCACCTGAACCATCGTCATCAAATATAAAGTCGTAATCCTGATAAATTTTTTTAATAGTATAATATTGTATGGATTGAGGAAGTCTTACTGGTGTCTGTGACTCAACAGATATATCTACATTTTCCCATTTCCAGCCTTCAACATTATCAATCGAGTACAAATATTCATAATCCTCATGAGGAAGGACTCTCAATCCACCATCGATAAATGAGGTATCCTCCAAAAACAGAATTGGAGGGTACTCATTGAAAAAATCTGTTAGCAGAAAACTCTGTTCACCGAATTTTATTTTCAAGTCATCGTTTGAGTCAAATCGGATCTCTCCTTTAGCTGTAAATGTTCCTGTAATGCTACAGATTAAATCTCTCGCTTTAAGTTCAAGATTAAACGATTTTTTATCCAAGGGTTGGGTATTGGCCAACAAAAGTTCACAATATAAAATACTCTCCTCCCAATTATCGGATGTTATAATTGTTTTTTGTTCGTTCTTTCTGAGTATTTCATTGGGCCACTCAACAGTTATTACTTTCAGGCTCGGTAATTCATCAATTTCATCCATACGCATTGCAGTAGTTAGAACAGTATTTGTATCAATGGTGTTGTCTAGGATTTTTACTGCCAACTTATCACACCACAATATCCATTTCTCTATAGAATCACTGTCCATCGACCATATTTTCCCCTTGTGGGAACCACCAATGGTTACTAAGACCCCATCTTCATATCCTTTCCCAAATATATTAGACTTCGTGGCTCTTTTAGCTTCAATATCAGGAATTTGCTCGTTTATTTCTGTCCCAGTGTGCATGCTGTAACGTAAGCCTTTTCTGTTTTTATTCAAGCCTACATTCTGTAGCTTAAGTCTTTTTATTCCATGAAACGTTCTAAACACTCTTTCCCCTTGAATGCGAGTTGCATTTGGAGCAATAATCTTAACCAATCTTGTCACTAAACCATCTTTAGCAGATGAGTGGAGGAACAATAATTTTCTTTTTTTATCATAATAAGCAATGTATAAATCCCAAGACTCATCAAATAACTCCTTTGAGTCTGTCCATCCGACAGGCGTAAAAGACTTTACTGAAAACACAAGTAAGTTCTCTTCATCATTAATATTTGAATCGTAAATATTAAAATTATTTTTTCCACTCTTTAATATTTTCTCTGGGTACCAGTTAGATAGCTGCATGTTATAAATCACAGTGCTGATGTTGGGTGTTAAACCAAGCTCAAGTAATTTTCCTGGGTTAGAAAAACCAGATTTGAACAACTCATAATCCTTTTCATTTTGTATTTTTCGTGAGCTAATATTACTTATAAGACTATTCCAGTCAGAATCTTCCCTATATAATTCATCCAAGCTTTCACCAACATCAACATTGGCTATATTAGCAACGAATTTGGCATCACCAACACCAAGTGTATTTCGTGTAAATCTACCGGTAAATTGAAGCATAACATTTATGCTCTTATGTGGATCATGAATTGCGGAGATCTTTAGTTGCGGTAAATCGAAGCCTTCACCAAGCATATCTACACAAACAATGACTCGATGCTTACATGATTTTATATCCTCGATTACCTTCTTTCTCTTTTTAGTAGTATTATTTATGATGATTGGATTTAAATCAGGGTGTTTTTCGTAATAGGTAAAAACCTCTTTTGCTCGAGATATTGTAGAAGCCCGCGCCATGATTATATGATCAAATCCATTAGCAAGATCTTTTCGTAGCAAGCAGATGGCTTTTTCCGCGATTGCATTATCAGCGTTTTCTTCTATAAACTCTCTTACAGGATGGAACTCTATCGGTTTAAAGTATTTATCTTCCTGAGCCTTTTTCAAAGGGTAATTAAAAATTATTTTACCCTCTATCCTTGAACCATCAGTTCTAAATGGAGTAGCAGTGAATTGAAATACTTTATTCTTTTGAAATTGTTTTTTCACCCTCGCCCAAGTGACAGCCGTTACATGATGGGCCTCATCAACAATAAGATGTGAACATTCATTTGTCAATTTTGAAATTCCATCGTCAGAAAAATGACTCAATGCAGCGGCAGAAGCAACAATAACATTCGCATTAATGATTTCATTTAACTCCACATCCTCCTTTATTCCATGGTTGATCACCGCAACTTTAGGATTCTCGGTAGAAGAGTTAATTAGACCAAATTTACGTAGAAGTTCATATTCCAATAATTTTTTTGATATTTGAGTTCTCAGCGCATCTGATGGTACAACAACAAGAGTTTTATCAAACTTACCCGCAATGATTATTGAAAGAATCGTTTCTGTTTTCCCTGTCCCTGTGGGCATAACGATTGTGGCTGAGTAATTACTGTCAGATCGCTCATGCCCTAACGCTGCATAAATCCCGCCAATCTGAGGTGGGCGCAGTCCATTTTTATTACCATCCGAACTCTCTTCCTTAAATATAAAGTCATTGTTTTTCCAAGTGCTTAATATATCTTGTGGGGTTAAATCACCCTCTGTTAATGGCATCCATGAAATAGTGCTTTTTCCAACTTTCCTGACACATAGGTTAACCATTATTTAATTTCCTTTTAATATATTGAAAACATTGATTGACTCTGATTTTATGATAGACATTTAATAACACTTCTGCTTTATTCTATAAAAGTAATATTAAACATATATAAAATACATTGGAGAATGTTGCCTGGTTAAAATCTTCGATTACTGACTATATCTTAGATAGACAATGATGAAATATTTATCTTTGACCCTTTCTGTTTCCAGACGATCACTTCTTACAAAAATTCATATTAGTGCCGTGGATTTTGCACACCTTTGGAGGGGAGTCTTTCAGAATCCAGTGATGGTTCATCCAATTTATTTACAATGATTGTATTGCATAATTTACCTATGAATTCTGTTAATACCGTTTCTTCCTCCCACATAATGATTACATATTGAACTACTACTATAGCGGCAGACCTCACCATTATAACGGTGGGCTGATGCCAAAAGAGTCAAAGAACAGATACTATTTTTACTGTAAATCCGTGGACAATATTACTTGACAATGTATGGATACCTTGGGTAAGGCAAGTACTGGTTCGATGCTGTTTGCGTCTATATATCCGGCGTCGTTAGTATGCTCAATGACCTGCGTCATGATGTTATCCGAACTTTTTTCTAATCACTACACCGGTATTTGATTACCCAGGTCAAATTCAGGCTGACAGTAAAAGTATGGCACTAGCTGCTTCAAGAAAGGGCGTCCATCACATCACTACACAGATCCCCATCTGGCAAACCAAGCAGATTTAACAACGCTACCGCCCTCAGAGATATCAGTTTTGATTAAGTATTGGCTTCTATAAATGCTACCGCAATTCATGGATTGTTCAACAATGCAATCAGATATCGCCCAAAACTTGATGAGCCTGGTGTTGCCTTTGCGGATGGTAATGGTTCACTAACCTAAGTAAAGCAGGCTGTCAGTAAAAGCTCATAAGAAGAGGATTTTCTGTTAGTTCATTAAGTTATCTTGAAGTGATTTTTTATTAAAAATACCACTATAAATCAATGAGTTATGATTTATTTTTCAGACTGTTTATTCATACAGCATGAGTTAAATATCAATTACTTGCATTATTATCGTGACATGAGTTGATGTGTTTTTCGTGTCGTGACAGCAGAATCAGAGATGTATCCACTAACGAGGCAAGAACAAAGTTAATGAACAGAACAGCTCAAGAAGTACAGACCCGCTGGCTTGAAAGTCGGCAGCCTGAAGACCTTACCGGTAATGGAGCGGAAAAATTTTCGGATGAATGCTGGGAGAACGGTCTGCGGCTGGATAATTAATTACTTGCGATAACACCATGAAAACATTAACTTGCCATTTCCGTGCCACGTTTCACTTTAAATGTGATGCCTCTCTGATAATTAACCATTGACAATATTGCTTTTAATTAAACCAAAATGCAATAATAATTCATAAATTTGCATTTTCTACTCAGGGCGCTTACATGAAAATCAGTGCACTATCTGAACGAATCTCACAAAAAATCATGGGGTTAGTCGATAATGGCGAGATGACTCCAGGTTCACATTTAAGTGTACCGAAGCTGGCCGAGACCTTTGATGTCTCCCGCTCCCCTGTTCGCGAAGCACTCGTTTACCTTGAACAAAAGGGAGTGCTACTCCAGAAGCAAAACCGCGGTTTTTTTGTTAAAGATGACTACACTCCGCAAGCCGATAGCAGACAAGAACTGTCAGAAGAACTCGACTTACCCGAATATTATCAATTGGCTGAGGACTGGCTGCAGGATGAAATCGAATCTGAAGTGACCGAACTTTTCCTGATGAAACGCTACAATCTCACCAAGAGCCAGTTGTCTACAGTGCTCGCCAGGGGCATCAGTGAGGGATGGGTTGAACGTAAGCAAGGTTATGGATGGCGCTTTCTACCTGTGGCAAAAACCAAGACCGCGCTGGAGCAGATTTTCAGTTTCCGTATGGTCATAGAACCTATGGCCATTCTGGAACCGACGTTCAATGCCCCCCAGGAGAAGATTAACGAGATCCGACGCGAGCTGGAAATGCTGCTGGAAAGCGGAATTGAACGCCTCTCCCCTACCCAACTGCAGCTGGCAGGCTACCGCTTCCATGAAACGATTATCGCATTTTCCAACAACCCCTTTTTTGAAATATCGCTGCGCAATGTTAACCGAATGCGTCGGCTGATGGACTATCGAATCATGGATGACCGCAACCGTTACTACGCTGAGGTCAAAGATCATATGCGCATACTCGCCATGATCGAAGCCGGGCAGCGCATCGAGGCGTCCTACACTATGAAACAGCACCTGTCTGTTGCCCTTGATAATAAAAAAATGCGCCGGATTAGCGTGGAAAGTTAACCCCTGCCAAAAAAAATCGGCCCACACTGTGAGCCGATTGTCTGTTAACTGGCGACCGAATAGAGGGGATAAAGCCCCAGCAATAATCCCGATGCCAGGAATATCATGCACAGCAGGAACGCCCACTTGAAGGTGTATTTTTGATGGTCGCTGAACTCGACCCCTGCCAGCCCCACCAGAAGATAGGTGGAAGCCACTAGCGGGCTTAACAGGTGCACCGGCTGCCCCACCAGTGATGCCCGCCCAATTTCAACCGGATCAATACCATAAGCTTTTGCCGCCTCAGCCAATACCGGTAACACACCATAATAGAAGGCGTCATTGGACATAAAAAACGTGCCCGGAAGGCTGATAAGCGCGGTAATCGGTGCCAGATAAGGCCCCCAGGACTGCGGCAGGATGTCCAGCAGGGTGTTGGACATGGCGTTCACCATTCCCGTCCCCGACAGAATTCCCGCGAAGATGCCGGCCGCGAGGAAAATAGACGTCTGATTTAGCGCTGCGGGCGCATGAGCCGCGATACGCTGGCGCTGGGCATCCAGATGCGGGTAGTTAATCAGCAGCGCAATGGCAAACGCCACCATAAACAACACCGACAGTGGGAGAAGCTCCATCACCAGCGAAGCCATCAGCGCAAGCGTCAGCACGGCATTAAACCAGAACATTTTTGGCCGACGCAATTCGTCACTTACTTCATTGATAGCAGGCAGATAGCTTTCGGCATCTTCTTCAATTACCGCGCCATGTGCATTGGTCTGGATACTCAGTTTACCCAACCGACGGCGTTCGCGAATGCCTATATACCAGGAGAGCGCCAGTACCCCTACCAACCCGCAGATCATTGATGGGATCAGCGGTATGAACAGCTCGCTCGACTCCACCTTTAACGATGCCGATACGCGTGCCAACGGACCGCCCCAGGGAAGCAGGTTGGTGACGCTCCCGGAGAGGAAGACCACACAGGTCAGAGCCAGAGGGTCGAGACGAATACGTTTAAACAGGGGTAGCATCGCCGTAACGCAAATCATGTAGGTGGTGGAGCCATCCCCGTCGAGGGAGACCATCGCCGCCAGTAGCGCGGTACACATCACTGCTTTTACCGGATCGCCATCAATAATACGCAAGAAGAAACGAATAATCGGATCGAATAAGCCAGTATCGAACATGGTACAAAAATAGAGGATCGCGAAAATAACCATAATCGCGGTTGGTGCGACCTTCTTTATCCCCTCAATCATCATATCGCCCATCTCACCGCCGAAACCGGCAATAAGCGCAAACAAGATGGGAATAATAGTCAGGGCGGTAAGCGCGGATAATTTTTTGGTCATGATGAGGATCATAAAGACCACAATCATGCCGTAACCCAGGAATGAGAGCATAAGAGTCTCCGACGCAGATATTGCTAACTGCGTAATGAAAGAATGTACGTTATTAAATTATTGGGGAGAGCGATTAACTCATGTGCATACCGCCGTTGACGGAGAAGTTCGCCCCGGTGGCATAACCCGCTTCATCGGATGCCAGCCAGGCACAAATAGAGGCAATTTCTTTTGGCGATCCCAGACGACGGACCGGAATTTCCTGAACAATCTTGTCGATAACCTGAACGGGAGTGACCGTCTTCAGTTTACTAGTGGCCAGATAGCCGGGAGAGACGGTATTAACCGTGACGCCGCGCGCCGAAACCTCACGCGCCAGGGCGCGGGTAAAGCCACGCACGGCATATTTTGCGGTGGAGTAGTTAACCTGCCCGACGGTGCCAATCTGCGCATTCAGGGAGGAGATATTTATAATGCGCCCCCAGCCGCGCGCCATCATGCTATCCACCACCTGACGCGTGACGTTAAACAAGGAGTTCATATTGGTATCGATAACCGCCTGCCACTCCTGGGGCTGCATATCGCGGAATAAAACATTGCGCGCGGTCCCGGAATTATTAATCAGCACATCCACCTCTCCCACCTCGGTGCGGATTTTTTCGAAGGCTTTGACCGTTGAATTCCAGTCTGCAACATTTCCCTCAGAGGCAATAAAATCAAAACCTAACTTTTTGTTATCTTCCAGCCAGACGTCCTTTCTTTTTGAATTAGGCCCACAACCGGCCACGACAATAAAGCCGTCCTGCGCTAACCGACGACAAATAGCCGTACCGAGACTACCCATTCCAGATGTGACATACGCGATACGTTGGGTCATAGCCCTCTCCCGTTGCAGTTTATTAACATTCACTCACTTCTTATTAACATTAAGCGGGGGGTTAAGGGATTCCGCAACATGACCTTGTTGGAAATGTGAGCAGGATCGTTCCTTTTTTGCATTTAATGTTATTCAAATGCAATTTAAGGAATAAACAAAAAACTACACTCATGCTCACCATAACGATTAACAACGACAAAATCCGCTAAAAACAAGGAAAAAAAGGGAGGCCGCACAAAGAATTGAGATAAGCATCACATCATATAATCTGCATTTATAATATAAAAAATGCACATAAAACAGGAGTTATGATGACAACCTATGCTTATATTGGCTGCCGCACTTCAGCATGGCGCGGTGCGCGTGGTAAGGGAATCAGCGTCTACCGGATTTCCGATTCCGGAACGTGGGAGCTGTTACAATCCATTGCTTCCGTACAGGAAAACCCCTCCTGGCTGACGCTCGATCCCGGCCGTAACCGGCTCTACGTTCTACACGGCGATGGCGACCGCGTGGCGGTATTTAATCGCGATCCCAATACTGGCCTGCTGAGCCTTCATCAACATCAAACCACCGGCCCACGTCACAGCAACCCGGACCTCGATCCCGCCCGCAGAAACAATCCGGTTGCCGCCTCGCTGACGCCTGACGGGAACACCCTGCTGATCGCCAATCATGAGGGAGGCAACATTGCCGCCCTGCCCGTCAGCGACGAGGGTCTGGAGCCGCCAGTGCACTTTGCCGCCATCGAAGGCCATACCGACGCGCATAACACGCTGTCGCGTCCGCATGAAATCGTTTTTGCGCCCGGTAGCCCGCTGTTTGCGGTGCCGGTTCAGGGCCGAACGGCTGGCAACGGCATCGATATGATCCGTCTGTACCACTGGGAGCAGACCCACTCATGCCTGGCCGATGAGGTTCATCTCCCGGAAGGCAGTTGGCCACGTCACGTCGATTTTCATCCCAACGGGAAATGGCTGTATGGCATCAGCGAGCTGAGCAGCACGGTCACGGTTTATCATTTCGACCAGGAAAAAGGTACTATCTCACTCAGACAAACCCTTAGCGCGTTGCCTGCTGGCTACGAGGGCCGGAGCGATGCCAGCGAGATAGAGGTGCACCCATCCGGGCGCTTTGTCTATGCCGCTAATCGGGGCCATGATTCCATCGCCGTGTTCAGCATCAATCAACAGGATGGTTCGCTGATGCCCATTGGATGGGTGCCCTGCGGCGGGAAAACGCCCCGCTTCACCACCCTTTCGCCCGATGGCTCACGCTGCTTCAGCGCGAATGAAGACTCCGACACCATTCAGGTGTTCGACGTCGACAATGAAACCGGCATGCTTTCCGCAACAGAAATCGTCATTGCAACGGCCAGCCCAACCTGCATCTGCTTTGCCTGATCCCGCAGGCTCAGCGTCGCTCTGCCTCTCCTTCGGGTTGCGCAGCCTGCTCCGCCGGAAGCAGGCTGCCGATTAAGGTTTTCACCGACGGCGAAGCCTGCCCGTAATCCCGCACGCCGACAAGCAGCTCCCGTCTCGCCCAGGGCTCCGCTAACGGAATGACGCGGACGCCGCTGTGCAGGGTGGCGGATGCCACCTCATTCACCGGCAGCACCGCAATCCCCAGTTGCTGCGCCACCAGCTCTGCCATAGCAATAAAGCTGCTCACGCGCAGCCCCACGTTAAGGGTCTTACCCAGAGCGCGCGCCTGGCGTTCAAGGATATAGCTCACGGCACTGTTGCGGTGCGAGCCGATCAGTTTTTCATTCACAATATCGGCAAAGGTTAACTCGCTGCGCACCGTCAGGGGGTGAGAGGGCCAGACCAGTACAGAGAGGAGATCGTGCTGCCAGGGCCAGTACTCAATCCCTGCCGACGGGGTCCAGCTGGAGAAGAAGCCAACATCGGCCTCGCCAGCCAGTAGTCCCTGCACAACGCTCATCCCGGTCTGTTCTTCAATTTCAATGTCGGTCTGCGGGTAGTGCGAAAGATAGTCGCTCACCACCCGCGGCAGGTAATTCATCAGGGCCGCTGAGATGGTGTAAATCCGGATGTGTCCCCGGATGCCCGCGGCATAATCGCTGAGTTCCTCTTCCATCTTCTCCAGATTGCGGAACACCTGGCGGGCATGGTAGAGCAGAGAATGACCCGCGGGGGTCAGGGTTATGCCCCTCGGCATACGCAGCATCAGCTGCGTCCCCACCTGCTGCTCCAGCTCGGCGATACGTTTGCTGACCGCAGATACCGCGGTGTGTTTTCTGCGGGCTGCATGGGTGAGATTTTGCGTCTCCGCGACCGCCACAAAGAGAGACAAAGAGACCAGATCAAAACGCATCGTTTTATCCATAGTTAATGCTTCAGTGTTTGCTGAATGACGTAAGGCAGAATGCCGCCGTGCCGGAGATATCGCAGTTCCTGCTGCGAATCGAGGGTCAGCGTGAGCATGAATTCGCCCAGCAGCGTTGTGCCGCGTCGGATCTGCATCTTCAGGGCCGTGCAGCCCGTCTGTAACTGATCCAGACCGTCTACGTTAATCTCCTCGCGCCCGTCCATCTCCGGTAAACGCGCCGCCTCGTCAGGCGTGATATGTAACGGCAAAATCCCCATCCCGATAAGGTTGGTGCGGTGGATACGTTCAAAACTGTGCGCCACTACCGCCTTAACCCCCAGCAGCGCCTGCGCTTTGGCGGCCCAGTCCCGGCTGGAGCCTGCGCCATACCGTTCACCGGCAAAGATCACCAGCGGGGTTTCACGCCGGAGCCAGCTTTGCGCCGCTTCATACGCTGGCAGGATCTGCTGATGTTGCGCATCCCAGGTCTTGCCACCGCCGCTGCGCTGCGCCTGCGGAAGCAAGCGGTTGACCAGCGCGGTATTGGTGAACGCGCCGCGAACCATGACTTCGTGGTTACTGCGCCGCGTGGAATAGAGGTTCAGGTCTTGCGGATCCTCATGGTGCTCAACCAGCCATTGTCCCGCCAGACTCGCAAGCGGGATCGCCCCGGCCGGCGAGATGTGATCGGTAGTGACATCATCGCCTAACCACAGGAAAAGATGCGCGCCAGAGAGGGTCAGCGGCGCGGCGGGATCCCGGGGCAGGCGTTCAAGATACCCCGGCCGGCGCAGATAGGTGGAGGTCGCCTCCCAGGGATAATGCACGCTTCCGGGGGCCATAATCTGCTGCCAGTGCGGGGTCCCCTGCCAGATAATGTCCCGGCGTTTGACGTAGTGCTCCGGTTTCATGATCCGTCCGAGCCACATTTCCACCTCTTCCCGGGACGGCATTAAATCGCGCATGGTGAGTGGCTGCCCTGCCTCGTCAACGCCCAGCGGGTCGTTAACCATGTCATGAGAGATATGTCCGGCTATCGCCCAGGCAATCACCAGCGCCGGAGAGGTGAGATAGCCGTGCCCGAGCGAGGGGTTCACGCGACGGGGGAAATTACGGTTTCCGGACAGAACGCATACCGCCTGTAGCCCGTCGCTGACCAGCTCCTCCATTGCCGGTTGCAGAGCACCCGAGCTGCCAATGCAGGTCATGCAACCGTAGCCCGTGACGTCAAAGCCCACTTTTTCCAGTTCGATCAGCAAACCCGATGCGCTGAGGTAGTCGGTGACCGCTCTGGAACCCGGCGAAAACGAGGTTTTAACCCACGGCTTGGGCCGCAGCCCATGTCTGGCGGCATTGCGGGCAAAGAGGGCTGCCTGAATGACAAGCCAGGGATTCGCCGTGGTCGTACAGCTGGTAATAGCAGCAATAGCTACCGCGCCCTGGCGGATCGGTTCAGGGTATTCAGACCGCGACCAGTGGCGATCCCGCATTTTCGCACTGAGCGTGTCGGTGAAGCTGCTGGCCGCCTGGCCCAGCGGGATCTGTTGATGGGGATTAACCGGCCCAGCCATGCATGGCTCAATGGTCGAGAGGTCGAGCGCAATAAGCTGGCTGAATTCAGGCTGCGGTGCATCAGCCGTCCGCCATAGATGCTGCGCCTGCATGTAGGCGCTGATGAGGTACTGCTTCTCTTCGCTACGCCCGGTTAACGCCACGTATTCAGCGCTGCGTTCGTCAAAGGGAAAGAACACCACCGTTGCGCCGTACTCCGGAGCCATATTGGCGATGGTGGCCCGTGATTCAACGGACATGCTGGCTAACGCAGGCCCGGTAAATTCGACAAACTTACCGACAACGCCGGTTTCGCGCAACAGGCGGGTGATATGCAGGGCCAGGTCACTGTCGCTGACATCGGGTGACAGCGCGCCTGCTACCGAAATGCCAATCACCTCGGGGAAGCTCAGGGTGACGGGTTCCCCCACCAGCGCGGCCTGCCCTTCGAGCCCGCCCACGCCCCACCCCAGAATGCCCAGGGAGTTGATCATCGGGGTATGGCTGTCGGTGGCGATCATGCAATCCGCATGCAGGAGCGGCACCGGCGCGCTGTTATCCACCGTCACCACCTCGGCAATGGTTTCAAGGTTCATCAGATGAATAATTCCAGTGCCCGGCGGGATCACGCGAAAGTTATCCAGGCTCTTTTCGGCCCAGCGGATAAAGCGGTAACGCTCAGCGTTACGGCGAAAATCAAACTGCAGGTTATCTTCCAGCGCAGAGGTGGAGGCATAGCTTTCGACAATCACCGAATGATCGATAGTCAGTACTGCAGGAATGCGCGGATTGATCGCCGTGGCATCGCCGCCCAGCTCGGTTGTTAAATCACGCATCGCCGCAAAATCCGCCAGCGCAGGCAGACAGGTGGTGTCGTGAAACATCAGCCGATCGGGATAGAACTCCACCTCGCCTTTGTCAGCCGCCCCGGCCAGCATCTGCAAAAATTGTGGCAGAGACTCCGGAGAGCGCAGCGCGACGTTTTCCAGCAGCACGCGCAGGCTGAAAGGGAGCGTCTGCAACTGCGCCAGGGGTAACAGCTGGGTGAGATCCACAAAATGATAACGCTGATGATGAATCACCAGGTCAGAGCGTTCGAGAACCAGGGTTGATGTCATAGGGTCTTCCGTCACAGCAGTAATGTTATGTTCGTCAGGGGATAACGTGCCATGTCCGGGGCTGGGCGAAAATTGAACTTTTGATAAGATAGCGTTCTCGAAAAGAGAACGCTAAGAGGGAGATCACGCTGCGGCTAATTCTCTGTCGATAATCTGCTGTATGCTGCCTTCCGCCTGCCAGAGGGTCAGAAGTGCGACAAGATCCTGGTAGTGCTGTTCGTTACCCCGAGGAACGCAGATAGCCTGGTTTATCTGACCGAAGTTATCGGGCAGGACCCGATATCCCGTGTTCTGTGCGGCTGTCCGCTCCAGCGGCTGACGGATCCCCGCCGCCATATCCCCTTCGCCGTTCAGAAACGCATCGATAGCAGCCTGAGAGGAGCTAAGCCGGTTCAGGGTGGCGTTCTTTAGCTGACGCGTAAGATAGAGATCGTAGGCCGCCCCTTTCCCGACGTTGATCACCACCCCGGTTTTATCCATTTGCGCCACGCTTTGCCACGGGCTGCTTTCGTTGACCAGAACCGTTCCCTGGATCTGGATATAGGGCTGGGTAAAGTGCAGCACCTCTTCGCGCTGAGGGTCGACCGCCAGAAATGCGATATCCCAGAGTCCCTTCTGCGCGTCATCCACCACCTTTCCGGCGGTCGGATAGGTTTTGAATTGCGCCGTTATGCCCCACTCCGCGGCGATTCTATGCGCCAGTTCCACAGTGATCCCGCCCGGACTGCCGTCCGTCAGTTCCTTTGCAAGCACGGCATTACCCAGATTAATGGCAAAACGCAGGGGTTCAATGGCTGACATGGGGCTCCTCCGGAAGACCGTTACGGTCATTATGTTCGGTATCAAAACTCAGGCGCTGGATTTTGCCGGCGACAAATAAATAACAGCACAAATTCAGGAAAGCGCAGACGCCAACGAAGATCAGCGCGCCGTTAAATGATCCGGTGTCTTTAATAATGTAGGCAATGATAATCGGCGTGAAGATCCCCGAAATATTACCGATCATATTAAACAGCCCGCCGCTCAGGCCGACCGCCTCTTTCGGCGAAAAGTCGGAGACCACACACCACCCCATCGCCCCAAATCCTTTTCCGAAGAAGGCCAGGGACATGATCGCCACGACAATCCAGGCAGAGTCCACGTAGTTACAGATCACCATGCTGACGGCCAGCAGCATACCGACAACAATCGGCGTTTTACGGGCCGCAGAGAGGCTAAAGCCACGAGAGAGCATGTAATCCGACAATACGCCCCCCAGCAGCGCCCCGGCGCAGCCGCACAGCGCGGGTAAAGAGGCGACGAACCCGGCTTTCAGAATAGTCATTCCGCGATCGTGAACCAGATAAACCGGGAACCAGGTCAGGAAGAAGTACGAAAGTACGGTAAAGAAGAACTGCCCCATGTAGACGCCGAGCGCCAGCCGGTTGGTCAGCAGTTTGCGGGTATAGCCCTTGCCCGTGGTGTCGCCCTTTTTGGTGGCCTTCAGGTTGGTCAGCCCCCCGCCCGACTGGATATAATCCAGCTCTTCGCTGTTAACCAGCGGATGGACCTTCGGGGTGTCGGCAAGGACCCGGTGCATAACAAGTGCAACCAGGATCCCCAGCCCGCCCATAAACCAGAACACCGACTCCCAGCCGAAGCGATAAGAGAACCAGCCCATCAGGGGTAAAAAGACCACCAGCGCGAAGTACTGCGCCGCCGTGGTAAACCCGGACGCCTTACCGCGTTCGCGCGCCGGGAACCAGGCAGCAAGAAAGCGCGAGTTGGCAGGCAGGGTCGGCGCTTCGATTAACCCCATCATAAAAATAAAGCCGAAGATCATGATGCGGGTGACCCAGACGTTGTCAAATGAGGTGCTGAACCCCACCAGGAAAACAAACAGTGACCAGGTAAAGACCCCGGTGACCAGCACCCGTTTGGAGCCAAAACGGTCGAGTAACCAGCCGCCCGGATACTGCCCAAGCACGTACGCCCAGGTAAAGGTGGAGATCAGATAACCCAGCGCCACAATATCCAGGCCAGCGGCTTTGACCATATCGGGTCCGGCAATAGAAAATGTGGCGCGATCGCCATGGTTTAACGCGATACTTAAGAACACCATCAATAAAATCATATAACGATAGTGCGTGGGTCTTTTTTTTGATGAAGCAGGATCAGGAGTTGTCATTCTTTTCGGCCTTATCAGGAAGACGAAGAGTTAAATCCGTAAAGTTCAGTCGGGTTATCGACAAATAATTTGTGCCGTACCCGCTCATTACTTGCCCAGTGAAAAATATTGGAAAGAATTAACGCGTCATCTGGCATCTTCTTATTTGCGCTAATGAGATTCGGGTGCGGCCAGTCGCTTCCCCAGACCACGCGCTCAGTGGCTTCATGTAAAAAAACTTTGATCACGTCCGCCATGTCCGACACGTCATCCCGCTGTGACTGATGGTAAAGCGCCGACAGTTTTACCCAGCAGTGACCAGTACTAATGAGATCCCAGGCGAGCTTCCATGCCGGATGGGACATCGGCTCGGGCTGCGGCAGGCGGAAGAAATGGTCGATAACCAGCCGCCCCGGAAGCTGGGTTAGTAAAGTGCGCAGATCCCAGAGCTGGTCGGCGGTGGCATGGATTTGCACATGCCAGCCGCGTTCGGCTACCCGGGAGGCCAGCGGCATCAGCATCTCCGGGGTGGTGATACTGCCCGCGCCAAAATTGAAACGGATGCCGGTCACCCCGGCGGCGGCAAGGCAGTCCAGCTCCGCGTCACTAACGATATCCGTGACCACAGCTTCGCCGCGCGCAACCGGGCCAAAGGACTTTAGCGCATCGAGTAAACAGCGGTTATCTGCACCGTAAGAAGAAGGTTGAACAAGGACGTGGCGAGTAAACCCAAGCCAGTGTTTAAACGCGCGATAATCGCTGACGGTGGCAGCGGGTAATTTGCGTTTATCATCGGGCGCATAAGGGTAACGCCTGTCAAAAATATGATGATGGCAGTCACAGCTATTCGCGGGTAATACAACACCGGGTAGAGACGTAATATGGCTGTATTTAATCTCTGCCTCTGTTTTCTCATTATTCACGACGGAGCCTTACTCTTTATGCCGTGCGTGCAGCACGTTAATTCATTAAACGCTTTAATTTTTTTACAGCGGACTGCGGACTACTTAATACCGCGCAGGAGACAGCGGAACTGACCTGCGGGTAAGCAATTTCCATAGAAAAATGCGCCAGAAGAATTGCGTCGGCCTCCTGATGTTGCTGGGCCGCCTCGACAATAAGCTGGTTATGCAGGCTGGCATTGCCGGCGTTCAGGGCATCGCGGGCACCTGGTACCACATAGCTGCTCAGGGTGGCATCTGAGTGGCATGCTGCCGCCAGTTCCCTGAACTCGTCTTCCATTCCTTTTACCGCAGGCCCGAAGGTGGCCAGCATGACGATATTCCGCCCTTTTTTCAGCGCATCCTCGAACATCGCCTCGTTAGGCTTGAGTACGGGTAGCGATTTTTCACGCGCGCTGGCTTCGATGGCGGCGCCAAAAGCTGAACAGGTAAACAGCACCGCTGCTGCATCAATGCTAATGGCATATTCCACTAACGCATTGATACGGTTGTTCAGGCATGGGGTTAGCGTGGACACTTTCGCGCGATCTACGCTCAGGGCATCGTCAAGCAGGTTGCTGATTTCAGCGTCAGGCCACAGCTGCTTAAAGGTATCATTGATAGGTGCCACGGCCAGAGGCGTGGCATGGATCAGGACAATACGTTGGCTCATGGCTCTCTCCAGATAACGGGCTGCCCGATTCCGGGCAGCCAGAACTTATGCTCAGGAACGAATAGCCGCTGCCACTTTATCAGCAAAGGCTTTAGTACCGCATGTGCCCCCCAGATCCGGAGTGCGGGTCGCCGGGTTCTCCAGCACTTCGTCCACCGCGCGGTTGAGCTCATCCGCTGCTTTCAGGAATTTCGGCTGGTTATGCTTCTCGGCATACCACGCCAGCATCATTGCCGCGGAGAGGATCATCGAAACCGGATTAGCTTTATCCTGATTTTGAATATCCGGCGCAGAACCATGCTGTGCCTGCGCACAGCAATGGGTATCGCTGGCCATAATGGAGCCCGCTAAGCCCAGGCTTCCGGAGAGTTCGCTTGCCAGATCGCTGATGATGTCGCCGTAGAAGTTGGTAGCAACCAGCACGTCAAAGCGTTCCGGGTTACGCACCAGATGTGCGGTGGATGCATCTACCAACAGGTCATCCAGCTGTACTTCCGGGAACTCTTTCGCCACGGTGCGCACCGCTTCCAGGAACAGACCATCCGTCATATGGAAGCTGTTGGCTTTGTGGATAGCCGTCACTTTTTTCTTACGCTGCATCGCCAGTTCAAAAGCTTTACGCGCAATACGCTCAGAGCAGTGACGGGTGATTTTGCGGGTAGACAACGCCATATCCGGGCTCGGCATTACCTCACCCCAGCCGCGCGTCATATTACGATCCGGGTAAAAACCTTCTGTGGCTTCACGCATGATCACGAGATCCATGGTTTTGCCTTCTTTCATGTTCGACGTCAGGAATGGACGCGTGCGGGCCGGGCGAACGTTCGCATACAGGTCCAGACCGATACGAAAGCCCGCTGAGACATTGCGTCCACCCTTTTCAGGGGCTGGATAGTCCGCGTGGGACTGGGTACCGAGAATAATGCCATCGTAGGTTTTCGCTCTGTCTAACGACTCCTGACGAAGCGTGGTGCCATATTTTTCCAGGCTCTTGAAACCCACATCTTCGTAGTCAAATTCAAAATCCAGGCCGAAGGCTTTATCCAGTGAATTCAGCACTGTTACTGCAGCTGAGGTGATTTCAGGACCGATACCGTCACATGGCAGAACCAGAATGCGCATAAAAACTCCAATAGGTTGTTTGCTTACGATTGCATTTTTATATCAATAAATGCATATGCAGTAAGGTGATGGCGATCACATTAATCTGATAAACATTTATTAATTTAGCATTTTGTTTACCTTTCATGCACTTGCGGGCAGCAATTCTTTGCGGCCATAAGTGCATGCTGCAGTTGCATCTCCGCATTAATGGTTGATATACACATGAGATCTCTGGAACGCCGGAAAAGTGTGATCTTAACCACGCTTTAACAACCACCTCATTTGCATTTATAAGCGTATAAAAGCAATATAACCCAATCAATGGATTTCAGAGGAATGAACATGACTAAGTTAGGCGTCATCGCCGACGACTTTACCGGGGCCACAGACATAGCCAGCTTTATGGTTAACGCAGGCTGGAAGGTGGTGCTGTTTAATGGCGTGCCAACGAGCGCTTTCGACGCGCAGGATGCAGATGCCATCGTGATTGCCTTGAAGAGCCGCTCGATCCCGGTCAACGAGGCGGTGGAACGGTCGTTATCGGCCTCGGCCTGGCTAAAGGCGCAGGGGTGCCAGCGACAGCTCTTTAAATATTGCTCCACCTTTGACTCGACTTCTCAAGGTAATATCGGCCCGGTGACCGATGCGCTGATGAAGTTCTTAAATACGCCCGCCACTCTTGTCTGCCCGGCGGTACCGGATAATGGCCGCACGATAGTGCACGGCCATTTGTTCGTTAAGGGTGAACTGCTTAATGAAAGCGGTATGGAACATCATCCCGTCACGCCGATGAAACATTCCTCCCTGAAAAAACTGATGGAAGCGCAGTCCGTGGGGCTGTGCGCGATGATTAATCTGGAGAGGGTGAAAAATCACCCGGATGACATAGCGTTTGAGATGGAAAAACATCTGGCAAATAAAGCCCGTTATTTCATCTTCGACGTCCTTGATAATCAGGATCTGCTGACTGTCGCCCGGGCTACCGCGAATTTCCCGCTAGTGACCGGCGCCGCCGGACTGGGGTATGCCATCGCCACCCTGGATGGGCAGAACACATTGTCCGGAAAACAGGCCATGCACATTGATGCCAGCGGAGCCAGCGTGGTGCTTTCTGGCAGTTGTTCAGCCATGACCAATCAACAGGTGGATTTCTATCAGCAGCGCGCCTCCGCTCTGGCGCTGGATGTGGAAAAAATTATTCACGATCCCGCCTATCTGGAGTTCGTGGCGCAATGGGCAATCGCCCATGCCGGTGAGCCTCTGGCACCGATGGTCTACGCCACCCAACCGCCGCAAATCATTGAGCTGATCCAGAAGAACTACGGGGCTGAGTACGTCAGCGACCGGATTGAAACCTTTTTCTCTTCGCTGGCCCAGGCGCTGACCCAAGCTGGCTTTAACAAGTTTATCGTCGCGGGAGGCGAAACTTCGGGCGCGGTAACGCAGGGATTGAACATTGAGGGGATGATTATTGGTGAATCGGTCGCGCCGGGCGTGCCCTGGACCCAGACCCTCAACAAACAGCAGTGGGTGATTCTCAAATCCGGGAACTTCGGTAGCCAGGATTTCTTCCAGAAAGCACAGGAACATTATCATGAGTGAAAAACAGTTAAGAGAGGATATGGTTCGCTATGCACGTTCCATGTTTGAGCGCGGATACAGCAGCGGTGGCGCGGGCAATATCAGCCTGAAACTTCCGGATGGTAATATTCTTGCGACGCCCACTAACTCCAGCTTTGGCGACCTCGATGCAGACGAGCTGAGCAAAGTCACCATGCAGGGAGAGCTGCTGTCCGGCCAGAAAGCCTCTAAAGAGGTGCTGATGCATCTTGCGATGTATCGCCAACGCCCGCACTGTGGCGGCATCGTTCATCTGCACTCTCCCTGGCTCACCGCCCTGTCGTGCCTGCCAGGTATCGACCCTGAAAATGCCCTGCCTCCCATTACCCCTTATTACGTAATGCGGGTGGGTAAACTGCCGGTGGTGCCTTACATTCGCCCGGGTTCACCGATAATTGCAGAGCACGTTGAAAAGCTGGCGGCGGAACATAATGCCATTCTTTTAGCGAATCACGGACCTATTATTTCTGGAAAAGACATCCGCGAGGCGGTATTTAATGCCGAAGAGTTAGAGGAGACGGCAAAACTTTATTTTATGCTCAAACCATTTGGCATGAATACCCTGACTCAGGAAAATGTTGAAGAGCTTAACGCCACATTCAATATGAAGTAAGTAATAGCAATAACGCCCTGCGTTAATTTATTGCGCAGGGTTTGCCCTGCCCGTGTAACCAAAATTATAATAAGGTCGCCTATGTCTCTTATGCTTATCACCGGGATAGTTATGTTTATTATATTAACCTGGTGTCTTCTGAAAAACATATTCCCTCCCAGTATTTTATTTATACTTCTGCCTACCGCTGCCGCATTAGTATGTGGTTTCGGTTTTAAAGAGTTAGGCGAGTATGTCGCTCAAGGGTTGAAATCTGTCGTGGGAACAGCAACGCTCGTTGCCTTCAGCGCCATGTTCTTCACCCTGATGAAAGAAGCGGGTGTGTTCGACGTAATCGTTCGCTTTATTCTGCGGTTCATTACCCCCTCCACATTTTCAGTCTTACTCGCGACGCTGGTGATTGCCTCCATTTGCAGTCTTGACGGGAATGCCTATGCCACCCTGCTGGTCACAGTGCCTGCTCTGCTGCCAATCTATGAAAAGATGAACATCAGTAAAAAGACATTGTTACTGCTGATCACTGTGGGGGTGGGTGTAACCGGGATCACCCCCTGGGGCGGCTCGCTCAACAGAGCGATCGCGGTGACACATCTGGATATTCTGGACGTCTACTATCGGCTGATCCCGTTACAGGCGATCCTGTTTGTGCTGGGGGTTATTCTTTGCTGGTTTATGGCGAGGATCGAAAACAGAAGCGGTTCGGGTATTTCGCCGGATGGATTCCATCTTATGCGAGCCGATATGCTCACCTGTAAAACAGATCATAATTCCTGGTTGTTGAAACTGAATTTTGCCTTAGTCATCGCCACCATTGTTATTCTAGTCTCAGGTCTGGTTGCCGGGAATTATCTGTTTATGATTTCCTTTTCTCTGGCGATGATTATTAATTACCCGGATGTGAAAACTGCGCAACAAAAAATCAAAGAATATGCCCTGACGATATTCCCGGTGATCGTTATATTTTTAACCATCGGCGTATTTGTGGGTATTCTGCAAAACACAGGTATTATACAAGTGTTGGTGAGCGAGATTGCCGACATTTTCCCCGCCAGTCTTGGGCCGTATCTGTACCTTATTCTCGCGGCCTTCAGCGTGCCGATTGTGATTCTGATTGGTTCTGATGCGTTCTACTTTGCGCTGTTACCTCTCGCGGTCGGCCTGGGCCAGAGCTTCGGCATATCACCTTTACACGTTACAATTGCAATGCTCATTACAGAGCAGATAGGATTGCTACTGAGCCCCGTCATTCCAGCCACGCATCTCGGACTGAGCCTACTTAATTTACGGGTTGATGAACATATCCGATATTCTATGATGAAGGTCTGGATTATGAGCGTCTGCGCACTCGTTGCAGCACTGGTAATCGGAACGATACCTGTATGAGATAAAGATATTTTCAGTCTTATAGAACTTAGCGAGTAAATAAAGGGGCAGAATAATATCTGCCCTTATAACTATAGGGCAGGATCATTTACCGGGGCGGGTTCAGTCCAAAAATTGTAGAAATCTTGTTGTGACTAGTCGAAAAAATTAAGCTGTCATTTTATTACCACTTTATATCCAGGGAACTCTCCCTGGATATTTAACATGCTTACTTTCCTGTATTCAGGCAAACTCAGGTGCATGAAGAGAAATATGATGAGCATGAGGCTCTTCACATTTTAATAGCACGGCATAAACCTTTTTTAACTCTTCCGTATTTTCCTGAAGGAAAGCTCTCAGATTTTCTTCCGAGTCCAGTAATTCGAGACACTGGGGATGTGTCATATTAGTTAACTCCGGATGATGGTGAGATAATCGTTTTCCGGGAAGATAACCGGAGGTGACATGATGTAATGTCGCCACTTTAATGTGTGATTTCTTCGCCACGGAAAGAAGATGCTGCGCCAGCTGGGGAGCAAGTAATCTGTGCCAGAAACGTCTGGCACTGGCTTTGGTCGCGACTGGAAAATATAATCTTAATGCGGCTAAAGTCTGGGCTGCATCTGCACTCATTTAGAACTCTCCATTGTGACTTCTTTGTCATTTTTAGATTGTTTTTTTATTTCATTTTCTTCACGTGATAACGCGAAATATTTCTTCCTGCGAACAGCTGAAATTTCAGAAATACGTAGATCAGACGGAATAAGTGTGCGGTATCGGCGGCTTTTGGCATGACCGACTCGCTGGGCATGATAAATCCCGGTATGTCCTGAAAAAAGATATGCCGTAAAGCAGCCGACGGCAGAAAATACTGCCATTTCGGTACCGAACAGTTCCATCGCCATAAAGGTTGTCGCAAGCGGGGTATTTGCCGCACCGGCAAATACAGCCACAAAACCTATCCCGGACATAAAAGCAAATGGCATGTGCAGAAGAGGAGCGAGAGCATTACCCAGAGTGGCACCAATGTAAAACAGAGGTGTGACCTCACCCCCTTTAAATCCTGTCGCCAGAGAAACGATGGTAAAGCCCATTTTTCCCATAAAATCCATCGGATATAGCGGTTCTTTAAAGGCTCGTACAATTTCCGGAATACCAAGACCAATATAACGGTCAGTACCGATAAACCAGACGGCAGCAGCAATCAGTATCCCTCCGAAAAAAGGACGCAAAGGAGCATACTTAATGTAACGTTTAACGATCCCACTGGCCTTTCCGGTCGCGACAGAGAATACCATTCCTGCCAGCCCGAATACGGCACCCGCTATGACAACGGACAGGAAACTCCATATAGTAAATGCCGGGATGAAATCGATGCGGTAATGTGTATGATGTACCCCCCATGCCAGACAGACCTGATCGGCAAGCACTGCGGCAACCAGACAGGGGAACAGCGCGTCATAACGAATTCGCCCTATTGCCAGTACTTCCATCCCAAAAATAGCACCAGCCATAGGGGTACCGAATACCGACGAAAAGCCCGCGCTCATCCCTGCCATCAGCAGGATCCGACGAGCGTCTTTCTTCACTTTAAACATATGCGTAAGCTGATCGGCCAGGGCTCCCCCCATCTGAACCGCCGTCCCTTCGCGCCCTACCGAAGCGCCAAACAGATGCGATATGAGAGTTCCGCCAAGAACCAGTGGCACCATCCTTATCGGAACCACCTTTCTCGGATCGTGTATCTCATCGATAATCAGATTATTGCCAGCGTTGACGGGCTCGCCATACCAGCTGTAAACCAGTCCGACCACAAGACCTGCCAGTGGAAGCAACCATATCATCCAGGAATGGGATTCCCGCCATGCCGTGGCATTATCGAGTGAGAGAAGAAATAATGCGGATGCAGTACCTGCCAGTAATGCGATAAGACTCGCAGTAACTAACCATGTCCCTACATAGGAAAATAATTCAATTTGATCGTGGTGTTTTAGTCGTTTCATTGGTCCTGGCTCGTGAGTTTCAGGGCTGACCAATGGGGAGTGCAGAAAATAGCCTACAGTACCGACAAAGGTCAGTGTTCTGTAGGCGTCATTAACTGTCAGAAAAACAGTGGTTATAAGGAGGAACGCCATCTCCGCGGGGAAGTATACCTGTTCTGCCCAACTTTGACCATGATTTTTCCAGTTTCGTCTGCGGAATCAACCTTCTCTCATCCTCAAAGCCGTAACAGATCGCAGGATAATGGAGTGATCTGGAGATTATTTGCCAGTGAAATATTATTCAGGATAGACAGACCAGGATACAGAAAATGTAGATGACTGTTTTAAAATACCGCTACTGCCATCTCCCACCCTTCATTAAAATTTGAATAATTTTAAGCTGATTACTTTAAAAAAAGAGAGTATATATTCACCTTTATCTTTCCATAACCGGCAGAAAAGAGCATTAGACACCATCCCCGTGATTGCAGCACCTATCATATCGAGAGGAAAATGTACGCCAAGATAGATACGTGACCAGGCGACCAGAATACTAATGCCTAACACCAGCAGTCCTGTACGTACTGCCTTTGCGCTGATCAGCGCAAGTGCAAAACACACAAAAATGGTCATATGATCACTCGGGAATGAGTAATCTGCCGTATGCGAAAACCAGACATAGCCCAGCGGAACCATAAATGGTCTTGGATGCGGCCAGAGGGTTCCAATAATCAGGCTCAACACAACACCAATGACCATTGTTAACGTTGAGCGAAGCGCCAGTATCTTTCCTTTTTCTTTACCGGCAAAACATAAAAAAATAATAATAAATGGTATGGCATAAATAAGGGTATTCGCAAAAAAATTCGCAATAACCAGAGCTGAATCAGGCGTTCCAGGCTTAGCGTTCATAGCAAGGAAAATTTTTCTGTTCAGAGTTTCAATTTCATTCAGCATAAATGTTAATTACCCAGCAAAAAGAAGCATAATACTGCCTGATCCTTAATATTAACTTAAGAAAAATCCATGATGGCTGGCAGATCCTCCCAGATTCTCACCGTTCATTCTCGCTGAAGCCCTGGAGGGATAGGATGACACCGCACGTAAGGAATAACCTACACAACAGAGAACAACAATTGATATTGATTTATTGCAACGGTCCATATAAGATTGATCTACAAGGTGATGGTGCTCCACCTTACCCAACCGCCGGTTTCTTCAAAAACCGGATGATGACGCCTGATATACAGTTGAATTAGTCCTTTTATAGGCATGTATGTCAGGTATCGCTATGAAAAATCAAACCACATTACCGCTTACCTCAGAATCTCTCTCTTTTCAAAGAGATAATCCAATTTATGTCTTCGGTCATCGAAATCCTGACAGCGATGCTATCTGCAGCGCGCTGGTTGTGGCTGACTGGCTTAATTATACTGGTCGTCCCGCAACGCCCTGGCGCCTGGGGGATATCACCCCGGAAACCCGTTACATCCTCAATGTCGCGGGTGTTTCACAACCTGATTTACTCACCGCCGACCTGACTGATAAAACCGTATGGCTGGTTGATTTTACGGATGCGGAGCAGGGACCATCCTCGTTGATGGACAGCAACGTCATCGGCATCATTGACCATCATCGTATTGGCACCCTCATTACCCGCAATCCACCGGATGTCTGGGTGCGGGCGGTAGGATGCTGCGGAACCGTAATTCTCTCAATTCTGATGCATGACATTCCCATGCCGATTACGGCATCTCAGGCAGTGTTGCTGATGGGGGCGATCCTCAGTGATACCGTTGCGCTGACTGGCCCCACCACCACCACTCAGGATCAGGAAGCCGTAGCAGTTTTGCGTGAAATCGCCGGTATCGATTATGACCAGTTTGTGACAGGGCTACTGCGTGCCAAAACAGATATAACCGGGCAATCCACATCGGTATTACTCAATCGTGACGCCAAAAATTACCGGATCCATGAAGTGTCGCTGTTGTTGTCACAAATTGAGGTACGCGACATGGCTGATATTACTCCCCTGTTGCCCGCGCTGCTGCAGGAAATGGATAAAACCTGTAAAGACAGTTCGCTGGACATGGTTATTTTGATGGTGACAGACCTCACCAACCGGAACTCCGTTTTACTTTTTTCAGATAGCAGCCTGACAGGCTCTCTCCAGGTGTCGCTGCCCGGTATGACAAGCCGGAAGAAAGAAATCCTGCCCTGGCTGACCGACCGCTTCGCTTCTTATAAGAGGTGATTTATGCAAATTTACCGGCATGCCTTGTTACTTGTACAAAATGAAACCGATGGTCTGCTGTTGCTTGAACAGGCAGAACGTCTGGCAAAAGAGATGGGCACCCGTATTACTGTCGGCCATCTCAGCGCTGACTACCGGGAACTGGACTATACCAGTGATTCATTAACCAAGGATCGTCAGTCCCGCGAAGTTATTGATGCAAAGGCAATGCTGAGCCGTCTGGTGGAGTCCAGCAGTATTGACCTCAAAGTCCGGTCCATCGTCAGCATTCATCGTTTCCGGGACGTCGAAGCCGTTGTTCTACATGAAGATATCGATCTGGTCATGCTGGGGCATAAAAACCGCCTGTTCGGGGTTTTTTCTTCCTTTTCTTTCGAATTCATCAATCACCTCTCTGTTGATGTTCTGATTAAACACATTCCAACCCCATACCCATAAAAGAAGGTCAAACTTATGAGCTTTGAAATTGAAAGTATTATTGCAAGAGAAATTCTGGATTCCCGTGGTAACCCGACCGTAGAGGTTGAAGTGACTTCTAAGGATGGCAGTATGGCTCGTGCCTCCGTTCCTTCCGGCGCCAGCACCGGCTCCCGTGAAGCCATTGAACATCGCGATGGCGACAAAACCCGTTTTGGCGGTAAAGGCGTACAGGATGCGGTCCGCAGCATCAATACCGAAATTAACGATGCCCTGCAGGGCTACGATGTACGCAGTCAGAAGGAAATCGACAACTGCCTGATTACCCTTGATGGCACAGAAAATAAAGGCCGCCTGGGCGCCAATGCGATCCTTGGCGTGTCGCTGGCAGTATCCCGCCTGGCAGCACAACTTTCCTCTACCCCGCTCTACCGCTATCTGGGGGGTGTCGGCGCGAATCTGCTGCCGGTTCCCTGTATGAATATCATTAACGGCGGGGTTCATGCCCGCTGGCAAGGCGCTGATTTTCAGGAGTTTATGATTGCACCATGGGGAGCTTCTTCCGTACGTGAAGCTATTCGCTGGGGTAGCGAGGTCTACCAGGCACTGCGTCAGGTCCTGCTGGAAAAAGGTTTATCCACCGGCGTGGGCGATGAAGGTGGTTTTGCCCCGGCCGTTTCCTCAAACCGCCAGCCGCTGGAGCTTATCGTCGAGGCAATTAGCAAGGCGGGATACCGCCCGGGTGAAGATATCGTTATTTGTATGGATCCGGCCTCCAGTGAGTTTTATGCAGATGGCAAATATACCCTGCGTACTGAAAACACTCAGCTCAGTGCTGAAGAAATGACCCGTTACTATGAACAGCTGGTGAATGACTTCCCGATTGTGCTGATTGAAGATGGCCTGGCGGAGGACGACTGGGCCGGCTGGCAAATTCTGCATGCTGCTCTGGGCGGTAAAGTTGAACTGGTCGGTGATGATATTTTTGTGACCAACGTGAAATATATACAACGCGGCATCGATGAAAACCTGGCCAATGCCGCATTGATTAAACTGAACCAGATAGGCACCCTGAGTGAAACCATTGAAGCCATCCAGTTGTGTCAGGATAACAACTGGGGAACCTTTATTTCACACCGGAGTGGGGAAACAGTGGACAGCTTCATTGCGGATATGACCGTAGGCCTACGAGCCGGTCATCTGAAAACCGGCGCCCCCAGCCGCGGGGAGCGCATTGAGAAATATAATCAACTGATGCGCATTGAAGATGAATTAGGTGATGCCGCCATCTTTGCCGGTAAAACCGCCTTCAAAAAACGCTGATTCCGTCACCCTTCCCGTATGCTTATCTACGGGAAGGGGTAAGGTGGTCCTGTGAATGGAAAAATACTCATACTGTCAACAGCAACGGGGATCCTGGCAACCTGTCTGGTTTTCCTGATCGCTGATGTCTTTTTTAATGTACTGCCAGATGATACCAGCGCCGTTGTAATCGCGCTGTTCATCGGGAGCTGCGCCCATCTTCTGATGCGTTACCTCCTTGACCGGAGACCAGGTAAATTCAGGTAATCAGTACAAACAACTGAACAGGTTCAGGTCCTTCAGGTTGAGTCGCTGTGGGTGACAGACAGGTGGTTGCTTATGGGAAAAATTATTTTACTCCGTCATGGAGAAAGTGAGTGGAATCAGCAAAATCGTTTTACCGGATGGGAAGATGTTCCGCTGACGCAGAAAGGAGTGGAAGAAGCCAGGCGCGCAGCAAACCTGATGAAACGCTCCGGGATCATCATTGATGGTGCCTGCACATCCGTTCTGAATCGGGCAATTCATTCACTCTGGCTGATAATGGAAACGTTGAATCAATTGTGGTTACCGGTGGACAAATCATGGCGGTTAAATGAACGCCATTATGGTGCGCTTCAGGGAATGGATAAGGATAAAGCCGCTCAACAGATTGGCCAGAAAATCGTTTATCACTGGCGGAGGAGCTATCGTGGTATCCCGCCTCCGTTACTGGATGCGCCTGCTTTACTTCATCGTGAGGCACGTTATCGCCATGTGTCCCTGACGGATCTACCGGCGGGTGAAAGTCTGGAAATGACGCAGCGAAGGCTGCTGCCTTACTGGCACCACGTCATTGTCCCGCGAGTTGTCAGTGGTGAAACCATGCTGCTGGTCAGTCATGCTAATGCATTGCGTGCGCTGACCATGTTTATTGAGCAGATTGACGAAAACAAGGTTCCCGATCTGCATGTCCTGACGGGTACCCCCGTACTGTATGAAATGAATGAAAATCGGGTCATCACCGCACGTTATTCCCTTGAATGACGGTCTGATGGTGCCCTGATTTCTGCGAGGTGATATGTACAAATCATTATTCGCGGTAGTGATAGGCGGCTCGATCGGCTGTGTGATCCGCTGGATACTGTCCATGCGTCTCAATGCACTTTTCCCCAATCTTCCACCTGGCACCCTGGTGGTTAATCTGGTTGGCGGATTTATCATAGGCATAGCACTGGCCTTCTTTGTCCGGCAGCCTCATCTCGATCCCGCCTGGAAGTTTTTTATTACCACCGGCTTATGCGGCGGTATGACCACCTTTTCCACCTTTTCTGCTGAGGTGGTGGTTCTTCTTCAGAATGGTAATTATGCATGGGCTGTCATTTCCGTACTGACACATGTAACTGGCTCGCTTCTGATGACTGCAGCAGGTTTTTTTGTGATGACACTGTTGTAAAAACATATGCGTCAAACACTTAACCGGCGCCGTGTCTCCATCAGATTTTCATTATATCGCCATAACAACACACCTGATTTACCGGGTTAGATTTTCCGATGGAGGATGTAAGGGGATGACTATTGAGAATAACGTGAAGGGACTTTCCAAAGCCGAGGTGCGGACCAGTCTGGAGCAATATGGCTATAACGTAGTGAGTGAGCAGCCTCATGGCCAGTTGCGTGAGATCCTCAAACGTCTGTGGGGCCCTATACCCTGGATGCTCGAAATTGCGCTGATAATCGAAGTGTCCCTGGGGAGGACGATTGAACCCGCTATCATTGCAGGATGGCTTGCTTTCAGTGCGATCCTTGGCGGCATTCAGGAACGGCGCGCACAGTCAGCACTTGACCTGCTGCGTAGTCGGCTGAAAGTTAATGCCAGTGTATGCCGTGATGGCACCTGGCGCTTGATACCGGCCCGAGAGCTTGTCCCCGGTGACTTTATCGCCTTAACGGCGGGGGACCTGGTCCCTGCCGACTGTGTGATTGATGAGGGAACAGTGGAAGTTGACCAGGCGGCCCTGACCGGGGAGTCGACCCCGGAGTCATACAACAAGGGCGATACTCTCTATTCAGGATCAACGATTACGAGCGGTAAGGCGACAGGAACCGTAACTGCCACCGGCACCCGAAGCTACTTTGGGCGTACGGCAGAGCTGGTACGGACGGCCAACTCTGCCAGCCATCTTGAACAGCTTCTGTTCGATGTTGTGCGTTATCTTGTGACCATTGACGCCGTGCTTGCGGTCATTCTGGCCGTTTTTGCACTCTGGCGCGGTGAAGATTTGTTACCCCTCGTCCCCTTTTTTCTTGTTCTCATTATTGCGACCGTCCCGGTGACAATGCCAGCAGCCTTTACGGTCGCCAATGCCGTGGAAGCCCGGCGGCTGGCGAATCAGGGGGTACTTGTCACCGGCCTGTCGGCGGTACAGGAAGCGGCAACCATGGATGTGCTCTGTATCGACAAAACCGGGACACTGACCAGAAACCAGCAGTCAGTTGCCGGCATAACGGCGCTTCCGGGAGAGAATGAGGACGAGGTACTGGCCTGGGCTGCCGCGGCCTGCGACGAAACGATGCAGGGGCAACTTGAGATGGCGATTCTGGGTGCGTTACGACACCGGGGGGGAATGCCGCCCATCCGTGAGCAGTTCATCCCGTTCGATCCTGCCACGAAATGTTCCGAAGCCCGTGTGTGTTCAGACAATGACGGATCGTCCGTTCACGTCATTTTGGGTTCACCGATGGTCGTTGCATCACTCGCCGAATCTCCTCCTGAGTTCACCACGATCCAGCAGGCCATGGCGGCGTCTGGCGCCAGGATCCTGGCAGTCGCAACCGGCACCGACGGCCATCTCCGTATCCGCGGGTTGCTGGCACTAGTCGATGTACTACGCGATGATGCCGCAACCCTCGTCAGGGATATCCGGGCACTGGGTATCAGGATAATCATGGTCACCGGTGATACAGTTGATACCGCCAGAGTTATCAGCCGCCAGGCAGGGCTCGGAGACCGCTTCGGCGATGCAGTCAGGGATCTGCAGACACCTCTCCACTTTGATGGTTTTGCTAACTTCTATCCGGAAGAAAAATTCCGTCTGGTGCAGTCCTTGCAACAGATGGGCTGTATAGTCGGCATGACGGGTGATGGTGTGAATGATGCGCCGGCACTGAAACAAGCCGGAGTGGGCATTGCTGTACAGACAGCGTCTGACGTGGCAAAAGCAGCTGCTCAGGTGGTGTTGACCCACCCCGGGTTAGATGGTGTTGCCGCCGTTGTATCAGGGGGCCGCCGTGTGTTTCGCCGTATGCTGACCTGGACAATAACGAAAATATCCCGTACCGTTGAGCTGGCGGCCCTGCTGACCATCGGCTATATCGCGACAGGATTCTTCGTCACACCGCTGGTTCTGATTGCCGTGATTGTGGTTCTCAATGATGTGGTGACCATCACGCTGGCGACAGACCGGTCATGGATTTCTTCATCACCGGAAAGATGGAACGTTGGTAAAATTGCCTGGCTGGGAGGTGTCCTGGCCACAGGCTGGCTGATTCTGGCATTCATGATCCTATGGTTCGTCCTTACCCGGTTGCAGCTTCCTGTCCCGCAAATCCAGGCCCTGATGTTCGCCTATCTAATGTATACGGCCCAGATGACGATTTATCTTTCACGAACGCCAGGCCGCTGCTGGTCACTCCGGCCAGGCCGGTTTGTTGTGTTGGCCACGGTGGGTAATATCATCATTGCCACCGTACTGGCTGCCGGTGGTTTTCTTATGACGCCGGTGTCACTGACACTGCTGGTCATCATGTTTGCTCTGGTTTTACTGGCCACCCTTCTGCTCGATCAGATCAAAATATGGCTCTTCGCCAGAAGACCTGTTGAGGGCTCACCGAAAAGCTGAACACAGATTATAACCGTTGCCATAGCCCGAGCGGTTATCGTCTGTCGGGCTATGAGGGGGCATTCAGCAACGTTCAGCGGGTTGTGCCGGAGGCGTGAAGACCTCCCGGTAGAGGTCTTCACCATAACTGGTATCCAGTGGCGCCCCTTCCGTCATGCGGAACGTTCTTTCGCCATCTGCACGCCTCTCCGCGCACAGATAAACCGTATCCTGGTGATACTCCTGATAAAATGCACAGGCAAATTCCGACGTGTGTGTAACGAAAAACAGCTTCACATGACGTTCTGCCAGCGCGGTCACTATCCCCCTGATAATGCCTGCCCCTTCCCGGCTGTTGGTGGCGGAAAACGATTCATTAAACAGCACCAGATCATCCGGCTTCAGATCGCTGACGATATCCCGCATGCGTCTGAGCTCTTCATCCAGCTTTCCGCTGACCATATGGCTGTCTTCTTCACATTTATAATGGGTGAAAATCTGCGGGCAGATATCGGTACTGAAACATTCTGCTGACACAAACATTCCCGTCTGCATCATGAGCTGGGCCAGACCGATGCTACGCAAGAATGTCGATTTACCTCCCTGGTTAGCCCCGGTAATAATAAAGGTGTTTTTATTATCCGTTTTCAGGCTATTGCTGATGACGGTATCCGGAGAAGTCAGCACCAGACAGGTATCAAATAATGAATCAAAGACCAGATAACGTTCCCTTTTGTAGATCGGAACCGGAAAACACTGTGGCACATTCCGGTGATTCAGCACCTCAGCAAGATTCAGGCAGGCGATATAGAACCCCAGCTCAGCACGCAACGCACGAAAGAAATTGAGCAGATGTGCTGTAGACTGGGCCATTGCGCTGGCAACCAGCACCAGTCCCTCATCCTGCAGGTTACTGAGTGCCCGGAACCCATTTTCATCCCGCGGAGCAATCTGTACGGTATAATGTTCCGGTTTGGGGGAAAACAGACGCCGGAACCAGTTTCTGCTCTCCGCGGCAGGCTGGCGAAGCACGTAACCCTCCCCCCGGTTTCCCGCCCCCAGTCTGGCACTCAGCAATACCCCTTTTTTAAATGTCATCTGCCTGAGGTGTTCCTCGATCACCTCAAGGTATTCATCATTCAGCTCCTGCATAATCATGACAAACAGGCGTTCCATACCGGATGAGGCGACATGAAGTAGGTTTTTCTCCGCTATCCCCCTGACCTTACGTAAATTGTCCAGCAGAAAACGGGTGAACGAAATGGACTGATGAAGAATGGCGGAAGGGTATCGCCCGAAAATACCGTAATGGAGTTTTTCCTTTTCCATTAACAGGCAATCCACCACAATTTTATAAAACTCCCTGAAAATTTCAGGATTGTAGAGACAATCGCGCAGTATAGCCTGCCGGTATTCAATATCCTGAACCTCTGTCAATGGCTGTGAACATGCTTTTCTTACCACCGAATACAGAAAATCATCCCCACCGGAAAGCGCCTGAAAGAGGACATCCAGCTCAAGGTCTTTAGCCAGAAGGGTAAAGTGGGCAGGAAATGATTCATCCACGATAAAATCATCACGTTTATACATCAGGTATGCTTTCATCCGTTTAACCCCGCTTTTATTTTTTCGTAGGTCAGCCCATATTTCTGTACCAGGGTGACCGACCATGCCACGCCATCAGCAGGTTTCCTGATAATTATATAGGTCCGGGAGGCCTCATTATCCTCTTCCACCGTACTCATCATGCTGACGACTGACGTATCCAGTACCGTCAGTTCATCGATAAATGTTACACAGACACAAAGGGCATCCAGTTCAATCACCTTTTCAATGACCCGGGTACCCAGAAAAATTGCATCGTGTGAGGTTGTGGAGGTAAATATCTCATTCATAATGATGAGACTGCGGGTAGTAGCTTTATCCAGTATGGCTTTAATCCTCACCAGATCGTCATACAGTTTTCCACGTAAATTATGAATATTTTCACTTTTTTCAAAGTGGGTAAAAATATTATCAACCAGATACAGCGTTGCCTGTTGCGCGGGAACGTATAACCCCAGCAAGGCAAAATAGTGTAACTGTCCGATCATTCTGGCAAACGTGGTTTTCCCGCCCTGGTTAGGACCGGAAATCACTAAAATACGTTCTCTCCCGTGGAGATAAAAATCATTACAGACAACCGGTACCTGTTTATTAAGCAGACTGTCAGCAAGCGCCAGATCAAAAGCTGACGTGACCGTAATATCTTTTCTTTCACTATTAATCTCTGGAATACAAAATGTTAATCCTGCCGCCTGAAACTGGCGGATATAATGGATACTGGCAAGATAAAACTGAACCTCTCTTTCAAAGACCTTCAACGTATGTTCCTGATAATCAGAGTGAGCCACAATGAAGGCATCAAGCTCTGCGAAAACAGCGGGAAAAAGTTTCGCCACACAGTCCAGAATTCTGGCTTCAAGATTATTCATGATGCCATCATGGCTCCTGAAATCGACATCAACCTGGACATCATGCTGTTTAAATCTGGAGAAAACGCGCAGGACTTCATGACTGTAATTTATCTCATCCGCATAATGTTCCACGCTGATGGTGTCGCCTTTGATCCTCAGACTGTAGCGGATATCGTCGAGTTGCCTTCTGATGGTCTGAGCAACGGTAGATAAATCAGTAAAACCGTCACTGTTCATATATTCAGACAGATAATTTCTGAAATTCGTCATCCCGCAGGACGTAAATGGCAGGTTTTCCATCTGTTCATGTAACGCGGTCACGGCGCGACAGTACAGCAAAATACACTCCAGATCCCATCGCCGTTGCTGGTAGTGGTAGTAGCGATTTTCCTTCCGCACACCAATTTCCCTTATTTTCTGCATTGTAGCTGAAAATTCTACCAGGGCATTGTAGATATTGTCCTTAGCCATATCCTGAATAACCCCCTGTCGGTAGTAGATATCCTCAGGATATTCCAGAGGGGTATAAAAAAAAGGAGAAATATCATACTCTTCCCGTCCTTTGACAACCGCCGTCACAACCTTATCAAGATTCAAATCAACAAAGTGCTCAGGCTGCCGGGTGTTTATTTTATGTTTTCGGTTTTCATCAAGCGTCGCGAACAATATGCTGATAAATTTCATAATCCCTCCGGAATGACTTTCCTGAGAATTCAGTTTAAAAAAAGAGTCTCGCGTATATACCCCGAGGTGTCCTGCTATACTCATTTCATGCAATGAATGGAGGTCATCATGGATTATGTCTTAATCGTATTCGTTATCATGATTCTGGCCCTTATATGTGTATTCGCTTTCGCATTATGGTCACAACAGCGTGTGGCGCGAAAAAAACATAAAAAGTAATTAATTTCGTCAGAACATTATTTTCTGACCACAGTGACCGGACACAGGGCGTGGTCAACGACCTGGCGGGCAACGGATCCCAGCAGCCAGCGAGAAAACAACGTTTTGCCACGGTGGCCGACCACGATATGATCGATACTGTGTGTATCAGCATAACGAAGTATTTGTTCGGCAGGATGGCCCATTGCCACATGAAATTTGGTCTCTTTTTTCAGCTCAGGATACTGTTTTTTCAGATTCCGCATCATCTGGTTAAAGTAGGATTGTGTCCGGCTGACAAAATCCTGCATCTCCACCTCCCCACCAAACTCCGGCAGCTGGCATACGGCAATAACGTACAATTCACTGTTATAATGACGGGCAAGTTCTGACGCAAAACTCATCGCCTCTTTTGCGGGATCAGAGCCATCATAGGCAACCAGTATTCGGTTCATCATGATTATTTCCTCTTCAACGTAACGGACACTGAACATCGACAGTTGCGAACATTATTCCCCTTTATTCACCCCTTCATTCGTCACTCGCCGGGTATTGTCATTTTCCGGCAGTAAGTGGCGTGGTAAGAAAAATGCATTCGCGATCAGCGTCGGAAGCACGGCGCTGCCGATCACCGCAGCGACCAGCGATGAGTACTGCGCCTCATTTATCAGGTGATGCGACAGGCCAAACAGTGCCGAAATCGTGCCGAAGGTCAGCCCGGTGGACATCAACAATGTGGTGTACATACTTTCCTGATGGGGAGAACCATACCAGCGGCACACCGGATAAACCCCGGCAAGTTTGGTGAGCATTTTTACCAGCAGCAGGATCAAAAAAGCGCCAGGTGCGCCGGCCAGTGCCGGAAGAGAAACCAGCGAGCCCGCCCGGATAAAATAGAACGGAGTCAGCAGGCCGAACGTCATCGTCCTGAGGCGACGTATCAGCACATGGTCCTTACCGACAGTTCCCGCCAGCACCATCCCGATAAGATACGCCGGCAGTACCGCTTCACTGTCTGCCCAGGTGGCCAAGCCACCGAGGGCAAACAGACATAACATTAAAAACTTGGCCTCCAGTTCGGAAGGCCGATCTCCAAATCGTTTGAAGAAACGGGGGGTAAGCCAGGGAAGGAGAAAAGCCGCAACCACCATGGTGCCGGTAAATGCGACGGTTCTGAGAGTAAAGGGGGCGAAAATTAGCCCCAGAGCAATAACGGTCGCCAGATCGGTGACAAAGCAGGCGGCAAGAACCGTTTTCCCGTATCCAGAGGTATTGATCCCAAGCTCCAGCATCACGGCATACACAACTGCGACTGATGTCGTAGACATGGCGATCCCGGCAAGCCAGCTCGCTTCGGGCATCCAGCCCAGACACCATCTGGCCAGCGCCGCACAGAGGAAAAACGGCAGGAAAAAGCTTATCAGACCGATAATCAGCGCCTGTTTCCATTGTTTTCTGAAGACGCCCGGGTCGAGCTCCGCTCCGGCAAGAAAAGTCAGCAGTATTGCGCCTGCACCGGATAAAAACTGCACCCAACTGGCATCTCCAGCCAGTATGCTGGCACCTAACAGGGCACCAATAATGAGCTGCGCAATGGTGCCCACCACAATTTCGGAGAGCGCTGTCGCGATACGCAGGTATATGGACAGGATAGTAGCGATTAATGCAAGACCCAGCCACAGTGCAGCCTGGAACCAGATTTCAGTCATATAAACTCCCGATGGTAACCGGTGGTTTGCAGAACTGACAGGCAATGAAAGGGGCCAGAAAAAGTAAGCGGCATATTGGCTCCTACACAATGCAACTTCTCACCCGCAACGGTGTGAACAGTCAGAATGTGTAGGCATCATCAGCCGGAAGGCGGTTAGAGGAGAATGCCATCTCCTGTAAAAACCCTAGCAAAAAATACTACTGTTTGCCAGCAGTTGAAGACAGGGTTTGAATAATGTTTGTCAGATATGCCTCTGCTGACTGTGACAAACACCCTCACCTCCTGCTAAAGAGGATGGAACAGGTACAAAAATCAAAATAGCCCTAAAAGCGGCTATTTGATGCTAGTTCATGAAGTATATTTCTAGTAAAACGGTTTTTAATGATAAAAACGGTGAAAAAACAATAATTACCAGCACTATCATCCGTGAACTAGGATTGTGCTTAACATAAGTTAAATTTAGTCCGTCGTCCATTTAGTTCATAACCACCCGCAGACCACGATCAATCATACACTTACCTGTCCCTCCATCTTCTTCTTGCAGGACGTTATGTTTGTTGGTTACTTTGTTCATACACATACTGTTTATGAGGATAAGACTCCATAGGGCTACTGTGCTTTTTAACTAACTGTGGGTAGGATTTTTCAGTAAAGGAGGGATTATGTGCAATTTATGCAGGACGGACGGGAATTACTTCCATACTCCGGAATGCGTGTATGACCAGCTGGTCAGTGAGTACCCGTGATGTGGCTGCGGGACTCGACCCGGATTGGCACCTGCTACACCCTCCTGTAGCCTGACAGCAGCCCTGATTTCTGCCCTGCTGGTCCTCATCACTCCGGAAATATTCTGTTTCCGGCAAATCTCAGGGCTTGCCGGGTGTCTTACTCCCCTAGCCATCCCGAAACGGGCATGAAGACTGGCTGCGACCGCCGGACCGTCAGAATCGCGCATTCCCCCTGTTTTTATTAAGGAAATGGTTTACCTCCAGCCGGTGAAGTGCCTATAATTGGGTATCGTCACCTCGGGTATTCCCCCTGCGCTTTTTACCGCCTGTAAATGGTTACAGGGACTTCCGGCAGTAGCCGGACTGTAACAGGATGACCCGCCATGAAACCGAAAATAGTACCCGTTGTACGGTATACTCGTTTTCGTTTCGGGCGCGTAGAGCATGTGCGTAATCACATGCGCTCGCTCCCGACGCGTTAAATGAACGGTACCCGCAGGTGACGATGCCTCCTGTTTAAACGCCCGCCTCTGGCAGTCCTTCAGACTCCCCCATCATTGCAAGATAGTGCTCATCATCATCCGTCTGAATAAACACCCTCCTGAACATTTTCAGATAGCGGTCCTTATCGATGACGCCGGTCGAAAAGATATTTCTTCCATCAGAATGAGAGTGCCGGTTGATTGCACGGTAGAATGAATCATATTCCCCGGCATCACTGTATTCACCTGCCAGAGACTCCAGAGCGTCTTTCAGCTTTTCGGTTTTGCAGGCGAAGCTGAAATAATACTCAAGAATGTTTCTCATGGTGTTAAACAGCACCACCGGCTGGGTTTTCTCATCCCTCACATCCTTCAGGGTCTGCCATAACGCCTGATATTCATTGAGCATTTCGTGCATCGAAAGCTTTTCGCAGGCACTGTAATCCGATTTAACAATCCTGAGCAGGGACCAGTTTACCGGCGCTTCTCTGTTATCCTGTAGACGACCGCTGTTTAACAGTATTTCCTGGAAGAAAAACATGTTGTGAGTGAGTATAACGACGTGTCTTGCAGCCCCTGCCTTAATGATTTTGCGCTTAATGAGCGCTGCGACCTCATAGATATAATTATGCGACAGGCTGGAAATAGGATCGTCAATGACAATGAGTTTATTATCAGGATGAATGGTTTCGGGAGTGAGACTGCCCGAACATGATTCAATGAAGTAGAGGAAAGAAACGATGGTTTTCTCACCCTCACTGAGGGATTTGAAGACTTCCGCCTTATCAGGTTCGTTGGCCCGGCGCAGCCGGTAGAGCTTCAGTTCATCATCATGGCAGATGATTTCAAACCCGGTGATCCCCAGCAGTCTCAGGTTAGCATTGATAATGTTGATGGTTGGCTGGATGTCGGAGAGCTGTCCGGTCAGCGCGCTTGTTTCATCATCCAGAGTTTTCTTACGGGCGGCCATCGACTCCACTTCGCGCAGTCTGGTTTCAGTTGCGCTCTTGAGCTCGCCAAGTTGCCTGTCACGTTCCTGAAAGAACTCATCACAAATGCTTCTCAGGTGCGCCATGACATCCGCATTCAGCGTTTTCTTTTCCTGGGTATAGTTCTCTGCCAGCCGGTTGTTTTCACGCACGCGGGTGTTGAAAGCGGTGACTTCATTCTGAAGAAGCGTCAGGGGTTCCTGTATGTTTTCAGGCGTGATCACCAGTGAGGGTTCTTTTATTTTATTGAGGAACTGCTGCAGGAGGATCTGAAGGCCTTTATTTACGGTCCTGACCAGCGAAAGGATATGGCTTCCCTCATCAACGAAAGCATGGGTCGCGACACGGCGCTCAAATCCGGCCAGGTTGTCACAGTCCTCTGCGAGCCGTTCAGCTACCTGACGCAGGGTATCCAGCGATGTCTGATATGTTTCATCAAACATTTTACTGAGTTCAGTCTTAAAACGCGGGACATCAAACGACTGCTGGCAAAACGGACACAACTCGTCGTGTATGTAGTGCTGCCCCTGGCGTACCCAGTCAGCATTGCCGATTTTCTGAATGAGTGCAGAGAACTGGGTACTGTTTGCTGGCATAACAGGTTCCTGCATCAACGTTATGACATCTTCCGTTACCGTGGCTGTAGGGGGGATATGCACTTCAGGGACCAGCGTGCCTTCGCTCTGACTTAACAGCTTCCACCTGTCCACCAGGGTTTCGGTGGTGGTATGCACACCCGGGGGTGCGGTGGCCACCATACGTTCGTAGAACGATTTTTTTATCCTGGCGCCATCAAGAAAATCGCTGAGACTTTTCCTGTCATTGACTGTCCTGTTAAACATGTCTTTGGCACAACGGTCGATAACCTTCTCTTTCAGGCCATTTTTTTCTGCAATCTCTGCATTCAGTTTATCGATGCGGGCACCCAGTCGCGCACTTTCTTTATCATTACTGTTTATTTTTTCCTGGCTTTCTTCATTTGCCTCGCTAAGTGTGAATATCCCTGGCTGACAGTCAGCACGGGCGAACTTGCTGTCGATGTATTCCTGATTAAAAACCTGAAAGTGCCTGACATGACGGCTGTCAAACGAACAGTGCCGGTATTTATCGGCCTGAGGCTCATAAAAATAGCCCGACACCGTGGATTTACCGGATCCATTCTGGCCATAGATAAGCGTCACTTTGTTGCTGAGGTCAAAACAGATATCCCTGTCGGGCGCGTAGCTTCTAACTCCCCTGATACTGAGTGTTGCCAACGTATTCTCCTTGTCCCTGAGTTTTATGAACCTTTTATCGTAACGCACATCACCGATCCCGCGCAGGGACACACGACACAAAATGTAAAATCATCCTCAGCGGTCAATGCGCCTGTATGTTACGTCCCCGTATCCCATGACCCGACGAGATCAGTTTAAAGACTTTGTCCTCCGGTCAGCTGCATAAAATCGACTGTAGCTATTCCCCCCTTATCAGACCTGCGTGGGCAAATGCCTCATCGAGGCTACTACGAACATGTGCAGGTATAAGGGGTAAACGCATCTCGATTTTTATCAGGTCATTCGCATTATAACCAAAAGTACAGCTTGAAAGATAAACCAGCAGCTCCGCTGTTTCAGTTGGGAATCGTGTTACCAGCTCACTGTTGCACAAGTCATAAAAAACATGACTGTGCCCTATTCGGATTTTGGGGCTGCGAATAGCCAAAGCCACGGCCTCCGGAAATTCGTCGCCAAGGTGTGGTAACCACTCCAGCATCTTGCCAATCTCTGTTTCGTCCAGGACAGCAAACACTCCTTGTAATCGATTTTGCCAGTAGCGATGTAGCCAAACATCCCAAAGTTGTTTTTTGGCTGGCTGTTGCATTTGACTCAGGATTTTTCTGAGATGTGATGCGAACGTTAATCGATCTTCCAAAGATCCATGTTGAAAAAGCGTAGGTAACAGTTGATGCGTTGGATCTGATACATAGAATGCGGCGAGCGCGGTATAGAACTCGATAAATCGCTGGCGATGGCTGTTTAAGTCGGCATCAAGTCTTGACATCGCAGCAACGAAAGCTGACAACATAGCATCAACAAGGGCTGGATATAAACGCCCCCACATGAGAAAACCCTCCCACGCCTGCGCAAATGTGTGCCGCTTAAGGTCACTGAACAATGGGATAATGTGGTGGCGGGTCCATGCTTCATCTAAACCGAAAAGGAATGCTGTTTGACTGGCCAGCAAACAACACCCCATCCCTCCTTTTGTGGTAACGTCTTGCACCACCATTGTAAACCACTGGCGGTAACGCTCAGGCATAATACGTTCAGCACCCACCTTACCATGTACAAACAACGACAGGCCGTTGATCCAGAATTCTACAATAAGGCCAGCTGGATGATTGATGGCCCTGGATAGCCAATCTTCAATATCTACGCCTTCTTCCGCTACATCAGCATCTATAGCCTGCCAGACGGACAGTGAGATGATGCAAGCTTGCTCCAGCAAATCAAGCGCGAATGGTTTACCTCCGTCCCTTACCAAAGAGTAAAGGAGGTCCGCAATATCGTAGGAATGCTCCGACTGTAGTATCGACTTTGATACTAAATTTAGTAAGTCCTGCCAACTTTCTTTGGATAATTCACTTTCCCACAATCCTCGAAGTAGCACTGGCCAAAGATCTGATGACCACAGTGCCTGTTCAGTTAGGGTCTGTCCAAGCATAAAAGCCCAACTCGCGTTCTGCTTGCATGCCTCGCGGGTATTGGTCAACAAGCCCTCTCGGCTTGGGCTATTGAAGCCACCATCCCTGAAACTCAACAATTCATTGAGTTGTTCGCGAGGTTCACGAGCGAGGAGTTGCTCGACCGACCACGGGCTCTCCGACCCTACCCATTCCGCAGATCCCATCCAGTGAGTAAAGTCTGGATGCTCCGGTGACCGCCATTCAGGATATTGTTCTTCGAGCTGGGATAAGGCCTCGCACACCAGGACACAATCAGGTTTCGCCTGGTGCAACCATGATAGCCAGTCGAAATGTAAGCGTGCTGAACGCTCCTCGGCAGATAAGTCATCGGAAGCCGGCAGGCTATGTGCAAGGATTGCTTCAACAAAGGCCTTTCGTGTGAGCTCCGCAGCACTTGGATAATTCAACGCGACAGCTCTATAGACTTCATGATGCCCGGAAACCCTATCACGATCTATGTGATCCAGTAACCAATTCAGGCGCTGTTCAGGAGATAGCTCGGGGTGCATTGTTATCGCGTGTATAGCCAGCCGACGCAATAGAGAAGCATCAGAGATCACTAGTCGCTCGATCCAAGCACTGAGTAACGTAGGGGAATCTACTGCGAGTTGCTCCAGAGCGTCGCGCGCGGCGTCAATCAAAACGTCGACGGCATCAGGATATTTGTCTTGCTCATGCGGTTCGATAGCCGAACGCCTAAAACTGAGTGCATCCCATTTACGCGATGCTTTGCCCCAAACAGTCAATTCGTCATGCATCATCTCAAGGCGCAGCGCAATACTCGACAATAGTTGCTGTCCCAGGTGCGGCAAAAATGGCTTCAAATGTTTAGTCCACACATCGTTTAGCAGCCAGTGGTCGGCTCGCAAAGGACACTCAGCCTCTAAACGATTGTGCTCATTACTCTCATCATCGGGCCACACAAAACCGGGTTTGATGCTGAGTCGATGTTCGCTCATTACCATGAAGACTGCCAGAATCAGTTCGATACATCCCTGGCTCGCGCAGCGTTCAGCCAACCACATTAACACATGGGGGTCTGCATTTTTTGGTGCGCTTGCAAGCAGAATTGAGATCCAGCGTTTGAGCGCTGAAACTTCCAGCGGCTTTTCTATCATGACGCCGAGCTCACGACCGATAGACCACCAAAGAACAGGATTCATCTGCAATCCATGCGCCGCAATAATACCTAAAACTATATCGGGGTGTTCTATCGAGAAATGCTGCGCAAGCCACTGAACAAGTAACCCATCGCGCTCGTTGAGGTTAACACTGCCAAAAAGTGCATCAAGATGCTTACGCCTATTCAGCCACTGAAGCCATTCAGGATCTCGCACAACGTTGATTAAAAAACGGGTCGTGTGCACTTCACGTAGTGCCTGTTCGATTTCACTGATTGCTTCTTCATCTGTTGGTGGCGGGCGGTTGCCTAGTTCAGCCAGACGCGACTGCCAGTCGAGCGCTCCACGGAGGTTTCGCTCAGCGAGTCGATGCACCCCTTCAAAGAGTTCCTTGAATGGCTCCATGCCGGAGTGTTTCTCGAAGCGAACAGGAGTAATACCCAGCAAATCCCAGCTCCCCTCCTCATCCGTCAAGGCAAATCGACCCGCAACGCTATCTACCGGTAACGCTCGAGCCAGATAATTCATTACGACATCGTTGTGGCTATAGCCAACAAATAACACCGTGTATTTGCGAAAAACATCCACAAGAAATCTCCGTGCCCATCCCTCAGTCAGATAGGCCCGACCGAAATCCGCGTCCGTTAACACCAAATCCTGCGCCTGGGGCAAAGCGCCGTGGACGTGGACTATGCCTGAAAAATCGTAGCCTCGGGGCAAAGCTGGCGCTCTATATACATCAGGAACCGTACCGAACAAATCATTGGCTGCTGTTACAAAGTGTTGATCAAAGTTAGTAGTAACCAATCTGACGCAGTCCGCAGTCCTGAACAGTCGTAACAAATCATAATGTAGGGCGTTAGGGGCACTTCCTGTAGGTGAAAGGAGTTGTGCGGCACGTTCATGAACTGCAACATTACGATGATGCAATTGTCCTAGAAACCGATCCAATGGTTCGCTGGGAACGTATCCACTACCCTGAGCAATATCACTGGTCAATTTCCAAAAACTGGAAAGATTCGACGGCGGCCCCATTGAAACACCGGCACCAGCGAAGACAACAATCTGACCATCTCGAAGGGCGTCAATAATACGATCGTCAAAATTGATGGTACCTAGCTTTGTCATATATGAAAGTTTCTCCAAAATAGGTGCTGCACCACGAATCGACATTAGGTGACGATTGTTATATGACAAGGTACCAACGAATGCCACTAACTTAGTTGAGCTTTCAGGGCGTCAATCCCGGCCTGGGTGGCAGCGATTTCCTTAGTCAGCAATTCGTCTATACGTTGCCCTTTTAGTTTTTTATTTGTGCCGAACAAGTCCAGTTTATCCAGAGAAAGCATGAGAATGGACGTGATAACGGCGGTCAGGACTGATGCCAGCAGGATTGATATCGGACCAGGAAGCCCCAGGCTGCATAGCCATGTTTCAATTCCTATTGCGCTGAATATTGATAAAGAGCCTGCCACGAGTTTCAGTATGGCATCGCCTTTTTCAGCCATTGAGCTTTTTTTGCTGGCAAGAATGGAGACTGACTGAATTAATATTCTCAGACCCTCTTTTGCCAGTTTCATGATGTTTTTGAATGCACCAACAAAACAATTAACGATGCCTTCGGCAAGCAGTGAAATGAAGTTCTTAATAAAACCGACAGCGACATCTTTAATAAGTGTAACCGCATTTTCCAACACGTATTTTTTCATGCGGGCCATGCGGATCTTAAGAGCTTCGCTGAAATCTTTAGCCCCGACCCCGGCCTCGATGCCCTCTGAAAAGCATGAGCGTAGCTCGTAATAGAGCGGCTTGATAGCAAACATGATCAAATCACCCAGCGACTGGTGAGCGGAACCTTTAGCCGCGTCTGTCGAAAGTAACTTTTGTACTCCCCAGTCAGATTTGATATTTTTCGCAACTGTTTCATTTGTTTTTTTATTTACCGCTTCTTGCGAGGCATTCATTTTGGCAATTTGATTCTTCCTAGTCTCAATCTGTTCCGGGGTGAGAGGAGTTTTTTTGCCATTTTTATCCTCAACATATCCTTGCTTTACTTCCTGCTCAATTTCTTTGACTGTTTTTGCAAACTTACCTACTGTTTTCCCACGATTATTTGTCCTAGAAGTGACGGCGTAATTCTCATCAATATTTGCAATGTTTTTGATGTCCTCAGGATTAAGCGCTTTATTGCCTTTAAGCTGTTCAAATATTTCTGAACAAGAAATAGCATGGTCAGTTTCTGCGGCCTGACCATCCTGCTCCTTACTTTTGGCAAACGTTTTTGTTTTGTAAATGTCATCACCGCCGTATTCGTCAGCGCCAGTCCAACTATCACCGAAGTAAGCTTCTTTGTGCTTATCCATTTTCTTACCATTACGGAGGTCGACAGTTTCGCCGTTTCGCGTCATTTTCCCTTCGTTATAACTGGCGGTTTTACCGTAAGCAGTGATGTTTTCCCGTTCTAGAAGCTGCTCAGTGTAACCGTCAAGCATGAAATCAGTTTTGGGGTCAGAGTCATATCCAAAGAACTTACATTCCTGGTACAGCCTGGACGGGGTTATGCCCTGGCGCACACCGATATTGCAGGCCCGCATGGTGCCGTCTATTAAACTCATAAACACCGGCTCAAGCACGGTGTCGAGAGCATTACCTTTCGAAATAAACTCCAGACGCAACAGCACTTCGTCGTTACTGATGGCCCTATTCAAATTTTCCAGGCTGAATTTTTGGCTGTATTGCTTACTCAGATTATTGCTTGCTACAAGTTCAGCATCGATCTCGCCAGATAAATGGACTGCTATTGAGTCCGTTGAAGCCAGAGGGGGGAGCTTGGGTAATGAACCCCTCATACGCCGTTTAATACTTCTAACCAGGCGATCGTTTCTTTCGCTCATTTTTTTGTCCTCAGGCAGCAACAAGGGTTTGCCAGGCAGCGATAAAGTCTGAAGCTGCTTTACCTTTAGTCTCATCCATCTCGTACATAGCATCTATGACAGCGCTGAACCTGTCCGTGTAGTATTTGGCCATAAGCTCATTATCTTCAATCATCGCCCAAATGGTGGGCAGATTAGGCGGGCTAACTATATATTCATTCATTTTTGCTCGAACTAACGGTGCGAGCATACCGCTGCCACTCAAGCCTGATACATACTCATCCAGAAAATCAATGTTGCCAGGCGTGTACAGGTCAAAGCTTTTAAGGCAACGAAGCCCCAGCGCAAAACCTATCAGGATAAAAGTATCTCGTTTGCCTTCTCTTGCGGCAATGCTGAATAAATCCTTTAAAGTTTCAGACAATTGCTGAGAATACTCTGCTTTAGCCCGTTGGGCCTCTTCAGCCACGCCGTTTTTCTTGCCCTTGTTGTAAAGGAGCTTACCCGATACAGCCGCGCCGACGGCGGTTGCCACTCCAGCAATAATTCTGAATAATAATTGCATTTTCAGCCTCTCATTCAGGCGCTATCAAACAAAAAGACCATGTATTTAATTGGTTATCTCGCAACCTTTTCTGAAGCAAATCAAGGCCTGTTAAAGCGGTTTCGAGCGCCCTGATGAGGCATCGGCTAAGGTTATGCTGCACACTAGTCTCGTAAGGTTTTCTGAAGCAAAAATTTAAAGCACTGCTTGGTTAAGGCGGGGAACACGAAGTCGACAGCACCAGTCGTTTTGCTCTAAGAACCTCCATACTCCAGCTACCCTCTTTCGCCCAAGCGGCACGGTCGTTACGGCTATTTGTGATTCACAGCCATATGCGTCCAGCAGTTTATGGAGTGTCAGTTTTCCCTTTTAGCTCTGCCCACCGGGCAAACCGCATATAGTTAGTCATTAAAAATCATCATTAATTTGCAAACGAACATCGAGTTAAACCAGCGGCGATTCAGACAATGCATGTGACACAGGTTCGCCTAGTTCAGTATCAGTGTTGTTCTGGGGTGAACATATCACCTCGATTTAGGTGGTTAAATTCACTAAAAATTTGTTTACATCACGTATTTTAAGAGTTCACTCTCATGCGAAGAAAATGACTCTCTTCCTCGTTGAAAGAGAATATTAAGTTTTTTGATATCATGCTCGAGTAAGCCGGTTGCCATTTCAGGTGCAACATATGAGTCACTGATCCGAATAGTTGGAACATCATCAAACATTATTTGACGAAGTTGATCCATAGACTGCGTATTTATCTCTAATGTTTTTTGCAATAATTGTACACTAACCAAGTACTTTTTAGCCAGATGCATGAGTAACCTAGGCTTAGGCTCTGGGTAATTACCGACCCCAATATTGACAACACGAACATTATGCCGGTCAATGTTATAAGCTTTGATTGCGTCTGCGATAGCATATAAAGTAGGGTTATTAGCGCAGTATCCACCATCAATAAGTTCTATCTCCTCTCCTAAGAAGGTCCGAACGATAGTACGTTCAAAAAATGGATAAGCGGAGCAAGACGCTTTGACTGCATCGGCGATACTAACACCAAATCCCGGAATGAAAGATTTTCTCCGTCCATGAGCCTGCATTATATTTCCTTTGAAAATCATAGGGCGTTCAGTTAACCACTTAGCAGTCACAATTCCTATGCCTGTTTTTACATCTTCAAACATTGCATCACCGAAAACCTCGTGTGCTAACGCCTCTAAAGCGACAGATCTTTCATAAGCGCTCTTTTTTGACATTATAGCGGGGACATATTTTCGATAAAGCTCTAAAATTGAGTCAATATTATAACCCAAAGAAATTAATGATGCGATTATTGCTCCAGTACTAGTGCCAAAGATTAAATCGAATTTTTGATGTAATGGGGTTTCTATCAAGGACTCTATCTCTTTAAGTACGCCAAGAGTATAGAAACCTTTTGCTCCTCCGCCGTCCAAAGAAAGTATCCGAAATTTTTGCCCTTCATTATTTTTTTCCGTAAAATTAACCATTTCGACTCCAGCCTAATTTTCAACAACTGCACACAAAAATACACTATAAATTTCACCTTTAGAAATTTAAATATAATTGAGTTATAAGGTGGTTTTGATTTTACCTTGATGAAATATTTTTATGCTACCATCCTGTGATACTTTAATGGCTACTCCGTTTTTTGATAAATATCCTGCAACTTTTTCACCTGTTCCACTAAGTGGCCCCGCAATATTATTATCATGACTAATCATCGTGGAGAATGAAATTAGGCTGCCATTTTTTGATAAAATAATAGTTCCATCACTTGAAAAAATCCTTGTTATAATTGCCTTGTGATTTACATTTGTTATGGTAATTTCATCCTTTGTAAGAATATTAATGTTATTTGTGATACTTGTGATTTCTTTCTCTTTTTCCGGTATCCAAATAATACTACTAGTTCTTCTTTTGGATAATAAAAAAAGATAATTCAATAAGCTTTCCATCACAGTACGTTCACCTTTCAATAACGAGCAAAGCATGGATATGTACCATTCTAAATTACGAAAAATCCATTTACCTTCCTTATAATTAAAATCTATTCCTTTAGGGGTTGTAATTGAAAATTCAGCACAACCAGTAACTCTGAAAAGAATATCATTACCCTTCATTGTTTTGACTAAGTTGTAATTATCCACAAATCCGTTGTTTCTGACATCGCTAGACTCAAGAGTGAAATAATTTTGTATTAACGTTTTACCGCGATGCATCGTTGCAAGGAAAAAAGTCGACTCACCATCTACTAAAAACCAAAGCCGCTTATTCACTGTAGTACTACCTATAATTACCAACTTTGAATGAAGTTCAGATAAAAATCCCCCTCTTTCTTTTAAACTTTTATTCTTTATAAAATCGACATATGATTTCGTTAGAAGTAAACCTGTTGTGAAGGGATTCCCTTCATATTGAAAGGAGGATATTTTATGAAATGATTGCATCAACACTTGCAACGCGCTCTGATTATAATATCCTTTACCTAAGAAGTGTATAATAGTTCTTTCCAGTAATTGATCCCCAAAGAAAAAATAATCTTCAGCTAACTGAAGGCAAGTATTATTGCTTAATTTGCGAGCAATCACAGCTTCCAGTGAATTTAAAAAACTAGGTACATATGATAAATTTACACCTAGTATTTCTATCGAAAAAATATATTCAACCGTTTTGTTTTGTATGAATTTTCCCAAAACAACTGTTTTTTCATCATCAATAATATAAACACCTCTATTTGGCAACAGGCTAACATCAAGACCGTATTTATCCTTTAAGTAATTCATCGGTGAAGGGTCGTATTTTATTCTTGCACTAAAAAATGAACCTAATGAATCAACCAGTGTTGGAATAACTCTAAACTCTAACTTTTTATACCCTTTCATTTCTGAGTAGTTTTTCAAAATTAAAATCTCTTTCTTGATTATGTTATCAGGCTGAAGTGTTCATACCTGATCTGCTACCCGTTGATTAATACACCGCAATGTTAGTAATGTATTCATAAGCCACATGAGGACATCCTTAACTGACGGTCGTATCTAATACTGGGGCCAGGTCGGTAATGCCACTTAAACAAAACGTACCAACGTGCCATTGGCGCTCGCTTCACCCCTCTCGACCTACTTAGATATCAATCTAATAGATAGGACAGATACGCCTCAGGCAAACCCAGCCTTGACAACGCTACCGCCCTCAGAATAATCAGTTCTGATAGGTATTGGTGTATATAAATGTCATCTAACTTCATGAATTATTCAAGAAAAAATCAGACACACCCTAAAAAGTGGTGGGCCGGGTTATGTGATTAGGTAATCCCCCAATTTTAACAGAGGTGATAAACAGAATCAGGTCATGCGTTGAATATGCTGCATTGGCGTAAAACGATTCAGTGCCATATTCGGACGCTCGTGATTATAAAACCAGTGCCAGCGCTTGGCATAGTCCTATAATTCGTCCAGTGAGGAAAACAGGTGCTGCCCCAACCAGTCATAGCGCACTGTCCGGTTATATCGCTCAATATAGGCATTCTGGTTAGAGTCTGGCTAATCACCCGACTAGACGTAAACGTCCACTCTAAAGAGTCCTTCAAGCTTATCTCACTTCAGTCGACTTCTCAACTATGGCTAATCTTTTGGATTCAAGAAGTTAAGGTCTGTGCAAAAACACTGTCAATTGTTATATGGGATGACCTGATTTCTACAGGGCCACTGATTTGAGAAGACTGATGTCTGTAAAACAGGTTCAAACGTTAGTTCATGAAGTTAGTAATTAATTGATAGTTACCGATATTAAAAATTTATTACCAAAACAATGAAATAGTGACTATATCATCCATGAACTAATATTTTACTCAACATATGTTAAATCAGGTCCATCGCTCATTTAGTTCGCTACCGCCGCAGATTACGATACCCCATTCCCTCATTCAATTTAATATCAAACAACGACTGCGTCTTTGGGTACTGATGAGTGCAAGCGATTTGTATGTTGCGCTCTCCTGGGGGCAAAATCTGGACTGCCCCCGCGACCGTAGACAAATTCTGTTCTCACGATGAACTGAAACTTGTGATTAACGGTGCAGTTCCGCCCGGGCATCGGCTAGATCCTGCTGCGCTTCTTCCAGCTTACGGGTCGCCTTACGCACCTTGTCTGTCCGTCCATCACGACGGGCTTCCTGAAGCGCGTCCTCCCGCTCAGCCACTTTCCGTTCCTGTTTCCGGATATCCGCTTCCCGCTCCCGCTGAAGAGAACGGTCTGTACAGTGCGCCGATGTTTCCTTGAGCGCCTTTTTCAGGCCTTCCAGACGATAGGTATTTCCGTGCAGTTGTGCATAGTCTATCTGGCTCTGTATTTCCGCTCGTTTGGCCTCACAGCCAGTCAAGTCGTTTTGCGCGATAGCAGACAGCGTGGGTAGCGTAAAAACCATCAGGGCAATTGCCCGAGTTATTAGGGTATTGTTCATCAGATTTCCTTATTATTTCTGTTATTTTTCTGTAGTCAGGAAAGACCACGGAAATACAGGATAATGTCATGACTGGTTTAACGATTCGCCAATGTCGTTATTGGCAGTGACGTTTTTTGAGCGGGCAGAAACCCGGCACAAACACATTGTCAGTACCCCTACCCAGCCGCCGATAAAAAGTCCGATGATGATCCCTGTGATAAATGTCATAACGTCTCCCTGTAGGATTTAAGTCATGTTCAGTCGTTCAACTGTACGGAATAGTGAATTGCTCTTACTAATAGGTAAGAAAGGGGAAAAAGCCCCGGCATAGGACACCGGGGAAGTGGGACAAGGTGTTCGTTACCCTCCCGGTTCGAAGAGTATTTTTTTACATTGCCGTCCCTCCCATCGGTAATCCCACGGGTCGTTTCATAAATAGACCATCTCAATAGTGACAGACCCATCCAGTTGGACAGGATGCACTAAGTCGAGTGTGGATGACGGAGCCACTGCTGCCTGTACTTCTAGCGTTCCGTTTAGCACAGTGAATGCTAAAGGAGAACTTCCAATACTGTGATCCGGATTGCCAACAGAGGTTGCGTAGGGACCAGGGTAGTTTTTAAACACCATATCTTCCGGATTTGCATATACCCAGGCGTCCTCCAGATTGGGCGTCACATTAGTGATTGCCGCAACCGATTTTCCATCCGCTTTCATTTCACTAAGCCTGGCAAGCCAGGCTCCCAGCGGTTGTCCTTTACTGTCTGTCCCCAGACCAAGCCATACAGGCCCGCCGTTTATATAACTTTCACCAACGAGGCTGATGTAAGTACTCGCCCACTGTATTTGTGTACCGGCACGGTTGTCCGTAAGCCGGAAGGCCATTTTCATAGGGGCAGAACAGCGTACCGAGAATGCTGTACTTTTTACCGGTAGTAAGGTTTCAACGGTCAGGGATAACGAACTGGCCGGCAAACTCCCATAGTCAAACGTATCTCCGCCAGCGAATACTGCCTGGCAGGCAGCCGGCACAATTTTCCCCGTCACGTAAATACTGAAGCTGTCCGCAGCTCGGGCAGCACCGCCACCTGCGATGCATACCATCACAGCCCAAACTAAACACTGAAAAAACAGATGCATATGTATCTCCCTTGCTCGCTTCAATCTAAGGTCACCGTCAGCGGTAGCCGGGGTTCAGCCCGTTGTCGCGGCGCTGCCATTCCGACATCTCTGTCCAGCGTGACGGTCACATCGAACGTCAACAGCTGGCCGCTTTCCCGACCGCCATCCGGAACCACACGCATACCGGAAACAGCGGCCAGAACCGGCAGCCCGGTTCCCGGCGACGCCAGATCCTGACGTAGCGAAACCGCGCGATTATCCAGCCGGGCGTTGCTCAGGGTAAGGCTGAGCTTTCCGGCCTCATCCAGCACAAACCCGCGCCCCGGCAGCCCACCGTCGAGGCGCAGCCGCATCCGTTCCGGATGGCGGCAGCTCACCGCCATGCTGATATTTCTCGTCACCGTGGTGGCCTTATTCAGCTCCCCAAAATCGATATCGCTCTGCGATCCCGTCACCTGACATTCCTGGGGTAACAGCGGCTGGACCGGCGGCACAGCCAGTGCCGCGCCGCTCACCATCAGCATCATGCTGAGTAAACTTGTACGGACCATCTTTAGATCCTCCTGTGTGATCCCGCGGCCACCGCCGGCTATGGCCGGCAGACCGCGGTGAGTTCTTCATATAAACCGGTATTCTCAGGACGCTGCGCGGGCAATCCTGATAAGGACAGGCGGCAGCTGCCTGACGGCGCTTCGATTTCCAGCACCATGCCTGGACGGGCATCGCTGATAAACACCGTCCCGTCCTCGCTGGTCACGGACATAAACTGTCCCTGATCGTTGTAAACCGTGGCGCGGGGCGGTAACCGTCCTCCCCGGGTGTCGGTCACCCTGATCAGCACCCGCCGGGTGGAGACCACCGCAAAGCCCACCCGGCTGACGGCACCGCGGGCCAGCCGGACCTCTTCATAACCGTTCACCACGTCGCTACCTTTATTCAGTGACGTCGCATCCAGACTGACCGTCGAGGTCTGCCAGCCTGACAGTGACGGTAGCACCGCCTTCCCTTTGCGGTTGGTCCATACCGGGCCAGCCGGCGTCTCCACCCGGACCCCTGACATGCCGTCCACGCTCACCGTGCCGAACGTCTCCGTAATACGGTAAGGCGAGAAGAGAACGTCGCCGTCGCTCAGCAGGACGCCACCACTGCTCTGCAGGGACACACTGCGCGTCTTGTCAGAGTTGGTGCTCACGTTTCCGCTCAGCTGGGTCCACGGCGTGACCGTATTCACCGTCCCGGAAAATGACCGCTTGCCGTCAGGACGGGACTGCTCGGCCGACACACTCCCGTTCATGCGCTGGCTCTGGCGCCAGGTATACCGGCTGCCGTAACGGGTCTGGTTACTGCTGTTATGCACATAGCCGGTCAGGCTGCCGTTTTTCCCCAGCGGGATCTGCAGGGAGGCATACACCCTGTCCTCCTGGCGGCCGTTCACGCTGTCGGTACTCCGCCCGGCGGTGACGCTCAGGTACGCGCCGCCGATCCGCCGGGTCCAGCCGAGCTGGGCATAATCGCTGTGCCGGCCGTCGCTCGTCAGGCTTCTGACCCATGACAGCGAGGTGCTGCCCACCCACGGGTGCGACCAGCTGACGGCGGGCCCGAACTGGGCACGATTACGGACCGACTCCTGGCTTTCCGACAGCGTTTCCGTAAACTCCCGGTAGGTATCCGACTGCCACGAACCGTTCAGGCTCAGGCTGACCTCCCCGGTGAGGGGTTGCGAGACGGATGCGGAGGCCAGCAGGCCGTTTTTTTCTTTTGCCCGCGAGGCGGTCACGCCGGCGGCGATCCCCTGCCCGCCGGGTAACAGCGTGTCGGTGCTGAGATTCAGTGCTTGATACGCTTTCGCCACAAAGGCATCGCTCTGTATCCCCAGTCTCGGCATCAGCTGCCAGCCTGCCGACAGCGCTCCCACCCAGGGATGTTCCCGGTAGCCGTCCTGATCCCAGCGACCGAACCCCCAGCTCAGTCCGGGGCGGACGGTGCTTTCGCCGGTCCGGTACACTGCCGGCGGCACGCTGTACTCACGGCGGCTGCCATCACTGTTGACCACCGTGACCACCAGGTCACTGGTGAGGTTAAGCAACGTGAATCCCCGCAGCGCAAACGGTCCCTGAGGCACCGAGGTACGGTGCAGCAGGACATTCTGTTGCCGGATCTCCACCACCGAGGTGTCATCTGCAATACCGGTCACCACGGCGGCCCCCGCTTTTCCGTACAGGGCCGTTTCCGGGGTCACCTGCATCCCCAGCACCCGTCCTCCGCCGGTCGCGCCGACGGCCAGGTTGATCCGCCCGGCTTGCAGCACCGATTTATGGTCGTAGAGGGTTTTCTGCACCCAGGCATTCTGGTGGCGAAACTCGCTGCCCTCGCTGAAGTCGCTCCAGTTCTGGGTGCTACGCACGATCCAGTCAGCCCCATTGAATCCGGCTTCCGTCTGGACCTGCCGGTAGCTCAAATCGCTGAGCGTTGAACGGCTTTTCATATACTGTGCGCTGTAGTTCAGCAGGACACCGTGTCCGCCGTGTTCCCAGGAGAGGTAATCCTCACCGTTCAGGATGGCGCCTTCGGGAACAAACAGCTCCAGCGTGCCGTCACCGGGCAGCGCCCGGACGTCTGCCTGTGGCCACAGGCTCCCGGCGGTCACACAGCGCTCCGGGGTCACCTCAGTTTCCCCGCCGGACCAGGTCAGCTGTCCCTGCCGGGCCAGGGCTTCGGTCAGACAGGCCTCTCCTTCCGGGGTGAAACGCACGTTGGCTTTACCCCGGTCCTGACCATTCACCATCAGTTTTATCCGGTTCATCCCCGCCGGAAAGCGTGCCCCCCGGCGGAACTCTTCGGCAAGGCGCGGGTCGAGCCCCCGGGCCTGCAGGGTATCGGTATCAAACTCCACCTCGGTGGTGTCGGCCAGCGCCGGCAGGCAGGCGGCCAGCGCCAGCCAGAGTCCCGATAAGGCAAATCTGCTGCAGGAGGGGCTTCGCATGTATTCTTTCTCCTTTACCTTGTCGTGATGTTCCATCAGTCCTGTCTGCACATCGCGTTAGCGGATCACCGGGGCCTCAAACGTATCTACCGAGAATCCCCATGTGGTGGCCGGCGACAGCCGCACTTTCTCCGGGGCGGTCGGACGGCCTTTCCCGTCCGCTTTCAGCGTCAGCGTCTGTGACGGCAGGATGTAGCTCTGTCCCATCTCCCAGTTGCGGTTGTCCGGCAGGGACTGCACCGACTGCGATAGCCGCACCACATACGGGCTGTTGTTGACGACCGTCAGCGCCCCGTTGCGGAATGACCAGCTCAGTCTTTTCCACGGGGCGTTGTCACGGGCCAGCCCCGCCGGGCGGATGACCACCGGCAGGTTCTGGCTGATGTTCACCTGCACCACGTTCTGGCCCTTGTTCTTCGGTGACACGCCTTCAAAGATGACGCGACGGAGATGCTCGGTTTTCAGCGGGGTTTTGTTGGTCAGGAAGAAGCGCACCGTCTGGTTTTTACCGCCCTCCACCCGGACGGCCGGCGGGGAAACCTGCAGAATATTGCCCCGGTCCCCGTCCACCTCTTTGAGGGTGGTGACCAGCAGCAGCGGTTTGCTGTCGGTGTTACGCACGGTCATAGTGGCCTCCCCGGTTTCCTCTTCCACCACCACCACCGAGGAGGACGGCAGAATACCGGAGGCCTGGCAGAACAACGGGGTCATAACCGCCGTCAGCGCGAGCATGCGAAATAAAGAACGTTTCATGATTAACCACCTTATAAAATGAAATAAAAAATAAACGGGTAATATTGTTCTGCCTGTCGCCAGACATGCCGGTGCCCTCCGGGAAATAAACCGGATATAGGTAGAACAAAAATCACTGCTATTCAGAGGTCAGGATGTAATATATGTTGAATAAGTCAGCGTGCTTTATTTTTATCGTCTGGCTCTGATGACGGGAGGGATATTTCCCTCCCGGTATATTAACGAAGCGGGTTGCCGCAGGAATAAATAGCTTCCTCTCCCGTGGTCATCCGGCAGCCTTTACAGATAAACCATCTCCACCGTCACCGAACCATCGAGGGTGACGGGCTGCGACAGGTCGAGCGTGGAGGCCGGGTTAATAACGGCCTGCACCGCCAGGGTTCCGGTGAGCGTGCTGAAGGCCGCCGGAGTTGAAGTATCTGCCGCTGAAATACTATTTAATCGATTTACGGTACTTAAAGGTATAAATACAATGTCACTGTTATTTTTGGTCCAGGTTAATCCATTATCACGAGAATATATAAAGTTCGGACTGGATACAGTGTCTGAAGTCAGGTTAATAATCTCAGCGCTCCATCCACCAATATTATTTCCCCGGCCATCCACCCCAAGCCCGTTCAAAGCGGGTCGATCCCAAGAAATCCCCGACTCCATCGCAATCAAAGGACCTGGTGCCATTTTTGATGCCGCACGGTTATCCACGGTCCGGAACCCCAGTTTCGCCGGTGCATCGCAGGTAATGGTGAAACCCGTCTGTCTGGCCGGTAATAAGGTTACAGCATCCGCCTTCAGCGTACTGGCCGGAATGGTGCCGTAATCAATGGTTTCGCCGCCGGTAATATTCGCCTCGCAGGCGGCCGGGCTGATAACGCCGGTGACGTTAATATTAAAAATGTCTGCCGCACGGGCCGACAGGGACAGGCCTGATGCAATCAGGACCAGGCATGCCAGGTGATTTCTTCTGAATGTCATGATCGGACTCCTTATAAATACACCATTTCCACCGTCACCGAACCGTCAAGGGTGACGGGCTGCGACAGGTCCAGTGTGGAGGCCGGATTGATAACCGCCTGCACTGTCAGCGTGCCGGTGAGCGTGCTGAAGGCCGCTGGAGTTACAGCATCCGCCGTTGAAATTGTATTTATTATTCCAGTGTCACTCAAAAGAATAAATGGGTTTCCACGTATGACCCAGGTAATTCCATTGTCTGTAGAATATATCGATGCCGGAGTGGCGGCAGTGTCTGAACTCAGGCTAACAATTTCAGTGCTCCATCCGCCAATGTTATTTCCCTGTCCATCCACCCCAAGTCCGTTTAAATATTCTCGGTTCCAGCTACTCCCCGAATCAAACTGAATCGAGGGGCCCGCTTGCATTTTTGATGACGAACGGTTATCCACGGTCCGGAATCCAACCTTCGCCGGCGCATCACAGGTAATGGTGAAGGCGGTCTGTTTTGCCGGTAATAAAGTCACGGCATCTGCAGACAATTTATTTGCCGGAATGGTGCCGTAGTCAATGGTTTCGCCACCGGTAATATTCGCCTCGCAGGCGGCCGGGCTGATAACACCGGTCACGTTAATATTAAAACTGTCTGCCGCACGGGCCGACAGGGACAGGCCTGATGCAATCAGGACCAGGCATGCCAGGGTATTTCTTTTCAGTTCCATCGTTTATTTCTCCGATAAATAAAAGGGCCTGTTTGTTACAGGTAAAGCAGGCCGTTTCACACAACGAGCGTGACGTTTTTAATTGTCTTTCTTCTTTTTTATTCTGCCGTTTTACACCGGCTTGTTATGGTATATTTATCCCAGCTGAGCCAGGCAGGAATAGATTAATAAATTCCGGCAGTTCGTCCGGCCGGATAATCCCAGTCGTGCCAGCCCTTCCGTTTTATGACCATACACCCGTTTTTCCGTAATATGCAGGGCACTGGCAATCCGGGAAAGTGAGCCGCCCCGGACCAACCCCTCCAGCACATAACGCTGCGGGAAGGTCAGATATTTCACCACTTTCCTGACGCGATTGTGGCGGACCGATTTCGCCACCTCGCTGATGAGCGCCGGAGCCGGGATTTGCCGGCGGATGACCCCGTTGAACCCGGCATGGTGCTCACCGTCGTGCGCCATCTTCAGAAACAACGCTATGCGGGTTTTTTTCGCCGCCAGCTGGCGTAAAAGTAGCCGCAGCACCATCATGTTCTCCACCGCCAGCAGCAGAATATCGTTGTCGCCCAGCTCACGTATCCGGGCCAGCGTCTCCTCTCCGGGTGAAGGAAGGATCCTTACAGCGTGACCGGCGATGTCAAAGACCGCCCGGACACCCAGTGAAAAGTAATGGTCATCGGACATCACGTATATCATTCGATTCCCTCCCTGCCATTGCATGACTGCCTGCCGCAGTCCATGTTTCCACTGCAGAACGGGGCTGAGCCGGTCTGCACTGTGTTGAGAGAATTATCCTGGATGAAATATCGAAGTGGAATAAAAAACTGATAAACAAACAACATTAATGATATTACTCTGATGCGAATAAAAAATGCATCGCCAGGAATTTTTATCTGCTGTTTATCATGATGATAAAGGGGCGAATGCTGAGCCCTGCCGCGCCGCCGGGGAGTGGGAATGTTACGCAAATGAGGTGGATGTTGAGGAAGGGTTGCAGGTCTGAAACGATAGGTTTATCCGCGTGCAGACCGGGAGGCCCCGTCCGTGGAGAACGCCCCCAGTCAGCGGTTGCGCACGAGTCCCGGAAGGGGCATTCCGAACAGCGTGGCCGGGGGGCGGACGGTCTTAGCTGTCAAACTGGCAGACGTATAGCGGCGAGAAATAGGTGCCGATCACCACCGTATCCGGAGTCAGCTGTTCCACTTTATAGCGGCTGCCATTTTTCTGCAGCGTCCCGAACAGGCGTTGGTCTACGATTTGGTCGGGAGCGTTATCACCAGGGTATTTTTCACTGCGCAGAAAGGCCGACTGCACTTCCTGAATAGTCCCCCGCGTGGTGCGCGTCATGGCATACACGATACGCCGGGCGATATTATAGGTACCCTGCTTCGTGGTCAGTTTACCGTTCACCGAGAGGATGAGCTGGCCATTTTTCTCGCTGAACAGATAGAACACCCCTGCTGACGCCACCGGATCCGTGGCCGTTTCCAGGCTGATGGCATAATCCGAGCGGCAGGCCTGTTCTGCCGGCGCCGCCTTGCGTGCAGTATACCCCAGCAGGCTGAGCCATACCCCGCCAGCCAGCAGGCAGAGTGAAAGGAGCGTCAGCAGACGATTATTTCTGGGTATAAACATAGATCCCCCGGCATTTATTCAATGAGTCGCAGAGAGTGGTAAAACGCCAGGCCTGCGTTGGGGTGTCATTCCGCCAGAGGGTAATTTTCACGGGTTCACGGCAGTTCACCGTTTCCCCCTGACGGCTCAGTTCACTGATGACTTCGGCGGGCGGAAAATACCGGGTACCGCTGGTAAAGGTAATTTCACACTTCAGGTAATGCTCGGTTTTAAAGACACTCACGTTCGGCCGGGAAATATGTGGTTCCGGGGCCATAAAATAATATCCGGCCGCCGCCAGACAAAAACAAAATGACAGGCAGAAGAGGATAGTATACCCGCGTGAAAATGTTCTTACCGACTGCCGTGCCGGGGCAGACAATGTTTCCTGCGCGGGCGATTGTTCAGGCATTCCGGTATATTCCTGGGAACCTTCCGTTTCCGCCCTGGGCTCTGTCGGACGGACCGATACATTGCCGATTTTAAAACCGTTTCTTGGAACAGTAATAATCACGTCCGCGTCACAGTGCACATCGGTAAATGCCCTGCGGAGTACCATAATATGGCGGTTGAGATTGCCGTCAGATGCGGAGGAATTATTCCGGGTGAACACCGCATCCAGCAGTTCATTGCGTCCGCAGATCCTGTCCGCGTGCTGCAATAAATAGACCAGCAGCTGCGCTGCCACCAGGTTCAGCCCGGTTTCGGTGCCGGTTTCGGTATTTATCAGCACCTGCTGTTCCGGCAGAAACTCAATATTGTTGTTAATCAGAAACATCATCCCGTATCCCTGTACGTTGACCCTTATCCCGCAGGGATAGCCACCACCGCGATTAAGATTTCTCCCTGTCAGTATATCTGATATGCGCCGCTGTCGGTATTCATCCGCTTTCCGTTTCCGTCGTCCCAACCGGAGAGACTTCTCTTGTCACAGGGATAACAATGACGTGGAATTATGTATGAATAACGCAATAATCCCCGTATCACAACAATTTTTCACTCAGCATAAGTTGAATCAACTTAACCACGCGTACCGATGCCTCATGCTTTCCCTTATTCTTGCCCTTCCCTTGTCGGCAGATTCTCTAACCGTAAAAGGAGAATACCACCGGTATTCTCCTTCGTTTATGTGTTAATCACCCCGGCATATATAAGTGGGATAATGTCGGTCCTGGATCAGCCACACCGATGGCGAAACCTCGGAGATGGTCAGATAGTAACGGGCGGTTGGATTGGCGAAGCTTCCCCATTGCGCATCCGGCGTGTTGTCATTGTGCCTGCGCCAGGTTTTGGTATAGCTCAGTACCACCACTTTATCATCCTCCCGCCGCGACCACACAAAATCGACGTCTCTGTCGACGATCATGCTCTGGCCATTTGCCCAGGCGGCCCCTTTATAGGCTGTCAGGCCAGTGCCGTCGCGGTGAAAATAGAACTGAGCAACGGTATTAACCCGCACTTCACTGGCCTTACCTTCGTTGCGCGTAAAATTAAACACTGTACTGCAGGCCAGTACATCCCGCTTACCAACACCGGTGGAACAATAATAAAGCGCCAGTGCGCCACCTAACAGAAAAATGCTGAGGCCGCCGATGAGTTTAATTTTCATTTCTCAGCCCCGCTTTTATAACGAATGGTTTTACACAAACTGTCTTTATTGACCGGGCATGCGCCGATAAACACTTCATCCGCCGCGACAAGGGAAAAACGAGCGCTGAAATAATAGACACTGTACTCTTCTCTCTGGCACGCCACGTTGTTTTTATCCAGCAACGCGGCTAATTTAGATAGCACCAGCGGTCGCCCATGATCGTTAATAAGCCAGATGCTACATTTTGCAATTTTTTGCTCAACGGGCTTTAGCTTTAGCGGAGTCGTTATATTCTGCTGCTGGCGAATAATTATACCAATGCCGAATACCGACGCTAATAATGCCGTAAATACCAGCCACCATTTCAGACGCGGTCGCTGCTGCCACTTTTCAGTTTTTTGTGTCTTCGGTTGAGGTTCGCTGACGTAATTGTTTTGCGCAGGTTGAAAAATAACATCCGCATCAAACCGGAAACCATATCGCGGTATGGTCACAATCAATTCATGATGTTCTCCCAACGCCTGGAAACTTTTGCGTAACTCACTTATCGCTTTGTTGAGATTATTTCCCGAGGGCGTAAAACCAAACTCTTGCCATACGCGGGTAATCAACTCCTCACGGCTGAGTTCGCTTCCTTTATGACGAATAAACTCCTGTAACAGACGCACGGCGGGTGCCGAAAGCGTTAATACGGATTCAGGTTGTCCAACAATACTTATTGTGTGAGCTTCAGGATCAAATAACAACGAATTGTTGCATATAAAAAACATATTATATTCTCGGCTGTTGCCGCTTGCTTTTTATCCCTGTAACTGCAGGCAAGAAAGCCCCTCCTGAATTAGCTTGTTTTTTCATCAGTAGGAATTTTCTCCCCATCCTGGGTTGCGGCATTTTCTTTTAACTATACAACTTTAAAGCCTGGATTGCAGGATAAAGAACTGTATTTTTTGAGTTAACTAATACAAATTTTCACAACCTGCTGTTCCGGTTAAAGTTTCCCTGTCCTGAAGCGATACGAAAGCAGACGGTGTCGTGGTGTCAAAACGTTGTACATGAACTCAGAGCAGGCAGAATGAATGTGAAAGTAAAAAACAGAGTAAACAAATCCACTGCGCTTTATCTCGCTGCCCTGTCGATGTCATTTTTCGCAGAAATGACACAGGCCAATATGAGCGTCTACCCGATGGAACTTAACGTCGACAGTTCCGGGACGGCCCAAATCAGAGTGGCCTCTAAAAGCGATGATATTCAGTTCATTCGGGTGAGGCAAAAGAAAATTCTTAATCCGGGTACGCCACAGGAAAAAGAAGTTGAGATGGCAGCCTGGAAAGACGGAGGCGTTGTCGTCACCCCTGAAAAATTTGCTTTAGCGGCAGGCGCTTTACGTATCGTGAGGCTGGTATCTCTGACGCCGCCTGAAAAAGAAAGTACCTGGCGCGTTTATTTTGAAGGTGTAAAACAGCCGGATAGCATTCTGCCCGTACCATCCGCGGGAACGCCGGCTTCGGCCAAACTCGGCGTTAACGTTATCTGGGGAGCATTGGTACATTTGGCGCCGGAAAAGCCGCTGGTTTCCCTGCGAATAAATCCCGCGTCAGGAACATTAAAAAATGATGGCACGTTGCGGGTACCGTTGAAAGAAATTGGCGCATGCGATGTTAATGATAAATGCCAATGGTTTAAAGAAGACGCGACCATTTATCCTGACACTGAGCGAAAGTTAAAAGTGCTCGCTAAGGCTCGCGGCCAAAAATATAAATTCCGCTATTTCAACTGGATTAATAAAACAGCTGAAGAAGCAGACTTACCCGTCGTGCAATAACACGACATCACTGTCAAAACCACGAGTGGTTTGTTTAAAGAGCTAATGGAGCTCGTTTATAAATATGGAGATATCAATGAAGAAGTATATTAAACCTCTGATGATCGTTGCTGCGATGTCTACTGCGTTCAGCGCAATGGCTATTCAGAAGGATATTACGGTTAATGCCAACGTCGATTCCCAGTTGGATATGACCCAAGCCGATAATACGCCGTTACCAGCCAGCATCGATATGCAATATCTGCCGGGCCGTGGGCTGGAAAGCTACCGTCTCAATACCAAAATCTGGTCGAACTCAGCCACCAGCAACGTAAAAGTCCGTCTGGTTAGCGCCGCGAATCTGACCAATGCCGAGGGCGCCGAGACGGTACCGATGACCGTAAAACTGGGCGATAAGACCCTGAACACCACCGATGCAGAATTTACCGGCAGCGAACTTTTCCCGGGCAGCGTTGAAAACGGTTCTGCGGTCCTGCCGCTGACCATCTCTCAGACCACCAAAGGCATTCTGAAAACTGGTCAGTACAGCGGCGTGGTCAGCCTGATGCTGACTCAGGCGACTACCGCGGAAGGCGGCGCGTAACTCCATAATACGTATAAGGAAGTACATCAGAGGGCGCCTGCCCTCTGATGTCAGGATGACGTCGAGGCTCGTTCATGGCTTTTCACAGAAATGCTCTTCTTTTTGTCGTTTTGTTACCCGCTTCCGTTCAATTAGCCAGCGCCAGTGTCGTCGTACCTGCGGGTTTTGAAGATCTGGCGAAAACGCAGCGCCTGTGGACGGAAGTCAGTCTGTATGGCGCGTCGCTCGGACTGTTTGAAGCCGATATTACGCTTGAAACGGTCACCTTTGTGGCGCCGGAAACGCTTGTCGCGGCAATTAAACGTCAGTTCAACGATGATCCTGCCTTGATCGCCTCTGTGACCGGCGCCCTTTCCTCTCCGCTTGCGCGTAACGGCAATCTCGCCTGCAGCAGCAATGGTTCCGCGCCGGGTTGCGATTTTATCGACACCAAAAGCGTGGCCCTGATTTATGACGAGAACAACGCGCGCATAAACCTGTTTTTCGACAGGCAGTATCTACCCAAACAAACGGCGGAAAATCAGTGGTATCAGCCTACGCGCAATACTGAAAATGCGTTGATCCACCAGCAAAATATCAATTTCGTGGCCGACGAAAACTATCAGTCGATGACCGTGCAGGGAAATGGCGCGCTGGCCATGACTGAGGACGGGTATTTTAACCTCGACTGGACCTGGCTTGGGCAGCGCTCTCGCCATCAACAGCAGCAGGAGATCACGGTCAACAACGCCTGGTTCCGTCAGGATCTGTGGCATGAATATTACGTGCAGTTAGGGGAAATGGATACGCGCGATCTCTTCAGCGCGGCGGGCGGCAATATCAACCTCAGCCAGTTACCGCTTGGAAAAATTCGCGGGCTGCGTACCGGCTCGACGCGGGCGTGGATCAACCCCGTTCAGCAGTCCAGTGGAACGCCCATTACGGTGCTGCTTTCCCATGACGCGCGTATCGACGCCCGCCGAGGCAATCAACTGCTGGCCAGTTTTTATCTTAATGCCGGGGCGCAAACCCTGGACACCCGTTCGTTTCCGGACGGGAGCTATACCGTGACGCTGGCGATTTATGAAAACAACCGCCTGACCCGCACCGAGCAGGTTCCGTTTACCCGCACCGGCATCACGCCATTCGACCGCGTCGAGTGGTTTATGCAGGCCGGTGAAACCGATAACGACGATATGAGCGACGAACGCAGCGCCGTGGCGCAAGCGGGCATTCGCCTGCCGGTGACTTCTACGCTTGCGGTCACCAGCGGCGCAACGGTGAAAAAGAACCAGCGTTTTGTGGAAAGCGCCGTCGACTGGAGCCGCGGATTCAATACCGGCCCCATTGATGGGGTACTCAGCACACGCTTTAGCTACCTTTATGGCAGCCAGGGCCAACGCGGCAATATCCAGCAAATCAGCTATAACGATGGCTTTTCACTGAGCTTTTATCGCAATGCCTTATCGGCCGACAACTGTAATTCCAACAGTACCGGATTTGACGCGGTGAATGGTTGCTACCGAAGCCTTTCGGTGATGTTCTCCGTTCCTGTCGGCTCGTGGTATGCCAACCTGGGTTATTCCGATAACCGCAATGAAGGCCGTTATGTCTCGCGGCGTGAATTACCGAATAATGACGATCGGCGCGACGACGGTTTGCCCTGGGAATCGGTGTATATGACCCGTTCCCGTTCGCAGGCATGGCAGGCCGGACTTAGCAACGCGTTCAGCACCCGCGGATTGAATATCAACAGCAGCATAAACCTGTTTATGCGTAACGATCATTCTGGTGATGGTAAGGATAAAGGCGGCTTCCTCAGCGTAAGCCTGTCGCTGGCACATAATCGTCAGGGCGATGCCTCCAGCTACACCTCGGTGGGGGCCACGTGGCAACAGCAGAAGCATGAAAAAAATCAGCTCAACTATAACATCGCGCACAACTGGTACACCGACGCGCGCGGTGAAAATGAGTATGGTCTCAACGCATCCGGGATTAATAGCGACTCGCTGAATACTTCAGCCTATACCCGTCAGGGCGGCCGATTTGGTAACGGAAGTTTGACCGTCAGTGATTCGTGGGATCGCCAGGATCATCGCCACCGGTTCAGCAGCAGCGGAAACTACAGTTCTACGCTGGCGTTATCTCGTTCCGGCCTGTGGTTTGGCCGCTGGGGTGACGGACGCCCGGCGTCAGCCATTGCGGTCAACGTCGCCACACCGGAAGCGACTCCTGATTCTCGCATAGCTGTATCGCTTGATAACAGCGGTAGCGCCGATATCCCGGCAAACGCCCGTGCGTTGTTCGCCCTGCCCGGCTATCAGCAAACCACGCTGACTATTAATGAGTCGACGGACATTTCCCACGGCGCCAACAGTGAAATCACGCAGGGCTCAGGAAGCAGAACGGTATTTATGGTGCCAGGAAAAATGCTGCACAGAGAGGTGCAAACCACCACGCGTTACACCTGGCTTGGCCAGTTGACCGATGAACAACATACGCCGTTTATCGGCGGTATGCCGCTTAACGTCAGCGGCTGGAGCGATTTGGGTAACGGCGGCTTTAGCGCGGAAAGCGACAGCCTGATCCAGTCGCTCTACCTGGTAAAACAGCAGCAGTTTTACCAGTGTGCGCTGAAGGTGAGGACCATGCGTGACGTCGTGCGCTATGTCGGCACGGTGACCTGCGAAGAACTGACTTATTCCGCGTTACCGGAAACCGTGCAGCAGCAGGCGCAATTACTGCTGGCTGGCCGTACGCCGGCGGTCAGCCCAACGGCGATGAATAACTCTACTCTCTCTACAGGAAAATGATGTGATAACGCGTCTTTTGATTTTACTGCTCGCCAGCATCTGTTTTGCCGAGGCTCAGGCCGGTAGTCCTGCCGGCAGAAATACCAGCGTGGCGTTTGCTTTCGATCGCCAGTCTCCGCCTGCCCGGATGGATATCTGGCTGCACGAATCCGGCGGTTATGATATGAGCGATCCGCAAAAATGGGGACGAAATACCCTGACCTGTCAGTCACGTACCGATACAACCTATGGCGCCTGCATGACCGCGCCGGTATGGTTTCCTGCGAACCCGGCCGCGCCGTATCCGATAAATCTGCGCTTTACCCACGCAATAACCAACAAGACGGTGGATGTAAAAGTCTATGGTGAACACCATATGTTCATCAATAACAGAACCTTTGTTTTCGCCAGCTACGTAACGGGCGGAACAGTAGATGCGTCAGCCTGGAACAGTGCGCCGTATTTCGATTTTTACATCGTTCGTAGCGAATTAAATAAACTCGATCAGGCCGGTATCTGGACGGCGACGCTGAAGCAGGATTTGCGCGAATGGGGAAGCGCCAGCTGCGGCGGTGACTTCAATAACGTCAATATTGGTTGTCCGGGTTATCTCACCATCGCTAAATGGCAGGCTAACCTGCGTATTGAGGTGGTCGACCCGGGCAATCAGCAGATTTATTTACCGGCATTTCCGCACTCCACACCGGTGGTGAACCTCAACCTCACCAATTTCCCCGGCAGACCCGGCGGCAGTGAAATTAAGGGCGAAAACTCGTTGGATATGTGCCTCTATGATGGCAACAACAGCACCAGTTCGCGGGCGTTTCTACGCTTTGAAGACGATGAGCCTGACGCGACCGGGCGTGCCGAAGGGGCATTCTCCATCCGGCGGCGAGGGGGCAGCCAGACAGACCCAAGAGATCGTCTCGATTATCAGGTGCTGGTGACCAACCCGACCACCGGCGCAACTGAAGTTGCCGCTAACGGTAAGACGTTGGTCTGGGAGGGCACCAATAATCGCCGCTATTTGCGCCAGGTGGTATTGCCGGGCGGCCGCGAAAGCGTGTTATGCATCCCGGCCCCCATTACCCTGAAGACCCCCGCCTTTGCCGCCAGCAGCAAAAACGCGGGTGACTATACCGGTACGTTACGCGTTATCTATACCCCCAGTACGTTATAAAGAGGCTACTGTGAGCTACGTTGTTCTTGATAATAATCGCTTTTATGCGGAGGGGCTGCGCTACGCCCTTCTCCGTCGTAACGTTAAGACGAAAGTGCATAGCGGCACGGTGCAGTGGCAGCCCTTACTGTTAGAGAGCACCACCCTTGTTATTCGCTGCCGTTTCTCCATTACCGGTACGCATCAGTCGCTGGTTGATATTTTACTTACCCTCGAAGCCCATGGCTGGCAGGGAACGGGCTACCTGGTGTGTAATGAAAAAAGCTGGGGGCTGGCCACCTATCTGCGCAAGCGTTTTGAAACGTTAACGTTGCATATCATTGATGACCGCATCTCCGTGGCGGATGCTGCCTGGCTGTTATCTAAAGAGCCAAGGCGGATCCGCACCCTGCGCTGTTGCCTGACTGAGATGGAATTTAACGTCCTCGACAGGCTGGTTAAGGGGCAGTCGGTAAGATATGTCGCGCATATGACGAAGATGAGTGAAAAACAGGTCTCGACCTATAAATGTAATGCCCTGAAGAAACTCAATGCGAATAATCTTCTACAGCTTCTGGTGTAACGACTTGTCCACGCGGCATATCGCCACAATTTTCTCTCTGAGCCAGCGGTGAGCGGGATCGCGTTCCATTCTCGGATGCCACATTTGCGAGACGGTAATCTGCCGGCTTTTAAACGGCAGCTCAAAAAGATGTACCTGCTCCATGACCTGCTGATTGACTAAATAGAGAGCGGGGATCATGGCGATAAGATCCGATTGCAGCGCCACGGAAAGCGCGGTCGGAAATCCGGGGACGACGCTGGCGATTTTGCGTTTCATGCCGAGCTCGGCCAGCACATCATCAACCGAACCGTGCAGCGTACCTTCTGGTGAGGCCACCACATGACCCCAGGCGACATAATCCGCCACGGTTATCTCTCTCAGGGCGGCCAGCGGGTGCCCCTTACGTACAATCCCCACAAACCGATCTTCAAACAGTCGTTGCAGACGTATTTCAGGCCCCATATTGCTCTGGACGCCAATCTCCAGATCGACCAGCCCTTCCCGTAGATAGCGTGACGTTTTTTCGGGCTTAGGCGCAAAGCGTAGACAAACATTGGGCGCGGCTTCGGCTACTGCCGCAATGAGCGAAGGGCCAAACGCCACCACAAAACCATCGTTTGCCCTGATGGTGAAAAGACGCTCCAGATTTTGTACGTTGAGCGCTTCGGCCGCTGGCTGCAGCACCGCCTTCGCCTCGAAGACCGCGCGACGGGCGCGATCGCGGGTCGCCTCCGCCCACGGCGTCAGCACCATGTTACGCCCGGCGCGAACCAGTATCGGATCTCCGGTGACGTCGCGTAACCGGCTTAGCGTGCGGCTCATGGCTGACGTACTGAGATTCAAACGACGTGCCGCGCCCGCCACGCTGGCTTCGTTCAGTAATACATCGAGTGCAATCAATAAATTAAAATCGGGGTCTGACATGACCACAACTCCTGCAACATTCAGATAAGGCGTTTCATGCAACTATAGAGTGTAAATGGTGCACCTTCCGCCCGGTAAAAGCCATCTTTATAGTTTCGTCATCCAGATATCCTCTGCAGGAGACAACACGATGACACTATTTTCCAGCCAACCTGGCGATGACGGCCTGCCAGGCCCGGCGCGAGCGCGGGTTATGGCCGCGGTAATGACCACCACCTTAATGGGCGTCTTTGATGGCACTATGGTAAACATTGCTCTGCCGTCGATGGCGCAGGAACTGCAGGCGTCAGCCAGTACCGCCGTCTGGTTCGCCAACGGGTATCTGCTGGCGGCGGCGATGACGCTGGCGATATTCGCCGCGCTGGCGGCGCGCTTCGGCTACCGCCCGGTGTTTCTGGCCGGACTGACGACATTTATTGTGGCATCAGCAGGTTGCGCGCTGGCGACGACGCCTGAGCTGCTCATCGGCATGCGGGTGCTGCAGGGGATCGGCGGCGCGGCAACGCTCAGTATCGCACCCGCCATATTGCGCTCCATTTTTCCGGCGCGACTGCTGGGGCGTATTCTCGGGATACACGCCCTGCTTATCGCTTCAAGCTCCGCCATCGGGCCGGTTCTGGGCGGCACGATCCTGCATACTTTGAGCTGGCAATGGCTGTTTGCAATAAACGTGCTCCCCGGTACCGTCGCCTTACTGCTGGCGGTCAGAGCGCTCCCGCGGCCGACAGTTGGCGGCCAAGCCGCTTTCGATACTCCCGGAGCGATATTGTCGGCGCTGCTATTGGGTTCAACGATCATGGCGGCGAATAGCATGCAGAGCGCTTCGCATCATATCGATAGTCTGTACTGGACGTTACTTGCGGCAATAAGCGGCACCGCCTTTATCTGGCGCATCCGGCAGACGGACAACCCGCTGCTGCCGCCTGCGATGTTTAAGAATGAACGCTTTACCCTTTCGGCCTTTACGTCGCTGATCGCCTTCGTAAGCCAGGGGATCACTTTTATTGCGCTGCCGTTCCTGTTCCAGAACGAGTATGGCTATAGTCCGGTGCTCTCGGCGATGCTGTTTACTCCGTGGCCATTAGGGATAGTGCTGATCGCACCGCACGCCGGCCGCTGGGCGGACTCAATCTCTGCTCCGCTCATTTCGACGCTGGGATTGATGATTTTTGTCGCGGGTTTAATCCTTCTGGCGATGCTGCCCGCTACGCCCGCCGCGTGGGATATCTGCCTGCGGAGCCTGGTATGCGGTATTGGCTTTGGCTGCTTCCAGAGCCCGAATAACCGGGAAATGCTGTCAAACGTGAGTCGCGAACAGGCGAGCTATGCCTCGGGCGTTTTATCCATCATGCGCACGTTCGGGCAGTGTCTGGGCGCCGCCGTGATGGGCGTACTGTTGGCAAAAGACGAAAGCGCCGTTCATCTTGCGCTGTGGATTGCCGCAGCGGCCTCGGCGTTGTCGGCGGCCGTTAGCGCCAGCCGACTGCGGAAAATAGCTTCTCCTGCAGGGGCGAGATAAGTCTGCGGCGCATCCCCGAAAAGAGGATGCGCCCGTTAGTGATTTACCCGGCAAGTTTTATCACCGCCCGGCTGAAGGCATCAATCGCCAGTTCGACATCGGCTTCGCTGACCGATTCCGCCGGATGGTGACTAATTCCCCCTTTGCAGCGCACAAACAGCATCCCCACCGGCCAGCGCTCCGCGATAGCAATCGCATCATGTCCGGCGCCGCTTGGCAGCGTCAATGCCGCTCCCTGTACCTCGCATACCGCTTTGGCAATCACCGCCTGTAATCGCGGATCGCAGGCGGTTGCCGCTATGCGATAGAACTCCTCAGCGGCAAACTGCAGGCCGCGACGCCCGGCAATCTCTGCGGCGGCCGCCAGCAATGACTCCAGTAATGCATCCAGCGGTTGATCCTGCGGACCGCGGATATCCAGAGTCAACGCGACTTCGCCGGGGATCACATTGACCGCTGCCGGCGAGCAGCGCAATGTCCCGACGGTGGCGACCAGGTTGCCTCCCTGCTGGCGCGTCGTGCTCTCAATATACAGCATCCACTCCGCGGCGGCGGCAAGCGCGTCGCGGCGCTGGTCCATCGGCACCGTGCCTGCATGACCTGCCTCGCCGGTAAAACAGCAATTGAGCCGCCGCGCGCCGTTGATCGCCTCGACCACGCCGAGTGCCGAACCGGCCTGTTCCAGCCTGGGCCCCTGCTCGATATGCAGTTCCAGATAGGCGGAAAAATCTTCCGCCGGGCGCGAGGCTGAATGGACACGTGATGGATCCAACCCGGCGCTGACCATCGCCTGCGCCAGGCTAATGCCTTCGGCATCGCGCTGGTCCAGCCAGGTTTGCGGCCAGCTTCCCGTCAGCCCCTTGCTGCCCAATAGCGTGATACCAAAGCGCGTTCCTTCTTCATCGCAGAAGCCGACGATTTCGATGGCCTGCGCCAGGCGGCGCGCCTGATTATGTAAGCTCTGCACCACTTCAATGGCGGCTAACACCCCCAACATGCCATCATATCGTCCGGCGTTGCGTACCGTATCGAGATGCGATCCGAGCAAAATCGCCGGCGCCCCTTCTTCTCTGCCTTCATAGCGCCCGCAAATATTGCCGACGCTGTCCTGCCAGACAATCATGCCTGCCTGACGCATCCAGTGGGCAACCTGCTGATTAGCTTCAAGATGTTGTGGCGAAAGGTAAACCCGCGTCAGGCCTTCGGGCGTTTCGCTTATCGCCGCTAATCTCTCTGCCCGCGCCATCACTCGCGCTGCGGCCAGGTTCATAGCGGTTTCTCGCTGCGATAATGATCCCACGCCGCCTGCATGGCTGCCCCTTGCGTGGTGGGGAATTTCAGGTAATTGAGTACTGATTCCAGCGCGCTGAGGGTGGTCATGACGCAATCTTTGCGTGCGTTGTAACCCATTGTGCCTATACGCCACACTTTGCCGTGCAGCGGGCCGAATGAGGTGCCAATCTCAATGGCGAAATCTTCCAGCATCAGTTGGCGTACCTGGTCGCCATTAATGCCCTGCGGGATGATCACGCCCAGTACGTTATTCATTTTGTGTTTCAGGTCGCCAAAAATTTCCAGCCCCATCGCCTGAATCCCTTTCACCAGCGCGTCGCCGTGCAGTTTGTGGCGGGCAATGCCGTTATCGAGCCCTTCTTCAAGCATCAGGCGCGCGCATTCTCGGGCGGCGAACAGCGCGGATGTCGCTTCCGTATGATGGTTAAGGCGTTCTGGCCCCCAATAATCCATCACCATTCCGAGATCGAAATAGTTGGAGTAAACCATCTCATCGACGCCATCAAGGTGCTCGGCGGTGCGGATCCCCTGCTCAACGCATTTACGTCGACGAATAGTCTCTTCCATCCGCGGGCTCAGGGTAATGGGCGAGGTGCCGGAGGGGCCGCCGAGGCACTTTTGCATTCCCGCCGATACCGCATCCAGCCCCCAGGCATCGGTCTCAAGCGCATTGCCGCCCAATGAGGCGGTGGCGTCGGTATAAAACAGCACATCATAACGACGGCAGATCTCGCCCAGCTCCGCCAGCGGCTGCAGCATGGTGGTCGAGGTGTCTCCCTGCACCGTCAGCAGCATACGTGGACGCACCCGTTTGATCGCATCTTCAATCTGCTCGGGAGAGAACACTTCACCCCACGGCACCTCAATGGTATGCACTTCCGCCCGGCAGCGGCGAGCAATTTCACATAACAGATGGCCAAAGCGGCCAAATACCGGCACCAGTACTTTGTCGCCGGGGCGGATCGCGGAGATCAGAATGGCTTCAATCCCCGCTCGTGAGGTGCCATCCACCAGCATGGTCCAGCGGTTGCTGGTGCGGAATACCCCGCGGTATAACGCCATGACTTCGTTCATATAGTGCGTCATAGCCGGATCGTATTGGCCGATAAGCTGGCTGGACATCGCGCGCAGGACGCGCGGGTCGGCGTTGATCGGCCCCGGCCCCATCAGCAGACGATGCGGAGGATTGATTGGTGAAAATTGAGCGATATCCATCGTAGATTCCTTTATTAATTCAGTCCGCGCACGGAGGAGATAAATTGTTTGAGTTCATTGGTTTGCGGCTGGCTGAACAGCGTTTTGCTGTCGCCCTGCTCCCAGACTCGCCCCTGGTGCATAAACACCACCCGGTCGCCGACTTCACGGGCAAAATTCATTTCATGGGTAACCAGAATCAGCGTCATTCCTTCCGCGGCCAGCTGTTCCAGCACTTTGAGCACCTCGCCCACCAGTTCCGGATCCAGCGCGGAGGTGATTTCGTCGCAGAGTAAAACTTTTGGCGACATCGCCAGCGCGCGGGCGATAGCTACCCGCTGCTGTTGCCCGCCGGAGAGGCTGGAGGGATAGAAATCCAGCCGATCGCCAAGCCCGACTTTAACCAGCATTTGCTGCGCCAGTTCGCGGCATTCGGCAGGTTTTTTTTTCAATACCCGCCGCGGCGCCAGCATCACGTTTTCCAGCGCCGTCATATGCGGAAATAAATTGAAGTTCTGGAATACCATGCCAACGGAGCGGCTAATCTCCCGCGCCTGCGAATCGCTGTCGGTAATGGTCATGCCGCCGAGCTTAATACTGCCTTCCTGGTACCCCTCCAGCCCGTTAATGCAGCGCAATAAAGTGCTTTTCCCCGAGCCGCTTCGGCCGATGATGGAGATCACCTCACCCATATTGATATCGAGATCAACTCCCTTCAGCACGTGATTATCGCCGTAGAATTTCTGCACCTGATTAATGGTGATGAGCGGCATTGAATTTATTCTCCAGATAGCGGCTGTAACGGGACAGCGGATAACACAAGATGAAGTAGCCCAGCGCGACCAGCGCGAAAACCTTAAACGGCTGATATGTCACGTTGGTGAGCATGGTGCCAGCCTTGGTGAGCTCGACGAAACCGATAATCGACGCCAGCGCGGTGCCCTTTATTACCTGTACGGCGAAACCCACGGTGGGGGCGATGGCAATACGCACCGCCTGCGGCGCCACCACGCGACACAACGTCTGGGTGAAATTTAACCCCAGACAACGCGATGCCTCCCACTGTCCTTTCGGCAAGGCACGGATACTGCCGTACCAGATATCCAGCAAAAAGGCGCTGGTATAGAGGGTCAGCGCCAGGGCGGCGGCGGTCCACGGCGACACATCGATCCCGAATAACGCCACGCCGAAAAAGGCGAGAAACAGCTGCATCAGCAATGGCGTCCCCTGAAAAAGCTCGATATAGCCGCGAATGAGGCGCTGCAGCCACAATTTACCCCGCAGGCGCAGCAGCAACAGCGGTAATGTCACCAGCGCGCCGCCAATAAAGGCCGTCAGCGATAGCAGCACGGTCCAGCGTCCGGCCAGCAGCAGGTTGCGTACGATGTCCCAGTCGGTAAAGGTTGTCATCATGCCTGTACCCTCAGCCATCTACGTCCAGCCGCCATTAGCAGCTGGCGCATCGCTATCGATAACGCTAAATAGAGACCGGTCGTCACCAGATACACCTCGAAGCTCAAAAACGTTCGCGATTGAATTAAGTTGGCGGCAAAGGTCAGCTCTTCATAAGAGACCTGCGATACCACCGACGATCCGAGCATTACGATAATGCACTGGCTCACCAGCGCCGGGTAAATACGCTGCAACGCCGGCGGTAAAACCACCTGAATAAAGGTCTGACTCCGGCTGAGCCCCAGTACCCGGCCGGCCTCCCACTGCCCTTTTGGCGTCACCTGGATCCCGGCGCGGACGATCTCCGTACTGTAGGCGCCCAGGTTGACGATCATCGCCAGCAGCGCCGCTTCGCCCGCCGTCATCTTCAATCCCAGATTCGGCAGGCCGAAGACAATAAAGAACAGTTGAACCACGAACGGCGTATTACGGATAACCTCAACGTAAGCCCCCCATATCCGACTTAGCCAGCTTGCCCGCCCGCTACGCAGAGCGGCACCGATGATCCCGATAGCCAGGCCGCCGAGCGTGGCGAGTACCGTGAGTTGGATAGTGACCCAGAGTCCCGCAACGAGCTCCGGCCAATAAGGCCAAAGCGCGGAAAAATGTAATTGCTCCGTCATCGCCGTACCTTAAGCGGCAAAGTCGCTGGGCAACGGCGCTTTCAGCCACTGCTGCGATAACGTATTGAGGGTGCCGTCCTTAATGCCCTGCGCGATTAAGGCATTCACCTTTTCCTTCAGCGCCGGTTCATTTTTTTTCAGGCCAATCACGCACGGTGAATCCTTAAGCATAAAGTTGGCGACCGGGGCTTTCGCCGGGTTTTGCCGCGAGATAGCCGCCACCACCAGATTACCCGTCGCCACGTATTGCACCTGACCAGAAAGCCAGGCCGACAGCGTGGTGTTGTTATCTTCGTAACGCTTAATCTGCGCCGCTTTCGGCGCAATGCTGGTCAGGACCATATCTTCCACCGCGCCGCGGGTCACGCCGATGCTCTTACCGCTCAGTTCGGCTGCGTCTTTCAGGACAGCTCCCTGCGGGCCGAAGACGCCAAGGAAAAACGGCGCGTAGGGTTGGCTGAAATCAATGACCTTTTCCCGCTCGGCGTTTTTACCCAGGCTTGAGATCACCAGATCCACTTTATCGGTCTGCAGATACGGTACCCGGTTGGCGCTGCTCACCGGAACCAGCTGCAGTTTTAGCTTCATCTGCTTTGCCAGATAGCGGGCCATATCAATGTCATACCCCTGTGGCTGGAGATCGGTGCCGACAGAACCAAACGGCGGGAAATCCTGGGGAACGGCGACGCGGATCACGCCGCGTTTTTCAATATCCTGGAGTTGGTCCGCGTGTGCGGCGGTGATTTGTGTCAACAGACAAGCGACCCCGGTCAGCGCAATCAGCAGTTTTTTCATCATCATTACCCGTTACGTTAGTATGAAACAAAAGATTCTTTAAATAAACTTCTGCAACTAATGTGCCAGATACGGACAAAAGAAATTTGCGCTGCCTAATCGGCTTTTAGCGAGAAATGACGCGAATATTAACCATGGCGGTAAGAAGAGTCGCCCTTCTCCTTACCGCACTTTGGCACCAAAAAGGTGCAAAGCACCAGACTGGCTCCCCATTATCGTTGTTCAAGCTCATCCAACTGCTGGTATAACGTGGCGATGTCATGAATGCGCGGGCGACCGCTATCGAGAATTTCATGTAGCAAGGCGTTCGCCAGCAGGTTGATAAGACTATTGGCCGACGCGTAGCTGTCGAAAGCCGAAACGCTATCCAGCGGGGCGCATAACCGCCAGCACGCCAGCGGAAACAGGCTATGCGCCTGCGGCTCGCAGATTAGCAGTTGCGGAACTCCCCGCTGTTGCAGTTGCTGCATCAGAGGACGAATAATTCGCGGCCGACGGCGAAACGCCATCACCACCACGATATCTTCCGCGCTTAAATCGACCAGCTCTTCACTGAAACTTTGCCCCGGTTGCGGCAGCACCACCACTTGCCCGCGCGCCTGAAGCAACTGCTGGCGCAAATGCAGCGCCAGCGGCCAGGAGTTTCGCATGCCAATAATGACGACGCGCCTGGCCTTGACCAGCGCGTTAATGGCTTCGGCAAACTGCCGGGCATCCAGCGCGTTTACCCACTGCGTCAGGTTTGCCATCTCCTGTTTATAATGCCGCGCCAGCAGCGTATTACCCTGCACCGCCTCGCGATGATCGGTCAACGGCATCCCGCTCTGGCGTAACGTGCGCAGCTCATCGCGCATATCGCGATACTTTTCATATCCCAGCCGTTTAAACAGACGGCTTACTGTCGCTTTTGATACCCCGCTCAGTTGGGCCAGCTCGGCGCTGTTGTAGCTAATCAGGTCATCAAAGTGGTCGACAATGAAATCCGCCACCCGCTGCTCCTGGGGTGACAACGACGCATATTGCGCCTTCAGCCGTTCATCGAGTTGTTCCATAGCGCCTCTGTAACTTTTGTTTCACTGAACTATACCGCTAACCCCCTTCACAATGCATGCCACAATGAGAAAAGAAAAAGACAACCACAACATTGAAACTTTCTTTTCAAAGTGGAACAGCTTTTGCACGGATAGCATTTGCAGCAGTGGCTGCATGATTCGTTACGAGGATAAGTTATGCAGAGTCATTTCTCGACCCAGGGGATGGCGGTCGCCCCCCATCATCTGGCTAGCCAAAGCGCGCTGTCCGTGCTGCGCGAAGGCGGAAGCGCAATAGAAGCGATGGTCGCCGCCGCCGCGACCATCGCGGTGGTCTATCCGCATATGAATGGTTTAGGCGGCGATGGGTTCTGGCTGATCGTACCGCCGCAGGGCGATCCGATCGCCATTGACGCCAGCGGCGCCGCGGGTTCACTGGCGACGCCGGAAGCCTATGCCGGGCTAACGCACATCCCGCATCGCGGCCCGCAATCCGCCCTGACCGTCGCCGGCACCGTCAGCGGCTGGGATGAGGCGCTGAAAGTTTCACACTCGCTGACCGGTAAATCACTACCGCTTTCGCGCCTGTTACAGGACGCGATCGGCTATGCCGATAACGGTATTCCGGTGACCGCCTCGCAAGCCAGCGCCACCGCCGGAAAATTAGATGAACTTCAGCGCCAGCCGGGCTTCGCTGAGACCTTTCTGGTCAATGGCCGCCCTCCGCAAAGCGGCAGCCGCTTTTGTCAGCCTGCGCTGGCCTCCACGCTAAAACGGCTGGTTGCGGAAGGGCTTGATAGTTTCTATCGCGGCTCTCTGGCGGAACAACTGGCGGCCGGCATGGCCCGTTATGGCCTGCCTATTACGCTTGACGATCTGCGCCAGCATCGCGCGCGCCGCCCGCAACCACTGCGGCTACAGCATCAACATGGAGAGTTATGGAACCTGGCGCCGCCGACGCAGGGGCTGGTATCGCTGGCCATCCTCGGCATCACTGACCGGCTGGCGATGGAGCAGACCGACGATGCGCAGACTATCCACCGTATCGTGGAAGCGACAAAACTGGCCTTCAGCCTGCGAGATAAACATATTACCGACCCGCAGCATCTGGACGTGGATATTCAAAGCCTGCTGTCCCCGCAGGCGTTACAACCGCTGGCGGAGAAGATCGACGACCAGCGCGCCGCGCCATGGGGCGCAGGCAAAGGCCCCGGCGATACCGTCTGGATGGGCGTGATGGATAGTAGCGGGCTGGCGGTTTCCTTTATCCAGAGTCTCTATCATGAGTTTGGCAGCGGCGTGGTGCTGGCGGACAGCGGTATTGTCTGGCAAAACCGCGGTGCGTCGTTCAGCCTCGACCCGGCGCATTTGCTGGCCCTGGCGCCGGGCAAGCAACCCTTCCATACCCTTAATCCCGCCGCCGCGCGCCTGAACGATGGCCGGGTGATGGTTTATGGCTCAATGGGCGGCGACGGGCAGCCGCAGACGCAGGCGGCGCTTTTCACCCGCTATATCCTGCAGAATGTCCCGCTTCAGGAGAGTATTTCTCGTCCGCGCTGGCTGCTTGGACGCACCTGGGGACAGACCTCGGACTCACTAAAAGTAGAAGGCCGCTTTGCGCCGCAAACCCTCGCCCGGCTCAGGGACCTGGGGCATGAGGTTGAGGTACTGGCCGACTTCAGCGAGGCCATGGGACATGCCGGGGCTATTGTCCGCCATCCTGACGGCCTGTTTGAAGGCGCGTCTGACCCGCGCAGTAACGGCACCGCCGCTGGCTATTAGGGGGAGAAGCATGAAACAAACCGAAAAAGAGTGGCGCGACTGGCTTCGACAGATGGAACAGATCCTCGCCCTTGAACTGGATGAATCGCGCCGCGCTGAGCTGCTGGCGCAATTTCGCCGCATTGCCGATATGGCTGAACCGCTGATGGCCTATCCGCTCGATCAGCGTCTGGAAATCGCCGGAGTGTATAAAGCATGAAGCTACATCAGATGACCATTGCCGACATTCAGCAGTCGCTGAGTCGCGGTGAATTTAGCGCCAGAGAGCTAGCTCGCCAGACGCTTGATGATATTGCGCAAAGTAACCCACTGCTCAACGCCTGGACGACAGTCACCGGGAAACGGATGCTCGACGAAGCGGACGCTATTGATGCCCTACGGCGAACGAATCAGCCGCTGCCTGCGCTGGCAGGCATTCCCTACGCGGTCAAAAATCTGTTTGATGTCGCGGGAGAAACCACCCTCGCCGGCGCGCAACTGTTCAGCGATAACCCGCCTGCCCGCGTCGATAGCTGGGCGGTAAGTCAAATCCAAAGCGCAGGCGGCCTGCTCAGCGGGATGCTGAATATGGACGCCTATGCTTACGGTTTTACCACGGAAAATAGCCACTATGGCGCGACGCGCAATCCGCACGATCTTAACCGCATTGCCGGCGGCTCCTCCGGCGGCTCAGCGGCGGCGGTCGCCGCCGGGCTGGTTAATTTTTCGCTCGGTAGCGACACCAATGGTTCGATTCGCGTTCCGGCATCCCTGAGCGGGATTTTTGGTCTCAAGCCAACCTTCGGCCGTCTGTCGCGTACCGGCAGCCACCCTTTTGTTCCCAGCCTCGATCATATTGGTCCGTTTGCCCGTACGGTAGAGGATTTAGCCACAGTCTACGATGTTCTTCAGGGGCGAGACGTTAATGACGGTTTTCAGGCCGAACGCGGCGTCACCCCAGCTACGCCGCATCTGCGATATGGCCTCCAGGGGCTGCGTTGCGCGGTTTTAGGCGGCTATTTCAACCGCTGGTGCGATGACGATGCCCGCGCGGCGGTAGCTCGCGTCGCCCGCTATCTCGAAGCCTCTGAAGAGTATCTCTTCCCCGAGGCGGAGCTGGCGCGCGCTTCTGCTTTTATCATTAGCGCTTCTGAAGGCGGAAACCAGTACCTGCCAGCCTTACGGCGTGAGCCGGAGCGCTTTGAACCGCACTCGCGCGAACGTCTGCTGGCGGGTGCGATGATCCCTTCCGCCTGGTACCTGCAGGCGCAGCGCTTCCGTCGGCACGCCCAGCGGCAAGTCGCGTCGCTATTCACCCATGCCGACGTGCTCATCGCCCCGGCAACACCATGCAGCGCCACGCTTATTGGCGAGCAGACGATGGAGATCAACGGCGAGTCTTTACCGATACGCGCCAGCATGGGCATGCTCACTCAACCAATCTCCTTTATCGGTCTGCCGGTGGTAACCGTTCCGCTACGTACCGCGACAGGGCTGCCTGTCGGCGTGCAGTTAATTGCCGCACCGTTTAATGAACAGGCCTGTCTGCGCGCCGCCTATGCGCTGGAAGCGATGGGAATGACCGATTCCCGCCCAGTGGAGGTAGCCGCATGATCGCGTCGCAAGAAATCAATATTCCGCAGGTGGTCGCTGAAGTAACGGCGGCTTTTTATCGCTATGAACAGGCGCTGGTGAGTAACGATATCGCGGTGCTGGATGCGTTGTTCTGGCACGATACGCGCACGGTTCGTCTCGGCGCCGGAGAGAATCTGTATGGTATTGATGAGATCCGCGCCTTCCGCGCCGCGCGCCCGGCCGCAGGGCTTGCGCGGGAGTTACGCCATACGGTGATCACCACCTATGGGGAGGATTATGCGGTATGCAGTACCGAGTTCACCCGTGAAGGCAGCGATCGTATCGGCCGTCAGCAGCAAACCTGGGTTCGTTTTTCCTGCGGCTGGCGTATCGTTGCCGCACAGGTTAGTTTGATGGGACATTGATGCCGTTGTCGCCCCCTGCTTGCGCTGCGCTTAGCAGGGCTACCAACTTAGCATGACCAACCGAATACCGAACCGTAGCCCGGATGAGGCTTTAGCCGAAATCCGGGGAACCCCGCGATAAGCGCAGAGCCACCCGACAAATAACGGCGCAATGGGTCTGCCGCTATGGCTGGTACGGATGCACCCGCCGCCAGTGGTCGGCAATCTGCTGGCGGGTACAAATCCACACGCGCTCATGCTGCTGCACGTAATCGAGAAAATGTTGCAGAGCGCGGAAGCGTCCGGGGCGGCCCAGCAACCGGCAGTGCATGCCGATAGACATCATTTTCGGCGACGTTTCACCTTCCGCGTACAGCACATCAAAGCTGTCTTTCAGATAGGTATAAAACTGTTCAGCGGTATTAAACCCCTGAGCGGTGGCAAAGCGCATATCGTTGGCATCGAGCGTGTAAGGCACGATGAGATGCGGTTTACGCTGCCCGTCGGCGCAAGGCACTTCCGTCCAGAACGGCAAATCATCGCCATAATAGTCGCTGTCGTAATCAAATCCGCCATGTTCGACCACCAGTTGCCGGGTGTTAGGGCTATCGCGCCCTGTGTACCAGCCGGTGGGCGGTTTGCCAAACAGATCGGTCAGCACCTGCACCGCTTTATGCAGATGGTCGCGCTCCTGTTCAATCGCCATATGCTGATAGTGGATCCAACGCCACCCGTGGCTGACCACATCGTAGTTGGCCGCTTTGATCGCCGCGACGATATCCGGATGACGCGCCAGCGCCATTGCCACGCCAAACACCGTCAGCGGTAACCCCCGCTCCTGAAAGGCATGATGGATACGCCAGAAACCCGCGCGGCTGCCATATTCATACAATGAGTCCATCGACATATGGCGGTCGGGATAGCTGGCAGCGCCGATGATATCGGAGAGAAACTGTTCAGAACCCGCATCGCCGTGCAGGACGTGATTCTCGGCGCCCTCTTCGTAATTAAGCACAAACTGCACCGCGATACGCGCCTGGTTTGGCCACTGCGCGTGCGGCGGCTTTCCCGCGTAGCCGCGCAAATCGCGCGGATATAATTCTGCTGCTGGTATCATCTCCCACCCCTTCATTTAATCATTAAACACGGCAAATTTACCGCTAAGCGTTTTACGTTCCGGATAAGCTAAATCGCCGTGCTTGCTGGTTGTCAGGCCTAGCGACACCAGAGATTCCACCATCTTCACCGCCGCGCTGACGCCATCAATAACGGGTACCTGAAGTTCCCGGGTCAGTTGCTGCGCCAGGGTCGCCATGCCGCCGCAGCCCAGCACGATAGCGCCGCAGCCATCCTCCTGTAGCGCCTGAATACAGCGGGCGCGTACTTTTTCCTGCGCCACGCCGCTGCCATCTTCCAGCGCCAGCACCGGTAGATCGATCGCATGCAGACCGGCGCAATGCTCATGGAAACCATACTGATGTAGCAGATGACGAGCGATAATCAGCGTGCGCGGTAAGGTAGTGACCACCGAGAAGCGGGTAGCGACCAGCGTCGCCATATGCATCGCCGCCTCGGCAATACCAATAACCGGTCCCTGGGCCAGTTCACGGGCGGCCAGTAATCCCGGATCGCCAAAACAGGCGATAACGTGCCCGGAAACGCCCTGCTGCCGCCCGGCTTTTATTTGCTCCAGCACGCCGACGGCGGCGATGGCTTCGTCAAAATGCCCTTCAATCGACGGCACGCCGTCTGGTGGACAGACCGCGACAATATCGGTTCCTGGCGACGCCGCGGCGCGGGCAGCCTCGGCGATGGTTTGCGTCATACCGGGATCGGTATTGGGATTGATAACTTGTATACAGATGGTGGACATTACCGCTCCTTATAGCCGGCGAACAGCCGGGCGAAATCGGGAACCGACTCCCCCGTGCAGGAAAAACATAAACTGGCAACGATGTGTTCAAAGTGATGGTTGAGCGCCTCGGTCAGCGCGGTTAGCGCTTTTTCGCGGAGCAGGCCGACAAGGCGCTCGTGGTCATCGCAGCGGCACCCCTGCCGCCACGGCGCGCCCCAGGCGGCAATCACCAGCGATGAGCGTTGACTGAGTCGGGTGACCATCTCCGTTAGTACCTGGTTGCCGGAAATGGCCTGTAACTGAATATGAAAATTAGCGGAATGGCGGATAGCGGACGGGCCATCATAGGCCTCATGCGCCAGTTGCTCCTGCTGAATAATGGCTTCCAGCGCCGCCAGATGTGGAGGCTGGCAGCGTTGCAGTACATCCGGCAGATTCGCTACTTCCAGTAGCGCACGGGTGCGGAATATTTCCCGTGCCTCGTCAACCGTCGGACTGGCGACCTGTGCACCACGTTTGGGCGTTAATGTCACCATTTGCACAGCGGCGAGTCGTTGCAGCGCTTTGCGTACTCCTGTGCGGCTGATGCAGAACACCTCCGCCAGCGCCTCTTCCGGCAATTTGCTGCCAGGCAGCAGTTGTTGCTCGACAATCGCGGTCAGCAAGGCCTCGTAGATAGACTCATCCTTGTCATGCAGTCCGGCTGCGGCCTGCAGCGGATTTTCATTGCCCATTGGTCTACTCCACTTTCCATTTTGATATCAAATCGTATACATAAAATAAATATTTTGTATACAAGATTAACCATTCTGGCCTGGATCCTGCAACGCCTTCCGCTATCAACGGCAAAACGTTTGTCTTCAGAGGAGCAGGATCCATGCCAAATACACAAAACACGCATCAGCTCAACGCCGGAGACCCGGCATCAGGCTACAGCCCGCGTCTTTGCAACGAGGATCTGGCGCCGACGCGCGAGCAAAACTGGAACTGGTACAACATTTTTTCTTTCTGGATGTCGGACGTGCATAGCATGGGCGGCTATGTGGTGGCGGCGAGTTTCTTTACGTTGGGTCTGGCGAGCTGGCAGGTACTTATCTGCCTGTTGGCCGGAATTGTTATCGTCCAGCTTTGCGCCAATCTGGTGGCCAAACCCAGCCAGATTGCCGGCGTGCCCTATGCGGTCATCTGCCGTCAGGCGTTCGGCGTCTTCGGCGCCAATATTCCGGCGGTGATACGCGGGCTGATTGCTTTCGCCTGGTACGGGATCCAAACTTATCTGGCTGCGAACGCCTTAATGCTGGTGCTGCTGAAGTTCTGGCCCTCGCTGGCGGCAATGACGCAAACGTCATTGCTGGGTCTTTCATCGCTTGGCTGGATCTGTTTCGCCACCATGTGGCTGTTGCAGGCGATGGTGTTCTGGCACGGCATGAGCGCGATTAAGCGCTTTATTGATATCGCCGGCCCGGCGGTATATGTGGTGATGCTGGCGTTAGCGGGCTGGATTGTATACAAGACAGGCCTCGATGGTATCTCCTTTACCCTCGCCAGTAAGACGCTGACCGCCGGTGAGCAAAGCTGGCAGATGATCACCGCCACCGCGCTGGTGGTCTCCTACTTCTCCGGTCCGCTGCTTAATTTTGGCGATTTCTCCCGTTACGCCAGAAGCATGGGCGAAATTCGCCGCGGCAACCGCTGGGGGCTGCCGTTTAACTTCCTGCTGTTCTCGGTAGTGACCGTAGTAATCGTCTCTGGGACTCAATCTTTATTTGGCCGGATGATCACCGACCCGATTGAAACGGTGAGCCATGTGGGTAACGATCTGGCGGTGGCCATCGGCCTGCTGACCATGATCACCGCCACTATCGGCATCAATATTGTCGCCAACTTCGTCTCGCCGGCATTTGATTTTTCCAACTGCGCGCCGCAAAAAATCAGTTTCCGCACCGGCGGGATGATTGCCGCCGTCGGCTCGATACTGCTCACCCCGTGGAACCTGTTTAACTCCCCTGAGCTTATCCACTACACCCTGGACGTATTGGGAGCGTTTATCGGGCCGTTGTTCGGCATTCTGCTGGTTGATTTCTATTTGATTAAACGCGGACAGGTATCGATCGACGATCTTTTCGATGATACCCCGAAAGGCAAATACTGGTACCGCAACGGCTTTAACCCGAAGGCCATCGCCGCGCTGCTGCCCTCGGTGGCGGTCGGCCTGATTATCAGCTTTATTCCCGCTCTGCATGAGGTGGCCAATTTTAGCTGGTTCATCGGCGTGCTGCTAAGCGGCAGCCTGTATCGCTGGATTGCCCGCGACGAGCGGCAGGCTGCTTCCTCCGCCCGCTTTACCCCCGGCGCGTTGGCGCAGAAAGAATAATCCCAACCGGCCGCGGCGCCTGCCGCGGCTTCCTGGCATTAAATTTGCACAACGGATACATCACCACTCAAATAAGGCGGCACCATGCTGGAATACCACACCGCGCTACGCGGTGCGTTTTTTGATATTAGCCAACCCGCCGCCAGCGCTGACGATATCACCCGCTACGCGCGATATATTGATGATGGCGTGCTGTTTATTTACGCCGGGAAGATTCAGGCGCTACTGCCATGGCAGGAAGGCGAAGCATTACTCGATCCACATAAAGGCTATCGCGATCTGCGCGGTAAACTGCTGCTGCCGGGGTTTGTCGACGCCCATATTCACTATCCTCAAACCGAAATGATCGGCGCCTTTGGCGAACAGCTGCTGGAATGGCTGACCACTTATACCTTTCCGGTGGAAAGCCAGTTTGCCGATGAACGGTACGCGGCAGATATCGCCCGTTTTTTTGTCAACCAGTTGCTCAGCCATGGCACCACCACCGCGCTGGTGTTTTGTACGCTTCATCCGGCGTCCGTGGAGGCTCTGTTTACCGAGGCATTACGTCTGAACATGCGCCTGCTGGCCGGTAAGGTGATGATGGATCGCCATACGCCGGAGTATTTAACTGAAACCGCCGAACAAAGCTATTGCCAGACCCGCGAACTGATCCAGCGCTGGCACCGGCGCGGCCGTCTGGGCTACGCTATTACGCCGCGTTTCGCTCCCACTTCCACACCGGAGCTGCTACAAGCAGTTCAGCGGCTGCGGGAGGAGTTTCCTGATACCTGGCTGCATACCCATCTGAGTGAAAACCTTAATGAAATCGCGTGGGTAAAGCAGTTATGGCCGGAGCATGAGCACTATCTTGATGTTTATCATCACTATCAATTGACCGGTGCGCGCAGCGTCTTCGCCCACGGGATCCATCTGGCGGAGAAAGAGTGGCGGTGTCTGCATGAGACCGGTTCGGCAATCGCCTTTTGCCCGACGTCAAACCTGTTTCTGGGTAGTGGGCTATTTCGCCTGCCCGCCAGCTGGCAACATCAGGTCCGGATTGGCATCGGCAGCGATGTTGGCGCCGGAACCACCTTCAGCCTACTACGCACCCTCGGCGAGGCCTATAAAGTGGCGCAGCTACAGAGCTATCGCCTGCGCGCTAGCGAAGCGTTTTATCATGCGACGTTGGGCGGCGCGCACGCGTTACGCCTGGATGACAAAATTGGTAATTTCCAGTCGGGAAAAGAGGCCGATTTGGTGGTTATCGACCCGGCGGTAACGCCGCTACAAAAGCTGCGCGGCGCACGCTGTCATGATGTCTATGAGCAGCTGTTCGTATTGATGACCTTAGGCGATGAACGGAACATTAGTGAAACCTGGGTCAATGGCCAACAGGTATGGTGTAACGAAGGCTGAACCGCTGCCCGGCGCTTCATTCTGGCCGGGCGGCGGACTCAACTTAACTTCCGCGATAGGTCGACCAGCCGCCGGGGGCAATTAAAAATGGCAGATGAAAATGGTCTTTGTCATCAATGGTAATCATAAAATCGATCTGCGCCTGCCGGTACAGGGTCTGGCGGCCATCGCGCGCAAACCACGATTGCAGTTCGGCCACCAGCTGATAGTTTCCGGGACGCAGTTGTCCCGTCGCCAGCTCGCCCAGGCGGCCATGGCTGTCTGTCACGCCTGATGCCAGGCTACGCCCTTCGCAGAACAGGGTGACCGCCACGCCTTGTGCAGGCTTGCCGGTAGAAATATCAAGAATATGGGTGCTCAGGGTGATCATTCGCTAATAACTCCCGCCAGTCTGAGTAAGGTGATTTCACGTAATTGTTCCAGCGCCGCTTCAATTTCCTGCGCGTCATTATGGGTCAGCCGTTGGGTCAGCGCCTGCAGGATCTCGGCGGCGCTGCGGCCTTTGGCGCGGATCAGAAACACGCGGTCAAAACGGGCTTCGTAACGGGCGTTCCCTTCTTTCAGCGCCCGAGCGATAGCGGCATCGTCGGCATTAACCTCCGCCTGCTCCTGGCGAGACAGCGCGGCATGCGCTTCCCCGCCCGTCGGCTTTTCCCCGATCCGCGGATGGGCGCAGAGCGCCCGCGCCAGATCTGCCTCTCCCCAGTGCTGCATCAGTTGATGTGCGCGATCCGTTAAGGCCGTCAGTGTGGCATAGGGCCGCTCCAGCGCCAGCGCTTCGCGCCAGGCGGGGAGCGCCACGCAGGGTTCAAGCTGGCGAATGGCTTCCGCCTGCGGCAGCTGATTAAAGTGGTTGAGTGTTATCATCATTGCTCCTTGCCGCTGCCGTCATGGCGGCTTTCTCTTGCGGAATAATCAGATTCAGTACAATCGCCACCAGCCCACCGCTGGTGGCCGCAGATCCAAACAGGTTGCCGATGATAGGCGGGAAATGGGCAAGGAAAGCGGGAACCGCCTCAATGCCGAGGCCAAAACCAAATGCCAGGCCAACAATCAGCATATCGCGGCGGGTTAGCGGGTTCTGGGTGATGATGCGGATCCCGGCCGCCACGACACAGCCAAACATGACCATCGTCGCGCCGCCTAACACCGGCGTGGGGATCTGGCGCAGGATCTCACCAAAGGGAGGAAACAGCCCAAGCAGAATCAGCAATACGCCAATATAACGCCCGACATAGCGGCTGGCGACGCCGGTCATCTGGATGACGCCGTTATTCTGCGCGAAGGTGGTATTGGGAAACGCGCAGATCGCCGCGGCGATCAGGCAGCTAATGCCATCCGCGAGGATCCCGCCTTTCAGGCGTGAGCGAAACGCGCCGTCATCAATGGACTGTTTTGAGATCAGGCAGTTGGCGGTTAAATCGCCGACGGCTTCAAGAATGCAAACCAGCGATACCAGCGCGACCGGTAAAAATATGGCGCTATTAAACTGAAAGCCAAAAGGAAATGTCGCCGGCAGACGAAACCAGCTATCGCCGATCGGCGCCAGATGAAATTTTCCGCTTAGCGCGGCGGCGATACAGCCCACCGCCATGCCGATGACCACCGACGATAAACGCAGCCAGCGGTTTTTCGCGCAGCTCAGCACCACGATAATCCCTAACGTTATGCCGCCCAATGCGATATTGCCCGGGCTGGCGAAATCCTTCGCGTGATCGCCGCCGCTCCAGTTAATAATACTGACCTTTATCAGGCTAATGCCGATCAGCGCAATGACGCTGCCGGTAATAATCGGGGTAAAGAGTTTTTTCAGCGGTTCGATAAAGCGGCTGACGACGACCGGTACCAGCGCGGCAACAACGTTAACACCGAACAGCATGGCCATAATGTCCTGCGGGCCGCCACCCTGTGCTTTTACCCACATGCCGCCGGCAATCGCTACGCCGAGAAAAGCGAAGCTGGTGCCCTGCATACAGATCATCCCCGCACCGATCCCCCAGACGCGGTTAGCCTGAAGAAAGGTGCCAATCCCGGAAGCCATTAGCGACATACTAATTAAATATGGCAGCCATTCGCCAAGTCCCAGCGCGGCGCCAATAATCAGCGGCGGCGTAATAATGCCGACCAGCCCCGCCAGCACGTGCTGTAAGGCGCTAAAAAAAGCCGGTAGCAGCGGGATGCGCTGCTCCAGGCCATAAAGCAGGTTGCTGTTCTTTTCATCAGACATGGGGTCACCGTCTCGTCGTGGATAAGCGTTGACGATGTAGTGCACAAAGCAGGCCACATTGCTTATTCCCTCTATCTTTATCCACGTAAAAATCGTTTTATCTTTTATTTATCAGTGAAATAGCCAAATTAAAGAGCGGGTGTTCTGTAACGAACGTTGGCGCGGGACGTTGAAACTTTTGATTCCTTAATTCACTAAAAGAAATCTTTGATTCATAAAAAGGCAACATAATCGCAACTTTGCCCTTCTTTGGTGCACCTCCCCGCCATCACCCGTCTGTTTTCCGCTGATTTCGCAGGTTCTGGTACCTGGTACGCAAATTGCTGAACCCCTTAAACAACACACCTAAGGGGAAGACAATGAAAGCAATCGTGATTGGCGCGGGAATCGGCGGGTTGAGCGCCGCGGTGGCGCTACGTAATGCAGGCATAGCCTGCGAAGTGTTCGAAGCGGTAAAAGAGATTAAGCCGGTTGGCGCCGCGATCTCTATCTGGCCCAACGGCGTCAAGTGTATGAACCGCCTGGGGATGGGCGAGATCATCGACGCTTATGGCGGCCCGATGCATTATCTGGCGTATAAGGAGTATCAACGCGGGGAAACGCTCACCCGCTTCAGCCTCGCGCCGCTGGTAGAACGTACGCAGGGCCGCCCTTCGCCAGTGTCGCGAACTGAACTGCAGCGCGAGATGCTCGATTTCTGGGGGCGTGAGCAGGTGCAGTTCGGCAAGCGGGTCACCCGCGTGGAAGAACATACCGACGGCGTCACCGTCTGGTTTACCGATGGTAGCGAGGCGCACGGCGATATGGTCATCGCCGCCGACGGCAGCCATTCGGCGCTGCGGCCATATGTGCTCGGCTATACGCCGGAACGCCGCTATGCCGGTTACGTTAACTGGAATGGTCTGGTCGATATTGATGAGTCCATTGCTCCCGCCGATCAGTGGACGACGTATGTCGGCGAAGGGAAACGCGTGTCGCTGATGCCGGTGGCGGGCGGACGTTTCTACTTCTTCTTCGATGTGCCGTTGCCGGCCGGGTTAGCGGAAGATCGCCTCACCCTGCGCGACGATTTAACCCGCTACTTCGCCGGCTGGGCGCCGCCGGTGCAAAAGCTTATCGCCGTACTCGACCCGCAGACCACCAACCGGATAGAAATTCACGATATTGAACCTTTTGATAAGCTGGTGCGTGGCAAGGTGGCGCTACTGGGCGATGCCGGGCACAGCACCACGCCGGATATCGGCCAGGGCGGCTGCGCGGCGATGGAGGACGCGGTCGTGCTGGGTAATGTACTGCGCGACAATAGCGATATTGTCACCGCGCTGCGCCAGTACGAAGCATTGCGTTGTGAACGGGTGCGTGACCTGGTGCTCAAAGCGCGTAAACGCTGTGATATCACCCACGGTAAGGATATGGCGTTAACCAAAGCCTGGTATCAGGAACTGAAAACGGAAACCGGCGAGCGTATTATCAACGGCTTGTGCGAAACCATTCAGGGCGGGCCATTAGGCTGAGAGTGAGCAGCGCTACGCATCTCCTCCATCACCAGCGTTAGTTTTTGAATCGCCATTTGCGCCGGACGAGATAGCTGGCGCGATGGCGCGGTGCATAGCGCCAGGGTCAAAGGTCGCAGCAGCTTATTACGTAGCGGCACAAACGCCAGCGAACCGTTGTTTACCTCGTCCTGCACGTCCAGCAGGCTCAGGACCGTCACCCCGCCGCCTTTAAGCACCAGCGATTTAATCAGACGAATATCATTGCAGCTAACGGTGTTGGGCGGCGAAAAATCATAATGGCGATAGAGCATTGCCACCCGGTCATGCACTATTAACGGCGCGCCGGGAATAATATGCCGTTCATCGCTAAGTTCCCCCAGCGAGATCGCGGGCGCGGCGGCAAAAGGATGGTGCGGATGCAGTACCACCCCGACTTCCATTTCAATAAACGCCAGTACGTTGAGACCCGCCTGACCTTCAGGATCGAGGATCAGACCAAAATCGACATCGGACTGACGTACTCTGTCGCTGATGCTCTGGCTATCGGCGACCTGCAACATCAGTTCCAGCCACTCGCACTGGTTGATAATCTCTGCCAGCGCCGCGGCAAAACTCCCTTCGGCCAGCGCCTGCACCATACCGACATTCACCGTTCCGCGTTTTAGCCCCTGCAGTTCATCAAATTTCTGTTGGGTCACGCGAAACTCTTTTTGCCAGCGCAGCAGATTGTCATACAACAGCTCGCCTGCGGTGGTCATCCGCAAACCTTCCGGCAGCCGCTCAAATAGCGGCGTGCCGAAGGACGCTTCAGCCTGCAGTATCTGGCGATTAATCGCCGAAGCTGAAATATGCAGTTTTTCCGCCGCCCGGCGCAGGCTGCCGCTGCGGGCCACTTCCATAAAATAATTCGCAAAGCGCGAGAAAGGACTCATCGGTTACCTGTACTGATTTTTGCAACGGATAGCTGAATTAATGCTGATGGATGTCAACACCCTACTATGGCAACAATAAACTCACAACAATTAAACAATCACTTTAGCCATCAGGAAGCAAAACGATGAACAGACAACCGCTCACGCCCCCTGCGCATTGTACCTTTGAACTCCAGGACTGGCTGCGGCTGGCAAAATGCTGGCATCCGGTGGCGCGTAGCGCGGATATCGGCCCGCAACCGGTGAAAGCCACCCTGCTGGATGAAAAACTGGTTATCTATCGCCTGCACGAACGAGTCGTCGTCGCCCGCGATGCCTGTCCCCACCGCGGGGTACCATTGACGTTAGGTTTTCATGACGAAGAAGGTATCATTTGCCCTTATCACGGCCTGCGCTTTGGGGAAGATGGCCGCTGTAACCGAATCCCCTCCAGCCCAAATCAGCCGATACCGGCGAAATTAAATCTGACCTGCTACGCGGCGGAAGAACACTATGGTCTGGTGTGGGTGTGTCTCGATTATGATGCTGACAATCCCCCGCGGTTACCGACCATGCCGCACTGGGCAGACGACGGATTCCAGCAACTGACCTGCCCGGCGTTTGAGGTCAATGGCTTTGCAGGCCGTCAGGTGGAAGGGTTTCTTGATGTGGCGCATTTTGCGTGGATCCATACCGCCACCTTCGCCGATGCTGAGAATCAACAGGTTCCTGACTACCTGCCTGAGGAAACGGAAAACGGGTTTGTCGTCGACTACTGGAGTACGGTCGGCAATTATCCGGCAAGCGCCGGCTACCGCGCTCCGGAGGGTTTTCAATGGCTACGTCGCTTTGAGATGCATCTGCCCTTTACCGCTACCCTGACGATTCATTTCCCCGGCGAAGCCCGACTGGTAATAATGAATGCCGCCTCGCCCGTCTCATCACGGGTCACGCGAATGTTTGCCCCTATCGCCCGCAATTTCGACCTGCATGTGCCGGTGGAGGAAGTCTACGCTTTCAACCTTCGCGTGTTCGAAGAAGACCGGCTGATGGTTGAAAGCCAGCGCCCGGAGACGCTACCTCTGGATCTTACCCTAGAAGCACATATTCCAGCCGACCGTAGCTCAATTGCCTACCGTCGCGGCTTGAAGCGGCTGGGTTTCGGTGAGTTTTTCCTGGTCTGAGCAAGGAGTTATACGATGAGTACTCTAATTGAGGTGGTTGTCGATGGTCTCTGGCGTGAAGGCGAACATAATCTGGCGGTCACGTTGGTGACGACTGACGGCGCCCCATTACCCGCATGGCAGCCCGGCGCCCATATCGATCTGCATCTGGCGAACGGCGTGACCCGTCAGTACTCACTCACCGGGAGCCATCGCAGGCTGGAACGTTATCTGATTTGCGTGGCGAGAGCGGCAGAGTCGCGCGGCGGTTCGCGCTACATCCATGAGACGCTGAGACCTGGTCAGAGGCTGATGATATCACCGCCGAGAAATCAGTTTGCCCTGCAGACGGCGCGACACGTCACCCTGCTGGCCGCCGGGATTGGCATTACGCCGCTGTATAGCATGGCCCGGGCGTTAGCGGCGCAAGGAAAGCCATTTACCTTACAGTATTACCTCAACCGACGGGAAAACGGCGCCCTGGTAGCCGCGATTGCCCGCAAGCTGGCACCTGAAAACGTGAGGATTTATAGCTCAGCTGAAGGCGAGAGCCCGCGAGAAAATTTGCCAGGAAGGTTGAGCGTTCCTCATCGTGAAGATCGGCTTTACGTGTGTGGTCCGGCGGGATTTATGGCCGCCGCGCGCCAGGCGGCGGCCATACAAGGCTGGCAGGCTGAGCAGATCCATGAGGAGGCGTTTCAGGCGTCAATGCCCGCCAACGACGTTCGGCAGGAAGAGACGTTTACAGTGACGCTCGACTCTTCTGGCCAGTGCTGGCCTGTCGCCGCCAATCAAACCATCGCACAGGTATTGCAGGAAAATGGTGTGGCAGTGCCGCTTTCCTGTGAGATGGGGATTTGCGGCGCCTGTCTGACCAGGGTGGTTGAGGGAGAGGTGGATCATCGTGATACGGTGCAGTCAGCAGCAGAAAAATGCGCCATCGTGCAGCATGTCGCGCTGTGCTGCTCCCGCAGCCACAGCACGAATTTGCTCATTGATTTATAAAATAAGGCCAGGCTAAAACTGGCCTGTTGCCGCCCTTTTCTAACGTGAAGCGCGGCGCAGCGTCTGGCGCTGAATATTAAGCTGTTTTCGCCAGACCCTGTTATGTAAATAAAGGGCGTTTGCACGGTAAAAAGTCTGGCTATTAATGCATCGGATACCGCCTAAAATGAATACTAGCCCCAGCACGGCGCTAATGAGAAATCCTGGTTTTAGTCCGGCGCCGAATAATGCCCCCAGGCAAACAGAAAGAAAATAAACAATCGCAACCAGACCGCTAAAAGCCATCAAAACCAGTGATAATTTAAGCGCCAGAAAATTGCCTCTGGCAACGAAGTACATCGTCAGAACCATTATCAGACTATAAATTAGCGATACAGGCACAATCGCCGCCATCACGGCATACTGCGGCAGCCCAAATAGCTCGAACACCGCCAACCAGAGATAAGGTTGAGCCAGGGCAAAAGCGAACATGCTCAGAATCATAGCCCCTACCAGCGGTATTCCTGACATATGCCAGCCGACCGGAATACCCATCCGGTCTTTTAATCTGTCTTTAAGCTTTTCAAGCAGCTGCGGATCGTTGGTTTTTATTCTGTCCCTGACGGCCGCACTGAGCAGCAAACTGTATTTAATGAACTTCAGCATCCTCTGAACATCCTGTTGCCGAGATGGATATACGCGCCAATTATGGCCCTTCCGTCGACGGCGGTGTCGTCGTCCGTGAACTGTTTTCCTGCGATAAGCGCCAGAAATCATGCCCGGCGGGATACTGGTAAAGACGCAGTGAAAACTGCCCGGCCACGGCGGTAATGTATTCAAAAATAGCGGACTGAGTGTTCTCGTAATCCATCCATAACGTCGAGGAGGTAAAGCAGTAGATTTCCAGCGGCAGCCCGGACGGCGACGGTTTTAACGTTCGCGCCACGATGTACATATCTTTAACGATATCTGGCCGTTCGGCGAGATAGCTCATCAGGTAATGGCGAAACAGCGTCAGGTTAGTCAACCCGTTATCAATAAACCAGCGATCCGCGACGCCGCCCGGATCCCGGCCATCCAGTAATTTACTGAGCGGTTCACTCACCCCGCGGATTGCCAGCATCGGGGTTAACATCTCCTGATTCAGGAAGGTCACCGAGTGCTGATCGATATTAATACTGCGCATGATCCGCCGTGCGCCGGACGAGAACATCGCCTGCCAGTTGGTATACGTTTCTGTAAGGAAATTCTTGGTCGGAATACGCGAAATGGTGTTGTCCCAGTTACGGATAGTAATGGTATGCAGCGCGATATCCGTCACTTCCCCGCTCAGGTTCTTGTCGGGCATTTCGATCCAGTCGCCCAGTTGCAGGACATCGTTGGACGATAGCTGGACGTTGGCCACCAGCGACAGCAAGGTATGTTGAAACACTAACATCAGCACCGCCGCGACGGCGCCGAGGCTGGAAATGATAATCACCGGTGATTTATTCGACATCACGGCGAGGATCATAATTGCGGCCAGAATGTGAACTAAGATTTTGCCTATCTGGATATAGCCTTTGATGGAGTGGTTTTTGCGCTTGGTTTTACGCAGATAAGAGCTATTGACGATATCCAGCATTTCGTTGAAGAAGATCGACAGAAAAATAAAAAACAAGATTCCGCAGATGGTATTAATCGCCGTTACCAGCGATGCCGGCATATTGGGCATAAACTGCAGAACGTAGTAGACGATAATAACCGGAATGAAGTTTGACAGTTTCTCGGCGATACGGCGGTCTTTTTCCAGCGGTACGTCCTGCTTATGGCTGGCGAAGAACACCTTGCGTATCACTTTAATCAGCAAAAACTTGCACAAAAGATGGGCAAATATGCCAGAGACGACCAGCAGAATAAGGTTAAAGCCGATCGCCAGTGCCGGATTACTTTCAATAAACGTCAACAGATGATTCAAATACGCCATGCGTTATCGCCTGAATAAATATGCCCTTTTGTATTAGCCCTTCACTCTCGGCTATTAATACAAAAATTTAACCAATGTGCATCATGACATGTCAAAGCCGGATAAGTCCACGCTTTGCGCGGGCGATGACATTCATTGTATAAATATGTTCATTTGCATTAATGATGCTCTGCCCCCACTATTAAGGGGCCCGAAATGAGGACATATCAACTCCAGGAGGAAACATGTTCAAAGCACTTGCCGCCATCGTCGCACTCACCGCATCCGCCAGCGTTATGGCGCAAAGTGATGTCACGCTGACTTCACTTGCCAAAGATAATGCGACCAAAGCGTCGTTCAGCCAGATGGTGAAAGGCCATAAACTCCCGGCCTGGGTTAACAGCGGCGGTACCGGTTCTCCGGCACAGACCGTGAAACTGGGCTCTGAGTCCTGGCAGGTATTAAGCGCCTGTAAACCACACGATTGCGGAAGCGAACGTATCGCCGTGATCTGGTCGGAAAAATCCAAACAGATGTCGGGCGTTTTCTCGGTGGTTGATGAGAAGACATCGCAGGAAAAACTGACCTGGCTTAATGTCAGCGATGCGCTGTCGATTGATGGCAAAACCGTGCTGTTTGCCGCGCTGAGCGGCAGCCTTGAAAACCATCCTGACGCGTTTAACTACCCGCAATAAACAAAACCCCTGGCTATCCGTTGATAGTCAGGGGTTGCTCACCGTCTTCGCCGCTCTCTATCTGCGCTTCTGACGTAGTTTGCCTGAGAGAAGAGCCAACCGCTGGCTACGACAATAAATCGCGAACAGCACGAATCCCTGGCGGTTAAATATTAGCCGGCAACACAGTAATGCCAGCGCGGCGAACGCCAGCGGCCAGAGACTTTCACCTGCGCTGACCATCGCTCTCAACGCTTGCGCTGCCGTTGACGCTGAGAGGATTAGAAATAGCGCCAGAAATCCCTTCAGCCCGAGGGTATAACCGCGAGCCAGCAACACGCCGCTGGTCAACAGAACAATAACCACCATAAGCGCTGGTACAAAGAAACTCACTACCCGTATCGGCGCAGAGAATGGCGGGAGCGTCTGCAAAAATGGTAGCAGATTGAATGCAAAAGCCACTAAGAACAGTGGGAATAGCGCGGCGACCGGAAATGGGTTTTGCCGGGGACGTTCGCCAGGTGGACGCGAAAAGTAGCGTTCAAGTTCTGGCGTAGAGTGATTCAGCAAGCTGGCGTCCCGGCGTGCAATAGCGCGGTCGATCTCCCGGCCATGCTGCAGGAGATCGTAAAAAGGCTTCCCGAGAATGATGTTCAGGTATGGCATCTGGAACGTGTTTCCTACGGCGCCAGCATCAATACCTTGAACTGGCTGGGGACGATGCGCATACCGACCGCATTTGTCGAATTTTGCAGGCTAACGCTGGTTAGACGCGTCGCCGGCGTGCCTTTTAGCAGCACGGTAAATGAACCGGTCAGATGACGCGACGGCCCCATCACCGTACCTGACGCCACCCCGGTCGCCACGCCGGGGTTATCGCCGTTAGTGAGCGGCGTCACCGTCGCCATATTGTGCGCGGGCATGCCCATAAACAGAATATTGAGCGCGTTAGGGATCGCCGTCGGTCCCAGCGCGATGTCCGGATAGGGAATCGGCGTCGGCGCCGGCATCGGCGTCAGACAAACGTCGGGGAAGGCTAAATCGACACCGAATAGCTGGCAGTTAGCAAACATGATTAGCTCCTTAACCCATGTGGATCTGTTCTGAATCGACTTTGGTAATCGCTTTTGAGGTGATAACCGTATTGTGCGCATGCAGGCGGGCGTAATCTTCCGCTTTCATATCCAACTGCCCGGCGCGCACCTGCTCGGTCTGTCGGGTAGTGCGCAGCAGATTGTGGCTAATTTGCGTCACCGTTTGCCAGACCGATTCGGCACGTTTGCCTACAATACGTGACAGTGTCACCCATGCCGAGAGCTTATCGCCGCTGTAGTTCATCTCGCTGATATGGCAGTCCCCCTGCGCAGCATTGACGCACAGGCGCTGACCGCTGAGGCTGAGTTCTCCCTGACTTTGAATATGCAGGTCACCCGGTACGCTGAGCTCCGCCTGGCGGCTTTCATCACGCTCCAGCACCGCTAACAGCCAGATCTGGTTGTCCACGCTGCTGATGAGTACGCGATCCCCAGCCTGCGGCGCGATCAGACAACTGACCGCTCGCCGACAGTGCCAGCCGCGCCCTTCGCTCTCGACGGTCACGCTACCGTCGGCAAAGCAATGGGTCACCGTGCCGGAAGCCTGCGCCGGCGGCATCGCTGCCTGGACCAGTTTGTGATTAATGGTTGTCATCTGTTGTCTCCTTAACAACGGCTGTGGCGCTGGGCGCTCCACGCCTCAGCGGCTAATAACTCTTCATCGTATTCCAGGATCCCCTGGCGGCCGGTAAACAGCGCTTCGTCCTGGCGGGCGCGATGCAGTCGGGTGCGGGAAAAGGTCGCACCGCGCAGATCCGCCTGGCGCAGGTCGGCGGCGGAAAAATCGCTCCACGTCAGATCGCAGAGCGCGAATCGCGCCCCGGCGGCCTGAACCCGCTGTAAAACGCTCTGGAATAACCTGCTCTGGCTAAAGTCGGCCTGCTCCAGTATCGCGCCGACAAATATCGCCTGGTCGAACAGGCTGCCGCGACACTGGGCGCCGCGCAGATCGGCCTCCATAAACAGCGCCTGGCTGGCGTTCACCTGATTGAGCTCTGCTTCACGCAATGACGCGCCTTTGAAATTGCACTGGGTTAGCTGGGCGCCGTTAAACTTCGCGCCGTCCAGCGGACAATCGGTGAACTGGCAGCCGGTAAAACCCTGCCTTGAATAGTCTTTGCCGCGCTGATCGCACTGGAAAAATACCAGCCGGTCGCACTGCATTCCGTCCAGCGCGGTGTCCCGCAAATCGATATGGTAAAAGGTGGTCAACAGACCGCGGCTTTGCGCAAAGCTGGCGTGAGTCAGATCAGCCTCATAAAACACGCTGCGTTCCAGCGTTGAACCGCGAAAACGGCTCCTGCTCATCTGGCAACGCATAAACTGGCTGCTTTGCAGCGTCGTCGCCGAGAAATCGCTCTCTTGTAGGTCGCACTGATTAAACACGCAACTATCAAGCGTGGTTTCGGCGGCCTGAAGATGGGCCATTTCACACTGATTGAAGGTCGTCTGCTTAAGTTGGGCGCCTTGCAGCTGCAGGTTCTGCAGCTGGCACTCGGTAAACAGGGCTTCATGCAGATTGGCGTTTTGCAGATTAGCGCCGCGTAGCGACACCTCCTGAAACAGACCGCCGGAGAGATCGCAGCCCTGCAGGTTGATACCATCCAGCGATATTTCATTGAGTGGCTCGCCGTTTTTGATGCGCTGCACGATCTCCTCCGGGCTCAGTATCGTCATATCACTTCTCCATCGCGCTTCGGCAGGGTTTTAATGCGTTTGGTCCACGCGCCATCCAGCCGCGTGGTTTTACTGGTAAAGGATTGTGAAAGATCGGCGCGGAACAGATTGGCGCCTTCGAAATTGGCCCCGGCCAGCTGGCTTTTTTGCAGCAGCGCGCCCATCAGGTTGGCGTCGGTAAAATCGGCCTCGCGAAAATCGGTGCGAACAAACAGACTGCCGACCAGATTCGCGCGCACAAAGCTGGCATCACGGCAATCGGCCTCACTCAGATCGCTGTTTTCGATTTTTGCCAGCGCAAAGCGCGCGCCCTGTAATGGCGTCTGGCGCAAATTGCTCTGCTGCAGCGTCGCGTGGCTGAAGTCGGCGCCGATAAGTGAGCATTCCGAAACCGCAGCGCTGGCTAGCCATGTTGCAGCGCTAAAATCAGCGCGCTCCGCTATGGTCTGCACCAGCGAACAGCTTTCCAGCGTCGCCTGATGGAAAATGGCATGCTCCAGTTCAGATTGTAAAAACGAGCATTTGTGCAGCCGCGCGTGGCTGAAATCAGGTTGTGCCAGCGTCAGTTCCATAAAGACGCAGCCATCCAGCTCGGCGCGCTGAAAACGGCAGTCAATCAGGCTGATTTCTCGAAGGATAAGCGTTTTTAGCGTCGCGTTATCGAAAATGCATTGCGCAAACAGCGCGTTCTGTAGCTGACTATCTTCAAAGCGAGCGCCGGTGAAGTCGCTTTGATGGCACTCCGCCAGTACCAGGCTGGCGCCGCTAAAATCACAGTTACGCAGCGACGAATGTTGTAGCTCCGTTCTGGCCAGCACGGCCCCCTGAAAAGAGGCGTTATCCAGCTGACAGTGGCTGAGGTCCGCGCATTCCAGTAACGCCTTTTCAAAATTGGCGCCGCGAAAATCCATGCCGGAAAAATCAACGCCGGTCAGATCCATCCCGCTAAAATTGCCGCCCTGCGCCATGGTACGCTCGGCGCGTTGGCGCAGGATCATCGCCAGATCGCCCTTCAGCCGGACCGCCGGCGGCTGATGTTGCACCGCGGCCAGGTACATCTGATGTAGCGCCTCGCGCGTTTGCGCGCGCTTTTTCTCGCTCAGTTCGTGCTGGTGCTGATGCAGCATCTCCTGCATCCGGTGCATGGATTCGGGGCCGCGCGGTTGGTTTTCATCGTTATTCAACTGCGGATAGTGCGCCTCCATCTCACGCTTGCGCTGTTGTGCATCATTCTCCATTTCCTGCGCCTGACGCTCCATGTTGGCGATAAACTCCGGCAGGTCTTCAAGCTTAGGCAACGTGGGGTCGTCGATATCCGCCAACAGGCTATCGATATCACCGCCGCAGGCTTCAATGGCGGCGCGGTGCTGTTCACGCAGCAGACGAGCGCGGTTTTTCATATTCTCCTGCTGCGGACTCGGCGACTGTTCAATTTCATTGTCGATCCACGGGCCGATGGTCTCTTCCGGTATGAGATCTTTTTCACGAAAGGAGAAGAGCGCGCCCTTCTCTTTATCCATTCGCTGGGCCAGTACCTTGCGATAGTGATTAAGCGAACGGGCGGCGCCCTCTTTTTCCAGCGCCGGGATCAGCTGCAGGACGTCGGCGGCATCGTCTTCATTGATACGAATGTGCCCCTGCCAGATAAGCATCATCTGTTCCCGATGGGGAAAGAACCATACCGTGGTGGCGCGTAAGGCAATTTCTTCAAATAGCGTTTCATCCGCGCGCTGGCGATGAATAAAACAGCGAGCCTGCCACGGCGGCAACTGGCCCTCCTGCATTGGTTTCTCAGGATGCATATTCCAGATCCGCCATTTCGCCCCTGGCGGCAAGGTATCCCGATCCTCCCACCATTGGTCCGGACTGGCGGCGTTAAAGACTTTCCAGTCAATATCGCGGGCAAACCCGGGAAACTCCTGTTGTAGCCAACTGGCATCATATTTTTTGCCCATTCGGCTAAAGCGCCGCGGCCACTGGATATCCAACGGGCCAAAACTTGCCGGTTGCGGTTTCTGCTGCGGCGAGCTTACTCTTCCCTCCAGCTGTTCAATATTCGGCAGAGGATGATGTTCGCGCCCCTGCTGTTTTACCGGCGCGACACCAAGCCCGTGCGGGTTGTCGGCATAATCACCGCCGCCAAAGGCGCGGCTCCAGTCGAGGCGCATTTCGCTAAACGGCTGCGGTCGGGTCATACGTTGCCCCGTCCACTCGCGATCGCCGAACACCACCAACGACTTACTCAGTTTGTCGATATCGATGCGCGCCACGCAGGCGCTTTTTTCCTGCTGATGACGGGTATAGGCAAAACCGGTGGCAAGAAATTCGGCGCGGACTTTAGGGATGGCCATATCCACCACGCCGCCGCTGGTTTGCAGTTCGTCGGCGGCAAGCTGCCACAGTTCCATCTCGGGGCGCAGCTGCGGGTTTGGCCCCATATCCGCCAATGCCAGCACCGAAACGCCAAGATAATTTTTGCCCTGCCAGCGGAATGGCCGGTTCAGTACGCTCAGGCGTAAGGGTTTAATGATTTTCATATAGCCCTAATGCGATAGGTTCTTAAGGGGAATTGATGCTTAGCATCAGACATTACGATAATCGAGGTAGTAGAAATGTTGTGGGTCGTCCTGGTGAACGCGAATATTGATTAATTGATTCACCTGAACCTCAGATTGGTCTTGCGCGGGGAATATAACGCCGCGGATGCCCTGCAGTTCTTGCTCATGCCAATGATAACGAAGGGTCAAAATGGCTGAGTAGTGATTATTAATTCGCTGGTCGCGATCGTATTTGATCTGCAGGATGGTGGCCTTAACATTGACACCATTCATTTTCGTTTTTTTATCTTGTCGCGCAGAGCGTATATTCTGCATCGCAACCCAGGCCACAAAGAGCAATACTACCAGCGGAATGGCCCATGCCATGGTTAGCATTATGGTAGAGACGATTTCCATGTTATCTCTTGATTAGCTGTCACAAAAAAAGCGGCCTGTCATATAGCGCAATTCTCTGCGGGTTCGCCGGATCGTATTTAATCGTTGTGCCATTACCCGGCTTAAAACGCTCAATGTCGCTGAAATTCAGGGTGTAATTCAGGCTAGCCTGGACTTCCACCTGCTCGCGGGTCTTAAATTTAAAGGTGAGACGATAGACCGGTTTACTTCCGCTCCAGGCGCTGGTCTGGTGTGCGGCAATGATATCCGCGTTGACCGCAATGCCGGATTGCAGGACCTCACTGTGGGTGAAACTATCCTTTAAATGCGGATAAACATCCTGATAAAGAAAGCGGGCCATGGGATAGACACCAAACACCAGGGCAATCAACCCCATGACGACAAAAAAGAGTATATCCATAGTGAATTAACCAGACTCCCCAATTTGCATTGCGGCAATTTTATTGCCACGCCCTTTTTTAACGACAATAGGTAACCCTTCATGTAATAAATGTATTTGTGATGGTGATATTAGCGCCTTGGCGCAAAGCAATGGGGGATGCCATCGATGCTAAAATATATATCGAAAAATAGATTATTACCGAGCATTTCACTCCATCTCCCAAGGTGTTGGTAATAACTTTTTGGGATTATCAGGCATGTAGTAGATGTAAATAGTATTGTTTCTCATGATTTTTACTATATTTGCGGGGAAATATATTGTTTAGCCGTTGCCGTCACCGGCCCTGAGTCAGTATTGAAAGACAATTCCATTTTAAGTTTAGTGCTCCCTCCGCCACCCGCGCCAATTTTTTCCATGCTTAATATTTTAGCCTCGGTACGAATGCCATTTGCCTTAAATTTATCATAATTGGAGCCTGAACGATAACAATATAAGAACAAGCCAAACAAAATCACAATGGCTAGTATTAATGTTCCCCACATAGAGTCAAACATAATGATCCATTAATAATGAAGTTCACCACAAATTAGAAATTCTAAATGGTATATTGGCTTATTTCCACCCCACATACTAGTTTGATGTGCAGCAATAATATCGGCATTTACTGCGATTCCTGTTTTAAGAACAGCACTTTCAATAAACCCTGTTTTAATCATAGGGATAACGGAACTACGAAAATCTCGCCCAATAATATAGAATGCTATAAGGCATGCCGCAAGCAGAATATAAAACCACTTCGTATTTAAAAAATCCATTTAATCAATTCCAGGTTATGATTTTATAGGCAGAATAAAACATCGAATATTACAGCGCCATTTAACATTTAATAATTAACGGAAGTAACCGCTATCTTTACAGGCGTATCATTACTGTACTTTACTGATAATAACATTCCTTTCTTTAATTTATGAATGTCATTAGGTCTCACAATGCCTTTCGCAATGTATTTTTTCACAGAGCCGGTTATATTCGCACTAAAATAGAAATCATAAATATGATCATTGCCGTACTTTGTTTCTGTCTGACGCCATGATTCTACCGGAACCTGGATTGTTTGACCGGACCACTTATCTCTCGACAACCAGTTTTTAATTGCTGAAACTTCAGTTTTATTCGGTTTGAATGCAGCAAATGATATACCTAATGCTATGATTGTTATCATAATGCCAAAGATAAAAGATGGTTCCGTGATGACACTCATAGGGTTGCATCCGTTCTATTAACAAAAACATCATCGACAGTTTACTCCATATTATGTCGTGCATCGACTAGTATTAGCCTACGCTCATGACTGCTGTTTTTTTGGGGGGGACTCCCTGGTATTTGAACATTACAGGCATATCCTTTTTTAATTTAATGACTTCAGAGGTCTTTAACACAGTTGCTGCTTTATATGTCAGAGCTTCACCACTCAAATTAGACTCGATAGTAAAAATATAGAAATGGTCAAAATTATTGGTAGTTGATGTTTGTTTCCATTCTTTTAATTTTCCTGTTGCTAATTCGCCGTTCCAGTTGTCTCTTGCAACCCAATTTCTTATTTCACTAAAATCTTCCTTCTGTCCCTTTAATCCTCTGAGACAGATGAAGATGAATATCAACATTACACCTAATACTATAGGTCCTGAGTATTCAGAAAGAAAATTCATACCTGCACCTGGCATGTTAAAACGCGTCGTTTCTAGCGAGGCGCATTAGAAATTGCCAAAGGTTTCCCATTGGAAGGGTCTGTAACAAAAACAATAGATTTAGTTTTACTATCTAGTTTAGCTCTATAAATCGAACCAACCTGGTAAGCATCAAGAGCTATTAATTGTATGGTTTCATCATGTTTTTCGAGTAGCCATGTTTTGTTATCAGCAGCATTTGCCACCCTCAAGTCCATTGTTACTACAGGATTATTGTTTATGAAAACCCCGCTTTGCTTCATTGATAAAATTGTAACATAAACATCGTCTCCCTGTTCCATTATACTGTGCTCTCTCTGTTGTGAATTTTTCACTATTCTATTTGCGAAATAAAAACACACAAAAATAATTAAAAACGTCAATACTGCATTTATAACCCAAGAGATAGACATATAATCCTCTGACTACATTAACATATGAAGTGCAAATAATGCGGTTCTTAGACTGCCGCTGTCAACCCGAGCCCCTTCGACTCGTTGAGCATTGATAACGGTACGACCAAATGTCATTCCTTGATGTGAAATATTTATTCCTGTTGCTGCATAGCTAACACCCTTAAAGGCGACACTTCCTGTTGAAATTGTAACATATTGGCCGATGAAATCCATTGCATTTTGGGCAAAGCTTTTCTTTTCTACATCGTTATGTTCAAAAACAGGAGAGTCAATAAAAACTTTTGTTTTGCTTTTTATTACTATTTCTTCTGGTGATTCAATCTTCACTTTTCCTGTAACGGCTTGCATCCAGGTGCCATCTATATCTACATTAACTTCCCCCTGAATATTTTGTTTTTGCCCTCCAGATTTTATAGTGAATACATCTCCGTTACCAATTGTCGTTTCTTTTTTTCCATTGATATGAATGGTTTCATTGGAGAGAACTTCCTCATTGTTATTCCCATCCAGAGTTAGCTTGCGATCACCTTTAATTTTTCGGATGTCACCTCCATTTTGTATATCTGTTTTTCGACCGTTTTTAATTATAGTTTCTTCACCATTATTATATTCTTTCAGCTCCAGATCTTCTACCTTAGTTGTTCTTTTCTTCTGATAATGAAAGGATGAATCACCAACGACAGTATCGCTTTGCTCTTTACCTATTGTGGTAGTACGGCAACCATCAATATTGACATGTTTATCATTCTCTACCGAGATCTTCATATCTTTCTCTGAATGCATCTCGACAGATTCATTGCCCGGATTATCTTCGAAGAACAAGAAACTGCTGTTATCAATATTCCCATCCTTACTCCGCGTCATAAAGCCCATCCGGGTGGCGTCGCCGGGGAGATCCCATGGCGGCATGCTGGCTTCATTATACACACGTCCGGTGACGATCGGGCGGTCAGGATCGCCGTTGATAAAATCAATGACCACTTCATCGCCGACGCGGGGAATTTGCACGCCGCCAAAGCCCTGGCCTGCCCAGGCGCTCGACACGCGAACCCAGCAGGAGCTGGTATCATCGCCTTTGGCGTGGCGGTCCCAGTGAAACTTCACTTTGATGCGGCCATACCTGTCGGTCCAGATGCTTTCCCCTTCAGGCCCGACAACTTTCGCCGTCTGCGGGCCATAGGTTCGCGGCCAGTCGGTTACCTGCGCCGGGCGATAGACTACCGAAGAGGGGATCACTCTAAAATGGATTTGGTGCGAGATATCGCTATTACCGCCGCTGGCGTAGCTGTTCTCTTCAAACAAGTAATCTGCGGCCGTCGTCAAATATTCGCCGTTATCGCTAAAGAATGGCGCATTGGTTAGGGTAAACGTTGCGCCGGGAGCGATGCCTACCGCGGTGGCGGACGCCTGGATCTGCTGATGTTCCACCTGCCAGCGCTCCTGGCGGATACGCGCGTAGAATTCACCGTGTCCGTGATCGACAAACCGCCCCGGCCAGTCGTACACGTCGATACTGCCCGGCGAGGGCGATGCCGGGTTCTGCCGCGCCTGAAACAGCCAGGCGTTAGGTTTACGGAAATCATAGTCATCGAGGCTGTAAATCCCCGGCGTCACGCTATCTTCCAGCGCCCACTGACCGATCCCCTCTTCAGTAGTAATACCGCCCGATGCTGTCTGGTGGTAGGGAATGGTTTCATAGCCGCTTACCGGTTGATGCTGGGTGGCTGAATCGGTCAGAACCATCGTATGTTTACCCGCCTCGTGACGGAAATAGTAGGCAATCCCCTCCAGCTCCATCAGGCGGCTGATAAAGGCGAAACTACTTTCCTGATACTGGACGCAGTAATCCCAGACGCGGTAACTGCCGTTCAGCTTATCCTCAACGTTGACCTGGTATTCACTCAGCAACGTATTGATGATCTGCGGTACCGTCTGCCCCTGGAATATACGCAGGTTGCGGTCGCGTTTCATTGGCCATAAGTCGGGTTCAACGCTCAGTTGGTAAGCGGCGTAGCGGATACCGCTCAGCTCAACGGCGCTCACCGCCACGCGGGTAATTTTACCGTTGAAATAACGCGAACTCAGCGCGTTTTGCGTCGGAATGGTCACGGTGACCGGCTGGCCAAGCAGTTTGCTGCGATCCAGACGCGCATCGCTGCCAAGCAGCGTTAAGCTGAGCTCGAACATTTCCGACATGGCTTCATGTCCGCTGAGTTTCCAGAAAAGCAGCCCCTCAACGGGGAGCTGAACGGTGATCCTGTTAGACATAATATTATTCCATTCAGGGGGATACAGTTTGTGCAGCGCTAGCTGCGCGTTAACAGTGGGTTCGGCAGATCGACCAGCACCTGTTGCGGGTCAAGGCGCAAGTAGCGTAACGGAATCGGCTTTCCCGGTTGAAAGTTTTGGATACGCGTAATATCAATAACGATATCCCGCTGACCGGTCAGCAATTCACCTTTTTCGTTAACGTAATTAAAATCGACGCTAATATTAATAAACCCGGAATTACCGCCCGAGCGGCTTCTCACATTTGTGATGGTGCCAGACACCGCAACGCCATCATTGTGGATAGCCGCTTTGATTTTTTTATTTTTCGCATCGCGAATCAGTAATGACGCAAAAATATAAATAAACAGTAGGACCACGGCCAGAACGATTACGTTAGTAAAAATATTCATCTTCCACTCGTCAGTTTTGGCTTATCGTTAATATCTCTTACAAACACAATGGCGTTATCTTTTGGCTCGAGTTTTGCCTCATAAGTCACTCCGACCTGCCAGGCATCGAGGGTAATTAGCAAAACCGTTTCCTGGTGCTTTTCCACAAGCCACGTTTTTCCATTATTTAAATCCTGTACCCGCAGATCCATATCAATGACAGGATTGTTGTTGATAAATAATCCGGTTTGCCGCATTGCGAGTATCGTAACCTGGATATCGTTCCCGTTTTCGATAATCCGCTGCTCTCGCCGTTGCGAGTTTTTTACTATGCGGTTCGCAAGGTAAAAGCCGATGAAAATAATAACAAACGTCAATACTGCGTTGATAATCCAGCCTGGGGTCATTAAACACTCCTTGTTGATCAGTGATATCTCGCTAAATGATTATCCCACCCGCCGTGCATTGCTGGCGGGTGGATTTCGCTCTCAATTGCGCCATCTAGCTCGATGGATTAATAAGCCAGGTTCCCGGTTTGGCGATCTCCAGCGTCTGCTCGCGGGTTTGTCCATTACCCTGCAGGGTAATTTCATAATGTCCCGGCGCCAGTTTCAGCGAGGCGAAGCCGTTTGTGGCCGGTTGCGTGTTATGAGGTTCGCCATTGAGTTTGAGCTTTTCCCCTTCCCGCATGCGCACGTAAACCTGAGCAACAGGCGCCGCCGCGGCGGCAGGTTTGCTCTCTTGAACGGCAACGGGCGGAGCGGTCTGCGCGTTAGCGGTCTGCGTTGTTACCGGCGGCGTAACCGCCGCTGGCGGCTGGGTGCTGGCGCTCTGTGCTGGTTGCGCCTCGCTGCCGCCGCCGCTGAACAGCATACCGCCGGCAATAATGCCGACCAGTACGCCTGCGGCGACCATCCCCGGAACCTTATAGCGCCGCCAGTCTGTCACGGCCGGCGCCTGTTCTTCCTCTTCGACCAGCGCCAGCATGGTGCCGGTTTTTTTGACCGACAAGACGTCATCGATACTGGACACCGGCATTTCAATCAGCTCGGCAAACGCGTCGATTGACTGGGGACGATCTTCCACCCGCAGCGCCAGAGCTTTATCGACCGCCTGTAGCAGCGGCAGCGAGTAACCCGCCGGCTTCAGTTCCGCCAGCGGCTGATAGTTGTCCTGAATACTCCGCACCACGCTCACCGGCGGCGGTGAACCCACGATCAGCGTATGCAGCACCGCGCCGACGGCATAAATATCGGTCCAGGCGCCCTGTTCGCTGTCATTATCGTCGGTATACTGCTCGATAGGCGCATAACCCGGGCGCAGCATGGTTTCGGTTTCGTCGGAGAGATTACCGATGGTCCGGCGCGCCGAACCGAAATCGAGTAGCACCGGCAGGCCGTTATCCTGGATCTGGATATTTTCCGGTGAGATATCACGGTGCAAATAGCCGGCATCGTGAATGGTTTTAATGGCGCCGAATAGCATCGGCAGCATCCGACGGATCCATGCCTCATCGATGAGGTTTGGCTGCTGCTCGCGCAGGCGGCTCAAGGTGGTGCCGCTATAAAACAGCGTGCCCATATAGGCGGTGTCGTTCTGAACCCAAAAGCGCAGCACGTGCAGCAAGTTGGGATGATTAAAGCGCGCCAGCAGCCGCGCCTCCTGGATAAAGCTATTTAATCCGGCGGAGAACGCTTTGCTGAAGCGCTCGCTACGCAGTACCAGGGTCATATCTTCGTTACGTACCGCCAGCGACGAAGGCATAAACTCTTTAATCGCGATGGTACGTTCCAGCTGATGGTCCCAGGCGCGATACACAATGCCGAAACCGCCGCCGCCAATCACTTCCTTTATTTCAAATTCGTTAAAACGATACCCGACCGGCAGCGCGTTCAGGACAGTCCGATTGTTTTCGTGATCCGTCATCTTAAGACTCACTTTCTGATGGTGTTACGCGGCAAACTGACAATGAAACTCGCCTTGCGCATAGCTGATGCGCAGTTGCGTAAACTGCTCATCGTTACGGTTGGCGGTTAACAGAATTTGGCTCATCTGCGGCAGCAGCGTGTTGGTCAGAATCGCATCGACCATACGCCCGCCGGATTCCACTTCGGTACAACGCTGAACCACCTGCTCGACAACGCTGTCGTCAATTTCGCAGACAATGTTGTGATTGTCCTGCAGACGGCGCTGAATACGCGCCAGCTGCAGACGCACGATTTGCCCCAGCATCGCATCGCTCAGCGGGTAGTACGGCACCACCAACAGGCGGCCAAGCAGCGCTGGCGGGAAGACCTGTAACAGCGGCTGACGCAGCGCGCCGCTCAGCGCTTCCGGCTCGGGCATCAGATCCGGATCGGCGCACATAGCGCTAATCAGCTCGGTACCGACGTTAGACGTTAAGATAATGATTGTATTGCGGAAATCGATATGGCGGCCTTCACCGTCTTCCATCCAGCCTTTATCAAACACCTGGAAGAAGATTTCGTGCACGTCCGAATGCGCCTTCTCGATTTCATCCAGCAGCACCACGCTATACGGGCGGCGGCGTACCGCTTCAGTCAGCACCCCGCCTTCGCCGTAACCCACGTAACCCGGCGGCGCGCCCTTCAGGGTCGAGACGGTATGCGCCTCCTGGAACTCACTCATGTTGATGGTGATAACGTTCTGTTCGCCGCCGTACAGCGCTTCCGCCAGCGCCAGCGCGGTTTCGGTCTTACCTACGCCGGATGGCCCGCAAAGCATAAAGACGCCGACCGGCTTATTGGGATCGTCGAGCCGCGCGCGTGAAGTGCGCACACGTTTGGCGATCAGATCCAGCCCGTGGCGTTGGCCAATCACTCGCTGGTTGAGCGTGTCGGCCAGGCTCAGTACGGCGTCAATTTCATTTTTGACCATCCGCCCCAGCGGAATGCCGGTCCAGTCAGCGACCACCGCCGCCACTACGTTCTCATCTACCGCCGCGAACAGCAGCGGCATCTCACCCTGCAGGGTTTTTAGCGCCAGCTGTTTTTCATTAAGCGTCTGGCGCAGCGTCGGCTGGGCGTCGTCATCAGCCTCCTGCAATTGCGCGCGCAACGCGATGACTTCATCAACCAACGCACGTTCCTGCTCCCAGCGACGACTCAAGGTATCGCGTTCAGTTTCCTGCTGCTGACGCGCCTGTTTGAGTTGCTCAATGCGCTGGGCACCGCCAATCGCCACCCGGTTTTCGCGTTGGGCAATCTCTAGTTCCACATCCAGGGCGGCAATGCGCTGTAGACAATCTTCTAACTGAGGCGGCGGCGCGCTTTGGCTGACGGCGACGCGGGCGCAGGCGGTATCCAGCAACGCGACCGCTTTATCCGGTAATTGCCGCGCGGGAATATAACGATGCGACAGCTTCACCGCCGCGTTGACAGCTTCATCAAGCAGCAGCACACGATGGTGTTTCTCCAGCGGCGATACGGTACTGCGCAGCATCAGCAACGCTTTCTCTTCATCCGGCTCGTGGATTTGCACCGTCTGGAAACGGCGGGTCAGCGCCGGATCTTTTTCAATATATTTTTTGTACTCCGCCCAGGTGGTCGCGCCGATGGTGCGTAACTGTCCGCGCGCCAGCGCCGGTTTCAGCAGGTTCGCCGCATCGCCGGTGCCCTGCTGGCCGCCTGCGCCAATCAGGGTGTGGATTTCGTCGATAAACAGCACGATCGGCGTCGGGCTGGATTGCACTTCGTTAATTAATGCCTGAAGACGGGCTTCAAATTCGCCTTTCATGCCCGCACCGGCCTGCAGCATGCCGATGTCCAGCAGCCACAGCTCAATATTACGCAACGGCTGCGGGACATCGCCTGCGGCGATCCGCCGCGCCAGCCCTTCCACTACCGCGGTTTTACCGACGCCGGCTTCCCCGGTCAGCAGCGGGTTGTTCTGCCTGCGCCGCATCAGGATATCCACCATCTGGCGGATCTCTTCATCGCGGCCAACCACCGGATCGATCTTGCCCTCCTGCGCCCGCAGCGTCAGGTTCTGTCCGTACTGAGCCAGCGTGCCCTGCGCCGTCGGCGTCGCGCCCGTGTTGGCCGTCTCCACCGCCGCCTGCTGGCTCTCTTTACTGGCGGCCAGCAGCGTCTCAAAGCTCTCGCTCAAGGCATCGACATTGATTTTGCTAAACTGCGGCGAAATGCCTTTCAGAACGTTAGCCAGATTCCAGGTTTTCAGCAGCCCTATTAACAAATGGCCGCCGCGAATGCGGTTGACGCCATATTTCAGCGAGCCATAAACCCACGCGCGTTCGACGGCGCTATCGATATGCTCAGAAAGGTCGGAGACCGAGCTGGCGCCGCGCGGCAGCGCATCCAGGGCCGCGATGATATCGCGGGTCAGCGCCTGCTCATCAAGGGCGAAATGGCGGATAATGTGTTGCAGATCGCCGTCCTGCTGCTGCATCAGTTGGTGCAGCCAGTGCACCAGCTCAACGTAAGGGTTGCCGCGCAGTTTACAAAAGGCGGTTGCGCTTTCCAGCGAGGTAAACAACAGCGTATCCAGTTTGCCGAAGAGTACGGCACGGCTGATTTCTGACATGTTCGGTTCCATTGATAACATTAATAAAGGTGTCAGAGAGCAGACAACATCAGGCGTCGCTCTGCTCCACGCTAAACACTAAATCGCCACGCGGCACGGGGGCTGGCTGGTGGCCAAGCCAGGTGCTATAACCCAGTTTGCCGTCGCCGCTGAGGACCGTACCGGGTATTTCATCGCCGCGGATAAGTACCCTGACATCCCATGCATACTCGATCCCAAGATACTGACGGATCCAGTCGCGTAATTCGTTCACCGCGTTTTCGCCCGGCAGAAAACGGGCGTATTCGGCGGCGCTAAGCGGGCCGATTTCAAGGCGGAATTTATGCTGAACATCGCGTACCGCGACGCCGAGAAACGCCGAGACGCCCAGGCGAGGTAAACGCCTTCCCGCTCCCAACTGCGCTTGTTCTCGCGAGGTCAACGGCATCCACTGCGGCACGTTGCTGATAATGTTGACCGGGACTTTGAAGTAATTTCGCAGGATCTTCTCCAGCCCTTCCGGATCCCGACCATGGCGGCTGAGATGGCCTGCGTGGGTGAAACGCGCATGCGGGCTCAGGTCGCCCTTCTCCAGTTGCCCCGGCTGACCCATGCCGATGAGTGAGGCGAGATAGCGCTCAAAGCGGCGGTTATCCGCACGGTCTAACGATACCGTTGGCTGCGCGTCGGCCCAGGCGCGGTAGAACAGTAGCGTCAGGCGGTGGTGAAAGAGATCGGCAAAAGCGCTCAGGCTGTCGTCCTGATGATGATGAATACGCTCGCGGGCGTATTCGGTCATATGAACCGGCAGCGGGCCATTGGGGCCGAACAGACCGAAGCTGAGAATCGATATCTCATGCACCGCGCTATTTTCCCGTTTTTGCGCGCTGGCCAGCGTCGCGGGCGCAAACCCCATTGATGGCGTTTGCCCGATGCGCAGCGATTCAAATTTCGGCAGCGGCGCGCGCCCAAGCGGGTAACGTTCGCCCCCTTGCGCGTCAATGCGGCGCAGCAGATGAAAAAGATCGTAGCGCCAGGGCGCGGCGGTAACCTCGCGCCAGAAAACGTCCGCCAGCGGCGTCAGGCGATGAATGGTAGCCAACGTCTCACTCATATCAGCGCCCTTTTCCCCATTCGTGGCGCCCAGTAACCGATTTCGCCGCGCTGCTGGCTACATAAGGTGAATTCGGTAAAGCTGTTGAGCGACACCAGCCGGGCAAAGACCCGTTCCAGTACGCTGCCAAACAGCCACGGGCTGGCGCCGGAAAAAGCGCGCTCATCTACGGTTAAGGTGATGCCGATACCGCGGGCGAAGACGATCGGCCCCGGCTCCGGCACCCGGCGATGAACCGGCTCCAGCACGCAGTGGCGTACCCCTTCGATTTGGCGGGCCACGGCGGTCTCCGCCAGCCCGGCATACAGCCCAAGCAACTGGCGCAGCGCCGCGGCGCCTTCGCCATTTTCACCGTCCATCAGGCTGAGATAGTTCATCTGCAGCTGGCTTATCAGCCGCCAGGTGCTGAGCCCTTCCGCCAGCGCCGGTCGCGGCGGCGTCGGGCCGCTACGCATTTTCAATGTTTTTACCGGTAGGGAATCCGCCAGCACGAATTGCCCCAGCTCCTGTTGTAGCATCAACGGCAGATCGCGGCTGGTGCACAGCACCTCGGCGGTGATGTAACGCAGATCTTCCTGCCACGGCGCATGCTGCTCATCGACCAGTGAGACAAAGGTCTCAGAGCCGGTATAGCCGGTACGCGTGCCATAGCGCAGCGCGTGTTCGGAAAGCACCCGCTGTTCGCGGCGCAGTGAAAAATAAGCGCCGTAATCTCCGGCATCCTTGCTCCATGAACTCCAGAATGGACGGAACTCGCGATCGTCGCGGTGACCATCGGCACTGCCGTGAATTTTACTCACCGAATAGATTTCATAATCCAGCGGGCGGATGTTATCGACCACCAGATGGTATTCATGTTGGCTGTCGCTCAGCGACTGGCGGGCGGCGATTTTCGGAAACAGGTTAATCACCGGCGTGCAGTGCAACGCGAAGTGGTTAGCTTCCACCACTTGTTCCAGCCGGTCGTCGGTTTTATCCAGCAGAACAATAATATCGAAGGATTTTTCTTCCTTGCACTGACCGATTAACTTGCTGAGGCCGTTAATACTGATAAAGCGGAAGCGCGCCGGGAAGGCAAAGTATTCGTGCAGCAACCGGTAGCCGTCAAAATTGCGAAGATCTTCCGGTAACAGCGCCTGATTGGCGGCGAAACCCTCTTGTTGTATAGCCTCTTCGCTCAGCGAAAAACGCAGCGGATCGCGCCCGGTGGTCTGGCACACCACGCCGACCTGGTGGGCAAGAATCAGCTCCAGCAGGCGTAGCGCCTCAATATCCGGGCCACTTAAGAAAAACGCCAGCCGGTCAAAGGTCAGATGGCCAAGATGTTGAGCCCCTTCACAGGTGATACGCAGGCGCAAAGCGCTGACGGCGCCGCGCTGGCTTAGCCCAAGCGCGGCCAGCGGCACATCGGCGGGGATCCCGCCGAGTTCGGCTTTCTCAATACGCAGCGGCAACAGCGTGACATCGTGCGCGGTGGTATAGCTACAGGTGACGCCGTTTTTCTTCAGTACCTGGCTGTCCATCATCGTACCGCGTGGTACCACGAAACCTTTACTCAGATCGCCCTTATTGATGTCCGGCTGCAGTTCGGCTATCGCCATCGACGGCGTAGGCGCCAGATAATTGGGCGCGATCATCTCCAGCAGACGTTGTGAAAAGCGCGGGAATTCGGCGTCCATTTTTAGCTGCACGCGGGAAGTCAGAAAGGCGAACCCCTCCATCATCCGCTCAACGTAAGGATCGGCGACCTCAATACCGCGCATGCCCAACCTGCCGGCAACCTTCGGATAGCGTTCGGCGAATTCAGCGCCCATCTCACGCAGATAGGCCAGCTCGCGGTTGTAATATTCAAGCAGTTTGCCTTCCATCGTTACCCCGCGTCTTTCAATTCAAAGTGGCCATTTTCGAGATCCACATCGGTACGGAACAAAAACTCTAATGGATACGGTACGCACCACAGACGCCCTTTAATTTCAATCGACAGGACGTTATGTAAATCCAGTGACTGGGTATCAGAAATACAGCGGACCTGCAGCCCCTGCGGCAGAATACGCGGTTCGAAGCTAATAATCGCCTCGGTAAGTTTGCGTTGTATATCCTGCCATTCAATATCCGACATCCGTTTCCCGGCCAGCGGCGCGACGCCGAAATTAACCACCGAACGGCGCACGTGCGCCAGCGCGGCCAACGCCTGCGGATCGTCATGATTGATGGTATTGAACAGCCACTGCAGATCGCGCAGCACGTGACGGCGCAGCGTACTGTGGGTGATCAGGTTGCTGTTAAGAGGCTCCGATTTTTTCTGCGGCTGATTATCGGTCAGGCGGTCGAGCAGCGACGGCTGCATCTTATCGCGGGCGCCAATGGTCTCTTGCTTACTACGCGCCTGCCAGCCGCTGCGCAGCGCGTCACCGTCGCGTACCGGTTTGTTCATGCAAAACTCACCACGTCGAGAGAGAGAATCGGGAATTCATCGTTATTGTTAAGCCACACTTTCTGCCCGTGGCCCTGATACAGCGCGCCTTCGTCGTCCAGCGGCTGCCACTCGGTGGCGCGGCCCAGCTGGAAGCGCGCCTCCGCCTGCGGCGTGACAGGGTAACGCGCGGGGATCTGACACACTTGCTCGCTACCATCGGTCAGGCGCACCAGCGCATGGCGCCACACCAGATCGGTGACGCTCGCCGGGGCCTGAAAACGAATTTCGGCGATAGCGGTAAAAGGCAGCCAGCAATACCGTCCATTGAAGATAAGTTCGCAAACCGGGCCCAGACGCGCGTCGCCGTCCATCAACCAGTGAAAAGCGACCGCGGGGGTATCCGCCTGATTGAGATTACCAGGATTAAGGGGCGCCTGTTCAAAGGCGGCCAGCCGCTGTCGCTGGGCGGTTTCTGAATCAGCACAAAGCGCGGAGGCCAGCGCAGACAGCCACGGCCACTGGCTGTCCGGCATCTGCGGGCGGGCGCTGCCGGCAAATACCGCATCTCGCTGCTGCTCGCCCTGAATGCTCTGTTCCAGCAGGGTGACCGTTGGCCTGGCCTGCGGCTTCAGCGCCAGCCAGCTTTTTAGCTGCGCCAACGCGCGCGTCCAGTTACCGCTCAGGCATAGAAACTGGACGAACGCCGCACGTAAATCGGCATCGGCGGGACGGCTTTTGATCTCGCTTTCCAGGCGCTGCAGCGCCGCGCCGACGCTTTCGCCAGCCAGCTGTTGATATAGCGTGTTCATCGTCGCTCCTTAGTTCGCCGCGCGCCATGCGCCTGCCGCCGGGTTACGCAGCAGCGGGTGCAGGCCGTCGATCAGCACAACGTTGAGTTTGATATCCGGCGCCAGCCACGGCGTCCAGACACTACGCGCCGCCTCTATCCGCGCCTGTAGACGCGACGGATCGTTGGCCAGTTCGCGAGACATTTCGATAGCCAGCGTGCCGGTCATCTGCCAACCGTTTTGCCCGGGGTCATAAGGCAGGATCATCCAGCTTTGTTGAGCGTTTTCATTGCTGACTACCATGCGTTGGTTATTGACCGCGGTGATCAGAAGTTTGTTGGGGTCAGCGGCGGCATTGAGACCCACCACCGGGAAGCCGTGCACAAACGTCACGGTGCTCTGCTTTTCTTTACCGTTAACGGATTGAGTGATGACGGTGCGACCGCTCAGCCAGCCGCCCTTTTCGCAACTACCGGATTCAACAGCGGGAATGAATAAGGCGGCGGCGCTTTCCTGCCAGAAGGTGCGCAGTCGACAGCCGCCCTGCAATGTGAACTCCTGCCACGGCGTACGGTCGGCGGCGGGAGACAGTTTTTCCGCCTTCTCTTCCGGCGGCAGCCAGGCTGGCGCGACGGGCTTTTCCGCCGCCGCGGTATCGGCCGGCGCGACTTTTACCGCCCATTTTTTGTTTTTCGCCGCGCTCCCCTGAGCGATATGCCCATTGTTAGCGTCAACCAGCGTCCAGTTCAACTGCTGCAAACGCGAACACTGATGCTCCATTAATGCGCCGACGCGCGGCAGGAAGTTATCCAGTATCTTGACGTTCTTGTTGCCGTTGGCGACGATGCGTAGCGGCACTTCATTAGCGCACCAGCTCTGCGCGGTATTGCCCTTGATGTTATCGATCCAGACATCCAGTTTTTGCGAAGGCGATTGCACGATACGGTAGTTTTCCGCCTGCGCGACGCCGGTGGCGGCAAATATTGCAGCACCCAATATCCAATGTTTCATAAAAATCCTTCTTAGCCTGTCTCAATCCCGCAGGGGGAAAAATTGTGCGGCGTCGGCCAGCGAGTGCAGCAGCGTCGCCTCTTCCGGACTGCCCATCCATACCGCGACGGCGCTGTAGTTGTCTTGCGAAGCCTGGTTGCCGTCATTGTTTCTCTGAAGATACTGATTCATCAGGGTTAACCACTCCTGCGGGGTATTAACCATCTGCAGGGAGGATTTCATCTGCTCTTCGCCGACGCCGTGCCAGAAACCGTCGGTACAGAGCAAAAAGGCATCGCCATCTTCTACCGGCACCACATCGCTATAGCTGGCTTCCGCACCGTCGCTGGCCATGCCTAACGCCCGGTACAGTAGGTTGCTGTTAATATCGTCGGTCTGATGTCCGGCATCTTTCATCTGTTGGACCAGACTGTGGTCAGTGGTGACGTGGTACAGCCAGCCGCGGCGAAACAGGTATAACCGGCTATCGCCGGCGTGGGCCCAGTAGGCCAGCTTATAATCGCGATCGATAAACAGGCTCACCAGCGTGGTGCCCATTCGCCGATAATCCGGCGTCGCCTGCTGTTGCTGGAGAATGGCGCCGTTGGCCTGCTGTACATACTGGCGAATGGTCTGGGCGTTCAGATGATTATCGCCGTCAAACCGATCCAGAATCGCGTTGCGCGCCAGTTCCGCCGCCACCTCGCCGCCGGGCAACCCGGCAATGCCGTCGCAGACCACAAAGCAGGCGGAGCGCTCACCGACGCATTCGCCGGTCTGATCCTGATTGCTGGCGCGCGTTCCCTGGCGGGAAAGAGAAGCCGTGGTAATGTCCATTATTCTTCCGATCCGCTCTGTGAGTCTTTGTACTGATTCACTTCCATGTCATAGGCATAGAGGAATGCTTCGCCAAACAGGGTGTGGAAATCGTCTTCAATTTCTCCGGCGGTTTCGCCGTAGGTACGGACAAAATAGTCCCATAACGCCGCTTTACGGCTGGCCGGAAGCGCCAGGCGCGAAGTATGGCCATCGCGCTTAGCCTCTTCTTCCAGCTGCTCGGGATTAAAGGACTGCAGCATCGCGGCGATAATCGCGCGGATCCCCGAGATCATCCCTAACTGATGGGCCTGCAGGTCAATCAACGCATCGCGTACCGATTTTTTCGGCGGCATAAAGCCCGGCATCCGCGCGCCGAACATCTGCATCAGCACGGTTTTGCCCGAAGGCAACAGCTTGAACGGGTTATTGGCGTCGTCCAGTACCATGGTCATATCGGCTTTGACGCCGCGTTTGAGGATCGAACGCGAAGAGAGCAGCGCGACGGTTCCCTGCGAGAACATGCTCAGCATTTGGCCGAGCTGCCGCATATTCTCTTTGTCGAACTGCGGGACCGGCTGCATATCGCCGAGCCCCATGCCTTCTAGTAAGGCTTCCAGTAGTTCTCCCTGCAGCACTTCGCCGTTACCCGGCTGCGGCGTGCTGGTCGCCTGATGTTCATGACGCACGGGATCGATACGCAAGCGCCCTTTTGGCGTTTGGGCGGCTTGCCGCGCCACGGCCTGCGGCGTCGGTAAGGTTATTTCCGGCGCTTCTTCACGCGCTGCCGCGGGCGGCTCCTGCGGCGGCTGGGCCATCAATAATGGCGAATCAAAAGCGGCATCAGGCTCGTCGGCAACCGTTTTAGCAGGCTCTTCGTTGCTGAAGGCATCTACCGATGTCAGCGGCGCGCCGCCCATTAGCCCCAGCGGATCGTCATGACGCGCGGTTTTGGCGCTAACGTCGCCGCCAAAGAGCGCCAGCGGATCCAATTCTGCCTGCGGCTCATCGGTGACAGGCTGAGCCGGTTTTTCAACTGGCGGCACCAGCGTCGTTGGCGTAACGTCGGCAAAAATACTGTCGCGATCAAATGGGGTGTCATCGGCAAACAGGTCGTCCGTCGCCACCGGCGGGCGCTCAAACAGCGGTTCGCTATCAGCGAACATCGCCAGCGGATCTTCCGGATTACGTTCGGCAGGCTTCGGCTCAGCGAAGGGATTCGGCGCGTTATCGGCCTGCGGCTTAGCCCGGCTGCTGGAGATGCTGTCGGCAATCGAGAATTCCTGCATCAGGCTATCCCAGATTTCTGACGGTACCGCGGTTGGCGCGGCTTCCGCCACGGTGGGCGCTGCGGATGGCGCTGGTGTCGACGGTTTCGTAGTGACAGGCGGCTGACCGCTCGCCGCCATTCGGCTTATCGGTTGGCTATCCTGCAGCAGATCGCTGACTTCGATGTGATAGTCGTCAATGGCGAGGATATCGCCATCCTGGAGTTCAACCTGACGCCCCCGCTCCAGCGGGATCTCGTTGAGTACCACCCGCGTCACGTTGCCGCGATTGGTAATTTTGCACTCGCCGTCTGCCGCCACGTGGACGATGGCCTGCAGGCGAGATATGGCGCGGTCGTCATCCGGCAGCACCAGGTTATTGTCCGTGCCGCGCCCAATGGTACCGCCCGGCGCGTAAAAGTCACAGCTGCCCTGCGGGGGCTGATGACCGGCTTTGGTCGAAATAATCGTGAATCGCATAGCCTATTCCTGCTGATATGATTGGCGCACAAACGCTGCCGCTCTCGAAATAAGAACGGCGGCGTTTGCGGGGGCACATTTTATTCAGTCTGTGTAAGCTTAAATTGCCCTGAAGCACTTTCTACTAAGGAGAATCGAGCACCATAACGAACGGAATCGTTTTTACCAGACACTTTTAGTGCAACATCATATTCTCCAGCTTGCCATGTAATACCACTCCATTGGTGACACTGCTGGCTATTTAACATCGCGGTAGGGCTGAACGTCGCTGGCGGTGATATTGGTTTCCATTCATTGGCCGTTTTTTTCATAATGGTGGGCGAAGAACTAGTGATAGGCGCATCCAGCCCTGAGTTAACGGGGAGAGCAAAACAAGGTTCATTGTTTTTTAGTGTTACTGAAAACGTCTGATATTGTGCCGGGTGAGGTACACAGGCGTTTATCATGATTGTGAACGCCAATATAATAAAAAATTTACTCATAACCATGCCCGCCGATCAATACATTTCACCATTAGGCGTCATTACAACATTATTTGATTGCATGTTAAATGGTAAGTAAATTTTATTATGTCCTTTAACTTCAGAATATTTTATTGCGTCGCCAAAAACCAAACGTGCTAATGCTATCTCGCCGATAGTAAGAGAACGATAACCCCCTTCCTGCAAATTTGCCATGTATCCTTCCTCCTTGATTGAGAATGGCCGGGGAAAATCCCCGGCACGTAGGCAATTATGCTTCTTTATTTTCTTTGATATTCCAGCCGGCGCTGCTTTCTGCCCCTTTACCGCCAGCGGAAGTCTGCTCCCAGTACTGCTGTTTCACTTTCGCCGCCTGGAAGGCATAGGTTACGCCAACGGTGTCGCCGTTATCGGCGCCGGTGTACTGCACGGAAGTCACCAGTACATCTTCGAGGGTGATTCGCGCATATTCAACCTGCTGACCACCGGCTTTGCAGACCGAAAGTTCAACTTTGGTCAGGTGCTTGCCGCTGGAGCAGTGCTTCAGAATCGCGGTGGTGGATTTGTCGATCAGCGCATTTACGTGCAGGTCGTTGAAATTCACTTTACCCGCACCGCCACCGCCGCCCACGCTCATATTACCCGGCTGGGATGCGCCCCAGGAAAAAGAGGTAATATCAGTCCAACCGGTGTGATTAGAATCTTTTGATTCACCGGTTACACCCTCGACCTTCAGAAACATATCAATAGCCATAATATCTACTCTTCGTTAATGAAAATTATTGCTTTCGAAAAAGCACTTATATGGCAAACAGGAAAGCATGGGGCTGAATAAAACCATCCATATTTTACCTCTGCCTCAGAGCAACAGGCTTAAGCCCATTGCTGGTCTTAACACTCATGCTGTGAAATAGCAGGAATGCAAAGTTGAAATTAATGCGGGTTATCCTGATTCCAGGTTTTATTAGGATCACCGATGATTATCTGCGAAGTTAATTGATCCAGTTCCGTACTATGATAAAGGCGCAAACAATTCAAAGTGACGCCCTGAATTGCGGGTTGTCTCTCGGAATGAAAGTCATTGGTGGCACTTTTGTATTTAGTAATAATGGCGTTAATTTTGTCATTACCGTTTTCAATATCGAAAGGCACCCACTCCAGCAACGCATTGCTACTGCGCGCAGCATCCACAGAAAACTGACTTTTATCATCGGCTACCTGCGCCAGACAGCGGGATAAAACCACGTCTTTAACAACCTGCTTATAGGGTAGCTGTTTAACAAACAATACCGGGTCGTCCCAGGCATAAGCCGACGCACTGCTAGCAAGCAGCAGACTGATAATGATTCTGTTCATGGCAACTCCCAAAAATTGGCTTTGGTCGTCGTGTAATTAGTGTCCTGGGCATTGAAATAACAGTGATCCGAACAGGTTAAGCCATTCCAAAAAGTGGCATGGCCAGCGGCATCGCTCCAGCCCTGTACTTCGAACAAAATCACGCCTTTTGTATTAGCCAACTGCTGAACGGGTAAAGAAGGATAACTAACGATCATATCGGGGTTACCCCACTGGCGGGTCAGCCAGGCGATAACATCTTTAACCCGGAAGAAATACCATTTGTTATCTGCGCCAGATACTGTCAGTCCGGCAATACGCGGCACTGGATGCCCGGTATAGTTCAACACATAGCTCATGCGTACGGCACAGCTATTTGACCAGCCACCCTGCTGTTCCGGTATTTCAAAGTTGTGTTTCACTTTTCCACCGATGACTCGCTTAACTTTACCAATAGGATCGTTAGCGTCGTAAATGCGCGTTGCCGCCGCCCATGCGGCAACAAAAGAAGGTCTGGCGTTCATTTTTATTCTCCAGTGGTTATCCATGACAAGGCAACTCCTTCGCCAACGCTTCGGTAATCAGCATCGCCGCAGGCTGTTTTATTCGCTCGTCGGGCAGCTTTTTGAAATAGCTGTAGACGCTTTCTCGAAGCGATCCCGGCAGTGCCTGCTGATAACCGCACCAGGCTTTACCTTCTGTTGCATCCATCACGCCAAGCAGATACATATTGGCCTTTAACTGCTGCTGGGTATTGTCTTGCGCCAGCCAGGCCTTGAGAAACTTTTCGCCGCTCAACCGCACATCATTACGTGATAGTTGATTGGGATCGCTTAGTAAATTGGCGGAATCATCAGCCGCCTGGACGACAGTAAATGGCGTCAGCACCGTGAGCAGTCCCAGCGTGCAGAGTGGTAATAATTTCATTTCTTTACCTCCTTCCATGGCGTTGTACCTGCCGGGAGTCGCCTCCCGGCGGCATCATATTACGCTTCCTTGGTTTTCAGCGACGGCAGCTTGGAAACCAGACGCAGCGACACAGTAAGCCCTTCCAACTGGTAGTGCGGACGCAGGAAGAACTTCGCGGTGTAGTAACCCGGGTTGTCTTCGATCTCCGCTACCTGCACTTCAGCCGCCGCCAGCGGTTTGCGCGCTTTGGTCTCCTGCGACGAGTTAGCCGGATCGCCATCAACGTAGTTCATCACCCAGTCGTTCAGCCAGCGTTCCATGTCATCGCGCTCGCGGAAGGAGCCGATTTTGTCGCGCACAATGCACTTCAGGTAGTGAGCAAAACGGCAGCAGGCGAACAAGTACGGCAGACGCGCGGCCAGACGTGCATTCGCCGTGGCGTCGGCATCATGATATTCCGCCGGTTTCTGCAACGACTGCGCGCCGATAAAGGCGGCAAAGTCGGAGTTTTTGCGATGGATCAGCGGCATAAAGCCGTTTTTCGCCAGCTCCGCCTCGCGGCGATCGCTGATGGCGATCTCGGTCGGGCATTTCATGTCCACGCCGCCATCGTCGCTCGGGAAGGTGTGGCAAGGCAGATTTTCCACCGCGCCGCCGGATTCCACGCCGCGAATGGAGGTGCACCAGCCAAACTCTTTGAAAGAGCGGTTAATGTTCGCCGCCATCGCATACGCCGAGTTGGCCCACGCGTAATTGTTGTGATCCGCGCCGTCGGTCTGCTCTTCAAAATCAAAACTGTCCACCGGGTTGGTTCGAATCCCGTAAGGCAGGCGCGACAGGAAGCGCGGCATCACCAGCCCCAGATAACGCGCGTCTTCCGACTCGCGCAGCGAACGCCAGGCGGCGTATTCGGTATTCTGGAAGATTTTGGTGAGGTCGCGCGGGTTCGCCAGCTCCTGCCAGGACTCCATCTGCATCACTTCCGGTGCGGTACCGGTAATAAATGGACAGTGCGCAGCCGATCCGATACGCGCCATTTCACCCAGTAATTCCACATCCTGCGGACTATGGTCGAAATAGTAATCGCCGACGATGCAGCCGAATGGCTCGCCGCCAAACTGGCCGTACTCCTGCTCATAAATTTTCTTAAAGATCGGGCTCTGGTCCCAGCCCACCCCTTTGTAACGTTTCAGAGTGCGCCCCAGCTCCTGCTTGGAGATGCTCATAAAGCGGATTTTCAGCATCTCGTCGGTTTCGCTGTTGTTGACCAGGTAGCTCAGGCCGCGCCATGCGCTTTCCAGTTTCTGGAACTCGTCATGATGCAGGATCTGATTCACCTGGCGCGACAGCTGTTCATCGATACCGGCAATCAGGTTCTGGATGGTGCGATAGGTGTCGTTGGAAAACGTGACGGTGTTTTCCAGCGCCTGCTGCGCGAGGGTTTTTACCGCGCTCTCAACGGCGGAACGCGCCTGGTCGGTTTTCGGGCGAAACTCTTTGTTCAGCAGCGCGCTGAATTCATCCTGGCTAAAGGCCTGGCTGGACTGCTGCTCATGTTGTTGAGTCGGGTTGCTCATCGATTACTCCTCGCTACCTTTCGCACTGTCATCTTGTTTCGGCATCTGGCTCAACGATTTGAGCAGCGTCGGATCCTGCAAAATTTTGGCAATCAGCTCTTCCGCGCCGTTTTTGCCGTCCATATAGGTGAGCAGATTCGAAAGCTGGGTACGGGCTTCCAGCAGTTTGTTCAGCGGCTCCACTTTGCGGGCCACGGCATCCGGCAGGAAGTCGTCCATGCTGTCGAAGGTTAAGTCGACGTTCAGTTTGCCTTCGTTGGTCAGCGTATTGTCGACCTGGAAAGCGACGCGCGGTTTCAGCGCTTTCATACGTTCGTCGAAGTTATCAATGTCGATGTCGAGGAACTTACGTTCATCGACCGCCGGTTGATTGTCGACCGGTTTACCCACCAGATCCGCCATCACCCCCATTACAAACGGAAGCTGGATTTTGCGTTCCGCACCATAAATCTCTACGTCGTACTCGATCTGTACGCGGGGCGCACGGTTGCGTGCGATAAATTTCTGCCCACTTTTACTTATTGCCATGATGTTCTCCATCGAAGATGCGCGGTAAAGGTTGAGCGCCAGACCTTATGCCTGTCGCCATAATGTCCGGACGCGTCAGTCGCGACGTCCAAAAATGTTTTCCAGTTGGTGAACGCCGTCCGGCGCTAAATCGCGGATGATGTCCATAAAATCCAGCTCAATCAGCCGCTGTACCCGTTCAATCATCAGCGGCGCGGGGTGACTCGGTTCGTGCTGAGCGAAGTACTGTTTTACTTTTTCCAGCATCTGCTGCGCCTCGGCGCGGCTGCTGATTTGCGCGCTGCGCCAGTCAACGGCTGACGGCGGCGGCACGTCGGAAATCGCTTGATGTTCACTCACGGCACTCTCCTCGCGGGACGCGTGAAAGGACGAAATATCGGTTATCTGGCAGGCGCCGGCGACGATACCGACGGTCTTCTGCAGTTGTTCCATTTCCGGCACGCCGCTTTCACCCAGACAATCGCTTAATATTTCGCGGATGGTCTGCAAGCGCTGGTGAATGGCGAGGATGGCGTCAATCCCCGGCTGTCCGCCGCGGGCCAGTTCATCAATCAATCGCGAACGGCCGCCGGGATAATCCGCGCATTCGGTTTTACTGCCATCGAGCAGCGCCTGCGCATCGCGCAATAGCAGTTCATCGCCATTACTGCGTAACAACACGGCATTGCGTAACGCGCTGGTCAGCGCTGATTTATCGCTTAGCCCCGCGAGCGCATTGATGCGGTAAAACGGATCAGTTTCGCCATACTCTTCCAGCAGCGGATAGATAGGCTGCCAGTAAAGCGACAGCGCCTGTTGCACCAGCAGCAGGCCATCCGCGTAACCACTCAGGCCGCGGCGTTTTGTCCACGCCTGAGTCAGCGCCAGCATGACGCGCAAATCTTTGGTGCGGCTAAGTAGCCCAGCCGCCAGCTTTTCTACCGTCGTCCAGTCAGCGGGTTCCGCCGGGATAATGGTGTCGCCAAACTGCTGCTCGGCTTTACCCTGCATCGCTTGTTCCATTGCCTGGAAGTCGGCGTCATATTCGAGGTTTTCACCGCAGGGCTGCTCCGCGCTAACCGGAGCAAGGAATTCATCAATATTCATGGCCTACCTGCTTATTCAAACATCGGCGGATACAGACCGTGACGGCCCGGTCTCGCGCCCCCGGCGGGATCAAACAGCAGCGTGAACAGCTGGCCGGTCAAATTACCGCTATGGACGTGGGTATAGAGCGGATAACCATCGGCGCGGTTGGTCCACCAAAAACTGGTCTGACGCTGCGGATCAAAACAGTCCGCCGCCTGCTGCCAGCCAAGGGAGCTTTGCCCATCTTGCTGATAGCCAATCACGTCGAGTATTTCCGAACGCTTTTCCGCCTCTACCAGCTTTGGCGCCGGAATGGCGAGTAGCGCCTGGTCAAGTTGTTCAGCGGAAAAGCCATTACGTACCGCATGCAGCAGCGATCTGCCCACCTGTTGATACCACTCTCCGGCCTGAGTGAGGATTGAAGGCGACCACTCCAGCGGGTTGAAGGCCATTTGCGCGCAGATGGGATACTGGCGGCCTACCCGATCGCGTCCGGGGATCAGACACCCCATCTGCACCATCTGGCCGCTCAACATCGGCGGGACGATAAAATTCCACACCGGCGCGTTGCTGAACTGGCGTTCGCCGCTACGCTGTTGCTCCTGTTGCCAGGCCAACAGCCCCACCTGAAACCATTGCGACCACTGGCGAACCAGCATGTCCGGAAATCGACGTTGTAAAAAATCGCCGGTACTGGGGAGTTTCCCGTACCAGCTCATCGCAGGGGCGTGAGTCATTCGGCTTTCCTTGCGGTTATGGACATGAGAAACGGGGAAGCTGGAACGGATTGCGAATACTGTTCGGCGCAAACTCCAGCGTGACCTGATAACCATCGACGTTAAACGTTGCCTGACGGCTCAAACTGCTGCTGCCGGGCGCGGTGCGCGCTTTATCAAAGAAGCGGTTCAGCGCCCATGAGCCGCTGGTCACCAGCGTCGAGGTGGTACCATCGGCCAGACCGAGTTGCATACGCACCTGATTGGTGCCGCCCGGCCCCGGCCAGCTCATCATTTGCACCGCCTGCGGACCGTGGCTGTAGCGCAACTGCTGACCATCAACATCCAGCGTCAGATTGAGGATCCGGTTGTCCATACTGATGGTGCGCACCGTCACTTTAAATGACGGCGTGGTCGCGCCATTGGCAAAGAACGCGTCGCGGATCGATTGCGCCTGCTGGAAAGGCCTTAATAACCCTTCACTACCCGGCAACGTTTTGCCATCGATGCCGGGCATAAAACGCCAGCTGGACTGCGTGGTATCGACTTTATTGGTCAGGTTGTCACGGAAGAAGGTATCCATCATGCCGGTGCCCGGCGCGAACATACGCGCCAGATCGTCCGGCGTGACTTCGCTACTGGCGCTGCGAACCAGCGGATAGCGCCCGGCGATAGCCTGGCGGCAGAAACCGCCGACCTCCACGCTAATCCGTTTACGTACGTTATCGAGATCGCGGCGCTGGGTATCACTACTGGCGCCGACCGCCATTTTGCTGAACATGGTTTGCAGGCCGCCCGGTAAGCGGCCGGCGCTGGCCTGCAGACGGCTAATCGCATCGCCGCCCGGCGGTTGCATACCGCTGTTGGCGGCATCCTGTACCGCCGTCAGGTAGCGATAAAGTTCGTCGATCTGTTTGAGGAAATCATCGAACACAATCGTTTTGCCGCCCTTTTCCAACGGCTGCGCCAGTTCGATCAGCGGCGCGTAGTGTTCCGTTACCAGCTGTTCCGGCGTCTGGCTAAGCGCCGCGCCCTGGGTTGCGCCGCCCTCATCATGGCGGAAAAGCGCTTCCAGCGTTCGGGTCGCACGGTTGCCCTGCTCGGCTGAACTTTCGCTTTTAACCGTATCCGGCTCGGCGCGCGCCAGGTTCAGCACCTGACTCAGGTTGATAACCAGACGGCGCAGCGGCGAGTTACTGGCTGAAAGCAGACGCGCGGTGTTGATCCGCGATGACAAATCGGCGCTATTGTTGAGCTGAATATCGGCAAGGAAGCGATCCCAGTTGGCGATAAAATCACGCATATAGAGCTGACGGACGGCGTTATCGGTTTGCTGTTTATCTTCCGACGCGCTGGCGGCGCCCAGCACCCAGATATCATCTTCATGCAGCGCGCTGGTCACGTTATCGATCTGTTTATTGAACACCTTCCAGTAGCCATCTGGCGTGTACAGACCGGGCACGCCTTCCGCGATCGGCGTACCGCTTTTACGCGAGAACACCAGTTCGCTCTGCGGCCCGCCGAGCGTCGCCAGCGAGACCGCTTTCAGATTGTCGTCATGCTCAAGCAGACGTTTCAGCCGACCATACACTCTTGAGGAGAGCGGCTGCTGGTTAATCAACGCCCGTTCGCGGGCGATCAGCGCATCGTCTTTGGCATACGGCGAGGACTGGATTTGCGGTTCCAGTAGCTGGACCAGATGCCCTTCCAGCTGCTGAAGCTGCGTCTGCGTCACGTTTTGCGGCAGGTTACGCTGCAGGTTAAGCATCACCCAGGAGAGTAAAAACTTGCCGTCATACTGCTTGGGCTGATAGAGCATTTGATAGGCTTTCAATGCCTCGTAGCTATATTCGGCGTCACTGCCATTGTCGTTGCGCAACCAGGTAGTGATTCGCATGGCGACATCCGGTAGCAGCATTTGCTGCAGCGCTTTTTGATACAGCGTCTGCGAGGCGTCGCTGACATCATTACCGCGGTAGAGCCCCATCCGGCGGCTAACCGGCGGGTCGTTGACGTCAAAGTCGGCGCTCTTCGGCAATTCCAGCAGGCCGTTGAGTAGCGGCAGCATGGCGAACAGATCGCGCTGCTCGGGGTTTTGCAGCGCTTTGCTCTGCTGCTCAACCTGCGGCACCTTCGCCGAGACTTCTTCCAGGTAGGCCTTATTTTTGCCGTAACTTGTCAGCCATAGTACGCATGAAATGATTAACAGCGCCGCGAGCGCCGCATAGCCTGACCAGATCGCTGCGCGGTTACGCAGTTCCCACCAACGGTTCTGCCCGGCGATGCCGGCTTCCTGGAAAATCACGTTTTGCAGCAGGTTTTTAATGAAATAACTCTGGCCTTTGGCGCCGGGGATCGGCGCTTCTTTACTGACCGAGTCCCAGTTGTCGTTTTCATTTCCCTGCGGCAAAGATAGCGCGCGATTGAGTTCACCCATCACGCGGTCGAACGGTAACCCTTCCTGGGTGCCGCTGGCGAAATAAATGCCGCGCGGCGAAAACTCGGTTTCAAAGTTAGAGCGGGCAAAGACGGTACTAAGATAGTCCGCTAACAGCGGCCGCAACGCCGCAAACTCTTGCGGGAACAGCCAGGCTTCGGCGCGGGTTTTGGCGTCATGCTCTTGCAGCATTGTATCCGGCAGCCCGGCTTCAAGCCGCTGTTGCAGTAACGCAAACTCCTGGGTAAAGCGGCCCATCAGGTCGAAGTCAGCAACGCTTGCCTGCTCCCACGGGAAAGTGAAGCCCCAGATTTGATCGCGCTGCGCCTTGTCGTAATCGGCAAACCAGGCGCGGAAGCCTTTAAGCAGGTCGGCCTTCGTCACCAGTACGTACACCGGGAAACGAATACCCAACTGTTCATGTAGTTCAGAGAGACGCTGGCGCAGATTAACCGCCTGCTGCCGCGAGGCCTCCGTCGATTGCGTTAACAGGTCGGAGACACTTACCGTGACGATAACGCCGTTAATCGGCTGGCGGCGGCGGTATTTACGCAATAACCCCATGAATTTCAGCCACTCGCTGGCGTCCTGCGCCTGCTCGCTCTCCTGGGTGGTATAGCGCCCGGCGGTGTCCAGCAGCACGGCTTCGTTGGTAAACCACCAGTCACAGTTGCGCGTGCCGCCGATGCCGCGTAACGCCGTTTTACCGAAGCGATCGGCCAGCGGAAACTGCAGCCCGGAGTTGGCTAAGGCGGTGGTTTTACCGGATCCGGATGCGCCAATAATCACATACCACGGCAGCTGATACAGATAGTGGGTGCTAAACCGCTGGGTCCACTGACCATTGCCGGTTTTGCTGAAGTGCGCTTTTTTCAACATTTGCGCGGCTTCATCAAAGCGATCGGCGAGGATCTGGTCTTCGCTATTGAGGCGCTGCTGCGGATCGTTGCCCTTCGGCGTGTCTTCCTTCAGGTTATCCATCAGCTTGCGGTTGAGCCAGGCGTTGTACAGACGCGGCAGAATGTGGCTTTGCGCCCAGATGAGGTACACCAGCGCAATAGATATAACGCGGTTTTGTTCCGACTCCAGCGGCCGGGTATCGACAATCGACAATAGCGGGCCAATCATCCAGATGACGGCCGCCACCGCCGTGGCGCCGAGAAAACCCCACAGCAGCCGGTTGGTCAGTATGGAAAGCAGAAGTGTCAGCATCCTTAATTTCCTTGGGGCAATCCGTTCAGCTCAGCCCGGGTATTATCGGGCGACACCAGCAGAGTAATTTCCACACGGCGGTTACGGGCACGGTTCTCAGGAGTGGTATTCGGCGCGATGGGGTTCATTTCCCCTCGCCCTTCGGCTTTTACGCGTTCGGGCTGCGTCAGATGATTTTGCAGCTGTTTTTGTACCGAACGCGCGCGTTCCAGGGACAACTCGTAGTTCGAGGCAAAGCGCGCGCTGCGGATAGGCACGTTATCGCTATAGCCGACCACCAGAATGCGGCCGCTGACGTTGTTCATCGCTTGCGCAATGCGGTCAATGACCGGGTCGTAGCGATCGCGCACCACCGTTGAGGCCGAAGCAAAGAGCCCGTCGCCTTTGAGGATCACCACGCTGCGGTCCGCTTCATCACGGACCGCAACCAGCCCTTCGGCAATTTCCGGGCGCAGAAAACCTCGCAGGTTAAGTACCGCCGGCAATTTTTCCGCCGGCTGAGCAATCGACGCTTCCGGCAACGGCGTCTGGTAAATTTTCGCCAACACCGGGTTGGTAGCATCGCCAAGCCGCCAGTTAAGAATGATATAGAACAGACAGGCGGCGAACCCCGCCAGCGCGACGCAGGCCCACAGCGGCACCACCGGACGCCACAGTTTACGCAACACCGGGCGATCCTCGCCGTGAACCGATAACGGCGGCGCATAGCCGCCGCGTACGCCGCAAATCATCTGCCACAGGCGCTGCTTGATGGTCTCCAACTGCGTGCGGCCGTTATCCATTACCCGGTAGCGCCCTTCAAAACCGAGCAACAAACAGTAGTTGATCAGTTCCAAAAGATTGATGTGTTCGCGTGGATTCTGCGACAGGCGCGCCAATAGCTGGAAGAACTTCTCCCCGCCCCAGGTTTCGTTATGAAAGGTCACTAAAAGACCGCTGCCCGACCAGACGCCGCTACTCCCCCATGGCGTTAAGGCCGCAGCCTCGTCCAGCGCGGTACACAGGCAGTAACGAGCGCCGACTATCACCTCGTAGGGTAACCCCGCCTGCTGACCGCGCACTTCAAAACGGCGGATTTCATCAATCAAACGCTGGCGCAAACCGGCCTGGTCATCGTGCGATACCGAATGACGGATCTGGGGAATCGCATTTAGCAATGGGTTGGCGGCCGTCACCAGGGGATTATTGCCGCTTACGCCATGGCTGGCAGCGGCCTGTTGTTCCTGCATCATCAACGCTCGCTTTCTTATTCCGACGGGCTACGGATAGCCCAAAATTCCATATCCAGGCCGGGGAACTCGCCTGCCAGATGCAGGGCGAAGGCGCCAGATTTCTCCATGTCGTTCCACAGCTCGCCGCCCTTCTCGACTGCAAAGTAGTTGTAACCGGCATGCCACGGAATTTGCGGCGGCGCGGCGGGCATAGCGCGCAGAATTAAACCCGGAAGCTGTAGTTGCACCAGATCGCGAATTTTGCTCACCGGCGCGACTTTCATCTGCGCCGGGAAGTGCGTTTGCAGTACATCACCCGGTACGCTGGCTTTAACCGCCAATACGAATCCGAAATCACGCACCATGCTGCTCTCGGGTACCGTCGCGATGTTCAACCCATGCGATCGTTCTATCAGCGGTAGTTGGATGGCGTTGTCTTCCATTACCTGTGATAACCCCTGGCGCAGCAACAGCATCAGTTTGCCGAAGCAGCTCGCGAGATCGTCATGGTCGTAAATCGGCAGCGCAGCATCCGGACCGCGCTGCGCCATCCAGGTCGTCAGCTCGGCGGCGAACGGCAGCCAGCTATTCCACAATGACTCGGGATGAACTAACGGCAGCGTTTTGAGATGTGAGAGATGGCCGAGATGGCGATTGACCAGCGCAAGTAGAGTGAACTCAATTAATTCGGAAGTATTAAAACGCCCCGGCTGTCGGAGCCGGCTGCCGATTTGCTGGCTACGCTGCGCCAGCAGACCATGCAAGTCGTTGATCATCGCGTAAATCAAAGGATGATTGATGCCGTTAAGCATCGGCGGGATGTAGCCATTATCGAGTTTTACGGCGTTATCGTTGCGCTTCTCGGCGATGAACGCCACGCCGATGGCCGTCCACTCGGCGGTCAAATCCTTTTCCAGCATCAGGGTGAGCCGCGGGCGGGCAAACTGCACGGTGGCATCGCCGACCGACAGCGCATTGTCATCTTCCACATCCTGTTCAAACGCGGTAAATCGCGCCAGCGAGTCTTTTTCCTCGCTGAAGATAACCTCTTCCCGACCGCCGCGACGAACCGGCAAGGCCAATACGACTTTTTCGCCCGTGACGTTATCCGGGATTTGCAACGGCGCCGGGCCCTGACGAGCATCGCGAAACTGGAAGAACGTCCCATCCGGCAGCAGGCCGCTGGCATAGCTCAGGGCAATACAGCCCTGACGCAGCATCGCATCATCAAGTTCAATCTCGAGAAAACCCCATAGCCAGGAGCGCTGTAATCCGCCCCATTCGCGAATTTGCGTTTGCAGGTAGCTTTCTGCCCGCTGAAAGTGATGCGGACGCAAAAACATGCCTTCGGTCCAGACCACCTTTTCTGCTTTATTCATACAAATTTCCTGTTAGGGCTCGCGCTATTGCTGCACGACGCGGATCCCGTTAACGTCAAGATATAAATTGGCTTGCAGTTGATCTGCCGACAGTTTCCAGAACTGCCAGAAAGGGGTTTCGCCAGGCGTTGGCAGAGGAAGAGAAATGCGCCACTTTTTACCATCGAGAGATTGGTATTCCGCCATCACTCCGATATAACGCGCCTCCGGCGAGGACTGCCCGCTGAGTTTTTTTGCCAGTTGCCCCGGCATCAGGAAAAATTCATCGCTGTTAAGCAGGTTGCCGGCGAGAACTTTTTGCGCGTTATTTTGTAAGGAGTAGAAATCGGCGGACATGAATTCCGCGTCGGATTTCAGCACTAACACTCTGACCTTTAATGGCGCAGAACGGTTAATTTGCGGGTGGGCCTGGAACTGAAGATTGTATCGGGCAGGGTCGCTGTGTGAAGACGAACCACATCCACTAACCAACGTAAAAAGAAACAAATAAAACGCCAGCATGACCTGGCGTAAAAGAGAGTTATTATTCATACGGTGTCGCTCGTAAAGGCGGGATTAATCCAGAATCCAGGTACCGTTATTGCCGTTTTTGCAGGCTTTGGTATTTCCGTCGACGCTCACGCAGGTCGCTTTCTTACGCGCCTTCGGGCGCTTCGACTGTTCGCGAACCGTTTTATCATACAGCTCACTTTTGACAACGGCATTGGCCGGAGCATAGCCAATTAAATTTTCCTGACCTTCATTGGCTAACGCTATCCAGCCGTCCTGGGCCTGTCCCAATGCAATATAATTAGCACCTGGAACTAATTGCACAATCACTTTGCCGCCATACCCGGCCTGGCTCATTACCGCGGCGGAATACAGCGCGCGATATTCTGCGTTAATCGGGGTAAATTCCGTTGGAGGAACAACAATATGGCGATGGGTCAAATTGACGCCGTTAACCTGCGTGGTTTCAATGGTGTCATCGGTAATTTGCGGCTTCGGCGGCGCTTCGCACCCTGCCAGTGAAACCGCAATCATAGCGGCTAAAAACACTCGCGTTTTCATATGCTTTTCCATTGCAATGCTATTATTTTCTTAAGGGTTATCCCTGCTTGAATAACAAGTCTGAATATCCTTAATCACTGTGCGTAAAAGGGTTCCAGCTGTGATATGGCCATAGCTACCGCACGAATCTTCACCGCAGTGGATCCCTTTATTACATTTCATTAACTATCACCACACAATTTTACAGATCGATCGAGTCAATTCAATACGCAATTTCGCCTCGTAGTTATGGGTGGTTAGCGTATTTAAATTTTTAGGATTAATCTCACTCGCTCTTTTAGCGCAGAAAGTCGAACAATCGCCGAAAAAGTGTAATACCAGAGACCATACAAAAGAAAGTGTAGTTTAACCATGTGATTTAAAAGATATATTTAATTATTTTGCAAATCGGATTTTTCATTCGCTGTGAATATGGAATAGTCTTAAAAAACATTTCGCGGTAAATTTGCCCACCAATCTTGGTAGGCTATTTTTATTTTCATCAGGTAATACTGATGCTGTAAAAAATCAAAGTGATATTTGACATTATTGCGGGAGGCTTCTAAAGACAGTTTACGCAAACCATCGACAGCAGCGAATAATGAGTTGAATCTTGAGGGGTGAATTGCAGTAGCTAAAAAACGGAGCCTGATGGCCCCGTTAATGTTTTAGTGATGATGCTTCTTGTGATGTTTATAGTATTCTTTCTCACGCTTCTTCGCGTCTTTACGACCGTCGTGGTAGCCCTTCTCGTAGGCTTTACGCTGTTTTTTCTCTAGCTTTCGCCAGTGCTTGTCGCGATATTCATAATGACGATGCCAGTAGTCTTTATCACGCCAACGGCCGCCGTCCCAGTAATGACCGTAGGAATCCCGGTCGCCTATCTGCAGTTTAATAGCCGGCAAAAGCGTAATCTCTTCGGCTTGGGTGACGATCGGTGCGGATGCCAGCAAAACGGCGGCCAGCAATAATATTTTTCGCATCGGATTCTCCTTAGCTGTGCGTCTCGTAATATGTTGTAACACAACTGGCCAGCTAATTATCCAGGTTAATTCTGCTTTTTCAGCTAACTGCTGTGAAAGGTTGTCGTTAGTTCTGCACGTAACGCGTACAGATACCAGACAAAAGGCATTTTCTTTTTCTTTGCATCGGAGCGCGGCTTGCCCTGGTGGGGGAATCATAAGACAATGTGATTTTTCAAGCGTCTACATGCCTACGGGAGTAATGATTATCGCTTCTCGTCGCCTTCTCTCCGTCACCTGCATGACCCGGCTCGGCGCGGTTGCTGCCGCCGTATTGCTGCTCGTGACTTGCACCAGTAAAGCGCCAAAATCGCTGGTGACCGCCAGCAAACCGACCGTTACGCAAAAATCGGCAAAAAATCAGCAGCCAGTACGCGGCGTTTGGATCACCACGGTTTCCCGTCTCGACTGGCCGCCGGTGGGTTCAATTATCGCCAGTAGTCCGGAAAGCCGTATCAGCCAGCAGAAACTGGCGCTGATCGCCAAACTCGACAATCTGCAACGCCTGGGCATCAATACCGTCTTCTTCCAGGTCAAACCTGACGGCACCGCGCTGTGGGATTCCCACATCTTGCCGTGGTCAGACATGTTGACCGGCAAAATTGGCGAAAATCCCGGCTACGATCCGCTGCAGTTTATGCTCGATGAAGCGCATAAACGCGGGATGAAAGTTCACGCGTGGTTCAACCCGTATCGGGTATCGGTTAATACCAAACCCGCTACCATCGCCGAGCTTAACCACACCCTGACTCAGGTCCCCGCCAGCGTATTTGTCCTGCACCGCAACTGGATACGCACCGCCAGCGATCGCTTTGTGCTCGACCCTGGGATCCCGGAAGTCCGTGACTGGATCACCAGTATCGTGGCGGAGGTGGTGCAAAACTATCCCATCGACGGCGTGCAGTTTGATGACTATTTCTATACTGAGACGCCGGGATCGACGCTGAACGATAATCAAACCTATCAGCGATATGGTCAGGGTTATGCCTCAAAAGCCGACTGGCGGCGTCATAACACCCAACAGTTGATAGCGCAGGTCTCACAGACCATCAAGAAACTGAATCCGCAGGTTGAGTTTGGCGTCAGCCCGGCGGGGGTATGGCGCAACCGCTCCCACGATCCGGCCGGCTCTGACACCCGCGGCGCGGCGGCTTATGATGAGTCCTATGCCGATACCCGCAGTTGGGTTCAACAAGGGCTGTTGGATTATATCGCGCCGCAGTTGTACTGGCCGTTCGCCCGCGACGCCGCGCGCTATGATGTGCTGGCTAAGTGGTGGGCCGATGTCGTGAAACCCACTCACACCCGGCTCTATATCGGCGTGGCGCTGTATAAAGTCGGCGAGCCGTCAAAAAATGAGCCAGACTGGATGGTCGACGGCGGCGTGCCGGAGCTGAAAAAACAGATCGACCTCAATGAAACCACACCGGGTATTCAGGGGACTATTCTGTTTCGTGAAAACAACCTTAACCAGCCGCAAACCCAGCAGGCGGTTCAGTATCTGCAGCAGCGCTGGGGTAGCTAATTCCGGCTAATCACCTTCCCCGTTGTCGCAAACGGGGAGTTTCTGTTTTCCGCATGAGAGCACGGGAAGGCAGATTAAACCGTCAGTTCCTCCACCACTTCCGCTACGCTCTTAATCCTCTGAATACTGCCGATGCCGGTTCCCAGTGAAATGTAGCCTTCGTCAGTGTTGCCCTCCAGCATACCAATTCGCAGGCCCCGCAGGCCGCCCATTTCCGCGGCTATGGTTTCATTACTGGCGCCGGATTTATCTAACGCCACCAGCCTGGCGGCTAATTTACCCGGCAGCGAACGATAGTAATCTGGCAATGTGCGAAATAGCTGCAAGTCCAGACCGTTAGCTTGCACGATCATCTCTTTCACCGATGGCGGCACGCGGCTCTCGGTGGTGCTGATAAACACGGAGCCGGCAAATACCCCCTGCGCGCCCAGCGCGTGGGCGGCCCTGGCGGTGCGCCGGTCGGTAATCCCGCCAGCCGCCAGCACCGGCACACGCTTCACCGCATCAACAATCAATGGCACGATTGAAAACGTCCCTAGCGCCGTTCCCGGAAGCGTTCCGCCTTCGTCGAAGCCGGTGGCGACAATAACATCAGCGCCCATCTCTTCGGCCTCGCGGCTGTTTTCCGGTGTTGGGTTAATATCACGATAAATAATGCTGATCCCGGCCTGCTTAAGCGTGGCAAACAGCGAGGGAATGATAGCTCCTTGACCATAGCCGGTATAAACCACCGCTTTAACCCCCTCTTCTTTTACTACTTCTACAATCGGCGGCGTCCAGATATCGTTTTCAACCGTCGGAATGAGATTGACGGCAAAAGGTTTCTCGGTGAGTAATTTCGTTTTACGGATCTCTTCACGCATCTTTTCTGCCGTCTCCTGCGGCGTCGTGACGGCGGTTTGCGCGGTTAAACCCGCATTCGGCCCTAATACGCCAAGCCCGCCGGCATTACTGACTGCGGCGACTAACCGGGCGTCGGTTAGCCAGGATAGCGGCCCCTGAATGACAGGTTTTTCAATACCGAGAATATGGCTAACAGAATGGTTTTGCATGATGCGGCTTCCTTAGTGTGTTTTCTGGCGCTTAGCGCTGGGATGACGCCACTGTAGGCCGCTTTATTGTTGGGAAAAATAGTAAAAGTTATCCTTCACTGTTATTAAATAAGTAATAATCAAAGTGAAATACGATGTTGTCATCGGAGCACATTGGCACAAATGAACTTAAATCTGTTTGAATCTATTAAGATTTTTATCGAGATTATCGAGTCTGGCAGCTTTACGCGCGCCGCCGAGAATCTGCAGATCCATCGCCCGGCGGTCACGAAAGCGCTACAGCAGCTTGAGCAGCACTGCGGCGTTCGGCTTCTGCAGCGTACCACCCGACAGATCCACCTCACCCCTGATGGCGAGGCGTTTTATCGTCGTAGTAAACCTCTGCTGGCGCAGGCCGATGATCTTATGGAGTCTTTCGCCCCGCAGCGTCCGCTACGTGGTCAACTGCGCATAGATATGCCTATCGCTCTGGCGAAGTTAGTGGTCGTGCCGAATCTCCCCGCCTTTTATCAGCAACATCCGGAGATTGAAATTGTGCTGAGCAGCTCCGACCGGCGGCGGGATATGCTTCGCGAGGGCCTCGATTGCGTCCTGCGCATTGGCGAGCTTGAAGACGGTGACTATATCGCACGTCATCTCGGTACCGTCGGTATGAAAACCTGCGCCAGCCCGGCCTATCTGGCGAAATACGGCGTTCCCGCAACCCTTGACGACCTGCGGCATCATCAGGCGATCAACTGGCTGAATAACAGTAATCATCAGACCATGCGCTGGGTGTTTCAAACTGACGCCGGGCAGCAGGACATTTCGCTAGCGGGTAAACTGGTGGTCGATAATTCAGAGACTTACATCGCCGCTGGCCTTGCTGGACTCGGCATTATGCAGGGTTTGGATCTTTTCCTTCAACCCTGGTTGAAAAGCGGCGAGCTGGTTGAAGTCCTGCCAAATAATCCGGTACCCTCCAGGAAGTTATCGCTTATTTATCCCCATCGTCATGTATCGCGCAAGGTGCGCGTCTTCGCCGAGTGGCTAGCGACAATGTTATAGGAGTACGGATAAAATAAAGCCCGGCGCTATCTGCCGCCGGGCATGAATTAAGGTGCGGTAAGTTCATCGTAGAGCGTTCGCAAACGGCTGCGCAGAAACAGCACCGCTTTGTGTTTACGCGACAGCCACGCCTGCTCGCTAGCGCCGCTCTCTGCCGCCAGCTCCCTGTAGCTATAGCCCTGCAGCTCGGTTTTCTCGAAGGCTTCACGCTGCAGCGGCGGCAGCTCCGCCAGCGCCTCGGTTAAAGCCTCCCACAGCAGTTCTTTAAGGTATGCTTCCTCCGGCGTCTGCGCGACGCCAAACAGCGTTTCCGCCAGCTCATCCTCGGCAAAGCCGCCATCGCCATCTTCATCGATGTCAAACGCTAATGGCAGCTCGCGCTTCTTGCGCGACCGGTCGGTCATTTCGTTACGCGCCGCCCGGAATAACCATGCCGCGACGTTCTCCACCGGTTGCTCGACCTTCATCAATTGCAGGGTGACCTCCTGCAAAATATCATCGGCATCGTCACGCACGGCGGTTCTACCGCGAATAAACGCGCTTAGTCGCGCACGGCAGGCGGCAAGCGCGGACAGCAGCCGTAATTCCCCCGCCATCGCGTTTTTCACCTCGTTCACTCGGCATCCGGCGTCTTCGCCGAGGTGTTATCGTTAGTCGGTTGCCCGCCGCGACGTTCATGCCAACCGCAGCGGCCGTGATGTCCGTGGCGGCCAAAACGTTGAGCAAACTCCTCTCGCTGCTCCGGGGTCATGGTCATCCAGCGTTCATGCATGCGTCGACGCGCCTGCGCCATACCAAACATACCGCGATGAAAACCTAAACCGCCAAACAAAATACGGCACAGCGCCAGCAACCCCAAAGCCTGCCAGAAACCGATGCTTTTCACCCCGAAGATAGCCGGCAGCAATGCGTTCCATAGCGACATCACGACCAGACTCAGTACCACAACAATCAGCGCGCCGATAATCAGCGGTCGCGCCAGTCTATGACGTCCAAAACCCTGGTGATGATGCCCGTGTCGTTCAAAATCTCTCATCGTCAATTACCTCATTAAAATGTATGTATCGAGGTAGACGAATCAGCGAAGAAAATATTGCCAACAAAATGAAAAAAAATAGCGCAACCACTGAAACGGGTAATATCACTCAGAAACTCATCGCTAAACCGAGGCCATACCCTTCGGTGTTATTACCGAACATATAGCGGGCCACCAGTCGGGTGCGGGTGATGAATACCGGATACTGGCTGCTGTCGAGCTCCAGGCCAATGCCGAGCGAACTCAGGCTATCAAAGCCGAGTTCACCGCGCTGGTCGCCAAGATAGATAGTATGAGCCCCTTCCAGCACATAGCGTACCGGGCTTTTCAGCAACATCCAGTCAGCTATCGGCGCGCGTCGACGAAGGTAGATACCCAGATTTTCGGCACTGGCCTGCCCCTGAACCGCTTCTGATGTGCTACCGAAGGTTTGCAAATTCATCGCGGAATAGCGCGCTTCTATGTCAATATCCTGCGTGTTGGAAAACAGTTCATAATCAAGCGTTAACGACCCGCCCAACCCATAAGCGTTCAGTCGCCCACCATCGAGGAAGCGAATATCGGCATCCGTTTTACGTTCGAGCGCCCAGCGACCGAGGCGCGCATCACTGGCCATGGTGCCCAGCATCATATTGAAGATAGGCCGTAGCACCAGTTTTCCGCCCCATCGGTCCTGATACAATGGAAAGTCCCGGCCGACGCCGCCAGTAGCGGTCAGACTGTTCCATTTGGTGGGAATGGTACGGCTCTGGGCACCATCGCTGACCACAAATTGCGGATCGTAGCGACTGTAACCGAGGGTGCCTTCCAGATAGAGCGGAAAATCCTCACTCAAGGTGGCGCCGCCGCCAAATTGCGTGAGGGTTAGTTCGTTTTTCTCATTCGCGCCGGAGCCAATATTCAGATCGCTGGCGGTAACGTCAGGTACCACGGTGTAACTCATTAAGGTGAGCACCGCGTCCGCGCGCTGCTTTAGCCGACTGCCGTCGAGGGCATAGCCAGCCTGGCTGACTAATAGCACCGCCAGCAGTAGCCAGGACGCGCGCGGAACGATAAATACCATGGTCTGATGCTACCTCAACGGGGGGATTCGTTTGATTGAGTATAGCCAGCAGCGTCCAAACGTTAGTTATTTTTCAATACGCTGCAGCTGAATGGCATCCGCCTGCTGCGCTTTATCAGCGAGCTCCTGGAACTGCTGCGGAGAATAAAAATTATGCGGCGCTGGCAGCGACTGCATATCCTGCCCCGGATGGATTTGCAGTTGACCCAGTTCCGCGAGCGTAAACCCGGCAACTTCCTTTGGCATCGTCAGGCGATACGGCGGCGTGCGTTCAAAAGGAACCGGCGTTGGCAGGCGATTTTCGCTGAGATCGTAATTCCGCTTCAGCACCAGAAATTTATCCGGCACTCGCCGTTTACTGTTCCACCAGTCGCCGTCGACTTCACGGAACATCCTCTCGGTCTCACTTTGCGGCGCGACCAGCAGTTTGACCAGCGCCTGTTTTAACGCCGCTTCCATCGCCCGGTTGTAGGCATCGACTGAACCCGCTTGCCCTTGCAAAATAACGTTAATCGCCAGACGCGCGCCAAGCAGATTGGAATAGAGGTCCTCCGGCGAAAAGGCGGAAATTTCTTCTGAAAAACCCGGAACCGACTGGAAACCATACCATTGGGCGATCTCATGCCATTGCGCAATTTCGAAGGCCAGATGGCCGGCAAGCCAGGCGGCAATCGTATATCGCTGCGGCATTGAAGCCGGCGGCGTAAAGGCATTTAACTGGACGCGGCGTACGCCCAGTTCCTCGCTATAAAAGATGCGTCCTGACTGTCCTAGCGTCGGGTAAATTCGGCTGAATAAATAAAAGGTGTAATCAGCGGTATCACGCACATGGGCAATATCAATAAAACCGCCGCGGCGGGTATAAATAAGACCATTGTGCTCATCGCTTAAGCCAACCAGATTTTTGACCGCGCCGAGCGCGCTATCGTTGTAATGATGTTCACCTAAGGTATCGAGCGTCAGCACATTACCAATCTGATAAACCGGGATCGGCACGCCAATGGCACGCACCCGCAGATCGAAACCGAAGGCGCAGCATGGGCGCAGCGATTCCGGCGGCGATAGTTCACCCACTACCGGGCTGACATGGTTAACGGGAATCGTCGGTAATACCGGGTCCTGGGCAAATACCGAAAAAGCAGCCGCCAATAACCACCACAAACTCTTACGCATCAAAAGCGTTCTCCATGACACAAAAACAGCGCGCATCATACTCGCCGATGGCTACACGCCGTTAAGTCAAAAACGGTATTCACCGGCGACAAAGAAACTATTGCGATCGTTAAAGCCAAATTCGGTCAGAACGTTGAAGTTACGCGTGATTTCGTACTGGGCGCCGATCAGCATATTCCATGGTGAAGTGAGTTTCTGTTTGACATCAAACTTGCCGTCGCCGTCTTTATTGACCGCGGCAATCAATGGCTGCAGCTGTGGCGGCATATGCAAATCGGCCAGGTTGCCTTTAAATTCCTGCTGCACATCCTGATACATACTGCCGACCCACACGCTGAGATGCGAAGGGCCGGAAATCCCCTGAAGGTTGAAGCGATAGCCAACGCGAGGTGACACTGTCACGGCAGAAATACTGCCGTCGAGAATATCGAAATCGGTGCGGGTGTAGTTTGTATCGACGAGGGCAAACCAGTTCTCATAGCCGCCAGCCAGCGTGAACCCGCCCCCCCAGGTGGTACCTTTGAAATCGAGAACAAAATCGATATTTTGCAACTCGCCACTTTGATTAAGGTTATGCACCGCGCCGGCGATGATGCGATCCAGACCGCGGTATTGCGTTGGGTCGGCATCGACCGACACATTCGACACCGACGAACCGCGGGTGTGGCCTAAAATCCCGTAGACATTAAGGAAGGGAAACACCCACATATCGAGACGAAGATTCTCGGTTTTGCTCTTCTCCCGCGTGTGCCCGGCATCAATGGCGAACATATCGCTGGGGATCGGATGGTTACCCAGCTTCAGTCCGGAAAAGGTGATGCTGTCGACCATAATATCCTGGCGCATATTCATATAGCTGAGATTGACGCCAAACGGCAGCGGGATGGAATAACCGCGGGCGCGGGCTTCGTCTCCCCAGATGGGAAAGTAGCTATCACTGTCGTCAATTTCCGCCGCACAGGCATTCCACACGGCGCCAGAGGTCAACAGCAGCGTCATGACGGTTATTTTCCATCTCATTTTTATTCGTACCTTTACAGTCCGGAACCCACGTTAAAATAGACCGCCTGTTCGTGTTCGCTAAATGCGACATCGACGCCGGTAAATAAACCATACTGACGGGCGACCAGATAACGAAACCCGGAGCCCCACGCCACTTCGGTTTGCTGCCACAGCGACCCCGCCTCATCGCTCGCGCTGCCGATACCGACAAAACCTTGCAGGATCCAGCGCGGCGCAAATTGCCAGGCCAGTTGCGTCTGGGCGACAGCGACATAATCGCCCTGATAGCGAAAACGCGAGATGCCGCGCAGTTCGATGTAAGGCCGGGCCATTGGCGTTAGATGCTTGTCATGATGAGTCAGCGACTGATAATTTGCCGCCAGCGCCAGGGTTAAGGTCGGCGCCAGCGGTAGAAAGTATTTACCATCCAGCGACAACTGATTGTAATGATAGTCGCCGCCGAGAAGAGCGCGGTAAAAACGGTACTCGCCCTGCAGTGATAACCCTTTCTTAGGGTAGAAAAAATTATCAGTGGTGTCATATTCCGCCACCACGCCCAAGGCCGAAGAGGTGCTGTTTTCCCCCAGCACCCGCTGCCACACCTTGTTGATCAGCTGATTGTCCGCGGTCACATCGGTGTGCGCATAGAATTGCGAGGCGCCAAGAAAAACCGGTGAATCCCCCACGCGGAATAACAGCTTTTGTAAACCGCCAAAGCCTTTGGTATGGGTTTGCACTGCCACATTTTTGTTAAACCCGGCAATGTCACCGGAGTAGATATCGAGATTCACATTGGCGTAACCCGCGCCAACCAGATAACGAATACTGTCGTGATTCCAGGTATGACGATGCGCGGCGCCGATGAACCAGGTCCCATTTTGCGTCCCACCACCGCCGAACCCGGTCAGCGCCGGTGGAATAAAACGATCGCCCTCGCGGGAGCCTTTACCATGCAGAAATAAACCAAACAGACCGCCGCCGTAGCCGATAGCCGGCTCGGTAATCATCACAGGTACCGGCAGAAAACCGTACGGGTTATCCTGCAGATACTGGCTCATATCGAGCATGCCGTCTTCAGGGTCGAATAATTGCGCTGCGATAGACGCGCCAGGCGCGAGGGCAAGCATCAGTAAAAGAGTAAGGCCTGCCAGCTTCATGCGGTCTCCAGCCCTGACGCATTCATAAGAGGATATTAATGTAATGTGCTAAAAATATATCGTAAGCCCTTGTTCTACGCCAACTTACCCTCTCCTTACTTTGCTTATTTTTGGATAAAAAAGCGTGGTTAATCACACAAATTGATAAATGTTATTTATCGATCCGTCCCCTCGCTCCTTAAAAGTGACGGCGTCACAGATATCGCCATTTTTTACCTTGCCGCCGTTGTAATCAAAAAGTGAATGACGTATAACATGTCGCAACCGAGGGGTGTCCCGTGAGGGCTGAGATGGCGTAAAAGCCGAACCCTTTGAACCTGATCTGGGTCATGCCAGCGAAGGGACGGGTCGGCATGTTCGCCAGTTTTCAGTTTTGCCTGTTCACACTTCTGCACGCCCGGATCTCCCCCTATTTTCAGGAGGTCCCATGATGATTCCCGCTTTTACCCAAGGTCTTTACGGCCGACTGCGCGAGCAGGCCGGTGGCGAATGGCAACGCTACGTGTCGCACCCTTTCCTCCAGCAATTAGCCGCGGGCACGCTACCGCAGGCAGCCTTTCGTCGTTATTTGACCCAGGATTATCTGTTCCTGATCCATTTCGCTCGCAGCTACGCCCTGCTGGTCAGCAAACTTCGCACATTACCAGAGATGCGCGCCGCCGCCGCCTCGATGAATGCCATCCTTGCTGAGCTACCGCTACATGTAGGCTATTGCGAGCAATGGGGATTAAATGAAGACGCTATGGCCCTGCAAAGCGAAGCGATGGAAACCGTCAACTACACCCGTTACGTTCTGGATATCGGTCACTCCGGCGACGCGTTGGATCTGCTGGCGGCGCTGCTGCCCTGCGTTGCGGGTTATGCGGAAATCGGGCTCGGTCTGTTGCACAACCCACAAACCAACTTGCACGATAATCCCTATGCTTCATGGATCCGCAACTACGGCGACGAGAGCTATCTACAGGGCGTCAATGCAGCGATCGGCCTGCTGGAAACGCTCTGGCAACAGCGCGGCGCGGAATCACGGTTCGCCGGGCTGAGCGACATATTTACTACCGCTACCCGGCTGGAGGGCAATTTCTGGCAAATGGGACTGAATGCCGCCGGGCAGGACAAGGCGTGATGGCGCCAGGTATTCACGTTCGCGATTTATGTCTGCGTTTTGGCTCGCGGGAGATCTTTCGCGATCTCTCTTTCGATATTGCCGCCGGGCAATGGGTGTCGCTGCTGGGGGCCAGCGGCGCGGGCAAAACCAGCCTGTTGCGTATTATCGCCGGGCTGGCGGCGCCAACCCGCGGAACCGTAATCGCCAGCGATGGCCTTCCCGTCACTACACGACTGGCGTGGATGGGGCAAAAAGATCTGCTCTATCCGTGGCTTAACGTGCGGGAAAATGTCGCCCTCGGCGCCAGGCTGCGCGGTGAGAAGGCCGATAACGCGCGGGTAAACGAGCTTCTTGAGCTGGTCGGGCTGGCCTCCTGCGCTGATGAACGCCCGGCCGCGCTGTCTGGCGGGATGCGCCAGCGCGCGGCGTTGGCGCGCACCCTTTATGAAGATCGCCCCATTGTGCTGATGGATGAACCGTTTTCCGCTCTCGATACGCTTACCCGCACACGCATTCAGACCCTGGCCGCGCGCTTACTGACCGGACGTACCGTGGTGCTCATCACTCATGACCCGATGGAAGCCTGCCGCCTCAGCCATCGTCTGCTGGTGCTTTCGCCGACGGGCAGGATTGATGATAGCCATCATTTAAGCGGAATCCCGCCTCGCGCCCCGGATGATCCCGCGCTGCTGGCAAGCCAGGCGCAGCTGCTGCAGCAATTGATGAGAGCGAACGGATGAGGGGCAAGTTACTGCGCGGAGCTGGGGTATTTTGCGGATTGTTGTTGCTCTGGCAACTGGCGAGCTACAGCGGCATTCCCGCTTTTTTGTTGCCTTCTCCGGCGGCGGTCGCTGAAGCGCTGTGGAATAACCGCAGCTATCTGGCCAGCCACACTCTGGTCACCCTAAGCGAAATTCTCAGCGGAATGGCGCTCGGCGTCGCGCTCGGTATGGTGCTGGCGCTCTGTATGACCATGTCGCCGCGATTACAACGCTGGTTGATGCCGCTGGTACTGACCAGCCAGGCCATTCCGGTATTCGCCCTCGCCCCGCTATTGGTACTGTGGTTTGGTTTTGGTATGAGCGCCAAGGTCATGATGGCGGTGCTGGTTATCTTCTTCCCCGTTACCTCGGCTTTCTTTGACGGTCTGCAACGGGTCAATCGCGACTATCTCGATCTGGCCCGCACCATGGGCGCCTCCTTTGGCGCTCAGTTGCGTCATGTTCGACTGATGGCGGCGCTACCCGCGCTAGGTTCCGGACTGCGGATGGCCGCCGCCGTCGCCCCCATTGGCGCGATTATCGGCGAATGGGTCGGCTCCGCCGAGGGGCTTGGCTACGTAATGCTGAATGCCAATGCTCGCCTGCAAACCGATATCTGCTTCGCCGCCTTGTTCATTTTAGTGCTGCTGACCATCGCGCTGTGGTTGGCGGTCGACGCCTTTTTGCACCGGCTGATCAATTGGTCGCCGGAATAACTTATCAAGAGATAATAAGGAAGAGATATGCGTATACCTCTGTTGGCCGGCCTCACTCTGCTGGTCTGCGGCCAGGCATCGGCAAATGAAAAGTTGACCCTGGTACTGGACTGGTACATCAACCCGGATCATGCGCCCATTATGGTGGCGGAACAGATTGGCGCCTTTCGGGATGCCGGGCTGGATGTCAACATCATCCCCCCTTCCGACCCGGCGCTCCCTCCGCGTCTGGTTGCCGCTCGCCAGGCGGATTTAGCGATAACCTATCAACCGCAGGTTCACTTCTTCGCCGATGAAGGACTGCCGCTGGTTCGCGTCGGGACGCTGATCCATTCGCCGCTGAATACCGTGATTGCGCTGGATCCGCGCATCAAATCTCCGGCCGATCTGCAAGGGAAAAAAGTGGGATACTCGGTGAGCGGTATTGAACAAGCGACGCTGGCCACCATGGCGCAGCACGCCAACATCGACCCTAACAGCATTAAACTGATCAACGTTAATTTCCAGCTCACCAGCGCTCTGCTGGCCGGCCAGGTCGATGCCGTTATCGGCGGTTATCGCAATATCGAAGCGCTGGAACTCAAACTTCAGGGCAAAAAACCGGTGGTTATGAACGTGGAAGACTATGGCGTGCCCGCTTACGACGAACTGGTGATCGTGGCAAACAAAGCCGAGGTCAACGCCCCTAAAATCAAAAAATTCCTCGACGCCTTACAGCAGGGAGTGAGTTATTTGCGCGCGCATCCGCAGCAAACCTGGCAGCGGTTTGCCAAAGCGCATCCGGAACTCAATACCGAACTGAACCAGCAGGCGTGGTTGCAGAGCGTGCCGCTGTTCGCCACCGATCCGGCAGCGTTAGATAAGCCGCGCTACGACGCGTATGAACAATTTTTATATAACAATAAGTTGGTGAAAAAAGTAACACCTTTAGCAAATTATGCGATCGAACTGCGTTGAGTAACCATAAAACTGACGGAAGTATTTCCGTCAGTCATTCAGCGAAGCGGTAATAAAAATATATAGACTTTCTCACTAATAATTACACTTTCCATGGTTTTAAAAACAATTGAAATTTAGCTTTTAAATCAGCCAATTATATTGACATTCCTGTATGTAATAATCGCGTCAAAATAGCGCCTTAAATTAAAGATTGAATGCGGATTTAAAAAGCCATATATTGTGCGCGCTTTATGAATGCCGATTCAATTTTCTAAACCTTTTTATTCAACCAGAGTTCAAACGTAACGCTGGTTGTGGGAGTGATATGATGACGGATAAAGTCCGTATTGATACTTTAAGTGCAGATTTATTGGACGCGAACAACGAAACCTTTTTGGCTCGTCAGGCTGAATTCGAATCGAATGTCAGGAGTTACCCTCGCAAGTTACCGCTCGCCATCACCAAAGCCGAAGGCGTTTGGCTGACCGATGCGGATAACAAACAGTACCTGGACTGCCTCGCCGGCGCCGGGACCCTCGCTCTGGGCCATAACCATCCTGAAGTACTGCAGAGCATCCAAAGTGTCATTACCAGCGGCTTGCCGTTACATACCCTCGATCTGACAACACCGTTAAAAGATCGCTTTTCTGAATACCTGCTCTCCTGCCTGCCAGGCGAAGGGAAAGAGTATTGCCTGCAGTTCACCGGACCTTCCGGCGCTGACGCCGTTGAAGCCGCGCTGAAGCTGGCGAAAAAATACACCGGCCGTACGGCGGTGATCAGCTTCTCCGGCGGTTATCACGGGATGACCCACGGCGCGCTGTCTGTGACCGGTAATCTGTCGCCAAAAGCCGCGGTCAACGGCATGATGCCGGAAGTCCAGTTTATGCCTTATCCGCACCTGTATCGTTGCCCGCTGGGCATCGGCGGCGAAGCGGGCGTGAAGGCATTGACCTATTACTTCGAAAACCTGATCAACGACGTGGAAAGCGGCGTTCGCAAACCTGCAGCGGTTATCCTTGAAGCCGTGCAGGGTGAAGGCGGCGTGAACCCGGCGCCGGTTGAGTGGCTGCAACGCATCCGCAAAGTCACCAAAGAGCACGGCATTCTGCTGATCATCGATGAAGTTCAGGCAGGCTTTGCCCGTACCGGTAAATTCTTCGCCTTCGAACACGCCGGCATCGAGCCGGACATCATCGTGATGTCGAAAGCCGTTGGCGGCGGTCTGCCAATGGCGGTTCTGGGCATTAAGAAAGAGTTCGATGCCTGGGAACCTGGCCATCATACCGGTACCTTCCGCGGCAACCAGCTGGCGATGGCCACCGGCCTGACCACCCTGCGCCATCTGCGTGATAACAAGATTGCCGACAAAGTCGCCGCCCAGGGCGAATGGCTGAAAGGCAAACTGGCGGAAATGCAAAAACGCTATCCGGTTATCGGTCACGTACGCGGTCTCGGTCTGATGATCGGTATCGAAATCGTGAAGCCGAACGAGGCGCAGGATCATATGGGCTGCTACCCGGCTGACGGCGAACTCTCCGCGCTGCTGCAGAAGAAATGCTTCGAAGCTGGCCTGATCCTGGAACGCGGTGGCCGTCACGGTTGCGTACTGCGTCTGCTGCCGTCCCTGCTGATTAGCGACGCGGAGCTGGAAGTGTTCCTCGATAAGTTTGAACAGGCCCTGCTGGCCGCCGGCGTAAAACCGGTCTGAGTGGAGTAAGTGACCGCAATGTCCAAATTGAATCCGATTCTGGCTGGGTCCGCGGCAAGCATTGACGCTTACCAGCAGGTCATTTCCCAGACCAGCCAGGCGGTTGCGCAGTGGCTGCAACAACCTGAAATGTATCAGGGGAAAAGCGTTGATGAACTCCGTGAGCGCATCACCCTTGATTTTAACGAACAGGGTCTGGGCAACCAGGCGGCGATTGAACGTGCGATCGAGTACTTCCTGAAAGACAGCCTGTCGGTGCACCATCCGCAGTGCGTGGCGCACCTGCACTGCCCAAGCCTGGTTATCAGCCAGGCGGCGGAAGTGCTGATCAACGCCACCAACCAGAGCATGGACTCCTGGGATCAGAGCCCTTCAGCCACCATCATTGAGATGAAGCTGATCGAATGGCTGCGCGCCCAGGTTGGTTATCCGGCTGGCGATGCCGGCGTCTTCACCAGCGGCGGTACCCAGAGTAACCTGATGGGCCTGATGCTGGCGCGCGACGCCTTCTTTGCCCGTCAGGGGCATTCCATCCAGCAGGATGGTATTCCGGGCGACATTCGTCAGTACAAAGTACTGTGCTCGGAAAACGCCCACTTCTCGGTGCAGAAGAACATGGCGCTGATGGGGCTTGGCTATCGCTCGGTCACGTTGGTGAAAACCGATGAATTCGCCCGTATGGACGTCACCGACCTGAAGGCGAAGATTGCGCAAGCGCAGGCCAACGGCGAGCAGATCATGGCCATCGTCGCCACCGCCGGTACCACCGACGCGGGCGCGATTGACCCGCTGCGTGATATTGCCGGTATCGCGGCGGAGCACCAGATCTGGCTGCACGTTGATGCCGCATGGGGCGGCGCGCTGCTGCTGTCCGAGCAGTATCGCGATTACCTCGACGGCCTGGAGTTAGTGGATTCCGTTACCCTGGACTTCCATAAGCAGTTCTTCCAGACCATTAGCTGCGGCGCCTTCCTGCTGAAAGATGCTCGCCACTACGAGCTGATGCGCTATCAGGCGGCCTATCTGAATTCCGAGTTTGATGAAGAACACGGCGTTCCGAACCTGGTCTCCAAATCGCTGCAGACCACCCGCCGCTTCGATGCGCTGAAGCTGTGGATGGGGCTTGAGGCACTGGGCAAGAAACAGTACGCTTCAATCATCGATCATGGCGTGACGATGGCGAAAAACGTCGCGGAATTCGTGAAGTCTCAGCCAACGCTGGAGCTGGTCATGCAGCCGCAGCTGGCAAGCGTGCTGTTCCGCTCACGTCCGGCGCAAATGGCTGGTAGTGATACCGCCGCGATCGCCCTGCTCAACCAGCGCGTGGGCGACGCCCTGCTGGAATCCGGCCGCGCCAACGTCGGCGTGACCGAGCATAACGGCGTAACCTGCCTGAAGCTGACGCTACTCAACCCGGTGGTAACGCTTGAGGATGTGAAGGTTCTGCTGAGCCTCGTTGAACGCACCGCCCAGGAGCTGCTGGCGAAATAAGACGCTGCCGATTAGCGAGTGTTCTCCAAAGCCGATAACTGTCGTTATCGGCTTTTTTATTTCCCTCTCACGTCCGCGCTTCGCGCAGCAGTTGTTGGATCACCTGCTCCTGACGGGCATAATCACCTTCGCCAAAGGCGGTATAACGCAGTTGTCCCTGCGCGTCGAAGAAATAATGCGCCGGCCAGTACTGATTACCAAACGCATTCCAGATGGCGTAGTTGTTATCTGCGACAACCGGATAGTTTAGCTGCCGCTGGCTGACCACTGCACGAAGCTGCGGCAACGACCGTTCCCACGGATATTCCGGCGTATGTACGCCAATCACCACCAGCCCCGCATCGCGATACTTATTGGCCCACGCCCGTACATAAGGCAGCGTATGCTGACAGTTGATGCAATCGCGGGTCCAAAAATCAATCAGCACCACCTTGCCCTTTAACGCCGCATTGGTAAGGGGTGGGCTATTAATCCATGCGGTACCGCCTTGCAATTCCGGCATAGCGCTGGTTGGCCGCGGCGCAACGATCGGCTCCAGCCGAACTCGTTGTTGATCCTGGGGCATAAACGCGCTGAGCCGCTGCTCCAGACGATGGGTTAAACCGCTGGCGCCCTGCAGATAACGATCGCTACCGCTGGCGATTAATGCCACTGCGGCCAACATTGCCACGCCAGCCAGTTGGCGTAACCGCCCACTTATCACCTGACCACCGCGCAAACGGGAAATCAGCCGCGCGCCGAACCACCCCAATAGCAGCAACATCAGCGCGCATCCGCTGGCATAGGAAAGCAGCAAGATGCCGGTAGTCACTGAATTTCCTTGCAACAACGCCAGGCTAAATATCGCCCCCAGCACCGGTCCCGCGCACGGCGCCCAAAGTAGTCCAATCGCCAGTCCGGCGAATACTGAAGCGAGCCCACTGCCATAACGATAGCTCTGTTGGTTAAGTTGATTACCCAGCGCCACCGCTGGCGATCCGAGCCAGCCTGCAACGCGTGATGACAGCAAACTGATGGCCACAACGACCAAAAAGCCCAGCGCCAGCCAACGCCCGACGATAGTCAGATTGACTAACCATCCCCCTGCCGCCGTGGCCAGCAGCGATACAGCGGTAAACATCAACCCCATACCGAACAACAACAGGATGAGTTGTCCCTTACGCCCGCTTACGCTGGCAAACACCAGCGGGATCACCGGTAAGGTGCAGGGGCTAAGCAGCGTCAACATACCGGCCAAAAATGCAATCACAACAGCCATGATCATTCTCCTTCGCAACGTTGCCGAAATGGCAACGTCAGCATTACAACAGGCGATTGTATGGCGGATATGTCCGTGAAACGGCGGTTTAGTATAGGGATTTATCTGCAGTTGGAATGGATACAGAAGGATACAAAGCGGCGGCATTGAGACGTACCCGCGCCTCAAGACCGCCCTGTTGAAGATTGTGCAGGGTCAAACTTCCCTGCATCTGCCCGGCGAGCTGGGCGGCGATTGCCAGCCCCAAACCGGTACCGCCGGTATCGCGATTACGTGACTGCTCGAGGCGATAGAACGGCTGCAGTACGGCGGTGAGCTCTTCTTCCGGGATGCCGGGGCCGTCATCAACAACGTGAATGATAACATCGCCATTCGGCGAATAACTCAGGCTGATTTCCACCTTTTCGGCGTATTTCAGCCCATTATCGATTAAATTACTAATGATTCGCCGCAGCGCCTGCGGCTGAAGCGCCATGACGTCCGCCCCTTTAGCGGCATGAAAACTGACCGCTTTATCGATGTCGGCATAATCACAGGCGATGCTATCCAGTAATGCATTGAGACTCATCCGCTGCGGCGCTTCTGCCAGCGGTTCGGCCGATCGTGCCAGCGCGATGCCTTCACGGACCAGCCGGGTCATGCTATCGAGATCCTGTAACAGCTTATCGCGGAGTGCCGGTTGCTCGGCCATCTCGACCCTTAGCTTCATACGGGTAATCGGCGTCTGCAAATCGTGGGAGACCGCCGCTAGGATCCGCGTGCGCTCCTGCAAATGGTCCTGTATTCGCTTTTGCATCGCGTTGAAGGCGCGCGCCGCGCGCTGCACCTCTTGTGGTCCCTTCTCGGCCAGCGGCCCTGCAGCCGGAGTAGCCGGTTGCAGCGTATCAATGGCGCGGGTAAAGCGGGTCATCGGCGCGACCACCTGGCGGACGGCGTACCAGGCGCAAAATAGCAGTAACAGAAACTGCGCGACCAGCACCAGCGGTAGCCAACGTGCGATGGCCGGCAGCTTTGGCCACAGGTCAATGCTGAGCGGCGCGCCGTCGCGCAGGGTGACGTGGGCCTGAATATGTTCGCGCGGTCCAGGGACGGCGATAATACTCACAGGATAGCGACCGCTCAGGGCTTCCTGTAACGAGCGTACCGCATCGCGGGTACGCCAGCTGGTGGGATAATCGCCAGTTTGTCCGGCAGAAAGCTGATAGCGGTAGTTACCGCGCGCCAGACGCGGCAACCAATGCGGCCGTTCTTGCGCAGGAAGACGATCAAGGATAGCCACGCTGGTGGCGACATCGTATTCAAGGTTGCCCAGCATGACGCTACGGGCGCTGCTCATGCGCTCGTAGAGCAGAAGCGATAGCGTCAGGGCATTCGCGAGCAGCAGAGCGAGGAAAATCATTATCATTAAGCGCGACTGCAATGACGCCGGCCACACTTTCATTATCGTGCCTCGCGGATCGTCACCGGCACTGACAGCACATAACCCTCGCTGCGCACGGTTTTGATATAAGCGGGTTCACGCGCGTCCTCTCGCAGGCGCTGACGCAGACGGCTCACCAACAGATCGATAGACCGTTCAAACAGTTCGGCATCACGCCCCTGGGTAAGATTCAACAACTGATCGCGGTTGAGCACCCGTTGAGGATGATCAAGAAACACCCGCAGCAGGCGATATTCCGCCCCGCTTAGCGCCACAATTGTGCCACTCTCGTCCAATAGATGCCGCGCCGAGGTATCCAGCAGCCAGTCGCCAAAGGCGATAAGCCTGCCGGCTTCGCTGATTTGTAAATTGGGGGGAAGCGCGCGGGCGCGGCGTAAGATGGCTTTGATCCGCGCCAGTAGCTCCCGCGCCACGAAGGGTTTCACCAGATAATCGTCGGCCCCCATCTCGAGACCAAGTATACGGTCGCTATCTTCGCTACGCGCGGTCAACATCAGCACCGGGATATCCTGTTGGTCATCATTGCGCAACTGGCGACAAAGGGTTAAACCATCGTCGCCGGGCAGCATGATATCGAGGACAATCAGATCGATTTGATGGTTTTTAAGTACAGACCACATCGCTTTGCCATTCGCTGCACCGCTGGCGCGATAGCCCGATTTCTCCAGATAACCCACGATCAGTTCGCGGATATCGCGATCGTCATCGACAACCAGGATGTGGTCAATACGTTCCAAAGGCGTCTCCTGCGGAAAAATAAGCTCATGAAAAGCATATGCGGCTTCTCCGTAAGCGCAACTCTGCGCTTGCGGCGCGGTGAGGCTTATAAGCGATCGGCGTCAATAACCGCCTGAACAAATTCCGCTGGCACCTCCTGCGGCGGGTTATGTCCCACTGCGCCTTTGAAATCCCGATGCTCATATTTACCGGTGAATTTCGCCCGATAGCTATCCGGCGCCGGATGCGGCGCGCCATTGTTTTCCCCTTCGATGGTAATCGTGGGTACGATAATCGCCGGCAGTTTCGCGAGTCGCTGTTCGTAGGCCGCATATTTCGCTTCACCCTGCTCCAACCCCAGGCGCCAGCGGTAGTTGCTGATGGTGACGGCAACGTGATCCGGGTTATCCAGCGCTTTCGCGCTATTGGCGAACGTGGCATCCGTGAATGTCCACCGCGGCGAAGCCTGATGCCAGATAAATTTGGCAAAGTCATGGGTATTTTGCCGGTAGCCCGCCTCGCCGCGCGGGGTGGCAAAGTAGAATTGATACCACCACGACAGTTCCGCCTGAGGCGGTAACGGCTTCTCGCCAATTTGCTGGCTGCTAATCAGATACCCGCTCACCGATACCAGCGACTTAACCCGCTGCGGCCAGAGTGCCGCGACGATATCCGCTGTACGCGCGCCCCAGTCAAAGCCGGCGAAATCCGCTTGCTTAATATTTAGCGCATCCATCAGATGCACAATATCCGCCGCCATCGCCGATGGCTGACCGTTACGCGGCGTTTTTTCCGACAGGAATCGGGTGGAGCCGTAGCCGCGCAGATACGGCACGATGACCCGGTAACCCTTCTGCGCCAGCGCCGGGGCCACCTGCACGTAGCTTTGAATATCGTACGGCCAGCCGTGCAGCAAAATTATCGCCTGGCCATCGCGTGGCCCCATATCGACATAACCGATATTCAAATCGCCGGCGTTGATTTGTTGCACCTTGTCGAAAGCGCCTGCGTCTTCAGCAGCGCACACGCTGGCAGACCATAGCGTGGAGAGACACAGCGCCGCCGCGCTGACATGACGGATTGCGGATAATCTGTTCATCCTCATTTCACCTTTTATCTGGAAGTGTTAAGCAAGTACGTGAACAGTTAATCAGGCCTGTGTATCCAGCATGTGTGGGATTTATCGTGTTTTTGCATCGCCATGTATGTGGATTGCCGATTGATACAGTGTGATACAAACGCCAGATTTGGCGATTGTTGCTAAGTTGTGAATTTCCGCTTGCCGCAGCGAACAAATCAGTTACCGTGTCAGGCATTTCCAGTACAACCAGCAGATGGAGCGCGCTATGGCGATTTTTGATGGTCACAATGACCTGCTGCTCAATTTATGGCTTCACCATCGCGAGGATCCTGCAACCGCTTTCTTTGCCGGGATTGAGAACGGTCATCTCGACTATCCGCGCATGCAGCGAGGCGGATTTGCCGGCGGGCTATTCGCACTATTCGTGCCACCGCAGGAATATATTGCCCGTATGGCGCCGCAACACGCCAACCAACGGTGGGATCCGATCGCTATCCTCTGGCAGCAACTGGCCATTCTGAAGCAACTTGTCGCGCAGTCCGCTGGACGCGTGAGATTGTGTCTGAGCGCGGCGGATATCGAACGCTGCCGCCAGGATAATGTACTGGCGATGGTGGCGCATATTGAGGGCGCCGGGGGTTTTGATGGCGAGGGCCGCGACCTGCAGGCCTTTTATGCCGCCGGGGTACGCAGCATTGGTCCGTTCTGGAATATTGCAAACCGCTTCGGCAGCGGCGTTAACGGTTCGTTTCCCGGTAGCCCGGACACTGGACCTGGACTCACAGCGGCAGGTATCTTTCTGATTAAGCAGGCCAATGCCTTGAAGATGCAGATTGACGTGTCTCATATGAATGAAAAAGCGTTCTGGGATACCGCCCATCACTCGACGTCTCCGCTGGTCGCCACCCACTCTAATGCCCATGCGCTATGCCCGCAGCCGCGTAATCTTACCGATGAACAACTGCTGGCGATTCGCGACAGCGGCGGCGTGGTCGGCGTCAATTTTGGCAACGCCTTCCTGCGCGCCGACGGCAAACGCGACAGCGATACTCCATTACGTACCATCGTTCACCATATCGACTATCTTATTAACATCATGGGCGTCGATCACGTGGCGCTGGGTTCCGATTTTGACGGCATTACGCTACCGGACGAATTGGGCGACGTCAGCGGTTTACCACGGCTAATCAACGCATTGCGCGATAGCGGTTATGAACAATTGGTGCTGGATAAACTGCTGTGGGGTAACTGGCAAAGCGTATTAAAAAATGTTTGGCAACAATAGGTTATATTGTAAACATAAGGTTAAATACTTACATGTTGCCGGTTGACCTTTATCCCCCTGAGGGGCAATATTTGATTGCCATCACAAAACCGACACAACCGACGATGTTGATGTCGCATTTTTATAGAGGAAAAAACAATGTGGAAGAAACCTGCTTTTATTGATTTACGTCTGGGTCTGGAAGTTACGCTGTACATTTCCAACCGCTAATCGCTCCGCCCGCCGTCCGTGCGGGCATTTTGTTTTTTTATCTGGTCCGTCTTCATGTTTATAAAAGTCCTCGGTTCCGCCGCTGGCGGAGGCTTTCCCCAGTGGAATTGTAACTGCGCCAACTGTCAGGGTCTGCGCAATGGCACGATTCAGGCCACCGCCCGTACTCAATCTTCCATTATCGTGAGTGATAACGGTAAAGAGTGGGTGCTGTGTAACGCCTCTCCCGATATCAGCCAGCAGATTGCCCATACGCCAGAGTTAAATAAACAAGGCGTTCTGCGCGGCACGCATATTGGCGGCATTATCCTTACCGATAGCCAGATTGACCATACTACTGGACTACTGAGCCTGCGCGAAGGCTGCCCCCATCAGGTCTGGTGCACGCCGGAGGTACATGAGGATCTCAGCACGGGTTTTCCCATTTTTACCATGTTACGGCACTGGAACGGCGGCCTGATTCACCATCCTGTGACCCCGTTGAATCGCTTTACCGTTGACGCCTGTCCCGACCTGCAGTTTACCGCCGTCCCCATCGCCAGCAATGCGCCGCCCTACTCGCCGTTTCGCGATAGGCCGCTGCCGGGCCATAACGTGGCGCTGTTTATCGAAAATCGCCGTAACGGCCAGACGCTGTTCTATGCGCCGGGGCTTGGCGAACCGGACGAAGCGCTCCTGCCGTGGCTGAAAAAAGCGGACTGCCTGCTGATTGACGGCACCGTCTGGCAGGATGACGAACTGCAGGCTGCCGGCGTCGGGCGCAATACCGGTCGTGATATGGGCCACCTGGCGCTTGGCGATGAACACGGAATGATGGCGCTGCTGGCCTCACTCCCGGCAAAGCGCAAAATTCTGATTCATATCAATAACACTAATCCGATCCTTAACGAGCAATCGCCGCAGCGCAAGGCCCTGACGCAACAGGGAATTGAGGTGAGCTGGGACGGGATGCCTATCACGCTTCAGGACTAACTATGCAGATACGCGAAACCCTATCACCACAGGCGTTTGAACAAGCGCTACGGGAAAAAGGCGCCTACTACCATATCCATCATCCGTACCATATTGCGATGCATAACGGCGAGGCCAGCCGCGAACAAATCCAGGGCTGGGTGGCGAACCGTTTTTACTACCAGACCAATATCCCGCTAAAAGACGCGGCGATTATGGCGAACTGCCCCGATCCACACACCCGCCGCAAATGGGTACAGCGGATCCTCGACCACGATGGCAGTCACGGCCAGGAAGGCGGTATTGAAGCCTGGCTGCAGTTGGGTGAAGCCGTGGGGCTAAGCCGCGATGAGTTACTCAGCGAGCGCCACGTGCTGCCCGGCGTGCGTTTTGCCGTCGACGCCTACGTCAATTTTGCCCGCCGGGCCAACTGGCAGGAGGCGGCATGCAGTTCACTGACCGAACTGTTTGCCCCGCAAATCCATCAGTCGCGCCTCGATAGTTGGCCGCAGCACTATCCATGGATCAAAGAAGAAGGCTATTTCTACTTCCGCAGCCGCTTAAGCCAGGCCAATCGCGACGTTGAACATGGGCTGGAACTGGCGAAGATCTACTGCGATAGCGCGGAAAAGCAGAACCGGATGCTGGAGATCCTGCAATTTAAGCTCGACATTCTGTGGTCGATGCTGGATGCCATGACCATGGCTTACGCGTTGCAGCGCCCTCCCTATCATACGGTCACCGACAAGGCGGCCTGGCACACAACCCGACTGGTATAACTATGCAAAAGAGCGCAATCATTGCCTTTCGTCGCGGCTACCGTCTACAGTGGGAAGCCGCTCAGGATAGCCACGTGATCCTCTATCCGGAAGGAATGGCGAAACTGAATGAAACCGCCGCCGCGATCCTCGAACTGGTCGATGGTCAACGCGACGCGGCAAAAATAATCGCCGAACTCAACGCCCGTTTCCCGGAAGCGGGCGGCGTCGATGACGACGTCATCGAATTCCTGCAGATAGCTTACCAACAGAAGTGGATTATCTTCCGTGAGCCAGAATAAACCCGCCGTTAATCCGCCGCTGTGGCTACTGGCGGAGCTGACCTATCGCTGTCCGTTGCAGTGCCCCTACTGCTCTAACCCGCTGGACTTTGCTCAGCAGGAGAAAGAACTCACCACCGAACAGTGGATTGAGGTCTTTCGCCAGGCGCGGGCCATGGGTAGCGTGCAGATGGGGTTCTCCGGCGGCGAACCGCTGACGCGTAAAGATCTGCCGGAGCTGATTCGCGCCGCGCGCGATCTCGGTTTTTACACCAATCTGATTACGTCAGGCATTGGGCTCACCGAGAGCAAACTCGACGCCTTCAGCGAGGCCGGGCTGGATCATATCCAGATTAGCTTCCAGGCCAGCGATGAAGTGCTTAACGCGGCGCTGGCGGGCAACAAAAAAGCGTTCCAGCAGAAGCTGGCGATGGCGAAAGCGGTAAAAGCACGCGACTACCCGATGGTGCTGAACTTTGTCCTGCATCGCCACAACATCGACCAGATCGATAAAATCATCGAGCTGTGTATCGAGCTGGAAGCGGATGACGTTGAGCTCGCCACCTGCCAGTTTTACGGCTGGGCGTTCCTCAATCGTCAAGGGTTACTGCCGACCCGCGAACAGATCGCCCGTGCTGAACAGGTCGTTGCTGATTACCGACACAAAATGGCGGCTAACGGTAATCTGACCAATCTGCTTTTTGTCACCCCGGACTACTACGAAGAACGACCCAAAGGCTGTATGGGCGGCTGGGGCTCGATATTCCTCAGCGTAACCCCGGAAGGCACCGCACTGCCGTGCCACAGCGCTCGCCAGTTACCGGTCGAGTTCCCGTCGGTGCTGGAACAGAGTCTGGAATCGATCTGGTATGACTCATTTGGCTTCAACCGCTACCGCGGCTTTGACTGGATGCCGGAGCCGTGCCGTTCCTGTGATGAAAAAGAGAAAGATTTCGGCGGTTGCCGCTGTCAGGCCTTTATGCTGACCGGCAATGCCGATAACGCTGACCCGGTGTGCAGCAAATCGCCGCACCACCATAAAATCCTCGAAGCGCGGCGCGAAGCGGCCTGCAGCGACATCAAAATCAGCCAGCTGCAGTTCCGCAACCGCACCCGTTCACAGCTGATTTATAAAACCCGGGAATTGTGATGACCACCGCCACCCGCATCGTGGAACTGGCAGGCGGCATGCGCGCAACGCTGGTTCATCAGCCGCAGGCGACGCGTGCTGCGGCGTTGGTTACGGTGGGCGCCGGAAGCCATCACGAAACCGATGCCCTGCCGGGGCTGGCCCATTTACTGGAACATTTGCTGTTTCGCGGCAGCCAGCGCTATCACGATGATGAGCGATTAATGGCGTGGATCCAACGCCAGGGCGGCAGCGTCAACGCCACCACCCTTGCCCGCCACAGCGCCTATTTCTTCGAGGTCGCCCCCAATAGTCTGGCCGAGGGCATCACCCGTCTACGGGATACGCTCAAGGCGCCGCTGCTGTCGCCTGAAGATATCCGTCAGGAACTGGCGGTCATCGATGCGGAAAATCGGCTTATCCAGCAGCACGATCCCTCCCGCCGTGAAGCCGCGGCCCGTCACGCGATGGCGGCGCCCACGGCTTTTCGCCGTTTTCAGGTCGGCAGCATGGATTCGCTGGGCGGAAACTTGCCTGCGTTGCAGAGCGCGCTCGGCGAGTTTCATCAGCGCTATTATGTCGCCAGCCATCTGCAGCTATGGCTTCAGGGGCCGCAGTCGCTTGATGAATTAGCCAAATTGGCCCATTTTTTTGCCGCGGGGTTCCCTGGCGGCCTGCCGGCGGAAAGTCCGTCGTCTGCGTATTTTAGCAATAATGTGGATTTTCAACTGGCCGTTGAAGACAAACCGGCGGTATGGCGTTGTCCGCTGATCGAAATAAGTGACAACGTCACTACTTTTCGCGAATTCTTACTGGATGAAGCGCCCGGCAGCCTGCTGGCCGGGCTGCGTGAATGCGGGCTCGCGGACGATATCGCGTTGAACTGGCTTTATCAGGATGAACGCGTCGGCTGGCTGGCGCTGGTATTTAGCAGCGGCCATCCCGACGCCATCTATCAGCATGTCGAGCGATGGCTGCAGGCATTGCGGCACACCTCGCCTGAACAGCAGATGCACTATTACAGGCTGGCGCAACGGCGTTTTGACGCACTGACCCCGCTCGAACAGCTCCGCCAGCGGGCATTGGGTTTTGCGCCCGATTCCCCGCCCGTCGATTTTGCTGGCTTCTGCGCCAGCTTGCTGTCTGCACCGGCCTCTTCGCTGGTTTGCCGCAAAATAGCGGCTGGCGATGGCGTAGCAACCCAGGGCTTTACCTTACCGCTCAGCCGCTGGCAGCCACGGACAGTCGTGATTGATCCGCTGGCATTTAGCTTTTATCCGCAGGCGGCGACCGTTGTTACATCTGACCTGCCGCCAACGACCAGCCCGCTGTTGCACGTCATTGCAGGTAATCAAACGCCAACGCTGATCGTTCGCAAACCTTTCTATAGCGTGCTTAGCCAGGCGCAAGGGATGGCGATAAGCCAGCAGATCCGTCCCTTGCTCGCGCAACTTCGCCATACAGGCGGCAGCGGCGAGTGGCAAACGGTGGACGGCAACTGGCAGCTTACTCTACAGCTACCGGAATCCGACAGCGTAGCGGAGCGCGTCGTCACCGCGCTCATGCGCCGATTATCTCAACCCGCGCCGGGGACGGTGGTTGCACCTGAAACCATCGCCATTCGCCAGCTACTGCAACAATTACCTGAACAATTGGCTATCGCTCCGCCGCAGGAGGGTTGGCTGGCGGCGATGGTAGGCGGCAGCGGCAATCTGGCGCGGCAGGTTGCCCGTCTGTTGAGCTTGCTCAACGCCCCGGTCAACGCCGAGCTTCGCTCTTCGGCGGGCTGTCGCAGCGGTATTCAGCGTATTCCTCACGCCAGCTCTGATAGCGCGCTACTGGTTTTTATTCCATTGCCTGAGGGGGCATCACTGGCCGCGCTGCAACTGCTGGCGCTACTTTGCGAGCCGCAATTCTTCCAGCGTCTGCGGGTCGAACAGCAGATTGGCTACGTGGTGAGCTGCCGTTTTCAGCGGATCGCAGATCGCGATGGCCTGCTGCTGGCGCTGCAATCGCCCGACCGTTCCGCCGGTAATCTACTACGCTGCTGTAAAATCTTTCTCCGCCAGTTAACGCTGTGTGGGCAAGCTGAGTTCAGCCAGTTACAACACCAGCTGGCTGAGCAGAACGGTCAGGCGCGGGACGCCAGCGCAACCGCGCTCGCCGCCCTGCGCCAGCGCTATCATCTACCGTTAGCCACGCCGCAGGACGTTAACGAGCTGCAGTTGGGCGAGGTCATCGCGCTATGGCGTGAGATAACTCGCCGTCGCCGTAGTTGGCAAATCTTATATAGCGCGCCGACGACTTCCACCACTTAAGGTCGTTACTGCGCATCAGCGCTTTCGACCTGCGGAACGTTGCTTTGCGCGCTATCCGCAGCTGGCGCATTCGCCGGGTCGAAGATATGGTCGAGAATCGCGCGCGCCGTCGGGCCAGCGACAACGCCATCGCCGCCGCCATTTTCGAGAATGAGCGCCATCGCCACTTTCGGATGCTGATACGGCGCAAACAGGGTATAAAAAATGTGGTCGCGCAGACGCACCGGGATCATTTTGGCATTGTAGGTTTGATTCTCCTTCAGGCTAAATACCTGCGAGGTCCCCGATTTCGCCGCAATCTGGTACGGCGCGGTATGGAACAGCTTATATCCCGTTCCGTTCGGCAGGTTCGCCATCCCATACATACCATTGCGGACAATCCCCCAGTATGGCGATTTCGGGTCGCCGACCTGCGGTAAATTGGCCGGCTGCTGGAAGCGTTCGACCTTATTCCCCTGCTTCATTGAATACAAAAGATGCGGGTTTTGTACCTTGCCGTTGTTGATTAGGGTGGTCAGCGCTTTCACCATTTGAATAGGAGTGGCGATCCAGTAGCCCTGGCCGATACCGACGGAAATCGTATCGCCCTGATACCACGGTTTTTTATGGACCCGCTGTTTCCATTCGCGGCTCGGCAAAACCCCGGCGTATTCTTCATTGAGATCGATTCCGGTCGATTGTCCGTAGCCGAACTTACTCAACCACTCGTGTATGCGATCGATGCCCATTTCAAAAGCGACCTGGTAGAAGAACGTATCCGCCGACTCTTCAATCGCTTTGGTCACGTTCAACATGCCGTGCCCCGTTTTTAACCAGTCGCGATAGCGGCGCTGAGTACCGGGTAACGTCCAGGTTGGTGCGCCAAAGAAGGTGGTATTTGGCGTGATCACCCCGGCAGAAAGGGCTGAGAGCGCCATATACGGCTTGACCGTAGAAGCCGGGGGATACAAGCCCTGAGTGACGCGGTTAATGAGCGGGCGATCCTGGTTATCGAGCAGTGATTTGTAAGCCTGGTAGCCAATCCCCTTAACGAAGGGATTAGGGTCATAGCTGGGGCTCGACACCATCGCCAGTACGCCGCCGTCGCGCGGATCGACGGCCACGACCGCGGCGCGCTGGCCCTTCAGGACCGACTCAATATACTGCTGCAAATGCAGGTCGAGCGTCAGATAGATATTTTTGCCGGCGACCGGCGGGACTTCTTTCAATAGGCGAACAACGCGGCCATGATTGTCTACCTCGACTTCCTGATAACCAGTGGTGCCGTGTAGTTCTTTTTCGTAATAGCCTTCAATTCCCTGTTTGCCGATATTGCGGTCAGCCGCGTAGTTTTCTGCTTCGCCGTTTTTCGCCAGCCGTTGCAAATCGTTATCGTTAATTTTAGAAACGTAACCGACGACGTGCGCCAGTTCCGCGCCATAGGGATAACTTCGCTGCTGGTAGCTCTCGACGGTGACGCCTGGAAAACGGAATTCGTTGACCGCGAAGCGCGCCACTTCCACATCGGTAAGATCGGATTTCAGCGTCACTTCTTTATAGCGGCTATTGTGGTGCATATCGTCGCGGAAACTGGCGATATCATCCGCCGTCAGGTCGACAATCGGGCTTAACGCCTGGAGCAGCGCCGACATATCGGCAATCTTGCTGGGGATCACCTGCAGGCGATACAGGGTGATATTTTGCACCAGCGGAATACCGTTGCGGTCGAAAATCAGCCCCCGGCTTGGCGCGATCGGCAGCATTTTAATGTCGTTTTGATTCGAACGAGTCTGATAAAAATCGTGCTGCTCTACCTGGAGATGGTAGAGATTGAAAATCAACACGCCAAAGCAAACCACCACCAACAGGAAAGCAATAACGGCGCGGCGGATAAACAGCATCTCTTCTGCCGAGTGGTCGCGGATCTCATCTCTCAATAGGGGCATTGGCGGCAATTTACCTGCGTCACTGGAAAGCACAAAAAATAAAGGCGGGGAAGAATAGCTTTATTGACGCATTAGCCCTACAGAAAGGTTGCTAATGAACTGGCAGAAATGTATCAGTATGTTAGGACGTGAGATGCCTTTCTCCGGTTGAGAAAGGCATAAGCATGCGGGGTTTGCCAGCAACGGTTATTTTCTGGCCTCAAAAGCTATTTTCACGGCCATTCCGGCAAGTACCGTCGCCATCAGCCAACGTTGAAATTGTTGCCAGCCCGGCCGCCGCCCAAGAAAAAGCGCCACCTGCCCGGCCAGCATAATAATAAGTCCGTTTACCGCCACGCTTATTAGCGCCTGGGTGCAGCCTAGTATGAGCGACTGACTCAGCACGCTGCCGAGTCCGGGGGTGATAAACTGCGGCAGCAAAGACAAATACATAATAGCCACTTTAGGATTCGCCAGGCTGGTAAGAAAGCCCATCAGAAACAGCTTACGCCCGCTATCTGCCGGTAAGTCGCGTACCGCGAAAATCGGCCGCCCGCCGGGTTTAATCGCCTGCCACGCTAAATAGAGTAAATAAGCCACTCCGCAAATTCGCAACGCATCGTAGGCATAGGGTACGGCGAAAACCAGCGCGGTTATGCCAAAAGCGGCGCACAGCATATAACAGAAAAATCCCACCGCAACGCCAGCAAGAGATATAAAGCCGGCGCGTTTTCCCTGGCAAATCGACCGTGAAGTGAGGTACATCATGTTGGGGCCAGGCGTTAACACCAACCCCAACGCCACCGCGGCAAAAGCCGATAATGAAGCTAATTCAGGCATAACTTATCTCCAGATAGGGGTAATGCCCAGGCGCGCGGCGTACTTGACCATGCTCCCCAACAGTATTCTGTCTTTAGCGCCAGTCACATGGTGTCTAAGTATTAGCTTATTCCCGTTCGGTCGACAACCATTTCGCCCTTCCCGACCGTTTGGGTTTACCGGCGTTTTCGGCACTCCGCTTGACTGGCAACGCTAATCCTTTCATCGCAGTAAAATTGTCATATCTCAAACAATTAGCGATCCGTAGCGGTTAACGCATCATAACGTTTCCTTTACCGCTGCGTTACGACTATGTTTAAAGGTGTGGTTTTGAATTTCGCCGATTACACACAATAAAACGCTGGTTTTATTTATGTTTGTTGAACGGTAAAAGCTATTAAATCCGTAGACTCATTCAAATATCGCTTATTGGTAGCAGTGTATATCGTAATGGCATTCACAAAAGCAAACGGAGCCTGATATGAGCACGTCAAATGATCCCACTAACAACCCATCCGCAGGGAAATGCCCTTTCCACGCCGAGACGCCGAAGCAAAGCGCCGGCAGCGGTACCGCTAACCGTGATTGGTGGCCCAACCAACTTCGTGTTGACCTGCTGAATCAGCACTCCAACCGTTCTAACCCGCTGGGTGAAAACTTCAACTATCGGGAAGAGTTTAAAAAGCTCGACTACTCCGCATTAAAAGCCGACCTTCGCGCACTGCTGACCGACTCCCAGGAGTGGTGGCCTGCCGATTGGGGTAGCTACATTGGCCTGTTTATTCGCATGGCGTGGCACGGCGCGGGGACCTACCGTACCGTTGATGGCCGCGGCGGCGCGGGTCGCGGGCAGCAGCGTTTCGCTCCGCTTAACTCCTGGCCGGATAACGTCAGCCTTGATAAAGCCCGTCGTCTGCTGTGGCCGGTAAAACAAAAATACGGTCAGAAAATTTCCTGGGCCGACCTGTATATGCTGGCGGGTAACGTCGCATTAGAAAACGCCGGCTTCCGTACCTTCGGTTTCGGCGCAGGCCGCGAAGACGTGTGGGAACCAGACCTCGACGTTGACTGGGGCGATGAAAAAGAGTGGTTGAAGCACCGCCACCCGGAAAGCCTGGAAAAACAAGCGCTGGGCGCCACCGAAATGGGTCTGATCTATGTCAACCCGGAAGGCCCTAACGCCAGCGGCGATCCGCTTTCCGCCGCGGCAGCCATTCGTGCCACCTTCGGCAATATGGCGATGGACGATGAAGAAATCGTCGCGCTGATCGCCGGCGGCCATACGCTGGGTAAAACGCACGGCGCCGCACCGGCAAGCCACGTTGGCCCAGAACCAGAAGCCGCCCCGCTGGAATCTCAGGGTCTCGGCTGGAGCAGTACTTACGGCAGCGGTGTAGGCGCGGACGCTATCACTTCGGGTCTGGAAGTGGTATGGACGCAAACCCCGACCCAATGGAGCAACTACTTCTTCGAGAACCTGTTCAAATATGAATGGGTGCAGACGCGCAGCCCGGCGGGCGCAATTCAGTTTGAAGCGAAAGATGCGCCGGAGATTATTCCCGATCCGTTTGATCCGAATAAAAAACGTAAACCGACGATGTTGGTAACGGACCTGACGCTGCGCTTCGACCCGGAATTCGGCAAAATCTCACGCCGTTTCCTGAACGATCCGCAGGCCTTCAACGAAGCCTTCGCACGTGCCTGGTTTAAGCTGATTCACCGTGATATGGGGCCAAAATCCCGTTATCTCGGCCCGGAAGTGCCAAAAGAAGATCTGATTTGGCAGGATCCATTACCGGCACCGACACATAACCCAACCGCCTCCGATATCGCCACATTGAAAACGGCCATTGCGGATTCAGGCCTGTCGGTTAGCGAACTGGTCTCCGTTGCCTGGGCTTCCGCCTCAACCTTCCGCGGCGGTGACAAGCGCGGCGGCGCTAACGGCGCGCGTCTGGCCCTGCTGCCACAGAGAGAATGGCCGGTAAATGCCATTGCCAGCAAAGTGCTGCCAACGCTACAGGCAATCCAGAAAGCATCCGGTAAAGCTTCGTTGGCGGATATCATTGTTCTGGCGGGCGTCGTGGGAGTTGAGCAAGCCGCTGCCGCTGCCGGCGTTCGCGTAAACGTGCCATTCGCGCCGGGTCGCGTTGATGCGCGCCAGGATCAGACCGATGTTGAAGCAATGGATCTGCTGCAGCCGCTGGCCGACGGTTTCCGTAATTACCGTCGCATCGAAGGCGGAGTGTCGACGGAAACGCTGCTGATCGATAAGGCGCAGCAGCTCACCCTGACGGCGCCGGAAATGACGGCGCTGGTCGGCGGCCTGCGCGTGTTGGGCGCTAACTTCGATGGCAGCCAACATGGCGTCTTCACCGATCGCGTCGGCGTCCTCAGCACTGATTTCTTCGTCAACCTGCTGGATATGGGCACGGTCTGGAAAGCCGCTGATGATCAGGCGGAGCTGTTTACCGGTCGCGACCGTAAGAGCGGCGAAGAGAAATATACCGCCACTCGCGTCGATCTGGTGTTCGGTTCTAACTCGGTCCTGCGCGCGTTGGCCGAAGTCTATGCCTGCGCCGATGCGCAACAGAAATTCGTCACGGATTTCGTTGCCGCGTGGACGAAAGTGATGAATCTGGACCGCTTCGATCTGTAATTCCCCTGCCCGCCGGTGAATAACCAGCGGCAGGTTACTCGGTTAAAGCGCCGCTCATTATCGAGAGGCGCTTTTTTTATGCTTCCCGCGCGAGCTGCTGTAACCGACTAAAGGTGCGTTGAATATCATCCAGCTCCACATCCGCCACCAGTGTTTCCAGCCCGCAATCGGTAATTAATATTAAGCGGCACTGCTTTTCATACAAGATATCCACCACGTTGATAAAACGCTGCTGCGCCGCAGGGCTAACTCGCCCCAACGGTGGAACATTCTCGACGAGCCAGTTCTTATGCTGCTCACATATCGTCAGGTAATCCATGACCGAGGTAGGCGCAAGGCAGAGCTGGTCGAAAGTGAAATGTAAAAAAGCGCTGCCTTGCGATGCCGTTTGCAAGGTCCGGTAACCCACCTCCAGAGTCTGCGCCTGCTGGGCAATATCCGGCAATCCGAGCGCCGCGCGGGTGCTGAGAGTTGGCTGTTCCAGCAGCTTCCCCCGGCAGAAATCATTCTCCAGCGAGGTATGTCGCTCGCGATAATCCTGTTCGCCGTTTAGCGCCGTTACCCTCATATGGTGTTTAATGAGGTTAATGGAAGGCAAAAAGCGTTCGTGATAAAGCGGATTCGCCAGCAAACGGTCGGGCGGATAATTGGAAGTCGCTAATAAGACGATATTTCGCGCGAACAAATGCTCCAGTAGCACCTTTATCAACATCGCATCAGCCGGGTCATGAAGATGAAACTCATCAAAACAGAGCAGACGACAGTTGTCGGTCATTTGCGCGACGACTTGCGGCAATCGCGGCGCCGAAGGGGCGTTCAGCCGCTGATGGAGCTCGCGGAAAAAGTGATGAAAATGCACCCGCCGCTTTTCACGCAGCGGCAAGCTGGCAAAGAAACTATCGAGAATAAAGCTCTTCCCGCGCCCGGTTCGCCCCCAGACGTACAATCCTTGTATTGCCGTTTGCTGCCGGAATAACTGCTGGCTCAGCGTTTGCAAGTTGGCGACCAACGCGAGCTGGTCGGCATCAAGGGTGAGATTTTCTTTTGCCGCCCGTTGGGCCATCACGGCGCTAAAACAGAAATCAGCGTACTGTGGCATGCGATTCACTGGCGCTATTTTTATCGAGAATGGCCGCCATGACGTTGTCAAAATGCGGCAGATCCGTAGCCACGCTAAATGCGGGATTCATCGCTTTACGGCCAATCAGGCCATCGATGAACGCAAAGATGGTGAGCGTTGCTTCTTCGACGTTAACGTGTGGGCTGAGCTCGCCTGCGGCAATTCCTTGAGCAATAATCTGTGCCATTCCGTCGCGCATAACCCTGTCGCTTTTGACGAAAATCTGCCGCAGCGCCGGCTTTCTTGCCGATTCCGCAATAATTTCCACCCACAGCTGATGCGAAGAGGGATACCCCACTTCTTCTATACAGGAAACGGCTAAGGCGCAAATCTGCGCAAAATGGGAACCTTCGAAGCGCTCCTGATGCTTAGCTAATGCCGATTTTTGCTCTTCAAGGATAATCGCCTCAATGAGTTCATCTTTGCCTTTGAAGTAGGTGTACATCGCGCCGAGGCTAATACCTGCGCGCAGTGCAATTTCGCGCACGCTGGTTCCATTAAATCCTTTTTCGGCAAAGCACGCCGCCGCGGCGACAATCAGCTTATGGTACGTTTCTGAATTATTTAACATTTCAACTACCTCCGGCGATGGGCAATTCTACCTGCTTCAACCACTTTTTGGCTAGCAACCTAATGTTAGGGTAAATAACCATTTTTACTTGCCATCACCGACAGTGCGCTTCATTATAAATGAATGAACGTTCGTTCATTTATAATGATAAATATGAGGAGAACCATGATGCCAAATACCCAAGCCAGTCTGCGTTTACTTTTCCCGCAGTGGCAAGGCGGTAACAATCCGCCCTACTTTTTCGGTTCGCAGCTACTGGCCTGGCTGGCGCCCCCAGCGCAAGGCGTCGTTCTGGAAATCAGCGTACCTGAACCCACAGACGCTGAACTGGCAAATGAAGAAGGTATTGTCGGCCGCCGGGCGATCGTTGAACAGTTGCTTGAGGCACAAGACAAAATCACGCGAAATCAGCCAGAGACCATCGTCACCTTAGGGGGCGATTGCCTGGTCTCTCTGGCTCCTTTTGCCTGGCTTGCGGAAAAATATGGCGATAAATTGGGGGTGTTATGGATTGATTCTCACCCTGACGTCATGACGCCCCAGCAGTACCCACATGCCCATGCCCACGTTCTTGGGGCGTTAATGGGCAATGGCGACGTGGAACTAACCCAGGTGGTCAGAAAGCCATTATCGCCTGGCAAAGCCCTTATTGCCGGGATCCATAGCCCGCTGGATGTTGAAAGGCAGTTTATCAGCGAACACGGTATTACGACCTTGAGCCCGGCAGAACTACGCCAACATCCTCAAGCACTAGACGAGTGGATTGCGCGGGAAGGTATTGAGTACCTTGCCGTCCACCTCGATCTGGATGTCCTCGACCCGGCCCTGTTTCGCGCGGTGCTGTTTGCCCGACCGGGGCGCGGCGTACACGATTTTGGCGACGTCGCAGAAGGGAAATTAACAATTGACGAAGTGGTTAACCTTATCCACAAGGCCGCCGTGCAGGCCAAACCGGTGGGGCTCACCGTCGCCGAACACTTGCCCTGGGATGCCTTAAACCTGAAGAATATGCTCGAAGCTCTACCATTATTGAGCTAATCGTCGTGGGAAGTGTCTTTTGCCATGTTGCAGGCGCCAGAGCGAATACCGCAGGGACGTTACATCATGCCCGGAGCAATAATGCCCCGGGCCTTAAACTACCTAATCCAGACGGTGAGTAAGACTATCACCACCATCATCAACACAGCCTGGATAAAGATTGGGTCTAACGACGTTTTGCGCATAGTCCCCTCCGCTATTCAAAGATTTGCCGTATCGCCAGCGCCAGTACCAGCAAACCGGCCAGTAAAAACATCCAGGCGATGAGATCCTCCGGTGAACGATTCATCGTCATCCTCCTTTTTGTCATCAGAACCACTGGCCGAAGCGCTTGATATAGAAACGTTTCATACCCTGCGCCACCAGGCAGTAGCTCAGCAGCGTGGCAACCAACCACGGAAAATAACTTAGCGGCAGCGGCTCAAGCCCCACCATGGCGCCAAGCGGCGAGAATGGGATATAAATGCCGATGGCCATAATAGCGGCGGTGGTGAGCAATACAGGGAGCGTCGCGCGGCTTTGGATGAACGGTATTTTCTGCGTCCTCAACATATGCACCACCAGCGTCTGCGACAGCAGCCCTTCGATAAACCAGCCGGACTGGAACAAGGCCTGCGCCTCAACATGATTGGCGGCGAAGACGTACCACATCAGAGCAAAGGTGGTGATATCGAATATCGACGACGTGGGGCCAATCCACAGCATAAAGCGGCCAATGTTCTTCGCATCCCACTTGCGCGGTTTACGCAAAAACTCCTTATCCATTTTGTCCCACGGCAGCGACAGCTGTGAGATGTCGTACATCAGATTCTGGATCAGCAGATGAATAGCCAGCATCGGCAGGAACGGGATAAAGGCGCTGGCGACTAACACCGAAAACACGTTGCCGAAGTTGGAGCTGGCGGTCATGTTCAGGTATTTAATAATGTTGCCAAAGGTCTCACGTCCTTTAATAACGCCCTCTTCCAGCACCATCAGGTCTTTTTCCAGCAGAATAATATCCGATGACTCCTTCGCGATATCCGCCGCGCTATCGACGGAAATACCCACATCGGCATCGCGCAGCGCCGGAGCGTCGTTAATGCCATCGCCCAGAAAACCAACGGTATGGCCATTTTTCTGTAGCATCTGCAGAATGCGCGACTTCTGCAGCGGCGTCAGTTTGGCGAACACCGCGCGTTTCTCCACCTCCTGCTGAAGCTGACGGTCAGTCATTGACTCAACCTGTTGGCCGGTGAGAATGTCGTGCGCATCAATACCCACTTCAAGACAAATCCGCGCCGTTACGACCGGGTTATCACCGGTAAGCACCTTAACCGCGACACCGTTATCACGCAGTGCGGTAATGGCTTTGCCCGCGCTTTCCTTCGGCGGGTCGAGGAACGTCAACATGCCTTCGACAGTGAGCCCCTGTTCATCGGCGGCAGTGAGGGGTACGCTTAGCGCGGCATCATCCAGCTTGCGGGTAGCGACCAGCAATACCCGGAAGCCCTGAGCGTTATAATCTTCGGTTTTCGTCAGCAGTAGTTCCCGGCGCAGCGCGTCCAGTTCAACGACCTTGTCGCCCTCACGGATATGGGTCGCGGCTTCGAGCATCTCTTCAACCGCCCCTTTGCAAATCAGGCTCTTATCGCCATAGCGGCTATCTTCCACCGAGACCGATACGCGGCGGCGAACAAAATCGAACGGCAGTTCATCGAGCTTCACAAAGCGCTCTTTTTCCGTCGGCGCCAGCCGTCCTTCTCCATAACGAAGCACGGCTCTATCCATCAGATTGCGCGCCCCGCTTTGGCTACTGCTATTCAGCCACGCCAGCATTAATACCCGATTGCTTTCCGCGCCGCCGACGTCGAGATGATGCTCAAGGATGATATTATCCTGGGTCAGGGTGCCGGTTTTATCCGTACACAGCACATCCATTGCGCCGAAGTTTTGAATGGCATTGAGACGCTTAACGATCACTTTGCGTCGCGACATGGCGATCGCGCCCTTCGCCAGATTCGAACTGACGATCATGGGTAACATTTCCGGCGTTAAACCGACCGCCACCGCCAGGGCGAAAAGCGAGGCTTCCACCCAATCACCTTTACTGAAGCCGTTAATCAACAACACGATCGGTACCATGATCAGCATGAAGCGAATTAACAACCAGCTGACGCTATTCACGCCGCGATCGAAGGCGGTCTGCGTACGGGTGCCGACGATCGATTTTGCCAGTGAGCCAAACCAGGTTCGGTCGCCGGTCGCCACCACTACCGCCTGCGCTCTACCGCTGGTAACGTTCGTCCCCATCAGACAGATATTACCCATCTCTAACAGACTGTTATTTTTATCCGGCGTCGGTAAACGATCGCTGCATTTACCCGACACGCTGGCCATGAGATCATATTTTTCTACCGGTAGTGATTCACCGCTAAGAATAGACTGACTGACAAAGAGGTCCCGTGATTCCAGCAGACGAACATCTGCCGGCACCAGATCGCCTGCGGCAAGAAATATAATATCTCCCGGCACCAGCTCTTCTATGGGTATTTCCTCCTGGCTGGGGCCAATATTGCCCGGCCCGCGGCGCAGTACCGTTGCGGTGGTACGGACCATGGATTTCAGCGCCTGCGCGGCTTTGTTGGTCCTGAACTCCTGCCAGAAGCGTAATAAACCGCTCAAACTTACCATCGTCAGGATAATAATGACGCCGGTAAGATCGGTCTCTTCACCGTTACGCAGCGGTAGCCAGTAATCGGTAATAAAACTGACCGCCGCCAGCGCCATCAGCACGTAAATAAACGGGTTATTAAATGCCTGCAGTAATTGAATAAAAAACGGCGGCGCGGTTTCTCGTGCCACTTCGTTACGGCCATAGTCTTCCAGCCGCTCCAGCGCATCGGCGGTCGTCAGCCCCTGCCGACTGCTATTTAAACGCGCCAGCGTGTGATCCGGGCTATTAAAGGCCTCCGTTTCAATCGCAAAGCACTTTTTATGCTGCTTATCATTTTCTGACGCAGACCGGTTGGTATTCCGGTTTTCTAATTTCATGTCAGTCATGATTCATCCCCAAATTTAGATGTGGTTGTCCCTGCATAAATAAATCATGCATAGCTAGATATTATTTTTTTCACACTCACCAATTCCGCGCAGTAAATATCCCTACGTAGTTTGCTAAACCGCAGTGAGATAGCCTTAAGGGCCTGTGTGAGCGTGTATTACCGCGTCAAAGGCGGAGGGAACAGCGCGTAGAAAAATAATAGCATGGTGAATTACCTCGCAAAAAAGCGAATTCCAGTTCTCAGGAGGCAATCAGGGTCGGGAAAGGATTGCTGCCTGCCGGTTGGCAAACAGCGCAGAGTAGATAGCGTCAGTTTGCCTTGATGTTTAAATAAGGGTGACTGTCCAACATATCTCTCCTGTGTAAAGTTGTGCTTAGTATAGACGTGACTTGCAAGGAGTAAAGTGCCGCAAGCCCGTCAGTGAGGTTTGGTTTAGATTCGAGTTCGTTCAAAGCCTCTCGTTGGAGGGGGCACAGCGCGCATTCAGCCGACGCCTCACACGCCCGGCCGCCAGCATGCTGCAGTCATTGTGAACATTGTGCCACCCACATCACCAAATCAGACTACATACCTATACGATAAACATTATTTATATTAACATCTTAAATATTCGCATTATTTATTTATCTGTACGAAATACCATCATAATTTAAGCAAATTTACACAACTACATAAAGGAAACGGTATGAGCAAGAGAGTTTATTTGGTTTCATGTTCCGGAAGACCAAATTATGGCGATGAATTAATCACCGCCACTTGGCTATCTTTCCTTTATAAAAATTATCCACAGTATGAAGTTTGGCTTGATACCCCTGAACCGGGTAACGTGCAATCGTTGTTTATGAAATATCACCCAAATTTCAAAGCCATTAATACTCTGTGGAAAATATGCTGGCGTTCCGTCAACGATCTTAAGGATATAAATCATAAAACCGCCAGTCTTATTAAGGATTATGGTTCTCCTGATATTGACCTGAATATCGATATTTTACGCTCGGCTGATATTGTTCACATTCTCGGCGGCGGCTATATCAATGCCAACTGGAAGGAAAACTATGCCATCCTGTTCGCTTGCCAGGCGTTAAAACAGGTCTCTCATGCTAAAACGATTGCTACCGGCATCAGCATTTACCCGCACGAAGAGTTCCTTGCCGCTGAAATTTTTAACGATGCGATAACCTCTTTTGATTACTTTTCCGTTCGCGATCCTGCTACTGCCAGTCGATTTGCGGTTGAAAATACTCAGGACGATGTGTTCCTAGGTTATGACCTGGATGTGGTATACAAAAACGATAGCCCCGATCTGCCGGATATTTTATGCTGCATTCAGAATGAACTCTCTGAAGACGATATATTTCAAAAACTTGTTTCCCAGGTTGCCGATTACCTTCAGCAACAGCATCAATGCGGCAAGAAAATAGGTTATATAGAAGCTATTCCAGGCGCCGACAACACGGCATTTGTCGAACTGCAGAAGGCCATCCCTGATATTGAGTTTTATCCTTTCTCGCATGTCTGGCATGGAGGAATCCCGGTTCAGGCTGATGGTGAGATGATTAGTACCCGTTTTCATCACCATCTGGTAGGCGCTTGCCTTGGGATCAAAGGCACCGCACTTAATATTGATAGTGAATATTATAAGAACAAGCACGAATCGTTGAGCCTGCTGGGAACCGGCTGGAATGTGCAATCGGCAGACACCCTTGCTGGTAATTTACACTCAACCATCAATGACGATTTTCAAGCGCAACTCAGTAATATTGCCTCTGCCAAGTCAAAAAAGGCTTTGGCGCTGTATCAGGAATAACGGCACTCCAGTCCCCCGGCAACGCCGGGGGCTTCAGGTTTAATCAAATACGCTATTAATAATCGCGGTGACCACAGCGGTACTCAGCGCAATCAATACCAGATCGTCACCGACGACCCGCCACTCATAGCCAGGATAATAAGGTAATTGGTTGAGCATCGAGGCGGGCACCGCTTTTTTAGCGATGCCCGGAGGTAATGGTTTTCCTCGTGCAAGATTTTTCGCAATCCCCGGAGGCAGCGCCTGATAGCCGGTTAAACCATAGTTCACCGCCAGCGCGCGAGCAGTGGTATAGCTGATATCACTGTTGACGTGATCCGGTTTGCCGTAGTTCTTACGTTGTCCCTTGCCTGCGGCGTTATCGCTTTGGCTGGCGCTATGGCCATTGTTGCCTTTGTCTCCATGGTTGCCGTTATTACCACTATTACCATGGTTGCCGCTATTACCATGACCACCGTTGCCATTACCGTTTCCGGGATTAGCAAGCGCCGGTGCCGCGGCCATTGTTAGCGACAGCACCATAGCCAATGTCGCTTTCACTACCTGACGCTTTAACATGATCTTTTCCTTTAAATGCACAGAGTACACGCTGCAAATGTAGGTGATATTCGCCAACGATACCATTTCACTTATTCTGATTTCTATCGCCGGTCGTTTACTTCAATTCCGCCGTGACTCCAGGCAAAAAACCAGCATATTCGCCATCCATAAACGCATTAAGCATGATTTCTGACTGTTAAATCGTGATGGCGCTAACAATTAAAAATTTAAAACCATTAACAACCAATTAACATTAGCAGGCAAACATTTCTCCTGAGGAAAATAATAATATGTCTACCACCCAGGTTCTCGGCGAGGCCTCCTTTAGCCCGCCAGGACAACATCACGACAGCTTAACCGCGCGTATCGACGCTTTGCCCTCCTCGCCCGGTCTTTGGTCTTTTATCACCCTGCTGGCATTAGGCGGTTTTTTCGAACTCTACGACCTGTTCCAGACCGGTTATATCAGCACTGGCCTGCTCGCCGAGAATATTTTTCATACCGGAAAAGACGGGGTATTCGGTATTGCCGATCAGGCAGCCTTCGCTTCCTCGACCTTTATGGGGTTGTTTATCGGCGCCAGTCTGCTCGCGCCGCTCGCGGACAGGCTCGGACGCCGCCTGACCTTTATGTTCGCGCTGGCATGGTATGGCATCTTTTCGCTGATTATGGCGCTACAAAATAGCGCTGAAGGGGTCATTTTCTTTCGTTTCCTGGTCGGGGTCGGCCTGGGGATTGAACTGGTAACAATTGATACTTATCTCAGTGAGTGGATGCCGACGCATTTACGTAATAAAGCCTTCGCCTACGCCTTCTTTATTCAGTTTCTCTCGGTCCCGACGGTCGCGCTGATGTCCTGGCTACTGGTGCCAATGACCATCCTCGGCCTGAGCGGCTGGCGTTGGGTGATTATTCTTGGCGCCCTGTGTTCATTGGTCATTTGGGTCATCCGTAAAAAGCTGCCGGAATCCGCCCGCTGGCTGGAAAGCAAAGGCCGCCACGATGACGCGCACCGGGTGATGTGTGAAATGGAAAAGCGCTGCGGTTTATCGCCTTCCCGACGCCCTGCCACGTCGGCGGTAGCGGCGCCGCAGCGCGGTAATTTTAAAGAAATTTGGGCGCCGCAGTACCGGCAACGTACCCTCATGTTAATGGTGATGAACTTTTTCCAGGCCATCGGCTTCTTTGGTTTCGGTAACTGGCTGCCCGCGCTGCTTTCCGGCCAGGGCGCCAGCATTACCCACAGCCTGCTGTACGCCTTCTTTATCACCCTTGCCTATCCGCTTGGTTGCCTGTTCTGCACTCGTTTTGTCCATCGTTTTGAAAACAAATGGCAAATTGTCCTGTCAGCGCTGATGACGGTGATCTTCGGCACACTGTTCGCTTTACAAAATAACCCAGTACTGCTGGTTATCTGTGGCTTTATGATCACCTGGTCTAATGCCTGGCTCACCATCAGCTATCACGCGTATCAGGCCGAAGTGTTCCCGACCCACATCCGCGCTCGGGCGGTAGGTTTTTGCTACTCCTTTAGCCGTCTGTCTACCGCGGTCACCAGTATTATGATTGGTGTGATCCTGCAATATGCCGGTACCCCGGGAGTAATTAGCTTTATCGTCGCCAGTATGTTGATGGTCATGTTGTCGGTAGGCATGTTTGGGCCAAGAACCCGGGGAATTCGCCTGGAGAATATTTAAACCTCACTAACGCCGCCGGGCGCCCGTTCGGCGGCGTTGCGTACGAGTATTTTTTCTTGATAGCGCAGTAAACATGGCAGCAGCAAGGCGCTAACTCCGCTAAATGCAATCAAGCCAGTAGACGCCTGCCGACTCATCTCGCCATCGGCCAGCCACAGTGAGCAGAGCATAAAAGCAAGCGCGGTACTGAATGACATGAAACCTCCTTGCAGTCAACAGCAGGCCGATCCTGAAGGACTGTTGCGCTTATGTCTGCCCAACGAGATTGGACCGACGATTTTTGGCCCCCTGCTGGCGCAGTTCGCCATGCGTTATCCCAACATTGAAGTAAGCTGTGTGGTCAGCCTTGCCGGAGCCGACGCGCTTAAAGAGGATATTGACATTGCCGTCGCCATCGTTCGTGGCAAGATGGATGATGCCAGCTATATCGCCAGGCCGTTAGCGACATTTCCCTGCTGTGTTGTCGCAGCACCTTCTCTGTTAGAAAAATACGGCCAACCAGTACGTTGCGAGCAGCTTGCCTCGCTTCCCTGTATCACCACCGTCAGCGCGCTGAAGGGGCAAGCCTGGCAATTCATCACCGCACGGAACGTGTTTAAAAAAGTGAACGTCCAGGCCCACTTTCGGGTGAATAGCGGAGAGATCGCCCTTCATGCCGCCGTCGCTGGCGTGGGTTTCGCCATCCTTGCTGAACAGGCTTGCCGCCCGTTTATCGCCTCAGGTCAATTAAAGGTGATTGAACTGGAGCTACCGCCGGCGCCGCTACATCTGGTGGCGCTGTATCGCGAACGCCATTTTTTACCCGCCCGATCTCGCGTCTGGCTCGATTTCATGCAACAACATTTTGCCGCCGATTAAGTGTGCGGCGTTTCGCTAAAGATCGCCTGTGCATCGGCGAAACATTTTTCCGCCAGCGACGACACCGGCTCCTGATTGCGCATGATGAGCGCAAGCGTGGAATCTACTTCGGTTTCCGCGATGGGAATAATCGCCAGATTGTCGCTCAGCGCTTCCAGGCCGTTATTGAGCGGCATGATGGCGCAACAGATCCCGGCCTGTACCGCCTGGATTATCTGAAATGTCGAATCGCTTTCAAAGACATATTTCGGCGTTAGCCCTTTGGCTTTGAAGCTCATTTCGATCGATTCACGATAATACATTCCCTTGGTAAGGAAACCGAGCGGTAGCCCCGCTAATGTCTCCCACTCGGGTATGCCTGCGTCAAACTGGAAATGGCGACTGTCATGCAGCAGGCCCATTCGCGTTTTCGGTAGCCAGGTGACGTTAAATAATTCGCTATCGACGTGGTGCAAATAGCAGATGCCAAGATCGAGCTGGTTACGGCTGACGCCGTCAATAATTTGCTCAGAGGTCATCGACAGCAGACTGAACTGCAGTTCTGGGTATTTTTCCGCCAGCGGTTTGATCAATTGCATCGGGTTCAGGCTGGCTAAGGGCACCATGCCTACGCGTAACTGGCCCACCATCTGGCCGCGACAAATCGCCGCTTCAGCCGCCAGGCCGTCGTGCGCAGCCAGTAGCGCCCGCGCCCAGGCGAGGATGCGTTCCCCTTCAGGGGTGAAGCCTTCGAAGCGTTGGCCGCGCTGAATCAGCGTGAGATTAAGTTCGTCTTCCAGGTTGCGAATGCGCATTGAAAGCGTCGGTTGGGTGATATGGCAGGCCGCCGCGGCCTGGCCGAAATGGCGCGTCTGATCGAGCGCGATCAGATATTTCAGCTGTTTAATGTCCATCTTAACTTCCAGAATAGTGACGTCCGCTGGTCATTCGTGGACGCGATGCAGAACACAGCTGCGATAAGATATGTTATTTAAATGTTACTTGCGGTAGGGGCTTATTTCAAGATGCCATTTGCCAGTGGCCCGGTCTTAGGCCACTGGCAACATTCAGCAAATTAACGCAGACCGGGGACGGCGCGCACCTCTTTAGAACGCAGCGTCAGGCGGATAGGAACTGACTTGTACGACGGCGTTCCGCTCTCTTCATCGATGTAATCCAGCGGCACCAACACGTTGGCTTCCGGATAATAAGCGCCCACGGTGCCCGACGCGATGCTATAAGCAACCACGGTGATATCCTCAAGGCGCAGGTCGCTATTCGGGAGCGCGGTGAAAATGTCGACACGGTCGCCATGCTCCAGCCCCTGCTCGGCCATATCCTGCTCATTCATAAACAGCACATCGCGGCGGCCAAACACCCCGCGATAGCGATCGTCCATCGCGTAAATCGTGGTGTTGTACTGATCGTGACTGCGCAGCGTAACCAGGCGCATCACGTCGTCGCCATCAACGCGGGTGTTCTCATGGACGCCTTTGAACACCGAGAACATCGCTTTGCCGGTCGGCGTCGGCCAAATCCGCTCGGTTGGCGGCAGCGGCATACGGAAACCGCCCGGATGACGAATACGTTCGTTATAATCCTCGAACCCGGGGATAGTCTGCTCGATGAGATCGCGAATGCGGTCATAATCCGCCACCAGCGATAACCAGTCGATCTTGCTGTTCGGCAGCGTCGCCGACGCCATCCCGGCGACAATAGCCGGTTCCGAGCGCAGTCGGTCAGAGGCCGGTTTCAGTTTACCTGATGAGGCGTGGACCATCGACATCGAGTCTTCTACGGTGATTGACTGGCGTCCGCTCTCCTGCATATCGAGTTCGGTGCGGCCCAGACAAGGCAGAATAAAGGTCTCTTTGGCTACCAGCAGATGCGAACGGTTCAGTTTGGTGCCGATGTGCACGCTAAGATCCAGCCCACGCATCGCCGGGAACGCCCGCTCATGATCCGGCATCGCCACCGCAAAATTACCGCCAAGGCAGATCAGCGCTTTCGCTTCACCGGCAACCATCGCCTGCAGGGCTTTTACCGCATCATGGCCATGTCCGCGCGGTGCGACAAAGCCGAACACGCTTTCAAGATTATTCAGAAAATCGGCACTCGGTTTTTCGGTAATACCAACGGTACGGTTGCCCTGAACGTTAGAGTGACCGCGCAGCGGGCAGATCCCGGCCCCCGGTTTGCCGATATTGCCGCGCATCAGCAGAAGGTCGGCGATCAATCGGACGTTAGAGGTGCCTTTGTTATGCTGGGTGATCCCCATGCCATAGGTCACGATAGTGGCGTTGGATTTGGCGTAGGCAACGGCAACGCGCTGCAGATCGTCGCGGGTTAATCCGGACTCACGCTCAATTTCCGGCCAACTAGTCTGACGTAAATCTTCGGCAAAAGCGTCGAAGCCGAGGGTGTGCTCGTTAATAAACGTCTGGTCCAGCACCTGGCCCTGGTCCGCCTCAATCTCCAGTAACGCCTTAGCGATCCCTTTCAGCGCCGCGGCATCGCCGCCCGCTCTCACCTGGAAATAGGTTGAGGCGATATTCGTCGAGCTGTAGGTCGCCATTTCAATAACGTTCTGTGGGTCGGCAAAACGTTCCAGCGCCCTTTCACGCAGCGGGTTAAAGACGATAATCGGCACACCGCGGCGAGACAGTTCATGCAACGTGCCCATCATGCGCGGATGGTTGGTTCCGGGGTTGTGACCGATGGAAATAACCAGTTCCGTTTTGTCAAAGTCGTCCAAAGACACCGTGCCTTTACCGATACCGATCGATTGCGGTAGACCGACGCTGGTTGCCTCGTGGCACATATTGGAGCAGTCCGGGAAGTTATTGGTGCCGAACTCGCGGGCGTAAAGCTGGAACAGATATGCCGCTTCGTTAGAGGCGCGCCCGGAGGTATAGAACTCAACTTCATCGGGCTGCATGCCCTGTAATACTTCGCCAATGCGGGCAAACGCGCTTTCCCAGGAGACCGGGCGCAGCGTGTCGCTTTCGCGATCGTAAGACAAGGGATGGGTAATACGTCCGTAACCTTCCAGTTCAAAGTCGCTTTTCGCCAGCAGCGAGGTCACGGTATTGGCGGCCAGGAACTCTGGTGTCACGCGTTTGCTGGTGGCTTCCCAGGTAACCGCCTTCGCGCCGTTCTCACAAAACTGGAAGGTTGATTTATGTTCTTTATCCGGCCAGGCGCAGCCGGGGCAGTCAAAACCGTCAGGCTGGTTGGTACGCAGCAGCGTGACCGGGGCGTCAAGCGCGTCCATTTGCGTACGCACGGCGATGGCGGTCGCTTTTAACGCCCCCCATCCACCCGCTGGGCCATCATAGGGATGAACACCGGGGACAGCGCGTTTTTTCTTATTCATATGAACTCCTGAATACTCTCTTCAGCTAACGGATGTTATTAACAACATTGGTCACGTTTTTTTGCGGTGATGTTAAATAACCACATTAATTAAGCGGGAAATACCGCATTTCATTTTCCAATGAATAGCAAATGACAGGGTTAACTCGTTGTTTTTAATCTTTAACTAAATGTCTGGTTAAAATGAAATGAGTAACTTTACTCGTTAACTAAATAATAACATCTCATTTCGTGTTGTATAATAGATGTTATCTATCGGGTGTTAAATTTAACCTATTTGATAATTAAAGAATTATTTTTAAACTTTATTATCAAGGGCATTAACATATTTCAATGCCCGTCAACGCCGTAATTTAATTGTCATCAACAGGAGGCTTTGCGCAGGTAAAGCCGTATCCGCTATGCAGAAAATATTCCATAAATACAATGAAGTAATGTCGTACAGGGGTGAGCCATGTTCGGATTAGATGCCTTTTATTTAGCCCGGATACAGTTTGCATTTACTGTATCTTTCCACATCATTTTCCCCGCTATTACCATTGGCCTCGCCAGCTACCTTGCGGTACTGGAAGGGCTGTGGTTAAAAACAAAAGAGGATACCTACCGCCAGCTCTACCATTTCTGGTCAAAAATATTTGCCGTTAATTTTGGTATGGGCGTCGTTTCCGGACTGGTGATGGCCTATCAGTTCGGCACTAACTGGAGCGGGTTCTCGCAGTTCGCCGGTAGTATTACCGGGCCGCTATTGACCTATGAAGTCCTGACCGCCTTCTTCCTCGAAGCCGGCTTTCTTGGCGTCATGCTGTTCGGCTGGCATCGCGTCGGCCGCGGCCTGCACTTCTTCGCGACCTGTATGGTGGCGCTGGGCACGCTGTTTTCCACTTTCTGGATCCTCGCGTCCAATAGCTGGATGCATACGCCGCAGGGCTACATTATCGAGAATGGCATCGTGGTGCCGGTAGACTGGCTGAAGGTCGTTTTTAACCCTTCATTCCCGTATCGCCTGCTGCACATGTCCACCGCCGCCTTCCTTGCCAGCGCCTTTTTCGTCGGCGCTTCGGCGGCCTGGCATCTGCTGAAAGGCAATGACACGCCGGCAATCCGCAAGATGTTCTCGATGGCGCTGTGGATGGCGCTGATCGTCGCCCCCATTCAGGCGATGATTGGCGATGCGCACGGCCTGAATACGCTCGAACATCAACCGGCAAAAATCGCCGCGATTGAAGGACACTGGGAGAATAAACCGGGTGAGGCCACGCCATTAGTGCTGTTTGGTCTGCCGGATATGGATGAGGAGCGCACCAAATATAAAATTGAGGTTCCCTATCTTGGCAGCATCATCCTGACCCATAGCCTCGATAAACAGGTTCCGGCCTTAAAAAGTTTCCCGAAAGAAGATCGCCCAAATTCCACCATTATCTTCTGGTCGTTCAGGGTGATGGCCGGGCTCGGTATGTTAATGGTACTGCTCGGCGTGGTCAGCGCCTGGCTGCGCTGGCGTGGCCGACTTTACACGTCAAAACCGTTCCTGCGTTTTGCCCTGTTGATGGGTCCTTCCGGGCTGGTCGCGCTACTGGCAGGCTGGTTTACCACTGAAATTGGCCGCCAGCCGTGGGTAGTCTATGGCGTTCAGCGCACCCGGGATGCGGTCTCCGCCCATGGCGATCTGCATATGTCCCTCAGCCTGCTGGCCTTTATCGTGGTTTACGCCTCGGTGTTTGGCGTCGGCTACGTGTATCTGATTCGCCTGATAAAAAAGGGGCCGGAAAGTGCGCACACGCCGGAGGACCCGACTCAGAACCAAACCCCTGCCCGCCCGCTGTCAGCGGTACGCGAACCTATGAATACTTCGGGGAGAAAATAATATGGGTATCGACCTGTCAATTATCTGGTTCACGATCATCGTTTTTGCCACTCTGATGTATATCGTGATGGACGGTTTCGATCTCGGGATCGGCATTCTGTTCCCGTTTAATAAAAATGAAACCGACCGCGACATGATGATGAATAGCGTGGCGCCGGTATGGGACGGCAATGAAACCTGGATGGTGCTGGGCGGCGCGGCGCTGTATGGCGCGTTTCCACTGGCCTACGCGGTGATTATCGATGCGCTCAGCATCCCGTTAACCGCCATGTTACTGGGGCTGATTTTCCGCGGCGTAGCTTTTGAGTTTCGCTTTAAGGCGACGCCGGAACATCGCCCGTTGTGGGATAAGGCGTTTATCGGCGGTTCGCTACTGGCGACGTTTAGTCAGGGGATCGCCGTAGGCACCCTGCTCAACGGCCTCAGCGTCACGGGTCGCGAATTTAGCGGCTCAACCCTCGACTGGCTGGCGCCCTTCCCGCTGTTTTGCGGCGTCGGGCTGGTGATTGCCTACGCATTACTCGGCTGCACCTGGCTGATAATGAAAACCGAAGGCGCTTTGCATCGCAAAATGTCCGAGCTGGCGATCCCGCTGACGCTGGCGTTGTTAGCAGTGGTCGCTATTATCAGCATCTGGACGCCGCTGACTCACCCGGAAATCGCTCACCGCTGGTTTACGTTCCCCAATATCATCTGGTTTATGCCGGTGCCGTTGTTGGTGCTGGTTTGCTGCTGGGGGATTGTCCGTAGCGCCTATAATCGTCAGGCCAGCTATGGGCCGTTTTTACTCACCCTGGCGCTGGTGTTCCTCGGGTTTAGCGGCCTTGGGATCAGCATCTGGCCGAATATTATTCCACCGGCAATCTCTATCTGGCAGGCCGCTTCGCCGCCGCAGAGCCAGGGCTTTATGCTGGTCGGCGGGCTGCTGATCATTCCGGTTATTTTGATGTACACCTGCTGGAGCTACTACGTGTTCCGCGGCAAAATCAAACCCGATGAGGGGTATCATTGATGGCGACTCAATCTGATAAAACGTTAACGACGCATCATCGTCCGTTCTGGCACAAACTGATGTGGCTGGTGATTATCTGGGGGGCCAGCGTGCTGGCGCTCGGCGTGGTCGCCACCTTCTTTAAGTTATTGATGACGGCGGCAGGAATGCGCACTCACTAATACTCAACGCCGGACGGGCTGACCCGCCCGGCGTTTTTTTATGTAAGGTTGTAATAACGGTCAGGCTGCATTTTTTCCGGCAACGGATGTTGCCCGGTCATATCCATCAAATTACGTTCAATGGTATTGCACATTGCATTGAGCGGTAGGTCGTTTGCCGAAGTGCCAAACGGATCCTCCAGCTCTTCCGCCAGGGAATCCCATGACAGGAAGGTGTAGGATATAAATACCGAAACAAACGGCGTCATATAATGCAAATCGCCCACCAGCGCGAACGGCAGCAACGTACAAAAAAGATACACCGTGCGCTGTAAAATCAAGGTGTAAGCAAACGGCACCGGCGTACTCGCCAGACGCTCGCAGCCGCCCAGGACATGGGCTAACTCGTCGAGTTTATTATCCATCAAGCCGTAGGTAATATCGCTGAGCATACCCTGCTCGCGCAGCTTCCCTAACTCATTACCAATCAATAATAAAATTCGGTTAGTCGGCATTGAGCTGGCGAGAATTTCCGCCACTTTCTCTTTCGGCAACAGGCGATACAGGTCGATCGCCGGGTCGGTTTTACGCAACTGATGCTTAAGGCTCCAGCTGAACGCCACCAGGTAACTGACTAACGTTTTATGCGTTTCCGCCTCGGCTGGAAGGATATTTTTCAGCTGCCGCACCAGCGTTCGTTCGGCAATCAGCACGGTTCCCCATAAATTACGCGCCTCAACGAAGCGGCTGTAGCTCGCGCTATTACGAAAGCCGAGAAAAATCGCAATCGCGATCCCCAACAGGCTAAATGGCGCAACGGTTAAGTGAATGCCAAGTTGTTCATACCATTGATAGCTGATGATGGCGATGACCGACATCAGGACGTTCAATAGCAGGCGGAAAACAATTTTTGACAGCACGGAACCGTGCCAGTCAAACAGACGAAAAAACCAGTGTTGTTCTGGCCGGATGATCATTGTATTACTTCCTGAAGACCCAATGATGCTCAGTGCATACCCTAATGAAAGATGATGGGTATAGATATTATCTATTAAGCCATTGGTTAATTTTATTGTACACAAACACGACATCGCGTTGATAACCGCCATTAATTAGCGATGAATTAATGGTGGTTTAATTATGGGCTGTTTTTATTTTTCACGCAATATTCGGCCTGCAAAGCAGGCCGGAGAAATAAACCATCAGCGGCTGCGTAATGGCGGATATTATGCAGGGTTATTCAGCCTGACGACTGGATAATTCTTCAAGTAGCGTCGCAGAAGGTACAAAGAACAGACTGCCGGTAACCGGGCGGCTATAATCGAGCAGTCGATCGTAATTACCGACTGGGCGACCGACAAACATGTTTTCCAGCATCTGTTCGATGGGCGCCGGGCTGCGCGCATAACCGATAAAATAGGTACCAAACTCGCCCATGCCGGGTTTGCCGAACGGCATGTTGTCGCGCAGGATTTTAATCTCCTCGCCGTTCTCTTCAAGGGTGGTGAGCGAACTGTGCGAACAGCTTGGTTTGACGTCGGCATCCAGTTCGATGTTGGTCATTTTTTTACGCCCGATAATACGCTCCTGCTGCTCGACGGTTAACGCATTCCAGCCCGCCATATCGTGCAGATATTTCTGCACAATCACGTAGCTACCACCGGCGAAATCCGGGTCTTCATCGCCGATAATGGTGAAATCCGCCGCCGCGCGCCCCTGCGGATTTTCACTGCCGTCCACAAAACCGATCATCGCCCGACGGTCGAAATAGCGGAAGCCGTGCACTTCATCGACAACCGTTACGGCATCCCCCAACTTGTCCATCAACTGCGTCGCCAGTTCGAAGCTAAGCCCCATATCATCGGAACGGATATGCAGCAGCAGATCGCCCGGCGTAGAGACCGCCACGCGCTCTCCGCTGCCCACGCGGCGAAAAGGATGCAGCTGCTGCGGGGTGGGCTGGCCAAACAACTGCGGCCAGATTTCAGCGCCAAATCCGCAGATGCAGGAAATCCCCGCCTCCGGCATGCGGGTACCAACGGAACGCACCACCGCGGCGAAATCATCGCACCAGTCGCGCACGCGGCTCAGGCTCTCTGCGCTGCGCGCTACGGTCGCGACGATAAATATCGCCGTTCGCGGCAGGGGTAAAGTAATCGCCTGAGGTTCGTTAATTTTCATATCATCCTCTGTTATTGCCAATTAACGGCAAGGTAGCGTTGGCTCCTGCAGGCAGGAGTCGAAATGTTGTTTACGCGTGAGCCGGTTCGCCGCCGGGCGCTTCGTAGGGATCAATGTGAATCATCACCTGTAGCACCTCATGGCGCGCGAGCACATTTTCCCGCACCGCCAGCGCGATAGCATGGCCTGCGCGAACCGACAGCTCGCCCGGAACTTCTATATGGACATCGACGAGGATCAGGTCGCCCGCCTTACGAGTTTTTAGATCATGCAGACCCACTACGCCGCCGGTTGCGGCGATGGTGTCGCGTATCGCATTCTGGGTTTGCGCGTCGACCGAGCGATCCATTAAATCATGTAAAGCATCGCCGGCAAAAGTGTAACCCATTCGGGAAATCAATACCCCTACTAACAATGCCGCTACAGGATCCAACCAGACCATCCCCGCGAGATTGCCAACGATCCCCACCGCCACCACTACCGACGATGCTGCATCCGAGCGCGCATGCCAGGCGTTCGCAATTAATAATGACGATTGAATGCGCTTTGCTACCGCCAGCATGTAACGGAACAGCGTCTCTTTTGCGATCAGCGCCGTCAGGGCCACCCAAAGTGCCGTAATATGCACGGATTGAATGGTTTCCGGATGGAGTAGTTTATCCACCGCCGACCACAACATGCCCACGCCGACAACCATTAAAATCGCGCCCAATATCATCGACGCGCCATTTTCGTAGCGCCAGTGGCCATAATGATGATCGCTGTCGGAAGGTTTACGGCTTTTCTTATTGGCAATCAGAACTACAAAATCAGCAATTAAATCGGAAAGAGAGTGGATGCCATCGGCAATAAGTCCTTGCGACCCTGAAAACAGGCCGGCGATAATTTGCCCGGTCGATAAAAACAGATTAACGACTACGCTGACCTGGGTGCTTTTTCGCGCAGCCTGTGAACGCTGATGATATTTATTATCACTCTGCTGTTTTTTATTTTCCATCATCCCTCCCGAATAAAGTGTGGATGATAGCCTGATATGAATCAGCGATATTCAATATTAATAGCTTGTTGATAATAAATTTAAAATAAATAGCCTGAGTTATAATATATAAATGCGAATGATTGCGCTTTAAAAATAGCCGACATTGAGCGGCTATTTTTTATTTTTATGACGTTGCCATTCGACGCATAGCGCAGTGATAAGCCCCATTGCGCACCGAAGCGCGGAGCACCCGCGCCACGCCATTGACCGCCACTCTGGCTGTTCGCCGCTGCAACGGATTGATGGGGATCGCCAGCATCTGCTGCGCCCAATCGGGGAGCAGATCGATTCCGGCGACCATCATCCAGCGTCCTACCGGCTGGCTTAGCCGGCCCGGCAGACGGGTGGTGAGCAGCACCTGCGCCACCTCCCGCGTTCGCTCATCACAACGTAACTGAGGGCGCATATCCTGCAAATACTCCGCCACCTGACGTGGCGTTTCGGGGATGTCTTCGGCGCCAAGTCGCCGGGCGACTTCCGCCGCTTCGCGGTAGTATTGCTCCTGCCGCGCGGCAGTGACGATGGTGCGCTTATAACGCAGATGAGAGGCCATAAAGCTGCTGCATTCGGCCACGTGAACCCAGGTTAAGAGCGCCGGATCGCTGGCGCGATAAGGCGTACCGTCCGGCGCAACGCCGCTGATACGCTGATGGATCCCCTGTACTTTAGCGATTAATCTTTCGGCATCGTCGGTAGTGCCAAACGTGGTGGCTGAGATAAATTGACTGGTTCGGCGCAGGCGGCCAAAGATATCTTCACGAAAACGCGAATGATCCCACACACCGGCCAGCGCCAGCGGATGCAGCATCTGTAACAGTAGCGCGCTAATGCCGCCGCAGAGCATTGAGGTAAAGTCGCCGTGCACCTGCCAGATAGCCGACTGCGGGCCAAATAAACCCGGCTCGCCCTTGGGGTTTTCAAAATCAATCTCTTTTAGCGCCATCCCGGTTAAACCCAGGACCTGCGATTCAATCATGCCGCGTATGCTGGTCATTGCGTTATCCGTCGCTATCCGTAACGCCACCAACATAACACCATTCGCGGCGGCAGGCATTTGCCGACGGTGACTTTAAACGCCAACGCGCCCGCGCTACCGCGGGCGCGCCACGGATTAAGCGTTGAGCTGATAATCGAGGGAGATGTCGGCTTTCAGCACCTGCGAAACCGGGCAGCCAGCTTTGGCTTTTTGGATAATCGGATCAAAGGCGGCTTGATCGATACCCGGCAGGACAATATTGCTCTGCAGCGCGATCTTCGTGATGGCGAAGCCACCGCCGCTCTTATCCAGCGTGACCACCGCAACGGTATCGATAGAGGTCGCCGTATAGCCCTCTTCGCTGAGCATTAATGACAGCGCCATTGAGAAGCAGGCAGCATGGGCCGCGCCGATAAGCTCTTCCGGGTTAGTCCCTTTAACGCCTTCAAAGCGGGTATTAAAACCATAAGGTTGTTGGTTCAGCGCACCGCTTTCCGTCGAGACGGTGCCTTTACCGCTTTTCAAATCCCCTTCCCAATGCGCCTGACCTTTCTTATGAATTGCCATCGTTTCACTCCTTTTTGACGTTAAAGGATTAAGTATAGACAGCTCTAGCTGACCTGGGACAACTGTTGCTGAATGGCCTCCAGAAACAGCGGCAGCGCGCTGGGCTGATAATCTCGTGACAGATAGATACCATAGACGGCCAGGGATTTTGGCGTATAGCCAGGCAGCACCTGTTTTAGCGCGCCGCTGTTAAGCGCGCGCCGGGCTTCCAGTTCCGGCAGCATGGCGATGCCGCACCCCGCCACCGCCGCTTCCATCAGCAGAGAGGAGATCCCGGCGCTCAGATTGCCGGAGACGGCCACCGACACGGGTTCGCCCTGCGGATCGGTAAACTGCCATGTCGGGGTGGCGAAATGGCTATAGTGCAGACAGTTATGTTGACTAAGCTCCTCCGGCGAATTTATCTGGCCATGCTGCTGTAGCCACCTCGGCGAGGCGCAGAGTACCGAGCGGCAGATGCCAAGCCGCCGCGCTATCGCCCCCGGCTCCGGATTATCGGTGATCCGGATGGCGACATCGATACGCTCGCCAATCAGGCTTACCGGATGGTTATTGATATCCAGTTCGAGACGCAGTTGCGGGTAGCGGGCCAAAAACTCCGGTAGCAGCGGTGAAAGCAACTGCATGGCGGTAAAGTGCGCGCAGGCGACCCGCAGCGTGCCGCTCGGCACCGCGCGTTCCGTCTGCCCCGCTATCTCATCCGCCAATTGCGTGAGGCTACGCGTTTTCTGCAAAACCTTTTCGCCAGCGCTGGTTAAGGTCAGTTTGCGCGTCGAACGATGAATGAGCCGGGTTCCGGCCCAGTGCTCCATCTGCTCCAGATAGCGACTCACCATCGGCCGCGACATACCAAGCGCCCTGGCAGCCGCGCTCAAACTGCCCAGCTCGCATATCCGCATATATACCTGGGCGGCGATAACTCGATCCATATCCGTATCCATCTGCACGTTTTATGAAACTCAGCATCTCTTTTTTCAGGAATTTTCACAAATCAAGAATGACGTAAAATAAACCTATTCACCTGAAAGAGAGAAAACCAACATGAAAGTATCTGCCCTGGCCATCGCCACCGCCCTGTTCAGCACCACCGCTTTTGCCGCGCCGTTGACCCTGCAAACCTACAACCCGCAGGAGAACGCGATCTTCGCGGTGAACTCCACGCTGGCCTCCGGCCCGCACGAGGCGGTGCTTTTTGACGCCCAGTTCAGCGTTAAGGATGGTGAAAAGCTGGTTGAGATGATCAACAAAAGCGGTAAGAAGCTCACGCACATTGTGATCACCTCGGGCGATCCGGATTTCTATTTTGGCCTCGAGCCGCTGGTAAAAGCCTTCCCGCAGGCCAAAGTGGTGGCGACCCCTCAAGTGGTTAAGCATATTGAAGAGACCAAAGCGGCGAAGCTGGCTTACTGGGGCCCGCAGATGAAAGACGGCGCGCCGAAGCAGGTCTATGTTCCACAGGTATTAGCCGCAGATAGCTTCACCATCGACGGCGAGAAAGTGGAAATTCGTCAGCCGCAGAACTACGGCGCATTCGTCTGGATCCCGGCGAATAAAGCGATTCTTGGCGGCACCGGCGTCGCCTGGGGCATGCACGTCTGGACCGCCGATACCCAAAGCGCGGCGAGCCGTCAACAGTGGCGCCAGACCCTTAGCGATATGGCCGCGCTGCATCCGCAACAGGTGATCCCGGGCCACTACCTCGGCACGCCGCCGGCGGGCGACAAGGCTATCGTCTTTACCCGCGACTATCTGGAGAAATTCGAGCAGGCGCTGAAAGCGCATAAAGATTCCGCCAGCGTCATCAAAGCCATGCAGGCGCAATATCCGGGTCTCGCTGAAGAAAGTTCGCTGGAGCTGAGCTCGAAAGTGAACACCGGCGAAATGAAGTGGTAATCGGCCACGCCTGAATCGAGAACGCTCTTAATCTGCCGACGCAAGGTTGCTATTCGCAAAAAAATGGACCACGATAATCCCGTCGCGTTAAAAAGCGCGGCGTACTTAGGGTTACGTTTCGTCCGGCTTGCGTCGGGCTTGTCCTTGAAACCAGAACAGGATTAAGGAGTAAGAATGAAATCGAACCATCAGGCACGTCATCTTCTCGGTCTGAACTACAAGCTTTCCCGCCAGAAAAAAGTGGTGCTGGAAGGCGACGAAGAAACTACCGTTAACCATATCCATGCTACGGGCCGCAAACGCCGCGGTGGTTAATTTTCCAGCTGAGTGATGATAAAAACACCATCCGCTAAACAGGATGGTGTTTTTTTAAGACAATCCCACGCTTCGCATCCTTCTTTTGTTACCATCTGCTCTATACTCTGCCCGCTGCATTTCCTGCCAGCCCGATCGCTTATCGCCGCGCCCGGGTCTGAAGTGAACATCAAGGAGTTAGTGCGATGCAATTCATCTATAAAAAAAACCGTTCTCTTTATATCCCGTACGCTGGCCCGGTTCTGCTTGAGTTTCCGTTACTCAACAAAGGAAGCGCCTTCAGCATGGAAGAGCGTAGCAGCTTCAACCTGCTGGGCCTGCTGCCGGAAGTGGTCGAAACCATCGAAGAACAAGCTGAACGCGCGTGGATCCAGTATCAGGGATTTAAAACCGAGATCGATAAGCACATTTATCTGCGCAACATCCAGGACACCAACGAAACCCTGTTTTATCGCCTGATTGGTAATCATCTCGATGAGATGATGCCGGTTATCTATACCCCCACCGTCGGCGCCGCCTGTGAGCGTTTCTCGGAAATCTACCGTCGCGCGCGCGGCGTGTTCATCTCCTACCAGAATCGGCACAACCTCGACGATATCCTGCAAAACGTACCGAACCATAACGTCAAAGTGATCGTGGTGACCGACGGCGAGCGTATTCTCGGTCTCGGCGACCAGGGTATCGGCGGTATGGGCATTCCTATCGGTAAGCTGTCGCTCTATACTACCTGCGGCGGTATCAGCCCGGCCTACACCCTGCCTATCGTGCTGGATGTCGGCACCAACAACCAGCAACTGCTCGACGACCCGCTGTATATGGGCTGGCGTCATCCGCGCGTTACCGACGACGAGTATTATCAATTCGTTGACGACGTTATCCAGGCTATCAAAAACCGTTGGCCGGACGTGCTGCTGCAGTTTGAAGATTTCGCGCAGAAAAACGCCATGCCGCTGCTTAACCGCTACCGTAACGAGATTTGCTCGTTTAACGATGATATTCAGGGCACCGCGGCGGTCACCGTCGGCACATTGATCGCCGCCAGCCGTGGCGCGGGCAGCCAACTCAGCGAGCAAAAAATTGTCTTCCTCGGCGCGGGCTCCGCCGGTTGCGGTATTGCTGAACAGATCATCGCGCAAATCATGCGCGAAGGGCTAAGCGAAGAAGAAGCCCGCCAGCGCGTATTTATGGTGGACCGCTTCGGCCTGTTGACCGACGGTATGCCGAATCTGCTGTCGTTCCAGAGCAAGCTGGTGCAGAAGCGCGAAAACCTGCAAGGTTGGGATACGACCAACGAAGCGCTTTCGCTGCTCGACGTGGTGCGTAATGTGAAGCCAAATATTCTGATCGGCGTCTCCGGCCAGCCGGGGCTGTTCACGGAAGAAATTATTCGTGAAATGCACAAGCACTGCCCGCGGCCGATCGTCATGCCGCTGTCGAACCCGACCTCCCGCGTCGAAGCCACGCCGCAGAATATCCTGACCTGGACCGACGGCGAAGCGCTGGTGGCCACCGGCAGTCCGTTCACCCCGGTGACGGTTAAGGGAAAACAGTACGCCATCGCGCAGTGCAACAACTCCTATATATTCCCGGGCATCGGCCTTGGCGTGATCGCCGCGGGGGCATCGCGCGTCACCGACGAGATGCTTATGGCGGCAAGCGAAACCTTAGCCAACCACTCGCCGCTGGTGAATAACGGCGAAGGCCCGGTACTGCCGGAACTGAAAGATATTCAGGCCGTGTCGCGCGCTATTGCGTTTGCGGTCGGTAAAGTGGCTCAGGAACAGGGCGTGGCGGTGAAAACATCGGCCGAAGCGCTGCTGCAAGCCATTAGTGATAATTTCTGGCAACCGGAATATCGCAACTATCGCCGAACCTCGATTTAATACGTTATCTCTAACCGGGCCAAATATCGGGCCCGGTTTTTTTGTCCAATTCGCCTGCCGCTTATTTATATTTTTCCTCCTGATATTTCTTACACCAATATATAAATAAAAATACTTGCTACTTTTCCTTACCCATGCAACATTTCAAACCCCACATCAAACAAAGGAATGCAAAGTGGAAAATGTGACTATCAAAGAAAACAAAAAGACACAAACGATGATTCGCATCGTATTAATCCTGATAGGTTTGACCGCTATCTTCGCGGGTCTCTCTCTCCTTAGTGGCGATATGTGGCGCATCATACCCGATGCCGACTCGGAAAAAACCACTGCCGGTACTCTTGTTGGTCTTATTGTATATTCACCCAGCAAATTCTTTTTTGCGTTGTTATATATTTTTATCGCCCCTCTAATATGGCTTTTGCTTATTCGTAAAATTAATATTCGTCGCCTGCACCACCCTGTTATCCCTGTAACGCTGTTTCTCTGCGCAGGTGTCTTTGTTTTTTTGCACCCAGAAGTGACACCGGGCGAAGACTTGAGCATTCAGTACAGTCGCCACAATAGTTATCATACTTCTATGTTCTGGCGAGAAAGAATAACTCGTATCTATCTTAATAATACAATTAAATACGAAACATTTATCGAGGCTAAAGATTCCAGATGGGATTTTAGCAAGCATAATATTAAAAGTGCCTGGAACTGTAAAACAATACAATACTCAAGCTTTTTAACTTTAGGATTCTATGAAAGCTGGTTCCCGGGTAGCGATCCTCAACTGCTGGCCACCAACTGTAGCCAAATTACGGACATTGAAGGACTCTCTGAAGAAACACTCTACAGTACCCATCCTATTTCAACTCAAAATGATCAAGCGGGCGTACAGAAAAATGAACAATAAAGAAACAATTCTCAAACCTGCATTAAGAGTTTGGCTTGCGCTGTTTGGGGTTATAGTTTTGGCAAGCGTTTTGAGTGCTATTAATGGGAAACACTTGTATTTGGGTAACAGAGTCGATTTTTTGTTGGCAGAAACAGGAGAAGTTATTATTAATGAACTGTATATCCCTGCTAAGGTTTTTTTTGCTCTTATCGCTTCCTTTATCCCGCCGATTCTGTGGCTACTGTTCTTGAACAATAAGCCGCAACGCCCATTTTTTTCCATAATCCTTCCGCTGTTACTATTTTTATCAGGGCTATTATTTTTCTTTCTTAAACCTCAAATCATTCCCGGCGAAGAAACAACCGCCTACCGCTACGGCCTCTCTGATCTAAATTATCAGACTATCCGTTGGCAGAAAATGGTTCCCGGAAAATTTATTGATACACATTCAAAATTTCAAATTTTCCTCGAGTATCTGGACCTTATGGCAGGGGAGACCTCCGACAATATAAAAAATGCTTATATCTGTGAAACTGAACGGGAGACTCAGTTTTATACTTTAACTATCAACCAACGATGGTTGCCGGATAAATACCCTCACATTCTGGATGCCCATTGCAGCCAAATAAAAGAAATCAATTCACTGACGGAATCTACCCTTTCACAGGCGCATTGGTTCCTGACAAGAGATTAATACGTTAACCAGACTGGCAGGATAGCTTCCACACTACTCCTGCCATTTTTGCGGCTATAGTAACCAACCGCCGTCCCACATTACTCTCCGGATTGCCATCGCCGAAAAAAAACAGCACTGCCGCGCTTCATTTTCATACCCCCTGTTTACTAAACACCTGCCCATCCTTACGAGGCGCTTCACAGATGTTTTATTTCACTCGCTTGGCGGGTGGTAAATACCTTGCCCGCCTGTTCGCTCACCGATAAATTAGCAATCAGATACCGCGGCGCTGAAATAAGCGCGCAGCAAAAAGAGAAGGTTTTGGTATGGCGAATATTCGTGATGTCGCCCGGCGGGCCGGAGTTTCAATTAGTAGCGTGTCCAACGTACTTAATAATCGCACGCAACAGATGCGCGAAGAGACCCGACAGCGGATCGTCAAAACGATGGCTGAGCTAAATTACCGCCCTGCGCGTTGCGCCCCGCCGGTCGCCGACTCAGCAACCAAAATGCTCGGCCTGATGGTACCGTCTATCGTCAATCCCAGCTTTTCAGCGCTGGCACATGAACTGGATACTGCGGCACGCGCGTTTCGCCACCGGCTGTTATTAGGCATTTGCTGCCGCGATGCCGCCGAGGAGTCAGCCTTTATCGCGGATATGTTCTCCCACGGCGTACGCGGGTTGATTGTCGCCGCCAGCGACGTACGCAAAACCCACTTTGTGCGTGCAGCGGAACAAGGCATGACCATTATTAGCTATGATAACCGGTTGGCCGAAAGCGTCCCGCCTCGGGCACGCTACTTCGATAGTGTCTCAATGGACAACGTTGAAGCGGGACGTCTGGCGGCGCAACATCTGCTGGACAACGGTTGCCGTAATATCGTCTTCGCCACCGAAAGCGGGTTAACGCTGGGACGCAGCCATAAAATCCTCGGCTTTCAGTCCGCGCTTGCCCAAAGTGATACAGCGGCCAGGGGCGTGGTGATAGAAGGCAAAGGCAATCGGGAGTTCGGGGACGCCGAAATGTTCGAACTGGGCGTAAGCCTGGCGCAAAAAATTAGCGCCCTAACGCCGCGAGTGGATGGCGTAGTAGCGATTAACGATGCTCTAGCCATCGGTCTGATGGTTGGGCTACGCGCGCAGGGCCTGAAAATAGCGCAAGATATTTCGGTGATTGGCATCGATAACATCTCCCTGTCGGCGTTATCGTCACCGGGCCTCACTTCGGTAATGGCCCCGCTTTCGGCAATGGCGTCGATGATGGTTGAGCGGCTCGTCCAGAGAATTGCTGAGCCGGGATTACAAACCGACGAATTTATATTTGCTCCGGAAGTTATTCAGCGGCAGTCGGTAAAAATAAAGCAACCATAGTTGTTTTTATAAAAATAGCATGATGCAGATAACATTTATTATCTGCAGGGAGGCTTACACCCCATCACATTTAAAACGCATATTAATGTCGGGATTCCCATCCCATTCTTTTGTACTTTAACGAGTATAACCGGAAATAATGATGAACCTACAATCTGCGCAAGATATAGAAAAGAGCGCCATTAAGAAATTGACATGGCACATTGTTCCATTAATGATATTGCTTTATTTTCTGGCTTTTCTTGATCGTAATAATATGGCCTACGCCGCAATGGCGCTGGAAGATAGCCTTGGCCTGACGGCCACCGCCTTTGGCTTTGCTTCGGGAATATTTTTCATCGGTTATTTTATGTTTGAAATCCCCAGCAACGCCGGCACGATTAAGTTCGGTCCGCGGCTGTGGTTTGCGCGTATTCTGATAACCTGGGGAATCTTTGCTACTTTGATGGGTTTCGTCAGAACGCCGACCGAACTCTATATCTGTCGTTTTATGCTCGGCGTGTGCGAAGCCGGTTTCTTCCCTTCGGTGGTGTACTACTTCACGATCTTTTTTCCGCCCGCCTGGCGGACCAAAATTCTCGGCATGTTCATTATTGTTCAGCCGCTATCCAATGCCGTCGGCTCACCGATTTCAGGCTTAATTCTGCATATCGATAACGGCTGGTTTGGCCTTGAATCCTGGCAGTGGTTATTTATCCTCGAAGGTATTCCGCCGATCGTTATCGGCCTGTTCATCCCTTTTATTATTAAGAATTCACCGCAAGAAGTCGGCTATCTCAACGCTGAAGAAAAGGCGTGGTTAATGAGTAGTACAAACCGTTCAAAATCAGGTAGCAAAGTCTCGCTGGCTGAGTTTGCCAGCGGTATTAAAAATCCCAAATATCTGCTTTATGCGCTGCTGAACTTCGGGATGGTTTGCGGGATTTACGGCTTCGGGATGTGGCTACCGTCGATTATTACCGCCATTTCCGGCGATGATATTCTGCGCGTTAGCCTGATTGCCCTCATCCCCTACGGCCTGGCGGCGCTACTGGTTTATCCATGGAGTATGCTGGCCAGTAAAACGCGAAAAATCGCCGTTTTTGCCGGTATCAGTATGGTCGTTGCCGCATTAGGACTCGCCGGCGCGGTGGTGTTCTTTAAGTTCAACGTCGCGATTTCACTCTCATTCCTGACCATTGCCGCCATTGGTATCTATACCGCGGTACCGTGTTTCTTATCGATGCCTGCCAACGTCTCGGCAGGCGCAGCGACGGCCGCGGGTCTCGCCGTGGTGAGCTGCATCGGCAACCTGGGCGGCTTCGTCGCTCCCTACGTGGTCGGCCTCCTTAACGATTTCAGCCACAGCAGCACGCCGGGCCTGATATTCCTCGCTATGTGCCTGCTGATCACCGGCCTGATTTGCATTTTCTACTGCGCCAGACAGCGCGAAGGCGTCATTCAATCCTGAAAATTTAAGGAAACATCATGGGAACTCTTATTGGAAAAAAAGCATTTATCACCGGCTCTGAACAAGGTATCGGCTGGGCTACGGCGGAAAAACTGATTCTGGCGGGATGCGATGTCTTTTTGCACTATCACAGCGGAGAAGAAGGCCCGCAAAAATTGGCGGCTATCGCCAGCGCGCGAGGGCAAAAAGCGGCCTGGCGCTATGCGGATTTGATTGACACTGAGGACGCGACCGCCTGCGTGCAGGCCGCCGCGGAATTCCTCGGCGGTATCGACATCCTGGTGAATAACGTTGGCGGGATCGTCGGGCGTAAGTGGCTTGGCGAAATTGATCGTCAGTTCTGGCAAACGGTGTTAGACGTCAATATGACCACCATGCTTAACGTCACCCAGGCGGCGCTTCCCTGGCTTAAATCGGCAACGGATGGCGCCAGCATTATTAACCTCGCCTCGCTGGCGGGGCGCTCCGGGGGGCATGCCGGTTCTCTAGCCTATTCAACCACAAAAGGGGCAATTCTGACCTGGACACGCTCGCTGGCGGCTGAGTTGGGCGAGCACGGCGTGCGCGTCAATGCGGTTGCGCCAGGACTTATCCTCGGCACCCGTTTTCATAACCGCCACACCACACAGGCTTCGGCTGACGAAACCATCCGGCAAATTCCGCTTAAGCGCGCGGGAACGCCCGATGACGTCGCCCGCGCTATCACTTTCCTTGCCGGCGAGTATGACGGATTTATCTCCGGCGCCACTATCGACATTAACGGCGGAATTTATCGCATGTAATGCAAACCGGGCGGCCAGAAATCGCCGCCCGCCAGGGAGTTCCTGATGATCAAATTCGAAATTATCCATCCACAACTGCTGGCTGCTCTGGCGTGCTGCGGCCATAAATCACAAATTCTCATCGCGGATAGCAATTTTGCCTGTCGCGTTAATGCCAATGCCGATGCCACGTTGATTCAGCTCAACCTCGCGCCAGGCATGGTTCCGGCAACTTACATCGTCGAAAAACTGCTTACCTGCGTTAATGTCGAACACGCGACGCTGATGGCATCGCCAGCGGAATTCACTAACACCATCGCCAGTGAATACCGGGAACTTCTACCGACAAACTGCCCGCTTGAATATGTCGAACGCGAAGCTTTCTACGCAAAGTCCCGGTTGCCATTGACCCAACTGGTCATTGCTTCCGGCGAACAGCGTCGTTTTGCCAACCTACTTCTCACCGTGGCCCCGGCCTAACCGTCATACCCGCCGCCGATGAGACCGGCGGCGCGATCCTCAATGCTGGTATCTGGTCAAAAGACAATTTAGCCACTACACTCCCTGCATCCATCAACCTACTGAAAAAATAAGGAGGATCCCCATGCTGTACTGTGAACTGTTTAATGTTTCACATACATTTGGCGATCGCACCAGCTCAAGCGTTATCGGTATCGTGCTGCGATAACTTTAGCTTGAGCGAAGAAGCCAACGTCTAAATCCCTTCCTCGGGCTTACCGGGTTATCGTCAGCGATGTTTGACGAGGCATTCTCATGCCTGTAACTCTTGAGTAAGTTCACAATGAGCACACTTTTAAGCGCACAATCTCTCCACGTTGATACGGCCTTTGGCCCACTTTTCAACGACCTCTCCTTTACCCTGAAAAAAGGCGACCGCATTGGCCTTATCGGCTATAACGGTTGCGGGAAAAGCACGCTATTGCAGGTGCTGGACGGCACTCTCACGCCGAATTCAGGCAGCGTATCGCGGGCTAATCACTGCCTGCTGGCGCGCGTGGAACAACATCTGCCTGACGCCCTACTCAGCCAACCGCTATTGCAGGTGGTACTGGAAAAACTGGCGCCTGGCGAACGGGATTCGCTGCGCTGGCAAGCGGAGCGGCTGCTCGCTGAAATGGGTTTTACCGTTCAACAGACCCAACAGCAAGCCGCCACCCTGAGCGGCGGGCAACATACCCGTCTGTTGCTCGCCCGCGCGTTGATCCAACAACCCGATTTGCTGTTACTGGATGAGCCTGGCAACCATCTCGATCTGCCGACCCTGCTGTGGCTGGAAAGCTTCTTGCAAACCTGGCAGGGGAGCTTCGTGGTGGTGTCGCACGATAACCTCTTACTGGATGCTGTAACTAATACCAGTTGGATTTTACGCGATAAAACGCTGCACGCTTTCTCGCTACCGTGCAGTGCCGCCCGTCGGGCGTTGGAGGAGCAAGATGCAAGCGATGCTCTGCGCCACAAAGCGGAACAAAAGGAGATCGACCGCGTCGCTGCCAGCGCTAAACGGCTGGCCATCTGGGGCCGGGTTTACGATAACGAAGATCTGGCGCGTAAAGCCAAGCAGATGGAAAAACAGGTTTCACGCTTGAAGGATAGCCAGACGGAGCTCACCGCCGGCACGCCGTGGCGTCTGGAGGTGCATGGCGACGCCGTTCGCGCCGATCGTCTGCTGGAGATGGAAAATCTCCCCGTGCCGCCGGCGCCCGGTCTCCCCGCCCTGTTCACCACCGGTCTGGCGCGGCTGCAAAGCGGCGACCGGGTAGCGATAATGGGGCGCAACGGCGGCGGGAAATCGTCGCTGCTGCGCCTGTTATGGCGGCAAATGCAGCAACCGGCTACCGAAGCCGGGTTGCGTTTACATCCGCGGCTACATCCGGGTTATTACGATCAAACCCTGCATCAACTGGCGGATGAGGCCAGCCTGCTGGAGGCGCTGGAGCCCTTTGAGCCTTCGCCGGAAACGCGCAAGCGCGCGCTGATTTCCGCCGGCTTCGGCTGGGCGCGACACGGACAGAAGGTCAGCACTCTCAGCGGCGGCGAACGTTCGCGGCTGCTATTTGTCGGCCTGTCGCTGGCGAGCTATAGCCTGCTGCTGCTCGATGAACCCACCAACCATCTGGATATGGAGGGTAAAGAGGCGCTGGCGGCGACGTTGCGGGATTATCCCGGCGGCCTGCTGCTGGTTAGCCACGATCGACAGCTCATCAGCCAGAGCTGTAACCGCTTCTGGTTAATTGATGAAAACGGGTTAAGCGAGTGGCACGACGTCGACGAGGTGTACGCCCGTCTGCGCGGCAACGAGCGCCTTCAGAGCCCGGCGACGCAAACGCCGCCGCAGTCGCCGCCCGTCGACGACCTGCAAGAGGATTTGCTGGAACGTCTGGTGATGCTGGAACAGCTATTGGCGGACGATCTGCAGCGTAAGCCGAAGCATCAGAAGCCGCAGCTACAGGCGCTGTGGCGTCAGGAGATTGAGGAGATAAATATACAGTTGAGTTAAATGCCTATGCCACCGGAGCGTCAGCGCCCCGGTGGCATGACGGCTTTAGCGGCGGGTAAACTGCTGCTCAAGCATGGTCTTCCCCCATTGATCGCCCTGCCACTCTTTACTCAGCGTAAACCCAAAGGATTCATATAATTTACGCGCCGCCTGCAAGCCGCTAAACGTCCATAGCTGAACCGCATCGAAGCGCTGATTATCACAAAAGTTGATAGCTTCAGTCAGCAAGCGGCGCCCCACGCCGCTGCCCCGACAGCCATCGCCGAGAATAAACCAACGTAGATGCGCTTCATTATTACCAAGATCTTCGCCATCAATGGCGACAGAGCCGACGATGACGCCATTTTTGACCGCCAGCCAAATCTGGTTACGTTGATTGTTCAGCCTGCCAGAAAATTCAGCCAGACCGCTGGCGACTTTACCTTCAAAAAAATGCCCGAAGCCGTAATGACGGGCGTAATACTCACCGTGCATTTGCGCAATGCGGCCAATCATTCCCGGCTGATAGCCGGTAACTATCGTGATGTCGTTTGGTCTGCTCGTGACCGGCTGCTGACGACAGCGCTCAAGCGCCCACGAATAGGCCGTCAACCCCTCGGCAACGATCTGCTGCTGTGCGCTATCCAAATGCGCCAGCGCCTCAATCACCCGCATGGCGCCGTACTCATGAATGCGGGCGACCGTCGCCTGCCCTTTGGTTGTCAATGAGAGTTGTTTAAAACGCCCGTCATCAACACAACCATTTTCCTCTATCTCGTTAGCGGTCTGCAGGCGCGATAACATTCGGCTGACGCTCGATTTGTCCAGCCCCAATACCTGCACCAGTTGCGCGGCGGTCAGCGCGCCATGAGTAGAAATCTCCAGCAGCGCATGCACCGCTGAAGGTGAATAGTCGGTCGCCGCCAGCGTGCTGTTCATAAAGCCGAGCTCGCGCACCATCAATCGTGATGCGGAACGAATTTGATTGATAAGTAAAGTGTCAGGCATGGTAATATCCGCGAAAGGTGGTTGCATTATACAACCATTATCAACACGCCCTGTCAATGACCCTGGCATACTCAGCTCCTTTCGGGTTGCGCCCCCTAAAATTGGTATAAACGGATGAATATTGTGTCAAATATGCGGCAAATCCCCCCATTCCCAACCATACCGCTTGTAATTAGCGACATAAGATCTAATCCTTAATGAGTATTATTTTCGCTGTTAGCACCTTCGTATCATTAACAAGGAGAAACGCATGAAAGCTGCTGTAGTCACCCACGACCACCAGATTGATGTAACCGATAAAAAGTTACGCCCGCTGGAGCATGGCGAAGCGCTGCTGAAAATGGAATGCTGCGGGGTCTGCCACACTGACCTGCACGTGAAAAACGGCGATTTCGGCGATAAAACCGGCGTCATTCTCGGCCATGAGGGCATCGGCATCGTGGAAAAAGTCGGCCCTGGCGTGACGTCGCTGAAGCCGGGCGATCGCGCCAGCGTGGCGTGGTTCTTTGAAGGCTGCGGCCACTGCGAATACTGTAACAGCGGCAACGAAACCCTGTGCCGCTCGGTGAAAAATGCCGGTTATACCGTCGATGGCGGGATGGCCGAAGAGTGTATCGTCACCGCCGATTACGCGGTCAAAGTGCCGGATGGACTGGATTCCGCCGCCGCCAGCAGCATCACCTGCGCCGGCGTCACCACCTATAAAGCGGTGAAGGTCTCACACATCAAGCCCGGCCAGTGGATTGCCATTTATGGCCTCGGCGGCCTGGGTAACCTGGCGCTGCAATATGCCAAAAACGTCTTTAATGCCAAAGTGATCGCCGTTGATGTCAACGACGGGCAGTTGGAGCTTGCCGCCTCTATGGGCGCCGATCTGACCGTGAATTCACGCAATGAAGACGCCGCCAAAATCATTCAGGAGAAAACCGGCGGCGCCCACGCGGCCGTGGTTACCGCCGTTGCCAAAGCGGCATTTAACTCCGCCGTGGATGCGGTTCGCGCCGGTGGCCGCGTCGTCGCCGTTGGCCTACCGCCAGAAGCGATGAGCCTCGATATTCCGCGCCTGGTGCTGGACGGAATTGAAGTAGTAGGTTCGCTGGTAGGTACCCGTCAGGATCTGATTGAAGCCTTCCAGTTTGCCGCCGAAGGCAAAGTGGTGCCGAAAGTCACTCTGCGACCGCTTGGTGATATCAACGCCATCTTTAAGGAGATGGAACAGGGGCAAATCCGCGGCCGCATGGTTATCGATTTCCGCCGTTAATTCTGTCTGACTCTGCCAGACGAAAAAGTCTAACCTGCTGACTATTCCCGCATCTTGGGAATAGTCAGATTTCGCAAATGCTTAGCGCAAATCGTTGGTTCCTTTGTATTCCGTCGCGCCCGATGATGGCAAGACAATAGATAACAAAGGAATTCACCATGCAAAATCGCTTTCGCCTGCCTACGCTTGCCGCCCTTTTTATCGCAGGCGCGTTTTCGGTTTCGGCTGCGCAAACGCCGCTCAAAGGCGGCACCTTAATTTATCTGGAACAACAGCCGCACACCAATCTCTATCCGCCGGCCGGCGGTTTTTACCCTAACGGCGGGATCCTCAATCAGATAACCGACAAGCTAACCTGGCAAAACCCGGAAACGCTAGCTATCGAGCCGTGGATCGCCGAAAGCTGGAGTAGCAACGACGAGAAGACCGAATATACCTTTAAGCTGCGGCCTGGGGTCACCTTCTCTGACGGTACCCCGCTCGATGCCAATGCGGTCGCAAAGAATTTTGATACCTACGGTTTGGGCAATAAAGCACTGCGCCTGCCGGTTTCCGAAGTGATCAACAATTACGATCGTAGTGAAGTCATCGATCCGTTGACCGTCAAATTCTATTTCAAAAAGCCCTCACCGGGATTCCTGCAAGGGACCGCAACGATTGGCTCCGGGCTGGTTTCCCTCAGCACCCTGGCGCGGAGCTTTGAGGCGCTGGGCGATGCCCGCAATATCATCGGTTCAGGCCCCTTTACGGTAAAAGATGAAAAACCGGGACGCGAATTAACGCTGGTGGCGCGTAAAGATTATCAATGGGGGCCGAAAAATCTTGCTCAGCAAGGCCCGGCGAACCTCGACGGCATTACCTATATCGTAACGCCGGAAGATAGCGTACGTATTGGCGCGCTGCTGGCGGGACAGGCCGGATTTATTCGCCAGGTGCAGGCCTATGATGAAAAACAGGCAACCGACCAGGGCTTTAATATTTATGCCGCGCCGACGCGCGGCGTTAACGATAGCCTGAGCTTCCGTCCGGATAACCCGCTGGTTGCCGACCAGCGAGTACGCCAGGCATTACTGCATGCAACCAACGCCAAACAGATTGTTGAGACCCTTTTCTCGCCAAACTATCCGCAGGCAAGTTCCGTTATCGCCCGCACCGCGGCGGGATACGTCGATTTGAGCGACAAACTGGCCTTCGATCAGCAGAAAGCTAAACAGCTGCTGGATGAGGCGGGCTGGACGGCGGGCGCGGATGGTATCCGACAAAAAGCGGGACAACGGCTGGCGCTAACCGTCTATGAATCCCTACCGCAGCCGCAGAACAAAGAGGTGCTACAGCTGGTCGCGCAGCAATGGCGTCAGGTTGGCGTGGCCTTAAGCGTGAAAGCCGGCGACGCCGGCAGCCGGGTACTGGATAATCTCGACCCGCTGAAAACACCATTGACCGTTTCTGAAGTCGGCCGCGCCGACCCGGATGTGGTGAAGAGTATGTTCTTCCCCGCCAACCGCGATGCCCTACTGCAACAGGGCGGTTCGAGCGACAAAGTAAAAACCTTCCGTGACGATAAGCTCAATGCCCTGTTAACCGCAATCTCTGCCGAAGTGGATGCGCAAAAGCGTCTGCAGTTAACTGGCGATGCGCAGCGTTATCTGCTGGATAACGCCTACGTCATTCCCATCTTTGAAGAACCGCAGGTCTTTGCCGGCGCACCATGGGTAAAAGGCGTACGTTTTGAAGCCGTGGGCCGTCCGTCGTTTTACGGCGCATGGCTGGATAAACACTAAGGGGGCGCCATGAGCCACTATCTTTGGCGACGGTTGGCACAAGGCGTACTGGTGCTGTGGGCAGCCTTCACCCTGACCTTTTTTCTGCTGCAGGTACTGCCCGGCGACGCGATTTTGATTAAGTTTCAGAACCCCGATCTGGGGCTGAGTCCGCAACAGATCGCCGAAATGCGCGTGGCCTATGGTGCTGACAGTCCGCTGTGGCGGCAATATTTCCACACTTTATTGGCCATGCTGCGGGGAGATTTCGGCTATTCACTGCAAGCGGGACTGCCTGTCAGTTCCCTGATTGCCAGCAATTTACCCGACACGCTGGCGCTGGCGTTGCCGGCCTTTGCGCTGGCGGTTCTGCTGGCCTTTGCGATTGCTATCGCTTCGCGTTTGCCGGGGCTACGCGGTATCAGCAATTTGCTACAGTCGTTGCCGGTGCTGTTTATTTCACTGCCGACCTTTTGGCTCGGCATCGCCTTAATCCAGATCTTTTCATTCCAATTGCACTGGGTCCCGGTTATCAATCCCGGACCACTGCAAGGGCTGGTGCTGCCGGTTATCGCGGTGGCGATACCGATTTCCGCGCCGCTGGCGCAAATTCTGTTACGCGCCATGGATCATATCGCCGCACAACCCTTCGTTGCCGTTGCTCGTGCCAAGGGAATGAGCGAAACGCGGGTGTTATGGCGGCATGTCATCGGTAATGCCCTGTTGCCGACATTAAACATTGCCGGCCTGCTATTGGGAGAACTGATCGCCGGGGCCTTAATTACCGAAACCGTTTTTGGCCGCAGCGGGCTCGGCCAACTGACGCAACAGGCGGTGAATAATCAGGATATTGCCATTCTTCAGGCCGTGGTGATGATTTCAGCGCTGGGCTTTGTCGCGATCAATCTGCTGGTCGATCTGCTGATGCCGATGCTCGACCCGCGCTTAAAACCCCTGCGCGGAGGTGCGCTATGAGTCTGGTCGATTACGCCTCGGCGGTGCGACGCCGTCCGGTCAACTGGCGCCGTTTTTCCTTCCAGCCGGGGCTGTGGCTGGCATGGTCGGTGATGACGGTTGCGGTACTAATGGCTTGCGCGCCGCAATGGTTCACCGCGTTTAATCCGCTCGACGGCATCGCCGGCGCTCAGCGTCTGGCGCCGCAGGCCGGACACTGGTTGGGTACCGACCAGCTCGGGCGCGATGTGTGGAGCCGCATCGTCTACGGCGCTGGGCATTCGCTTTCCGCGGCCCTGGCCGCCGTCGCCATGGGACTGGTTGTCGGCACCGCGTTGGGCACCGTTGCCGGCGCGTTGGGCGGACGGGTCGAAGCGGTCGTCATGCGGATTGTCGATATTCTACTGGCTATCCCCTCGCTCCTGCTTTCGCTAACGGTAATCATACTGCTCGGTTTTGGCACCCTGAACGCCGCCATGGCGGTCGGGGTTGCCGCTATCGCCAGTTTCGCCCGTCTGTCGCGCGCCGAAGTCGTCCGCATTCGTCACAGCGACTATGTCGAAGCGGCCTACGGAAGTGGAGGCACTTTTTTAGCCGTATTCTGGCGGCATATTCTGCCTAACTCGCTTTCGCCGGTGCTGGTTTTCGCCACCCTACAATTCGGCCAGGCTATTCTCGCCCTCTCAACCCTGAGTTTCCTCGGCTACGGCACTCCGCCGCCGGTGCCGGAATGGGGATTACTCATCGCCGAGGGACGTAACTATCTTTCCACCGCCTGGTGGCTCACCACTTTCCCAGGGATCGCGGTCATTGCCGTGGTACTGGCAGCCAATCGTATCAGCCAACAACTCAATAGGGATCGCCGATGAACGTGCTTAGCGTAGAAAACCTGACCATTAGCTACCGCTCGGGCGGGCAGTGGCGCGAAGTGGTTCATCGGGTGAGTTTTACGGTTAAACGCGGCGAAATGCTGGCGTTCGTCGGCGAATCCGGTTCGGGTAAAACGACAACCGCTCAGGCGATTATCGGCCTGCTGGCGGAAAACGCCCGCCTCGATGCCGGGGCGGTTCGCCTCAACGGTGAAGAGATTAGCCGCTGGTCTGGCAAGCGGCTGGATAGCCTGCGCGGGGCCAGAATCAGCCTGGTGCCGCAGGATCCCGGCAACTCGCTGAACCCGGTGCAAACCATTGGCGCGCAGGTCGGCGAAATACTCCGCCTGCATCAAAAAAGCAGTAAAACGGAGCGTCGACAGCAGGTTATCGCCCTGCTGGAAAAAGTCGGCTTAAGCCATCCTGAGCTGCGCGTAGACCAATATCCGCACCAGCTCTCCGGCGGTATGAAACAGCGGGTGCTGATCGCCATTGCCATCGCCCTGAAGCCGGATTTGATTATTGCCGACGAACCCACCAGCGCGCTCGACGTGACGGTCCAAAAAAGAATCCTCGATCTGCTCGATCATCTGCGTCGTGAATCCGGCACCGCGGTGCTATTTGTCACTCATGACCTCGCGCTGGCGGCGCAGCGTGCCGACCGGCTGGTAGTCTTTCGTCACGGTGAAATTCAGGAGCAGGGCAATACGGGTGATGTGATTCGCACCCCGCAGCACGGCTATACCCGCCAGTTGCTGTGCGATCTGCAGGGACAGAACCTGCACTTAACCACCGCCATTCGCCCGTTTGTTACGCCGGCAATACGGGTTGAAGGCCTGAGCAAACGCTTTGCGTTAGGGGGGAGTCATCTCCAGGCGCTGGATAACGTAAGCTTTATTTTACCGCGTGGCAGTACCCATGCGCTGGTCGGCGAATCGGGTTCAGGAAAAACCACCCTCGCCCGCATCTTGCTGGGTTTTGAGCAGGCCGATAGCGGACAGGTGACCATCGATGGTATTGCCAGCGGACAATTGAGCCGCGAGGCCCAGCGCCAGCTGCGGCGCAAAATTCAGTTTGTTTATCAAAACCCTTTCGCCTCTCTCGATCCCCGCCAGACCCTGTTCGACATCATCGAAGAGCCGTTGAAGAATTTTCAGCGCCTGACCAAAGATGCGCGGCGTCAGCGGGTAGAGTCCGTCGCCGCCCGCGTCGCGCTAGCGCCGGAGCTACTCAACCGAACCGCTCGCGAGCTCTCCGGCGGCCAGCGTCAGCGGGTCGCTATCGCCAGGGCGTTGATCCTCGACCCCACGATTCTGGTGCTTGATGAGGCCACCTCAGCGCTGGATGTCACGGTGCAGGCGCAAATTCTCGCCCTGTTGCTGCAATTACAGCAACAGCTAGGGTTGAGTTATCTGTTCATCACCCACGATCTGGCGACGGTAAGCCGCATCGCCCATAGCGTGACGGTACTGCGCGCCGGGCAAGTCATCGAACAAGGCGAGGTTAAGCAGTTGTTCGCCGCGCCGCAGCGTGACTATACCCGCGAGCTGCTTGCCGCCATTCCTCATTATCACGCACCCAGCACGGAGATTGCATGATGCCTAAACGCCTCGGATTTTTCACCCGCCTACTTGACCGCGCCACGCCGCAAGAGCGCTATCGCCTGGCGACAGAGCAGATCCGCCACGCGGAACGGCTGGGCTTTGATAGCGCCTGGGTGGCGCAACACCATTTCCATGAAAATGAAGGCGGTTTACCGTCGCCACTGGTGTTTCTTGCCCACGCGGCGGCCCATACGCAACGGATCCGTCTCGGTACCGCCATCATTACACTGCCGATGGAAAACCCACTGCGCGTCGCGGAAGACGCGGCAGTGTTGGATTTACTCGCTGATGGTCGCCTGGAAGTGGGTTTTGGTTCCGGCGGGACGCCAACCTCCTTTCTCCCCTTTGGCCTGGCCTGCGAACAACGCGGCGCGGTCTTCGCCGATCATCTGCATTTGATTGAAAGCGCCTGGCGCGGCGATACGTTGGCTCATCCTGACAATCATCTTTATCCGCCCGCGCCGCAGCTGGCGGAGCGAATTTGGATCGCCACCTTTTCGATTGAAGGCGCTATTCGGGCCGCTAAATCCGGCCATGGGTTGATGCTATCGCGCACGCAGCCGCGCCCTCCAGGTCAAAGCGAGCTGCCGCTGGATGCGATTCAGAACCCGATTATCGATGCCTACCTCGCCGCGCTGCCTGCCGGCGTGTCGCCGCGAATTCTGGCCTCCCGTACCGCGTTTATTGCCGACAGCCAGGCGTACGCGCTACAGACCGCGGAGCCAGGATTAAGTAAACAGGCGGCAGCCCATCGCGCTGCCGGTCATGAGATCATTGGTGACAACGTCACGGATTATGCCCGCCAGCTTGATGCCCACATTGGCGATGCGCCACATGTGCTTGCATCGCTTGCCAAAGATAGCGTGCTAACCCGCGTGACTGACATTTCGTTTCAGGTCCATTCGGTGGAGCCATCGCATCAGGACACGCTGCGTTCTATCGAACTCATCGCTAAACACATTGCCCCGCAATTCAGATAAGGAGTCGCTATGAGCTTAAGTCAGGATATTTTGGCTGAACTGGCGGAGATCGCCGCCGATTCACCGCTAGGCAAGGCCCGCGCGTTGCGCGACGCTGCGACCCGCCACGCCCAGGGAAGCTACGAGGTGCTATTTAGCCAACAGGATGAGGATTTTCCGCTCGAGGAACGTTTCGCCATCGCCGCAAAAGTGGCCAGACTTCATCAGGCAGATGCGCTGGCGGCGCATTACGCCGGTTTCGGCCTTGCCGACCCGACAACCCCACGGCTTGCCGCCGCGCTGGGATTTGCCCGCCTGCTGACCTTTACTCCGGTGGAAGCGACGCCAGCGGCGTTACAAACGCTTAGCGACGCGGGCTGGAGCCTGCGCGGCATTGTGACGCTGGCACAGCTTATTGCGTTTGTCAGTTTTCAAAGCCGATTGCTGAGCGGCTTGCGTTTGTTAAATGGTAAATCAATTTCCGAAGCCGAGACCCCGGTGGTCGCCGGATACTGGCACACTCATCCCCGGACGGCCAGCGGTAAACCTGCGCCGGTGGCCTTTACGCGCGATGAATTACACTGGGAACCGTGGATTGCCGATAAGCCGCTCGCTGAATTTAATTCCGCCGAGCAGGCGCTACTGGCGCAGTTCGGCCACAGTGACTCCCCCTACTTCCGCCTGCTGGCGCGCAACCAACCGGTGCTTGAACAGCGCACGCTAACCGATAAAGGGATCTTCTATACGCCGGGGGGGTTGCCGCGTGCCGAACGTGAACTGGCGGCAACGGTGGCCAGCAAAATCAACGGCTGCATCTACTGCGCGTCGGTACACGCGCGCAAGGCGGCGCAGTTGTCAAAAGATGAGCGAGCGGTGGAGACCCTGCTGGCGGTGACGCCTGGGGAAAATCTCAGCGATGGTCAAGGGCCGCGTTGGCAGGCGGAGATTGACGCCGCCGCCGCGCTTTCCGTTACCCCGCCCGCGATAACCCCAGCGCATCTCAGCGCGCTGGAGAAGCAAGGGCTGGATATCGTCGAACAGCTGGACCTGCTGCAATCGGCGGCATTCTTCGCCTGGGCTAACCGCCTGATGCTAACCCTTGGCGAACCGTGGCGAGATTAATCAGGCCTGCTCTGCCTGAGTAACGCGATGACGCGTTACCCGCCGCTGATATCGCGCATACAGCAGCAATGAACTCATCGCCAGGAACGACAGCGCTGCCGCCGGCAGCGCAACCGAACGCCAACCCGCGCCAAAGGTAATCATCATCCCGCCGCAGTAGGCGCCAATCGCGCTGCCGAGGTTAAACGCTATCTGCCCGCCCGCCGCTCCGAGCATTTCGCCGCCTCTGGCATTTTGTAGCAGTAATATTTGCAGCGGCGCGGCGAGTGCGAAGAGCCCGGCGCAGCAGATAAACGCCAGCGCCAGCGAAGCCAGAGGCTGTATGCCGAAGGCAAAGATGAGCAGTAACGCCGCGACAATGACGCCGTTGGTCATCGCCGCAATACGCAGCGGACTATAGCGCCCAGAGATCCTACCGCTAAAGAGATTACCTAAAACCATCCCCAATCCGACCAGCATCATAATGAACATCATCGCCGACTCGCTAAAGCCGGAGACATTCATCATGAAGGGCTTGATATAGCTAAACCAGGCAAAAACGCCGGCATTGCCGAACATCGTGGCGGCGAAAATAAACCACGGCGCCGGGGATTTAAGGAAATTGAATTGTTCGCTGAGCCGGGAGGCGGATTTGTCATATAGCGTCGGCACCCAGCGCAGTATCGCCAATAGCACCAGCACATCAAATAGCGCGATGGCCGTGAAGGTATAGCGCCAGCTGAACTGATGGCCAAGCCAGGTGCCAGCCGGTACGCCAAGCTGGTTTGCCACCGTCATTCCCGCTATCATCCCGGCGACCGCCGCGGTAACCCTGCCCGGCGAGGCGATTTTCGACAAAATAATCGCCCCGACGCCAAAATAAGCGCCGTGAGGAAAACCTGAAATAAAGCGACCGAGCGCCAGCATGGGATAACTTGAGGAGCAGGTAAATAACGCGTTGCCTGCCACACATAGCGCCACCAGAAACAGCATCACCGATTTCAGCGAAAAACGGCTGGAAAACAACGCCATGACAGGCGCGCCAAACACCACGCCAAAGGCGTACCAGGAGATCATGTTGCCGGCCGCGGGGATGGTAATACCGACATCATGGGCGATTTCCGGCAATACCCCCATGATGCCAAACTCCGCCATTCCGAGGCCAAAGGTTCCCAGCGCTAAGGAAAAAATCGTTTTCTTCATCTAGTCGGTCACTTTAATGTGCATTCACGACGTTAGTGTAACCGATTTCACACCCTGTTTTCTCCCCCTACGACTGACGAAAACTTAACCCATCCCCAGGTAAGCATTTCTGACTTCCGGGTTATCCAGCAACTCTGCGCCGCTACCGCTCAGACGTATTTCGCCGTTGACCAGCACATACGCGCGGTTAGCCAGTTTTAGCGCGTGGTACGCATTTTGCTCCACCAGTAGCAGCGTCATCCCCTGGGCGGTCAACTCGCGCAAGATGCTGAAAATCTGCTTCACCACCAGCGGCGCCAGACCCAGGCTCGGTTCATCTAATAGTAATAGCTTTGGCCGACTCATCAGCGCGCGGGCGATCGCCAGCATTTGCTGCTCGCCGCCGGAGAGCGTCATCGCCCGCTGCGCGCGACGCTCTTCCAGCCGTGGAAACAGCTGATACATCCGCGCTTTATCTTCATTCTGATAACGATTACCAATGGGAATAGTGCCCATCAGCAGGTTCTCTTCCACCGTCATATCGGCAAAAATGCGCCGTCCCTCCGGCGCCTGGGCAATACCGTGGGTGGCGATATAGTGCGTCGACTGGCGGCTAATATCATGTCCGCGATAGATAATACTGCCATCGGTAATCCGCGGCTGGCCGAAAATGGACATCAGCAGCGTGGATTTTCCGGCGCCGTTAGCGCCGATTAACGCCACCGTTTCGCCTTCATTGACCGTTAGCGATACCGACTTCAGCGCCTGGATTTGCCCGTAAAAAACATTAACCTCGCGAAATTCCAGCAACGGTTGGCTCATCAGGCGATCTCCTGTTCATCGGTACCAAGGTATGCGGCGATCACGCTCAGGTTGGATTGGATCTCAGCCGGGGTGCCATGAGCAATAACATCGCCGTGGTCGAGTACAATCACACGATCGGAGATTTCCATCACCATGCTCATATCATGTTCGATCAGCAGTATGGTGACGCCATGATGTTCTCGCAGAAAACGAATAATCCGGCTCAGGGCGCGCGTTTCCGCCGGATTGAGTCCGGCTGCGGGTTCGTCAAGACACAGTATTTCCGGCCCGGTACACATCGCGCGGGCGATCTCCAGTCGCCGCTGCTGGCCATAAGAGAGCGTTCCCGCCAGTCGATTGGCGCAGTCGACCATCTCCACCACTTCCAGCCAGTAAAAGGCCCGCTCTAATGCGCGGTTCTCCGCCTGCCGATAGCCTCGGGTATTCAGGATCCCGGCGATCAGATGGCGGTTGACCTGCATATGCTGGGCCACCATCAGATTTTCAATCACCGTCATTTCGCGAAACAAGCGGATGTTCTGGAAGGTACGCGCCAGCCCGGCGCGGTTGACCAGATGCGCGCCGCCGAACATTTTGTAGTACATCCGCCGCCCCAGGCGCGCGGGATGGAAAAAATCATCGGCATGCAGCTTCTGCCCGAGAACCTGAATCACATCGGTTATTCGTTGCCGGGCATTAAGACGAATGGCGCCGCCGCTGGCGCGGTAAAATCCGGTCAGGCAATTGAACACCGTGGTCTTGCCCGCGCCGTTCGGGCCAATCAGGGCGGTGATCGATCCGCGTTCAACCTCGAGATTGACATCATTCAGCGCTTTAATCCCGCCAAAATGCATCATCAGATGCTCGACCTGCAATATTGCATCGCTCATGGCGCGACTCCTTTGCGGATTTCCACCCCGGTACGCCCGGTACGCACCAGCCCGCGCGGCCGCCAGATCATCATCAGGACCATCAGCACGCCAAAGAGCAGAACCCGGTATTCGTCAAAGCCACGCAGCAGCTCCGGCGTGACAGTCAGCACGAAAGCCGCCAGCACAACACCTAATGTCGAGCCCATGCCGCCTAATACCACGATAGCGAGAATCAGCGCCGACTCGAAAAAGGTAAACGACGTCGGGTTCACGAAGCCCTGATAAGTGGCGAAAAAGACCCCGGCGATGCCGGCCGTCGAGGCGCCGAGCATAAACGCGGACAGCTTAACCAGCACGTGATTCAGCCCCATCGCCCGGCAGGCGATTTCATCTTCCCGCAGCGCCTCCCAGGCACGTCCAATCGGCATTCGGGTCAGGCGGTGCTTTATCAGCAGCACCATCAGTACCACGATAAACAACACGGCATAGATAAAAATAAATTTAAGGTTGGGGTTGTAGGCAATATGCAGAAATTCATGAATCGGGGTACCGCCCTCTTTGGCTCGCCGGGCAAACTCGAGGCCGAAGAGCGTTGGCGACGGCACCGAAACGCCGTTGGGGCCGCCGGTGAAACTTACCCAGTTGTTGAGCACCAGACGGATGATTTCGCCGAATCCCAGCGTCACAATAGCCAGGTAGTCGCCATGCATTCGTAAAACCGGAAAACCCAATAACGCCCCCGCCAGCGCCGCCATCACCGCCCCCAGCGGCAGCATTGCCCAGAACCCCAGGCCAAGGTATTGATAGCCGAGCGCCAGACCGTAGGCGCCAATGGCGTAAAAGGCGACGTACCCCAAATCAAGTAACCCCGCGAGACCCACCACGATGTTTAATCCCAGCCCCAGCAGGACGTAGATAAGCCCGAGGATCGCCACGGTGAGCAGGTATTTACTGGCCATTAACGGGAAAGCGATAGCCGCAATCGCCAGCAGCGGCAGGACAAAACGTAGCCGACTACGATAGCCAGGGGGGCGGACGAATACCCCCTGGTCGTTGCCTTCAAAACGTCCGACAAACCGCTTTCCCCTGCGGGTTTGCAAAAGCAGGCTGAGCAGCAGACGCCCCACCATTACCACCGCTACCAGCACGATGACGCGCTGTGGGGAAAGCGTAAAACTGTACCCCTTCAGCACGATCCCCACGATCGGGCCAAAGACTATCAGCGCGCATAAACCGGCCAGCACGCTATCGATAAGGCTGCGCTTGACGTCGATGCCGTCTAAACGGGAAATATCGGTCATATGCCCCCCTTAGACCTTGGCCACAACAGGACGGCCTAACAGCCCTTGCGGACGGAAAATCAGAATCGCCACCAGCAATGCGAACGAGAAGACATCCTTATAATCCGAGTTTACTAACCCGGCGAACTGCGCCTCGGCGACGCCCAGCAGCAGGCCGCCAAGCATCGCCCCCGGCAGCGAACCGATCCCGCCCAGTACCGCGGCGGTGAAGGCCTTAATGCCGATAATAAAACCGATATAAAAATCAAACGTGCCGTAATTCATGGTCACCAGTACCCCGGCGAGTCCCGCCATGGCCGCGCCAATCATAAATACCAGCGAGATCACCCGATCGGTGTTAATGCCGAGAATGGCCGCCATCCGCCGGTCCTGCTGGGTCGCGCGGCATACCCGCCCAAGCTGCGTATGGTTGATTATCCAGCTCAGCACCACCATGCCGACGAAAGCGGCGAGCAGGATGAAGATTTTGGTCCAGGTGATTTGCACCACGCCATCACCTACCGTAATCCGCAATACGCCGTGCATCAACGTCGGGATCCCCTGTTGATTAGGGCCCTGACTCAGTTGCACGTAGTTTTGTAAAATCAGCGACATGCCGATTGCCGAAATCAGCGGCGCCAGACGCGTTGAATTCCGTAGCGGCCGATAAGCAATGCGTTCGATGGCCCAGCCGTACACCCCGGTGACGATAATCGTAAACACCAGCGTGCCGAAAATAAGCAGCGGGAAAGAGTGAATACCGAAGTAGGCCAGCAGCGCCAGCCCGATAGCGCACAGGTAGGCTGAGACCATATATACCTCGCCGTGGGCGAAGTTAATCATACCGATGATGCCATAAACCATGGTGTAGCCAATGGCGATAAGCCCATATACCGCGCCAAGCGTTAAGCCATTGATCAGTTGTTGCAGAAAGAATGCCGCCATAGGAACCATCCTGCCAGTCAAGGTGCAGCAGACGCAGAGGCCTTAACGTCTGCTGCTTACGGTGGTACGACGCCCCTCTGATGAGGGCGTTATGCGCACTACAATCCCGGGTTACAGCTGATGATATTTGCCTTTATCATCCCATTGATAAACCACGTAATCCGATACTTTCAGGTCGCCTTTGCCGTCCCAGGCTTTTTTACCCATCACGGTATCGACGCTGTGGTTTTTCAACCATTCGCTGGCTTTGGCATTATCGGTACCGGCAGCGTTATAGGCCGCGGCGATAGCCTGGATTGAAGCATAGGCGTAAAGGGTATAGCCCTCCGGTTCAAAACCGCTGGCGCGGAATTTGTCGATCACCGCTTTACCTTCAGGAATGGTGCGCGGATCTTTACCGAAGGTCATTAACACGCCATTGGTAAACTGCGGCCCGCCCGCGGCGGTAACCAACTCTTCGGTCACCACGCAGTCGCCGGAGAAGAACTTAGCCTGGACGCCCTGCTCGCGCATCTGGCGCACCAGCGGGCCGGCTTCCGGATGGCAGCCGCCGAAATAAACCACATCCGGTTTCAGGGCGCCGATTTTGGTTACCAGGGCATTGAAATCTTTTTCCCCGCGGGATAGGCCTTCATACAACACCTCTTTCGTCCCGCGTTTAGCGAGCGCCGCGCGCGTCGCGTCGGCTAATCCCTGACCGTAGGTATCTTTATCGTGAATGACGGCGATCTTCTTCGCCTTCAGCACATCCAGCATGTAGTTGGCGGCAATCACCCCTTGCTGGTCATCGCGCCCGCACATGCGGAACATATCTTTCATTCCGCGTTCGGTGATCTGCGGATTGGTGGAACCCGGCGTGATGGTCAGGATGCCGGCTTCGTCATAGACCTCGGAGGCGGGCATCGTCGAGGAAGAGCAGAAGTGACCCACCACCGCCGAGACGCCGGAGTCGTCAACCAGGCGGTTAGCCACCGCCACCGCCTGCTTGGGTTCACAGGCATCATCGCCCTGCACCAGCACAATTTTTTCGCCTTTGATTCCCCCGGCGGCATTAATATCAGCCGCCGCCTGCGATGCCCCTTTCCAGTATTGGGCGCCATAGGTCGCATTCGGCCCGGTAAAGGGGCCGGCCACGCCAATCTTCACATCCGCCTGTGCGTAAAATGCCGCGCTCAAACAACCTGCTATTGCAAAATGCAGAGTCAACTTTTTAAGTTTTAAAGACATTCGGATAGTCCTCAGCGATATCGAACAGACGCCACAAACTGGCGCAGTAAAAACCACTTACAGCGTAACGTGCCAATGCTGGAATAAGCCGTAGCGGCTTCGGTAGATAAAGCAAAAAACCCGCCAGGAAGAGAGGTATCGCCAGATCGATTACTAATAGTCGCGTAGCGTGACCGCAATCGGTACCACCCGGCAATACGCCAGTCTTTACAGGTCAGGAGGTCTGTTGCCGTCACGTGGCCTGCCGGGAACGCTGGTGTCCATACCGACAGTGAGCTAAACATAGAACGACTTTAGCAACCTTGCGCACCGGGCTGGTGCAAAAGTGCGGAGATGATCAAAACTAGTGAAAATTTTGCTGCATTAATGTGAAATTAACGACAAGGGCATGGGGAATGCTCGGTAATACAAGTAGCTACCATAAAGAATTGCCGATGAATAGCAACTTTATACTAGCAGAGGGCGATTACGCTTTGAAACATTAACTTCTTTTACGTATTATCTTAACCCTTGCTCTTTTTACCTGCCGCCGTGGCGGGTTTCGTCTCATGGATGAAAAGTATGACTTTAAAAAAATTAATTATTATCGCCATCAGCGCGCTTTCTATTAACGCCAGCGCCTTCGCGGCGGGCAGTCTCGCCGACCAGTTACACTATACGCCGCCGGAACCGGCAGACCTTGCCGCTAATCCACAGACAGAATCGCCTGAATCGAAAACGGAACAACCAAAATTAACGATGACTCCCGACGTTAATGCCTACACCTATTACAACGAAAAGGTGAATCCTGTCACCAATGATATTGACCGTATTGAACAAGGCGGCGTCGTTGAATTCTGATTTATACCGGCGCAGCGTTCGCGCCGGTAAACATTGACCACGGAGTATTCGCCATGATGAAGGATTATCTGATCATTGCCTGGATTACTATTGTCGCCTGCTGGCCCATTACGTTACCGGTGTTAGCCGTGGTCGCGGGAATACTTTTCTATTCCCACCATCGCGTGGCGGGAATCGTGGTATCCGGGCTGTTTATCCTCGAAGCCGTGGCGGCCTGGCAGTTTGAACGCTATATGTAACCACGGTCTCATTTTAATTGAGCGGCCCGTGGTTAATCTGGCTTAGCGGTAAATTGACGTCGAAAATTTTGTAGAACATCTCCTGCACACCAAATTGCTGCAGGCGGGCGGCGTGTTTTTTCGCATAAGCCTGCGCGCTTTGTTCATCTTCAAACAGATATATGCCACCGGCTTCCTGCGTAGCGCTATTCTCCGTCCAGATCTTCCAGATAAAACCGGGCTCGTGGTTAATAGATTGCGCGAGTTCGGCTAATTGCGTCGACATTTCATCGCCAAACGGGCCGCTAAAAGCAAAGTTCACTTGCAGAAGTTTATTCGACATACTCTCTCCCTGAATGATTTTAGTAAATTGACGAGACTATCCTACCCGATTCCTGATTAAGCAACAGTGAGTTGATGCGCTTAATGGCTATCTTGCGCCCTCCACTGGATGAGAAGTTTTCCGCCGCTTTGTCTGGCTCTGATTACACTTTAAACAGCGACCTGCCTTTCAGGCCACCACGCATGAGGACAGCCATGGGAAACAAAAAGAACACCGTTGCGCCCGTCATACCCGCCAAAACGGAGCCGTTAAGCGAGAAAGCGTATCAGCAGGCGTTACGTAAACTGCACGTCGAGTTGGTCAAGCTACAGCGGTGGGTCGTGCATAAAGGGCTTAAGGTATGCATCGTATTCGAGGGACGCGATGGCGCCGGCAAAGGCGGCACCATCAAAGCGATAACCGAACGCGTCAGCCCGCGGGTTTTCCGCGTTGTCGCCCTTCCCGCGCCAACCGAGCGCGAACGCAGCCAGCTCTATTTTCAGCGTTATATCAAACATCTTCCCGCCGCCGGCGAGATAGTGATTTTCGATCGCAGCTGGTACAACCGGGCCGGCGTTGAACGGGTGATGGGATTTTGTACCGAGGAGGAGGTGCAAAAATTCCTCGACGGCGCGCCAATGGTGGAGCGTGGGATGGTCGATTCCGGCATTATTTTACTGAAATACTGGCTGGAGGTGACGCCGCAGGAACAAGAACGGCGCCTGCGCGACCGTATTGATGACGGACGCAAAATCTGGAAACTATCGCCGATGGATATTAAATCTTTCAACCGCTGGGATGATTACACCGCAGCGCGCGATGCGATGTTTGCCGCAACCGATACCGCCTGGGCGCCGTGGTTTGTCGCCCGCTCGGAAGATAAAAAACGCGTGCGCCTGAATATTATTACCCACCTGCTTTCGCAGATCCCCTACGAGTCTCTACCAACGGAACACATTACCCTACCGAAACGTAAAATTGGCAAAGTGAAACCGACTCATTTTCCTTTCCGGTTTATTCCTGAGAAATTTTAATGGAATGGTTTTATCACCTTTGCGCAGTATTCCCCCTGCGCAAAGGGTTATTACAACAAACGTTAATATTTCATCTGTTGCGTTGCGCTGGAATCCGCCTCGCAAAATAAATATTAAACTTACTGCTGAGGTTTATTTTTATGTGAGTAAAGAGAATAATCACTGAACCACCAGTAAGGAGCCTACGATGAAAAGTAATACGCTACGTAAAAGATGTATTGACGTGCCAGCCCAGAAGGAGTCAGCGCAGGCAGGAAAGGATTTACGAGAAGCCGATAAACAGCAACAGCATAAGGAATTCATTGCCGCAATGAATGAATTTATTGCAAAAGCAGGTACTCTCACAGATGATGAATTTTTCAGGGTGCTATGATGCTTGAACAATTCAATGTCTATCGAAATTGTTCTGCACAAACAAATAACACCCTGCCGTATTATATGATAGTGCAGAATGATTACTATGCTGACCTGGCCACTAGAGTCATTATTCCTTTAATGCGGGCGCGACAGTTACCTCGTTGGCATCAGCATGTCGCCCAAAGGATAAATATAGAGTTTGACAGCTTTTTACTTTGTACGCCGATGATCAGTAATTTAAATAATAAACGAATCCAGCCACAGGATTTCGTCTGTAATCTGAGTTGTGCACGTCAGGGGGTCATTGATTCAATCGATACACTTATCACTAACTGCTGAATGCCGGGAGCCCGCCCCAATATCTTCGGAGCGGGTTTCCCCCGTAAAGGCTTACTTCATTCCCTCACGGCTCTCTTTTTGCGCTTCCAGACGTTCGACATCGCGATACCAACGCGGGTGATGCTTCTTCGCCCAACGGCGGCTGACCTTACCTTCAATCATGCCTTTAATCGACCCTTTAACCCAGAATGCCATATACATATGGATGAGGATCGCATGGATCAGGATAATTGCCGAAGTGGCGTGTATCAGCAGGCTGTAACGGATAACCGGAATCGGAAAATAGTCCGCAAAATACGGGCGCCAGATAATCATCCCGGTCACCAGCAGCACAAAAATCATGCTCATAATGGTCCAGAACATCATCTTCTGCCCGGCGTTATATTTCCCGACGCGCGCGACCTTATGTTCGTTGCCTTTCAGAACCTCCACGATGCCTTTCAGCCAGGGGATATCCTGTTTATCAGGGATATTGTGGTGGACAAAACGCACAAACATAAACATCAGCGCGACAAAAATCAGCACGCCGAAAAACGGATGCAGGATACGCCCCATCTGCGGGGTGCCGAAGGTTTCCGTCAACCATTGTAGCGTCGGGAAGAAAAACGAAATCCCCGACAGCGCCACCAGGAAGAAACAGATAACCACCGTCCAGTGACAGGCGCGGTCGATGAATTTGGTGCGCACTATCATTTTCGATTTACTCATCGTGTTCCTCCTCGTCATCGTCAACTTCCTTGTTCGGCCCGATACCAATGTAGTGGTAAATCAGCCCGGCAAAGGTGGCGATAAAGCCCGCCGCCGACAGCGGTTTCAGCGCCCCCTTCCACAGATTGATACTGGTATCGATCTGCGGCGCTTTCGGCAGCTTGTGATACAGCTCCGGCTGGTCGGCATGATGCAGTACGTACATCACGTGGGTGCCGCCTACGCCCTGCGGGTTGTAGATCCCGGCGTTGGTATAACCGCGTTTTTTAAGCTTATCCACCCGCTCCTGCGCCACTTCCAGCATCTCTTTTTTCGTGCCGAAGTGGATTGCGCCGGTAGGACAGGTTTTCACGCAGGCCGGTTCCTGACCGACGCTGACCCTATCCACGCACAGCGTGCATTTATAAACCCGGTTATCCTCTTTATTGAGGCGCGGAATATTAAACGGACAGCCGGCAATGCAGTAGCCGCAACCAATGCAGTTTTCCTGCTGGAAATCGACGATGCCGTTGGCGTACTGAATAATCGCCCCGGCGGACGGGCAGGCTTTCAGGCAGCCCGGCTCCTCGCAGTGCATACAGCCATCCTTGCGGATAAGCCACTCCAGCTTGCCGTTCTGTTCGGTCTCGCTAAAGCGCATTACCGTCCAGGATTTAGCGCTGAGATCCGCCGGGTTGTCGTACACGCCGACGCAGTGCCCCACTTCATCGCGAATGTCATTCCACTCGGAACAGGCCACCTGGCAGGCTTTACAGCCTACGCAGGAGGAGACATCGATAAGCTTGGCGACTTCCGCCTTATAGTCCCGCGCGCGTGGCGCGGGAGTTATCGGGTTGGTCGCGGAGCGTTTAATAATGTCTTGTGTTTCCATCGCCATTTAATCGCTCCTTACGCTTTCTCGATGTTGACCAGAAACGCCTTATACTCCGGCGTTTGCGAGTTGGAATCGCCGACATTAGGCGTCAGGGTGTTGGCGATATAGCCTTTACGGGCCACGCCTTCAAAGCCCCAGTGCAGCGGGATACCGACGGTTTCTACCTGCTGGCCGTTGACGTTCAGCGTGCGCAGTCGACGGGTCACTACGGCAACCGCACGAATAAAGCCGCGCTTGCTGCTGACTTTCACCCAGTCACCATTAGCGATACCTTTGCTTTTCGCCAGCCCTTCGCTGATTTCGACAAACTGTTCCGGCTGCGCAATCGCATTGAGCAGCGCGTGCTTGGTCCAGGTATGGAAGTGTTCGGTCAGACGATAGGTAGTACCGACATACGGGAACTTATCCTTCTTACCTAAGCGAATGGCGTCATCTTCGTATAAACGCACCACCGGGCTGGAGACCACATTGGGGTGCAGCGGGTTGGTGCCAAGCGGCGTTTCCATCGGCTCGTAGTGTTCCGGGAACGGCCCTTCCGCCAGTTTATCGAGCGCAAACAGGCGCCCAAGCCCCTCTTGCTGCATAATAAACGGCCCGGTGTTACTCCCCGGCGGCGCGGTATTGAAGTCCGGAATATCATTACCGACCCACTTACTGCCGTTCCACTGGATCAGCATCCGCTTCGCATCCCACGGCCTGCCGTTAATGTCAGCTGATGCGCGGTTATACAACACGCGGCGATTGAGCGGCCAGGCCCAGGCCCATCCCAGCGTATTGCCAAGTCCCGAAGGATCGGCGTTATCGCGATTCGCCATCTGGTTACCCTGCTCGGTCCAGCAGCCGGTGTAGATCCAGCAGGACGATGCGGTGCTGCCGTCATCGCGCAGCAGCGCGAAGCTATTCAGCAACTCTCCTTTTTTCGCCAGCAGCACCCCATTACCATCGTAGAGATCCGCCAGCGCATAGCCGTTGTTCTCTTTTGCTACTTCTTCCGATTCCGGATGATCTGGCTGCTTATAGCTCCAGCTCATTTTCAGCAGCGGTTCCGCGCCCTTACCGCCTTCGCGACGGTACAGCTCACGTAGACGGTGATAGATCCCGGCAAGAATTTCGCCATCGTTGCGCGCTTCGCCCGGCGCGTCCTGGCCTTTCCAGTGCCACTGCAGCCAGCGCCCGGAGTTGGCGATCGAGCCATCCTCTTCGGCAAAGCAGGTCGACGGCAGACGGAAGACTTCGGTCTGAATCGCCGACGGGTCGACATCATTAGACTCGCCGTGGTTCTGCCAGAAGGTGGAGGTTTCGGTCACCAGAGGGTCGATAACCACCATATATTTCAGCTTACTGAGGCTACGCACCACTTTGTTTTTGTCCGGGAAGGACGCTACCGGATTGAAGCCCTGGCAGATATAGCCGGTAACGTTGCCGTTATCCATCATATTGAAGTACTTGATAACGTCGTAAGCCTGATCCCATTTCGGCAACCAGTTGAAGCCCCAGTCGTTCTCTTTCTGCGCCGCATCGCCGTAGAACGATTTCATCAGGCTGACGAAGAATTTCGGGTAGTTGCTCCAGTAGTTCACCTGGTCGGCCAGCGTCGCTTTCGGCGTGTTGGCGCTAAGATAACTTTGCAGATCGCTCTGTTTATCGGACGGCAGCGTCAAATAACCCGGCAGGCTGGTCGACAACAGGCCCAAATCGGTCAGCCCCTGAATATTGGAGTGTCCGCGCAGCGCGTTGACGCCGCCGCCTGCCATACCCATATTGCCGAGCAGCAGCTGGATCATCGCCATGGTGCGGATGTTCTGCGCGCCGACGGTGTGCTGCGTCCAGCCCAGCGCATACAGGAAGGTGGTGGTGCGATCCGCGACGCTGGTTGAAGCCAGTACCTCGCACACTTTGAGGAAGTCTTCTTTCGGCGTACCGCAGATATTTTCGACCACTTCCGGGGTGTAGCGGGAAACGTGCTGCTTGAGCAGATTCCACACGCAGCGCGGATGGGAGAGCGTTTCATCGCGTTTCGCGTAGCCATTTTCATCGAACTGGTAGTTCCAGGACGATTTATCATACTGGCGCTTTTCCGCATCGTAGCCGCTGAACAGGCCATCTTCGAAGGTAAAATCATCCCGTACCAGCAGGCTGGCATTGGTGTAATGCTTTACGTACTCGGCATTGATCTTATTATTTTCGATCAGGTAGCGCAGCACGCCCGACAGGAACGTAATGTCGGTACCGGAACGAATCGGCGCATAGATATCGGCCACCGACGCGGTACGCGTAAAGCGTGGGTCGACAACGATAAGCGTGGCATCGTTATTGTTCTTCGCTTCCATCGCCCAGCGGAATCCCACCGGATGCGCTTCCGCGGCGTTGCCGCCCATCACCATTACGACGTTAGCGTTTTTGATATCAACCCAGTGGTTGGTCATCGCACCGCGACCAAATGTTGGAGCAAGACTTGCTACCGTTGGTCCGTGTCAGACGCGCGCCTGGTTGTCTACCGCCAGCATGCCGAGCGAGCGCACAAATTTTTGCGTCAGCATGCCGGTCTCATTACTCGCCGCCGAGGCGCACAGCATCCCGGTGGAAAGCCAGCGGTTAACCGTCACGCCCTGCTCGTTCTTTTCAATAAAGTTGGCGTCGCGGTCGGCTTTCATCAGTTTGGCGATGCGGTTAAAAGCTTCATCCCAGGAGATGCGCTGCCATTTATCCGAGCCCGGAGCGCGGTATTGCGGATAACGCAGGCGATTTTCGCTGTGGACGTAGTCCAGCAGACCGGCGCCTTTCGGGCACAGCGCGCCGCGGCTTACCGGATGATCCGGATCCCCTTCGATATGATAAATCGCTTCTTTGGCGTTTTTCGCGCCGTCGCCCAGGCTATACATTAATAGCCCGCAGCCCACGGAGCAGTAAGTGCAGGTGTTGCGGATCTCTTTTGCGCGCAGCAATTTGAAATTGCGTGCCTGAGCCAGCGCCATTTTTGGGGCGAAGCCCAGTGCGGCAGCTGTTGTTCCGGCCATACCGCCTGCGCAGATTTTAAAAAACTTTCTGCGGCTGACGTCCATTGATTCCTCCATGCAGGATGTGTGTTCATCGCGCGGAGGAAACTAACAGCAATGTCCCTTTTTTTATTGCGTCAAATCAAGGTCGCCAACGCTCGCCCCCTAAAGAGTCAGCGCTAGCGAGTTTGACTAACCCCAAAGAGTTATGCGAAGCGGAAAAGATCGACCGCCGGGAGCGAAAAGATGTTATAAATTCTGGCTGCGTGTGAGTCACTATCAGGTTAAACATGGAAAAAAAGAGAGCGACGTCAATCGGCTTCGCCGCCATTATATTATGGAGCACGATGGTCGGTTTGATCCGCGGCGTCAGCGAAGGGCTAGGCGCTGTCGGCGGCGCGGCGATGATTTATAGCCTCAGCGGCCTGCTGCTCATTTTCACCGTCGGCTTTCCCAACCTGCGCCAAATCCCGCGCCGCTATCTGTTGGCCGGCAGCGTGCTGTTTGTCAGCTACGAGATCTGCCTCGCCCTGTCGCTGGGTTTCGCCGCCACCCGCCAGCAGGCCATTGAAGTGGGGATGGTCAATTACCTGTGGCCCAGCCTGACTATTTTATTCGCCATTCTTTTTAACGGTCAGAAAAGCAGCTGGCTGGTGATCCCCGGCTTACTACTGGCGCTGTTCGGCGTGAGCTGGGTGCTCGGCGGCGAGCACGGACTCAACCTCAGTGAAATTATCAATAACGTCATTTCGAGCCCGCTGAGCTACTTTCTGGCATTTATCGGCGCATTTATCTGGGCAGCCTACTGCACGGTGACCGCGAAGTATGCCAAAGGCAAAAATGGCATTACCCTCTTCGTCTTATTAACGGCGCTGACCCTGTGGCTGAAGTTTTTGGCCAGCACGCAGCCGCCGATGCAGTTTAGCTGGCCGGTAGTCATTAAGCTGATTACGGTCTCCGTGGCGCTGGGGCTGGCCTACGCGGCGTGGAACGTTGGCATCCTGCACGGCAACGTCAGCCTGCTGGCGGCGGCCTCGTACTTCACGCCGGTACTCTCCTCCGCACTGGCGGCAGTACTGCTCAGCGCCGCGCTCTCATGGTCCTTCTGGCAGGGAGCCGGGATGGTGTGTCTCGGCTCCCTGCTCTGCTGGTATGCCACCCGCCGCTAGCCGAGATCGCCGCCCGCCACCGGTATCGTTACGCCGGTGATATAGCTGGCCTCATCGCTGGCGAGAAACAGGATCGCATTCGCCTGTTCCGCCAGCGTGCCGTAACGATGCATCAGGCTGCTCTCCACCGTCTGATCGACAACCTGCTGATACCACGCCTTTTCCTGCTCGCTCGGCTGCTCATCGTTGCGCGGCGTTAGGCGCGGCGGCGCCTCCGTGCCGCCCGGCGCGACGGCGTTAATCCGAATGCCGCTGCCGCTGTACTCCATAGCAATCGACCGGGTCAGCGCGTTAACGCCGCCTTTCGCCGCCGAGTATGGCACCCGGTTCACCCCTGCCGTCGCCACCGACGAGATATTGACGATGCTGCCTTTCCCCTGCTTCAGCATCCAGGGGAGCGCCGCGCGGCAGCCCCACAAGGTAGGGAACAGCGAGCGGCGGATCTCTTTCTCAATTTGTTCTGGCTGATACTCGGCGAAAGGTCGCGCCCAGATGGTGCCGCCGACGTTGTTGATGAGCACGTCGAGCCGGCCGAAATGCGCGACCCCGGCGGCAAACGCCTGTTCGGTACTCTGCCACTGCTCCAGGTCAGCCTCCAGCGCCAGTACCTGGCTTCCGGCCTGGGCTAAAACGGCAGCCAGTTCGTGCACGTAAGGCGAGCGGTCAATCAGCAACAGGGCGGCGCCTTCAGTTGCCGCCTGTTCCGCGGTCTGGCGACCAATGCCCTGCGCCGCGCCGGTAATAGCGACGACTTTATCGGTAAAACGCATCATGCCTCCTTATGCCGCCGCGCTCTGGCTGGCGATAAATTTCTCATACCAGAACCCTGCCGGGGAAATTCCTCTTTCGCGCAGCGCCGTGGCGACCGCATTCACCATCGGCGGCGGTCCGCAAAGATAGATGTCGACGTCGCCGTTATTCAGCATGGCATCGTCAAGATGTTCAGTCACAAAGCCGCGCTGCGGGCAGGAACTGCTTTCATCCGCCACCACCGGCAGCCAGCGATATCCCGTCAGTTGCTGGTTAAACGCATCCAGCGCGTCGGTTTTCACCAGATCGTCGTCACGGGTCACCCCGTACAGTAATGTCACCGAACGCGGGCTACCCTGTGTCTGCAGGGTGTGTAACATGGACAGCAGCGGCGCCAGCCCGGTGCCGCCCGCCAGCATGAGCAGCGGGCGTTCGCCGCTGCGTAAATAGAAGCTGCCCATGGGGCCGCTGAGAGTCAGACGATCTCCGGGCTGCGCCTGCTGGGTTAACCACTGGCTCATCATGCCGCCAGGCACGTTACGAATCAGAAAACGCCCTTCGAGAGAACCCGGTAGCGAGCTGAATGAGTAGGCGCGCACATGAGGCGTGCCCGGTACCTGAATGTTGATGTACTGCCCCGGTAGAAAAGCCAGCGGCTCATCCAGCGCGACCACCAGTTCGATGGCGGTATCGGACAGTAAATTCACCTGTCGCACCTGCGCCCCGGTGTTGGTCAACGCGGTTTTACACTGCGCGGCGGCCACCGGCACATCGATCACACAATCGCTGGTCGGTACCATCTGGCAGGTCAGCACCTGGCGAGCCTGCGCTTCGTCATCGCTTAACGCCTCGTCGAGATAATCTTCACCCAGATCGTATTCACCGCTGGCGCAGTGGCATTTGCAGGTGCCGCAAACGCCGTCCGAACAGTCCATCGGCAGGTTTACCTTCTGGCGATAGGCCGCATCCAGTACTTTCTCCCCAGCATTGCATTGAATAAAGCGGGTAATGCCGTCCTCAAAATTAAGAGCAATATTAAAAGTCATAAGCGCCTCTTAAATGTGGTACACGTCGATAACCTGACGGATATAGTCGTTATTCAGGCGTACCGTTTTACGAACGATCTGCGGCCTGCCGTCCTGCTCAATTAGCGTGCAGCAGGTAGAGCCAAAATAGGCATCCGTGTGTTGATAGCGATGGCTCCACGTAACCCAGTTGTAGCGCACCGCAAGCCCCTCATCGCTCTCGCCCATCAGCTCGACATTGCTGATAATGTGCGTGGTACGCGGCTCCGGCGTGCTGGCGCCGGAACGTTCGGTTTTAATGCGGTAGACACGATCCTCCAGTCCTTCCCGGTTGGGGTAGTAGATAAGGGAAATCTCTTTTTGCGGGTCGCGCGTCAGCTGGTCATCGTCGCCCCATGCCGGCATCCAGTAGACCACCTGCGGGCTGTAACAGCTCAGCCACTCATCCCACTGACGGTCATCTAACAGACGGGCTTCGTAATAGAGAAACTGGCGAACTTGTTCGATATTCAACATCAGGCCACCTCCACGCGCTGGGTAATGGACTGGTCGTAACGCTGCTGTTCCTGTTCCAGCGCCGCCAGCATGACCGTTTGCCAGTGGTGGTGATGAGCGATATACAGCGCTTCATCTTCCGATTTCACCCCGCTTAGCCGCGGCGAAAAGCCCGCGTGCATGGCGTGTTCATCCGGGCCGTCGACCCAACGTAGCGCGCCGCGGCTGAGGTCGCTCCATGGCAGATTTTCGCCAAGATAGCCGCGCTGACAGGCGCTGAACTCTTCCAGATCGTCCGGCGTCCCCATTCCGCTGACGTTAAAGAAATCCTCGTACTGGCGGATGCGTAACGCCCGCGCCTGGTCGGATTCCCCTTTCGGCGCAAAACACCAGATAGTGACTTCGGTTTTATCGACCGCAATCGGGCGGATCACGCGGATCTGGGTAGAGAACTGATCCATCAGGTAGACGTTGGGATAAAGGCACAGGTTGCGGGTTTCGTTAACCATCTGGTCGGCGCGCAGTTCACCGAACTCCGCCTGCAGACGCTCGCGGTGGGCATAGACCGGGCGCACTTCCGGGTTCAGCGCCCGGGTCCACAGCAACATGTGACCATTGTCAAAACCGTAGCCGCCGCCGACGCTCTTTGACCAACCGTTGGCATCAACCGCATGCGTCCCTTCCGCTTCATAGTTGCGGCGTGACATGGTAGAGGCGTAGTTCCAGTGCACCACGCTGACATGATAACCATCGGCGCCGTTCTCCGCGCCCAGCTTCCAGTTGCCTTCGTAAACATAGCTCGACGAGCCCTTCAGCACTTCCAGCCCTTCCGGCGCCTGATCGACGATCAGATCGATGATTTTGCGGGTTTCGCCGAGATACTCCTCCAGCGGCTGCACGTCCGCATTGAGGCTACCGAATAAGAAGCCGCGGTAAGACTGAAAACGCGGCAGTTTTTGCAAATCGTGAGACCCTTCATGTTTGAAGGTATCGGGATAGGCGCCGGTGTTCTCATCTTTGGCTTTTAATAATTTACCGTTATTGCTGAAGGTCCAGCCGTGGAACGGACAGGTGAACGAATTTTTATTCCCGGTTTTGCGTCGGCATAACATGGCGCCGCGGTGGGCACAGCTATTAATTAATGCATGTAATTCATTCTTTTTATCGCGAGTAATAATAACCGGCTGCCGTCCCAGCGTCAGGGTATAATAGTCTCCCGGTTCGGCAATTTGACTTTCATGGGCAAGAAAAACCCAATTACCTTCGAAGATATGTTTCATTTCAAAATCAAATAACTGCTGATCGGTAAATATAGAACGGTGGCAACGGTAAATATGATTTTCACGGTCGACAATTAACGCGTTGTTAATTTTGTCTTTAAGCGCTGATAGCGTTTTTTGCATGAGTTAACTCCTCCTGCAGGATTCAGGATTAAAGATATTTGGCGAATGTGGTGACTATCGGGTGCAGAGCGCAGCCCGGGCCAGCAGCGTAGCCGGGGCCGCTAAAGCAGATTACTCTTTGGCGCGCAGACGGGCGCCGCGGTGCTCTTCGTCGGGGCTCAGCGCTTTACAGAGGGTGAAATCAAAGCGCACTTCGGTGTGTTCTCCGTCCAGTTCACGCTGTGCAATCGTCTGGCGGTCGCTCACTTTCACCGGGTCGGCAATCAGACCATCGCGGGTGGCAAAGGCAAAATCATCCCACAGGTATTTGTCGCCGCTGAGGTTGATCTGGCTGGTCAGATGTTTATGGCCCGGCGCGGAGACGAAGAAGTGAATATGCGCAGGACGGTTGCCGTGGCGACCCAGTTGGTCCAGCAGTTTCTGCGTCGGTCCATCCGGCGGACAACCGTAGCCTGACGGCATGATGCTGCGTACGCTGTAACGGCCATCGGCACCGGTGCGGATACGACGACGCAGGTTGTAATCGCTCTGACTCTGATCGAAGAACGAATAATTACCCAGAGTATTGGCATGCCAGATATCAACGATGGCATTAGCGATCGGCTGGCCCTGGCTATCTTTAACCTGGCCGTGCAGCCACATCACTTCGCCGGCATCGGTGCCATCATCCATGCGGGCATGGCTGTCGGCCAGCGGCGCATTGGCTACATACAGAGGCCCTTCGATGGTGCGCGGGGTGCCGGTTTCACGATGCGCTGCCGCGTCGATAGCGTCCTGACGCAGGTCGAGGAAATGCTCAAGGCCTAGCCCTGCCGCCAGCAGCGCCGCTTCCTGGCGCCCACCCAGCTCGTGCAAATAGTTTACCGCGTGCCAGAACTCTTCTTCTGTGACGTTATAGTCATCGATCAGCGTGCAGATATTTTCCAGCAAACGGTGGACAATGGCTTTAAAGCGTTCGTTGCCGCCAGGAACATTTAACCCCGCGCCTTCACGTAATAATTTCTGCACGGCTTCTTGTTGTACGAAAGCATTACTCATAATTATTCTCTCTTATCGTTGTAGGATATTTGCCGGGTGACCCCGGCATGAGGTCATGGGTTATTATTATTAGCTATCGTCTTCACGAATAGACGAGGGATGACGGCACAGCGCCTCTACGCGAATATCCATAAATGGATATAACGGCAATCCCATTAAAATTTGATGCAACTCTTCGGCATCTTTTACATCGAAAATGCTGACATTGGCGTAAAGACCGGCGACGCGCCAGATATGTCGCCATTTGCCTTCACGTTGTAATTGTTGCGAATAAGCTTTTTCGCGTTGTTTAATTTCATCCGCCTCGGCGGCGGGAAAACCGATCGGAATATTAACGGTCATATCAACTTTAAATAGCATTATTTTCTCCTGTTATGCTTTACGGGAATAGAAGCGCAGCTTGTCTTCATCCAGCTCCACACCTAGCCCTGGCGTTTGCGGCAACACCACCTGACCGTCGGCAAAGGTCAGCGGTACGCTGACGATATCGTCTTTGAGTAGCAGCGGGCCGAACATCTCGGTTCCCCACTGCAGCGACAATGTCGACCAGGCGTGCAGAGAAGCGACGGTCCCCACGGTCCCTTCCAGCATCGTGCCGCCATACAGGCCAATCCCCGCCGCCTGCGCGACGCGGGCCAGCGCCAGCACGCTATTCGGCCCGCCCGCCTTGGCGATTTTCAGCGCGTAAGCGCCGGTAAAGCCCTGCTGCGCCAGTTGGTAACCATCGTAAGCGGTCGCGACCGCTTCATCCGCCAGAATCGCGGTCTCGATTTGCTGGCTCAGGCGCACCAGTGCGGCATTATCCTGCGCGCTCACCGGCTGTTCGATGAGATCGACCCCCATCGCCGCCAGCTCGCGACAACCTTTCGCACCGGTTGCGGCATCCCAGGCCTGGTTAACGTCAACGCGAATGCTGGCGCGATCGCCTAAGGCTTCGACAATGGCGCGGGTATGGCGGAGGTCGGTGGCTAATTCCCGTGCGCCAATCTTCAGCTTGAATGCCTGATGACGGCGCTCGGCTAACAGCTTTTCCCCTTCGGCAATATCTTTTACGGTATCGCCGCTGGCTAACGTCCACAGCACCGGCAACGACGTTTGCAACGCGCCGCCGAGCAGCGCCGAAACCGGTAGCCCTAAAGCTTTGCCCTGGGCGTCCAGCAGCGCGGTTTCAATGGCAGACTTTGCAAAGGTATTGCCTTTAATGGCGCTATTCATCCGCGCCGTAAGCGCATTCAGGTTATCCGCCGGCTGCCCTTTCAGCAGCGGCGTTAGATAGTGGGTCAAGGCCGATGAGATAGCCTCCGGGCTCTCGACGCCGTAGCTCAGTCCGCCGATGGTCGTCGCTTCACCGATACCGCATACGCCATCGGAACGGGTAATGCGCACGATGACCAGCGTCTGGCAGCCCATGGTGGTCATCGATAATTTATGTGGCCGGATAGTCGGTACATCCACTAACCAGCTCTCAATGCGTTCTACGGTCGCAGTCATTTTTTGTTCCTGAAAGATGCATAACTTTTTGTACCCACATCCATAACGGGGATGTCTGTGCTTTGACAATAGGGTCCAGCCTGGCGGATGGTCAACGGCGATAATCGAAATGTTGTGCGATTATCGGTACGCTTGTTAAATTGCGGTTAATAATGTGATCGAGGTGGTAAAACAGGCACAATTCGGCGCGCCCTGGTTTGCGCGCGGTATAGTGATGCCCCGTGAGCTTTTAGTTGCAACGGAGAAAGATGCAATGAGCGACAATACCCACACTACGCTGAGCGCCAGGCAGGCCGAGCACGACCCCAATTTTATGCTGTCTCTCGCCCGCGGGCTGGAAGTGCTCAATGCTTTTACTCCGCAGCGCCAGCGGCTGACCATTTCGCAGTTAAGTCAAAAAACGCAAATTTCCCGCGCGGCGGTGCGCCGCTGCCTGTATACCCTGGCGGCGCTGGGGATGGTGCACAGCCCGGACGGCCGCAGCTATGAACTGCTGCCGCGCGTGCTGGCAGTGGGCCATGCCTATCTGGCGGGAACCCCGCTGGCGAAGGTGGCGCAGACGGCGCTGGACAATCTTGGTAAGACGTTAGGTGAAAGCTGCTCCGCCGCCACCCTTGATGGCGACAACGTGCTGTATATCGCCCGCGCGGCGGTCAATAACTTACTGAGCGTCGATCTGGGGCGCGGCAGCCGCCTCCCGGCATGGACGACTTCAATGGGACGGGTATTGCTGAGCGCGCTGCCAGAAGAACAACTTGAAGTGACACTGTCACGAGCACATCTTATGCGCTATACCCCGTATACCCTGTGCGACCCCACGGCATTGCGCGTGGAAATCGCCAAAGTTCGCATGCAGGGCTATGCGCTGGCGGACCGACAAATTGAAGTTGGATTATGCTCGCTCGCGGTACCGCTGCTGTCGCGCAGCGGCCAAGTGGTGGCAGCGCTAAACGTTGGCGTTCCCGCCTCTTCGATGAGCGCCGCGGCGCTGAAGGAGAAAGCCCTGGCGCCGCTGCGTCGCGCGGCGATGGAGCTTTCTCTTCAGCTATGACATTACCGTGGCGCCGGCGTATTGGCCAGCCCGCGCCAGATCCCCAGCGCCAGTAACAACAGCAGAACGCCAGCCGTTGCCAGAGAAATGCTGTGAGCGCTGATGAATGCGGTTTTCGCCGCCGCGATTAGTGAATCCGCCGGTATCGCAGGTAGGGATTGCGCGACCTTCATCGCCTCGCCGATGGACGATGAGGCCTGTACCGCTGCTTCACCGCCAATCCCGGCAGGCAGTTCAATCGCCGAACTGTAGCTGCGGGTCAGGATCAGGCCGAACAGCGCAATACCGAGCCCCGCGCCCAGTTCATAGGCCATGGTCTCAATGGCGCCTGCCGCCGAAGCCTTTTCTTTCGGCGCCGCCGCCATGATCGCCGACGTTGACGCCAGTAGCGCGCTGGCGGCGCTAAAGCCCAGCAGCGTCATTAACCCCCACGCCTGCCACTGTTGCGTGCTGAAGTCGGTCATCGACAGTCCTAAAAAGCTTAAAGCGCTCAGTAACATACCGCCGGTCGCCACCTGCCGCAGCCCCAGCTTCGACACCAGCATTCCGGCAATCGGCCCGCTAAAGCCGCTGGCGACCATCACCGGTAGCATAAACAGCCCGGCCTCAAACGGCGTTTTCTGATGCACGAACTGCAGCTCCTGCGCCATCAGCAATTCAAAACCGACCAGCGTAATGAGCGCGGTCATCGCCATCATCACCCCGCTCAAAATAATGCGGTGGGTGAAGAGACGCATATCCACCATCGGCGTGGGCATCGACAGCTGCTTGCGGACAAACCAGGTCAGCATAGCCGCGCCGCCGATGGCCACCAGCGCAATCAACCACAGCGCCAGTTGCCCCTTTAACGCTGACTTAGCGCTAAATACCAGCATCAGAATGGCCGCAATCAGGATCAGCGCCTGCGGCAGATTCAGCGGCTGCTCGCGGCGTGCGGGCTGACGGGGCACGACCTTAGCGTTGATGGCGATGACCAGCAGCACGATTGGCACATTGATCAGGAAAACAGATCCCCAATAGAAGTGTTCCAGCAGCATGCCGCCCACCAGCGGGCCAAATGCCGCGCCGCCTGAGCCCACGGCGGCCCATAATCCCAGCGCCATGTTACGTTGGCTGGCTTCGGCGAAAGTGCCGCGGATCCCGGCAAGCGTCGCCGGCACGATCATCGCCGCGCCAACCGCCAGCAGCGCCCGGGAGATAATCAGCGTTATCGCCGACGGCGACAGCGCGGCGCACAGCGAAGCGATGCCGAAAATGGCGCTACCGAGCAGCAGCAAGCGCTTAAAGCCGATTTTATCGCCTAATGCGCCCATCGGCAGCACCATACCGGCCATCACCAACGAATAGATATCAATGATCCACAGTAGCTCATTGCCGCTGGTGCCAAGCGCGACGCTGAGCGTCGGGGCGGCCACATGCAGCACCGTTGCGTCAATTGCTACCGGGATATAAACCAGCAAAATCGCCATCAGCGTTAACCATTGCCGAGACATACTACTTTTCCTCAATTTTCGAAATTGGACACGCGTCCAGGATTGCGATCCTGCCGGATTGTTGAACGTCTGTCCAACTTTTTGTTACCATCGCCCTATCACCTTTTTGTCACGGGTCGCTATGCACTACTTAAATCGGGAAGCGCGTCGGGAAGTTATCATGCAGGCCGCCATGCGGGTGGCGCTAAACGGCGGATTCAGCGCCATGACCGTGCGCCAGATAGCCAGCGAGGCCGGCGTCGCCGCAGGTCAGTTACATCATCATTTTGCCTCGACCGGCGAGCTAAAAGCGCAGGCCTTTGTCCGCTTGATCCGCGAAATGCTCGATATCCAATTGTTGACCGATGACGCCTCCTGGAGCGAACGCCTGTTTTCATTACTCGGCAGCGAAGATGGCCGTCTAGAGCCCTATATCCGCTTGTGGCGGGAAGCGCAGATTTTGTCCGATAGCGATGAGGAAATTAAGGCCGCGTATCTGCTTACCATGAGCATGTGGCATGACGAAACGGTAACGGCGATTAATCGCGGCGCCGACGCCGGTGAATTTAAGCCGCAGGATACAGCAGAAAATATCGCCTGGCGTCTGATTGCCCTGGTTTGCGGGCTGGATGGCATTTACGCGCTGGGGATGCAAGCGATTGACGATGCAGCGTTTACTCGTTATTTAACACATTACATAGCGCTAGAGCTGCCTCAAGCTTAGGTTACATTTAGTAACAATTGACCACCCTTCATTGCCGGTGTGAATTCTTTCACGTCTCGAATCTTATCTATTCTCAAACAATACAATTATTAAAAACAGCTGAGCCTTAATTCCAGCCTGCACAGCTTCAGCTGTTTTTTTATTTATCCTTTTGATCTCGTACGCTTTAGTGAGGGTGTTATGTCGATAGAAGGTGATAAAAAGAATCATTATCTTTTAAAGGATTGGCGACCAGAAAATGACGACTTCTGGGAAAATAAAGGAAAAGCCATTGCACGCAGGAACTTATGGATTTCCGTATTTTGTCTGTTACTCGCCTTCTGCGTCTGGATGTTATTTAGCGCGGTTGCGGTCAATCTCAATAAAGTGGGTTTTAATTTCACTACCGACCAGCTTTTTTTATTAACGGCGCTACCTTCGCTTTCTGGCGCAATATTACGCGTACCCTACTCCTTTATGGTACCTATAATGGGTGGGCGCTACTGGACGGTTATTAGCACGGTTATTCTGGTGATTCCTTGTTTATGGCTGGGGTTGGCAGTACAAAATCCAACTACCCCGTACTGGGTATTTATCGCTATTTCGTTACTTTGCGGTTTTGCCGGCGCCAACTTCGCCTCCAGTATGGGCAATATCAGCTTCTTCTTCCCCAAAGCCAAACAAGGCAGCGCGTTAGGGATTAACGGCGGGCTCGGCAATCTCGGGGTCAGCGTGATGCAACTGGTCTCCCCCATTTTTATCTTTCTGCCGATTTTTACCTTTCTGGGCGTGCGCGGCGTTGAGCAACCGGGCGGCGCCATGCTGTGGCTCGGCAACTCACCGCTGCTTTGGGTGCCGCTACTGGTCATCGCCACCGTTTTCGCGTGGTTCGGCATGAACGATATTGCCAGTTCTAAAGCCTCGATTCGCGATCAGCTACCGGTGTTGAAGCGCCCGCATATGTGGCTGCTAAGTCTGCTGTATCTGGCCACCTTCGGCTCGTTTATTGGCTTCTCCGCCGGCTTCGCGATGCTGGCGAAAACCCAGTTTCCGGATGTCGATATCCTGAAACTGGCCTTCTTTGGCCCGTTTATCGGCGCGCTGGCGCGCTCCTTCGGCGGCATCATTTCCGACCGTCTGGGCGGCGTGCGGGTGACGCTGGTCAACTTCGTTCTGATGGCGGTCTTTACCGGCCTGCTTTTCCTCACCCTGCCGGGATCCGGTTCCGGCAGCTTCCTCGCTTTCTACGTGGTGTTTATGGGCCTGTTCCTAACCGCCGGTCTCGGTAGCGGATCCACCTTCCAGATGATCGCCGTGATCTTCCGCCAGCTCACCATCGACAGTGTGAAAAAGCGCGGCGGCAGCGACGAACAGGCCCAGCACGAAGCGGTGACCGATACCGCCGCCGCGCTCGGTTTTATCGCCGCTATCGGCGCCATCGGCGGCTTCTTTATCCCAAAAGCCTTCGGTACCTCTCTGGCCATGACCGGCTCGCCGGTAGGCGCGATGAAAGTCTTTTTTGTCTTCTATGTGGTTTGCGTGCTGGTGACCTGGCTGGTCTACGGCCGCCGTAAACCAGCACAACCATAACGACCTATTTACCGGATGGCACGATGCCGGACATTAGCGGAGCAGGAGAAATGTCATGAGTAAATTACTGGATCGCTTTCGCTACTTTAAGCAGAAACGCGAAACCTTCGCCAACGGCCACGGTCAGGTCTACGACAATAACCGTGACTGGGAAGATAGCTACCGGCAACGCTGGCAATTCGACAAAATTGTCCGCTCCACGCATGGGGTGAACTGTACTGGCTCCTGCAGCTGGAAAATTTATGTCAAAAACGGCCTGGTCACCTGGGAAACCCAGCAGACCGATTATCCGCGCACCCGGCCGGACCTGCCAAACCATGAACCGCGCGGCTGCCCGCGCGGCGCCAGTTACTCCTGGTATCTCTACAGCGCCAACCGCCTTAAGTACCCGCTGGCGCGTAAACGGCTAATTGAGCTGTGGCGCGAAGCCCTGGCGCAGCATCCCGACCCGGTACTGGCCTGGGATAGCATCATGCAAGACCCGCTGAAAACCCGCAGCTACAAAGAAATTCGCGGTAAAGGCGGCTTTGTTCGCTCCAGTTGGAAAGAGTTAAATCAACTGATCGCCGCGGCCAACGTCTGGACCATTAAAAACTACGGTCCGGATCGCGTCGCGGGTTTTTCGCCGATCCCGGCGATGTCGATGGTTTCCTACGCCGCGGGTACCCGCTATTTATCGTTGATCGGCGGTACCTGCCTGAGCTTCTATGACTGGTACTGCGATTTACCGCCCGCTTCGCCGATGACCTGGGGTGAACAGACCGACGTGCCGGAATCCGCCGACTGGTACAACTCCAGCTACATTATTGCCTGGGGTTCAAACGTCCCGCAGACCCGAACCCCGGACGCCCACTTCTTCACCGAAGTGCGCTACAAGGGCACCAAAACCATCGCCATTACTCCGGATTATTCGGAAGTCGCCAAGCTCTGCGACCAGTGGCTGGCGCCGAAGCAAGGTACCGACAGCGCGCTGGCGATGGCGATGGGCCACGTGATCCTCAAAACTTTCCACCTCGATAATCCGAGCGATTACTTTCTCAACTACTGCCGTACCTATACCGATATGCCGATGCTGGTGATGCTCGACCGTCGAGATGACGGCAGCTATGCGCCGGGCCGTATGCTACGCGCCGCCGACCTGCTTGACGGATTGGGAGAAAGTAATAACCCGGAATGGAAAACCGTCGCCTTTAACGCTGACGGCGAACTGGTCGCGCCGAACGGCTCCATCGGCTTTCGTTGGGGCGAAAAAGGCAAATGGAATCTCGAACAACGGGCTAACGGCCGGGACGTCGAATTAAAACTATCGCTGTTGGATATGCACGATAGCGTGGTGTCGGTCGGCTTCCCCTATTTCGGCGGCAACGAAAACCCGCATTTCCGCAGCGTGAAGCAGGAGCCGATAACGCTTCATCAACTGCCTGCTAAACAACTGCCGCTAGCCAGTGGAGAAAACGCTCTGGTAGTGAGCGTGTATGACCTGGTGCTGGCTAACTACGGTCTGGATCGCGGCCTTGACGATGCCAACACCGCGCGTGACTTCGCGGATGTCAAAGCCTATACCCCGGCATGGGCTGAGCAGATCACCGGCGTACCGCGTCAACATATCGAACAAATCGCCCGCGAGTTCGCCGATACGGCGCATAAAACCCATGGCCGTTCGATGATTATCCTCGGCGCCGGTGTGAACCACTGGTACCACATGGATATGAACTACCGCGGGATGATCAACATGCTGGTATTCTGCGGCTGCGTCGGCCAGAGCGGCGGCGGCTGGTCGCACTATGTCGGCCAGGAGAAACTGCGCCCGCAGACCGGCTGGCTGCCGCTGGCGTTCGCGCTGGACTGGACTCGTCCGCCGCGGCAGATGAACAGTACCTCCTATTTCTACAACCATGCCAGCCAGTGGCGCTACGAAAAACTAACCGCTCAGGAGCTGCTGTCGCCGCTGGCCGACACCAGCAAATTCAGCGGCCATATGATTGACTTCAACGTTCGCGCCGAACGCATGGGATGGCTGCCCTCCGCGCCGCAGCTTAACGTTAACCCGCTGAGCATCAAGCAGCAGGCCGACGCCGCCGGGCTATCCCCGGCCGATTTCACCGTCCAGTCGTTAAAAACAGGCGATATTCGCTTTGCCGCCGAGCAGCCGGATAGCGGCAACAACCACCCGCGCAACCTGTTTATCTGGCGTTCGAACCTGTTGGGATCGTCCGGTAAGGGCCATGAGTACATGCTCAAGTATCTGCTCGGTACCGATAACGGTATTCAGGGCGAGGAGTTTGGCTCCTCCTCTGACGTGAAGCCGGAGGAAGTCGAGTGGCAGACCGCGGCGATTGAGGGCAAGCTCGATCTGCTGGTGACCCTCGATTTCCGTATGTCCAGTACCTGCCTGTTCTCCGATATCGTCTTGCCGACCGCCACCTGGTATGAAAAAGACGATATGAACACCTCGGATATGCACCCGTTTATCCACCCGCTTTCCGCCGCCGTCGACCCGGCCTGGGAGGCGAAAAGCGATTGGGAAATCTATAAGGACATTGCAAAAAGTTTCTCTGAAGTGTGCGTCGGCCACCTTGATAAAGAGACCGATGTGGTACTGGTGCCGCTGCAGCATGACTCTCCGGCTGAGCTGTCACAGCCGTTCGATGTCCTCGACTGGCGCAAGGGCGAATGCGATCTCATTCCAGGCAAAACCGCGCCGTCAATTGCGCTGGTTGAACGTGACTACCCTGCCACCTGGGAACGCTTCACCTCGCTGGGGCCATTACTCGATAAGCTCGGCAACGGCGGTAAAGGCATTTCGTGGAATACGCAAAGCGAGGTCGACTTCCTCGGCAAACTTAACTATGTCAAGCCCGACGGTCCGGCTAAAGGTCGTCCGCGTATCGACAGCGCTATCGACGCCAGTGAAGTCATCTTAAGTCTGGCGCCGGAAACCAACGGCCAGGTGGCGGTGAAAGCCTGGCAAGCGCTGGGAGAATTTACCGGCCGCGACCACACCCATCTGGCGCTGAATAAAGAGGATGAGAAAATCCGCTTCCGCGATATTCAGGCGCAGCCGCGCAAGATCATCTCCAGCCCAACGTGGTCCGGCCTGGAAAGCGAACATGTCTCTTATAATGCCGGTTATACCAACGTTCACGAACTGATCCCGTGGCGCACCCTCTCCGGACGGCAACAGCTGTATCAGGATCATCCCTGGATGCGCGCCTTCGGCGAAAGTCTGGTGGCCTATCGCCCACCGATCGATACGCGCAGCGTCAGCCAGATGAAAGAAGTGCCGCCAAACGGCTTCCCGGAAAAAGCGCTCAACTTCCTGACCCCGCATCAGAAATGGGGTATCCACTCTACCTATAGCGAAAACCTGCTGATGCTGACGTTGTCGCGCGGCGGGCCTATCGTCTGGCTAAGCGAAACCGACGCAAAAGAACTGGGGATTGAAGATAACGACTGGATTGAAGCCTTCAACGCCAACGGCGCCCTCACCGCGCGTGCGGTGGTAAGCCAGCGCGTGCCGCCGGGCATGACCATGATGTATCACGCCCAGGAACGCATTATGAATATCCCAGGTTCGGAAGTGACCGGTCGTCGCGGCGGTATCCACAACTCCGTCACCCGCGTCTGTCCAAAACCCACGCATATGATTGGCGGCTACGCCCAACTGGCTTACGGCTTTAACTACTACGGCACCGTCGGTTCCAACCGCGACGAGTTCATTATGATCCGCAAAATGAAAAACATTGACTGGCTGGATGGCGAAGGTCGCGACCAGGTACAGGAGGCGAAGAAATGAAAATACGTTCACAAGTCGGAATGGTGCTGAATCTGGATAAATGCATCGGCTGCCATACCTGCTCCGTCACCTGTAAAAACGTGTGGAGCAGCCGCGAAGGGATGGAATATGCGTGGTTCAACAACGTGGAAACCAAGCCTGGTATCGGTTACCCCAAAAACTGGGAAGATCAGGACGAGTGGCAAGGCGGCTGGATCCGCGGTATCAGCGGCAAGCTCACTCCGCGTCTGGGCAACCGCGTCAGCGTGTTGTCGAAGATTTTCGCCAACCCGGTACTGCCGCAGATTGACGATTATTACGAACCCTTTACCTACGATTATCAGCACCTGCACAACGCGCCGGAGGGCAAATACTTGCCTACCGCCCGCCCGCGTTCGCTGATTAGCGGCGAACGGATGGATAAGATCACCTGGGGGCCAAACTGGGAGGAGTTACTCGGCGGCGAGTTTGAAAAACGCGCCAAAGACCGTAACTTCGAAGCGATGCAAAAGGAGATGTACGGCCAGTTTGAAAACACCTTCATGATGTATCTGCCGCGTCTTTGCGAACATTGCCTCAATCCGAGCTGCGTGGCGACCTGCCCAAGCGGCGCCATCTACAAGCGCGAAGAAGACGGTATCGTGCTGATCGACCAGGATAAATGCCGCGGCTGGCGGATGTGCATCAGCGGTTGTCCGTACAAAAAAATCTACTTTAACTGGAAGAGCGGCAAATCGGAAAAATGCATCTTCTGCTATCCGCGCATTGAGTCCGGGCAACCGACGGTGTGCTCCGAAACCTGCGTCGGCCGTATCCGCTATCTCGGCGTGCTGCTGTACGATGCGGACCGCATTGAAGAAGCGGCCAGCACCGAGCATGAAACCGACCTCTACGAGCGCCAGTGCGATGTGTTCCTTAATCCGAACGATCCGGCGGTCATCGAAGAGGCCTTGAAACAGGGTATTCCGCATAACGTGATTGAAGCGGCGCAGAAATCACCGGTGTATAAACTGGCGATGGACTGGAAGCTGGCGCTACCTCTGCACCCGGAATATCGCACCTTACCGATGGTCTGGTACGTGCCGCCGCTGTCGCCGATTCAGTCAGTCGCGGACGCCGGCGGCCTGCCGAGCAACGGCAACATTCTGCCGGCGGTAGAAAGCCTGCGTATACCGGTACAGTATCTGGCGAACCTGCTGAGCGCCGGCGATACCGGCCCGGTCCTGCGCGCGTTAAAACGCATGATGGCGATGCGCCATTACAAACGCTCGCAAACCGTCGAAGGCGTGACCGATACCCGTGCGATTGAAGAAGTGGGTCTTAGCGTCGAGCAGGTGGAAGAGATGTATCGCTACCTGGCGATCGCCAATTATGAAGACCGCTTCGTGATCCCCACCAGCCACCGCGAACTGGCGGAAGACGCCTTCCCTGAACGCAACGGCTGCGGCTTTACTTTTGGCGATGGTTGCCATGGTTCTGATACTAAATTCAATCTGTTCAACAGTCGGCGCATCGACGCGATTGATGTAGGAGACGTACGTCGACATGGGGAGGGCGAGTAATGCGGATCCTCAAAGTCATTGCTCTGTTGCTGGAGTATCCCGACGACGCGCTGTGGGATAACCGCGAGGAGGCGCTGTGGGATAACCGCGAGGAGGCGCTGGCGCTGGTCAGCGCCGATGCGCCCGCCCTGACGCCGTTTGTTAGGCGATTACTGGCGGCGCCGCTGCTCGACCGTCAGGCCGAATGGTGTGAGGTGTTTGAGCGTGGTCGCGCCACCTCGCTGCTTCTGTTTGAACACGTACACGCCGAATCGCGCGACCGCGGCCAGGCGATGGTCGATCTGATGAACCAGTATGAACAGGCGGGCCTGCAGATCGATTGTCGCGAACTACCAGACCACCTGCCTTTATATCTTGAATATCTCAGCACTCTCCCATTGGCCGATGCCCGTGAAGGACTGCAGAACGTCGCGCCTATTCTGGCGTTGCTTGGTGGACGCTTAAAGCAGCGCGAATGCGATTACTATCAACTCTTTGACACCCTTCTTGCGCTGGCGGATAGCCCACTTAATAGTGACAGTGTCACCAGGCAGGTAGCGAGTGAGAAGCGTGACGACACCCGCCAGGCGCTGGATGCGGTGTGGGAAGAGGAACAGGTGAAGTTTATTGAAGATAATGCAACCGCTTGCGATAGCTCGCCAATGCAAGCTTATCAACGACGCTTTAGCCAGGATGTGGCGCCGCAGTACGTCGACATCCGCGCCGGAGGCCCGAAATGATACAGTACTTAAACGTCTTCTTTTACGATATCTACCCTTACCTCTGCGGTACCGTGTTCCTGGTGGGCAGTTGGCTGCGCTACGATTACGGGCAGTATACCTGGCGCGCGTCATCCAGCCAGATGCTCGATAAACGGGGCATGGTGCTGTGGTCGAACTTATTCCATATCGGCATCCTCGGCATCTTCTTCGGCCACTTCTTCGGGATGCTAACGCCGCACTGGGTCTATTCATGGTTCCTGCCGATGTCGCAGAAACAGGTGATGGCGATGGTGCTGGGCGGCGTCTGCGGCGTGCTGACCCTGGTCGGCGGCATTGGCCTGCTGGCGCGCCGTCTGACCAACCCGCGTATTCGCGCCACCTCCACCACCGCGGATATCCTGATCCTGTGCATTCTGCTGATTCAGTGCGCGCTGGGGCTAACGACTATACCGTTCTCAGCCCAGCATCCGGACGGCAGCGAAATGCTCAAACTGGTGGATTGGGCGCAAGCGGTGGTCACCTTCCACGGCGGCGCATCAGCGCATCTGGACGGCGTCGCGTGGGTGTATCGCGTCCATCTGGTGTTGGGGATGACTATCTTCCTTATCTTCCCGTTCACTCGACTTGTTCACGTCTGGAGCGCACCGATAGAGTATTTCACCCGCCGCTACCAGGTGGTGCGCTCCCGGCGCTGAGAGTTGGCGGCAGACATGCCCGTTTACCGGTAGCCCGGACGAGGCGCCTGCGCCGACTCCGGGTCATATTTATCGGACCTGGCTCCAGCCTGTATGCCGGATGGCGGCTACGCCTTATCCGGCCTACGACGACAATGCGCTTTCCTCGTCCCGTTATAAACGTTATTTCCCGGCTTCAGGATGGGTATCGAATGCCGCCATTACCGCTGCCAGCGCGGCTTCGCTGAACCCGTGTTTTGGGTCGTCTACACCTAATCCGAAGCGGGTTTGCAGCGCTTCATACAGCGCCGACACGTCCGCAAGATCCACCTTCTCCACCACGTGGTTCTTGTCCCAGTGGGTAAAATGGAAATTGGTCAGCGTCATTTTTCCGCCGTCCGGCAGATGACGACACATCAGCAGATGGTGACGAAAATGGGACTGCGGCCAGTGCGCCGACCAGAAGTTGCCCATCACATAATCAGAAGCATACTGCCGCCCCAGATCAAAATGGTACATCGATTGCCAGTGTTCATGATGATTGAACTGCAGTGTCCACTCATCGCCTTCATGCACCAGTCGATATACACCATGCGGTGTATGCTGCGGAATATCGGCCAGTAGCTTAATCGGCGCGGTCAGCGTCTGGCCGCCGAAGCCGACGTCGGCAATCCAGCGTTCGCCTTCGACCTCTACCAGCAGCAAGCGATGGGTACGCGGCGGCATTTGCGGCGGATTAGCCAACACCACGCGCCCCAGCAGGCTGCGAACCGAAAAACCGATCTCGCTTAACGCCCGCTGCAAAAGCCCGTTCTGTTCAAAGCAGTAGCCGCCGCGGCGGGCGGTGATTAACTTCTCTTCCAGCGCGCGATCGTCAAGATGGATTTCACGCGGCAACAATACATCCAGGTTCTCAAACGGGATCGCGCTATTGTGATGGCTATGCAATTCCCGCAGGGTGTCTATGGAAACATCGGGGGTTCCCGTCCAGGCCAGACGAGTAAAATACGCGCTTAAAAATGGGGTCATCAACGCCTCCAGTTTTTGGTGTCCGACATTTATAGCGTATTTTTGCCACGCCACGGCGTATTTTGTGCGATCGCGCCCGCTGAGATCTCATTTACGTCGCGGTTGACGTATTGATTACTTTTGTATTGTGAATAAACTACTTACAGGCATTCGCCCACTCACCAAGGAACGCTTATGAGCCGTTTTCGCCACGTGGAACTTCAGTACGCCAGCCGCCTGCTCAACCACGGCCCGACCATTATGATCACCAGTTATGATGCGCAATCCGGACGCCGCAACGTGATGTCCGCCGCCTGGTCGATGCCGGTTGAGTTTGCCCCGCCGCGAGTAGCTATTGTGGTGGATAAAAGTACCTGGACGCGCGAGATCATTGAGCGTAACGGCGCCTTTGGCATAGTGGTGCCGGGCGTGGCCGCCGCCAGTTGGGTCTATGCGGTCGGCAGCGTGAGCGGGCGTGATGAAGATAAGTTCAATGCTTACGGTATCCCGGTGGTGAATGGGCCCGAACTGGGGCTACCGTTAATTGAAGAGAAATGCCTGGCGTGGATGGAATGCCGTTTGCTCCCCGCCACCGCGGCACAAGAGCAATACGATACGCTGTTTGGCGAAGTGGTTGCCGCCGCGGCCGATGAACGAGCCTTCGTCAGCGGGCGCTGGCAGTTTGATGATGACAAACTCAATACTATTCACCATCTCGGTACCGGCAATTTTGTCGCCAGCGGCCGTCACGTGCAGGCGAATACGCCACATAATTAACAGAACGACGGCAACTCTGCCGTCATTCCCTTTCACCATCTTTTAGAGTAAGTGATAAGACGGCGGGCTTATCATGAAGCGATGAAAGTGACTTCCACCTTTAAGGTTGAAGTTAGCTTTAATTTTATCTAAATGCGCATAAATGGTTTTTACCCGCAGTCCCAACGCTCTGGCAATGGCGTTCACCGGAGTGCCTTTGGCGACATGACCAATAATCATCATTTCTCTTTCGCTGAGCGGAGCCCCATCTTTTGCCTTCATTACACTAAAATCCGGTTGACCATCATGATGATATAATTGCCGATGCTTGATCGTTAACAATAATTTTTGAACATTGTCTATGGTTTCACGACTGCTTATCCATAATATATTTTGGCGAAATAAAAGCCGCCGTGAGTGAACGTTTCTGGAGGTGCTCACACCCAGAATCATGCCCTGATAAAATTGAGATAGCGCATAAATATGCTTGTAATCTTGATAGCCATGTAACGGCAATATAATGAGATCCGCTTGCTGTATAGAATGATTACAAAAATCCAAATCAGCGTAATCGATCTCATTATCGTCAGAAGCTATCTGTTGCAGACAGTGTTCCACGCCCAGTCGGAACCAAATATCCTTACTATTAATTATCACCTTCAATTTTATAACCTTAACATGAAAACGACAGGCATACCTTGAATACGGCAGACCCTATGGCTATTAATTTAGCTCGGACAGCTCACAAAGCTGAACGGTCGCATCATTATTCTGGCAGAATGGTTTATGAGTTCTTACCGAATAAACACTCGTAACGTAATGACTATTGATATAATAACCCTGAGTCTTAACGCGTAATATAATATCTTGTTCGATGCCGATATCCTTCAGGATCCGACGTAAATTTTGCATCACTTGCCATAAACGTTGTGATGAGGGCCTTAAATCATTTTTCTCCCAGACATGTACCATCAACTCTTCATCACTAACCATTCTTTCAAGACCATGTTCGAATAAATACTCAATTAAACAGGCCATCGTTTTTCGTAGACGGATGTTTTTTCTATTACCACTTACAGTAGCTATTTCCCGGTACTTCAAGAAGTAAAAAAAATCATCCTCTAATTGGTAACCAAGTAACGCACTACCTATTATCATTCATCTCTCCATGATAAAAATCATCATTTCAAAGGCAGGTTACATGGCAAATCAGCAATCGCCTAAACAATTTTGATATGCATAATAATCAAAACATAAAACTACATTTAAATACATACAAAGCGCAATGCACTATATAGTGCAGTATTATCAGTTATTTATGTTGATTAGGATTATTCTTAAATGGCCAATTACTTTACAAAAGGTAAATTAATGAAAGGTATGGAAATCAAAAAAAAGCCACTTTTATTGATCTGGATCAATAAAGTGGCATATCTTTCGCTCAAGTAAAATTGACCTCGGCCGATGGTAGTCTATTTAGCGTGACGAAAATGCGCTAACGGCGGCCGGTCTTTTACATTCGGTATCCCGGTTTCTTAATCAAAGAATCCATCTGCGGCGCGATTTCATTATCCCATACCTGCTGCCAGTCGCTCTGCTGCACCTGATTGAGCGCAACGCTAACTGAACTGTCTTTTGTACTAAGATGGCGGATCAGAACTTCAGTGATTTCCGCAGCCAGCGCATTTTTTTGCTCTTCGCTCAGTTCACGGGGAAAACATTTAATATCAACATGTGGCATAGCAGGCTCCTTATTATTGGGAATTTAAAACTATCACAGGTTTCCTGATGCAAGTCACAATTAGTGCTTTAAAGAAGATTGTTATCACGCAGTACCTGCTGCAGTTCCGTACGGCGATAAACCGCCTGCGCCACGGCGGCAAACTTTGGCGTATGCGCCGCGAACCACTCTCGGCGCGGCCCCCAACTGTACATCGCGGCAATATAGCAATCCAACAGCGTGATATCCCCGCCCAAGGCGTAAGGCGCGGCAGCCAGCTGTTGTTCCAGCCATAGATACAGTGATTTGCGGTATTGCTGACAGCTCTCACGCAGTTCGTCAGGCGCTGAGGCTGTCCAGCGTTCGGGATAGTCGGCATAGGTGAAGGTAGGATAAACGTTTGCCACCAGCCAGATCAGCAAACGTTGAAACTGCCGGCGCTGTGGCGTACCGGCTGGCGGCGCCAGATCCGGGCGCTCGTCGAGGATCATCAGCGCTATCGCCGCCGACTCCGTCATTACGCTGCCATCAGCCAGCAGCAAAGTGGGCACCTGACACAGCGGGTTGATCGCCAACAGTTTCTCTCGCTGCGCGCCTGGCTGGTCAAAGCCATCGACATTGATAAATTGATAAGGGATATTGGCCAACGTTAGCATCATCTCGCTTATCGCCGAGCCCCACCCCGGCACGCCATACAATTTCATCATCGTCAGCTCCCGCGTAGAAAACTTTTAGCGTAGCACTAATTCCGCGCGGCGCTGAATTCGCGCCAGGCGACGATGGCCACCAGTACCACCGGAATAAGTACCGAGTAAAAGCCCGCCAGGATGTAGCCCAGCGCTCCGAGCCCTGCGCCCAGCAGAAAACCGAGCACCGAAGCCCCCGATTTTTTGATTTTCTCTCTATTCTCGCTGTTAGGCGCCAGGCACCAGTTCACCACATCGATGGTTAACTGCGTGACGTTGCCGGTCATCATCGTACTCGGGCTGGTGGTGGGTAATAATAAACGGGTGGTTGCATTTCTCACCCCCATCGCCATTACGCCTGCCATACCGGTGATTAACGCGGTCGCGCTATCCGCGCCGACAAAGGGCTGCCACAGCAGCCCCAACAGGCCGAAAAGCAATAACAGCAGGATCTCGACGACGAACAAGCCGCCAAGGAAGCGTGGCGTGATAATTTTTCGACGTTTGATAACCAGCGTAACGATCGCCACCGCCAGCATAAAAACAGGAATGGCGAGCAGTTTGGATAAAATACCTTCGCTGTTGGTGGCCAGTGCTGCACCGGCCACCACCAGGTTTCCCGTGACGTGGGCGGTAAACAGGCCAAACAAGGTGATGAAGCTGATGGTGTCGATAGCGCCGCCGGAAGCGGCGAGCAACGCGGGTTCACGATGGTGCTGCCAGCGTTGCTCCAGTAAGAGTTGGTTTTCAGCCACAGTGATTAATCCATTAAAAAGACACACGATGTAGCCATGAGTATAGCAATCCCTGCTATGAATAATCATTGCATCAATAGGTTATCCCCGGCGGATTGACCTCCGATTGCCTGACTTCCTCCCCCTGTTCCCCCCAGCGCGCGAGCACCTGCTGATACTCGCCGCGAGCGATCGCGCCGTTTAGCGCCGCCTGCAGCGCGTATACCAGCCCATTGCCTTTTTTAGTAGTAGTCGCCACCCAGGCTTTTTTGGGTCCCAGCCCGACGACTTTAGTTTTCCCGTTTAATGCAGCCTTATAAGAGGCCACCGACTGCGGGCCAAAAAAGATATCCGCCCTTCCCGACTGAATATACAAATTGCCGGAGGCATCGTCAGTAAGATAAACCGGTAACGCCGGCTGACGGCCGGCGGCTTCGTTTTCCGCATTCCACCCCAGCAGGATCCGCTCCTGGTTGGTGCCAGAACCGACAATGACTTTACGCCCCGAGAGATCCTGCGCATTTGAAATCCGCGTGATCTCACTGGTTGATTTGACCGAAAAGGCCAGCGAGTCAACGCGGTAGGTGGCGAAATCGAACTTCTCTTTGCGCTTCTCGGTCACCGCAATGTTAATCAACGCCACATCGTAACGCCCTGACGCGATCCCCAAAGGCCAGTCCTCCCAGGCCGTAGGCACCAGCTTCAGTTTCAGTCCAAGGCTACCCGCCAGTAAACGGGCAATGTCCGGGTCGCTGCCGATGCGCGTACGGTTGTCGCTGGCCAGCAGCGCCAGCGGCGGCGAATTTAACGCCGAAATCGCCACCGTCAGCACGCCGGGCTCCACAAAACGATAGTTCGGCGGGATTTTGCTAATCGCGTTATCATCTCGCGTCACCGGCAATGGCCGTTCATTGGCGCGCAAATCAAGTTCGGCGCGCGCCTCGCCGATGCTCAGGAGCAGCATGAGAGCGGCAGCTAATTTCCTCATGCCAGCACCCGTGATAAAAATTGCCGGGTGCGCTGGTGTTGCGGATTATTTAACACTTCATCGCTGCTGCCCTGTTCAACGATTTTGCCATCGACCATAAACACCACCTGGTCGGCAACCTCGCGGGCAAAGCCGATTTCATGCGTTACCACCACAAGCGTCGTCCCGGAGCGGGCAAGTTTTTTAATTACATCGAGCACTTCGCCAACTAGTTCTGGATCCAGCGCGGAAGTAGGTTCATCAAACAAGATCACGCGCGGATTGAGCGCCAGCGCGCGGGCGATGGCGATGCGCTGCTGCTGGCCGCCGGAAAGATGCCGTGACCAGGCATCGGCTTTGTTGCGCAAACCGACAATGTCCAACAGTTCATACGCACGAGCAATCGCCTCTTTGCGACTGGCCTGTTTATGGGCAATCGGCGCTTCAATCAGATTCTCCAGCACCGTCAGATGCGGGAACAAATTGAAGTTCTGAAATACATAGCCCACGTTAACCCGCTGGCGGAGGATCTCTTTTTCTTTCAGCTCATACAGCTTGTCGCCTTGACGGCGATAGCCGATATAGTCGCCATCAATCTGGATAAACCCTTCATCGACCCGTTCAAGATGGTTAATGGTGCGCAGCAGCGTCGATTTTCCCGAACCGGACGGCCCCAGGATCACCGTCACCGTTCCCGGCGCAATCTCCAGGGAGACATCATCCAGCGCTTTATGACGACCAAAGTATTTACTGACCCCGGTTATCGAAATATGACCATTACGAGAGTTGAGCATGGACGGCCTCCTGCGGCTGACGAGCCGGTTGGTTAACGCGATTATTACGCACGCTGTTCACCGCTGAGCGCCGTTCGCTGCGCGCCAGCGCGCGTTCAACCAGGTACTGAATTGCAGAAAGCACGCTGGTAATCACCAGGTACCACGCGGCGCCCACCATCAGTAACGGGATCACTTCCTGGGTGCGGTTATAGATCATCTGAATGGTGTAGAACAATTCCGGCATCGCCAGCACGTAAACCATCGCCGTCCCTTTTGCCAGGCTAATGATTTCATTGAACCCCGCAGGCAGAATGGTGCGCAGCGCTTGCGGCAAAATGATCCGCAGCGTACGTCGCCAGGCGGGGAGTCCCAGCGCGGCGGCGGCCTCATACTGCCCGTGATCCACGCCCAAAAAGCCTCCGCGGATAATTTCGGCAGTATAGGCGCTCTGCACCAGCGTCAGACCGACCACTGCCGTGGAAAACTGCCCCAGTACGTTGATAGTCTGGTAGCTCGCCCAGGTTATGCCGGTGAAGGGGATCCCCAACGATAAGCTGTCGTAGAGATATGAAAAGTTGTACAGAATGATCAACACCACGATTAGCGGCAGCGAACGAAACAGCCAGATATATCCCCATGCCAGGCTGCTGAGCAGCCACGACGACGACAAGCGGGCCAGCGCCAACAGGCCGCCGAAGATGACGCTTAAAAAGGTACCAAGTAGCGTGAGCAGCAGCGTTTGCCCCAACCCCTCAAGGATCACCGGATCGAAGAACCAGCGGGCGAATACCCCCCACTCCCAGCGCGGATTGAATGCGACCGACTGCAAGACAATCGCCAGCACCAACAGGGCCAATATCGCCCCGGCAACTCGCAGCGGGTAGCGAGCAGGAACCACTTTGATCGTTTCAGATGATTGCATGATGCCTCCTTAAGCGCTGTGGCTGAGGGTGCTAACCGCCAGCGCTTTACTGAACCGCAACCGCCCGTCATAGGGCGGGCGGCTGTATTCTTCCGGGTCGCGAGTGAGATCAAATTGCGCCTCGTACCCCTGGCTTAAATAGAGCTTTACCGCTTCCGGCTGGCGAAAACCGGTGGTGAGAAAAATATGGCTATAGCCTGCCAGCACCGCCCGGCGCTCCAGTTCCTGTACAACCCTGGCAGCCAGCCCCTGTTGACGCAGGCGTCGATGCGTCCAGATCCGCTTAATTTCCGCGGTGTGCGTGTCTTTCGGCTTGTAGGCGCCGGTGGCGATGATTTCACCGTCACGCTCCAGCACAATAAACAGCCCCTGCGGCGGCAGATACCATTCGGTTAATTCCACTTCCGCATCACGAGAAAAATAGTCGCCGTAACGGGCGGCGTACTCGGCAAATAGGCCGCTAATAATCGGCTGTAGCTCCGGCGCGTCCGGAGAGATATCACGGAATGCTTCGCTCATAGCGCCTCCTGTTAATCGCCCAGCCCGGCGGGGTTAATTTCCGATTGTGGAATGCTCTCCACGCCTTCGCCCCAACGATTGAGCACTTTGGCATAATCGCCGCTGGCGATAGCGCCATTCAGCGCCGCCTGGACGGCATTGACCAGCCCGCTGCCTTTCTTCAGCGTCACCGCGATATGCGCCGCCTTCGGCCAGCCGCCGTCCACGCTGCCCACCAGCTTGGTTTTGCCAGTAAGGGCCGCTTTCCAGGCGCCTATGACGTTAGGGCCAAAGTAAGCATCGGCGCGGCCCGTTTGCAGAGCCAGCGTCTGTGCGGCGTCATCCTTGGTGTAGACCGGTATAAACGGTTTAAGCCCGCGCTTAACGTTTTCCGCATTCCATGCGAGTAAGATTGCCTCCTGATTGGTGCCGGAGCCGACGATAATCTTCAGCCCGGCAATATCTTCCGCTTTGTCGATCTTGTTCAGTGGGCTGGTGCTTTTAACGTAAAAACCCAGCGAATCTTTACGATAAGTGGCGAAATCGAACTTCTCTTTGCGCTCTTTGGTGACGGTAATATTGCTGATCGCGGCATCATATTTGCCGGAGGCGACGCCAAGCGGCCAGTCTTCCCACGAGGTCGGAACAACGTTGACTTCGAGGCCGAGGCTGTCAGCCACCAGACGCGCAATATCCGCCTCGCTACCGAGCAACGTTTTGTTATCATCAGAAAACACCGTCAGCGGCGGCGAGTTTAGCGCCGCAACCGCGACGGTAAATTTCCCCGGCACCGCCAGGTGCAGATCTTTCGGCAACAGCGCAATTGCCTGCGGATTTTTTGCCGTATGAATCGGGGTTTTATTGGCTTCCAGGCTAACTCCGGTGCCATTGATATTGACGTCCTGCGCCCACGACGGGGCGCTAATTGCCAACGCGAAGGCCAGCAATAGCGTTGATTTCTGCATAGCGCGGTTCTCTTTTATTATTTTTCGAATTGGTTAATGGGCAGATCCAGCCCCAGGCTTTCCCGCAGCGTGGTGCCTGGATAGTCGCGGCGGAACAATCCGCGCGCCTGCAGCAATGGCACCACTTCATCAACGAAACGCGGGAAGGTTTCCGGCGTGCCGCCCTGAATAATGAAGCCATCGGCGGCGCGTTGCTCGAACCACAGCTGTAAGCCGTCGGCGACGTCGCTGGCCGTGCCGGAGAAGCGCGGGCGTGGACTGGCGGCCTCCAGTGCCACCTGGCGCAGGGTTAATCCCCGTTCACGGGCATTGCGTTTAATCTCATCGGTGGTGCTGCGGAAGCTGTTTTGCCCAAGGTCGCCAATATCCGGGAAGGGTTCATCCAGTGGATATTGCGCAAAATCATGATGCTCGAAGTAACGACCCAGGTAATTCAACGCGTCGTCGATCGAGACCAGCGCCGCCGTGGTCTGGTATTGACGCTCCGCATCCTCCGCGTCGTCACCGACGATTACGCTGACGCCCTGGAAAATATGCAGTTGATCCGCACTGCGCTGATAGGCAGCCAGTTGGCTTTTGACATCCTGATAAAACGCCTGCGCCTCGGCTAACGATTCCTGGTGGGTAAAAATGGCATCGGCGTGGCGAGCGGCTAATTTTTTGCCGTCATCGGAGGCGCCGGCCTGGAAAATAATGGGCCGTCCCTGCGGCGTGCGGGCAATATTCAAAGGACCAGCGACTTTAAAGAAATCGCCATGATGATTAAGCGTATGCAGTTTATTTTTATCAAAAAACTGACCGCTCTCTTTATTACGCACAAAAGCGCCGTCTTCCCAGGAATCCCATAATCCTTTAACCACCTGAAGATATTCGTCGGCGATGCGATAGCGCAGCGCATGATCGGGATGCTGGGCGCGGGAGAAGTTTTTCGCCGAGCCTTCCAGCGGCGACGTCACCACGTTCCAGCCAGCGCGCCCGTGGCTTAAATGGTCAAGGCTGGCGAACTGTCGCGCGGTCGTGAACGGTTCACTATAGGAGGTGGAGAGCGTGCCGACCAGCCCCAGACGATCGGTCACCGCCGCCAGCGTTGATAATACCGTTAACGGCTCAAAACGATTTAAAAAGTGCGGGATGGATTTTTCGTTAATATATAACCCGTCGGCGACAAAAATAAAATCGAGTTTCCCCTGCTCGGCTTTTTGCGCCGTATCTTTCACAAATCCAAAATTAATACTGGCATCCGCCAGCGCCGCCGGATGACGCCAGGCAGACATATTTCCTGAGGCGCCATGTAAAATCGTCCCCAGACGTAATTGCCGTTTTTCAGACATAGTGCCCCCTTCCCCTGTCAAAAAATTAAATATGGTGTAATGCCTGTTCCGCCAGATCCGCGAAATAACGTGCGGCTGGGGCAATGACGTTTTCATCCGGATTAAAGGCCGGGTGATGCAGGCCGAATTCACTGGCGCTACCAATGCTGACGAAAGCGCCCGGGATATGCTGCAGATAGACGGCAAAGTCTTCGCCGCCCAAGTGCAAATCGGCGTGATGCGTGCGATAACCGAAGCGGTCGGCCGCCTCGCCGGCAAATGCCGCCCAACGTTCATCATTGACCAGCGCCGTTGGCCCGGCGTACCAGAAGACATCGATTTGCGCGCCGAAGGCGCTGGCGAAGCCGGCGGCGATTTCGCTGACTCTCACCTTAACCCGCTGCTGCACCTCACTGCTGTGGGTGCGCAGCGTTCCTTCGAGCTCGACGCTTTCCGGCAAAACGTTCCAGGTATTTCCCCCTTGGATGCGCGTTACGCTAAGCACCACCGAATCCAGGGTATTCACTTCGCGGCTGGCGACGCTCTGCAGCAGCGTCACCAGTTGACTCGCCAGCAGGATGGCATCTTTTCCTTCATGCGGCCGGGCGGCATGCGCCCCTTTGCCGGTCACTTTGAATACGAAGCGGTCGACGTTGGCGTAAAACGGGCCGCCGCGGGTGGCGAATTCGCCAACGGGTAAATTGGGCTCATTGTGCATGCCAAAGATGGCCGATACGCCGTCAAGCGCCCCAACGCGGATCAGCGTTTTTGCGCCGCCGAAACTCTCTTCCGCTGGCTGGAACAGGATCCGCACTCGCCCCGGCAGTTGCGCTTCTCGTTCCTTTAACAACAACGCTGCGCCAAGCATTACGCTGGTATGTATATCGTGACCGCAGGCATGCATGACGCCGGGATTTTGCGAGCGGAACGGCAGCCCGGTGGCCTCTTCTATCGGTAGCGCGTCAATATCGGCCCGCAGGGCGATGATTTTGTCGCCGCTACCGACTTCCGTCACCACGCCGGTGGTTAACTCGTAAGGTAGCAGCGGGAGGCCGCCGCTTTGCAACCAGTCGCGAATACGCGCGGTGGTTGCCACTTCCTGTAACGAGAGTTCCGGGTTCTGATGCAGTTCGCGCCGCCAGCTAATCAACTGTTGTTCGAAATTCATGGCGTTACCTCCGCGCCAAGATGCGCCTGCGCCAGCAACCCCAGCGATTCCAGCCGCGCACGGCCTTCGGCAATAGGGGTATCGATAATAAACTCATCAATTCCCCACTGCGCCTGAAGGGCATCGAGTTGTGCTTTAACCTCGTCTGCAGTACCGAATAACAGAGAAGACTCGCGGCGTTCGATGCGTGTGGGCGGACTCCCCGCCTGACGGGCAAAGGCCGCTGCCTGAGCTTCGCTACCCACCGTTACCCGCTGGCCGTTTGCCAGCTCGACGCCCCAGACTTCCACCTGCTTCGCCAGTTCGGCCGCGCTGGCGGTGTCTTGCGCAACAATTACCTGTACAGCCACGATGACCTCGCGGCGGCTCAACTCACGCCAGTTCGTCAGCACCTTCTGCAACAGATTTTTATCGCCATTGAGATGCGCGGCGAAAACGAAGTTCCAGTCCAGGCTCGCCGCCAGACGCGCACTTTCAACGCTGGCGCCGAGCAGGAAACCGTCCGCGCGGCGCGGCGGGATGGGGGTCGCGCGCAGGCTCTCCTCACCCTGACTTTCGGTCAACGTTAGCCAGTTATCAAGCTGGGCAAGCTGTTCGGCAAAACTGCCCTTCTCATACTGATGGACGCCCTGTTGTAGCGCGCGAGTGGCGAGCGGCAGACCGCCTGGCGCTTTACCAACGCCGAGATCGACGCGTCCTGGCGCAATACTGGCGAGCAAATTGAAGTTTTCAGCGACTTTGTAGGGGCTATAGTGCTGGAGCATCACGCCGCCGGATCCGACGCGGATCTGCCGGGTTTGCCCGAGGATCCAGGCAATCAGCAGCTCCGGCGACGGACTCGCCAGTTGTTCCGCGTTGTGATGCTCGGCAATCCAGAAACGATGATATCCCCAGCGTTCCGCCTGTTGCGCAAGCGTTAACGTACGCGCCAGCGCCTGAGCGGCAGTTTCGCCGGGAGCCAGAGGACTTTTATCCAGGATACTGATTCGATAAGACATTTCGCAGGCTCGTTTTAATTAACATGCCTGCATTATTAGAATCTGCAGCGCGTGCTGAGAAACAATTTATTCACATGTACTCTGCCGGAAATTAGATATGCGCAATAAAAGACGCGTGCAATAGGGTGTCTTCGTGGCGGATCTGCCGCACAAGGTTTAGACTCAACTTCCAGCCATGAATCAAATTCATTAATGCGGAATAATAATGCTAAAAGATAACTTCAACGATCTCCTGTCGTTTATGGTGGTCGCCCGCGAACGCAGTTTCACCCGCGCCGCTGCCCAACTTGGGGTGTCGCAATCTGCGCTGAGTCATGCGATGCGCAACCTCGAAGCCCGGCTTGATGTTCGTCTGCTAACCCGTACCACCCGCAGCGTCGCTCCCACCGAAGCGGGTGAAAAATTGTTCCAGAATTTACGTCCACATCTCACGGAAATTGAACGCGAGCTCGGCGCCTTGAGGGATAGCCGCGCCCTTCCGGCGGGTAATATTCGTCTTAACGCCGGTGAACACGCCGTCAGCGCGGTATTATGGCCGGCATTAAAACCCTTTATGTTGCGTTATCCCGATATCAATATCGAAATTACCGTCGATAACGGCCTGGCCGATATCGTCGATGGCCGCTTTGACGCCGGCGTACGCCTTGGCGATCAGGTGGCAAAGGACATGATTGCGGTGCGCATCGCCCCGGACATGCGCATGGTTGTCGTGGGCTCGCCCGATTATCTACAACGCTACGGCGCCCCGCAGACGCCCTATCAACTGGATCAGCACCGCTGTATTAATATGCGCCTACCTACCCGCGGCGGGATTTACGCCTGGGAATTCACCGACGATGGTAAAAGTTTTCAGGTTTATGTGGATGGCCAACTGACGCTGAATAGTTTGCCGCAACGCATTGATGCCGCTGAATCTGGTCTCGGCCTGGCCTATGTGCCGGATGATTGCGTCGAGGAGGCGCTGGTTGCCGGTCGTTTAGTGCGGGTGCTCGATGCCTGGACACCCTCCTTCCCTGGTTATCATCTGTATTATCCCAGCCGCCGTCAGCATACCGCTGCGTTTGCGCTACTCGTCGACGCGTTGCGTCATTGAACTCATTGATATTTAAGTAAGTGCTGTAGTGAAATGTTTTACGTGCGTCACTATCACGTTACGTGTAGGATGCAGCGCCGTGCCTGATTTATCTCTACGACAGAATAGTGAGAAAGCCAGCACGATGTATCGCCGCTGCGCGATACGACAACCACTCATGGACATTGACAGGAAAATGGGTACATCAATGAATAACAAACACACTGACGCGGCGGAACATCATGCCGCGAAACGCCACTGGCTCAACTCGCACGAATCGGGTTACCACAAAGCAATGGGCAACCGTCAGGTACAGATGATCGCCATTGGCGGCGCCATCGGTACCGGTCTGTTTCTCGGCGCCGGGGCGCGTTTACAAATGGCAGGCCCGGCGCTGGCGCTGGTTTATCTGGTTTGCGGTATCTTCTCCTTCTTCATCCTTCGCGCCCTCGGCGAACTGGTTCTCCATCGCCCCTCCAGCGGTAGTTTCGTCTCTTACGCTCGTGAATTTCTCGGTGAAAAAGCCGCCTACGTCGCCGGCTGGATGTATTTCGTCAACTGGGCAATGACCGGTATCGTCGATATCACCGCCGTCGCCTTGTATATGCACTATTGGGGCGCTTTCGGCGATGTCCCGCAGTGGGTCTTCGCCCTTGGCGCGCTGGCGATCGTCGGCACCATGAATATGATCGGCGTGAAATGGTTTGCTGAGATGGAGTTCTGGTTCGCGTTGGTGAAAGTACTCGCTATCGTTGCGTTCCTGGTTGTCGGCACGATTTTCCTCGGTACCGGCAAACCGCTGGATGGCAATGCCACCGGCTTCCATCTGATTACCGACAACGGCGGTTTCTTCCCGCACGGTCTGTTGCCGGCTCTGGTACTGGTTCAGGGGGTCGTCTTCGCCTTCGCTTCTATCGAGCTGGTGGGTACCGCGGCGGGCGAATGTAAAGATCCGGAAACCATGGTACCGAAAGCGATTAACAGCGTGATCTGGCGTATCGGCCTGTTCTACGTCGGTTCCGTCGTACTGTTGGTGCTGCTGCTGCCGTGGAACGCCTATCAGGCAGGACAAAGCCCATTCGTCACCTTCTTCTCGAAGCTCGGCGTACCGTACATCGGCAGCGTGATGAACATCGTGGTGTTAACTGCCGCCCTCTCCAGCCTGAACTCCGGCCTGTACTGCACCGGGCGCATTCTGCGTTCGATGTCGATGGGAGGTTCAGCGCCGAAGTTTATGTCGAAGATGAGCCGCCATCACGTCCCTTACGCCGGGATCCTCGCGACACTGGCAGTTTACGTGGTGGGAGTCTTTCTCAACTATCTGGTGCCGTCGCAGGTATTTGAGATCGTACTTAACGTCGCCTCTCTGGGGATTATCGCCTCATGGGGCTTTATCGTGATCTGCCAGATGCGTCTGCGTAAGGCTATCAAGGAAGGAAAAGCGGCGGATGTAAGCTTCAAGATGCCGGGCGCGCCGTTTACTTCATGGCTGACGCTGCTGTTCTTGCTGAGCGTACTGGTGTTGATGGCTTTTGACTACCCGAACGGCACCTATACCATCGGATCCATTCCGCTGCTGGCGGTGCTGCTGGTCGCTGGTTGGTTCGGCGTACGTAAACGCGTGGCTGATGTTCACAGCACGGCGCCGGGCGTTGAAAAACGCTAAGCGCCACTCCATAACGGTTTGCCCCTCTGCGGGCAAACCGTCACCGCAAAATTAATTATCTTCCACCAGTTGAGCAACGTCGCTGCTGTTGATTTCGCGTTTGTTGCCAGACTCATCGATATAGCTGGTCATGCCGGTCTCTTTATCCAACTGCGGTTTACCGTGGGTCACAATAGTTTGCCCACTTTTTGTCGTCATGACGTAATTAGAGCTGCAGCCTGCCAGAAGCGCCAGCATTGCCGCCGCGCAGATCACCATATATGGCTTTTTCATAATTTCTCCAGAATGATTACCACTTTCCCGCCGCGCGCGGGAAAAAGTAAGTGTATAACCTTTATAGTAATCAGGCTAATAGCGGTTTGTAACAGAGGATGAGACCCGGAGTAAGGAGGGGTCGCCCCCTCCCTGGAGATTACAGGGCAATGCGGATTACGTCGTCCGGCGCGGTGGCCTCTTTCTGACGAGTTGACTCCTGTTTCACGCTAACAAACAGCGTTTTTCCATCGGCGGACAGCGCCAGGCTATTCGGGAAGGTTGGCGTTTTGAAGGTTTTAACGACCTTATAGGTCTTAGCATCAATGACGCTGACTTCACCCGCTTTACGATGGGTGACGTAGACTTCGTTGCGGGCCGGGTTAAACAGTACCGCCAAAGATTCCGGCGCGGCGATTTTTTGCAGTACTTTCCCGTCACGAATATCTACCACCAGCACTTCCGGCTGCTTGCTGTCGGTAATGAAAGCACGGTGACCAGCTGTATCCAGGCTCAGGTTCAGGTAGAAATGCTCTTTACCGTCATCCTGCAGCTTCTTACGCGAGATGATCTTATTGCTATCGGTATCGATAGTCAGTAGTTCGCCATCGGCGTTGGTCGTATAAAGACGTTTCGCGTCAGCATCGATTGCCAGCCCGGTCGCCATCGCGCCGGTATTGGCGATGGTATCTTTCAGCGTCAGCTTGTCGCCATCCACCACCCAGATGACGCTCTCTTTACCCAGCCCGGAGATATACACGGTATTGGTTTTCTCATTCACCACCAGCTCACGCGGCTGCAGCGGGCGTACGGTATCACTACGTTTACGGTCATCGAGCACCAGTCGCCCTTTCACCACGCTGGTTTTGGCATCTATTGCGGTGACGCTGCTATCAACGGTGTTGCCAAACCACAATGTCTGGGTGGTGTTATTGATGGTGGCGCCGAACGGTTTCAGGTCGTTATGAATAACCTGGGTGATGTCGAGCGTAGTCGGATCCAGACGATAGACGATGCCGCCCTTATCAAGGGAACGGCTTTGCGAGGTCGCAACCCACAGCGCATTTTCCTGCTGGCTATACGCCATTTCGTACGCGCCTTTACCAACCGCTTTGCGCAGGAGCTCTTCGGCGGCGTGGGCGCTGAAGCTGCCTGCCAACAGTAACGACGTTAATAACAGAGAACGACGCAGACGCGGCGCGGATAACTGACGTAATGACATAACGATTCCCTTTATAGAACAATTAATTACCGGTTAGAGATGGCTTCCACAGCGTAAAGTTTAACTTCACTCGTTTTGTAAATGAGAATAGTAATCATTATTTATCTTAATGTGGAGCGTTAATTGTCTTTTTTGCTTAAAAGAATCACCTTTGCTGGCTATTACTTAACGACTGGTTAGTTAATTATTTTCAAAGAATTTACAAACGGTGTAACATATATACATATGTTCCATTTGGTACGTTTCTCTTTGCGAGTCGCTTTGATGAAGATTATTGCCATGCGCACGGTCGCGCTCCCCGCTTTATTACTCCCTCTCGTCGCCAACGTGCATGCCAGCACCAACGACGAACAAACCATGGTCGTCACGGCAACGCCTACCGCGGTTTCCGAACTGGATACCCCTGCCGCCGTCAGCGTAGTGAATGGCGATGATATGCGACAGGCCGCCCCGCGAATTAACCTCTCGGAATCGCTCGGCGCGGTACCCGGTTTACAAGTACAAAACCGGCAAAACTATGCTCAGGATTTGCAGTTGTCGATTCGTGGTTTCGGTTCCCGCTCCACCTACGGCGTCCGTGGCTTGCGGCTATACGTTGACGGTATCCCTGCCACCATGCCCGATGGCCAGGGGCAGACATCGAATATCGATATCGGCAGCATCGATAGCCTGGAAGTGTTACGCGGACCTTTTTCCGCGCTCTATGGCAACTCTTCCGGCGGCGTAATTAACGTCAATACCCAAACCGGCAGCCAGCCGCCGACCATTGAGGCCAGCAGCTACTACGGCAGCTTCGGTACCTGGCATTATGGACTTAAAGCTACCGGCGCCGTCGGCGACGGCACTCAGGCAGGCGACGTCGACTACACGGTGTCTACCAACCGTTTCACTACCCATGGTTCACGCGACCATAGCGGCGCGCGGAAAAATCTCACCAACGCAAAATTAGGCGTGCGTATTGATGACGTCAGTAAATTAACGTTGCTGTTCAATAGCGTGGATATTAAAGCTAACGACCCGGGCGGATTGAGCCACGACGAGTGGCAGAATAACCCGCGCCAGTCGCCCCGCGGCGACCAGTACAACACACGTAAAACGGTGAAGCAGACTCAGGCCGGACTACGCTATGAGCGCCAGCTTAGCCAGCAGGACGATCTGAGCGTGATGATGTATGCCGGCGAGCGCGAAACCACTCAGTACCAGTCAATCCCCATGGCGCCGCAGCTGAAGCCCTCGCATTCCGGGGGAGTCATCGATTTGACTCGCCATTATCAGGGGATCGACACCCGCTGGACCCACCGCGGCGAATTGCTGGTGCCGGTGACCTTTACCACCGGTCTTGATTACGAAAATATGAGCGAACGGCGTAAGGGTTATGAAAACTACGTTCTGGTGAACGGCGCGCCGCAATATGGCGAACAGGGCAACCTGCGCCGTAATGAACGTAATCTGATGTGGAACCTGGACCCATACTTGCAAACCCAGTGGCAGCTGACCAACAAGCTCACATTCGATGCTGGCGTTCGCTACAGTTCCGTGTGGTTTGACTCTAACGACTATTACGTCACCCCAGGTAACAGCGACGATAGCGGCGATGCCAGCTATCACAAATGGCTGCCAGCCGGTTCATTGAAATATGCCGTCACGGATGCCTGGAATATCTATCTTTCCGCCGGGCGCGGTTTTGAAACGCCGACGATCAATGAGCTCTCTTATCGTTCTGGCAACCAGAGCGGATTAAATTTCGATCTTAAACCTTCCACAAATGAAACCGTGGAAATTGGCAGCAAAACGCGGATAGGCAACGGACTGTTCACCGCCGCGCTTTTCCAGACCGATACCGACAATGAGATTGTGGTCGATTCCAGCAGTGGCGGTCGCACCAGCTATAAAAACGCCGGTAAGACCCGTCGTCAGGGAATGGAACTTGGCCTCGACCAGCAGTTTGGCGACAGTTGGAAATTAAAAGCAGCATGGACCTGGCTCGACGCCACCTATCGCACGAACGTTTGCGGTTCGTCGGACTGCAACGGCAATCGTATTCCGGGTATCGCCCGCAATATGGGCTACGCGTCTTTCGGTTATCAACCGGAACAGGGCTGGTACGCGGGGAGCGATATCCGTTATATGGGCGACATTATGGCCAACGACGCCAACACCGCCAAAGCGCCATCGTGGACCGTGGTTGGCCTGACCACCGGCTATAAGTGGAGCTACGGAAAAATGGATATGGATCTGTTTGGCCGCGTCGATAACCTGTTTGATCGCAATTACGTGGGCTCAGTGATTGTCAACGAATCCAATGGTCGTTATTACGAACCAGCGCCGGGCCGTAACTTCGGCATCGGTATGAATCTCGCCTGGCGTTTCGAGTAACTACGCCCGCCGATGGGTGATGATAAAAAAGGGATCCCAATTGGGATCCCTTTTTGATTCCGCCGCAGTCTGTTAGAACGCGCTTCTCAAGGACAATTCGAAAATAATTTTTTCCGCCTGGCAGGAGAAATTCACCGCCGCGTCCAGTTTCGCCTCATTACCCACCGGTTCAATAGTGTAATCCACGGTCGGCGTTTCGCTGGCGGCGGCAACGGCGCGTTCACGAATGGCCGCTACCGCGGACTCCGCTTCTTCACGGGTAGGGAAAAGTTTCTCGACCCGGTAAACGCAGTCTTCGTTATCGATAATGGTGCCAACATCAATGGCGCAGCCTTTGGTACTGCATTTATCAACTACATCTTTCATCGCATTAACCTCTTAAGTTTCCTTAAGGATAAAAAGCCGCTCACGGAAAAGCAAACCATTAATAAAAGTATGGATTAATCATTTTTTGGTTAAAGGCGGCGAAAGCGCCCCCGCATGCTTCTTCGGGGGCATTGGAGAAAACGGCGACGTTACTCGTCCGCTGCGACGTTAATCACCACTTTGCCGAAGTTTTCCCCCTTCAGCAGGCCAATCAGCGCCTGCGGCGCCTGCGCCAGGCCCGCAATCTGCTGCTCGCGATATTTGATTTTACCTTCCTGTACCCAGCGCCCCATTTGCTGCTGGAACTCGGCAATGCGATGGCCATAATCCTGGCCGATGATAAAGCCCTGCATACGAATGCGTTTTTTAAGGATGGTCGCCATCAGCAGCGGCAGCCGATCCGGGCCATCCGGTAACGCGGTGGCGTTGTAGCCGCTAACCAGTCCGCACACGGGAACACGCGCCGCAGTATTCAGCAACGGCAGAACCGCATCAAAGACTTTACCGCCGACGTTTTCATAGTAGACATCGATTCCCTGCGGACACGCCTGCGCCAGCTGCTGGCTGAAATCCGCAGCGCGATGGTCAAGACAAATATCAAAGCCTAACGTCTCTACCGCATAACGACATTTCTCGGCGCCGCCGGCAATACCGACGGTGCGGCAACCCTTAAGTTTGCCAATCTGCCCGACGGTGGCCCCCACCGGCCCGGTTGCCGCCGCCACCACCAGCGTTTCGCCCGCTTTCGGCTGGCCGATATCCAGCAGCCCCATATAAGCGGTAAATCCCGGCATGCCTAACACCCCCAGCGCCCAGGAAGGGTGTTCAGGATTGTCGCCGAGCTTAACCAGATCGCTACCATCGGAAAGCGTATAATCCTGCCAGCCACTATAGCCAAGCACCCACTCACCGGGTTTAAAATCTGGGTGATTAGAGCTCACCACGCGACTTACCGTCCCACCGACCATCACCGCGCCAATGTCCACCGGTGGCGAATAAGAAGGCGCATCGCTCATCCGTCCGCGCATATAAGGGTCGAGTGACAAATAAATAGTCCGCAGCAGGATCTGATTCGCCCCCGGCGTTGGTAGATCGCCCTCTTCCAGTCTGAAATTTTCGGCGGTAGGTTCACCGTGCGGGCGCGAAGCCAATACCCAGCGGTGATGGCGTTGTGGATTAGCGGTCATAGCAAACTCCTCTTGTTAACGGCCTGTACTGAGGCTAGCCGTTTTATGCTTAACGCGCTTTAACATTATGAGCCGGATTGATTCAGACGCACTACCAGATAGACGCAAGTCTCGCTGGACTCATTGATAAACCGGCAATCGTTGGGCGGCCCCAATTCCAGACAATCCCCCGTCTGCATCTGATGGCGAGTGTTCCCTTCAACAAAAACTAACTCACCCTGCTGTAGCCAGATGAGCTGTCGCGCCAGCGCGTACGAAGAAGCAGGCATCGGTACATCGCTGCCGGCCGGCAACTCTATTTGCACCAGATCGATCGGCAGATCGCTGCGCGGCGAGACGTGACGGCGCAAATAGTGGCTTTGTGGATCGCGCCACACCGGCTGGTTGGCAAAGCGCAAAAGCTTACCCTCCTGCATCTCTGCACGCGCAATCAACGTCGACATGCTGATACCAAACGCGCCAGAGAGACGGCCCAGCATCGTCGCGGTGGGGCTACTTTCGCCACGTTCAATTTTATGCACCATTGCCCGCGAGGCCCCTGCGCGTTCAGCCAGATCGCTTAGCGACCAGCCGCGGGACTCGCGTTCGATACGAATGCGTGCGCTAATGCGCTGATTGAGATTGTCTTCTATAGTATTCATGACGTAACAATATAGTGCGCACTACCGTATTACACAACTGTCCGCTATCCCCGATACTGCGCTGTTCCACGTAAAATTTATCGTAAAATTGATGACAGCCGGACGTTCATTATTGTAATAATACCGTACTACTATAGTGTACAAACTTTGAGGCTTGCTATGTCCATCCGCCATGCCAGTAAAGACGATTGCGCGGCGATCGCCGAAATCTATAATCACGCCGTACTGCATACCGCCGCCATCTGGAATGACAAAACCGTCGATATCGATAACCGTATTGCCTGGTTTGAGGCCCGGCAGATTGCCGGCTATCCGGTGCTGGTGAGTGAAGAAAACGGCGTGATTACCGGGTACTCCTCGTTCGGCGACTGGCGCGCATTTGACGGTTTCCGCCATACCGTTGAACATTCGGTCTATGTCCATCCCGATCATCAGGGTAAGGGGATCGGCCGTAAGTTGTTAGTCGCGCTTATCGCTGAGGCGCGGCGCCTGCGTAAACATGTGATGGTGGCCGGAATTGAATCCCGCAACCATGCTTCGTTACATCTGCATGAAACCCTGGGTTTTATCACCACTGGACAGATGCCGCAGGTGGGAACTAAATTCGGTCGCTGGCTGGATCTGACCTTTATGCAGCTACAGCTCGACGATCGCCAGGATCCGGACGGCGAGGTATGAATCAGTCGCTCACCCTTGCCTGCCTGATAGCGGCGGGCGTCGGTCTGGTTTTGCAAAACACCCTGATGGTCCGCATTACCCAATCCGCCTCGACGATTCTTATCGCCATGCTGCTCAATTCGCTGGTGGGAATTGTTATTTTTGTCACCATTTTGCTATTGCGCCACGGCGCGGCAGGCTTTCAGGAACTGGCGCTCAACGTCAAATGGTGGACCCTTATTCCCGGCCTGCTGGGTTCGTTTTTCGTCTTCGCCAGCATCAGCGGTTATCAAAACGTAGGGGCGGCGACAACCATTGCGGTGCTGGTGGCCAGTCAGCTGGTTGGCGGACTGGTTATTGATTTGATTCGCGCCCAGGGCGTGCCGATTCGGGCGTTAATCGGGCCAGTATGCGGGGCGGTGATGTTGGTGGTGGGCGCCTGGCTGGTGGCCAGGCGCCAGTTCTGACGTCATCCTTAAAGGATCTCGCCGCCTTTGGTTAACTGCTCGCGGCGTGCTTCCTGCTCTTCATGATGTTGCCGCCCGTGATGGGCTATCGCTGTCCGCAGGCGCTGCTGCTGGGTATAACGCTCTTCACGGCCCAGCTCAGCATCATCGCTTAACGCGATCAGTAGCTCGTTCATAGGGGCAATCACGCCCCCGGCAATGGTCTCATCGACCCTGGCAATGACATCGTCCAGATGTGCCATTCTGTTCTCCTTTTCGATCAATTCAGCTTAGCTTTGGAAAAATCGCTTCCCATCAGACTCACGCTATAACCGCTGACGTTACTGCGGGTGGCGTAGAAAGTTTTCCCCGTCGCCAGCGTGATCCACGGCGCCTGCTGATAGAAGATTTCCTGGGCCTGTTGGTAAAGTTTAGCCCGCGCCTGCGGATCGCTTACCAGAAGCGCTTTTTTCACCAGCGCGTCATAGGACTTATCACACCAGCGCGCTACGTTGGAGCCGGTTTTGATATTATCACAGCTGAGCAGCGTACCGGCGAAGTTGTCCGGATCGCCGTTATCGGACATCCAGCCAAACAGCGCGCTATCATGCTCGCCCTTGCGCATACCGGACAGGTATTCGCCCCACTCATAGCTGACGATTTTCGCTTTAATGCCGACTTTGCTCCAGTCGTTCTGAATCATTTCAGCGATACGTTTCGAGTTCGGGTTATACGGGCGCTGTACCGGCATCGACCACAGAGTCACTTCTGCGCCCTGCGCCACTCCCGCCTGCTTAAGCAGCTCTTTCGCCTTCTGTGGATTGTAGTCGTAATCCGGTAAATCCTTCTTGTAACCGAGCATATTGGCCGGGATCGGCGATTTCGCCACGTTGCCGGAATCCAGGAAGACCGCCTTCACGATCGCCTGCTTATCGGTGGCGTAGTTCAGCGCCTGACGTACCAGCACGTTATCAAACGGTTTCTTTTCAGTATTAAATGCCAGATAGCCCACGTTCAAGGCTTCCACCGCGTGTAGCGCCAGATCTTTATTCCCTTTAATTACCGGAAACTGTACCGGCGATGGCGCGGGAATGATCTGGCATTCGTTGGTTTGCAGCTTAGCCAGGCGGGTTTCAACGTTCGGCGTGATGGAGAAGATCAGATGTTTAGTCGGCACCTCGCCTTCCCAATAGTGCGGGTTGGCGATATAACGGATTTGTGAATCTACCTTGTACTGCTGCAGCGCGTAAGGGCCGGTGCCAATAGGCCAGCTATCAACGTATTCCGGCGTCCCCTTTTTCAACATCGCGTCGGCATATTCCGCAGAAAGAATCGAGGCGAAGTCCATCCCCCAGTCGGCGAGAAACGCCGCATTGGGTTCGCTCAGCACAAACTGAACGTGATAATCATCAATCTTCTTCACTTCTTTAATCAGCTTATCAAGACCAACGTCGTGGAAATATTCATAATTGCCCTGCGACACGTTGTGATATGGATGCTGCGGATCCTGCTGGCGCAGCACCGAGAACAACACATCATCCGCATTGAAATCGCGGGTCGGTTTAAAGTATTTATTGCTGTTGAACTGCACGCCTTTACGCAGCGTAAAGGTCCAGGTTTTACCATCCGCAGACACTTTCCATTCGGTCGCCAGCGACGGAATCGGCGTGTTTTTAAGCGGATCAAAGGTTATCAGGCGATTATAAAGTACCTGTGAGCTGGCAACGAATGAAGGACCAGAGCTGGCGATTTGCGGGTTAAAGGATTCCGGCGAGGCTTCCGAACAGTAGACCAACGTGTCGTTGGACGCAGCCAACGCGGCGCCGGTCGGCAACAGCGCGCTTAAGGCCAGCGCAAGTAGTGATTTCCCTGTAGACATGGTTATAAACCTTATAAATTTGTTATATGCACACTAATAACAGCACAGTGGAATACAACCAGCAAATAATGAATCGCTATTAGATTCACACTTTAACTCATAAGGTTAGTGCTGTTTGCTTTGCTTAACGGCACTATCATCGGCTACGCCCGCACCGGTACGACAAAATGATTATTTACGACTAAGATCCAATCGCGTGCCGCATTGTCCCTTTTCAGTCAAAGGAGCGTTACATGACGAATTCGATTTATCAGCCTATCACCCTCAACGATCCGCGGTTGTTGCAATTTGCCGAACAGTTGAATCCTGGCGCCAGTCCGATCTATCTCCCGGTCATTGATAGACCTGGGCCTGAGGGAAACGCCTATTGGAATGTCAGCGCGGCGATCGAACAGGTCGGTGGAAAAATGCTGCTGGGCTGGGAGATAAACTACTGGCCGGGCTGTTTTCTGGTCGCAACGCATCACGCCGCCTTACAGGCCGATGATGGCGGTGTCTATGATGTGACTCAACGTTCGCAAGCCGCGGCGGTCCCTAACGTTAATCTTTTTGTTCCCGACGACTCAATTGCTATTGATCTTGATAAAACACCGGCGGTCAAATCACGATTTTACATATTACATTCCGCCGTCCAAATTACGGACTATCTCCGGGCATATGATAATCTCAACGCTTTCGAGAAAAAGCTAAGCGATAAGCTATATGATATCGGCTATCGTTGTGAAACGAATAAAGCGTTGGCGAGCGGTGTCGTTGGCGCAACGCCTGCCTTCACGGAAAACAGTTCGGTCGATGTTGACGAAATAAAAATGAATATTTCGGAATTAAGCTGGATATTAAAAGATAAAATTAAAAAGCTAAAACAATATTCTGACGCACTACAGGTACAGCCATTACATTAACTGTCCTCTTTGGGCCGTGGCGAATGGATTATGTCTGCTACGGCCCATGTTCACCGTTCTCATTATTGTACTAAGTTGTGACCCGCTGAGTAATCTGCAAAAAAGTTGTGCGATAACCGCCCTTTCGCCGCTGCGCAATGAGGTAAGGCGGTAGACTCGACACTCCGCAGACCAATGAGGTTACGCTAATGACAATAACCTGCAGCTTATATAGCGGCGGCCGCTGGCATGATGCCGAAGGCCACGCTACTTTCACTCGCCGACATCCGCAAAATAGCGAGATAGTCTCTACCGCCGCAGCGGCCAGCCTCAATGACGCCCGTCGCTGCGCAGAAGCCGCCGCCGCCGCATTCCCGTCATGGCGCGACACCATCCCCTCCGAACGTCGCCGTCTGTTGTTGGAAGCCGCCGAGCAAATGCAGCGTAGAGAGGCGAAATTTATCGCCACTATGGCGGCGGAGACCGGCGCGACAGCGCACTGGGCCGGATTCAACGTGCACCTGGCGGCAGATATTTTGCGTGAAGCCGCGGCCTTGACCACGCAAATCGAAGGTCAAATTATTCCCTCCAACGTGGCCGGCAATCTGGCGATGGGCGTGCGTCAGGGGGCCGGCGTGGTGCTGGCTATGGCGCCGTGGAACGCGCCGCTCATTCTGGCAACCAGAGCCATCGCTACGCCGCTGGCCTGCGGCAATACGGTGATACTCAAGGGTTCGGAACTCTCGCCCGCCACGCAAAGCTTAATCGTCGATGCCCTTGCCGCGGCGGGCTTTCCCGACGGCGTGGTGAATTATCTCACCTGCTCGCCAGCCGAAGCGCCTGCGCTGGTGGAGACGCTGATTGCTCACCCCGCCATACGACGCGTCAATTTTACCGGGTCGACCCCGGTTGGGCGCATTATTGCCCGCACCTGTGGAGAACACCTTAAGCCTGCGATACTGGAGCTGGGCGGCAAAGCGCCTCTACTGGTACTGGATGATGCCGATCTGCAGCAGGCAGCGGCGGGCGCGATTTTCGGCGCTTTTGCCAACGCCGGGCAGATTTGTATGTCCACCGAGCGCATTATTGTCGATGAGAGCATCGCGGATGACTTTGTCGCTTTAATCAGCCAACGAGCTTCCGCGCTGCCTGCTACGCTTCTCGGCCCGGTGGTCGATTTGAAAACGGTACAACGCTGCAACGCGTTGATTGATGATGCGCTAAGTAAAGGCGCACATTTACTCTGCGGTGGAAAAGCGGATTCGACGCAAATGCGCGCCACCCTGCTGGATGGCGTAACGAGCGAAATGCGCATATGGCATGAAGAATCTTTTGGCCCGGTCAAATCGGTGATCCGGGTTAACGGTGAGGAAGAGGCGCTGGCCGTGGCAAACGATAGCGAGTACGGGCTGGCGGCAGCGGTTTATAGCCGCGATACCGCTCGCGCCTGGAATGTGGCGCAAAACCTGCAAACCGGTATTTGCCATATTAACGGCCCTACCGTACATGATGAAGCGCAGATGCCGTTCGGCGGCTGTAAAGCGTCCGGCTATGGCCGCTTCGGCGGACGCGCCGGGATCGCTGAATTCACCGAGCTTCGCTGGATAACCATGCAAACTCGCCCGCGCGAATTACCGTTCTGATTTACCACGATGCTTTCAGGCCAGCCCGGCAATCGCGCGCGCCAGCGCGGCCGGGTTTTCCCATGCCACCGAAATGGCCTGCCAGTGGTACCACAGCCCATGCCGGGTCAGAAATCACCGTTCAGAACAGTGAAACCAGCAACGCCATAGGAAAGCTGAACGGCCATGTCGCACCAATCAACAGCGCCGCCAGCAGGCGAATGCAGCGGCTTTCCTTAGTTAAGAACCAGCTTATCAACGCACAAATACAGCCCATTACGGCATAAAAAACCAGCATCTTCTGGTATAAAGTCATTTTTTTCCTTCCCTGTCAGACATCGCGCCATACGCGTTATCCTGTCCCGCACCACTTAGCACGTCAGAGATCAATACTTCACAAAACAAATCGCTACAAAGACCATGGAAAAACGGTTGATTCAGTGTTGTCCGATAGCGCAACTCTACGCCACCGACTATAAATGTAGGGGCTTACTCATAAAGGTGGCGTTATGGATGTTTCCAGCAAAACCGTAATTCTGATTAATGTCGGCGCAGCGCTTGCGCTTATTAGCCTGTTATCCGTTCGTTTTGGTTGGTTTTAGTAATTTTTTCAGCAACTAAACCTAAAAAAGCAGCCTCAGCGGCTGCTTTTTTTATGATTTAACTGTCGCGCGTTTCCCGGCGCCTGACTGCTGAAGCGCAGCAATAGTCTTAAGATTTTCCGGGTTATATTGCGGCAAGAAATTCAGCTTTTCGTTATCCCACTCTACCGATGCGCAAACGTCCTCATTTGCCCCCAGGCTTTCACAGTCACTAATACGCTGGGCAGGGAGATTGCCGTAAAGCATCGCGCTTACGCCGGTGAGTAACAGGAGAAATACTAGCTTTTTCAAAACCAATTCAACTTCAGAATAACAAATTTTGTAAAATTTTCTCATGAGCGATGCGATAAAGTCAAATCACATACATGCAAACAACGGCCCGGTGGCGATCTCTACCCATATTTAACATTATTGCTACAACCATTACCTTCCAGAAGCGCGTTTCTAAGAAGTGGGATCCGCCATGCCCGCACCGCCAGGGAGAGAATATTTATATAATTGGAAATAACAAATTGATCTGGTTTTTCGTATACCGGATTATTGATATTTAACTATACTTGGCTTTAAGGGGTGAGGATTTTCTTAAATTGACTGCGCAAAATAATCAGCAATCGACTTCTGATCCTTACGCTTAATGCGGACTGTAGATTTTCTACTTGTTATTTTGTGCTGTATATTGCGGTAGGTGAACGAAATTATTATTTGCAAATTCACGGATTTCCGCATAGTTTCATTACTATTCGTTATAACGTATTTGCTTTTTTTCTCACTTATTTTGAGGTCGCTTATGTCAGGAATAGTTGCCCTGCTAATGGCTTTAGTTCTATTGGTGATCGCAATCTACAGCCTTGTCTCTTATATTCGTGAGCGCCGCCACTCGGGCCTGCCATCTAAAAAAGATAAACATTAATTATTGCATCGCTCTTAAAAGTCGATACAAAAAAAATCCCCGCATCATCCTGCAGGGATCTAACAATTAATAACATGCTTAGTAGTTTACACCCCATCCGGCGCTTATCTCCGGCACTCACAATGGCTTAGCTCTTGAAGGGGTATAAGAATACTCTCATATTACCCCTTATCTTTTTTAACAATTGTTGCTATTGCAACTATTAGCCTGGTAATGCTGCCGGTACGTTAATGTTTCACCATCACATGGCGAACCACCGTGTAGTCCTCCAGCCCATACATCGACATATCCTTGCCGTAACCAGAAAGCTTCTGTCCGCCGTGCGGCATTTCGCTCACCAGCATGAAATGGGTATTCACCCAGGTGCAACCGTACTGCAAACGCGCGCTCAGACGATGGGCGCGGCCAACGTCCTGCGTCCAGACCGAGGAGGCCAGACCATACTGTGAATCATTAGCCCAGGTTAATACTTGTTCCTCATCGCTAAACGACGTTACGCTGACTACCGGACCAAAAACTTCGCGTTGTACGATAGCATCATCCTGCTGCGCGCCAGCCAACAGCGTGGGCTGGAAATAGTAACCATTCCCCGCCGCGCGACTGCCGCCGGTCACCACTTTAATATGCGGTAAGGCGCGTGCGGCGTTTACAGCCGCGGTCACCCGTTCAAGATGGGCAAGAGAACTTACTGGCCCCAGCTCCGTGGACGGATCGTCAGGCTGCCCCATTTTCAGGCTGGCCACGGCAGCGCCTAGCTTTTCAACCAGCCGTTCGTAGACGCCCTGTTGCGCATAAATACGGCAGGCGGCGGTACAGTCCTGGCCCGCGTTATAAAAACCAAAGGTACGAATGCCCTCAACGACGGCATCGATATCGGCATCATCAAAAACAATGACCGGCGCTTTACCGCCCAGCTCCATATGGGTGCGTTTAATCGACGTCGCCGTGTGACCAATAATATGGGCGCCGGTGGCGATCGAGCCAGTCAACGAAACCATACGCACTTTACTATGGCCTGTGAGCGGATCGCCAACAGTCGGGCCGCGGCCAAAAAGCACGTTAATGACGCCAGCCGGGAAAATATCCTTCGCGAGCTCCGCCAGCTTCAATGCCGTAAGCGGAGTGATTTCCGAAGGTTTAATCACCACGCAGTTACCAGCCGCCAGCGCGGGCGCCAGCTTCCAGGCCGCCATCATCAGCGGATAGTTCCAGGGTGCAATCGAGGCCACTACGCCAACCGGGTCGCGGCGGATCATTGAGGTATGCCCCTCAAGGTACTCTCCGGCCGCCATTCCCGGCAGGCAACGCGCGGCGCCGGCGAAGAAGCGAAATACATCGGCAATCGCCGGCATTTCATCATTGATAACACAATGTAGCGGTTTACCGCAGTTTAAAGACTCCAGTTTGGCGAGCGTTTCTGCATGTTCAGTAATCACATCCGCCATTTTCAGCAAACATTCGGCGCGGGTTTTCGGCGTTGTCTGGCTCCAGCTGACAAACGCACGATCTGCAGCATTGACGGCGGCATCAACCTGCGCCTCGGTCGCCTCCGCAATCTCAATAATCGTTTCGCCATTGGCAGGATTGAATACCGGCAGCACCTCGCCTTCACCCGCCACTAATTGACCGTTTATCAAAAGGTTATGTTGCATAGCATGATCCTGTAAAGTGTATTATTTTCCGCTTTCGGCGTTATTCTCACCGTCACGGGTTAGCCACCAGGCCCCCAGGATGGGTACAGTCGTCACTAACATCACCAACAGAGCGACGACGTTGGTGACCGGCACATCGCGCGGACGCCCCAGCTGATTTAGCAACCACAGAGGAAGCGTCCGTTCATGACCGGCGGTAAAGGTAGTGACGATAATTTCATCAAAGGACAGGGCGAACGCCAGCATGCCGCCTGCCAGCAGCGCCGACCCCAGATTGGGTAGCACCACATAGCGGAAGGTTTGCCAGCCTGTTGCGCCGAGGTCCATTGATGCTTCTACCAGACTCCATGATGTCCGGCGAAATCGGGCAATAACGTTGTTAAACACTACGACTACGCAGAAGGTCGCATGACCCACCACGATAGTTAGCAAGCCAGGCTCAAGATTAACGGCTTTAAATGCCGTCAACAGCGCCAGGCCGGTAATAATGCCGGGGAGCGCAATAGGTAACAGCAACAGCAGCGACACGGCATTCTTACCAAAAAACGTACTCCGCCACAGCGCGCCGGCAGCGAGAGTACCTAACACCAGGGCAATCCCCGTAGATAAAGCGGCGATCTTAAGTGACAACGTCACTGATTCAATGATATCTGCACGAGCGGCAGCCTCGCTGAACCAGCGGAGCGTCAGCCCTTTCGGCGGGAAGCTGAAAGCGGCATCCTCTGTATTAAAGGCGTACAAGGCGATAATCAGCAGTGGAAAATGGAGAAATATCACCCCGCCCCAGGTGGCAATTTTGAGAAACAACGGTGCGCGTTCAGAGTGCATCAAACGCTCCCAGGCGCTTAACAAACGCCAGATACAGTGCAATAAGAACAATCGGCACCAACGTGAACGCCGCCGCCATCGGCATATTGCCAATCGCGCCCTGCTGCGAATAGACCATGTTGCCGATAAAGAAACCGGGCGGCCCCACCAGTTGTGGGACAATAAAATCCCCAAGCGTGAGGGAAAAGGTAAAGATAGAACCTGCCGCGATACCCGGTATGGCTAAAGGCAGTACCACGTAGCGGAAGGTTTGTTGCGGTCGGGCGCCTAAATCGGCTGAGGCCTGCAACAGCGATGGCGGCAGACGTTCCAGCGCCGCCTGCACCGGCAGGATCATGAACGGTAGCCAGATATAGACAAATACCATGAATCGCCCGAGCCCGGAGGTCGATAAGGTATTGCCGCCGACCGCCGGGATGGTCAATACCATATTTAACACGCTCTCCAGACCAAGGTGGCCGAGGAACCATTGCGCCACGCCATCTTTCGCCAGCAATAGCGTCCAGGCGTACGCCTTGACGATATAACTTGCCCACATCGGCAACATCACCGCGATATAAAAGAAGGCTTTCATCTTGCCGCGGGTATAACGCGCCATATACCACGCCATCGGCAATGCCAGGATTGCGCTGGCAATAGTCACGCAGACGGCCATCACCAGGGTACGAACAATGATGTCGTAGTTGGCGGGATTAAACAGAGCCTTCAGGTTAGCGAGCGTCAAATCCGTGGTGACCGACATCGTAAAGTCATCAAAGGTATAGAAGCTTTGCCACAACAGCGTCAGGAGCGACCCCAGATAGACAATGCCAAACCACATCAGCGGACCCAGCAGCAGTAAAAACAGACCCAGTGCGGGTTTTCGCCACAACAGCCCTGACACTCGCCCGGTCGTTGGTTGCACAAGCGCCATCGTCATCTCAGCCTCCGCTTTCCAGGGAAACCATCGCCGTACGCGACCAACAGGCCAATACCTGTTGCCCCAACTGTGGCGCGCTCAACGCTGCCCCGCCATCGACGTTGGCCTGACTGACTAGCAGTTTATCGCCCGCAGCAAGTTTCAGTTCAATACGCGTTGACGCCCCCTGAAACTGCACCGCCTGCACGGTCCCCTGAACCTGGATATCACCGCCACTATTCAGTCGAATATGTTCAGGACGCAACGACCAGGCGCCGGGCAAGCCGCATAGGCGCTGAGAAACGTCTGGGGTAAAAACGTTCGCGGTGCCGACAAATCCGGCAACAAAGGCGGTTTTAGGCTGTAAATAGAGCGAGTGCGGCGAGTCGACCTGTTCAATACGCCCATTGTTAAACACCGCCACGCGATCGGACATCGACAGCGCCTCACCCTGATCGTGAGTAACAAAAATGAAAGTGATGCCCAACGACTGCTGAAGTTTTTTTAACTCCACCTGCATCTGTTCACGCAGTTTTAAATCCAGCGCGCCAAGCGGTTCATCTAATAACAGCACACGAGGTTGGTTGACCAGCGCGCGAGCTATGGCGACCCGTTGCCGCTGACCGCCGGACAGTTGCGCAGGCTTGCGCGCGTGAACGAACCCAAGCGCTACTTTTTCTAAGGCTTCCTGGGCGCGAAGCTGACGTTCTTTTTTGCTCACGCCTTTCACCATCAGCCCATAGGCGACGTTGTCGATAATCGACATATGCGGAAATAGCGCGTAATCTTGAAAAACCGTATTGACGTCACGCTGCCATGGCGGTAATTCGCTGGCCTGCTGGCCAAAGATACGAATCGAACCGCCGGATAGCTGTTCAAAGCCCGCAATTAAGCGCAGGCAGGTGGTTTTGCCGGAGCCGGACGGCCCCAGCATGGAAAAAAACTCACCATCGCGAATGGCGATAGTCACGCCATCTACCGCGCGCACGTCACCGTAAAGACGCGAAACGTCATCAAACTCTACCGCGTACGTCATGTTCAGTCTCCAGGCGCTTAGCGGCCACCCATAATCGCGATATAGTCCTGGGTCCAACGGCTATAAGGAACATACTTCCCGCCTTCGGCAATCGGCGTTTTCCAGAACGCAATCTTGTCGAATTGGTTGTAGCCGTTGGTTTCGCAACCTTTGTCTCCCAGTAACGTACTGGCTTTACAGCCCTGTGGCACCACGGGCAGCGATCCAAACCAGGCGGCGACATCGCCCTGTACTTTCGGCGTCAGCGACCAGTTCATCCACTTGTAAGCGCATACCGGATGCTTTGCCTCACTATGCAGCATCGTGGTATCGGACCAGCCGGTTACACCTTCTTTTGGGAACACGGTAGCAATAGGCTGACCTTCGCCTTTCAGACCATTGGCCTGATACGGCCAGGAGCCCGAAGCAACCACTCCTTCGTTTTTAAAGTCGCTCATCTGCACGGTCGCATCGTGCCAGTAACGGTGAACCAGCGGATGCTGATCCTGCAGAACCTTCAACACCGCCTGATACTGCGCTTCAGTGAGTTCATAGGGGTCGTTAATTCCTAACTGCGGCTGTGTTGCTTTGACAAATAGCGCCGCATCAGCGATATAAATCGGACCATCATAGGCCTGAACTCGCCCCTGGTTGCTTTTTCCGTCCGGCAGGTCCTGTTTGACGAAAACCACTTTCCAGCTATCAGGCGGTGTCGGGAAAGTTTTAGTGTTGTACATCAGCAGGTTCGGCCCCCATTGATAGGGCGTGCCGTACACTTTATCGCCGACGTTAAACCACGCGCCTTTGGCAACTCGCGGGTCAAGCGTTTTCCAGTTTGGGATCAGCGCGGTATTAATCGCCTGTACACGCTTACCCATAATCAGGCGTAACGAGGCGTCGCCGGAGGCGGTCACCAGGTCGTAACCGCCCTTCGCCATCAGGCTGACCATTTCGTCAGAGGTGGCGGCAGTTTTCACATTAACCTGACAGCCGCTCTCTTTTTCAAATTGGCTTACCCAGTCATAATTCTTATCCGTCTGACCGCGTTCGATATAACCCGGCCAGGCAATAATATCGAGCCGCCCTTCGCCTTTATCCAGCGAAGTCGGCGGTTCAGCGGCTTGCGCTGTCAGCACAACCATACTCAGCGCGCACAGGCTGCCACGGGCAAATTTTTTGCTCATTTGAACTTACTCCTGTCAGAATAAAAGTAGCGGCAGCCGTGCCGTAAAAATATCTCCCTTAATAAGGGTAGACGGCGGCCTGCGGGGCTCTGGGGAAATTTCCTCAGGTTGTGACCAGGTGCGCATTCCGCAAAAATCGCCACCACGATTCGATAATATGGATTATAGACAAAGAGTTATGTCAAAAGGACGAGTATGCATATTCCCTATGACGACCCGCTAATGGTGGATATTTTAAGCTGATAAATGAATACGAGAATGAAGGGGATAAATTGCCGGGAAAATAAAAGCCGGCAATTAAAAAAAGCGATGAATAAACTAAGGCAAAAGTTGACGTATAAGTTCGCCGAGCCGTTTCACACCCTGCTCTTCTTTTTCTCCCCAGCCCCAGGCGGTATTAAAACGGAAAAATGAGGTCCAGTCGGCCGTGGTCGAAAACATTTTACCCGGTGCAATACTGATGTTATCCCGCAACGCCAGTGCGCTGAGTTCGCCTGAATCGATACCAGCGGGCAACTCCAGCCACAGGAAATAGCCGCTGTCGCTATGATGAATTTTGACCTCTGCGGGTAAAAAGCGCAGTAGCGCTTGCCAGGCCAGCTGTTTCCGCTCAGCAAGCTGACGACGTAAACGGCGCAAATGCGCGTCATAGCGTTTGGTAGAAAGATAATCGACCAGCGCCAACTGCATTGGCGAACTCGTAGATAGCGTACTCATCAGCTGTAACTGCTGAATACGGCGGGCATGTCGGCCAGCAGCGACCCAGCCGATACGAAACCCCGGAACCAGACATTTTGAAAATGAGCTACAGTGCAACGTCATCTCATCACGATCCCAGTACTTTGCGGGTAGCGGTTTTTCCCGACCAAAGTACAGCTCACTGTAAACGTCATCTTCAATTAACATGACGTTGTAGCGCGTCAATAGCGACACCAGCCGCGCTTTTTTGTCCGCCGTCAGCGTAAATCCGAGCGGGTTTTGGCTATTGGTCATCAGCCAGCAGGCTTTTACCGGGTAGCTCTGCAAAGCCTGTTCCAGCGCCGCCAGATCGATCCCCTCTTTCACATCGCTGGCCACCGATAGCGCTTTTAGCCGCAAACGTTCAAGCGCCTGCAGCGCGCCGTAAAAGCACGGATTTTCTACGACGACCCAATCGCCGGGTTCAGTCACCGCCTGCAGGCTGAGGTTTAATGCCTCCAACGCACCGGCGGTGATGACTATCTCATCCGGCGATACGTTCATTCCCTGCAACGCATAACGCCGGGCAATCGCATGACGAAGCTCATCATTACCCGGCGGCAGGTTCTCAATCACACTCATGGCGGTAGCAGTTTTACTCACCTGCGCCAGAGAACGATTTAGCTGCTGTAAGGGGAACAGGCGCGGGTCGGGAAAGGCGGAAGCAAAAGGCAGCATCGAAGCCTGACGGCTTGCCTGCAGGACGTCGAAAATATAGGTGTTGATATCCACCGACTCATGGCGCGTGACTTGCGCCGGAGGTTCAGGCTGGCGCTGTTTTACCGGCTGCGGCGCCACATAATAACCCGATTGCGGGCGAGCGATAATTCGTCCCTGACTTTCCAGTAACTGGTAGGCATGGCTGACGGTCATAAAACTCATTCCGCTGCTGACAACCTGCTCGCGTAATGAAGGTAGGCGATCGCCGGGTTGCCAAACGCCGAGCGCGATCTGTTCCGTGAGCCGTTGCGCAAGCTGCTGATATTTTTTCATTACCGCATCCATTTAACCAACGAGACCCGTATCTTATAACAGATGGTCAAAAATGGCAGGTTTTAAAAACTGATATAGCTAATAGCTATCACCGGATAAATACTGGTTTCGCACTGCAAGCGATGACGCTGATGTTCAAATAACATGAGATTGTATTATCACTAATGAAATATGCGCATTTGAGAATAGTAATAAAATATTATCCGAGCCAGAACGTCATGAGGCATATCCATTAAACGCACGGTGTATCAATGCAAAACCCAATCGTTTGAACGTTGATATGCGTTGTTTCTCATGTTGTGAACCAACGATTAAAAAAGCTCGCTAACCTCGCATGAGATAAATTCATCACGCATCTAAAAATGAAGTGATTTCATGCTGAGGATAATAATAACTCAAATCATCAGATAGACTCCGCCGCCCACAGCAAGCCAAAAAATAGTCATTATCAACAATGAGATAAGTAAACTTCGCAGTCCTTTCTTTGACAAACCGTCTCCCTTTTTTCATCAACTTAATATATAAAACTACAATGAATAACCAATTCACATAATAAATATGGATATTTAAAAAGCAAACCCTGCAGCTAAACTCAGCACCGTTACAGGCTAGCAGAATAATTAATGAAATACAGCGCAAGCAATAAGGAAAATCGTAAACAAAAATGTGAAGTATCACAGGAATAAATTCACAATACGTAATTTATTATTTATAGTGACATGAGAATTGACTTCACAAATATGAAACAGAGATAGAAAGAATAACAATCCGCAACTGTTATCATAAAAAAGCGCTTTTCTGCCTCTGCTATCACTCCCCGCCACCCCTTAAAATTGCGCTGAATCAATTTTGTTGTGGAGTCCTGCATGTTCGGTCTTGATGCATTTCATCTGGCGCGGATCCAATTCGCCTTTACCGTCTCATTTCATATCATCTTTCCCGCGATCACCATCGGTCTTGCCAGCTACCTGGCGGTACTTGAAGGATTGTGGTTAAAAACAAAAAATCCTGTCTGGCGCTCGCTATATCATTTCTGGTCGAAAATCTTTGCCGTCAACTTTGGTATGGGGGTGGTCTCGGGGCTGGTTATGGCCTACCAGTTCGGCACCAACTGGAGTGGTTTCTCGCAGTTCGCAGGCAGCATTACCGGCCCGCTGCTAACTTATGAAGTTCTTACCGCCTTCTTCCTTGAGGCAGGTTTCCTTGGCGTGATGTTATTTGGCTGGAACCGCGTCGGCCCCGGCCTGCATTTTTTCGCCACCTGCATGGTGGCGCTGGGCACCATCATTTCCACGTTCTGGATCCTGGCCTCAAACAGCTGGATGCAAACGCCGCAAGGTTTTGAAATCGTTAACGGCCAGGTGGTACCCGTTGACTGGTTGGCCGTTATCTTTAATCCCTCTTTCCCCTACCGCTTATTCCATATGTCCGTTGCTGCGTTTCTTAGCAGCGCGTTATTCGTGGGCGCCTCCGCCGCATGGCATTTGCTTCGTGGCAACCGAACGCCTGCTATCCGCGCGATGTTCTCTATGGCGCTATGGATGACGCTGCTTGTCGCCCCCATTCAGGCATTAATCGGCGATATGCATGGGCTTAACACCCTGAAACATCAACCAGCGAAAATTGCCGCTATCGAAGGCCACTGGGAAAATCCGCCCGGCGAACCGACGCCGCTGCTGCTGTTCGGCTGGCCGGACATGCAACAAGAACGTACCCGCTACGGGCTGGAGATACCTGCCCTCGGCAGTCTGATCCTCACCCACAGCCTCGATAAACAGGTGCCGGCGCTGAAGGAATTCGCCCCGCAAGATCGCCCTAACTCAACCATTGTCTTCTGGTCATTTCGTCTGATGGCGGGCCTGGGAATGCTGATGATTCTGCTTGGCGTCATTGCCCTATGGCTGCGCTATCGCCAGCGTTTGTATACCTCAAAACCATTCCTGCGCTTCGCGTTATGGATGGGGCCTTCCGGACTAATTGCGATTCTGGCTGGCTGGGTGACCACCGAAGTCGGCCGCCAGCCGTGGGTGGTCTACGGCGTACAGCGCACTTCCGAGGCCGTATCAGCTCACGGCGATCTGCATATGACCATTAGCCTGCTGGCCTTTATTGCCGTCTACAGCTCGGTATTCGGTGTTGGCTATAGCTATATGCTGCGCCTGATCCGCAAAGGGCCGCAAGAGCAGGTACCTGTGCCATCAGGAACGCCCGCGCGTCCGCTTTCTGCCGTTACGGATGGTTTTCAGCACAAGGAGTCCCGCTAATGGGTATTGATTTATCGGTTATTTGGTTTGTTATCATCGTGTTCGCCACCCTGATGTACATCGTCATGGACGGTTTCGACTTAGGGATCGGGATACTATTTGCCGCCGTACGCGGCGGTGAAGAGCGCGACGTGATGGTTAACAGCGTCGCACCGGTATGGGATGGCAATGAAACCTGGCTGGTGCTTGGCGGCGCAGGCCTCTTCGGCGCTTTTCCGCTGGCCTATGCGGTGATTATCGACGCGCTGTCGGTGCCGCTCACCCTGATGCTGATCGGGCTTATCTTTCGCGGCGTGGCCTTTGAGTTTCGCTTCAAAGCCACCCCCTCGCACCGCCCTTTCTGGGATAAGGCTTTTCTGGGCGGATCGCTACTGGCGACATTCACCCAGGGCATGGTCGTCGGCGCGGTCATTCATGGTTTTCCGGTCAGCGGTCGCAGCTTTAACGGCGGAATGTGGGATTGGCTCACGCCATTTACCCTATTCTGCGGTCTCGGCCTCACCGTAGCCTACGCGTTGCTGGGCGCCAGTTGGCTGGTAATGAAAAGCGAGAATCCGCTGCAGAATACCATGCGCAGAATTTCACGCCTTCTGCTGCTGGCCTTACTGATAGTGATAGCGGCGATTAGTCTGTGGACGCCGCTCTCTCAACCGGCGATCGCCGAGCGCTGGTTTAGCCTGCCGAATCTGGTTTACCTGCTGCCGGTACCGCTGCTGGTTATCGCCATCAGCGCCTGGCTATGGCGCACGCTTGGGCAACGCGACGGTCATTGCCTGCCGTTCGTGTTGACCCTGGGGCTCGTTTTTCTTGGGTTTAGCGGACTTGGGATCAGCATTTGGCCGAATATTATCCCGCCGGGGATCACGTTGTGGCAGGCCGCGGCGCCGCCGCAAAGCCAGGGCTTTATGCTGGTTGGCGCGCTACTGATTATTCCCGTCATTCTTGGTTATACCTTCTGGAGCTACTACGTCTTCCGCGGCAAAGTTCAACCTGGCGAGGGATATCACTGATGGAGAGATCATGGATAAAACGGCTGTTATGGCTGGCGGCCATATGGGGAGCTAGCGTGCTGGCGCTGGGCGCCATCAGCATGATTTTCCGTCTGCTGATGAACGCCGCCGGGCTTCGCGCCTGAAAAAAATCTATTCCCTGGCCTGGCGCTTATCGCGTCAGGCTTTTTTTTCATCTTTCTTCAGCCTTGCCTGACAAAGCCTTGCGCTTCTTTGATAACCAGGCAGAAAAACCAATATTAAATCAATCATATTAATCATGCGTTATTTATTGATATGGAAAATGATATGTGGCGGAGAGGAATAGCGGCAGTGGTGCTGATGTGCGGATTATTCTCCGGGCATCTGCTCGCCCAACGTCAGGGGCATGATTATTTCCCGGTGCAAAGCCTCGAACAGCAGTTACTGCACGAGGCTGATTGCGATGAGCTACGCAGCCGGGCTGAGGATACCGCCAGCTCGCTGCGCGAGCATCACCACCGGCAGTATGCGCGCAAAGCAAAGGCGCATAACTGTCCGCCGTGAGAACGGCCCTTACGCGCCTTTACGCTTGGGCAACGTTTTCATCAGCTCGTCAGGACTGACGGAGGCGACGATACTGCCCGGATGCGGCATCTTGAGGATGTGATTTTTGATTTTACCCACCACGTGCATTTCGCATGGACGGCAATCAAATTTCAGCGTTAACACTTCGTCACCATGGATCAGCTGCATCGGCGTCGCCTTCCAGCTCTTTATCGAACCTTTGGCCTGCTTCGGACACAGGTTGAAGGCGAATCGCAGGCAATGCTTGGTGATCATCACCGGCACGTCGCCTTTCTCTTCATGAGCTTCATACGCCGCATCGATCAGCTGAACGCCATAGCGCTGGTAGAAAGCGCGCGCTTTGTGGTTATAAACGTTCGCCAGGAACGACAAATGCGTTTCCGGATACACCGGCGGCGGTACGGAGACCGGTTTACGCGTACCGCGCTGCCAGGCATCGAGACGCGCCCGATCGAGCATCTCTGCCGTTTCGCGGCGCAGTTGGTTGAGCATACTGTTCGGTACAAACAGCGCCGGTAGATTAATCTGCACATCACGCGGGTAGTAAATGGTCTGGCCGAGCTTCGCCACGCCATCTCGTAAATTGGCCAGCGCTTTTTCCGCCTGGGTCGCTTCGGCGAATTCACCATCCAGTGTATGCGTGACGCTGACGCCGTCTTCGCAGGTCATGGTCAGCACCAGTTGTTCCTGCCAGCCGCTCAGCACGATATCAACCGCAATGCGGCGCTCGCTGGAAGTTTTCAGTAGCGCCTGCTGCCAGTTATGATCGAGGTTACGATTAAGCGCCTCATGCGGACGTACTTTATGCAGGTCGGCCGGCATTTCGTTTGGCCAGACGCGATAACGATTTTCCCCCGTTTTCTCCACCGTATTGGCGCGGAAGCCGACAACTTCACGTTTGATCATCACATTGAGGCCGTCGCCGTTAGTCAACGCGTCGGTCACTTCGACATCGAGATAATCTTTTCCGACTTTTAATACTTCGCCTACCGGCAGGCCGATAAATTTCGGCGAATCAAACGCGCCGATATCGCCCTTACGCGCGTTAACAAAATAGTCGGTGCTGCCGCGATGGAACGTTTTATCGGTCGACGGCACGAAGAAGTGTTCGGTGCGCCCGGCGGAAGAACGCGCGAGATCGCCGCGGTCTTCAATAATACGATCCAGCATCTGACGATAGTGAGCGGTGATATTTTTCACATAACTCATATCCTTATAACGCCCTTCAATCTTAAAGGAGCGCACGCCGGCGTCGATCAATGCCGCCAGGTTGGCAGTCTGATCGTTATCTTTCATCGACAATAAATGTTTTTCATAGGCCACGACGCGCCCCTGATCGTCTTTCAGGGTGTAAGGCAGGCGGCAAGCCTGAGAGCAGTCGCCGCGGTTGGCGCTACGTCCGGTTTGCGCATGAGAAATATAGCACTGACCGGAATAGGCTACGCATAAGGCGCCGTGAATAAAGAACTCGATAGTCGCGTCGGTATTGTCGTAGATCGCTTTAATTTGATCGAGGTTGAGTTCGCGGGCCAGAACAATCTGGCTGAAGCCTGCATCAGAGAGAAACTTAGCCTTCTCGACGCTGCGAATATCGCACTGGGTGCTCGCGTGCAGCTCAATCGGCGGCAGATCCAGCTCCATAATCCCCATATCCTGCACGATCAGCGCATCAACGCCGGTCTCGTACAGATCGGTAATCAGCCGTTGCGCGGGTTCCAGTTCATCATCATGAAGAATGGTATTCAGCGTCACAAACACCTTCGCGCCAAAGCGATGCGCAAAAGGCACCAGGTTGGCGATATCGCTCAGGCTATTGCTGGCATTATGCCGCGCGCCGAAGCCCGGCCCGCCGATATAGACCGCGTCGGCGCCGTGTAAAATCGCTTCACGGGCGATCCCGGCATCGCGGGCAGGACTAAGAAGTTCAAGATGATGGTTTTGCAGGCGCATACGCTCGTCGTTATCCGTTATAGGGGTCGAAATGGCGGCTATTGTAGTCAGAACTGGGCGCAGACGAAAACATTTTCCGCCGCGCCCACACAGCGAATTTGCAGAAATCGGCAAAGCATTGAAGAAAAAGCTATTTCTCATGAAAACCCGGCAAGGTTACAGTGGCTGCGTATTCCGGATTTTCCTCGTCACGTTGTGAATTTTAGTCTCAGTCATCTTGATTGGCCGCGGATTAATCCGCGGCTTTTTCTTTTGGATAATGAATCAGTGAATGAAAGTGCGCCGTCTGCGCGCCGCTATTGCGGTAAGCGTGCGTCAGGTCGCCGGCAAAGCGCCGCCCTTCTCCCGCCTGCAATGAATGCCACTGCCCCTGCAGACATAAATCCAGCGTACCGCTAATGACCACGACATGTTCAATGACGCCGGTCTCATGCGGCGTCGATTCGCTCAGTGCGCCGGGGGCGAGGGTAATCGAAAAATGGTCAAAACGCAGTTCAGGATCCCATGGGAAGATGGGCGTCACCACCATCGCCTGCTGCTGTGGGTCGAAGGCGGCGGGCGCAGCCGTCTCATCGGCAACGATGAACGTCGAAAACGCCACATTGAGGCCAGTGGCTATCTTCCACAACGTCGCGACCGTTGGACTGGATTCATTACGTTCAATTTGCCCGAGCATCGCTTTCGATACCCCGGTTTCTTCCGCCAGCCGCGACAAACTCCAGCCGCGCTGCTGACGCAGGCTTTTCAGCGTCGTTGCCAGATGTTGCGCAATATTCATGGATGGCTCCTCATCATTTTCTTGATATTACCAGTTGTACGCTATAACGCACAATGCTACCTTCGTCGTATGTTATAACGCACAAGAGGTGTTCATGCGCTCCTTTACCCTTCCCATCCCCACGCTGCTCGCGGGATTTGTCGCCGTGCTGGTAGGCTACGCCAGCTCCGCCGCCATCATCTGGCAAGCGGCCGCCGCCGCTGGCGCCGACGCCGGGCAAATAGCTGGCTGGATGACCGCCCTTGGCCTGGCGATGGGCGTCAGCACGCTGGTATTAACGCTATGGCGGAAAGTCCCCATCCTCACCGCGTGGTCAACTCCAGGCGCGGCTTTACTGGTCAGTGGATTACAGGGAACGACGCTGGCGCAGGCGGTGGGAATATTTGTCTTCGCCAACGCCCTGATTCTGCTATGCGGCGTGACGGGACTGTTTGCCCGCCTCATGAAGATCATTCCGCATTCGCTGGCGGCGGCAATGCTGGCGGGGATCCTACTGCGTTTTGGTCTGCAGGCATTTGGCAGTTTGCAGGATAATCTCCCGCTATGCGGCGGGATGTTCGCCGCCTGGCTGTTATGCAAAGCGCTCTACCCACGTTTTGCGGTCGTTGCGGCGTTAGCGGCGGGCGGGATCATCGCCCTGCTAACCGGCGCGCTGTCGCCAGTGGCAAACGATATGGTTTTTGTTGCTCCGCAGTGGATTACGCCGCAGTTCACCCCTTCGCTACTGCTCAGCGTCGGTGTACCGTTTTTCCTTGTCACCATGGCGTCACAGAACGCGCCCGGCCTGGCGACCATTCAGGCATCAGGATATCGGGTTCCGGTCTCGCCGCTAATCGTATTTACCGGCGCGCTGGCGCTGCTATTCTCACCATTTGGCGTCTATTCCGTGTGCATCGCCGCCATTACCGCCGCCATCTGCCAAAGCCCGGATGCGCATCCGGATGCGGATAAGCGCTGGCTCGCCGCAGCGGCGGCCGGTGTGTTTTATCTGTTGGCGGGGCTATTTGGCGGTTCGATAACCGCGCTAATGGCGGCGCTGCCGCCGGTGTGGATCCAGATGCTGGCGGGGCTGGCATTGTTAGGAACCATTAGCGGCAGCCTCTATCAGGCGCTGGGGCATGAAAACGAGCGCGACGCCGCAGTAGTAACATTTTTAGTCACCGCCAGCGGTGTTAGCCTTGCAGGCGTCGGCTCGGCCTTTTGGGGGCTGGTCCTCGGCGGTATCAGCTATATGCTGTTAACCACGCTGCGCCGCGCGTAGCTGGCTTGGCGTAAGACCCGTGGCGCTCTTAACCCGGTGGCTAAAATGGCTGGCGGAGCTAAACCCGCAGGCCAGCGCTATCTCGGTCAACGGCCGTTGGGTGTGGCAAATCAGATGTTGCGCCTTGATCATCCGCCGCTGCATCACATACTGGTGCGGCGCCATATTCATTGACTGGCGGAACATCCGCGCAAAATGGTATTCGCTAAGCGAAGCCTGGGCGGCAAGGTCGGCGAGCGTAAGCGGCTGCTCGAGGTGCTCCTCAATCCACGCCAACAGATTACGCAACAGATGCGGCGCCAGGCCACCGGTAACCGTCGGCATGCGCCACTGGACGTTCGAATAGTTTTGAATCAGATGCGTTAACAGCAGCGTACTGGCCGAGCTTAACAGTAATTGATTAGCCTGCTGGCGCCAGTCGTTATCGAGCAGAAACTGACGATAAACCGCGGTAATTTTGTCATCGCTGGCGAAGGTTTTTTCCTGCAAGGTGAAAGACGCCGGGCTGCGGTCCCAAATTTGCTCGCCGACGCGGCGCAGGTGCTCATCGGTGCAATAGAGATGAACGAACGAAAGATCGCCGCGAATATCCCAGGTGCTTTCGTCCCCCTTTGGCATCAGACAAAAACGATCCGGCCCGCCGCCGTTCCTCCAGCCGTAGGGCGTTTTTTGGTAGCTTTCGTAACCATCGGCGACATACAGGCTCAACGTGTGGTGGTCGCTGCGCACCGTGATCCGGTCAAGGTCGTTGTACCACGCGGCAAGCTGGATCCCGGAATTGAGTTCTACGGTCCCCCGCAGCACCGCATTTTGTTGTTGTAATGTTTCGAACGTCCCGTATGCCATAGCCTTCACATCGTTTTTAATCCGCAGACCTCTAGTCTATGAATTGTCATCACCGCTTACCAGCATTGACCATGAGCTTGTGAAAAATAAGCGCAAGATTTTGCAAGTCAGCAACAAAACGGTGACAGCGCTTTGCCAGGAAAAATCGCACACTTACGCCAGGCATATTAAAGGAGAGACATTTTGAACGCATTACTCTACGGGCTGGTGGTGGTTATCTGGGGTACCACATGGATTGCTATCTTTTTACAACAAGGGCCCGTCGCCGCGCCGGTATCGATTTTCTGGCGCTTTGCCGTCGCCAGCGTCACTATGCTGACAATTTTGCTGATTACCCGCCGCCTGCGCCCGCTGGCAATGCGCGATCATCTGTTTTGCATGCTGCAAGGCTGCTGCGTCTTTTGCTTTAACTTCTGGTGTTTTTATACCGCCGCGGCGCATATCAATACCGGTCTTGAGTCGGTCATCTTTTCGATGGCGGTCTTATTTAACGCGATCAATAGTTTTATTTTCTTCCGCCAGCAGCCACCGGGGCGCTTTTGGCTGGCTGCGGCGCTGGGGCTCGCAGGAATTGTCACCCTTTTCTGGGACGATCTCCTCGCCAATGGTCTAAACGCGTCGCTGCTGTGGGGAATTGGCCTGAGCGCCCTGGGAACGTACGGTTTTTCATTAGGCAACATGTTGAGTATTCGCCACCAGCGCCGCGGGCTTGAGACATTAACCACCAATAGTTGGGCCATGTTTTACGGCACCCTGGTGATGGGGGCGATCGCGCTGCTGCGCGGCGATAATTTTACGCCACAGTGGACCTGGAGTTATATGGGCGCCCTGCTGTATCTGGCGTTGTTCGGTTCGGTTATCGCGTTCGGCGCTTATTTCACTCTGGTAGGCCGTATTGGGGCCAGCAAAGCGGCCTATAGCACGCTGCTTTTCCCGCTGGTGGCATTAACTATCTCCACCTTCTACGAAGGTTACGTCTGGCATAGCAATGCGGTGATAGGTCTGGCGTTAATACTGGTAGGAAATCTGGTGATGTTCGCCCGCCCCGAACAGCTGTTTTTGCGCCGCCGGCTGGCCTAATAATAAGCCCGTCAGGCATCGTGCCAGACGGGCTTAACGCATCAATTACTTCTGTGACGGATCGAATTTCACCGCGTCGATCGCCATATCATCAATCACCTGTTTCAACGTATCAGCGGTCAGCGGCGTGCTCTCATTAGACAGCGTTTTGCCTTCGCCCTTACGTACAACTTTAATAACCGGTTTATTGGTCTTCGCGTCGATCAGTTCGCCTTCGAAGTAGAGATTCGTGTCCATCGTGCGATGGCCGGTTGCCGCCTGGGTACCCGCGACAATCATCGCCACCGGGATCACTTCATAGAACTGCAGACCTTCTTTACTGGTATCAACACCGGTGATTGCGCCGCGGAAAATCAAGCTGCGCGGGCCAGCCGTAGTCGCCAACGGTTTACGTTCGCTGATGGCCTGTTTCATCTGCTTGTTGGTGTAATTGAGGATGTCCTGCAGCGCTTTCTCCCCTACCTGAGTCGTTGGTTTCGGCACCGGGTAGTAGGTGATTGGACGGTAGACAACATTGTCGTAATTGCTCGGATTGTAGTCCGGGGAGATCCAGCGCAGCTCTGGTTTGCCGGAAGCCGAGGTAGTCTCTTTTAACTTAGAGTAATCTTTTAAGAACCCGGAATACTGATTCGGTTGCGCCAGTTTGGATGCACAACCGGTTAATGCCAGTAGCCCGGCCAGAGCGGCTACTTTAAATAACGTTTTCGTACGCATGGATGATCCCTGTAAATGCAGTTTGTCGGCAAGATTTATAACAAATTCCCACGCTAAGTTTTGTGACAAAAAAGGTGGTCCGTCAACTCCTTGAAAAAAATAAATCCGCCAACGCGGCGGATTTATTTATGGTGTTTATTTTACGTCCACTTGATAAAAAATATGTTTACCAAACGGGTCGATTTCATACCCGGTCACCGATTTACTTACCGGCTCAAAAATAGTTGAGTGCGCAATCATCACGGCCGGCATTTGATCGTGCATCATCTGCTGCGCCTGTTTATACAAAGCTTCTCGTTGTGGCCTGTCGGTGATGGTTTTGGCTTCGGCGATAATTTTATCAAACGGCGCGTAGCACCATTTCGCCGAATTAGAACCGCCGTTGGCCGACTGGCAGGTAAATAATGGGCCAAAGAAGTTATCCGGGTCGCCGGTCGCGGTGGTCCAGCCCATCAACGCCGCCTGATGCTCGCCGTCTTTCACCCGCTTAAGGTATTCGCCCCATTCATAGGTGGTGATTTTGGTCTGCACGCCGATTTTAGCCCAGTCGGCCTGGATCATTTCCGCCATCCGTTTCGCATTCGGGTTATAGGGACGCTGAACCGGCATCGCCCACAGGTCGATGGTGATGGGACCCTTCACGCCGGATTCACGCAGCAGCACTTTGGCTTTTTCCAGATCCCAACTGTAGTCCTGCAGATCGGCATCTGCACTCCAGACGCCAGGCGGCAGCAGATTTTTCGCTACCGTACCAGTGCCGTGGAACACCGCGTCAATAATTGCCGGTTTGTTGATAGCCATAGCCAATGCCTGGCGTACCTTAACGTTATCCAGCGGCGCTTTCTGCGTGTTGAAGGCAAGGAACCCGGTATTAAGCCCGGCTTTGCTCATCAGATTGATCTGCGGATTCTCTTTCATCCGCGGTAAATCGGCGGGATTAGGGAATGGCATGACCTGACACTCATTTTTCTCGAGTTTAGCGTAACGCACCGAGGCATCAGGCGTAATACTAAATACTAGACGATCGATTTTCGCTTTTCCCTGCCAGTAATCAGGGAATGCGGTAAACAAAATCCGCGAATCTTTTTGGTATTGCGCCAGCTTAAATGGCCCGGTACCGATGGGATCCATATCAACGCGCTGCGGGGTTCCGGCTTTCAGCATCGCATCGGCATATTCCGCAGAGAGGATTGAAGCAAAATACCAGCCGAGATCAGCGACAAAAGGCGCCTCGGGGTGCGCGAGGGTAAAACGCACCGTATATTCATCCGGTTTATCAATTGCGGTAATTAACGAACCAAACTCCAGGCTTTCAAAATTGGAGTAGTTGCCATTAGAGACGTTATGATAAGGGTTATTCGGATCCTTTTGCCGCATAAAGGAAAAAATAACGTCATCGGCATTAAAATCACGGGTCGGTTTAAAATACTTATTACTTTGGAATTTAACGCCCTTGCGTAAGTGGAAAGTATAAACTTTGCCATCGTCGCTCACCTCCCAGCTTTCCGCCAGGCTGGGCTGCAATTCCGTGGTGCCAACTTTAAAGTCCACCAGCCGGTTATATATCGGTACCGCGCTGGCATCGACGCTGGTCCCGGAAGTATAAAGCTGCGGATTAAAGTTTTCCGGCGAGCCTTCAGAGCAATAAACCAGTGTTTTCGCATTCACAGCGGAACTCACCGCTAATGCCGCTATCGTCAGAGCTATTGAAGTAAATGTGCGTTGCATGCGTTTCCCTTTTCATTTTTTGACTAATGAATAGCTTTTTGTTTTATTGCCCATAGATAACACTAAAGCCAGATTGCAAACACCCGAAATAATAAATTAAGAAGGAAACACTATGGCCTCGCCCTTAACCAGACAATTAACCCAGCGCTTCTTTCGCTATCTGGCTATCACCAGCCAAAGCGATCCACGAGCAACCACGTTACCCACGACGCCCGGACAACATCAGATGGCGCAGGCGTTAGCCGACGAGCTACGTCAGTTTGGCCTTGACGATATCGTTGTCGACGAGCACGCGACCGTGACGGCGGTTAAAAAAGGCACCGTCCCCGGTGCGCCGCGGATCGGCTTTATCACGCATATTGATACCGTTGATGTCGGACTGTCGCCGGATATTCATCCACAAATCCTGCGATTTACTGGCGAAGATCTCTGCCTTAACCCGGAACAGCAAATCTGGCTGCGGGTTGACGAGCATCCGGAAATTCTGGCCTACCGTGATGAAGAGATTATTTTCAGCGACGGCACCAGCGTACTGGGCGCCGATAACAAAGCAGCGGTGACCGTTGTCATGACTCTGCTGGAAAACCTGACCGCCGAACATAAGCATGGCGATATCGTCGTGGCGTTCGTCCCGGATGAAGAAGTGGGTCTTCGCGGGGCAAAAGCGCTGGATCTCTCGCGTTTTGCCGTCGATTTTGCCTGGACCATCGACTGCTGCGAACTGGGCGAGATCGTTTATGAAAACTTCAACGCAGCCTCCGCGGAGATACGGTTTACCGGCGTCACGGCGCACCCAATGTCCGCCAAAGGCGTATTAGTTAACCCGCTGTTAATGGCTACCGACTTTATGAGCCATTTCGACCGCCGGCAGACGCCGGAGCACACCGCCGGGCGCGAAGGCTACGTGTGGTTTAATGGTATTCATGGCGATCAGAACAGCACGCGCTTGCAGGCTAATATTCGCGATTTCGATCTGGACAGCTTTAACCGACGCAAACAACAGATTGGCGAAGTGGCAGAGAAAATCGCCGCCCAGTACCCCACTGCCAGGGTTGAATTCACGATAAGCGATACTTACAGCAATATCAGCAACGCCATTGGCGAAGACCGCCGGGCTATTGACCTGATGTTCACCGCGATGGAAAGCCTCGGTATAACGCCAAAACCCACGCCGATGCGCGGCGGTACCGACGGCGCAGCGTTATCGGCAAAGGGGCTGCTGACGCCGAACTTCTTCACCGGCGCGCATAATTTCCATTCGAAATTCGAATTTTTGCCGCTGCGCGCCTTTGAGGCCTCCTATCTAACCGCCCTGCAGCTGTGCCTGCTGGCGGCGGATTAAGCCGGTTTACGCGCCAGCATCGTGGCGAAGCGTAGCTTGATGCGGTTGCCGCTGGCGTCGGTGCGGTGCAATTCGCCGACATCTTCGTTGTACTTGAGGAACTGCCAGCCAGCATAATAGTCGCGCAGTTCTTCAGGTTTGAAGGCGAACGGGAAACCCACGGTACAAGGGTAATCTTCGGTATCCATGGCTGCCACAATCAGGTTATAGCCGCCAGGCTTCGTGCAGCGCTGCATGTTGGCGATAAGACCAGGGATGGTTTTGGCTTCCAGGAACATCATCACCACGGTAGAAAGAATAAAATCATACTCGTCATCAAAACTCAGCGTATTCAGATCCTTAATCGCCGTCTGCAGGTTTTCCAGCCCTTCTGCCTGACGAATGGTCTCCAGATTATCGATACTCATGGGATTCTTATCCCACGCGGTGACGTTGTAACCTTTCGCCGCCAGATACAGGCTGTTGCGACCATTGCCGCAGCCGAGGTCAAGCGTTTGGCCCGGCTGCATCAGCGAGGCGGCATACACCACTTCTGAGTGGGTGCGCGTGAGGCCATATTTTTCTGTAAAGTAGTTTTCGTCACGAGTCGTCATGATTAATCCTTGTTTGGCAATAAAGTGGCACGGTCTACGCGAATTAACAGTTTACCCCGCACCAGCAGAAGAAAGGTACGCAGCAGCAGCAGGCCGATAATCAGGTTGCTAAAAATAAATAAGGGGATCGCCAGCGTATGGAAAAAACCGTGCGGCTGACCGTGCCCCAGATGCAGGCCGGTGGTCGCCAGTGCGGAAATCCCGAACGAGAAGCTCCAGAATGAAGCATTAAACGGCTGCTGCAGATACCACGGCATCAGGCGCAGCATAAATAGCAACTGCAACAGCCCGTAACCAAATAACATTTTGGCAAACGTATCACCGTCGCCGCCATTGACGCTGAGCCACGCGCTACAGGCCACCAGAGCAGGCGCCAGCTGGATACCCAACGATGTCCGCAATGCCGCCGGTAGCTCGCCGTTGCTGCGCAAACGCTGTAGGATTACCGGCTCCAGGCTGAGCCAGGAGAAGACGCCGGCGCCGAGAAACACCAGTCCGGCATCGCTGAATCCCAGCGCGCCGCAGGCCATGGCGCTGATAAAATTGTTGGCGACAGTCGGCAGATATAAACCGGGCGTCGTCGCCTCTCCCGGATGTTTACCCCGCCACAGCCCGGCGCTCTGCCAGGCCGCATAGCATAGCTGCAGCACTACCCCGATAATAAATAACCCCAATGATAACGCTCGGTACCAGGGGACAAAGCCGATTGCCACCAACAGCGTTGTCGCCGGAAGCAAACTGACAAAACTGCTGGCCACTGGATGACGCATCTCCTGTAGCACGCTCCACGGGAAACGGATGGCCCGTGCAATAAACGCTATCATTAATAGTGCCCAAATAATCGTCGCCAGCACCACCAACGCATCGCCAATAATCCTGCTCACCGGCCAGATGGTACTGGCATAGCGCCAGGCGAATCCCATGCCAATAATTCCCAGCACTATACCAAAATAGCCAGCCGGTAGATTCAGCACCCGGTCGCTTACTGCGTTTTTATTCATTTTATTTAAACTTTCAATTTAATTTTAAGTTGCATTTTAAAGGAACCTTATAAAACGCGCTACGGAGATTTTTGCTATGTTTATGTTAACCAACGGTAAAGAGAAATACTGATGAATAAATATCGTCTGAGTGAGCACGTCCGCCTGTATCATTTCGAAGAAGACGGAATTAAACATAGCGTAAATCTGCGGCAAATCGTGGCGCTGATTGATTTCTCGGACGTTAAGGCGGGTAGCGAAGGTGGCTGGCTCGATGATGAAGCCGCTTTAAGCCAGGGCGGCGACTGCTGGATATATGACGCCAATAGCGTCGTCTTTGCTGGCGCGCGCGTTGACGACAACGCGCGTCTGACCGGCACCTGCGTAATAAGCCACGGGGCGACGATTAGCGATAACGCCTGGCTTGATAATGTTGAGGTAAGTCACGGCGCCAGGATAAGTGACAACGTCACTATAAAGCAATCGCAAATCCGTGGTGTCTGCCGAATCGCCGACCAGGCGCGTATTCTCCCCCATTGTCTGGTGATTGCCGCTCAGGGGCTGACTTCTGATGCCGACAAAGTGCTGCAAATTTATCAGCGCGCCACGGTCAGCGCCTCACGGATTGTTCATCAGGCGCAAATCTACGGTGATGCCGTAGTTGAGCATGCTTTTGTTGAACACCGTGCCGAAGTGTTCGATAACGCACGTATTGAAGGTAATGAAGATAACGATGTATGGATATGTGACAACGCCCGGGTCTACGATTGCGCGCGACTGGTTGCCGGGCGCGGCGAGGATCAAATCCCGACTCTGCGCTATAGTGCGCAAGTGGGTGAAAACGCCGTGGTCGAAGGCAACTGCCTGTTAAAGCATCGCGTCATGGTCGGCGGGCACGCCCATCTTCTCGGCGGGCCCATTCTGCTGGATGACGAGATACTCATCGAAGGACATGCGACGATTCGTGGCGATGTGATTATCGAACATCAGGTAGAAATCTGCGGTAACGCCTGTATCGAAGCGCTGGAGGGTGACAAAATTCATCTTCGCGGGCGCAAAATCGTCAGCGGCGACGAGCATATCACCCGTACGCCGCTGCTGGGTTCGCTGTAGCCGCTTATTGCGGGTCGATAATCCGCGCGTAGATATTCTGATCGTCATACGCGCCATTTAAAAACTCGGCCTGCTTCAGACAACCTTCCAGTTGGAAACCATTGCGCAGCGCCACCTGATTACTGCGCTGGTTGGCGACCCGACATTTAATAACGAAACGGCGCACGATGCCCGTTTGCGCATAATGGTGGATAAACGCCTGTAACGCCTGTGATAACAGTCCCTGCCCCTGATGGTTTTGATCGATCCAGTAGCCGATATAGGCCGTCTTGTTCAACGGTTCAATCTGGTTAAATGACAGTACGCCGATCATCTGCCCCTGTAAAAACAGCAGGAACATTTTTGCATAACCGCGCTGGTGCAGCATCACGTTTCCCTGCACATGGCGCCGGGTTTCATCTTCACTCAGCACTTCCGCAGGCCAGCTTAACGTATGCTGCAACCAGTCACGGTTTTTGAGCACCAGTTGATGTAGCTCACTGACGTAACGTTCGTCAACCGCACGCAGCTCCAGCTGTTCGTTGACCGGGATAGTTTCGATGGTGGGGCCGTTTTCGGCAGTCATGACAATATCTCACTGATAAACAACAACGCCCGCAGTAGCGCACCGCGGGCGGGTATCAACGACCTGGTTATTTCATAATCCGGTCATCAACGTAGTTACGCCGATCCGCCGCAGGCGGGAAGTACTGATACAGCCACGTTTCGCTGATAGCGTCGCCACGGCAGCGCAGGAACATGCGCATCTCCACCGGATCGGTGGAATCTGAAGTCGGATACCAGTCAAAGAGAATTCGATAGCCGTCAAACGGCTCGACGTAGAGGATCTCTACCTGCTTAGCCTCGCCGCTGGAGAGCGTAATCACCGGCTCAATGCCTTTCGGCGCCGCGGCTTTCAGGTCGCCGCCAACAAAATCGATAGCAAAGCGGCGCGCCCATTTGTCCGGATAATGTTCACCCGGCGCCCATCCTTCCGGGAAGCCGCCCATTCCGGTACGTGTCGCCAGCACTCGCGCCAGCGGAGAGCGTACCGGCGGTTGCGCGCTCCAGTACAAGCGGTAGCTAAAGTCCAGTTGATCACCCGCTTTTACCGGTTTTTCCGGCTGCCAGAAGCAGACGATATTGTCCAACGTTTCGCCGGTAGTCGGGATTTCCATCAGGCTAACGGCCCCTTTTCCCCACTGATTACGGGGCTCCACCCACAGGCTCGGGCGCTTGTTATACCAGCCCATCACATCCTGATAATGGCTGAAATCGCGATCCAGCTGCAGCAGGCCAAATCCCTTCGGGTTTTTATCCTGGAACGCGTTGAACTGCAGCTTTTGCGGATTATTCAGCGGACGGCAAATCCACTCGCCGTTGCCGCGCCACATCGACAGGCGGTCAGAATCGTGGATTTGCGGATGGATGGTATCGCACATCCGGCGTTCGTTATTACCGCAGCTGAACATGCTGGTCATCGGCGCAATGCCCAACTGCTTAATGTCTTTGCGCGCATAGAGATGATTTTCGACATCCATGATCACCTGCGTTTCCTGGCAATTCACGGTGAACTTATAAGCGCCGGTGACGCTTGGGCTATCGAGCAGCGCGTAAACGGTGAACACCGTCGCGCCAGGTTTGACGGTTTCAAACCAGAATGACGTGAAATCCGGGAACTCTTCCGGCGTATCGGTAAAGGTGTCGACGGCCAGACCACGCGCCGACAGGCCGTACTGGTAAGTGCTGTCGACCGCGCGGAAGTAGCTGGCGCCCAGGAAGGCGACGATATCGCGGCGCGCCAGTTCCGGCGCCTTAAACACGCGGAAACCGGCGAAACCAAGATCGGTCTGCCCTTCCAGCTGTTTGGTGTCAACGCCGGCGTCGTTGTACTGGAACAGCTCCGGACGGAAATGTATCTCCCGCGCCTGCTGAGACTGCGCGTCCAGCGAGAACATGCGCACCCGGCGGCGGAAGCCCATACCAACATGGAAAAACTGGATATCCAGCTTGCGCTCTTCAACGTTATTCCACAGCGAATGCGCCGCATCATACTGGATGCTGTTATAGGCCTGAGGGGTCAGATTCGCCAGCGTCGGCGGCAGGTCACGCGGCGCGCCGCCCCACGGCTGGCGGGCTAAGTCATGAGCCATCGCCTGCAGGACGGAAAAGTCAAAGCGGCGCGTCTGGCCATCGGCGATAGCAGAATCCGCGGCGAAAGCCGCTTTAGTGAATAACGAGGCGACTCCTGACGTTCCGCATACGGCGGCAACAGCCATGGATGATTTAAGAAAACGTCTGCGGTTCATGCCTGGAAAAGCGTCCTTTTTGAGAGTTCGACGGATACGCAACGTTGCAAACATCTGCGTCGTGAATTCCGCTCACTCTAGACAAAAATGATTGATAATCCAATTGTTGGCAGGCGAAAAGCATGAAAAAAAAGATGTCCACCGGAACAGACTGAATAACCACCCAGCGATCGCTATCGCTGAGCTGTTTTGGCGAACACGCGCCGATCCGATACCTAACCGTTTTTACCCGCATTTTGTTTATTTTCAGCACGAACAGGATAAATTTTCATCACGCCAGGTGTAATCTCTACTCTCCAGGGAAAAATGTTAGGAGTATCTAATGAAAGTAAAAGCCGCCGTGACGTTGGGTTATCAACAGCCATTTAGCATTAAAAATATTCAGGTTAGCGCCCCTAAAAAAGACGAAGTGATGGTAAAAATTGTCGCCACAGGCGTTTGTCATACCGACGCGGTGATCCGCGATAACGCCGGGATCCTGCCGATGCCCGCCATTCTGGGCCACGAAGGCGCAGGTATCGTGGTTAACGTCGGTGATGCCGTTCGTGGGGTCGAAATTGGCGATCACGTGGTACTGAGCTACGCCGCCTGCCATCACTGCGAAAACTGCCTCACCAACCATCCTTCCGCGTGCGAAAGTTTCAATGACTTAAACTTTGGTGGACGCTTAGACGATGGCACCACCCCTTATCGTCTGGATGATCAAGAATTATCCGTCTTCTTCGGTCAATCTTCGTTTAGTCAGTATGTGGTCACCAAAGCGACGAATGCTATTGTTGTCGACCGTGAAGTCGAACTATCGCTTCTTGGTCCGCTGGGTTGCGGAATTCAAACCGGTAGCGGCACGGTGTTAAATCGACTAAAACCGGTGGCCGGGGAATCGTTAGTGGTATTCGGCTGCGGCGCGGTTGGTTTAAGCGCCATTATGGCTGCAAAGCTCACCGGCTGTAGCCAAATCATCGCCGTCGATATTCATGCGAACCGCCTTGAGCTGGCACGTGAACTCGGCGCAACCCACGTGATCAATGGCAAACAGGAAGATAGCGTTGCGGTTATTCGCCAACTGACCGGCAAAGGCGCGCACTACGCCATCGAAACGACCGGCGTCGCCGCCATCGTTCTGCAGGCAATCCACGCGATTAAGCCGTTAGGCACGGTGGCGGTCGTCGGCTTTACGGGCGATATCACCTTTAATGTCCAAAACGATCTCATGGCGGAAGGTAAATCATTGATAGGAGTAATCGAAGGAGACGCCGTGCCGCAGCTGTTTATCCCGCAGCTGGTACAGTTTTATAAACAAGGAAAATTCCCCATTGATAAGCTTATCGAATTCTATCCGCTCGAAGAGATTAATCAGGCTTTCGCAGATTCAGCTTCCGGTAAAGTCATCAAACCGGTGGTGCTGATGTAATGCGGGCGGCTCTTTGCGAAACAAAGAGCCGCAAGTAAAGATTATTTCACACTGACGTCGATACCGGGGAAGTACTTCGCCGCCAGACGGGTGATAGTGCCGTCGGCGCGCACTTTATCAATTGCCGCGTCGAGCTGTTTTTTAGTTGCCTCATCGCCCTTGCGCAAGCCGTAGCCAATACCGCTGCCCAGAATCGTATCATCAGCCACCGGCTTACCGATAAAACCGAATCCTTTACCCTGCGGCTTACTGAGGAACCCGGCCTGCCCGGCCGCGGACATCACCAGCGAGGCGTCGATACGGCCGTTAAGCAGATCGGCCCACGCCATGTTCTGGTCTTTATAGGAAACCACCGTGACGCCGTGTTTTTCCCAATGCTCTTTGGCAAAGGTTTCCTGAATCGAGCCCTGTAGCACGCCGATGGTTTTGCCCTTCAGCCCATCCGGCGTCGCCTGCATACCGCTGTCGGCCTTGCCCACCAGCTGTGAAGGAATACGGTAGATCGGCTGGGTGAAATCAATACTCTTGCGCCGCTGTTCGGTAATGTTCATCGCCGAATTAATCGCGTCGAATTTCTTCGCCACCAGTCCCGGAATGAGCGCATCAAAGGAGGTTTCGACCCAGCTGCATTTCAACTGCGCGGCCTGACAAATCGCGTTGCCGAGGTCAATATCAAAACCCTGCAACTCCCCTGCCGGATTACGGCTTTCGAACGGCGGATATTCCGCCTCCACGCCGTAGCGTAATTCGCTAGCGGCAAAGCTTGATACGGTACACAGCATTCCCAAAGCAAGAGTTAGGGCTTTTATTTTCATCGTCTGGCTCCTTAACGCGGCTTAACGCGGCACAGCGCCTGCGCGCCGGCCCGCAATGTGGCTTCATCTTTGGCAAAAGAGAGCCGAATCAGTTTGTTATCAGTACCATCGGTATAAAATGCCGATAGCGGAATCGTGGCGACGCCGTATTCGGTAATCAACCGCTTCACCATCTCGCTGTCATGCTCATCGCTGAAATGGCGATAATCCGCCAGCATGAAGAAAGAGCCGGCGCTCGGCAATAAGCGGAACGGCGAGTCTTGCAGCAGTTGCTGGAGCAAATCACGCTTTTGTTGATAAAAAGCGGCCAGCGACAGCCATGAAGCCGGGTTCTGCATATGCTCTGCGAAAGCGTACTGCATCGGCGTATCGGCAGAAAACATGAGGAACTGATGTACCTTGCAGATCTCATCCATCAGCGCCGCTGGCGCCACGCAATAACCAACCCGCCAGCCGGTCACGTGGTAGGTCTTGCCGAAGGAAGAGATAATCACGCTGCGTTCCGCTAGCTGCGGATGGGTCGCCATGCCGTGATGCTTTTCGCCGTCGAAGACTACGTGCTCGTAGACTTCGTCGGACAAAACCACGATATCGGTATTGCGGATCAGCATCGCCAGTTGATTAAGGTCGTCGGCGGATAATACCTGGCCGCTTGGATTATGCGGCGTATTAATAATGATCATCCGCGTCTTCGGGGTAATCGCGGCGCGCACCTCGTCCCAGTTAATCGCGAAATCCGGCACGGTGAGCTTAATCGCCACCGGCGTCGCGCCTTGCAGACGCACTATCGGGGCATAGCTATCAAACGAAGGCTCAAAGTAAATCACCTCGTCGCCAGCATGTACCAGCCCGGCAATGGCGGAATAGATCCCCTGGCTGGCGCTAGCGGTAACCAACACTTCGTTATCGACATCATATTGCGTGCCATATAACGTGGCGATTTTGTCAGCGATACGCTCTTTTAAAGCCCGCAGGCCGGTCATCGGCGCGTATTGATTATGTCCGGCGGTCATCGCCTGCGTCACGCCGGCCACCAGATGTGGGTCGCAGGCAAAATTAGGCGCACCCTGAGAGAGATTAATCGCGTTATGCTGCGCTGAAAGCTGGCCAATAACGGTAAAAATCGTGGTGCCGACATCCGGCAATTTCGAGCGAGTGGTGACCGAAGCACTAAGAGCCATGATTAATCCTTTCTCGTTTTATTTGCATATCCATTCAAACCAAAGCGACTTCAGGCGACAAGCGAATTGTTATCATAAGAGCTATGCATTCCGATCATGGCTCAGGACGCCTTTAAAACATGACGGGGCTAACACTCAGGCCATAAACCACAATTTTTGTATGCCTTATACTATTCAATTCTTTATAATCCCCAGCGGTTCTAAGGCTACTGACCGTCTTAGAGAAATTTAGAATATATCTCTTTCCGGCATTTCAGGTGCTGAATGGGGCAAGAGGCAAATCTTATGTTTATTACGCCAGCGTATATCGCGTTATTTTTAATCGCATCATGGGGACTTTTTAAACTCGACCAAAAAAGCAACTCGTTATCAAAAAGCGTTTTTATCGCTATCTTTCTCGGCGCCCTTCTCGGATTATCGCTCCATTTCATTGCCAACGAACCGCGTAAAACGGTCATTGATTGGTACAGTATCGTCGGCAACGGCTATGTTAATTTGCTGAAACTTGTCGCGGTTCCGCTGATTTTTATTTCAATTTTGTCAGCGATTAACAAACTCGAAAATAGCGCCGGCATTGGCCGAATGTCCTTAACCATCGTCGCCTGCATGCTGTGTCTGGTAATGATTGCGGGTTGGGTCGGCCTGTTTACCGCTAACCTGATCGGTCTCGACGCCAGCGCATTCAGCCATATGCAATCGACGCTGACCGCCGAAGACGTCAGCAAAACCGCAGCCGTTTCGCTACCCCAACTGGTCACTTCGCTGATCCCGACAAATATTTTTCTCGACCTGACCGGCGCGCGCAGCGTATCGGTTATCGGCATCGTCATCTTTACCCTGCTGGCCGGCGTGGCGTTATTGAAGGTGAAAAAAGAGGCGCCGGAGGAAGGTCAAAAATTAAGTAGCGGGATTAACGCGATTCAAATTTGGGTGATGAAGATGGTACGTATCGTCATAGCGCTGACGCCATACGGTGTCCTCGCATTGATGGCAAAAGTCTTTTCAACCTATCAGCTAGCGCAATTCACCAGCCTGCTAGGCTTTATCGCCGCCTGTTATCTGGCAGTCGCCATGATGTTTATCGTGCATGCGATTCTGCTGACTATTAGCGGTCAAAATCCTCTGCGCTACTTTAAAACGGTGTGGCCGGTGCTTACCTTCGCTTTTGTTTCCCGCAGCAGCGCGGCTTCGATTCCATTAGCGATCACTGCTCAGGAAAAATTCGGCGTGCCGAATACCATCGCCAACATTGCCGCCTCTTTTGGTTCCAGTATGGGGCAAAACGGCTGCGCCGGAATCTATCCGGCCATCATGGTGGCCATGATTGCGCCCACGCTAGGTATCGACCCACTGTCGTTCTCGTTTTTAGCCAGCTTACTTCCGGCTATCGCTCTGGGCTCAATTGGCGTCGCAGGCGTCGGCGGCGGCGGGACATTTGCGGCGTTGATTGTCCTGTCTACGCTCAACTTCCCGGTGGCGCTGGTCGGCATTTTTATCGCCATTGAGCCAATTGTCGATATGGCGCGTACCGCGCTGAATGTGAATGGGTCGATGATGTCTGGCGTACTGGCGACGCGGCTATTGAAAAATCAACGTACAAAGTCGCACCCTGTCGCCTCGATGAGTGAATAATCCCGTCTGATTGAAGCGGCGGCCAGGCCTGAAAACTGGCCGCCAGCTGTTTATTTCTTGCTCAACAGGTTAAAACTGGTCATCAGGTTCCGATAATCCGGAATGTGGTTAGAGAACAGGGTTCCCAATCCTTCAATATCATTGCGCCAGTCGCGGTGCAGCTCACAGGCCACGCCAAACCACGACATTAACTGCACGCCCGCCTGAGACATACGATCCCACGCCGCATCACGGGTGATCGGGTTAAAAGTACCGGAAGCATCGGTCACCACAAAGACGTCGAATCCCTCTTCAATCGCCGACAGCGCCGGGAAGGCCACGCAGACTTCAGTGACGACACCGGCGATAATCAGCTGTTTCTTACCGGTGGCTTTTACCGCGTTGACGAAATCTTCATTATCCCAGGCGTTAATATTGCCGGGACGAGCGATATAAGGGGCGTCAGGGAACTGTTCTTTCAGTTCCGGCACCAATGGGCCATTAGGGCCATTCTCAAAACTGGTGGTCAGAATCGTCGGTAGTTTAAAGTATTTAGCCAGATCGCTGAGAGCAAGGACGTTGTTCTTAAATTTATCCGGCTCGATATCACGAACCAGTGAGAGCAGCCCGGTCTGGTGGTCAACCAGTAATACTGCCGCATCATTTTTATCCAGACGAACATAAGGTTTAGACATGGTGGCTCCTTTTATACACATCAACTAATCGGTGAGAGACGTTGTATCAACGAGACTAATAATAGTGTAAGCACTGGATGACGATTAGATGGCAAAAACGGGACGCATCGTCCCAATTTCGCAACGATGCGTGGCATACTGCCCATGATCAAAATGCATAGCTGGAGCCAACATGTCGCGTAGCGCCCTGCCTTTTCATACCGTAGAAACGTTTCTGATAACCGCGAGGCATCTCAACTTAACCCATGCCGCGCAGGAGCTGTGCCTGACGCAGGGGGCGGTCAGCCGACAGATCGCCGCGCTGGAGAGCTGGTTTGGCTTCCCGCTATTTGAACGCCACGCCCGCGGGCTGCGGCTATCTCCGCAAGGCAGCGCGCTTTATCCTGAGCTGCAGTCGGCATTCGGCCGCCTGTTAACGGTAGCCGAGCAGGCGCGCCAGCAGCAAACTGTCGTGCGCCTGAAAGCGCCTACCTGTGCGATCCGCTGGCTGGTGCCGAAACTACTGGAGATAGAACGACGTTATCCGGAATTGCAGGTGGCGTTGACCACCACCACCGAACATAGCGTCAACTTTAAGACTGAGCCCTACGACGCGGCGATTATCTTCGGCACCCATCAAAGCGCCGGCGACTTGCTGTTTGAAGAGGCCCTCACGCCGGTGGCCAGTCCCGATACGCCGTGCGATCCCCAGCTATCAGGCACTACATTTCTCCATCCGACGCGCGATAAAACCGACTGGCTGCTGTGGCTGGCGCACTTCCCGCATGAACCTGCGCTAAAAATGCATAAAAACCAATATTTCGACACCATGGACCTCGCCATCACCGCCGCGATGCAGGGGCTCGGCGTGGCCATGGCGGACGAAACGCTGGTTGCGGAGGATCTTCGTACCGGGCGACTCTGTCGCCCCTTCTCGCTCAGCGTCAAAACCGGCGCCAGCTACCGGCTGGTCGTTCGCCGCTCGCAAAGTAAGGCCGACGGTCTGGCGCGCTTTCGCGCCGCGCTGGTTAATCCAGCGTCACATGATGCTTCATCACCCGGCGAAACAGCGCCAGCCGCGCGCGCATAAAGCGGTTCTCCACTTTAAAGCCCGCGCGCTTGTTGAGTCCGATACGCAATAAACGGTCCCGCCTGCGCTGACAGGCAGGCCAGCGTACAGGGCCCGTTAACTCGCTGCACTGATTGCCTGCCAGCCTGGCAAAATTAGTCCAGTAGTCGGCGACCTGCGCGGCGAAGGCTTGATCCGCCTCACTGGCGTACTGACAGACCGGCTCGGCGCGGGTCAGGTTGTCAAAAACGTAAACCACTTCATTGCCATGCCAGGCGCCATGGAGATAAGTTTCATGTTCCGCTTCGGCCACATAGTCAAACCAGTAGCGCCAGCACGGTTGCCCGAGACGCTGCTGCGCCTGCATGACAACATACCCCAAAGTCGTGAACGCCATATCGCGGCACACTTCTCTGCCTAACGCTTCATCACCTTTGACGCCTGGATACAGCAGTTTGATAAGCCCAAGGCCAAAACGGCGTTCGCGCCGCAGTTTTTGAATCTGCCCGGCAATATCGACGCCAAATACCGCCATCACGCTGGCCTCATCGCTATTGGAGCCAATCATCACCGGCATCGCATGCTGACGTCCTTTAAAGAACGTGTCGAGCATAGGCTCCGGTAGCACCGCATCGCCGACAATCGGCGCCGGGCCAATATTCAGCGGCGCTGTCAGCGCCCAAAAAGCATCGGCAGGGATTGCCCGCAGCTGTTCCGCGCTGGCATCGGCAAGAGAAAAATGTTCCGCCAGCAGCTTTCCCTTCGCCAGCGCCTTTTCCCGCGGTAAATCCGGTAAGGTATAACCGCTTTGTACGATCGCTTTATGGAACAATCCCTTCGCTTTCGGCGACGCCATTAACGACAGGACGCTGCGCGCCCCCGCGGATTCGCCGAACAAGGTGACATTGGCGGCGTCGCCACCGAAAGCGTGGATATTGTCCTGTACCCAGCGTAGCGCGGCTATCTGATCGAGCAGCGCAAAATTATACAACCGCTCGTCCTCTTCGCCTTCCAACGCCGGATGAGCGAAAAAGCCGAGGTGTCCAAGACGATAGTTCACCGTGACCACCACCACCTCGCGGCTGGCCAATGCGCTACCGTCGTAGGGCGGCAGGCTGCCGGCGCCGATGGTGTAGCCGCCGCCGTGCAGCCAGACCATCACCGGGAGCGGCTGCGAGCGGGCGGCGGGCGCCCACACGTTGAGATACAGACAATCTTCTGAGAAACGGCCAGGATCGCCGCCGCCCAGTTCACGACAATATTCGATATCCTGCCAGCTGGCGGCGGAAAAGGTATCGGCCTGACGCACGCCCTGCCAGCGCTCTGGTGGCTGCGGCGAACGCCAACGCAGCTCGCCAACCGGCGGCTGCGCGTAGGGAATACCGCGCCAGATATGGATACCCTGTTCACTGGTGCCGGATAGCGTGCCCTGCCGCGTTTTCACAAGCGGCGTAGATGAATTCTGCATAACAACGTCCTTTTGCAAGTTATGCCATGCAGAGTACCGATTTTAAAGCAGACCGCAACGGCGTTTACTGCGTTCCTCCGCCTGTTGATATAGCTCGAACTCATCGAGGACCTCACAGCCTAACGCCGCTTCAAAAGCGTCACGGCTGGCGTTACCGTGGCTGCGGGCCTGGGTTTCGTTGCCAAGATTTGATTGGAAAATCCCCGCGGCGCTCACCGGTAAAAAATCTTCATAAACAATCGGCTGCGCGACTACCCAACCGCGCTCGATCAGCGGTTGCGGATCGTCGCCGGGGCCAAAAGCATGGCGGTGCGCTTCTCCTGCGGGGGTCAGGCGATAGCGGAACCACGCCAGCCCCTGCTGACGCAACAGAAATTCGCTGTCAGGAAACTGGCAAAAGACCTCCTGCAAATGGCGCTGGTGGTTAAGGTTGTCTTTACCGACCCCGGCCTCATTCAGTAAGCGGTCATACAGCGCTCGTCCTTTCGGCGTCAACGCGACGCCGCGTTGTTCAATTTCGCCAAAGCGCGCGCTGTGCGTGCCTTTATGTTCACCGGCGAACATCACCGGCTCTTCCAGCGCTTTAAAACTGGTTTGTCGCAATAAAATCGGCACCTCGCGGCGCGGCGGCCCCTCAATGAGCGCTTTCGGTTCAATACCACACTGCGGCATCAGCGCCTGAATCCGATCGATATCGAGCGTACGCGGCGTCAGATGGTTGATGTGGCAACCGGGGAAACAGACCACATCGGCAATCAACCGGTGCTCATTATGCAGTGCGTGATAGGTTTGCTCGTCAACGGTGGCGTGACGGTGCCAACGAAAAGTTTCCAACGCTTCGTTGACGAATTCGCGCGCTTCTGCTGCCGTGAATTCCCCCCTATCTTCGTGTAACGCAATCAGCTCACGGCAGCGCGGCGTAAAGATATCGCGACGCGCGAGAATATCCGCCGCTTGCTGGCGCAACGCCTCGTTGCCGATCAGTTCAAGACGCAGCAAGGAGGTGAAAATGCGAAACGGGTTACGCGCCAGCGCCGCATCATCGACCGGGCGAAAAGCGGTAGAATGCACGGGTACCCCAGCCTGCGACAGATCGTAATAGCTAACGGGATACATCCCCATAATGGCAAACATGCGACGCAGGGTCGCCAGTTCCTCCGCCGTTCCCACGCGGATCGCGCCGTGGCGCTCAACGTTCAGCCGTGCCAGTTCGTCGGCATTAGCCAATTGTTCATGTAATTTCGGGTTGTGTTCCAGGACCGCCAGATTCACATCCGCCACCAACTCCAGGAGGGTTCCATACTGCGGAACTTCCTGCTGGTACATTGCCGACATAGCCTGTGAAAAGTTTTCCCGAATCTCATCAGCCGTGATGGTGTTCGCCATGATGTCTTACCTCCAGTGAATACTTCCTGGAGTGTAGGAAAGCGCGTTAAGAGTGGCGGGAAGAATTTACAAACTGTGATGCGGATAACCTGCTACCGCGTTTCGCCTGTACAAATCATAACCGCTGGTTATGAAAAATTAGATTTAATTTCACTTTAAATTAACAAAACATTTACAGAGACTGTTTCTGGCGAAATTACAACAACATGCCTCTCTTCCGTTTGATGGAGTACCCTATGAATAATAAATGGTCACCGCGCGAGGTCGTACATCGCGATTACAATAGCCATCCGCCGGCACTGGCGCCGGGATACAAAACCAGCGTGCTACGCTCGCCGCGCAATGCGCTCATCTCCCTGCAAAATTCACTTTCTGAGATTACCGGCCCGGTGTTCAGCAGCGAAGACCTTGGTCCGCTGGATAACGATCTCATTCTCAACTACGCCAAAGACGGCCTGCCGATTGGCGAACGAATTATCGTCCACGGTTACGTGCGCGACGGCTTTGGCCGGCCAATGAAAAATACGCTGGTCGAAGTGTGGCAGGCCAATGCCGGCGGCCGTTACCGTCATAAGAAAGACCAGTATCTGGCGCCGATTGACCCCAACTTCGGCGGCTGTGGACGGGTGCTGACCGATGAAAACGGTTATTACTGTTTTCGCACGATCAAACCCGGCCCCTACCCGTGGCGTAATCAGGTTAGCGACTGGCGACCGGCGCATATTCACTTTTCGCTCTCCGGCGATGCCTGGGCGCAACGACTGATTACCCAAATGTACTTTGAAGGCGATCCGCTTATTAAACAGTGTCCGATTGTCAGAACCATCAATAACGATGATGCCGTGCGTACCCTGATTGCCGAACTGGATACCCACGCCGCCGTGCCGCTCGATAGCCTGGCCTATCGTTTTGACCTTGTGCTGCGCGGCCACCGCGCCACGCTGTTCGAAAACCGTACTCAAGGGGCCGCCCAATGAAAGACTATTTAGCTGAAACCGCCTCGCAGACTGCCGGGCCCTATGTGCATATTGGTCTGGCGCCGGACGCTGCCGGGTTTCATATTTTTGAGAAAAACTTTGGCCCCAACTTAGTGAGCGCGGAAACCAAAGGCCAACGTATTACGATTGAAGGACGGGTTTTCGATGGTTCCGGAACGCCTGTACGCGACGTGCTGCTGGAACTCTGGCAGGCTAACGCCGACGGGCGTTATAACCATCCCGACGACCGCCAGCAGAGCAAGGCTCTGGACCCCAACTTTCGCGGCTGGGGCCGCACGTGTTCAGACTTTGCATCCGGCGTCTGGCGCTTTCAAACCATCAAACCCGGCGCGGTCGTCGGCCGTGACGGACGTGTGATGGCGCCGCACCTCAATCTGTGGGTGGTGGCGCGGGGTATCAACATCGGCCTGAATACGCGGATGTATTTTGCTGATGAGCAGGCGGCAAATGAACAGGATCCGGTATTGAATCTGATTGAATGGGAAGTTCGCCGCCAGACGCTTATCGCGCAACGTGAAGTGCGTGGAGATGAAATCGTCTACCGCTTTGATATTTATTTACAGGGCGATAAAGAGACCGTGTTCTTCGATATTTAATTTCCCACCAAAATAACTCCCTTTTTCCTTGCCCCGTCGACCACGGGGCTTTTTAACGCGCCTGACAGAAATGACTTGTAAGACAATAAGATCAAATGTTAATAATATTTTGCTAACTAGTTATCAAAATTAAACAACTTCGCTTGCTACCGAGACAGCTCTGTTTTTAACATCGATTATGGAAAAAAATGGTCTCTTCAGTCAGCGCATTCGCTTGCGCCATTTACATACTTTCGTCGCCGTCGCACAACAGGGAACCCTGGGGCGGGCGGCAGAAACCCTGAATCTTAGCCAACCTGCGCTATCAAAAACGCTCAACGAGCTGGAGCAGTTGACCGGTACCCGTCTCTTTGAGCGCGGGCGGCTTGGCGCGCAGTTGACGCTGGTTGGCGAACAGTTTCTTACCCATGCGGTCAAGGTGCTGGATGCCCTCAATACCGCGGGCCAGGCTCTCAATCGTAAAGAGGGCATGAATAGCGATGTGGTACGAATTGGCGCCCTGCCAACCGCAGCGCTCGGTATTTTGCCTACGGTGATTGGTCAATTTCATAAACAGCAAAAAGACATCACCTTACAGGTCGCCACCATGAATAACACCATGCTGCTGGCGGGGCTGAAATCCGGCGATGTCGATATTGGTATTGGGCGCATGTCCGATCCGGAGCTCATGAGCGGCCTCAACTATGAACTGCTGTTTCTTGAATCGCTAAAACTGGTCGTCCGCCCCGGCCACCCGCTACTGCAGGAGACGGTAACGCTCAGCCGGGTGATGGAATGGCCGGTAGTGGTCTCACCAAAAGGGACCATTCCGCGGCAGAATGCGGAAACGCTACTGCAAAGCCAGGGCTGTAAAATTCCCCCCGGCTGTATTGAAACGCTGTCGGCCTCGCTTTCGCGCCAGCTCACCGTCGATTACGACTATGTCTGGTTCGTCCCTTCCGGCGCGGTGAAAGACGACCTGCGTCGCGGTTTGTTAACCTCATTACCTATCGCCACCGAAGGCGCCGGCGAGCCGATCGGTATTCTTACCCGGGTGGACGCCAGCTTGTCGCAGGGGGCGCAAACTCTACTGAGCGCGATACGCAAATCCATGCCTGCCTGACCCTCAATGGCCGTTACCCCGAATCAACACATTGGGGTAATGGCACCGCTACGTTTATTCTTCTGCCACTTAATATATACATCACGCTAATCAATTAGTGCGAAATCATTCATTAACATTTGCGCTCATTTCATTAACAGATTTATCATAGCCATGATTTCACCATTTGGTTCATGTGAAATGAATTCATCTTTTGAAATCACCTTTATGAAGCTTTACAGAGCTTCACTCAAAAGCAATTTCCATTTGCACTTGATTCATTTGGTACACGCCTGGCAAGGGGTGGTATAAGGAGACAACATGGCTACGGGCAACGTGCCGCGCGGATTCCCCCGGATCCTGCAGTGGCTACTCGCCGGACTGATGTTAATCATCGGTCTGGCAATCGGCATTTTAGGCGCCAAACTGGCAAGCGTCGGCGGCACCTGGTATTTCGCCATTATGGGACTGGTGATGGTTATCGCCTCCCTGCTTATTTTCCGCAATCGTCGCGGCGGTATCGTTCTTTATGCCGTCGCCTTCGCAGCTTCCATTGTTTGGGCTATCAGCGACGCAGGCTGGACCTACTGGCCGCTGTTCTCACGCCTGTTTGCGCTTGGCGTTCTGGCTTTTCTGTGCGCCATTGTTTGGCCTTTCCTTTCCAGCGCTCCGGCCAAAAAAGGCGCGGCCTTCACCCTCGCGGGCGTGCTGGCCGTGGTACTGCTGGTCAGCTTTGGCTGGATGTTCAAATCCCAGCCGCTGGTCAGCGCCAGCGAACCCGTGCCGGTAAAACCGGTACAGCCAGGTGAAGAACAAAAAAACTGGGAGCACTGGGGTAATACCACTCACGGCGACCGTTTTGCCGCGTTGGATCAGATCAATAAAAACAATATCAACCGGCTACAGGTTGCCTGGATTGCCCATACCGGCGATATTCCGCAGAGTAACGGTTCCGGCGCGGAAGACCAGAATACGCCGCTGCAGATTGGCGATACACTCTATGTTTGTACGCCATATAGCAAAGTCCTGGCGCTGGATGTCGATAACGGCAAAGAAAAATGGCGCTACGACTCGAAAGCGACGGCGCCGAACTGGCAACGTTGCCGCGGTTTAGGCTACTACGAAGATAGCCAGGCACAGGCTAATGCCGTTGCCGGGACTCAGCCTGCCGCCTGTGCCCGCCGCCTGTTCCTGCCGACTACCGATGCGCGTCTGATCGCAATCGATGCCGATACTGGTAAAGCCTGTGAAGCATTTGGCGAACACGGTACCGTCGATCTCAGCGTCGGCATGGGGGAAATCAAACCTGGTTATTATCAGCAGACCTCTACCCCGCTGGTGGCCGGTAACCTTGTTGTCGTTGGTGGTCGCATCGCGGATAACTACTCCACCGGTGAACCACCGGGCGTAGTTCGCGCTTTTGACGTGCATACCGGTAAACTGGCCTGGGCCTGGGATCCGGGTAATCCGCAGCTGACCGGCGTACCGCCGGAAGGACAGACCTACACGCGCGGGACGCCGAACGTCTGGTCCGCAATGTCTTACGATGCCAAACTGAATCTTATTTATCTGCCAACCGGTAACGCCACGCCAGATTTCTTCGGCGGCGAACGTACGGCGCTGGATGATAAATACAGCTCATCAATCGTTGCGGTCGATGCGACCACCGGTAAAGTGCGCTGGCATTTCCAGACCACCCATCACGATCTGTGGGATTTCGACCTGCCTTCGCAACCGCTGCTGTACGATCTGCCGGACGGTAAAGGCGGTACGACGCCGGTACTGGTGCAAACCAGCAAGCAGGGCATGATCTTTATGCTTAACCGCGCGACGGGCGAACCGGTCGCTAAAGTGGAAGAACGTCCGGTCCCGGCTGGTAACGTTAAAGGTGAACGCTACTCGCCGACGCAACCGTACTCTGTCGGCATGCCGATGATCGGCAACGAAACGTTGAAAGAATCGGATATGTGGGGCGCCACCCCGGTTGACCTGCTGCTGTGCCGTATTCAGTTCAAAGAGATGCGCCATCAGGGTGTCTTTACACCGCCGGGTGAAGACCGCTCCCTGCAATATCCGGGCTCGCTTGGCGGAATGAACTGGGGCAGCGTGTCGGTCGATCCGAATAACGGCCTGATGTTCGTCAATGACATGCGCCTTGGACTGGCTAACTACATGGTGCCGCGAGCGAAAGTGGCCAAAGATGCCAGCGGTATCGAAATGGGTATCGTACCGATGGAAGGTACGCCGTATGGCGCAATGCGTGAGCGTTTCCTGTCGCCGCTGGGTATCCCCTGCCAGAAGCCGCCGTTCGGCACCATGTCGGCGGTTGATCTGAAAAGCGGTAAGCTGGTCTGGCAGGTTCCGGTGGGTACGGTAGAAGATACCGGTCCGTTGGGTATCCGCATGCATATGCCGATCCCTATCGGCATGCCAACGCTGGGAGCTTCGCTGTCTACCCAGTCTGGTCTGCTGTTCTTCGCCGGCACCCAGGATTTCTATCTGCGCGCCTTTGATACCGCCAACGGCAAAGAGATTTGGAAATCTCGCCTACCGGTGGGCAGCCAATCCGGCCCGATGACCTACGTTTCACCGAAAACCGGTAAGCAGTACATCATTATCAACGCCGGCGGCGCGCGTCAGTCTCCCGATCGCGGCGATTACATCATCGCTTACGCTTTACCCGATCAAAAATAAAACCAGGGCCCCGTTCAGGGGCCTTTCTTTATCTCCCCGGTTTCAGATTCCATTTAGGCGCCGATCTTCAGGCTTTTGTTACTATGGAAGCTCATTTCTCAGGCTGGATAAACAGGGAGGAAGCCATCATGGTTTTGATGAAAGGCTCAAGCGCGCTGCTTTTGGCCGCGTTACTATCGGGATGCGCCAACGAGGAACCACCACAGCTTTATCGCCACGACTTTGTGTTGAAGAATCCGCATACGGGTATGCCGCTGCCCTATCTCCCTTACCAAATCACCACGCCAGACGGTATAGTCTTTAAGGGCAGAACCGATAAAAACGGTTTAACCGTAGAAGCGATATCGACTATGCCGGGAGAATTTAAGATCAATATGATCCCTGAGTCAGCACTATAAGTTTCTTCGGCAGGTTCTGATTTTAGAATGTTTTATTACGTTATGTTATTATTGCGAACAGTTATCAATAACAACATGACAAGGATAAAAGATGAAAGGAGCCCTCTATCACCTGCCGATCGGCGCACTCTTATTAGCCGCAACCACCTCGGCCCAGGCGCTGAAAGCGCCAGAAGTGGATTTACGCGACCCGACGCTGTGGGAAGAGAAAAAGGTCAATCCGCTAAACGATGTCTCGGTCCCCTGCGAAGTGGCAAACGGCCCGGATTGTCCCATCTGGGAAGATCAAAAGTCCGATATTCAGCGAGAGAGAGAGCGGCGGGAGCAGCGACGTTGGCAATCCGGCTATGAGCACTGGCGCAAGTATTAACGCAACCAGAAGTCAACCCGGGCGATAGATGGCCCGGGTTTCGCTATCAGCAATACTTAGTTATCACCGAAGTGAATAACCGTACGAATCGATTTACCTTCATGCATCAGATCGAAGGCTTCGTTGATCTGGTCGAGCGGCAACCGGTGGGTGATAAACGGATCGAGGCGAATCTTACCCGCCATCGCGTCTTCAACCATTCCCGGTAGCTGGCTACGCCCTTTCACCCCGCCGAAGGCGGATCCGCGCCATACCCGGCCGGTAACTAACTGGAACGGACGGGTCTTGATTTCCTGACCGGCGCCCGCGACACCGATGATGACGCTCTCACCCCAACCTTTATGGCAGCACTCCAGCGCCGCGCGCATGACGTTGACGTTACCGATACATTCAAAACTGAAATCAACGCCGCCATCGGTTAGCTCGACAATCACGTCCTGAATCGGTTTATCGTAGTCGTTCGGGTTGATAAAGTCGGTGGCGCCCATCTCTTTGGCGAGGGTAAATTTATCCGGATTAGTGTCGACCGCCAAAATGCGTCCGGCTTTCGCCTGCACCGCGCCCTGAATCACCGCCAGGCCAATACCGCCCAGCCCGAACACCGCGACGCTGTCTCCCTCTTTCACCTTCGCGGTATTATGTACCGCGCCGATACCGGTGGTGACGCCGCAGCCCAACAGACACACTTTTTCCAGCGGCGCCTGCGGGTTAACTTTTGCCAGAGAAATCTCGGCGCAAACGGTGTATTCGCTGAAGGTGCTGGTGCCCATATAGTGATAAATCGGCTCGCCGTTATAGGAGAATCGCGTGGTGCCATCCGGCATCAGACCTTTCCCCTGCGTGGCGCGGACCGCCTGGCAGAGGTTAGTTTTGCCAGACTTGCAGAATTTGCATTCGCCGCACTCGGCGGTATACAGCGGAATAACGTGATCGCCAGGTTTCAGGCTGGTCACGCCCTCGCCGACTTCAACGACGATACCGCCGCCTTCATGGCCCAACACCGCCGGGAACACGCCTTCCGGATCGTCGCCAGAGAGAGTAAAAGCATCGGTGTGGCAAACGCCGGTGTGGGTGATTTTTACCAGAACTTCGCCTTTCTTTGGCGGCGCGACGTCAATCTCCACGATTTTTAACGGCTGACCGGGGCCAAAGGCAACTGCTGCACGTGATTTCATACTGTCCATTCCTCGTCGTGATTTTATTTTAAATAGGATCGTAGCAGGTGACCGACTTCCGCCATGCGGGCGGCGCGTTGGTCCGGGGTGGTATCGCCGCTAACCAGTTCATCCTGCAGATGCATCTCCACCAGCTCGCCCATCAAACCGTTGGCGGCGCCGCGAATGGAGGCAATCTGTTGGAGGATAGTCATGCAGGGTTCGCCGGACTCCAGCGCGCGTTCCAGCGCTTCAACCTGCCCGCGAATACGGCGTACGCGGCTAAGCGCACGCTTCTTGTCTTCTGGTGAATGTGGCACGAGATGCCCTCCATATCATATAGGGGGGTATACTATATTTATTTAGTTAAAGTGGCAAATTGAAACGCCGCTAACAACCATAGCATAGCGGCGCAGGTTTACCTTAATCGAGAGTGAGGCTCATGGCTATACAGCGTAACTCGGCGTTGGCCATTTTCGAATAATGGCTCTTTTCGCCTTGTGAAACAAAGCCATGGCGTAGATAAAAGCCCGCCGCATTGGGGGTCGCCTCAAGCGTAATGGTTTCGAGCCCCCGTCGGCGAGCTTCGGCGATAACCGCCGCCATGATCAAATCCGCGCATCCCTGCCCGCCCCACTCCGGCAGCGTAAAGATCGCTTCCACGCTTAAGGACTCAATATCGAGATAGCCGGTCGCGATAGGTTGGCCCAGCGTATTTTCCACGATATAAAACGGATTATCGGCAACGGCGTGACGATACCCCTCGGGCATCTGTTCCGGCGTCCAGGCGTCAATCAATTCAGCGCCATAGCTTTGACGACAGCCATGGCGAATCGCCTGATTACGGATATTCCACAACGCAGGGGCTTCATCGGGTACCGCGCGTCTCACTCTCATCGCTACTCCTGTTTTTTATGGCGTCGCTCGCGGACGGCTGGCCTTCATTGGGATGCGCGATACCACCAGCGCCCCCAAAACCAGGAACCCGGCAACGAGGTAAAATCCGGCGTTAAAGCTGCCGGTTAAATCCTTCAGCCAGCCGAATAATAGCGGACTCATGGCCGATCCCATATTACCCGTCGCGTTAATCACCGCAATGCCGATCGCTCGTGAGCGCGGGCTGATGGACTGATCTGGCGTGGTCCAGAAAATCACCATCGCCGCATAGGCCCCTGCCGAGGCCATAATTACCCCCAACAGTTGCATCACGCTATTTGACCCGTGCGCCGCCAGCATCCAGCCCGCGGCGGCAAACAGGTAGGGCAATAACGTGTGCAGCTTACGTTCCTGTAAGCGGTCAGAACGTTTACTCCACCAGATCATCGCCACAATGGTACAGATATGTGGTACGGCGCTAAGCAAGCCGATGGCGATATTACTGCTGCCCTGGTTAAAGCTTTTAAGGATCAGCGGCGTCCAGACGCTGAGGGCGCTTAAAGTATTACAGAGAAAGAAATAGGCCAGCGTATACATCAACACCACCGGGGTGAAGACGTCGCGCCAGAGGCTGCCTTTCCCCTGCTGCAGCGCGCTCAGGCTGGCGCTACCGTTCGGTTGCACCAGTCGTAGTTTGTCCTTCTCCATCATCTCGCCAAGGCAACGTTTGTCCTCATCGGTGAGCCATTTGGCCTTTTGCGGACTGTCGTCAAGATAGAACCAGACTACCGCCCCCAACAGCACCGATGGAAATCCTTCCAGCAGGAACAGCCACTGCCAGCCTTTAAGCGCCAGCATGCCATCCATACTGAGAATATAGCCGGAGACCAGCGACCCCAGCGCCATCGTCACCGGCATGGCAATCATAAACAGCGCATTAGCACGCGCTCGGTAGTACGCCGGGAACCAGTAGGTTAAGTAGAGCAGAAGCCCCGGAAGAAAGCCGGCTTCGGCAATCCCCACCAGCATGCGCAGCAGATACAGGCTATTTGGCCCGGTCGCGAACATGGTCGCGGTCGATGCTATCCCCCAAACCACCATAATGCTGGCGATCCAGCGGCGGGCGCCAACGATCCCCAGCATGATGTTACTGGGAATACCGAAGATGACATACATCGCGTAGAACAACGTCGTCGCGAGGCCGAACATGGTGCTACTCAGTCCCAAATCCTGGCTCATGGTGAGCCCGGCAAAGCCGATATTGATACGATCAAGAAATGAAAAGATAAAAAGCAGAAACAGAAAAGGAATTAAGCGACGGAACAATTTATTGATAACCACCTGTTCGCGCGGGCTCAAGCGTTCAGCGCCCCCCGCATCGGCGACAGGAGGGGAAGTGGCCGGTATACTATCGGTCATGTCAGGGTTTCCTTTTGCTCATCGGTATTGAAAATGCAGGCGTTTTAGCCAATGACGCTGCGGATACCGCTGAACGTGCCTGGGTGTCGTTTCGACGACCTCCCGGCTGGATTCAATCCACCGCACTGAGATTCTTATAGAACCTTTCGTTTCGTTTAGACATTTTTATTTACATACTCGATACAAATTTGCAGCATAAGTAACATTTCACGAATCATTTATTGGCGAGTTAACGGAAACAAAAAACCCGCCGGTTGGCGGGTTCAGGCATGTCAGGCGTAGTACTCAACGCTTGCGCGGCATCATGCGCAGCAGCGTATTATCTTTCCATAAATAGTGATGCAGCAGCGCCGCCAGCGCGTGCAGGCCAATCACGAAATAGCCGATATTGGCAAGTAAGCCGTGCAGCCCCTTAAGGCTGTCGACCAAAGCGAAGTTGCTTTGCGCCGCAAAGGGCATCGTCAGACCGAAAGCAAACCACGGGTTACCGCGGTAATACATCATTGCCATGCCAATCGACGGTAGCGCGATAAACAGCAGATATATCACCAGATGGCCAAGATGGGCGAAACCGGTCATCATCGGCGAGGGTTTAGGAACAATCGGCGGCGCCGGAGACTTCAGGCGCACCAGCAGTCGTGCAATCATCAGGACAAAAATGGAAATGCCGCAGGAGACATGGATCATGTTTATCACCGGACGGTCGCTGCGCGGGAAAAAACCGCGCAGTTCCATCGCCGCGTAGGCGACGACAACCAGTAAAAAGACCAGCCAGTGAATTCCTATCTGCAGGCCAGAATATTTATCGCGCATGAACAAACCTTAATGGAAGTGTGATGTTGTTAACATAACCGCCTTCCCTTAAATTTTCATTAACCTTTACCGAGGCTTAAAAAACAGCGTTAGCGCGAATTGAATAGCATCAGGGCTCTTTTGCAAAGAGCCCTGGGCGATGTTACTGCTCGGTGAGTTGCAGTTCAGCAATGACCGGCAGATGGTCACTGGCCGCTGACCAGTTAAATTCCGGCGAGTTATGCGGAATCTCCAGCTTCTTCACATCCCACTTTTGCCCTTTGAAGGTGAAAATATGGTCGATATCAATAGCCGGGTTAACGGCAGGCCAGCTACGCGTATCGGTCCCCTGCTTCGACACTTCGTTAAAGAAATAACCGATCTCTTTCACCGGCTGTTCTTCACGGGTTGAATTGAAATCGCCGGCCAGGATCTTAATTGAAGAAGCGATATCTTTAAAATCAGACGCCGCATCGCCAATACTCAAATCGAGAAGATAACGAGCCTGCTCTGTACGCATGGTGGGATCTTTTTGCCAGTCGAGATGGGTCACCATAATAATCGGCGCGGAATCAAAACCCGGTACATCAACCTGCGCCAGTAGCGCCACGCGCTGTTCCGCATTGCCTGACGGCAGCTTAACCACCTGAGAATGCAGGATTTTGTATTTTGACAGCAGCCCCAGCCCGTACTCTCCGCCGTCAAAATCAAGCGCTTTACCAAAGGCATAATGCATATTGTTGGCATCGGCAATCGTCTTAAGCTGATCGATTTTCTGGCTGCGCTGGGTTTTGTTATCGACTTCCGGAACGGCGATAATATCGGCGTTAATTTTTTTAATCGCTGAATTAAGTGCCGTAAAATCGGCCACATTATCAGAAGCTTCATTCTTGCCAATATTATAGGTTGCTATGCGTAGTTTCGGCTGATGCTGGGTATAGACTTTATCCGGCACCCCGCCTTTTTGTACCGCAAGTATTTCATTACCAGCAAGTTTCTCAGCTGCCTGGACGTTGGCCGCCAGACAAGCCAGCGCCACCATAGTCAGTGCAATGCTCTTTTTCATTGGTATGCTATTCCCCTTGTTTAAGTATTCTTATATTAAGGGTACCGAGTGAAGACATTGATTATCGTGATGTATAGCGCAAACTTATAACGCAGAGTGAATTAAGTATCCCGAAAGATTTGAGGTTATCCACAAAACGAGTCGGTATCAGATCGCATAGTTTGTGGATAACTCGCTACAGGCCCCGTCACTCCAGCCATCCCGCCTTGTGTTCATTATTCAACCACATAGCGAACCAAATGCCCGCAATAGAGTAGGATATTGGCTGTTAATCGGATTCGCCGAGGGTGATGATTCTGTCCGCGGTTTGCAGGGTCGTTTCACGGTGAGCAATAATTATTCGGGTTATATTCAACTTTTTCATTGCCAGACTGACGTCTTTTTCACACTCTGCGTCCAGTGCGCTGGTGGCTTCATCCATGAATAATATATCCGGACGGCGGTAAAGCGCCCGGGCAATAAAAATCCTCTGTCTCTGTCCCCCAGATAGCCCCTCCCCCAGTTCTCCGATTAAAGTCTCATACCCCATTGGCAGAGCCAATATCACGTCATGAATGCTGCTTGTCCGGGCACATTCTCTCATCCAGGCATCATCAACATTTTCAGTGAATCCGCAGATATTCTCCCGAATAGAGCCAGAAAACAGCCGGTCATCCTGCATCACGCAGGCGATCAAGCGATGATAGTTATTTATACCCAGTTGCCTGATATCCGTACCATTCATTAAGACAGCCCCTGATATCGGTTCAGACAAGCCGCACAGTACTTTAAGCAGCGTGGTTTTCCCCGAACCAGAGGGCCCGGTAATGGCCACACTCTCGCCTGCTCGAATCTTGAAACTGAGGCCGCTAAAGACGGGTGCTGACTGGCTGTCGTAACGGAAGCTTAGCGCTTTAATCTCCAGGCTGGCCGGAGACATGGTTGCCTTTAATCCTGAATCTGGTTTTCTTTCTTCCTTTTCATTCAACGCGATATCCGAAATCCTTTCGTTATGCAGGCTCATCATACGCAGCTGTAATAAGAAGTTGACCAGCGATCCTACCCGGTCAGAAAACTGTGCGCGGAATGCGCCAAATGCCACAAACATGCCGATGGTCATTTGGTTCTCCATAACCAGACTGATGCCCAGCCACAGAATAGTCACCTGATCGCACGTCGCCACAAGCGTGTTAATGCCGCCGAAGAACATATCAAGACGGCTGAGTCTGATACCGGTATTGATGGCATCAATCTTCAGGTTCAGCCAGTGGCTCCCACGCCGTTCTGCCATTCCCTGCATTTTAACCGTAGCTATTCCGTAGAGTGTTTCCATAAAATATGAACCAGCACGGGCTCCGGCGATTAACGCTTCTTCCGACAGCTGGCGGTACCGGCTATAGGTCAATATACGAATGAAGACATATACCGCTGTAAAGCCCAGTACAAAAACCGTCAATTTTCCACCGTACAGGATAAGCATCAACAAGAGACCGGCAACCATGATGCTGTCCATCATTGCCCCCACCACACTGGTTGTAAACGTGGCGCGAAGCGCATCCAACGAGCTGAAGCGGGAGTGAATATCGCCCATCTTTCGTCGCTCAAAATAGGTCAACGGCAACTGAAGCAGATGACGGAATAGCCCCGACTGCCATTGCACATTTATCAATGACTCCATCGCAAGGGATGACCATGCGCGGATCACGCTAACCAAAGTACGCCCCAAAATAAAAAACATCAGGACTCCACAGATAAGCATGAGCAGTCCCCGGTCATTCGCAGGAATAGCATGATCCATTACCAATTGGGTACCGACAGGCATCACCAGGCCGATAGCTTCAATAATCAGCGACAGACAGAAAATTTTGCTCAGTACGCCCCGGATACCCTGCACGCTGCTGATTAACGCCCGTATTCCGATTCGGCTTTTTATCGTTTCCTGCACAAATGTACTGCCGGGCCAGACCTCCAGCGCCACTCCGGTGAAGCACTGTGACATTTCATCGGTCCCGACAGTTCTTCGCCCCCTGGCTGGATCATGAAGCACGAAGCGATTCTTACGTACGCTGACGAGCACCACGAAATGATTAAAATTCCAGTGCAGGATACAGGGCATTCTGAGAGCATTAAGTTCATGGAGATCCAGTGACAATGCCCGGCTTTCCATCCCTAACTCAATCCCGGTTTGCTGAACACTGGCAAGCGAGGCTCCACGGGCAGACAGATTTATTTGGCGACGTAGGGCGATCAGGTCGATATTACGACCATAATGTCCGCATATCATCGCCAGACAGGCCAGTCCACATTCTGACGTTTCTGTCTGATGAACGACCGGGACTCGCCGCCGAAATTTCAGATCCAATTTCTCCTCGATGGATGATATGAAGTGGTTACGGTTCATGAATCGGCCCCGTAACACTGCGCTTCATATCGTAGAATGGCGAGAGCATCCACTGATAGATTTTACGTTTTTCCAGAAATAACGTGCTCTGTGCCTTCATGCCATTTTCCAGAGGCAGACGCTTGCCGGCGTAGCTGACAGCCTGCTTTTCTGGACTAATCACAACTTTGTAGTAAGCAGCCGCACCTGCCGCAGAGTTAATCGGGGCGGTCGTATAGGTCTGCATTTCGCGGTGGGAGGCTGGCGTCCGGGAAATGAGTGTGACTTTTGCCGAGAACTGACCAAATTTTTCAGCCGGAAAGGCTTCGTAGCGTATATTCACCCTATCACCGACTGAAATATATGGAACGGCTTCATTGGGTACCCAAAGAACCAAATAATAGCGTTGTATTTTTTCTGGAATTATCTGCAGCAGACTGTCGCCTTCGCTGACCATCTGACCTGGGGTGACGCTTAATGAATCAATTTTGCCGTCTGATGAGGCACGAATGATAATATCGCCTCCCGCATCGGTATTAATCCGCTCTTTCTGTAGCTCATAACGCTGCAGTTCCATCTGATAAACCCGATTGTCAAATTCCGCCGCCTGCGTCTGAATTTGACTTTCCAGATTGGTTAACTGTAGAGCATTTTGTTCATGCTGCGCGCTCAGGCTGAGCAAACTATTATGCTGCTGGTAGTACAAGGCCACCAGACTGGTTAACTGGTCTTTATTAATCAACCCCTGCTGCTGGTACCGTCGGTAATTATCCATGTTATTTTTCATTAATTTTATTCCCTCCTCAGCGCGCCTGACAATGCCTGCCGAGCGTTCAAAAGAGGCGCTATACTGTATTTTCTGTTGCTCAAGCATCCGCAAAGTGGTTTCCTTACTCTCTCTAAGGCGAGTGATAATCTCGGCGATGCGCTTCAATTGGTTTTCGATATCCTGTCGTTGAGTCTCATTGACCACGCCTCTACGTGTACTTTTACTGACATCAATTTGATAAACAGGATCACCCTTTTTTACAGGGTCCCCTTCCCGGACGAACTGTGTCGCGACAAATCCCTGGAAACCGGAATAGACATTAACCGGTCTCGGCCAGGTGGTAACTTCACCTTGCACGCTAATACGTCGTGTATAAGTGCCGGTGCTAATTAAAACAATGAAGCAGACGAAAAAAAGCGCGCTGGTAATTATAACCAGCCGAGAGGAGAGTCCCGGTAGTAATACTGCTTTGCCACACCATGTTTTATCCCTGTTTTCGAGCGCTTCCTTACGAAACATATTTCATTCCCGCTATGGCTAAGCCTCTCCGGAATACTGGAGGAATGACACATACTGAATACCAATTACGACCGCGTTCATCAGCGCATGAAGAATAATTGGCATCAGTATTCCGCCGGTTTTTATTCTCCCGATAACCAGCATCAGCGAAACCAGAAATAATATCAGGAACGATCGCCAGTCTATGTACTGTAAATGACAGGCTGAAAATACAACAGACACAGCGACAGCCGCCGCATAATTGTTATTCCCGAGCCAGTATTTAAACACACTGAAAAGACAGCCGCGGAAGACCATCTCTTCATAAACAGGAACCAATAGAATCATCACAATGGCATTTAGCCAGAATACATGCCCATCCAGTCGCATCTGTGAAGCTGACCAGTTTTCAGTCTGATAGCCTGCAGTGACAAAAGGCAACAGAAATTGGATCAACAGAATACACAGGAAAAGTATAATAAAAATGCCGAAACGAAAATTCCCTCTCCCCATGCCCTCGCGTTTGTAGAAATAGAGATAATAAAGGGGGGCAATTGCCAGAAACTCCAGTCCGAAAAGTAGTGGATAGAGATATCCCGTTATCATAAGGTCTTTGCTGCCCTCGAAAAAAAGCGGCAAACATGTGATGCCAAAAAATAGCGCAAATATGGCAAAACAGCCGGTTACGGCTTTGTTTCTTGCAATATTGTACTCGCGGTTATATCCGTCAACGTTCATTTTTTATTCCATCGGCGCCAAAAGGCGTGGACGACTCCCACTCGACTGACAAACTTTAATTATGGCTAGTTTTAAAGGTTAAGAGATGGAAGAGCTGATAACATGCTCTTCCATACGCTAACAGCTATCCTTATTGGCTTTTAGACTGGTTTATACCCGTACGCCAATCAGCATCTGTCAGTAACAAATATCATTGAGGTTATTCGGACTCCAGTAGCATTCTCTGCCTGCTGCTGCATTCCACGCTTCGGATGGAAGGTTAGCTGGTTTTTGTTTGAGCGTTCCGCCCAAACCAGATGGGGACATCGCTGGGTCCGGTGTTTTTGTTGCAGCCCAGTCATAAACCTGTCCCCCTGCGATCCCACCGGTTATGGCACCAGGAGTTCCGCCTACAAATGTGCCAGCTCCAGCGCCGATTCCCTGAGCAATTTCCCGCCCAATATCCCCCCCTGCACCGGAGACCATACCCAACTGTTTATTTGTCAGCTCTTTCATCTTTCATATTCCTTATGTAATTCAATAGCCAAAAATAAGCATTGCTCAGAAAATATATACATCCAACGGCAAACACAGGCAGCAGTGCTCTGGGTGCCGATAAAATATCTGCATCATCAACAAAACATCGCACAACGAGAAAACAGAATATAAGATAGAAAAGAGAATGCTCCCGGCAAGGATAATATCTTTAAACACCTGCATTATGATTTACCCTGCAGATTTTCCTTCCCGCATTTCATGCCAGCAGGATGGAATTTCGGCATGATTTTTAAATTTTTAAGCTATGGGTTGATAATTATTCCTCAGGCCGCAATCCATTTTCTATTCATCCCTGTATTATTCCTAATGCAAGGTTACATTAATATGACCAGATGTCAATGAATGATATTCATTCTCATTATCAATATTGTGCTGAACCACCGCTATAGTTATCAATACAGCCTCGATGTGGCTATATCCTTCTGCCCTTTTTCTAATTTCTGTTATTGTGATGTAGATCATATTTACCACTCAACGCCGCATGAAATAGCGAACAATGGTAGGCACTCTTTTTGTTGTACTGTCGCGGTAAGAACATTGGAACCACCTCCGACCCGGCGTTATACTTCCTTCGCACCATCTGGCTCCACGTGACAGTTACTGAAGACGCTTCAGGCAGGTAACTTAGCAATAGAAACACCTCAGGTGAACTGCTAAGCCACTGAAAGGTAGGATTTACTCTTCCCGCTCTGCCTGAAGAAGTTTTAACGTATCAACTTCACCACCAGGAGAGTATCCATGAGTAAACTTGGGATTAATGGATTTGGTCGTATTGGACGCTTAGTACTTCGTCGTCTGTTAGAAGTGAATAGCCCGCTGGAGGTCGTGGCCATCAACGATCTCACCTCACCGAAAGTCTTAGCCTACCTGCTTAAACATGACTCTAACTACGGTCCTTTCCCATGGAGCGTTGATTTTACAGAAGATGCGCTGATCGTTAATGGTAAAAAAATCACCGTTTACGCAGAGAAAGAGGCCCAGCATATTCCGTGGAAAGCCGCAGGCGCAGAGGTGATTGTTGAATGCACCGGCTTCTATACCTCGGCGGAAAAATCGCAGGCGCATCTGACCGCCGGCGCGAAAAAGGTATTGATATCCGCCCCTGCCGGCGAGATGAAAACCATTGTTTATCACGTCAACGACGACACCATGAGCCCGGATGACACCATCATCTCGGTTGCATCCTGCACCACCAACTGCCTGGCGCCAATGGCTAAAGTGCTGAACGATGCCTTCGGCATTACCGTGGGCACCATGACCACTATTCACGCTTATACCGGGACGCAATCTCTGGTCGACGGGCCGCGCGGCAAAGACCTGCGCGCCTCGCGAGCGGCGGCGGAAAACATTATTCCGCACACCACCGGGGCGGCAAAAGCCATCGGTCTGGTGATCCCGGAACTCAGCGGGAAACTGAAAGGTCACGCCCAGCGCGTGCCGACTAAAACCGGCTCAGTGACGGAACTGGTTTCCGTATTGGCGAAGAAAGTCACCGCTGAAGAGGTTAATCAGGCCATGAAAAATGCGGCGGCGAACAATGAATCTTTCGGCTACACCGAAGAAGAAATTGTCTCCTCCGACATTATCGGCAGCCATTTCGGCTCAATCTATGATGCGACTCAACTGGAGATCATGGAGGCCGGCGGCGTACAGCTTGTGAAAACCGTGGCCTGGTACGATAACGAGTACGGCTTTGTTACCCAGCTTGTCCGCGTACTGGATAAATTCGCGAAGTAAACTCAGAACCAGCGGATAGCTGCGGCTATCCGCCTTGCTCCCTACCCCAGCGTTCTGGCGTTCAGCGCCTCGCTCAATAGCGTATCTTCACGCAAGCATTGCCACGCCGCGCTAACATCGCGTGGGAAATCGACGTGGGTAATAAACCCTTTACCGTTGGGGCCATAACCCTGCGCGTTATCCAGCAGACGCGGCAGCTCGCCAAGCAGCAGCGCCAGATAACGCCCCACTGGCCACAATCCACTATCGTCTCCGTTGAATCTCAGGCCAGCAGCGCTGTTTTCAAGCCGCGGCGAACAACCGGGATAGCTCCACCACTGCGGCTGCGCCGGTGCCTCCTGCCAGACGCGGGCAAACGTCGCCATCGTCCGACGCTGCATGGTCGGGTCCTGAATCACCACGCCAGAGGAATGATCCAGCCCACGCTCTTCCAGTAACCGGCGGGTAAACCACGCGTTTTCGCCGCAGTTGGTTGAACGGTCTTCCACCACGATGCGATCGCGCGGTATTTGCCAGAAACGTTCGGCGATATCCGCCAGGATATGCGATTCCGGACGCCCCTCTACCCGCAACGCCTGATAGTGCGGATGCTTTTGTACGGCGTCGTAAAGAAAGGTCGTCGAATGACCAATACCGCCGCTTATCAATAGTGGAATCTGCCTCTGAGCCGCGAGCCGACAGGCGGCGTCAATGGTCGGGATCACCGCGTTACCGGCCAACACCGCAATCTGCGGCTGCGCATTCTGCGGCAAATCATCCTGCGCCAACCAGTCGCCGATGAGATTGGCCGCCGCTAACGTGTCGTGTGAAAGCGCCGGGAAATGCTCTGTCATACCCTTTCCTTCTTCTGTCCTGATCCAACAATGAAGTGTCGGGCGACATCATAAACCGCGCTACGGCGAAAAGGAAAATCCGGCAGCCACGCTTCAGCTGCCGGGTATCATCAGGCGCTGGCGTTATCCAATGCCAGTTGCCCTTCGCGCTTCTGTTTCACTTTCCAGAAGCACCATAGCGCAATAAACCACACCGGCGAAGCTATCAGCGCCAGCAGCGTATCCGGGTCGAAAATCATAATGAAGATCGAGAAGGCGAAAAACAGCAGGCTCAGCCAGCACATCGCCACTCCCGCCGGCATTTTAAATTTCGACCGCGCGTGCAGGTCCGGACGTTTATGACGATACACCAGGTACGCTACAAGAATCATACCCCAGCTGAAAACCACCATGATCGCCGCCAGCGTTGAAACGATGGTGAACAACGTCATCACGTTTGGCACCAGGAACAGCAGTAACGTACCGCTCAGCATGCAGAAGCAGGAGAACAGCAGGCTACGTACCGGAATGCGGGTATTACGTGAGAGTATACGGAACTGCCAGTGCGCATGTTTTTCCACCGACAGACCGTACAGCATGCGGGTACTGGAGTAAACGCCGCTGTTCGCCGACGACATGGCCGACGTCAAGGCGACAAAGTTAATTACCGCGGCGGCGGCAGGTAGCCCGGCCTTGGCGAACAGGGTCACGAACGGACTGGCATCCGGCGAGACGCCAGGCCATGAAGCCACGGCAATAATGACCACCATCGACAGCAGATAGAAAATAATGATGCGCAGCGGCAGCGCGTTAATCGCCTTCGGCAAGATGCGCTCAGGATCGCGCGTTTCCGCCGTCATGGTGCCGAGCAGCTCAATACCGGTGAAGGAGAAAATCGCTATCTGGAAACCGGCGAAGAAACCGGTCACGCCGTGGGGCATAAAGGCCGTCGGGTCGGTAATATGACCTAACGAAGCCTTCACGCCATCCGGCGAAGTCCAGCCAATAGCAATCATCCACGCGCCGGTCAAAATCAGCGCGATAATGGTGATGACCTTAATCAGCGCAAACCAGAATTCGGCCTCGCCGAACATCTTTACCGACAACAGATTAAACAAGAACAGGATCCCAAGCGTACTCAGCGCGGGCATCCACGCCGACATCTCCGGGAACCAGTACTGCATATAGCTACCGCAAACCACCACGTCGGCGATACAGGTCACCACCCAGCTAAGCCAGTAGGTCCAACCCAGATAGAAACTGGCCTGCGGGCCAAGATAGTCGCCGACGAAATCCGCAAACGAACGGTAATCCAGGCGGGTCAGCAACAGCTCCCCCATCGCCCGCATCACCATATAGGTAAAGAAACCTACCAGTAGATAGATAAGCAGAATGGATGTTCCGGCGACGGCGATGTTTCTGCCCGCCCCCATAAACAGTCCAGTACCAATAGCGCCGCCCAGCGCAATCATCTGAATGTGCCGGGCGCCAAGGCCGCGTTTGAGCTGCGACGGGCACTCCCCGTCGGCGGCAGGATGAACCTGCCCCTCACGTTGATGTTCAGTCATGTTGATTCCTTCAAGCAGGCATGGAAAGGCTTGGCGCGGTAGCGGTCAGCAGCAGCCCGGCGCGTTGACCGGCGGCGACGCCCGCATTCGGAAACAGGATGTAGGGGGCGTCGGCATTGACCACCCAGGTTTTCTGTGCCTGACGGGCGATTTCATAGCCTGCCGGCAGCGCGGTAAAGTTTTCGATTTTCGGGTCGAGATTCAGGGTAAAACCGTTCTCGCCCTTGATGATGCTCTGCTGCACCACAAAGTATTCGACCGGCGCTTTGCTACGCGGCGGCATGATGCCGTCGGCGATCAGCGCGCCGATAGCCAGTTCGGTGGCGGCAAACAAGCGCAGATCATTTTCACCGAATGGCATCACCTTCCCCAGTTCCAGCGTGGCGCTTTGCGCGCCGAACTTCTCGCTGGTGAAGTGGGTAAAGGTGCCGCCCGGTTCGGTATGACGCACGATGGCATCCATACCGCTGGCCTGCAACAGCTGATAAAAATCTGCGCTGTAGTCGCCATCATGAGCGGGCAGCAGCGCAAACTGCCGATATTTCGACCCGCGAATAGCGGTATGCAGATCGAGATGCGTGCGCGACACCTTGCCGTGGACATCGGCGCTACGGAAGAAGGCCTGTACGGCCATCTCCAGTTCAAAAGCGCGACGCGACTCGTTCCCGGGCATCGCCGCCAGATGGCGGCCGCCAAACAGCCGGTTGAGATCGTTATGCAGATAGCGACGGCCGGCGCGAATGGCGGGCAAATTGCCGAACACCACCAGTAGCGCGTGGGTCAGCGGCTGCTCGCCCAGGCTTAATCCCTGCAGGATCTGCAGCAACATTTCAATCGGCGCGGTTTCGTTACCGTGCACCCCGGCAGAAAGCACCGTCGCCTGTCGCCAGGGCGTTTTTGGCAGCAGTTGCAGAATGCCATCGCCTAACCAACTGGCTTCGATAGTCGGCGGAAAGGTCCATGTCTGCAGTTTACAATGCAGTAAATCGTTGACGTTTTGTTCCATTCCCGGCCCCTTATCGCTGGAAGTCATAAATCGCGCCCAGATGTAAAATCTGCGTCAGCTCGTCCAGCGCCTGATAAACCTCGCGCAGCAGCTGCGGGTCGGCGAGGTCGCTGGCATGCAGGCGATCGCGATAATGCTTTTCAACCCACGCGGTCAGTTGCTGGTAGCGTTCGTCATTCATCAGGCTGTGAGCGTTGACCGCCGCACGCTCAGCGTCATTAAGCACCACCCGCAGACGTAAACAGGCCGGGCCGCCGCCGTTGCGCATGCTTTCACGTAGATCGAATGCCGCCACTTCATCGATAGGCGATGCGCTATCGGCGGCGAGAGCAGAGAGATAACGCCAGACGTTTTCACGCTGACGGCACTCTTCCGGCACCACAATCAACATTTTGCCATCGGCTTTGCTGAGTAACTGGCTGTTGAACAGATAAGAGGCCACCGCGTCATCGAGGCTAACCAGCTCGTCAGGGACTTCAACGCTGGTGAATGGAATATTCAGACTGGCGTTGCTCTCCTTCAGCGTCGCCAGCACCTCCCGCTGCTGCAGGAAGGCGTGCTGATGATGGAACAGCACGTGGCGGTTGCTGACGGCGATAACATCATTGTGGAATACACCATGGTCGATAGCCTGCGGATTTTGCTGAGCGAATACGGTGTACTGCGGGTCGAGCTGATGCAGACGCGCCACCGCTTCGCTGGCCTCCAGCGTCTGGCGCGCGGGGTATTTAGCTGGCGCAATGCCGCCGCTGGCGCGCTTACCATAGACAAAAAACTGCACGCCCTGGCGGTCATAATCCCCACAGAAACGGTTATGGTTCGCCGCCCCTTCATCACCTAAATCGCCATGCTGCGGCAGCGCCGCGTGATGCGCGAAGTAGCGTTCATCGGCGAAGGTCGCCCTGAGGATGGCCGAGGTGATCGGTGCTTCCTGCATGCGGTGCAGCTTATTGTTGAGGTTCGCCACCGTAAAATGCACTTTTCCATCAGCGCTATCGGCCGACGGCGACACGGTGGCGGCGTTGGCGGTCCACATCGAGGAAGCGGAGCTAAAGGCCGACAATAGCTGCGGGGCCTCTTTAGCTGCACGCTGGATCACCTGCTCATCGCTGCCCTGAAAACCAATGCTGCGCAGCATCGTCATATTTGGCCGCGGCTGCGGCGGCAGAATGCCCTGTACAAAGCCACGATCGGCCAGGGTCTTCATCTTATAAAGTCCCTGCAGCGCCGCCTTCTTCGGGTTAGATAAACCGTCGCGGTTGTTTTGTGACGCTTCGTTGCCTACCGACAACCCGGCGTAGTGGTGCGTTGGCCCCACCAGACCGTCAAAATTCGCTTCAAATCCAGACATAGTGTCCTCACAAAAAACGGTTATCAGAATGGCAGACCTGGCGACGTCGTCGCAGGCAGCGTCAGCGTTTCGCTGACCAGAGAAGCCATCGGCCAGGCGCAATAATCGGCGGCATACCACGCCGAAGCGCGATGGTTGCCGGAGGCGCCGACACCGCCGAAAGGCGCTTTACTGGAGGCCCCGGTGAGCGGTTTGTTCCAGTTAACGATCCCGGCGCGCGCTTCGTCGGCCAGCTTGTCGAACAGCGCCGGATCGGCGGAAATAAGCCCCACCGCCAGGCCGTAGCGAGTATTATTGGCAATCGCGATCGCCTCATCGAACCGGTCGTAACGAATCACGGTGAGCAGCGGGCCGAAGTACTCTTCATCCGGCACCGCGATCCCGGTGACGTCGATAATTCCCGGCGTTAACACGGTAGAGTGAGGATCCGGCTGACTCATGCGCAGCAGCACTTTGCCGCCCAGCGCTTCCAGCTTCGCCTGCGCCGCCAGCATGCCCTGCGCGGCGGTTTGCGAAATCACCCCGCCCATAAACGGCTGCGGTTCGGCGTTCCATTTACCGGCGCGAATCTGCCGGCTGGCATCAATCAGTTGTTCAACAAGCGCATCGCCCTGTTCACCGCGCGGTACCAGTAAACGACGCGCGCAGGTGCAGCGCTGCCCGGCGGAGATAAAGGCCGATTGAATAATCACGTTGAGCGCCGCAACGCTATCGACAACGTCGGCCACGATCAGCGAATTATTGCCGCCCATCTCCAGCGCCAACATTTTCTCCGGCTGACCGCCGAGGTAACGGTGGAAGTGGAAGCCAGCGGCGGCGCTACCGGTAAACAGCACCCCGTCGATATCGCGGTTTTCCAGCAGCGCCTGGCCGGTATCTTTCGCCCCCTGCACCAGGTTTAGCACCCCATCCGGGATCCCGGCCTGCTGCCATAGCTGAACGGTGAGTTCCGCGGTTGCGGGCGTCAATTCGCTCGGTTTAAATACCACGGTGTTACCGGCGATCAGCGCCGGGATAATATGGCCGTTCGGCAGATGCCCCGGGAAGTTGTAAGGGCCAAACACCGCCATCACGCCGTGCGGCTTATGGCGCAGCAGCGCTTTGCCGTCCGGCATAGCGGACTCGCGATAACCGGTACGTTCGGCGTAGGCATCAATGGAAATCCCGGCTTTGCCGATCATCGCTTGTACTTCAGTAAGGGTTTCCCACAGCGGCTTGCTGGTTTCACGGGAAATTAACGTCGCCAGCGCCTCTTTATTCTCTTCCAGCAGCGCAGCGAACCGCTGAACCACGGCAATGCGTTCGCTTAATGGACGACGCGACCAGCCATAAAACGCCTCGCGCGCGGCGGCGCAGGCGGCCTGCACGTCGGCTGCGCCCGCACTTTGCGACTGCCATAAAACGGACTGGTCTTCCGGCGCCAGCTTAGTTAACGGCGCGCCTGCGCCCTGCTGCCACTTACCTGCTATAAACTGTGCGTTTACCGCCATGATCTGTTTTCCTCTGGGTTGAGTGTCACCGCGTGAACCCGGTCGGTGGCATTGACCTGCAGGGCGTCCAGCGCCTGCTGATCGAGCGCTCCCGGCGTCTCTTGCGCGATGAGCACCGCGCGGAAATTATCAAACTGTCCGTTGGCGACGATGGTTGGCGTCGCCTGCGGCGTCATCAGCTGCAGCGCCGGCAGCGAATAGCTCTCTCTGATGGCGCGAATATTATCGGTTTCAGCTTCCAGTACCGGGCCGGCATCGAAGATGTCGACGGACCCGCGCCAGCTAAACCCCTCTTTTTCGAGAATAGCCCGCGCCGGCGCGGTGTTGGCATGAACCTGGCCTATCACTTCGCGGGCATCATCCGGCAGCAGCGAGATGTAAATCGGGTAGGCCGGCATCAGTTCGGCGATAAAGGTTTTCATTCCTGTACCGGTGAGGCGATCGGCATCGGCGAAAGGAATGTCGAAAAAGTGGTGCCCCAACGCATCCCAGAACGGTGAATTCCCCTGCTCGTCGCTGCGCCCGCGCAGCTCGGCAAACAGATGCGACGAAAACCACTCGCGGAACGCGGCAATAAAGACAAACCGCGCTTTGGAGAGCAACAGGCCATTGCGGTTCTTCTGGTACTCAGGGTCAAGAAATAGGGTACAGAGTTCGCTGTGACCGGTATGGTCGTAGCTTAAATTGAGCAATTCCTGATGCTTATAAACCCCAAGCTCTTTGGATGCCCGTACCGTCTTCTGAATACGAAAATTGTAGAACGGTTCGTCGAGCCCCACCGCGACCTCAATGGCGCTAACGCCGACAACCCGGCTCAGTTCGGTATCTTCCAGAACAAACAGAAACCCCTGTTCGCCACGCGTCAGCTTGCCGGCAAAGGTTTCTACGCTGCGTTTAATCCGTGCGGCAAGGCGCACGGCATCATTCGGCAGCGATGTCATTCCCACGCCCGCCCGGGAGGCAAGGCGAACAATATCATCGAGGTCGTTTTCCCGTACGGGACGAAATAACATCATAGGCCGTCTCCCGGATTAGCTGATTAAGCGGGCGACGGCGCGCTCAAGGCGCATGAAGGCTTCATCAATATCCGCCAGGGGAATATTGAGCGCAGGGGCGAAACGCAGGACGTCCGGCCCGGCTATCAGCGCGATCAGTCCCTCTTCCGCCGCCAGATTGGTCAGCGCCTTGGCTTTTCCTCGCAGATGACTTGCCAGTTCGGCGCCAATTAGCAGCCCCATCCCGCGTACGGCGCTGAAGACATCATATTTAGCGTTCAGCGCATTGAGTTTATCGACAATAAGGGTATGGCGTTCGCCCACGCCCGCCAGCAGCGCGCTATCCATTTGCGCCAGCACGCTATTAGCGACGGTCGCCGCCAGCGGGTTGCCGCCGAAAGTCGTGCCGTGGGTACCCGGCTGGAACACTTGCGCCCAGGCCTCTTTCGCCAGCATCGCGCCAATTGGGAAGCCGCCGCCCAGCCCTTTTGCGCTGGTGAGAATATCCGGAACTACGTTGTAGTGCTGGTAAGCATACAGTTGGCCGGTACGCCCGGCGCCGGTCTGCACTTCATCAAAAATCAGCGTTGCTTCATGCTCGTCGCACAGCTCGCGCAGTGCCTGCAGGAACGGCGGATCCGCCGGCATGACGCCGCCTTCGCCGATAATCGGCTCGACGATGACTGCGCAGGTGCGGGAAGAGAACGCTGCTTTCACCGCGTCGATGTCGTTATACGGCAGATGGGTGATGTTCTGCGGCAATGGCGCATAGTCACTGGAGTATTTCGGCTGCCCCCCTACGGTCACGGTAAACAGAGTGCGGCCATGGAAGGAGTTCTTAAAGGCGATGATTTCGCTCTTGTCGGCGCCGAATTTGTCGTGTGCATACTTGCGCGCCAGCTTCAGCGCGGCTTCATTGGCTTCAGCACCAGAATTACAGAAGAAGATTTTATCGGCGAAGGTCGACTCCACCAGGGTTTTCGCCAGCTGCAGCACCGGTTCGTTGGTATAGCCGTTGCCGATGTGCCACAGCTTATCCAGCTGCGCTTTCAGCGCCGCGGCCAGGGCCGGATTAGCGTGACCCAGCGCGTTAACCGCAATGCCGCCAGCCACGTCAATGTACTCTTTACCCTGCTGGTCCCAGACGCGGGAGCCCGCCGCTTTCACCGGGATAAACGGCGCGGGAGCGAAACACGGAACCATATAAGCATCAAAATCTTCGCGAGTGATACTGCCTGACATAACAATTCTCCGGAACGAGGATCGGCGGCATAAATTGGCCAATCGTGAATAGTCGAATTTAACAATTTCCCTTTAGCCGTTTTCAGGGCGCACACGTCCCGCTGCGATGACAAATATTTTCACCACAACTGAAATAAGCCATTTTATTTGTATGGGTATATGTTAATTCACGGTTAATACCTTGTGTATTGCGTGAGCTAATGCTGGGCCCTGACACGCAACAAAGTCAATACAACCTCGAATCATTTTATTCACTTTTAGAGGATCATCAAGATAATGAAAAATATGAAAAAATTATTTCCATATTCACTTATCTGCATAAAATATGCATATTGATGCATGACATGCAGGCGCCTGGCCGTGCTTATTTATTCAAATGCAACCCCAAAAAACTAACAAAAATGTAAAATTCGGAATAGCCGTCAAATACTGGTTTATAAAATTGGTGATAACATTCATCACACAGATTTTACTGCTGTACCTATTCCACGGTTTTACACGACACAAATAACATTGAGATACAGGACTCTTATGGAAAAGTTATCTTACGCATCTGAAAGTAGTACATCTCCATGGACCACTTACCTGCGCCAGATCGACCGCGTCGCGCCGTATCTGGGCGACCTCGCCTACTGGGTGGAAACTCTGCGTCACCCGAAACGCGCGCTGATCGTTGATATTCCGGTGCAGATGGATGATGGCACCATCCGCCATTTCGAAGGCTATCGCGTACAGCACAATCTATCGCGTGGACCGGGTAAAGGTGGTGTTCGCTACCATCCGGATGTCGATCTTAACGAGGTAATGGCGCTTTCTGCCTGGATGACCATTAAGTGCGCCGCGGTCAATATTCCTTACGGCGGGGCTAAAGGCGGCATCCGCGTCGACCCGTTCTCACTGTCTGAAGGCGAGCTGGAACGTCTGACTCGACGCTATACCAGCGAAATCGGCATTATCATTGGGCCACAGAAAGATATCCCGGCGCCGGACGTTGGCACCAACGGTAAAGTGATGGCGTGGATGATGGACACCTACTCCATGAATCACGGCACCACTATCACCGGCGTGGTTACCGGTAAGCCGATTCATCTCGGCGGTTCGCTGGGTCGTGAAAAAGCCACCGGCCGCGGCGTCTTCGTCACCGGTCGTGAAGTGGCTCGTCGTAACGGTATCGAAATCGAAGGCGCGAAAGTCGCGCTGCAAGGTTTTGGTAACGTTGGCAGCGAAGCCGCTCGTCTGTTCGCAGACGTTGGCGCGCGTATTGTCGTTATCCAGGATCACACCGCGACCCTGTTCAACGAAGGCGGTATCGACATGCAGGCGCTGACCGCATGGCAGGCCGAGAACAAGAAGATTGCTGGTTTCCCAGGTGCGCGTGAAATCGCCAAAGAAGATTTCTGGACCACCGAGATGGATATCCTGATCCCGGCGGCGCTGGAAGGCCAAATCACCCGTGAGCGCGCGGAAAAAATCAGCTGTAAGCTGATCCTCGAAGGCGCCAACGGCCCAACCTACCCGGACGCCGACGACGTGCTGGCCGACCGCGGGGTGATCGTGGTTCCGGACGTTATCTGTAACGCCGGCGGCGTGACCGTCAGCTACTTCGAATGGGTACAGGACATGGCGAGCTTCTTCTGGAGTGAAGAAGAGATCAACGCCAAGATGGACCGTATCATGACCGATGCTATCGTTCACGTCTGCGATAAAGCCGCCGAGAAAGCGTGTTCTCTGCGTACCGCGGCCTACATCGTCGCCTGTGAGCGCATCCTGCTGGCGCGTAAAGATCGCGGCATCTACCCGGGCTAATGTCCGGTTAATCCAGATACTAAACCCGGGTTCGCCCGGGTTTTTTTATTTTTTCTCCACGTGCCAGCCGGCCTTTTCCACAAAAAACGCACATTGCGTTAACCTATTTTTATCTTCGTGACTTGAAATCGGTAAATCGCCGCGCCTAAAATCATTAGAGCTCTAATGAATTTGTAGGCGGAACATGGATAACCGACAGCTTAACTTTTCCCATCTCTTATACTTAACCGCGCATCACTGGCGGCTGGCGGTTAACCGGCGGTTGAAAAATCTTGGCATGAGCCAGGCGTCATGGGTGGCGGTGTCAGCCATTGCCCGCAACGAGCAGCCCCTATCGCAAAGCGAACTGGCGCAGGAACTCGGTGTCGAAAGCGCCACCATCGTCCCGCTCATTAACCGCCTGGTCGAACTTGAACTGGTGGAGCGCGTTAAGCCTGACAGCGATAAACGTAAGCGTCTGTTGGTCGCCACCGCAAAAGGGATGGCGCTTTTCCATCAGGTAAAAGCGGTCGCCGACGACCTGCGCGAGGAGATCCTCACCGCCATCACTCCGGAAGAGCGTGAGCAAACCCACCGGGTACTGGAAAAGCTGCTGCACGAGGTGGAAAAGAAATAATGCCTCGTCGCGATGCTAATCCCTATGTGCCCCACGACTGGGCGCCGCATGAAAAACCGGCGATGCTCGGTTCACCGTCGACGCCCATCCACAGTACGCCAAAACGTGTCGCTTACGGCATCGTCGGATTGCTGGTATGCCTGACCGGCGCGCTGGGTAATGCCGTCGTTACCGCCAACCTGCAGCTGCTGCAGGGCACTTTTGCCGCCTGGTCGACGGAAATTGCGTGGCTGCCGGCGGTCTACGTCATGACTAACGTCTCCATCAACCTGCTGCTGGTGAAATTTCGCCAGCAGTTTGGCCTGCGCGCCTTTACTGAAGGCTTCCTGGTACTGTATGTACTGGTCACTTTCTTCCACCTGTTCGTCAACGACCTCAGCTCGGCGATGATGGTGCGTGCGGCGCACGGCATGGTGGCAGCGGCGTTAAGTTCACTGGGAATTTACTATCAGGTGCAGGCCTGGCCGGCGCGCCACCGTCTGAAGGCGTTGACCATTGGGATCACCGGATCGTCGCTGGCGATCCCGTTGGCGCGTCTGTTCTCGACTGAATTACTGCAGATTGACGAATGGCGTGGTCTCTACTTCTTTGAGCTCGGGCTGGCGCTGGTGTCGCTCGCCTGCGTCATTGCGCTTAAACTGCCGCCCAGCGACCGCAAAAAAGTGTTTGAGAAGAAGGACTTTATTACCTTCTTCCTGCTGGCGCCCGGTATGGCTTTGGTCTGCGCGGTGCTGTCGCTGGGCCGTCTGGACTGGTGGTTTGAGGCACCGTGGCTTGGCTGGTCGCTGGCGGGTGCGGTGGTGCTGATCGTTTCGGCTATCGCCTTCGAGCATAATCGCACTAACCCGCTGCTTAACACCAAATGGCTTTCCAGCGGCAGTATCATTCGTCTCGGGCTGATTATGCTGCTGATACGCATCGTGCTGGCGGAACAGAACACCGGAGTCATCGGCTGGCTGCAGTACGTCGGCTTGCAAAACGAGCAGATGACCAATCTGGCATGGTCTATTTTCGCCGGTATCGTCTGCGGTATCGTCGCCAGTTGCCTGACGCTTAACCCGCAGCGCCTCTACTGGCCCACCGCGACCGCGCTGGCGTTGATCATGATTGCGTCATTGCTTGATAGCCAGTCCACTGCCCTGACCCGTCCGGAACAGTTGATGTTCAGCCAGTTTTTACTTGGCTTCGGCAGTGCCTTCTTCCTCGCGCCGGCCATGCTGGCGGGAATTGGCGGGGTGATTGCCGACCAGCGGAATCTGGTCAGCTTCTCGGTTCTGTTTGGCATGAGCCAAAATATCGGCGGCCTGCTCGGCTCAGCTATCCTCGGTACTTTTCAGACCTGGCGCGAAAAATTTCATTCCAGCCAGTTGGCCGATCAGATAACCACGCTAAACCCGCTGATCGTCGAGCGACTGCAGCAGTATAGTCAGATGTACCAAAGCCAGATTGGCGACAGCACGCTATTGAACGTGCAGGCTACCACGCTGCTGCAAAACGCCTCGACGCTACAGGCCAATATTCTCGCCTACAATGACACTTATCTCCTGACGGCGGCGATCTCTGCCGCAACGCTGGTGTGGATTTTCTGGCGCTTAATCAGATTGCGAATCACCGCCCGTATCGCGTTAAAACGCGCAACCGGCAACAAATAATAAGATAATTTTTACTCTGGAGTGGTTATGAGTCAGCAGGACGCGGCCAGGCAACAGGCCAATACCCGAAACAACATCCGCGTGGTGTCTATTTTTACCGCCGCGGCGATCGGCATCGTCGGCGTATTGGTTATTCTTTACGCCTGGCAGTTGCCCCCTTTCACCCGGCATAGTCAGTTTACCGATAACGCTTACGTGCGCGGTCAGACGACGTTTATCAGTCCGCAGGTTAACGGGTATATCACCGCGGTGAACGTCAAAGATTTCGATACCGTTCAGCCGGGACAGGTGCTGTTCCAGATTGACGATCGCATCTATAAACAGCGGGTGCACCAGGCGCAGGCAACGTTGGCGATGAAACAGGCGGCGCTGAAAAACAATCAGCAGCAGCGGAAAAGCGCCGAAGCGACCATCGTCAAAAACGAGGCCGCCTTGCAAAACGCCCGCGCGCAGAATCAGAAAACCCAAGCCGATTTAAAACGCGTACAGGAACTCACCGCGGACGGTTCGTTATCCATTCGCGAACGCGACTCTGCGCGGGCCAGCGCGGCTCAAGGCGCAGCCGATATCGAACAGGCGAAAGCCACACTGGAGATGTCGCGCCAGGATCTGCAGTCCACTATCGTCAATCGCGATTCGCTGGAGGCCGATGTGGCCAGCGCCAAAGCGGCGTTGGAGCTTGCCGAAATCGACCTGCAGAATACGCGGATTATCGCCCCGACGGCCGGGCAACTGGGGCAGATCTCCGTACGCCTCGGCGCCTATGTCAGCGCCGGTACGCATTTGACCTCGCTGGTACCGCCTCAGCACTGGGTTATCGCCAACCTGAAAGAGACACAGCTCGCCGAGGTGCGCGTCGGCCAGCCGGTCACCTTCTCGGTCGATGCGTTGAACAGCGAAACCTTCCACGGCAAAGTACAAAGTATTTCGCCAGCGACCGGCGTCGAATTCAGCGCGATCTCGCCGGATAACGCGACCGGCAACTTTGTCAAAATCGCCCAGCGGATCCCTGTCCGTATCGCGGTCGATGAGGGGCAGAAAAACAGCTATCGTCTGCGTCCGGGGATGTCGGTGCAGGTGACGATTGATACCCGCGCGGAGAATAAACAATGATCCGCCCGTTAACCCTTGCCGTGGCGCTGGCGCTGGTCGGTTGTCAGTCTGCCGATGTACCACGTGCGGAGCCCACGCTGGCGATCCCGGCCGCCTGGCGTGCCGATGTGGGTCCTTCCAGCCCGGTGGAAGGCGTGTGGTGGCGCAATTTTCACGATAGCGCGCTTAATCAGTATGTCGATCGGGCGTTGCGCTACAACAGCGACGTCCTGATCGCCCGCGAGCGGGTTAACGAGTATCAGGCGCGCGCGTACGCTGCTGATAGCAGCTTATTCCCCTCGCTTGATGCCAGCCTGACCGGTACCCGCGCTCGCGCACAGTCCGCCGCGACCGGTCTGCCCATCCACAGCACGCTGTACAAAGGGGGCCTGACCGCCAGCTATGACGTCGATATTTGGGGGGCCAACCGCAGCGCCGCCAGCGCAGCCGAAGCCAGCCTTGAAGCGCAGAAAGCCGCTGCCGCTGCCGCTAATCTGACCGTGGCGACATCGGTCGCCGTCGGCTACGTCACCTTGTTGTCATTAGACGAGCAGTTGCGGGTCACCCGCCAAACGCTGAAATCGCGAGAAGATGCGTGGAATCTGGCTAAACGGCAGTATGAAACCGGCTATACCTCGCGCCTGGAGCTCATGCAGGCGGATTCCGAACTGCGCTCGACGCGGGCGCAGATCCCGCCATTGCAGCATCAAATCGCGCAACAAGAGAACGCCCTGAGCGTTCTGTTGGGCGACAATCCCGGTGCGGTAAAACGTAACGAGTTCGCACAACTTAGCCCGCTACGCCTGCCCTCACAGTTACCCTCGACGCTAATGAGCCGCCGTCCGGACATTGTGCAGGCTCAACGCCAACTGGTGGCCGCTGATGCCACCCTCGCGTCGTCGCAGGCGCAGTTGCTGCCTTCCATCAACCTGACCGCCACTGGCAGCCTGCAGGACAGAACGCTGCCGGATCTGCTCGACAACCCGCTGCGGTTATGGAGCCTTGGCGGCAGTATTCTGGCGCCGTTACTCAACCGTCAGGCGCTAAATGCGCAGGTTGATGTCTCGATGGCCCAGCGCAATCAGGCGCTATACGGATATGAGAAAACCGTACGCGGCGCGTTCAAAGAGGTGAACGATAGCCTGGATGCCATCAGCCGCTACGGCGAACAGTTAAGCGAGCTCCAGGAGCAGGAATCGGTCGCCGCAGAAACGTTGCGTATCGCGCAGAACCGCTATCGTAACGGCTACTCTTCCTATCTGGACGTGTTGGATGCGCAACGTACGTTGTTCTCCACTCAGTTGAGCGTGGTACAGGTGAAAAATAATCTTCTACTGGCACAGATTGATTTGTACCGGGCGCTGGGAGGCGGCTGGTCTGACTCATCAGCGAGCTAAAACGGGAAATGTTATATGCAACAACAGTGGACGGCAGTAGACAAATATCTGGTTGAAACGTTAATCCCCGGCGATCCTGTACTCAATCGGGTGCTGGAAAATAATCATCGTGCCGGGCTACCGGCGCACGATGTCGCCGCCAATCAGGGGCAGTTTCTCGCCCTGCTGGTACGGCTTACCCAGGCTAAGCGGATACTGGAGATCGGCACCCTCGGCGGCTATAGCACCATCTGGATGGCGCGCGAGCTTCCTGCCGACGGCCAACTACTCACGCTGGAGGCCGACGCGCATCATGCCCAGGTGGCGCGCGAGAATCTGCAGCTGGCGGGCGTTGGCCAGCGGGTCACGCTGCGGGAGGGGCCGGCGCTACAGTCTCTGGAGGCGCTTGGCGAATGTCCCGCTTTCGACCTGATCTTCATCGATGCCGATAAGCCGAATAATCCCCATTATCTACGCTGGGCGCTACGTTATTCCCGCCCAGGAACCTTAATTATTGGCGATAACGTGGTACGCGACGGTGAAGTGGTCAACCCACAGAGCGCCGACGAGCGCGTTCAGGGCGTGCGTCAATTCATTGAGATGATGGGCGCCGAGCCACGGTTGACGGTAACGGCGCTGCAGACCGTGGGCACTAAAGGCTGGGACGGCTTTACTCTGGCGTGGGTAAACGCTTAAGCGAGTAGCCCCGGTAAGCGCAGCGCCACCGGGGACAACCAGCCAGGTTACGGCGTAATTTGCTCCATTGCCTGCAACACGCGTTTGTCCGAGATGGGATACGGGGTACCCAACTGCTGAGCAAAGAAGCTGACGCGCAGCTCTTCGATCATCCAGCGGATCTCCTGTACGTCGTCGTCATCGCGGCGATTCGGCGGCAGCTTATTCAACCACTGCTGCCACGACTGTTGCACGCTCTCGACTTTTAGCATCTGCGCGCGGTCACGATGCGGGTCGATTGCCAGCTTCTCAAGACGCTTTTCAATTGCCTGCAGATAACGCAGCGTATCGCCGAGGCGGCGGAAACCGTTGCCGGTAACAAAGCCACGATAAACCAGACCCGCCATCTGCGCTTTAATATCCGACAGCCCCAGGGCCATCGTCATATCTACCCGCCCTTTCAGACGCTTATTGATGTTAAACACCGCCGTCAGGATCTGCTCGACCTGCTTTGCGATATCGACCACCGTGTCGTTCAGTTCGGCGCGCACTTTATCGTGCAGTTTACTAAAGCCCTCTTCGGTCCACACCGGGCCGCCGGCTTCATCGATAAGCTTGTCAACACCACAGGAGATGCAGTCGTCAATCAAATCCAGCACCTTGCCATAAGGGTTGAAATAGAGTCCCAGTTTGGCTTTGTTGGGCAGTTTCTCGTGCAGATATTTAATCGGCGATGGAATATTAAGCAACAGCAAACGGCGTAGACCACGCCACATCGCCTGCTGCTGTTCCTGTGGATTATCAAACAGTTTGATGGCGACGCTGTCACGCTCGTCCACCAGCGCCGGCCAGGCTTTAACTTTATAGTTGCCGCGCTTCTGTTCGTAACTCTCCGCCAGGGTGCCGAAACTCCAGATATGCAGCCCGCTCTGTTCAATACCATCATCGGCCACCGCCGAGAGCGTCTCCTGAACTTTACCTTTAAGCGCATCCTTCAACGCCTGCAGAGAGCGTCCTTCCTGCAGTTTCTTATTTTTGTCATCCACCACCCGGAAAGTGATTTTCAGGTGATCGGGCACCTGATCCCACTGCCAGGATTCGCGGTCGATGGTCACGCCGGTCATTTTACGCAACTCACGCTCCAGCGAATCCAGCAGAGGCAACGCCAGCGGCGTCGCGCGGCCTAAAAACGCCTCGGCATAATTAGGCGCTGGGACGAAATTACGCCGAACGGGTTTCGGCAACGATTTGATTAACGCGATGACCAGCTCGCGACGCAGGCCGGGGATCTGCCATTCAAATCCGGCTTCCTCTACCTGGTTGAGCAACGGCAGCGGAATATGAACCGTTACGCCATCGGCATCCGCACCGGGTTCAAACTGATAGCTAAGACGCAGTTTAAGATTGCCCTGATGCCAGAAATTCGGGTAGTCCAGTTTACTGACCTGCTCCGCCCCCTCTTTAATCAGCATGCTCTTTTCAAAATTGAGCAAGTCTGGCGTTTCGCGGCTGGCCTGCTTCCACCACTTATCAAAGTGGCGAGCGGAGATGACATCGTGGCTAATGCGCTGGTCGTAAAACTCGAACATGGTCTCGTCATCCACCAGGATGTCGCGACGGCGCGACTTATGCTCCAGCTCTTCGATTTCAGCGCGCAGCTTCAGGTTATCGCGGAAGAAAGCATGCCGCGTCTGCCAGTCGCCCTCTACCAGCGCGTGGCGGATGAACAGCTCACGACACAGCGCCGGGTCAATCTGGCTATAGTTGACCTTACGCGCGGCGACGATTGGCAGACCGTAGACGGTGACCTTTTCTGTCGCCATGACCGCGCCCTGCGACCGCTCCCAGTGCGGTTCACTATATGAACGTTTAATCAGATGCTGGGCCACCGGCTCGACCCACTCCGGCTCAATGCGGGCGGCAATGCGCCCCCACAGGCGGCTGGTCTCCACCAGTTCCGCAACCATAGTCCACTTCGGCGGCTTCTTGAATAGACCAGAGCCGGGGAAGATAGAGAACCGGGCATTACGGGCGCCGGTATACTCCTGTTTATCGGAGTCCTTCATCCCGATATGCGACAACAAACCGGTCAGCAGCGCGGTATGAATTTCACGGTACTCCGCTGGCTCGCTGTTGATCGGCAGGCCGAGTTCTTTCACGACCTGGCGCAGTTGGGTGTAAATATCCTGCCATTCACGCACGCGTAAATAGTTGAGGAAATCCACCCGGCACTGGCGGCGGAACTGATTCGAGGAGAGCGCCTTTTGCTGTTCGCCGAGATAGTTCCACAAATTGACAAACGCAAGGAAATCAGACTCTTTATCGTGGAAGCGACGATGCTTTTCATCAGACGCCTGCTGCTTGTCCATGGGGCGCTCGCGCGGATCCTGAATCGACAGCGCGGAAGTGATGATCATCGCTTCACGCACGCAGCCATGTTTCTGCGCTTCCAGCACCATCCGCGCCAGACGCGGATCCACCGGTAGCTGGCTAAGCTGGCGGCCCAGTGGGGTTAGCTTATAAGCCGTTGCCTGCTCATCGGTAGTGATGGCGCCGAGCTCTTCTAACAGACGCACGCCATCCTGGATGTTGCGCTTATCCGGCGCTTCGACAAACGGAAACGCGGCGATATCGCCCAGCCCCAGAGCGGTCATTTGCAGAATGACCGAGGCCAGGTTGGTACGCAGAATTTCCGGGTCGGTAAATTCCGGCCGCGACAGGAAATCGTCTTCCGAGTAAAGACGGATACAGATACCTTCTGACACACGTCCGCAGCGGCCTTTACGCTGATTAGCAGAGGCCTGTGATACCGGCTCGATAGGCAGGCGCTGCACTTTTGTACGGTAGCTATAGCGACTGATGCGCGCGGTACCCGGATCGATAACGTATTTGATACCCGGAACCGTTAGCGAGGTTTCAGCAACGTTGGTTGCCAGGACAATACGCCGCCCGCTATGGGACTGGAAGACCCGGTTTTGCTCACTGTTTGATAAACGAGCATACAGCGGCAGCACTTCGGTATGACGCAGATTGAGCTTATTCAACGCATCTGCGGTATCGCGGATTTCCCGCTCGCCGCTCATAAAGATCAGGATATCGCCGGGGCTTTCGCGCCCCAGTTCATCGACGGCATCAAAAATCGCCTGGAGCTGATCGCGTTCGGTATCGTCCGCCTCTTCAACAATCGGACGATAACGTACTTCAACCGGGTAAGTCCGCCCGGAAACTTCGATAATCGGCGCATGATTAAAATGGCGCGAGAAACGTTCCGGGTCGATGGTTGCGGAGGTTATGATGATTTTCAGGTCCGGGCGGCGCGGCAGGAGCTCTTTCAGATAGCCCAGCAGAAAATCAATGTTCAGACTGCGCTCGTGCGCCTCATCAATAATGATGGTGTCATACTGCATCAGCAGGCGATCCTGCTGGATTTCCGCCAGCAGGATACCGTCGGTCATCAGCTTAACCATGGTGTTTTCGCTGACGTGGTCACTAAAGCGCACTTTATAACCAATACAGCCGCCCGGCTCGCTCTGCAGCTCTTCAGCAATACGGTTAGCGACGGTTCGCGCCGCCAGTCGCCGCGGCTGGGTGTGGCCAATCAGGCCTTTCAGGCCGCGCCCCAGCTCCATGCAAATTTTGGGTAACTGAGTAGTTTTGCCAGAACCGGTCTCCCCGGCGACGATCACCACCTGGTGGTCGCGCACCGCTTCGAGAATTTCTTGTTTTTTCTGGCTAACCGGCAGGTTTTCCGGATAGGTAATTGCCGGACGCGCGGCTTCGCGTAGCAGGACTTTCCCAGCGGCCTGTTCTATCTCCTGCGCCATCTCGTGGAGAATGGCCTGCTGGGCATCAGGATTTTTAACCTTCTTTGCGCCATGCAGGCGGCGGCTGTAGCGCGATTTATCGCGCAGCATCAGGCCATCGAGCCGTTCATAGAGCTGCGAGAAAGTGATTTTTTGTTGTTCTGTCATAGCGTTATCGGGCAGTGCTCTGCCGGAAAAATCTCTCATGAAATATTGCTGTAGATTACCACATCTGTAGAATTCATGCCTTGTTCAAAAAAATTGAACATAGAATTCGATATATTGCGCTATCTCTGCGGCATGATTGTGAATACAGTGTCATCAAGCACCAGGGCATTGACCCGTCAATCACATTAAAAGGAAACACCCATGAGCAAAGTATTAGTTCTGAAGTCCAGTATTCTTGCAGGGTACTCGCAATCCGGCCAACTGTCCGACTATTTTGTTGAACAATGGCGCGAAAAACACGCAGGCGACGTTATCACCGTGCGCGATCTGGCGGCAAACCCGATTCCGGTACTGGATGGTGAACTGGTTGGCGCGCTGCGTCCGAGCGATGCGCAGTTGACTGCGCGTCAGCAGGAAGCGCTGGCACTCTCCGATGAGCTGATCGCTGAACTGAAAGCTAACGATGTGATTGTTATCGCTGCGCCGATGTACAACTTCAACATCCCGACTCAGCTGAAAAACTATTTTGACCTGGTTGCCCGCGCAGGCGTCACCTTCCGTTACACCGAGAAGGGGCCTGAAGGTCTGGTTACCGGCAAACGTGCGGTAGTGCTAACCAGCCGCGGTGGTATCCATAAAGATACGCCAACCGACCTGGTCACACCGTATCTGTCTACCTTCCTTGGCTTTATCGGCATCACCGACGTGAACTTCGTGTTTGCAGAGGGTATTGCTTATGGTCCAGAAGTTGCGGCCAAAGCGCAGTCCGATGCCAAAGCGGCGATCGACAGCGTGGTTGCAGCCTGATAAAACAAACCTCCCGCACCAGCGGGAGGTTTTATTCTTGCCAAGAATTAAACGCTAACGCCATGCGCGGAAGCTAACGCCGCCAGACCGCCAGCGAATCCCTGACCTACCGCTTTAAATTTCCATTCAGCACCGTGACGATACAGTTCGCCAAAGATCATCGCCGTTTCCGTTGATGCATCTTCCGACAGATCAAAACGCGCGATTTCTTCACCATTGTCGTGGTTATACACGCGCATATAGCTATTCTGTACCATACCGAAGTTCTGCTTACGGGCTTCGGCGTCGTAGATGGTTACCGAGAAAACCAGTTTTTTCACCTCTGCGGCAACCTGGGAAAGCGTGATTTTGACCTGTTCATCATCGCCGTCTCCTTCACCGGTACGGTTATCACCCTGGTGCTCAACACCGCCGCAAGGGCTCTTCTTGTTATTAAAGAAGATGAAATTCGCATCCGAGAGCACCTTGCCATCCTCGCCAACCATAAAGACCGACGCGTCAAGGTCGAAGCCCTGCCCGTCAGTGACCCGAGCATCCCAACCTAACCCCACCATCGCGATATTCATCGACGGCGCTTCTTTAGTGAGTGATACGTTACCACCCTTAACCAGGGAAACAGCCATTTAAACCTCCTGTTATAAATCTACCGTATTGCCCGATTCGCAATCAGGCAGCTCGAATCACGATGCGTTGATTCCATACTGGGCACAGACGCTGGACAAGCCGCCTGCGTATCCCTGACCGACGGCACGGAACTTCCACTCGCCGTTATGGCGATAAAGTTCGCCGAAAAGCATCGCCGTTTCGCTGGAAGCGTCTTCGGTCAAATCATAGCGGGCTACTTCATGCTGCGAATCGTTGTTGACCAAACGAATAAAAGCGCCAGAAACCTGACCGAAGCTTTGGCGACGCATTTGCGCGTCGTGAATGGTCACCACAAAGATAATTTTCGCGACATTAGCGGGGATCATATCCAGTTTGACGATCAGCGATTCATCATCGCCGTCCCCTTCCCCGGTACGGTTGTCACCGGTATGAGTGACCGAGCCATCAGCCGATTTTAAGTTGTTGTAGAAGATGAAGTCGCTGTCGCTGCGCACCTTTCCTGTGTCGGATAACAGGAAGGCGGAAGCGTCAAGGTCAAAATCCTGGCCGTCGGTGGTACGAACATCCCACCCTAATCCAACCAGCACGTTTTTCATTGACGGATCGCTTTTGCTAAGAGAAACGTTACCGCCTTTTGATAGTGATACGCTCATATTAAATCCTTTTTAAAGTGAACATGAATAAGGACAGTGCAAAGAATTAACTACCTCCCGGCTGTTCCTCGTTTTTTTCCTGAAATACAAAACTAGCGACAATCCCAAGAATAAGCACCACCAGAACGACATATAGACTGGCGGTAGCCGAAATACTATAGCCATGGTGCCAGAGATGGTCGGTGGCATTCAGACCAAGTTTAAAGGCAATAAAGAAAAGTAATACGATGACCGCTTTTTCAAGATGCACTAAATAATGTTTAAGCGCCTCCAGTACGAAATAAAGCGTACGTAGGCCAAGAATGGCAAACATCATCGCGCTATAGACAATCAGCGGCTCCTGGCTTATTGCTATAATGGCCGGTACGGAATCAAAAGCGAACATCACATCAGACAGTTCAACGACCGCCACGCATAACATCAGCGGCGTTGCATATAGCGCGACGCGTTTACCAGCGCTAATAATGAGATCTTTATTCTCCGGCTTCGCCCGTTCACGGTCGACCTCTTTAGCGGTAAGTAAAAAAGCATGTCCCACCAATTTTGGCCAGATGGGGAACACACGTTTTACCAGTCGGTAAGCGATATGCTGCGAATAGTCTTCTATTTCATCGCTCTCCTCCCCGCTTTTTAACATCATGACGGCAGTCCATAGCACAATTAAGGCAAAGACTATTTCAACATACGGACCCAGTGCTAATAGACCTGTGCCGATGGCGACAAAAATAGCGCGGAAAATAATCGCGCCAATCACCCCCCAGTACAGGACGCGGTGGCGATAACGTTCCGGGATACCAAACCAGGAGAAGATCGCCATCATAACGAAAAGATTATCGACCGAAAGCACCTTTTCTAAGGCGTAACCAGTAACAAACAAACTGGCTACTTCCGCGCCGTGGTGCACCAGCAGAAATCCGGCAAAAACCATTGCCACCGCAACCCAAAATAGTGACCATAGTGCCGCGCTTTTCAGCGATATCACGCTATCGTTACGATGCATCACGAGGTCGATAACGATAGCCCCGATGGCGAGAATAATAAAAACGCTCACCGTTTCAATGGGAAAACCTAAATGCGTGGTGACCATGAAATACCTTTAAATGCTGGGGTTAAAGACCAAACTCTTCAGCGTTAAAACCAAGCGCGGCGATTATCTCTCTGGTTGCCGCCTGTTCATCCGGGTCGAAATGGCCATCGCTTTTGCCCACCGCAATGCCTACTCGCACGGCCAGTTGTGCTGCTTCTGGCTGATCTTTTAAAGCCAGAATATATTTCATGGTTTCGCCTTTGCCGATTTCCATATCGAAATCGAAGCTGGATACCAATTTATTAAAAAAGTCGATCACTTCGTTGGTATCAAAAACTTTCATTTCCTCCGACGAACGAAGAAAGCCCATCATTTTCTGTTTTTCTTCGGCGCTAACACCATCGCTGGAAACGGCAATGCGAGCACATACCGCAACCGTTCCCTGCATGAATTTCTTATTTTTAAAACGCCCAACCTGTTTGACCAGTTCATCGCGGCTGGCGTTCAATGTCGATTTTACTTTATTAAATAATCCCATCGTTCCCTCACTTGGTTTTCTTTATTTAGAACCTGCTCGCCAGCGGAATCCCCAACCGAATGCGCGATCCATCTCTTTATGGCCGGTGAAATATTGATTTATACGCTCAACTTTTATGGCGCCGTTGTCATTGACTAAGCGAGCAATAGCGCACATTGTTCGACGATTATTGCCTTCGGTCAGTCGGGTTTCGATTGGCGGCTGGCCGGGGACATGTAGCGTAACTACGCCATCTGTTTTATCCCAGCTGGCAACGCCTTCATAAATAAAGGCGTAGATTAATATCTGCTGAATATTTTGCCATTCGCTGCCATTGATACAGATCCATTCGCCATCGTTAACAGCCCCCGTACGATCGTCACCCTGAAGCTGAATAAAGGGCGGTTGTTGATATCGCCCAAATGCATTACCCAATGCCTGAACTACGCTTAAATCGCCATTTTTTAATTCGACAAAAGCGCCAAGATCCAGATCAACGTTGCTGGCCCCTCCCCCTAATAATGAACCAAATAAGCCTGTGGCCGAGCTTTGGCGATGCCAATTCAGATTAACGCGTATCTCGCCATAGTCGTCTCGTTTAGCGAGGCTGATTGCCGGTTTCTCTTTAGTCAAAGTCACTTTGCTGAGGTTCACTTTCGCGGCTTCAGCAGCAGGAGGTGTAACTTCATCGGCAATATCAACACCATAGTATTCAGCGAGCGGTTTTAGTCCGCCCGTAAAACCCTGAGCGACAAAGCGAAACTTCCACTCGCCATTACGCCGGTAAAACTCGCCCAGAATCAGCGCGGCTTCATTTCGACCGTGAACATCGACCTGACAGTCAATCAGCGTATTGCCGTTATGCTCCACCGCGATCGTCAAATGGCCTAATTCACCGATAGTCCTGTTATTATCGCAGGTTGCGGTAAATGCCACCTTTTGGACGTCCGCCTGCAGCAGACCTAATGCAACCTGAAATACAGTAGCAGAATTATTAGCGCTAACCTGTATGGTATTATCATCATTCCGCGGCTGGCCGTAAAAACACATATCCGCATCGCCTCTTACTTTATTATTGGCATAGAGACGAAATGACGACACATCAACACCGCTTCCCGCGCTTATTTTGATACTAAGATTAGCTGCAGGAACCGCGCTATTTCCTCCGGGTAATAATTTCATTAGCGCACCACAATGCGTAATACGTCACTTTCCATATCTTCGATAGTGCGCCCCTGAGCAGCTTGACCATGGGCGGTAAAATCCCAACTGCCATTCTGACGGCTTAATGAAGCAATAATAATACCGGTATGAGAACCTTGCTCGGTTAGCTGGTAGCGGGCCAACTCCTGATTGTTTTGATCGAGCACGCGGCAATGGGCATTCTCAACTTCGTTAAAAGTTTGGCCGCGAAAACTATTGACGGTAAAAGCCAGATACTCCACATTAGCGGAAAGTTTTTCCAGATTGACGCGAATGACTTCATCATCACCCTCACCCTCTCCAGTTAAATTATCGCCGCTATGAACGACAGCGCCACAGCGAGATTTCAGCTGTCCAAACCAAATGGTATCCAGCACGTTGCCATTCTTATTCAATAGAATGCAGCTGGCATCAAGGTCGATAGAACCGGCGCCACCGGAGAACAATCCGCCGAATAACCCTTTTTTCTTCGCCTGCAGCGGATCCCAGCCTAAACCGAAAGTCAGCTGCGATAATGCCGGAGACGCTTTGCTTAATGAAATTGTCTGATTCTTAGTAAGTGAGACCATTTATTATTCCCTATAAAATATATTTAGCAAATCAATATGCATTAAAGACTCGAAAAAAATCATATCATGATAAAGAACTGAGACAAGGCAATTTATAAAATTAGGAAAAAGAAAAATACGCCACTGATAGCAATGCATTCCCAAAATCATTAAAAAATATAAAAATATTCACTGCACAAATACTCATTCCGAAAACAAAAAAGCACCTCATATTATGATTGACATGCCATTATAGCGAACCTAGACTCCAGTTAAATTTAACGCTGGACGCGTGGAAGTAATATTAATGGAAAGAAAAATATGGATTATGGAGGGGCTCGCCTCCCAACGCGATATCATTTTCGGCATTAATGATTTCACAATCAATAATAACAAACACCCAATAACCACCTACGCTTCACATAGTCAATCACGACATGAAATATTATCAACGGCACATTTTTCATTAAGTGAACCCATAGACATCAATTCAAGAATGTCATTTATTTCATCAATAACAAAGGAATATGGTATATCCGCCATTCAGGTTGGCAAAGCGTGCCGTTGGTACGAACAGCACCGACGCCAAATTGAAGCGCTAGGCGTGAGTCTCACCACGGGCGCAAGCCAGGTATTCACATTTGATATTGCCGATGACAAAGTCAGCTTTGCAAAAGCCATGCAAGCGTATGGGCTTCCCGTGGTGCCATCCATTCGAGTCACTGATACCAACACGCTGGAATATCTCCTCAAAGCGTCACCTTTTCCCGGTTGCCGTTTATGTGTGAAACCCGTGACCGGTATTTATGGCATGGGGTTTTGGCTATTTGATGAGCACGCGCTTTCTACAGATATTATTAACCACCCGGAACAACGACGTATTCAGCCGGAACAGTATCTTGCCGCCGTTAAGACCAGTGAGGTCTTTACTCCACTGACCCTCATGCCCTGGTTACCTGGGCCCGAATACTCTGTCGACATGCTGCTTAGTCACGGCAAAGTACTGACAGCCATTGGTAGACGAAAAGAAGGCGCGCTGCAGTATCTGGAAAATAGAGGGCCGGCGATAGAACTTGCCTGCGCCTGCGCCGAAGCACTGCACGCTGATGGCCTGGTTAACGTGCAGACCCGGAACGATACAGAAGGCAAACCACTTTTACTGGAAATAAATCTACGCCCTTCCGGTGGTATTGGTTATACCCGTCACAGCGGCGTTAATCTGCCCGGGTTGTTCGCCGCGCAGCGGCTGGATTTACTGACAGCGGATGACATCATACGGCGCGTAGCGCATCAGTTCACCCCTGCAACCATCAGAGTAATGACAGAGAGCAGGCGATACCCTCAGCAACTCAACAACGTTCTTGCGCCTTCGTACAATGCGGAGGTGAAATGATGAAACACGAAAACTGCTACCGCCGTCAGCTCTCAAGTGGCGAATTACGCGTGTTTCACCACGGCGAGGATAACGAACTTCATGCACTGTTTGACATCGCTGAACGGCGCAATCCTAAACGGGCATTTCTGTTTGTCAGTCAGGTGTTAGGTCGACATATCCCTGTTTCGCCGGCAACGATGCGCGCAGTTTACCAGCGACTTGCCGTTGGTTTCCCCGCCGACCTCGCCGACCTCGCCGGGCCGGTGTTGTTCGTCGGGATGGCTGAGACAGCCGTTGGCCTCGGCGCAGGCGTGTTTGACGAACTCCGCAAACGTGTTGACCAGGCAATCTATCTCACCTCTACGCGTCATCCGCAAGAGGCGGAACTGCTGTGCGAATTTAAAGAAGCGCATAGCCATGCCACGGACCATTTGATTTATCTCCCCGACGATCGAGAAATGCGCCGACGGGTGCTGGAAGCAAAAACTCTGGTGCTCATCGATGATGAAGCAACGACCGGTAATACCTTCATCAATCTTGTGTCCGCGTTGCACCCGCATCTGACACATTTGCAAAGGGTTGTCTCCGTGACCCTCACCGACTGGAGCGGCGATGCCTTCGCCAGGCGTTGTAACCTGCCTGTCAGCCAGGTCGCGTTAGTTAAAGGACGCTGGGAATGGTATCCACAGTCCAACGCTACGCCTCCTGAAATGCCTGCCGTCAATATTACCTCGCGTGGAGAGTATGCCCTTTCACGGCGCCAGACGTGGGGGCGCCTGGGAATGATACGTCCCGCCGCTGACCTAGGCGGCGAGATCGTCGCAGCCACAGGCGAAACTATCCTGGTACTAGGCAGCGGTGAGTTTGTCTGGGAACCATTTTTGCTAGCTGAGCGTCTTGAGCAGCAAGGGGCCAGCATTAAGTTCAGCGCCACTAGCCGCTCGCCGATTGCGCCCGGCATGGCCATCCAATCGCTGCTGTCATTTAACGATAATTACGGGCTGGGCATCCCAAACTTTGTCTACAACGTCGCCCACCAGCGTTTCGATCGCATTATTTTATGTATAGAGACCCCTACGAAAAGCGTTGATCCCCACCTGGTCCACGCGCTGGAGTCGCTTTGTTCGCGACTGGAGATTTTATCTTATGAATAAGCCAGTAGTATTTTCCGATCTCGACGATACGTTATTTCAGACCAGACGGAAAATGGTCAATGAACTCTCTGCGGCCCCCTTTCGTTGCGCCGCGCTGGACCGGGAAATGCGTCCACGCAGCTATATGAACGAAGAGCAGGCCATGCTCGTCGATTGGCTGCTGGAACATGCCGAACTGATCCCCGTCACCGCCAGAGGAAGCGAAGAGTTGGCGCGGGTGCAAATCGCGTTTGACTCATGGGCTATAACCACCCACGGCGCGGTCATCATCACGCCTGAAGGGCTAGCGGATGCTGAGTGGCAACAGCATATGTTGGCTAACCTGGCGCCGTATGCTGACAAACTGACAGCCATGCAACACGACATCACTACCCAGATGGCTATTCAAGGCGTCGACGGCTGGGCGCGCATCAACAAAGAGTATGACGAAGTGCCCGTTTACCTGGTGATGAAACATCGCGACAGCACCAGAATCGCCGAACTTTACGCCTTTGCCGACTGGCTGACGCAGCGCTTCACCCTGCAGGGCTTTTATCTTCACCGCAACGGTAATAATGTTGCCTGGATACCTGAACCTGTCGATAAAGGGTCGGCCGTCGCTTGGCTAGTAAATAAATTGCAGGCCCAGCGCGGCAAATTCCCGGTGCTCGGTTTTGGCGACAGCCTTAGCGATCATCGCTTTTTGCAACTTTGCCATTGGTTTGCCATCCCCAGGCAAAGCCAGTTTGCCGCAGCCATTAATCACCATATTTTCGCAGGTTCTTAATATGCACGAGCTCCATCACTTTTCCGGCGCTTTTCCGCAAAATGACGTTCGCTTTCTACTCAGTCCGGTGAATATCGCCATGACGTCGGTTGATGAAAAAGAGGTGTTGATTCAATCTGGTAAAGCGCACTATTCCGACCTGCTCAGCCAGGAGCCCGCGCCAAGTCAGTGGCATCTTAATCTTTTTGCCAAGGCCCTGCAGCGTGAAACGCCACGTATGGCTAACGAGGTGCAGCAGCTCTGTCACACGCTCATCGCGCAGTTCACTGATACGCCTATCATACTGGTGAGTTTAGTGCGCGCGGGTGTGCCGCTAGGGGTGATGCTACAGCGTGCGCTGCGTGATGCGGGTAAAACGTCCTTCCACTACGGTATTAGCATCATTCGCGATCGCGGTATTGATAGCGCCGCGCTTGACTGGATTGAACACCGTCACGGCACGCAAGGTATCGTCTTTGTCGACGGATGGACCGGGAAAGGCGCCATTCGTTCGCAGCTGCAACGTTCGCTACATGGCCGTAAAGGCTACCCCGCCGATCCCAGACTGGTGGTGTTAGCCGATCCCTGCGGCTGCGCGTGGTTGTCCGCGTCCGACGATGACTGGTTAATCCCCTTCGGAATCATGGGCGCGCCGGTATCGGGTCTGATTTCTCGCTCTTTGTGGTCGCCGGTCGGCTTTCACGGTTGTGTGCAATGCGATCATTTAGCTGATTTTGAATGCGGCCAGCTACTGGTTGATACCGTTGACAACTATCGACAGACGCTACTATCCGCCGCGCAGATTAAACCTGATTTAGCGCAGAAAGCCAGACTTCGACGCAAAAGCGAAACTGTAGTGCTCCACCTTGCTGAACGATATGCCGTCGACAATCTTAACCGCATCAAACCAGGCATCGCAGAAGCAACACGAGCGGTGCTTCGCAGGGTACCCGATCATGTTCTGGTGCGCGCCATTAACGATCCGGATGTTGCGCTACTGATTGCGTTAGCCCGCGATAAAGGTATTCACGTAAGCGAAGTTGGCGATGAAATCGGCCAATACCGTGCCGTCACTATTATCAAGAAGGTATTTTAATGAAAACACGTCTCTCGGCATGGAATCTGGGAGCGACCCTATACATGCCCGCCACGCGCCATGATATTGCCTCAACCATCATTGACGGCAAAATGAAAGGACTACGCTCATTAGTGATCTGTCTTGAGGATTCGGTTAGCGATAGCGATATCAACCACGCTCTGGTAAACCTCGAAAAGCTCTGTACACAGCTGGCCCATGCCAAAGCAACACAAGAGCACCGTCTCTGGCCGCTGGTATTTATTCGTCCACGACATCTAACCATGGCGAAACAACTAATCGAGAACTTTGATTTGACGGCCATTGACGGCATGGTCATACCCAAATTCACTCACCATTCACTGGCTGGCTGGTGGCGAGCGATCGGCAGCACTTCTCTGAGCATGATGCCAACGCTGGAAACCGAAGAGGTATTTGATTGCGAGAAAATGCGCCAACTTGCCGTAGAACTCAGCGCTCATCCCTGTCGAGCCCGGATAATCGCCTTGCGTATCGGTGGTAACGATCTCATGAATGTTATCTCGCTGCGTCGTTCGCGTAACCTGACGCTGTACGACGGGCCAATGGGATACGTTATCAAAATGCTGGTATCCGTTTTCTCTCCTTATCATTTCGCCCTTACCGCGCCGGTTTGCGAACATATCGATAGCCAGGAGATCATGGCGCGGGAACTGCAGCTGGATATGGCCCACGGTCTGGTCGGAAAAACAGCTATTCATCCCAATCAATTGCTGACGATTGAACGCGCGCTAATGGTCACACCCGGCGAACACGCTGATGCGCTACGGATCCTTAACTCCAGCCAGGCTGTGTTTAAATCTCAAGGGACAATGTGCGAACCGGCCACCCATCGCAACTGGGCTGCAGCCATCCTGGCCAGAGCAGCCCATTACGGTATCGTTAGCGAATTCGCCCAAGACGCTTTTGCCCAAGGGTCGATAAATTAACCGACACACTACACTATGGATAATGCGATGGCCTCAGGATGAGATTAAATAGTAAACAAGAGCGCATTTTTAAACTGGCGCTGATTCTCGGCAACGGGCAACCGGTCCCCTCAACGGAACTGCTGGAAAAGCTAGGTTGTTCGGATCCAACGTTATCAAGAACGCTGAAAACGTTGCGTGATACCTATGCGGCGGAAATAAAATACAGTAAAGCCGCCCATACCTATCAACTTGTCGCTAGTGGCTCCTTGACTAAGGAGATGATGGAGCGAATGGCAGAAGCGATCCGTGTCAATAGCGACCTTAAAATGCCGATGACTTCGGGTAAAGTCGTATTGAATAAGGATCAAAAAACGGCTATTTCGCTGTCGGTTAAACGCTCGGTGCTACGTAAACTGGACCGTCTGGCCTGCCTGGCGATGCTTACCCGTAGCGGCGCGGTAGAGATGCTGGCGCAAAAGTTTATTGATGAATTAATTGATTCATTTTACAACCAAAAGCGCTGATTATATCGTTCGCCGCCCTACGTCCGGGCGGCAACAAACATCTACTTGAGCTGTCACGCTATCAACCCCGTTATCTCAATTTAGCCACTCAATATCTGCAGTCAGGTAGCGCCGGGAATCGTACCGGCCAGCAACAGTAATATGAAGCCGTAACGTCGCGGGTGACAACGGTACGTTCTTACGCCACGCGGGGCTCAGCCATGCGGTTCTTCTCCATTAAAGGAAGCGCTGAGCAACAGTAACTGCCGCCCTATCTGGTCTTTAAACTGCTGTTTATCCGGATGGAAATATAACGGCTCGCCAATATTGACGTCGATGAACAGGGGTAAAGGAATGCGGTTGCCTTTAGCCATCACCCGTTCGGTACCTTTGAGCCCTATAGGGATAATAGCGACCTGCGGCAAACTTTGACTGAGATACCAAAGCCCTGATTTTATCGGCGCTATCACTCCCGGTTGTCCGCGGGTACCTTCAGGAAAAAGGATCAGGATTTGTGCATCACGTAGCGCTTGTTCACAGGCCGCTAACGGATTTTTCCCCTGCCCGCGGCGCGCTACGGGAATAATATTCAGTACATTCAGGGTGAACCAGGCCAGGGCTTTATTACGTAAAAAATAGTCCGCCGCCGCCACTGGATGAACTTGTCTCTGCGTTCGCAACGAAAATAGCGCCAGCAGCGCGAACACATCCATATGGCTGTTATGATTAGCCACCACGATCGCCGGCCCCTTTTCCGGCAGGCGCTCACGATGTTTCACCCGCAGCCCTAGCCACAGCCAGGCTAATGGCCAGATAACCACTATCGCAAACAGCATTCTAAAGCCATTTTTTAGCATCATGTCAGTAGCAGGAATAACGAATAAAATGGAAGAATACCGGCGCGGTAAAGATAAGAGAGTCCAGCCGGTCAAGAATGCCGCCGTGGCCCGGCAGCAAGGTACCGCTGTCTTTCACCCCAATATCGCGTTTCACCGCCGACATCACCACATCTCCGCAGAAACCCGCGCTGCCGATCATCGCGCCCGCCAATAACGACATCTGCCAGTTAAGCGGCGTCATTATCGGCCCCAGCAGCCATGCGGCCAGCGTGGTGCAGCCAATACCGCCAAGCAACCCGGCCAGGGTCTTATTTGGGCTCACGGTTGGCGTGATTTTGATCCGCCCCAATGATTTACCCCAAAGATACTGCGCAATGTCGTTGAATTCGGTTAAGCCCACCAGAAACAGCACCAGCAGCGCGCCGGTTTGCTGACCGTTGGTTGGCAACACCAGCAAAGAAGCCACGTGGCTAAAAGCGAAGACGGTGGTCATCAGCCCCCAATGGTGCTGCGCGGCGCTATGTAAAAACCCCCGGGTATCACCCGCCAGAACCATTCTCGCAGGCAGGAATAAAAAGGCGTACACCGGAATGAAAATGATATACAGACCGTACCAGCCAATACTGATTAGCCAATAGTTGATGGGGATGGCGATGAACATCCACAGTACGGGCATGCGGTCAGCCTGTCGGGAGGGCACCAGAGTCAAGAACTCTTTCAGCGCCATAAAGCTGACCAGCGCGAAAAAGGTCAGCGCTAACCAGCGCGGGCTGAGCAACGCCAGCGAAAAAAGGACGATAATCACCCACCAGGTGTGGATCCGTAAGGTCAACTCACGCCAGTTTTTCTCAGGCTTCCGCCAGCGCAGCAGACCATCCACCGCTGTCGCCAATAGCAATAGCAAAAAGATAACCGCCAGAGAACGCAGCAATAGCGTCATGCCCTGGCTCCGGGCAGAACGCTGGAACAGCGGTTGATAATGGTCCAGATAAGCAGCAAGGTAACGAGCCCCCACAGCATATTGCTCCATACCGCCACGTCCGGCCACAGGTTCAATGCTATCCCCCAACCGCCAAACACCATAGCGCGATCGCTTTTCCCCATCGGCCCGGCGTAACTACGCACGCCGCCAATCGCCTGCGTCAGCACTCCGGCAAACTCACTGAGAACCGTACAAAGCAGCATTGTTAACACCAGCGTCGGATGGCTACCGGGAAGCAATAAAAAAGGAAGATATAACGCAACATCGGAGATCACATCGCCAAATTCGTTGAGCACCGCGCCGAGTCGGGACTGCTGACGACACTCTCGAGCCAGCATGCCATCAAGCGCATTAAGCGCCATACGGATAAACAGAACAACTGGAAGTATCCAGTAAAGAGTGTAATGCGGAAAGATCGCCAGGAATAAGCCGGTCAGAACGGATAATAACAAGGCGGCGAGCGTCACCTGATTGGCGGTGACCGCTCGCTTCGCCAACCAGAACATGATTGGCCGCAGCAGCGCCTGAAACGCAGGCTTCACGCTGTAAAGCGTCATTGTCAATCCTCGATAAAGTCAAAGGACCATATTGCGCTTAGCCGCTGCGTGACAAAAGACGGCAAAGTAAAATTCAGAATCCGTTAATATTCAACAAGCTAATAAAAAAATTAATAACATTCAGCTCGACGATTTTGGCCGCAGGTTTTCATCAAATTCCAGACGCTTGCGCCCGGCCTCCATCTCTTTTAATGGCTCCACCTGATGTAGCGTCTGCTTACAGCGTTCGACCAGCACCTGGTATTCACGGGTACCGTGTTTTTTCCACTCCAGCTCCTGTTCGCTCAGCGTACGAATCGCTTTTGCCGGGCTGCCGATAATTAAATGGTTAGCGGGCATTTCCGCTTTCGCTTTTACGAAAGCAGAAGCGCCGACAATACTATTTTCGCCAATTACCGCCCCGTCGATAATCACCGCGCTCATTCCCACCAGCGCGTTGCGGCCAATCACACAGCCATGCAGGATGGCGCCGTGGCCGATGTGACCGTCCTCTTCCACCACGGTATCCTGACCGGGGAAGCCGTGCATGACGCAGTTATCCTGAATATTGGCTCCGTCTTTTACTACAATACGGCCAAAATCGCCGCGCAGGCTGGCATTAGGCCCAACATAGACCCCTTTTCCCAGGATCACGTCGCCAATGAGTACCGCCGTCGGATGAACATAGCTCTCATCCGGCACCACTGGCGTCAGCCCATCAATCTGATAAATCGGCATGCAATCTCCTTAGACGCCCGGCAAACCGCCAAAGCGTTGAAAATAAAGCGGTCCCGGCGCGGGAAGCTCGCCAACCGAGCTTTCACCTTTCTCGCCGACAAACGCCAGCGCGCCGGGGGTCACGCGTTGATAAATATTGATGCACAGCTGCCGCGCGGTTTGCCCGGCCCAGTGTGCGGGAAGCAGCTCTTCCGGCAGCAGCGGGTCTTTAAGCACCACCCGGCGATAGAAATGGATAAGGAGCAGTTGGATCTGGAAACAGCGCTCCGGCGTCAATTCTGACGGTTCGCTGTCGCGCAGCAGCGGCAGTAACGGTCGGAACAATGCGATAAACGCCTCGTACATCTCATTTTGTTCGGTGAGATGCCAGCACTCTTCTACGCGGTCGCGCAGCGCCGCCCTTGAGAGCGCCAGCGGCGAATGGGCTTCAAAACAGATGACGTTTTCGGCAACGCCCGCTTCATGTAGCAGCGATTGGACATCGGCCAGTTTTTGCGACGGCGAGGCCAGCAGGCTCGGCGCCAGCGCGCCAAATCCCTGCCATAACAGTTGCTTTTTGACTTCCGCCAGAACCGTTTTTTCTAACCCTTCCGACAGTAGCAGCAGCCAGGTTCCGTCCCATTCCGGGGCATTCGCCCGATAGATTTTATGTTCCGCGCGCCGGGTCAGACGTAGTCCTTTATCGCTCAGGCGATAGAAGCTACGCCGGCCGATACGCACGACGTCGAGCCACTCTTCTTTATTGAGGCGAAATAGCGCGGTGCGAACAAAGCGCTCGCCAAATCCTAATCCTTCCAGCAGCGCCGCGACGCTACCCAGCCACACTTCCCCACCGCGTTGTAATAAGGCGTCGCCATACAGCGAGGCAATCAATGACGTGCCGCTTATCGGCATCGCCGTCACCGCTTGTTGAATAAAGGCGTCGAGTTTACTCATCTGATTCATTCTGTTGTTATATTTTTCCTTTATGAATCATAGCACAGGAAATTCCCGGCTTACGGCGTAAAGGCCTCAGCCGGGTTACCGGGGAGAGAATTAACCGCTAACCACCGCTTTACGCAGGTCGAATACCCGACAGGCTTTCCCTTCAGAGCGAGGAATGCTGCCGCAGTTGACGATAGTAATATCGGTGGAGATCCCGACCATCGACTTAATACGGTGACGCAACTGATGGCAAATCTGGCAGCGTTGTTCATGACTTAACGCCAGCCCGCTCTCTTTCAGCTCAACGCGTACCGCCAGCGAATCAAGATGACCGCGGCGATTGACCTCTAACTGATAGTGCGGCGCCAGGTGTTCAAACTTGAGGATCTCCTCTTCCAGCTGCGAGGGGAAGACGTTAACCCCGCGGATAATCAACATATCGTCGCTGCGTCCACTGATGCGATCCATGCGGCGCATGGTCCGCGCGGTTCCCGGCAGCAGGCGCGTCAGGTCGCGGGTACGATAGCGGATCACCGGCAGCGCTTCTTTGGTCAACGTGGTAAACAACAGTTCGCCATGCTCGCCATCCTCCAGCGGCGTACCGTCGTCCGGGTTGACGATTTCCGGGAAGAAGTGGTCTTCCCAGATGGTCGGGCCATCAACGGTTTCCAGACACTCCATCGCCACCCCCGGCCCCATCACCTCTGACAGACCGTAAATATCCAGCGCGGTGATCCCCAGGCGGCGCTCGATTTCCGCGCGCATCGCCAGCGTCCACGGCTCGGCGCCAAACACGCCGACCCGCAATGAACAGCCGCGGGCATCGCCGCCCATCTGGCGCTCCAGCTCTTCAATCAGATTCAGACAATAAGACGGCGTCACCATGATCATATCCGGCTGGAAGTCGCGGATCAGCTGCGCCTGTTTTTCGGTCTGTCCGCCGGACATCGGGATCACCGTCGCGCCTAAACGCTCCGCGCCGTAGTGCGCGCCAAGGCCGCCGGTAAACAAGCCGTAGCCGTAGGCGACGTGAATTTTATCTTTCGCTGAACCTCCGGCCGCACGCAGCGAACGGGCGACAATATTGGCCCAGTTATCAATATCGTTTTGCGTATAACCTACCACCGTGGGTTTGCCGGTGGTGCCGGAAGAGGCGTGAATGCGCACCACCTGCTCCATAGGCACCGCAAAGGTATCGAAGGGATAGTTGTCGCGCAGATCTTGTTTAGTGGTACAGGGGAATTTTTTCAGATCGTTTAATTCCCGAAAATCGTCAGGGTGCACACCGGCGGCGTCGAATTTGCGGCGATACATCGGCACATTTTCATACGCATGCTTGAGCGTCCATTTCAGGCGCTGGGTTTGCAGGGCCTGCAGTTCATCACGCGATGCGGTTTCAATCGGATCTAATTTTGTAGTAGTTATCATTGTAGGGTACTCGCAGGTAAATTAGCTCACACTCGCTCGAGGATCATGGCAATGCCCTGACCCACGCCAATACACATCGTACACAGCGCATAACGTCCGCCCCGGCGTTGCAGCTCAAGGCTGGCGCTGAGCGCCAGCCGCGCGCCGCTCATGCCCAGCGGATGGCCTAACGCGATGGCGCCGCCGTTGGGGTTCACGTGCGACGCATCATCCGGCACGCCGAGTTGTCTGAGCACCCCCAGCGCCTGCGCGGCGAAGGCCTCATTCAGCTCAATCAGGTCCATATCGTTAATATTGAGCCCGGCTCGCTCCAGCACTTTACGCACTGCCGGTACCGGCCCCAGGCCCATCAGGCGCGGCTCAACACCCGCCGTCGCCATCGCCACAATACGCGCGCGCGGCGTGAGCCCCTGTACGCTGGCCTGCTGTTCACTGGCGATAATCAGCGCCGCTGCGCCATCGTTAACGCCGGAAGCATTTCCAGCCGTAATGACTCCGCCTTTCCGGAACGGCGCTTTTAATAGCGCGAGTTGCTCAAGCGTGGTTTCCGGTCGAAGATGCTCATCATCGCGTACCGCGCTGACCGCTCCTTTCTTGCCGATGATCTGCACCGGCACGATTTCCTGCGCCAGAATGCCGTCGCGCTGGGCCTGCGCCGTGCGCTGTTGGCTGCGCCAGGCGAAAGCGTCCTGATCGGCTCGGCTAATATTTAACAATTCAGCTACATTCTCTGCCGTTTCCGGCATGCTGTCAGTTCCGAATTGTTGCGCCATGAGCGGGTTCACAAAACGCCAGCCAATCGTGGTATCAAAGAGTTCCGCCTGACGCTGGTACGGCGTGCTGGCTTTTCCCATCACGAATGGCGCGCGCGACATCGATTCGACGCCGCCGGCAATCAGCAGATCGGCATCGCCGGCTTTGATCGCCCTGGCGGCAAAACCGATTGCATCCAGACCCGATCCGCACAAGCGGTTAATCGTGGTGCCCGGTACGGTATGCGGATAACCGGCCAATAGCGTCGCCATGTGCGCCACGTTGCGGTTATCTTCACCGGCCTGGTTAGCACAACCGAAAATCACATCATCAATCGCTGCCGGGTCGAGCCCGGGGTTACGGCTCAGAAGCTCACGCAGCGGGATCGCCGCCAGATCGTCGGCGCGGACGCCGGCCAGCGCTCCGCCGTAGCGGCCAATCGGCGTGCGGATCCCGTCACAAATAAAGGCGTCGCGCATTACACTTCTCCCGTGATTGTGCCGCCGATGCGGTGCGATTTGCCGCGGAACAGGGCCACAATCTTTTGCTGTTGATTAACAATTTCGATGTCGTAGACGCCGGTCAGCTTGCCCTGCTGTTTGACTCTTGCGGTGGCGACCAGCCTGTCGCCGGCAAACGCCGGACGAAGAAAATCAATGCTCGCCGCCGAGGCCACCGCCGCCAGCCCCTGGCTGTTACAGGCGTAAGCGAAAGCGGTATCGGCAAGCGTAAATAGTTGACCGCCGTGACAGGTTTGATGGCCGTTAAGCATGTCCGCCGAGACGGTCATGCTCATCTGCGCAAAACCGTCGTCCATTTCGATAAGTTCGATCCCCATCTTTCTGGCGCAGGTATCTTTTTCGTACATCACGCGCGCGTTGCGCCACGGATCATTGCTCATGGTGCTTCTCCATCAGCGCCTTCTGGCGCAACAGGGAACTGGGGCGATAGCGCTCCTCGCCATAATGGTGTTGCAGGTTCTCCAGCAGTTGCAGCACCCGCCGCCAGCCAAGGCTTTCTCCCCACGCCAGCGGGCCTCGCGGATAGTTGACGCCAAGCCGCATCGCGGTATCGATGTCTTGCGCGCTCGCAATCCCTTTTTGCACCGCATCAAGCGCTTCGTTAATCAGCATCGCCACCGTGCGCCACACTAGCAGGCCGGGATAGTCGGCAATACGCAGGACTTTCTTGCCCTGCTGTTGGAAGTAATGCACGGCCTTATCAGTGGCCGCAGGCGCGTTGGTGGCTGCTGCGGCCAGCACTACCGTATCGCTGGCGCACAGGTCATACACCACCACCGGGCGTTTATGCTTAAGGCTCAGCGCCAATGCCGTTTCGCCTTCGGTCTCCAACAATAAGAGTTCATCGAGTTCTGTGACACTGTCACTTACAACCGTAATAGATTGAACACCACTAGATACCGGCGGCAGCGCCGCGTCCGGCTGCGTCTCGGCGGGCCAGCGATAGACGCCGTGGCCGCTCTTTTTACCCAATCGCCCGGCCAGCGCCAGCTCTTGCTGTAGTAGCGATGGTAGGTAGCGGCGGTCCTGCCAGAAGGCGTTAAACACCGAACAGGTCACGGCGAAGTTGACGTCCTGGCCAATCAGGTCAGTCAATGCCAGCGGTCCCATCGGAAAACCGCCGCCGTCACGCAAAGCGGCATCAATAACCTCAGGGACGGCAACCTGCTCTTCCAGCGCGCGCCAGGCCTCGGCGTAGAAGGGACGCGCTACGCGATTAACGATAAAACCGGGCGTTGAGCGGCAGCGCACCGGCTGTTTCCCCCAGCCGCTTACGCACTGGCACAGCTGCTCTACCACCTCATCAGACGTCTCGAGCCCACTCACTACCTCGACCAGTTTCATCACCGGCGCCGGATTAAAAAAGTGCAGCCCGGCCACCCGCTCCGGGTTTTTGACCCCGGCGGCGATGGCGGTAATCGAAATAGACGAGGTATTACTGGTCAACAGCGTTGACGGCGCGCATATCTCCGCCAGCTGTGCGAACAGCGCCGTTTTGACCTCCAGCCGTTCAGAGGCCGCTTCAATTACTAAATCTGCGTCGGCAAGCGCGGATAAATCGTGGGCCGGATGCAGGCGCGCCAGCAACGCATTGGCCTGCTCTGAGGCCAGTTTGCCGCGCTCGACACGTGATGCCAGACGCCTGGCAATGCCGTCGATCGCCTGGGCGATCGCGGTTTGATTAATATCGAAAATAAGCACCGGATGTCCGGCGGCAGCGGCCACTTCGGCAATACCGGCCCCCATGGTGCCGCTGCCAATCACCGCCACGGTAGCTAAGGATGTTGTCATGGCCTATTTCCCGCTGAACTGTGGTGGCCGTTTGGCCAGAAACGCGCTGACCCCTTCGCGGTAATCATCGCTGCGCCCGGCCAGGCGCTGATAATCGCGCTCAAGATCCAGCTGCGCATCGAGACTGTTGGTTTCAGAAGCCAGCAGCGCCTTTTTAATCAGCCCAAGACCAAACGTCGGTTGCGCCGCCAGATGGCGCGCCAGCTGCAGACTGGTATCCGCCAGTTCTGAATCGTCCACCAGTTGCCAGATAATCCCCCACTGCGCGGCCTGTTCCGCGCTGAGGCTATCGCCCAACAGCGCCAGCCCCATCGCGCGCGCACGGCCGGCCACCCGCGGCAGGAACCAGCTGCCGCCGCAGTCCGGCACCAGGCCGAGCTTGCTGAACGCCATCACAAATTTGGCTGAACGCGCGGCCAGCACGATATCGCAGCCCAGCGCCAGGGTAGCGCCCGCGCCGGCGGCAACGCCGTTGACCGCGCAGATAACCGGCTTCGGCAGCGCCGCCAGACGGCGTACCAGCGGGTTATAAAAACGTTCTACCGACAGGCCGAGATCCGGCGGCGGGCCGCTGGGGTCGACATTGCGGTCGTTCAAATCCTGGCCGGCGCAAAAGCCGCGACCAGCGCCGGTGATCAGCAAGCAGCGCACGCCGTCATCACGCTCGGCCTGCTTCAGACATTCCGCCAGCTGTTGATGCATCAGATCGTTAAAACTGTTGAGGCGGTCCGGGCGATTGAGGGTAATGGTCATGACGCCCTGTTCCACTGCGCTGAGAATGAAAGCTTCCACGATTAGCGTCCTTTAAATTCCGGTGTACGTTTTTGTAAGAAGGCGTCGATGCCTTCGCGACGGTCCTCGGTAGCGCTCAGCAGGCTAAACAGCTGGCGCTCCTGTTGCAGACCAGCCTGCAGGCTGACTTCCTGCGACAGGCGCAGCGACTGTTTTGCCGCCCGTAGCGCCAGCGGCGAATGGCTGGCAATGGTGGTTGCCAGTTTCAGGGCATACTCATCGGTTAACGCCGCCGGATGGATATCGCTAACCAGCCCGGCCTGCTGCGCCTGGCGGGCGTCAATACTCTCACCGCTCAGCACCATCCGACTGGCCAACGCCTTGCCAACGCTGCGGATCAGACGCTGGGTGCCGCCCGCGCCCGGCATAATGCCGAGGGTAATTTCCGGCAGGCCAAAGCGGGCATTGTCACCGGCAACAATCAGGTCACACAGCAGGGCCAACTCGCAGCCGGCGCCAAGCGCGTAGCCGTTGACCGAAGCGATGAGCGGTTTAGTGAAAGCATCGATACGCGCCCACAACCGCGGGCGAACATCATCAAGGGTGGCTGGCAGATCTTTTTCCGCCATCTCGTTGAGATCGGCCCCGGCGGCGAAAAAACGCGCGTTACCGCTGACAACGCATACGCCGACGCTGTCATCAATTGACGCCGCCTCCAGCACCTCGGCAATCTGGGTTAAGAGGGCATTGTTCAGCGCGTTGCGGGCCTGCGGGCGGTTCAGCGTCAGCTGTAACACCCGGCCATGACGGTGGATCAGCAGGTCACTCATGCCATCCCCCGCGCGTCAAAGTCGACCACCACATCGCCGCTGGTTGGCAGCGACTGGCAGCTCAGCACGTAACCCGCCGCCAGCTCGTCCGCTTCCAGGCTGTAATTGGCGGCCATCGCCACTTCACCGCGTAGCACTTTGCATTTACAGGTAGCGCATACCCCGCCCTTACAGGCGAACGGCAGATCGGCGCCCTGACGCAATGCGGCATCCAGGATGCTGTCGTCTTCGGCGCTGAGGGCGATAAGCCGATCGCGCCCATCCTGGCGGATGGTCACCGTGCGCCCTTCCGCCTGCACACCGGCAGCGCGCTTCACATTGCCGCCTGGCGTATTGAAGCGTTCGAGATGAATGGACTTCTCCGGCACGCCAAGTTCGCGCAGCGTCGTTTCCGCCTCATCCATCATCACCGCCGGACCGCAGATAAAGGCCTCGTCGAAACGGCTAAAATCCAGCAGATGGTCAGCGAGCTGGCGCAGTTTGTCGCCGTCAATGCGGCCCTGTAGCAGATCGCTGTCCATCGACTCCTGGCTAAACAGATGTATCACCTGCAGGCGCTGCGGATAGCGGTCTTTTAAATCGGCCAGCGCCTGGCGGAACATCATGCTATGGCTGCTGCGGTTACCGTAGATCAGCGTGAAGCGGCTTTGCGGCTCGGTCGCCAGCGTCGCGCTAATGATAGCCATCATCGGCGTGATCCCGGAACCGGCGGCAATCGCCAGATATTCACCCTGCCGTTCAGCCTGCGGTTGATAACCGAAATGCCCCTGCGGCACCATCACCTCCAGCTCCATACCCTGCTGGATATCGTGCTGGGCGTAGCGCGAGAAGCGCCCGCCGTCGATGGCTTTGACCGCGACGCTAATTTCCCCTGGCGTGCGGCTGCGACAAATGGAGTAACAGCGGCGCAGTTCTTCGCCGCCCAGACGGGCTTTTAGCGTCAGATGCTGGCCCGGGCGAAAACAGTATTCCGCCTGCAGGGCTTGCGGAATCGCAAAAGTGATGGTCACCGCATCGCGGGTTTCCGGCTCGACTCTCGCCACCTTAAGCGAATGGAACGTCGTCATGGCAACCTCAAATACATTTAAAGTAATCAAAAGGTTCGCGGCAGCTGTCGCAGCGATACAGCGCTTTACAGGCCGTGGAACCGAATTCGCTAATCAGCGAGGTATGGGTGCTGCCGCAGCGCGGACAGCTCACCTCAGCGGGCATGTCCGCATGGCAGGCGTGCCCCTGGGGCGGGCTGATGCCGTACTGGCGCAGGCGCTCGCGGGCATCCTGATTCATCCAGTCGGTGGTCCACGGCGGATCCAGCTGCAGGACGATATGTACCGGCACAAAGCCATGCTCGCTCATGACCGTACGGATCTCGCCCAGCAGATGCTCCGTCGCCGGACAGCCCGAATAGGTCGGGGTAAAGCCAATCACCCAGCCGTCGCCGTGGCGCGCGACGCTGCGCACCATTCCGAGGTCGGTGATGGTGAGTACCGGCACTTCCGGATCAGGGATCGCGCTTAATAATCCCCAGATGGTGCGAACCTCTGCAGGAGCGATATCGGCAAGACGTTGCATAGTCACCTCACTTACCACTGCAGTCCGGGATGCGAACGCTGCAGATACTGCATCTCCGCCAGCAGCGGGCCGAGATGTTCACTGTGCAGCCCCTGTTTGCCGCCGCTGCGGAAGGCCGCTTCCTGCGGGATCTGTAGCCCAGAGTCAAGCAGCGCGGTTTGCACAATGCTCTGCCATTCGGCCTGCAGTTCACGCGGATCAACCGCAATGCCCTGCTCAACCAGGCTGAGCTCCACTTCATCAGCCAGGAACAGTTCGCCGGTGAAGCGCCACAGATTGTCGACCGCCTGCTGCATTTTGCGGTTTGATATCTCGGTGCCGTTACCCAGTCGCTCCAGCCAGCCGCGGCTAAAACGCTGGTGGTAACGCACCTCTTTCAGCCCTTTAGCGGCAATGGCCGCCAGCTGCGTATCGCGGCTGTTCACCAGGCGGCTGAACAGGGCGACGTGCCAGACGTCGATAAAGAACTGGCGGGCGATAGTGTCGGCAAAATTGCCGTTTGGCTGCTCCACCAGCAGCAGGTTGCTGAACTGGCGCTCATCGCGGCCAAAGGCCAGCGTATCTTCGTCGCCGCAGCCGTTAAGCTCGGCGGCATAGCTTAAAAAATTGCGCGCCTGTCCGAGCAGGTCGAGGCCGATATTGGCCAGCGCAAGATCGATCTCGAGCTCGGGCGCATGGCCGCACCAGGCGCCTAAACGCTGGGCCAGAACCAGACCATTGTCGCCAAGGCGCAGGGCGTAGGTGGCTACGGGGTTAGGGTTATTCATCGCCGCCTCACATATGTTCCATGCCGTCCGGCACGGTATAGAAAGTCGGATGACGGTAGACTTTGCTTTCCGCCGGGTCGAAGAATTCGCCGCGTTCTTCCGGCTGCGAAGCAACGATTTCGCTGGCCTTCACTACCCAAATTGAGCAGCCTTCGCTGCGGCGGGTGTAGGCATCGCGGGCATTCTCCAACGCCATTTGATCATCGGCAGCGTGCAGACTGCCGACGTGACGATGGGATAACCCCTGTTTGCTGCGAACGAACACTTCATATAACGGCCAGTAAACTTTGCTCATGTTGTCTCTCCTCATGCCGCGCTGCGGGCCTGCTGTTTTTGCGCATGGGCCAGCGCGGCTTCGCGCACCCATTCGCCCTCTTCCCAGGCCTTACGCTTGGCGGCCAGCCGCTCGTGGTTGCAAATGCCACGGCCGCTAATCACCTCGTTAAATTCCTGCCAGTCGATTTCGCCGAAGCGGTAGTGGCCGCTGGCTTCATCAAACTGCAGATCCGGGTCCGGTACGGTCATACCGAGGATCTCTACCTGCGGCACGGTGTTATCGACGAAGCGCTGACGTAGCTCGTCGTTGGAGTGCAGTTTGATTTTCCACGCCATGCTGCGGGCGCTGTTCGGCGAGTTGTCATCGTTAGGGCCAAACATCATCAGCGCCGGCCACCAGAAGCGGTTAATGGCGTCCTGCAGCATCTGCCGCTGCGCGTCATTACCCTGCGCCAGCGCCATGCAGGCTTCAAATCCCTGGCGCTGGTGAAAGCTCTCTTCTTTGCAGATTTTGACCATCGCCCGGGCATAGGGGCCGTAGGAGGTCCGGCACAGCGCCACCTGGTTGACGATGGCCGCGCCATCGACCAGCCAGCCGATCACGCCGATATCGGCCCAGCTGAGGGTCGGGTAGTTAAAAATAGAGGAATATTTCATCTGCCCGTCGAGCATTTTCTGATACAGGTCTTCCCGGGCGCAGCCCAGCGTTTCCGCGGCGCTATAGAGATACAGCCCGTGTCCGGCCTCATCCTGTACCTTAGCCAGCAGGATCGCTTTGCGGCGCAGCGTCGGCGCGCGGGTGATCCAGTTGCCTTCCGGCAGCATGCCGACAATTTCCGAGTGCGCGTGCTGACCTATCTGACGAATCAAGGTCTTACGATAGGCATCCGGCATCCAGTCCCGCGGTTCGATGGCCGTTTCCTGCGCGATGCGCTGGTCAAAGCGTTGTTCTTCTGTCACGTCATCACCTTTATGATTCCGATATTCACAACAAAAACTTTTATGTGAATCACTTTGTTTATTGAAGGTTACATATTGGTTAAATAAAACCACAAATTTTGTTTGTTCTTTTTGTGATAACAACCGCAAAACCTTTTGTAAACAGCAAATAAATCAGAAACATAAACACAATCCCTGATTAACCATCGATCACAATGTTAATAAATTATTAAATTTGGACTTGATTTTTATGATTCATAAAAGAACTATTTATAGATAACACACGTAACACATTTGGAGATTTGCGATGCAGCAGTTAGCCAGTTACTTATCCGGCGCCTGGCAGACCGGCCGGGGCCGCGCCCGTACTATCCATCACGCCATCACCGGCGCGGCGCTTTGGGAGGTGACCAGTGAAGGCCTGGATATGGCGCAGGCGCGCCGCTTCGCGATTGAACGCGGTGGCAAAGCCCTGCAGGCGATGACCTTTATTGAACGCAGCGCGATGCTGAAAGCGGTAGCAAAACGGTTGCTGGAGCAGAAAGACGAGTTCTACGCCATCTCCGCGCAAACCGGCGCCACTCGCGCCGACAGTTGGGTGGATATTGAAGGCGGTATCGGTACTTTGTTCACTTATGCCGGGCTCGGTAGCCGCGAACTGCCGGACGATATTCTGTGGCCGGAAGACGAGCTGATCCCGCTCTCCAAACAAGGCGGTTTTGCCGCACGTCACGTGCTGACCTCGAAATCGGGCGTCGCCGTACATATCAACGCCTTCAACTTTCCCTGCTGGGGAATGCTGGAAAAACTGGCGCCGACCTGGCTTGCCGGCATGCCTGCTATCATTAAACCGGCCACCGCTACCGCCCAGCTCACCCAGGCAATGGTGAAAGCGATTGTCGACAGCGGCCTGGTGCCGGAAGGCGCCATCAGCCTTATTTGCGGCGGCGCGGGCGATCTTCTCGACCATCTCGATAGCCAGGACGTAGTGACCTTTACCGGCTCAGCCGCCACCGGCCAGCAGCTACGGACTCACCCTAACCTGGTGGCCAAATCTATTCCCTTTACCATGGAAGCAGATTCGCTCAACTGCTGCGTATTAGGTGAAGACGTCACGCCGGAGCAACCGGAATTTGCGCTGTTTATTCGGGAAGTGGTCCGCGAGATGACGGCGAAAGCCGGGCAAAAATGTACCGCTATCCGCAGAATCATCGTGCCACTGGCTCAGATTAATGCGGTTAGCGATGCACTGATCTCCCGCCTGCATAAAGTAACCGTCGGTGACCCTGCTCAGGAGGGCATTAAGATGGGGGCCCTGGTTAATCGCGAACAGCGTCAGGATGTGCAGGATAACGTCAATAAACTGATTGCCGCCGGCTGTGAAGCGCTGCTCGGCGGACAGGCAGATCTTAATGCTGATGGCGCGTTCTTCCCGCCGACCCTGCTGTACTGCCCGCAGCCGGATGAAACGCCAGCGGTTCACGCCATTGAAGCCTTTGGCCCGGTGGCGACGCTGATGTCGTATCGCGACCGCCAGCATGCGCTCACGCTGGCACGCGCCGGTGGCGGTAGCCTGGCTGGTACGCTGGTCACCGCCAGCGGCGAGCTGGCGCGCGAGTTTATCCTTGGCGCCGCGCGCGCGCATGGCCGTATTCAGATTCTGAACGAAGCATCCTCCGCGGAGTCCACCGGTCACGGTTCGCCGCTGCCGCAGCTGGTACACGGCGGCCCCGGCCGTGCTGGCGGCGGAGAAGAGCTCGGCGGACTGCGTTCGGTGAAACACTATATGCAGCGTACCGCGATTCAGGGCAGCCCAACGATGCTGGCGACCATAAGCCAGCAGTGGGTGCGCGGCGCTCAGGTGAATGAAGACCGCATTCACCCGTTCCGTAAATACTTCGAAGAGATCCAGCCTGGCGATAGCTTATTAACCCCGCGCCGAACGCTGACCGAAGCGGATATCGTTAATTTCGCCTGCCTGAGCGGCGATCATTTCTACGCGCACATGGACAAAATCGCCGCCGCTGAGTCGATTTTCGGCGAGCGGGTGGTCCACGGTTATTTCCTGATCTCCGCTGCGGCAGGGCTGTTCGTCGATGCCGGCGTCGGGCCGGTTATCGCCAACTACGGCATGGAAAACCTGCGCTTTATTGAGCCGGTCAAACCGGGAGACACCATTCAGGTTCGTCTGACCTGTAAGCGGAAAACGGTTAAACGTCAGCGCAGCGCCGATGAAAAAGCCACCGGCGTGGTGGAATGGGCAGTCGAGATTTTCAACCAGCATCAGCAGGCGGTGGCGCTGTATTCCATTCTTACCCTGGTGGCGCGCCAGCAGGGAGACTTCCCGGCGTAGTCAACACGCAGGTACCACGCGCTTAATGCCTCTACGGAGGCATTTTTTACGTCCGTCTGGCAAAACTGACAAACAAGCTGGCAAAAGCAAACAAACGTTCGCGGGCGGCAGACTGCTAGGGTAAGCGTAACAAAGCCGACATTCGCAGCGGCAACACCAACACAACAATAAGATGAGGTCACAATGGCAAACGGATTGATGTTTTCCCCCCGTAAAACCGCGCTGGCGCTGGCCGTCGCGGTGGTTTGCGCCTGGCAATCACCGGTCTTCGCTCACGGTAGCGAAGCGCACATGGTGCCGTTGGATAAAACGCTGCAGGAATTCGGCGCCGATGTGCAGTGGGATGACTATGCGCAAATGTTTACCCTGATAAAAGATGGCGCTTACGTCAAAGTAAAGCCCGGCGCCAAAACGGCGATCGTCAACGGTAAACCCCTTGATCTACAGGTGCCGGTGGTAATGAAGGAGGGTAAAGCCTGGGTCTCCGATACCTTTATCAACGATGTGTTCCAGTCCGGTCTCGATCAGACCTTCCAGGTCGAAAAGCGCCCTCACCCGTTAAACTCGCTCTCGGCGGCGGAAATCAGTGACGCAGTGACCATTGTTAAAGCCGCGCCGGAGTTTCAGCCAAATACCCGCTTCACTGAGATTTCGCTGCACGAGCCGGATAAAGCGGCGGTATGGGCCTTTGCCCTGCAGGGAACGCCCGTTGATGCCCCGCGCACCGCCGATGTGGTGATGCTCGATGGCAAACATGTCATTGAAGCCGTCGTCGATCTGCAGAACAAAAAAATCCTCTCATGGACGCCGATTAAAGGCGCCCACGGGATGGTGCTGCTCGATGACTTCGTCAGCGTGCAGAACATCATCAATGCCAGCAGCGAATTCGCTGAGGTGCTGAAAAAGCACGGTATTACCGATCCCAGTAAAGTGGTCACCACCCCGCTCACCGTCGGCTACTTTGATGGCAAAGATGGCCTGCAGCAGGATGCACGTCTGCTGAAGGTCGTCAGTTATCTCGATACCGGCGACGGCAACTACTGGGCGCACCCGATTGAAAACCTGGTGGCGGTGGTCGACCTTGAAGCGAAGAAAATCATCAAAATTGAAGAAGGCCCGGTGATCCCGGTCCCAATGGAACCCCGTCCTTATGATGGTCGCGACCGCAACGCCCCGGCGGTGAAACCGCTGGATATTACCGAACCGGAAGGCAAAAACTACACGATCACCGGCGATACCATTCACTGGCGGAACTGGGATTTTCATCTGCGCCTGAACTCGCGCGTCGGGCCCATTCTCTCGACGGTGACTTACAACGATAACGGCACAAAACGCCAGGTAATGTATGAAGGTTCCCTCGGCGGGATGATCGTCCCCTACGGCGACCCTGACGTCGGCTGGTATTTCAAAGCCTATCTGGACTCCGGCGATTACGGCATGGGCACCCTAACATCGCCGATTGTTCGCGGTAAAGATGCGCCGTCAAATGCGGTACTGCTGGACGAAACTATCGCCGATTACACCGGCAAACCGACCACTATTCCAGGCGCGGTCGCCATATTCGAACGCTATGCCGGGCCGGAATATAAGCATCTGGAAATGGGCAAACCTAACGTCAGCACCGAACGCCGGGAACTGGTGGTGCGCTGGATTAGTACCGTCGGGAACTATGATTATATCTTTGACTGGGTGTTCCATGACAACGGCACCATCGGTATCGATGCCGGCGCCACCGGCATTGAAGCGGTGAAAGGCGTGATGGCGAAGACCATGCACGACCCCAGCGCCAAAGAGGATACCCGCTACGGGACGCTGATCGACCATAATATTGTCGGCACCACTCACCAGCACATCTATAACTTCCGCCTCGACCTCGATGTGGACGGCGAGAACAACACCCTGGTGGCGATGGATCCTGAAGTGAAGCCAAACACCGCCGGCGGCCCGCGCACCAGCACCATGCAGGTGAATCAGTACACAATCGATAGCGAGCAGAAAGCGGCGCAGAAATTCGACCCTGGCACCATCCGCCTGCTGAGCAACACCAGCAAAGAGAACCGCATGGGTAACCCGGTCTCTTACCAGATTATCCCTTATGCCGGCGGCACGCACCCGGCGGCGACTGGCGCCAAGTTCGCCCCGGACGAGTGGATATATCATCGTCTGAGCTTTATGGATAAACAGCTGTGGGTGACGCGTTACCACCCGACAGAGCGTTATCCGGAAGGGAAATATCCCAACCGTTCCGCCCAGGATACCGGCTTAGGGCAGTACGCGAAGGATGATGAGTCGCTGACAAACCACGACGACGTCGTGTGGATTACCACCGGCACCACTCACGTCGCGCGCGCCGAAGAGTGGCCGATCATGCCGACCGAATGGGCGCATGCGTTGCTCAAGCCGTGGAACTTCTTTGACGAAACCCCAACCCTTGGCGAGAAGAAAAAGTAATCTTAACCCGCGGTGAAATCGAGCAGGATTTTACCGCCTCTTCCCGGCTGGCCTGCGGCGGCAATCGCCTCACGCCAGTCGCACAGCTTTATCACCTGCGCCGCGGGCTGCGCCGTGGTCGGCAGCTGTCGCCAGATCCCGGCAAACGCCGCCTGCCACGCATCAACGCTGAGTGTCGGTAAGGCCTCCCGCAGATGAAATTTGCGTACCGATGCGCTGCCTCGCGTCTGGATGAGCGGTTTACCGGATAACAAGCCATAAGAGACCAGCGTTGACGACACCGGCAGTACCGCCAGCAGAAAATTCGCCAGCTCACCACCCACCGCGTCAAACAGCAGATCGCTGTACTGACTGACTTGTTCAATCAGCGCCCTGTCGCCTTCGAGTAGCGGATAGACGCCATATTGCTGCAAGCGCGGGATGTGCTGCGGCGAGCGAATAATACCGCTGACCGAACGCGCGCCCATGGCGAGCGCCCACTGTCCCAGCAAACTGGCGCAGGACGATGAAGCAGCGGTCAAAAGCACATGCTTTCCCGCTACCTGCCAGCGCGTGAGCATCAGCATCGCGGTCAGCGGATTGATATAGCCGCGCGCGGCCACGATGTCATCGATGTCTTCAGCGACCGGCACCAGCCAGCGCGGATCAATATCGAGATAACGCTGCCAGGTTCCGGCGCCGCGTAGCGGTAGGACCCGCTGCCCCAGTCGTGGACGCCCATTCGTCGAGTCTTCAATCACCACCCCAACGCCTTCATAGCCCGCCACCGATGGCAGCGTCGTACGATGGCGGTAAGCGCCGGTAATGGGGATCAGATCGGAAGGGTTGACCGGGGCATAGCGCATTTGTACCCGAACAAGTCCGGGCGCCAGCGGCGGTAACGGCAGGTGATGCAGCGCGAGCACCGTTTCCGGCGCGCCGTACTGCTGATAGCAAAGCGCATCATTCCACATAGCGGGGCAACATCAGAAAAAAGAGCGCCGATCATAGCAAATCAGCGCTCAGGGGGAAGAGGCGCATTGCACCTTCTCCGGGCTACCAAATCGCACAGCGCTGTAGCCCCGGTAAGCGGCAGCGCCATCCGACAAAAAATCAGTAGCGCACGCACACCGATTTGGTTTCGCACCAGTCGTCCAGCCAGTCCGGGCCAAAATCGCGCCCGGTACCTGACTGCTTCATTCCGCCGAACGGCAGGTTGGCATCAATCAGCGTATGGCTGTTAACCCATACCGTACCGGCCTGCAGGCGATCGGTATAGTTCAGCGCCTGAGTCAGGTCGCGGGTCCAGACGCTGGCGGTAAGACCGAAATCGCTGTCGTTGGCTAAGCGTAGCGCCTCTTCGCCATCGGCGACGCGCACCAGGTTCACCACCGGGCCAAACACCTCTTCGCGATTCAGGCGCAGCCCGGCATCCGGATTAATCACCAGCGTCGGCGCAATATAAAAACCGTTACCATTCGGCCCAACGTTACCGCTAATCAGCTCGGCGTTTTGTTGACGCGCTTCATCCAGATAAGCGGCCACTTTGGCGCAGTGCGCCTGCGACACCACCGGGTTAATCTGCGTCGTTTCAACCATTCCCGGCCCCACCTGCAGCGACTTAACCGCCTGCTCAAAGCCAGCGACCAGGTTATCAAACAGCGGCGCTTCGATATAGATCCGCGAACTGGCGGCGCATACCTGCCCCTGATTGAGGAAACTTCCGGTCATTAACCCTTCAATCACCCACTGCGGATCGGCATCTTTCAGCACGATGGCGGGGTTTTTGCCGCCAAGTTCAAGGGTTACGCGGGTCAGGCGATCGGCCGCCGCGCGGGCAATCTGTTTGCCGGTGGCGGTCGAACCGGTGAAGCTCACTTTCGCCACCTGCGGATGGGTCGTTAAGGCCGCCCCGCACTCGGCGCCGCTACCGGTGACGACGTTAAAGACGCCGTCCGGGATCCCGGCCTCCGTTGCCAGCTCCGCTACCCGTAGCAACGTTAACGGCGTCGTCTCGGAGGGTTTAATCACAATGGAACAACCGGAGGCCAGCGCCGGCATCACCTTCCACATGCCGATCATCAGGGGGAAGTTCCACGGAACAATCCCCGCCACCACCCCAACCGGCTCTTTACGGGTCCACGCCTGATAGCGCGCGCCTTCCGGGAACGGAATGGAAACGTCCAGCGTACGGCCGCTGATTTTAGTGGTCAGTCCGGCGGTATAGCGCATCCAGTTGAGGGTGCACCCGACTTCAAACGCGCGCGAGATATTGATCGACTTGCCCTGCTCAAGGGTTTCGAGCTGCGCCAGCTCTTCACCATGTTGTTCCACCAGATCGGCGAAGCGCAACAGGATCCGTTCGCGCTCGGCCGGCGTTCGTCCGGCCCAGCTACGGGCGACAAAAGCGCGCCAGGCGGACATCACCGCGCGGTCAACGTCGGCGGCATTAGCATCTGCCGTAGTGGCAATCGCCTGGCCGGTGGCCGGGTCCCAGACGGTTAAGCGTTTTTCGCTCTGCGCCGCCTGCTGGTTGCCATCAATATATAAGCCATGCTGTCTGTCGAGAAATTGCTGTACGCTGGCGAGCAGCGCGACCTGTGATGTGGACATGCGACTTCCTTATTGTTCGCGGATAGTGCACACAGTCTAGGACGGGTCAGCCATTTGCGCTTTTTTCTCTGTGACAATCATTTTTGCCGCTGTGACAGGTCCCGCAATTAAGCACCCTGGCAGGCGGCGAAATGTGCCGTAGGTAATAGTTCTTTCATATACTCCGCGCTGCGCTCTTGCCACTCACGGCGTAAATGCAACAATACAGAAACATTATTTTTACAGGGTGCAGACGATGGCGACGGTAGAAAGCGGGCAGGACTATCAGCGTTGGTTAGCAAAGATTAATCAAGTGTGCGGCCATTTTGCCGCTCGTCCGCTGGGCGACGAATTCCATGGCGAGATTGATGCAAGCTATACCGGTAGTCTCAAAGTCAGTACCGTCACCGCCCGCGGCGTCAATCTTTACCGCACCCGTAATGAAATCAAACGCGACAACGACGCCTGGTTCTATACCGTTTTTCAGCTCGACGGCCAGGCGGCAATCGAGCAGGACGAGCGCCAGGTGGTGCTCGAGGCCGGCGATATCACGCTCATTGATGCTTCTCGTCCCTGCTCTATCTTCTGGCAACACACGTCAAAACAGGCTTCGCTGCTGCTGCCTCGCCAGCTCGTGGAAAGCCAGCTGCACGGCAGCGACATCAGCATCGCCACCCGGCTGAATAAAACGCTGCCGATGGTCCAACTTAGCCAGCGGCTGCTGCAAGAAAGCATGCGCAGCCCGGCGCTCTCAGAAAGTGAAGGCGAAGCGGCGCTGGAGGCCATCGTCTGTCTGCTGCGACCGATGCTACAGCAGCATGAAGCGCCGCCGACGCGCCGCGACAAGCAATTTCAAAAAATCATGGCGTTGATTGATGAGTCGATACAGTCGGAACAGCTGCGTCCGGAGTGGTTGGCCGGGGAAACCGGCATGTCGGTACGAAGCCTGTACCGCCTGTTTGCCGATAAGGGTCTGGTGGTCGCGCAGTATATTAAAAACCGGCGTCTTGACCTGTGCGCCCGGGCGTTACAAAACGCGCACGATGAAGAGAAACTGGCGGGAATTGGCTACAGTTGGGGATTTAGCGACCATAGCCATTTTTCAACGGCGTTTAAGCAGCGCTTCGGCGTGTCGCCCGGCGAATACCGCAAGCGCTATCGTTAACTATTTGCGCAGCCATTTGCCGTTAATACCCTGCACATATTCCCCCGGCTGCGCCCGGGCGACCAGCTTCTGCCCGGCCATTTTCGCTACTTCATCCACCGGCAGGTTATTGTCATCCGCCAGTTGCTGATAACTTTCGCTGCGCGCGGCATTAATCTGTTTAACTAACGCCAACGTCTGCGCATCCTGTTTCAGCGGCGCCAGATAGCCGTTCAGCGTTTCTCCTACTCGCCCCTGCGCCCGCGCCTCATTCAAGGTCAGCGCCAGCGCCGGGCTACTCAACAGCATTAACGCCAGGGTGGCAGTCAGCAGTCGTTTTCTCATCATCGCCTCAGAACAGATCGCTACGCGACTTCAGCAAATTTTCGACATCCTTATCCACCTTAATATGAATCTCATGCTCAATTTTGACATTCATATTGATGGTGATCGGCTCCTTGGACGCGGCGATTTCAATACGCGGCGTACAGCCTGCCAGCAGCAGGGTCGCCAGCGCCGCGGCGAACAGTTTTATCATTTTGGTTCCTTACATGTATCCGTACAGCGCGGGGCGGGCAGTTTCGCATTCTGCTCAAGCCATGCCTGCAAATTATCGCCGAAGCGCAAACTGCGCCACAGATCGAAAATATTCTCTTCATGGGTATAGTTTAAATGCACGGTGCTGCTTTTTCCGTCCACTCGACTGGTGCCGCTAATCGCCGCGCTCATCGTCAGCTTGCCAAGATTATCAAGGTTGATACGCGTCCAGGATTTCGAGACCTCCATATAGCGCAGCCAGTTAATCGCCGCGCCCGCGGAGACATTATCGGCCACCAGCGCATCGGCGGTGTCTTTATCCAGACGCATGGTCATCGGGCCGGGGTTGCTAAACCAGCCGTCTTTAATGATCCATTTCTCATTGTTCAGCCATAGCGGTAACGCGCCGTTAAACGCGCCAGAGACCGCAAATTGTTTTACCTTGATGGCGCTGATTAATTCACTACTGGATATATTCTGCAGACGCAGCAGCGCCGGCTGGTGCTGCGGCATCCTTAGCTGCTGCATGGTCAGCTTGCCGCCAAGGATATCAACATTGACGTTGCTCAACTCCAGCGGATCCTGCTCGCTCCAGGGCCATGTTCCCTGGAGATCGGCGCTCAGGTTTTTGGCGGTAAACTGGTTGACGATTTCGCCAATGCGCAGCGAAACCGGGCGGCGGGTACCGAGCTGCCAGCTCCCGCCGCTGAAGCGGAACGGCAGAACAAAGTCGACGCCGTTGATCTGGTTGTCCGGCATCCAGGCGCTACCGCCTTTTAAGACCCCGTGCCCACCGGCCTCAAAGCCCTGCCCGGCGGCCGCGGAAAATGCTACCTGCGCATACATATCACCTTCACGCAGGGTCATTTTCCAGTCCGGCGGGATCAGCGGCTGGAATACGCTTAGCGCCTGTTTCGGCCACCATGCCTGGCCACGCAGGCGTTCGCCGTCCCAGCGCCCGGTCAGACGAATCGGGCCGATTTTCTCCGCGTGTAATGAGCCGTTGAACAGAAACCAGGTCGGATCGCGGCCATCAATATTAAATTTGAGCGTTGACGGCGGCAACACGCTGCCGCCGCTAAAGGTGGTTTTACCGGCATCCAGCGACAACGCGCCGCTAAATTTCGGATGCTGCTCATTACGCAGCCAGTGAATGGGTTTATCGAGAGTCAGGCGCGGCGTGCTGACCAGCATGGTGCCGTACTGTAGCTTATCGAACCCGGTCGACAGGCTGTTAAGGATAATGGCGCTGTCCCGCCACTCACCGGCGCCTTTCACATCCCAGCGCGCCTGCATCGGCGTAAAGTGACCATCGCCCCAATAACGCCACGACCAGCGACCGCGGTCGGGCATAAAGTTGTCGGCCTGCCCATCCAGATGCAGGGTAAAATCGCCCATTTCCTGTTCATGGGCGCGCAGTATCGCCTGCAGGCGGCCATCCACTCCCTGCTGAGTCACTTTCACCCCCGCCAACGGCAGGCGGATCTCATCGATATTCAGCGAGTCGATCACCCGCCCGCGCGAGCGCAGCAGCGCTCCGGGATGAAAAGCCAGCTCTGGCGTCATCAGCGGGCCGCTCAGTTTAGCGGGCAGCACGGCGTAAAAAATCATATCGTCGAGCTTGGCTTCGCCGGTCAGGCTAAGCGGCATGTCGCTGTGGTCCATACTCAGCTTACCTGGGCCGATATTCAACACGGCGTTCCCCTTACCCGCTTCGCCGTGCGTTAACACGTTGAGCCGGCCGCTGATTTCCATCTCTTCGGTGCCTTTCTGCCAGTCGCCAACCGATAGCGCAACCCGCCCGCTAAGCGGATAGCCGGCATACACCGCGTTCCAACGCCCATCGCTGATGGTGATACGTTCAGGGGTTATCTCCCACGGCAGGTCGAGCATCGGTTCAACCTCGCCGCGCGGCGTGACCAGCAGCTGACCGCGGTTTTTCTGCCATTCCAGTTCCGCATCCACCAGACCCGGCGTTTGCGGGAATTCGAAGGTGCTGACCAGATGGCCATCGACCGGTAGGCCATCCGGCACCAGCGGCATTTCGAATTCACCGACCAGCTTAACCGGCGCCTGATCTTCCACCAGCCGCGCGCTGAAATTGCTGACCGTTAAGGTCTGGCCGCGCAGTTTCGCCTGTAGCGTAACCTCTTTGCCGGAATAGCCGATATCCTGCTGCCCAGGCGTCAACGACATCACCAGTTTCCCTTGCCATTTTTCCCACGGCGACAGGCGCAGATTGTCGATAGTTAACCAGCTATACGGCAGCATCGATTGCCACTCGGCGAGGGTTCGCGGCGCGCCGGAGAGCGGCTCGCTGGCGGGGATCTTAGCCAGGCAGGCGCTATTGATATCCAGTTCACTCAGGTGTAGCCGCCAGCGGCTGGGACGGGTAAGGCGCGCGTTGCTGACGCGAGCAATTTCGCAATCGCCCACCAGGTAGCGTAGATCGGGGATGACCAGCGAGGAGCGCGTCAGGCGCGGACTTTCACCAAGCGAGATACGCGTCCCGACCGGCAGCCAGATACCCGCCAGCGTCGGAACCCAATGCGTTAATGTGGCCAACAGGGCCAGCGGCAGCAAAATAACTGCTAATAACAGCGCAAGAGCGGCTTTATATTTACCCTTCATGGGCAGTCAAATCCTGATTCTAAGTATAAGCCGATAGGCGCCTATTGTGGCACGTTCGACCCGCGAGTGAAAGTTAACGTCCTGATTAAGGATAGTCGCACTCATTTCTGCTGAATAACTATTTAGTCTTCGTTTAAATTGTGCCTGCGACACTTGGAAAAACAGGTAATAAGGAGCCGTTATTTCGTGGAGCTCATTATCTCGCTGATCGAACGCGCGCAGAGCCACTATTCATTGGTATTACTGATTGTTTTTCTACTGACGTTCAGTAAATCCTGCGCCCTCATCTCTTTTGTGATCCCCGGCACCTCCGGTTTGCTGGTGCTCGGGGCGCTGGCGTCAACCAGCATCGGTCATTTCCTGCTAATGTGGCTAAGCGCCAGCCTGGGCGCAATCGGCGGATTCTGGCTCTCATGGCAAATTGGCCGTCGCTATCAGCATCATCTGCCGCGTCTGCGCTGGCTCAGTGCCGAGCGAGTACTGCGCAGCCAGCTATTCCTGCGCCGTCACGGCGGTTGGGCAGTATTCTTTGGCCGCTTTCTGTCGCCGCTGCGCGCAACGTTACCGCTGGTCACCGGCGCCAGCGGTACATCGCTATGGCGTTTCCAGATTGCCAATGTGGCATCGGGTTTACTCTGGCCATTTATCCTGCTGGCGCCGGGGGCATTCAGCCTCAGTTTTTGGTGAAACGTATTGTCTTTTAAAGAGATTTCTTAAGACTGCGATATGCTCTAGAATTAATATCATAACCTGATGATTAAACTAATTTTTAATATTTGTAAGATTATTTTAATTATGCTACCGTGACGGTATTATCACTAGAGGAAAGCCTTATGAAAATCGCTGTTTATAGTACCAAGCAGTACGATAAAAAGTATCTGCAGCATGTTAACGACGCATACGGCTTTGAACTGGAATTTTTTGACTTCCTGCTGACCGAAAAGACCGCGAAAACGGCCAACGGTTGTGAAGCGGTATGTATCTTCGTTAACGACGACGGCAGCCGCCCGGTGCTGGAAGAGCTGAAAGCCCACGGCGTGAAATACATCGCGCTGCGCTGCGCCGGGTTTAACAACGTCGATCTTGACGCGGCTAAAGAGCTGGGCCTGCGCGTCGTGCGCGTTCCGGCCTACTCGCCGGAAGCCGTTGCTGAACACGCCATCGGTATGATGATGTCGTTAAACCGTCGCATCCACCGCGCCTATCAACGTACCCGCGATGCCAACTTCTCGCTGGAAGGGCTGACCGGCTTCACCATGTACGGTAAAACCGCAGGGGTGATCGGCACCGGCAAAATTGGCGTCGCAACGCTGCGGATCCTCAAAGGTTTCGGTATGCGCCTGCTGGCGTTTGATCCCTATCCGAGCGCGGCGGCGCTGGATCTCGGCGTTGAATATGTCGACCTGCCGACGCTGTACGCGCAGTCCGACGTCATCTCTCTGCACTGCCCGCTTACCAACGAAAACTATCACCTGCTCAATCAGGCGGCATTCGATCAGATGAAAGACGGCGTGATGGTCATTAATACCAGCCGCGGCGCGCTTATCGATTCGCAAGCGGCTATCGACGCGCTGAAACATCAGAAAATCGGCGCGCTGGGAATGGACGTGTATGAAAATGAACGCGATCTGTTCTTTGAAGATAAATCGAATGATGTCATCCAGGATGACGTGTTCCGCCGGCTCTCCGCCTGCCACAACGTGTTGTTTACCGGTCACCAGGCGTTCCTGACCGCTGAAGCGCTGATCGGTATTTCCGAAACAACGTTGGGTAATCTGCAACAGGTTGCTAAAGGCGAAACCTGCCCGAACGCGCTGGTCTAAGTATCTTTCCCCTTTTGTGCTCCCCGCTAGCGGGGGGCACATTCAGACAATCCCCACAGATCCTGCCTGCATTACAGTTACACTGTTTTTCGTTTTATTGATATGACAAATGTTTTGGAGTACGAATGAATAAGTTTGCTGCACTGCTGGCGGCGGGCATGCTGCTATCGGGCTGCGTGTACAACAGCAAAGTTTCTACCAACGCCGAACAACTACAACATCATCGTTTTGTGCTGACCAGCGTTAACGGCCAGGCGCTACCGGCAAGCCAGACGCCGCCGCCGGAAATTAGCTTCGGCGAAAAAATGTATGTGTCAGGCACGATGTGCAACGGCTTCAGCGGCCAGGGCAAACTGTCAGACGGCGAGCTAAAAGTTGAACAGCTGGCGATGACGCGTAAGTTGTGCGCGGATCCACAGCGGAACGCGCTGGATAATACCCTCAGCAAAATGCTGCGCGATGGCGCGCAGGTCGATCTGACGGAGAATCAGCTCACGCTGGCGACCGCCGACCAATCGCTGGTGTATAAACTCGCCGATTTAATGTAGCGATACGCCTTGCGTACTAGTAGTTTCCGCAGCTTCCGCCCGCTAATGCCTGCTCGCTGCAGCGTTTACCATTCGGTAGCGCGCACATACCAATAGCGCTGCCATCAAGCTGGCGGGCAACGGATAATGAACCGCCAACCATCGCGCAATTCGCCTGGCCGCTGTCGCTCATCGCCGCGCGCATGCCGGGCGGTACGTGTGCCGCAGTGGCTTGTTGCACCGGCTCGTTGCTACAAGCCGACAGTAATAACGCAGCGCACCCCACTAAAAACGCAGCTCGCATTCTCTCCCCCTTTCAGAAACATCTTAGAATAAACAAACTCAAGAATAATAGGCAGCGCAGCGCCTGCCGTCGAGAGGCGAAATACGTATTTATGCGCCTCATTAACATTTTCTAGCAAATTTTCCGCTTAAAGCTTGATCTCGTCAGGCAAAGCGCAGCCTCCGCGCGGCTTTTATCCCAGCCCGAAATATTTTCCCGACGAAAAAATCACGCTTGCAGCGACCGGGCAGCATAGTTTGCGGATGGTGGTTGCGGTGCCGGGTGCCTCCCGGTGAATTAGCCAGTTCGAACTAATTCGCGTGCTAATTTTCGCCAACAGGAGACTGAACTGAACGCTCCGCCGCAGAGGGGAATTCACCGCAGCAAATAAATAGCATGCGATTGCCGGTTGGCTAAAAGCTATTAAATTTAAAAATATATTTTGCTTTATTTAAGTGGTGCATCGCCGGTATCCGTCACTACCTTTTGAGCCCTCTGGCCAGCCACTTTTCTGTTTTTCCGCCAAAAAATTGATCCAAACATAGATAAGGACATTCCCAAGGACACAAATGCGAAAATGGTCGCGGCGGGCGTTTGCTAAAATATGGAAATAACAACAGGACTCGTCGCCGTTTCACGAGTCCCTTCTTTTTGCGCAATGTAAGGGTGTCTTCTTATGATTACGATTGACGGTAATGGCGCGGTCGCTTCAGTCGCGTTTCGCACGAGTGAAGTTATCGCCATCTACCCGATTACGCCCAGTTCAACGATGGCGGAGCAGGCTGACGCCTGGTCTGGCGATGGGCTGAAAAACGTCTGGGGCGACGTCCCCCGCGTGGTCGAAATGCAGTCGGAAGCCGGGGCTATCGGCGCCGTGCACGGCGCGCTGCAGACCGGCGCCCTTTCCACTTCCTTTACGTCATCGCAGGGCCTGCTGCTGATGATCCCAACGCTATACAAGCTGGCCGGCCAGTTGATGCCCTTTGTCCTGCACGTCGCCGCCCGTACCGTCGCCACTCACGCACTATCAATTTTCGGCGATCATTCCGACGTGATGGCCGTGCGCCAGACCGGCTGCGCGATGCTGTGCGCCAGCAGCGTCCAGGAAGCGCAGGACTTCGCGCTGATTTCCCATATCGCCACGCTGCAAAGCCGGGTGCCGTTTATTCATTTCTTCGATGGTTTCCGCACCTCGCACGAAATCAACAAAATCGCGCCGCTGGCGGATGACACCATTCGCTCCCTGCTGCCGCAGGATAAAATCGCCGAGCATCGCCAACGCGCCCTTAATCCAGAGCATCCGGTCATTCGCGGTACATCAGCCAACCCGGACACTTATTTCCAGTCCCGTGAAGCAACCAACCCTTGGTACGACGCGGTATATGAGCACGTAGAAACGGCGATGAATGATTTCGCCGCCGCAACCGGTCGTCAGTACAAACCGTTCGAATTTTACGGCCACCCGCAGGCGGAACGGGTTATTGTCATCATGGGGTCCGCTATCGGTACCTGTGAAGAGGTTGTTGATGAACTGCTGAGCCGTGGGGAAAAAGTCGGCGTGCTGAAAGTTCGCCTCTATCGGCCGTTCTCCGCCGCGCATCTACTGCAGGCCTTGCCGGAGAGCGCCCGCGCGGTTGCCGTACTGGATCGCACCAAAGAACCCGGCGCGCTTGCCGAACCGCTGTACCTCGACGTGATGACCGCGCTGGCGGAAGCCTTCAACCGCGGCGAGCGCGAAACGCTACCGCGTACTATTGGCGGCCGCTATGGCCTCTCCTCCAAAGAGTTTGGCCCGGAATGCGTGCTGGCTATCTTTAATGAATTACAGGCCGCACAGCCAAAACCCCGCTTTACCGTTGGCATTTACGATGATGTGACGAACCTTTCGCTGCCGCTGGCGGAAAATACGCTACCGGCGGAAGCGAAGCTGGAAGCGCTGTTTTACGGCCTCGGCAGCGACGGTAGCGTCTCAGCGACCAAAAACAATATCAAGATTATTGGCAATTCCACGCCGTGGTTCTCACAGGGCTATTTTGTCTATGACTCGAAGAAGGCCGGCGGCCTGACCGTCTCGCATCTACGCGTCAGTGAAAAACCGATCCGTTCGTCGTACCTTATCTCGCAGGCCGATTTCGTCGGCTGCCACCAGCTGCAATTTATCGACAAATATCAGATGGTCGAACGGTTGAAGCCCGGCGGCATTTTCTTGCTCAATACGCCCTACAGCGCTGATGAGGTATGGTCGCGCCTGCCACAGGAAGTACAGGCCGCGCTGAATCAAAAGCAAGCACGTTTTTATGTGGTCAACGCGGCGAAAATCGCCCGCGAGTGCAGCCTTGGCGCGCGCATCAACACCGTTATGCAGATGGCTTTTTTCCATTTAACCCAAATCCTGCCGGGCGACAGCGCGCTGGCCGAGCTACAGGGCGCGATTGCTAAAAGCTACAGTAGCAAAGGCCAGGAGCTGGTGGAACGCAACTGGCAGGCGCTGGCGCTGGCCCGCGAATCGCTGGCGGAAGTGCCGCTGCAGCCGGTTAACGCCAGTAGCCCCAACCGCCCGCCAGTGGTCTCCGATGCCGCGCCGGACTTTGTCAAAACCGTCACCGCAGCGATGCTTGCCGGTCTTGGCGATGCGCTGCCGGTCTCCGCGCTGCCGCCAGATGGTACCTGGCCCATGGGCACCACCCGTTGGGAAAAACGCAACATTGCCGAAGAGATCCCAATCTGGAAGGAAGAGCTGTGTACCCAGTGCAACCACTGCGTCGCCGCCTGTCCGCATTCGGCGATCCGCGCCAAAGTGGTCGCTCCGCAAGAAATGGAAAACGCGCCATCCAGCCTGCACTCGCTGGATGTGAAATCCCGCGATATGCGCGGGCAGAAATACGTTCTGCAGGTCGCGCCGGAAGATTGCACCGGCTGCAACCTGTGCGTTGAAGTGTGTCCGGCGAAAGATCGCCAGAATCCGGACATCAAGGCCATCAATATGATGTCGCGCCTTGAGCACGTTGAAGAAGAGAAAGTCAATTACGATTACTTCCTCAACCTGCCGGAAATCGATCGCACGAAACTTGAGCGCATTGATATTCGTACCTCGCAGCTGATTAGTCCGCTGTTTGAATACTCCGGCGCCTGCTCGGGCTGCGGCGAAACGCCGTATATCAAACTGTTGACCCAGCTGTATGGCGATCGGATGTTGATTGCCAACGCCACCGGTTGTTCGTCCATTTACGGCGGCAACCTCCCCTCAACGCCTTATACCACTGATGCTAACGGTCGTGGTCCGGCGTGGGCCAACTCGTTGTTTGAAGATAACGCTGAATTCGGCCTGGGCTTCCGCTTAACCGTCGACCAACACCGCCAGCGTGTGATGCGGTTGTTGAGCGAATTTGCCGATAAACTCCCGGCTGAACTAAATACCGCGCTACATGCGCAAGCGACGCCGGAAGCGCGCCGCGAACAGGTAGCCGAGCTGCGTCAGGCGCTGACGGGCGTCGCCGGGGCCGAAGAACTGCTCACCGATGCGGATGCGTTAGTCGAGAAGTCGGTCTGGCTTATCGGCGGTGATGGCTGGGCTTATGATATTGGCTTTGGCGGCCTTGACCACGTGCTGAGCCTGACGGAAAACGTCAATATCCTGGTACTCGATACCCAGTGTTACTCCAACACCGGCGGGCAGGCATCGAAGGCGACGCCGCTCGGCGCGGTCACCAAATTTGGCGAGCACGGCAAACGTAAGGCACGCAAAGATCTCGGCGTGAGCATGATGATGTACGGTCATGTCTATGTGGCGCAGATTTCGCTCGGCGCACAGCTTAACCAAACGGTGAAAGCCATTCAGGAAGCGGAAGCCTATCCGGGCCCTTCGTTGATTATCGCCTATAGCCCGTGCGAGGAGCACGGTTACGACCTGGCGCTAAGCCACGACCAGATGCGTCAGCTAACGGCCACCGGCTTCTGGCCGCTGTATCGCTTCGACCCGCGCCGCGCCGATGAAGGCAAGCTGCCGTTGGCGCTGGACTCACGCCCGCCATCAGACGCGCTGGCTGAGACGCTGCTTAACGAGCAACGCTTCCGCCGCCTTAACGCCCAGCAGCCGGAAGTGGCCGAGCAGTTGTGGAAAGACGCGGCCGCCGATCTACAAAAACGCTATGACTTCCTGGCCCAGTTGGCAGGTAAAGCGGAGAAACCGACAACCGAAAGCTAAACCGGCTGACGGAAATCTGGCGCTATAAAAAAAGCCCGAATAGTAAATCTATTCGGGCTTGTCATTTTCCGACAAATTAATCATTCAATATGAATGAGACGGCAATAATATAAATTCTCAATGACAATAAAGGCATATAACGCAGGCAGAATACGATATTCAACCTATATTGTATAATTTTTATTTTATATATATCAAGATCAAACATTCACGCTGGAAATTATCATTACTGTATATTTATTTGCTTTAGAATTTACTTATATTGTAACAATTGATACTTATCATATCAGAATGCGCTCCTTTAGCATGGCCGTACTTCCACCCAGGAAGTTAAAACAAAAAAAGTTAAAGGAATATCCAAATGAAAAGAAAAGTACTGGCATTGGTTATCCCGGCATTATTGGCTGCCGGCGCTGCTCACGCGGCAGAAATTTATAATAAAGATGGCAACAAATTAGATCTCTACGGCAAGGTAGACGGTTTACATTATTTCTCCAGCGACTCCAGTAAAGACGGCGATCAGACCTACCTGCGCTTCGGCTTTAAAGGTGAAACGCAAATTAACGATATGCTCACCGGCTATGGTCAGTGGGAATACAACGTTCAGGCTAACAACACCGAAAGCTCTGGCGATCAGGCGTGGACTCGTCTGGCGTTCGCCGGGATCAAAGCGGGTGACTACGGTTCATTCGACTATGGCCGTAACTACGGCGTCCTGTACGACGTAGAAGCCTGGACCGATATGCTGCCAGAGTTCGGCGGCGACTCTTATACCCAGTCCGACAACTTTATGACCGGCCGCGCCAACGGTGTCGCAACTTACCGTAATAGCGATTTCTTCGGCCTGGTTAACGGCCTGAACTTCGCGCTCCAGTATCAGGGTAAAAACGAAAACCAAGCCAGCCATGAATTTAATTCTTCCGCCAGCCAGGAAGGAACCGCTAACGGCGATGGCCGCAGCGTGAAAAACTCCAACGGCGACGGTTTCGGTATCTCCTCTACCTATGATTTAGGTATGGGCGTCAGCCTCGGCGCGGCCTACAGTTCTTCTGACCGCACCAACGAACAGACCCATCAGTCTACCGCGGGCGGCGATAAAGCCGATGCCTGGACCGCAGGCGTGAAATATGATGCGAACAACATCTATCTGGCGACCATGTATTCAGAAACCCGTAACATGACGCCGTACGGCAATCAGAACGGCACCATTGCTAATAAAACGCAGAACTTTGAAGTAACCGCACAGTATCAGTTCGATTTCGGCCTGCGTCCGGCAATTTCCTACCTGCAATCCAAAGGTAAAGATCTTGTTTACAAAGGTCAGTATGCCGATCAAGATCTGGTTAAATATATGGATGTCGGCGCGACCTATTACTTCAACCGTAATATGTCTACCTACGTTGATTACAAAATCAACCTGCTCGACGGCAATGACGACTTCTATAAAGACAACGGTATTTCTACCGACAATATCGTAGCACTGGGTCTGGTATATCAGTTCTAATGCTTGCGCCCGCCGTTCACGGCGGGCGCTTCACTTAAACCAACAATAAATTGCCAGTTGTCGTACCAATTTGTGATTCACGCTGTAGTAGAACCTCAATCCTGATGGCATACTGTTTTGGTGGTTATTAAAACAGGAGGTTTTATGAGTAGAATGATTCTGGTACCCATCGATATTTCTGATAAAGAATTTACTCAACGTGTGATCCGCCACGTTGAATCCGAAGCACGCGTCGATGACGCGCAGGTGCATTTCCTCACCGTTATCCCTTCGCTACCCTACTACGCCTCTCTGGGTATGGCCTATACCGCTGAACTACCGGCTATGGATGAACTGCGAGCCGAATCGGAAGCACAGTTGCGTGAGCTGGCAAAAGGCTTCGCCATTCCGGAAGACAGAATGCATTTCCATGTTGCCGAGGGCTCGCCAAAAGATAAGATTCTGGCGCTGGCTAAATCGCTGCCCGCCGACCTGGTCATTATCGCTTCGCATCGCCCGGACATCACCACTTATCTGCTCGGCTCTAACGCCGCGGCGGTGGTGCGCCATGCCGAGTGCTCGGTGCTGGTCGTCAGGTAATCGCAAGCCCGCCTCCCGGCGGGCTTTACGCATTCTACCTCTCGAGTGACATATTCAGTATGTCGGAGGTGCATGGTTCTTTTGCAGGAATACCTACAACCCCACCAGCAAACGCACCCTCACAATAAGTGATCTGCTTTTCAACCTGTAATCTGAAGAAGATTAAAACGCACTTGCGCACTGTGCGTGAGTGCATTACAATATCCACATAAAGGATCAGGGAGGCTTAAATGGAATGCAGAATCACATAGGTAGCTTCCGTGATGTATGGTTGGAAGAATTTTTTTTACACTCGGCGCCACATAAAAAAGTTCCTCCAGACATACATACCACGCTAGCCCGCAAGCTCGATATCATCAATGCTGCCACTACCTATCTGGATTTACGATCGCCACCTGGCAATAGATATGAAGAGCTAAACGGCAAATTGGAAGGTTATTCGTCAATCAGAATTAACCAGCAGTACCGCTTAATATTTAAGTGGGTGGATGGTAAAGCGGAAGACCTTTACCTGGATCCTCACAAGTACTAAATAAGGATGCCAGTTGCAGCTGGCTCCTTTTGAAACTCAAAAACCTCAAGGGAATACTATGAAACAGGCAACCAGAAAACCAACTACCGTAGGTGACATCCTGCTGTATGAATACCTGGAGCCGCTAGATTTGAAAATCAACCAACTTGCGGAAATGATACATGTGCATCGTAATAGTGTAAGTGCATTAGTTAACAACAACCGCAAACTCACTACTGATATGGCATTTCGCTTGTCTAAAGCCTTCGATACCACCGTTGATTTCTGGCTTAACCTTCAGGCGGCGGTGGATTTGTGGGAGGTTGAAAATGACACCCGCGCGCAGGAAGAATTTAGCCGCATTGTTCCCGTCTCCAAATTTATCGCCAGCAAAGCTGATAAGAAAGTCGCCTGATTCCACGCGAGCCCGCTTAATTGCGGGCAGTTCATAATGGCGAGCAAAAACCGTACTACTCAAACAACAGTCCAGGAAGCCGTTGTCAGTCTGCAGTAAAACGCGCTGGTATTCGCCGCAAGAATCCGTACCATACGCGGCATACTTTCGCTTGCTGGCTCCTGTCGGCTGGCGCTAACCCGTCTTTTATAGCCAATCAGATGGGGCATGAAAACACGCAGATGGTGTACGAAGTTTACAGTACATGGATTGAAGAGATGAACGGCGACCAGGTTTCAATGCTGAAATCCCGGCTTGGGCTTTAAATCATTTTGCCCTCTATATGCCCCTTTTAGTTTCAGAGAACGTTAATAATGCAAGATAATCAGCAAGTTACAAAGAAAGAAAAATACAATATCGACAAACTGCAGAAACGTCTGCGCCGCAATGTCGGTGAGGCGATCGCCGACTTCAACATGATTGAAGATGGCGACCGCATTATGGTCTGTCTTTCCGGCGGCAAAGACAGCTATACCATGCTGGAAATTCTGCGCAGTCTGCAGAAAAGCGCGCCTATTTCTTTCTCGCTGGTGGCCGTTAACCTCGATCAAAAACAGCCGGGCTTCCCGGAACACATTCTGCCGGCCTATCTGGAACAGCTGGGCGTTGAGTACAAGATCGTCGAAGAGAACACTTACGGCATCGTTAAAGAGAAAATCCCGGAAGGCAAAACCACTTGCTCACTGTGTTCTCGTCTGCGTCGCGGCATTCTCTACCGTACGGCGACCGAACTGGGCGCAACCAAAATCGCGCTCGGCCACCACCGCGACGATATTCTGCAGACGCTGTTCCTCAACATGTTCTACGGCGGCAAAATGAAAGGTATGCCGCCGAAACTGATGAGCGATGACGGCAAACATATCGTTATCCGCCCGCTGGCCTACTGTCGCGAAAAAGATATCGAACGCTTCTCGCAGGCCAAAGGCTTCCCGATTATTCCTTGTAATCTGTGCGGCTCCCAGCCTAACCTGCAGCGTCAGGTGATCGCCGATATGCTGCGCGATTGGGATAAACGCTATCCTGGCCGTATCGAAACCATGTTTAGCGCAATGCAGAACGTGGTGCCGTCGCACCTGAGCGACGTCAATCTGTTTGATTTTAAATCCATCACACACGGTTCTGCGGTAGTTGACGGCGGCGATCTGGCCTTTGACCGCGAAGAGATTCCGCTGCAGCCTGCGGGCTGGCAGCCGGAAGAAGAAGACGCTCAGTTAGATGAACTGCGTCTGAATGTGGTTGAAGTAAAATAATACGCAACGCGTCTCCGGCAACCGCCGGAGACCGTCACTTGCCGCCCTTACTTCAGCAAACGTACGCGGCAGGACTTGCCTTTGATCTTGCCGTTTTGCAGCTGCTTATAGGCCTTTTGCGCCACGCCCTGACGAATAGCGACATAAACATGCGCGGGATGAACGTTGATCTTACCGATATCGGCGCCATCAAACCCCATATCGCCAGTTAACGCCCCCAGCACATCGCCCGGACGCATTTTCGCCTTCTTACCGCCATCAATACACAGGGTCGCCATCTCCGCCTGCAGCGGCGCAATATTATTACCCGCCGGCGCGTTAACCCAGTTGAGTTTGATCTGCAGCATTTCAGCAAGAATGTTAGCGCGCTGCGCCTCTTCCGGCGCGCAGAAACTAATCGCCAGGCCGCTTTCACCTGCGCGAGCGGTTCGCCCGATACGGTGAACGTGAACTTCAGGATCCCACGCCAGTTCAAAGTTAACCACCAGCTCCAGCGATTTGATATCCAGGCCGCGCGCCGCAACGTCGGTCGCCACCAGTACGCGCGCGCTACCGTTGGCAAAACGCACCAACGTCTGATCGCGGTCACGCTGCTCCAGGTCGCCATGCAGCGACAGCGCGCTCTGGCCGGCAGCATTCAACGCATCGCATACCGCCTGACAGTCGCGCTTAGTATTACAAAATACCACGCAGGAAGCCGGCTGATGCTGGCTGAGCAATTTTTGCAGCAGCTTGATTTTACCGCTTTGCGAAACGTCGAAGAACTGCTGTTCAATAGACGGCAGCGCATCAACGCTATCGATTTCAATCGTCTGCGGATCCCGCTGCACCCGGCCGCTGATGGCGGCGATAGCTTCCGGCCAGGTCGCGGAGAACAGTAATGTCTGGCGCGAAGCTGGCGCATAACGAATCACTTCATCAATAGCATCGCTGAAGCCCATATCGAGCATACGATCGGCTTCATCCATAACCAGCGTCTGCAGCGCATCCAGCGATACGGTCCCCTTCTGCAGGTGGTCAAGCAGGCGGCCAGGCGTGGCGACAATAATATGCGGCGCGTGCTGTAAGGAATCGCGCTGGGCGCCGAAAGGCTGGCCGCCGCAGAGGGTTAATACTTTAATATTTGGCAAAAAGCGCGCCAGGCGACGCAGTTCGCCAGCGACCTGATCCGCCAGTTCGCGGGTCGGGCACAGCACCAGTGATTGGGTCTGGAACAGACCGGCGTCAACGTGCTGTAGCAATCCCAGACCAAAGGCCGCCGTTTTACCGCTGCCAGTTTTCGCCTGTACGCGCACATCCTTCCCGGCCAGGATAGCCGGCAATGCGGCGGCCTGCACCGGCGTCATCGCGTGGTATCCCAGTTCGTTAAGGTTGTTCAGTTGAGCTTCGGGCAAAAGGTTCAGTGTTGAAAAAGCGGTCACAATGTTTTCTCGCATTAAAGGGCGGACAATCTGCAGGCGCGTATCCTCGCAGATCTCCGCTCTTGATGCGACAATTTAATCGGATCATCGTCCGGAGGCGGGTCGGGAAGCGGGTGCGGACGGGGCCGCGGATCGGGTACGGGCACCGGGTCGTTGGGCTCAGGGCCGATGGGTATCGACTGCAAGGAAAGCGCCAGGTTACGCATAGTTTATCCCCTCTCTTTACAGGACTATTCTTTAAGCGTAGAAGTTAGCTGGCAGAGGGCAAAAAAAAGCCGACTCAATGAAGTCGGCGTCGTACGAATCAATTGTGCTATGCAGTAATTCAAAAAAGGAAGTAAGACAATATGGAGCGCAACGCCCATCGCTTGACGTTGCATTCACCTGCGAGAGAGATATTGCCCTGAATGGGTAGATGGTTTATTGATTTCGCTCAAATATTGCCGGGGTTTCAGCGGCAAAATCGCCTGAAAAGACAATTTCTTACAACCATTTACTACGATGTAACCACCAGGTAACACCACCGATTAGAACGACTAACATTACGCAAAATATCGAAAAACCAAGATGCCAGCTGTTACCCGGGATACCGCCAAGGTTGACGCCAAACAGCCCGGTCAGGAAGGTGCTGGGCAAAAAAACCATCGCCATCAACGACATCGTGTAAGTCCGTCGCGACAGCGACTCCTGCATAATCTGCGCGATTTCATCGCTCATGATTGCCGTACGGGCAATACAGCTGTCAATCTCATCAAGGCCGCGGCCAAGGCGGTCGGCAATATCCTGCATCCGGCGACGGTGATCGTCACTCATCCATGGCAAGCGCTCACTGGCAAGACGGGCGTAGACATCGCGCTGGGGAGCCATATAGCGGCGCATCACGATGAGCTGCTTACGCAGCAGCGCCAGAAATCCGCGCGGCGGCACCTGCTGGTCGAGCAGGTCATCTTCAAGGTCGATAATCCGGTCATGCAGCTGTTCGATAAACTCGCTGGCGTGATCGGTCAACGCATCGCAGATTTCCACCAGCCAGCTGCCGCAATCCGTCGGCCCGTTGCCCTCCTGCAGATCGCCCAGCACGTCATCCAGCGCCAGCACCTTGCGCTGACGGGTAGAGACAATCAGCCGCTCGTCCATATACAGACGCATCGCCACCAGTTGATCGGGGCGTTCATCGGTGCTGCCGTTGATACAACGCAAGGTAATCAGCGCGCCATCGCCGATGCGCGTCACCCGCGGACGAGTGCTTTCCCCGGCCAGCGCATCACGAACGTTATTCGGCAACAGCGGCGTGGCGGCTAACCAGTCGGCGCTGTCGGTATGGGTATAATTGAGATGTAGCCAGCAGGGATTGCTCTTATCGATATTATCGTTATCAGCCAGCGGCTTTACGCCGCCCTGCCCGTCGAGCACCCATGCAAAGATGGCGTCCGGCACTTTCAGCTCCGAGCCCTTAATCGCGTCCACTGAACCTCCATTAATGCATGCCTGTAAAAAGCGTGAATAATCCATAAGGTACGCTATTCGGCTGAATTTCGCCTCCCGCAATCGTCGCAATCGCCTAACAAATACGCAGCATAGCGCGTTTGGCGACAGCTGATCATATTTGTATTACAATTACATCCGTAATTGTAATGAGGTTTTAGTATGAATATTTATCAAGCCCAGCCCCAGGATGTCGATACCGTCCTGCCGCTGTATCTCGCCTATCGTCGTTTCTATCAGGTCGAAGAAAATCTCGTTCAGGCGCGGGAGTTCATCCTTAAGCGCCTGCAACTGAATGAGTCGGTCATTTTCTTCGCAGAAGTGGACGGCAAAGCGGTGGGCTTTACCCAGCTCTATCCCCTGTTCTGCTCGCTGGAAATGAAGCGCATCTGGCTGCTTTACGATCTGTACGTTGATGAGTCTGCCCGCCAGCACGGCGTAGCGCAGCAGTTGATTGCCCGTGCCGAACAGCTGGCAAAAGAGAGTGATTCAGCATTTATTATGCTCAGCACGGCAACCGATAATACTAAAGCGCAGGCGTTATACGAGCGTAGCGGCTTCGTACGTGATACGGATTTTTACGTCTATAACAAAATGCTCAAGTAAGTTGTTCAGGCCATCAGAAAGGGAGAACCCGCCATTGGCGGGTTCTTATTAGTTCGTATCAGTCGTCGGCTAATCCACAGTATTAACCCTTGCCATCGTCTGGGCGGGCGCAGGGCAGGATTAGCAGGAAGCGTTCATTTTTTCTCTTCCGCATAGCGGCGGGCGTTATCGTGTAAATTGGTGCACATGGTTATTACTCCATTGTTATAAGCAGATTAAGAGCCTATCCCATTAGGGCTATTTTACTTGCCATTTTGAACCAGGGCAGTGCTCGAAATCCTCACGTACTACGTGTACGCTCCGGTTTCTGCGCGCTGTCCGTGTTCAAACTGGCTGCGCCAATTACGCCTACTGGGATAGGCTCTAATCCTAGAAGCTTCCGTCAGATCTGCCACATTTCTGGTTAAAATTTTTCCCAGCCCAGCACCGATGCCCCCAGTAATCCCCCTTCGCGACTAAATTGCCCGGCGACCAGTAGTGGCTCAGCGCTCTTCAGCAGAATCTTTGCCCGCAACGCTGTATCAAGGCGCGCCAGCAACGCCGTTTCACCCGCCAGCCCGCCGCCAGCGACGATTTTATGCGGCCCGAGAATGTTCACCGTATGGGCCAACGGTTCGCTCACCAAATCAAGCCATACTTCAAGGGTGAACGCCGCAGTCTCTTCCCCCGCCATGCCTCGCGTTACGATCTCCACGCTGCTCAGCGCCTGGCCGTTGAGCAGTTGATGCAGCCGCTGCATCCCTTTTGCCCCGCCGAGCGTATCGAGGCAGCCCTGCTGTCCGCAGCCGCAGGCCAGCCGAGGCAACTCAATTCCCCGCAGATGAGTGCGCGTAATGGGTCCGTGCCCCCACTCGGCGCCGATTCCCTGATTGCCGTAGAGAATGTTACCGTTGATGGCAATCCCCCCGCCGATCCCGCTGCCGAGGATCACGCCCAACACCACCGGCAGATCTTTTGCCGCGCCGAAACGCGCCTCGGCTAAGGTAAAACAGTCCGCATCGTTGGCCATCGTCACCGGACGCCCAAGCTCAGCCTGCAGCGATTGGGTAATATCAATACCGGCGAACGGCGGAATGTTGCTCGACAGAATACGGTCATTGGCGACATCCACCACTCCGGCGCAGGAGAGCGCCAGTGGACTCTGTTCACTAATCGCATCGCCATATTGCGCGATAATCTCCTGCACGGCGCAAACGAAGTCGGGCCAGGAGCTTAGCGGCATCGCCCGCTGGCGCGGCATAACCAGTTTCCCCGGCGCTGGAGAAACCGCGCTTTTAATAAAGGAGCCGCCAATATCCAGACACAGCACGCTGTTACTCATAGGCGCGAATCCATTAAATCACGCAGGCCATCTCCCAACAGGTTGAAGCCCAATACCGAAAAGACAATAGCCAGTCCCGGCCATAGCGAAATTCCCAGGCTGATGCCAAGGAAGTTACGCCCGTCGCTCATCATTGTCCCCCACTCCGGCATCGGCGGTTGCACGCCCATGCCGAGGAAGGAGAGCGAAGCCGCGGCGAGGATCACCGAGCCGCCGGTCAATGTCGCCTGCACGGTAATCGGCCCCAGGGTATTACGCAGAATGTAGTGAATTATCTGTCGGCGGTAGCCAATCCCCAGCGCCCGCGCCGCTTCCATGTACTCCATATTCTTGATGCCCAAGGTAAGGTTACGGCTGAGACGCGCGTAAACCGGCACCGAGAAGATAGCGATCGCCAACAGCATATTCATCAACCCTGCGCCGAGGACGCTGACCAGCAGGATAGCCAGCACGATGCCGGGAAAAGCGAAAATGACATCCATCACCCACATAATCAGGTGGTCGACACTTTTACCGCACAGGGCGGCGATAATGCCCAGAGGTAGCCCCATCAGTAGCGACAGCGCCACGCTGACCACCACTTCAATCAGCGAGATCCTGGCGCCGTAAATGGTGCGGGAAAAGATATCGCGGCCATAGTCATCGGTGCCCAGCCAGTGGTCGGCCGACGGCGCGGAGAGAATATTCAGCAGGTCCTGCGCATAGGGATCGTAGTGGCTTAACCACGGCGCGAAGAGCGCACATACCAGGATTAAGGCGACGATGATGCCGCCGAGGGTCAGCGAGGGATGCTCCATCCCCCAACGCAGGCCGCTGAGAACGCCGCTGCGCGATTTGGCGAGTGAAATTTCCGACATATCAGTCAAACCTTATTTTCGGATTGATTCTGGCGATGATCATCTCGCCAACCAGGTTCATCACCACCACGCTTGCCACCGTAATCATCGTCACTCCCTGGATGACGGGGTAATCGCGATAGCGTACCGAATCCACCAGATAGCGGCCTATCCCAGGCCAGTTAAATACCGACTCGGTCACCACCGCGCCGCCGATCAGGCTACCGAAGTTCAGTGCGATAATCGTCACGATGGGGATCAGCGCATTGCGCAGCGCATGCTTGAAATAGACCTGAAACGGCGCCAGCCCTTTGGCCCGCGCGGTGCGGATGTAATCCTCTCCTAATACGTCAACCATACTGGAGCGGGTCATCCGCGACATCACCGCCATCGGGAAAATCCCCAGGCAAACCGACGGCAGGATATAGCTTTTCCAGCCTTCGGCGCCCAGTAGCGGCAGCCAACCCAGCTTCACGGAAAAGGTATCCATGGCGATCAGCGCTAGCCAGAAATTGGCTATCGACGCGCCGGCAATCGCCACCAGCATCAGCACATGGTCGGCCACATGATTGCGGTAAATCGCCGCGCACATTCCCATTGGAATGCCGAGGATCACCGCCATCATCCACGCCAGCAATGCCAGGCCTAAAGTATAAGGAACCCGCTCGCTCATTTCGGCGGAGACCGGCTGGCCGGACTTCAACGAAGTGCCAAAATCACCCTTCAGCATTCCGCTAACGAAATGGCCATACTGCACCGCCAGCGGATCGTCCAGACCGAGGCGCGTATGCATACGGCTGACATCATCCTGGGTGGCCTGCGGCCCGGCCATCAGGCGGGCCGGGTCACCGGGGAGCATTCTGATCGCCATAAAGACAATCAGCGATGCCCCCAGTAGGATCAGCGGCAAAGAAAGCAGTTTTTTAATCACATAAGCTTTCATAACAACTCCACGCTGGCCCTAGCGTTATGGTTTTTGCGCTTCGGTAACGATAATTTCGCCGCCCGGTTCCATTCGCACGCCTTTAATGGTGGCGCGGGTGGCGTACAGATCGTCCTGGAAGTAGAGCATCACATGCGGCGCGTCGTGCATAATGGCCTTTTGCGCCGCCACATATTCGGCGATACGCGCGTTGTCATCCATGGTGGTCGCCGCTTTGTCTAACAGTTCATCCACCTGCGGGTTGCGGTAGAATCCGAGATTGGCCCCAGCCGGCGCGGCGCTCTGCGAATAGTAAAGCGGGCGCAACTGCAAATCAGATCCATTAAGCCCGGAAGACCAGGAAGCCAGCACCGCATCGGTACGGTTGGCCAACTTTTCCGCCGCCGGGGCAAACGCCGCTTTGCTCCAGACGCCGCTCTCCATCTGCTGGATATTGAGCTTCACGCCAACTTTGCCCCACATCGCCTGCAGGATTTGCGCGGTACGCGCATCCGGTCCCTGCACGGCGATGTTCATCTCAAAACCCTGCGGGTAACCGGCCTCTTTTAATAGCGCTTTCGCTTTATTGAGATCCCACGGATAGTCGTTGAGGGTTTTATCATATCCTTCGTTCACCGGGGCCAGCGGCGAGTTGGCGGCAGAAGCAAACCCAAACATCACCGCCTTCAGCAGCGCTTCTTTGTCGGTCGCCAGGTTCAGCGCCTGACGCACGCGGACATCATTTAGCGGTTTTTGCTCAACGTTGAGCGCCACCCAGAATACGGATGCACCCTGCCCCTGCTCCAGCTTCACCTGCGGGTTGCTTTTCAACTGCAGACCAAACTGCGGCGGTACTGGGTTAATCACATCGACCTGACCGGAAAGCAGCGCCATGTTCATCACCGACGGCTCCGCGCTCCAGGTCCACTTAATCTCATCCGGGCCGTGATTCTCGCCCCAGTATTTCGGGTTTTTCCTCTCCAGCACGTATTCACCGGTTTTATACTCCTGCAGCATATATGGGCCGGTACCGTCCGCTTTCCGGCCAATGGTGCCAGCTTTCGCCGCCGCAGGGCTCACCATCTTCGCCGAGCCGCCGGTCAACAGATTGAGGAAAGAGGGATAGACCTTTTTCAGCGTAATCTCGACGTTGTCATCATCGAGCTTCTTCACGGATGCGATCACGTTGCGCATCCGCGAACTGGCTGCCAGTCCGCCTTTCGGGTCGATATGTCGTTCGATATTGGCGACTACCGCATCGGCATTGAACGGCGAGCCGTCATGGAAAGTGACGTTTTTACGCAGGGTAAAAGTCCAGACTTTACCGTCATCGCTGACCTTCCAGGCGGTAGCCAGCGCCGGGGCGATTTTGAAATCCGGCGACAAATCCACCAGACCTTCATACATCGGTTTTAATACGGTATCGGTAAAGGTCGCGGTTTGGTCGCCCGGATCCATGCTACGCGGAGGTTCGTTTTGCATCACGTTCAGCGTTGCCGCCTGCAGCGCCGTCGCTCCGCCGGCTGCCAGTAAGCCTGCCAGAATGGCAAGTCGATATTTATTCATAATTGCCTTCATCCGTTAACCCCTACCTGTCTGTTATGTCGCCAGTTGTGGCTGTTATGTTGCGATTAGGTTTTCTTTTTACCCAAAACAGAGTCCCATAAATGTGATATTAGCCATGATTAACGCTTAATTAGGTAATAAATTTAACTTATATGTGATGATTTAGTTATTTTTGAAAATAAACTGATTGCTAAAGCGCCAGTCCGCGATTATGTTCAGAAAAAAGCGTTATGGCTGAGTAACTATGCTGAACAAACTCCACCAACAATTGATTCATCTGGTCTGCAGCGAGGAAGGCGCCAGCCGCGCAGATCTCGCCCGCCTGACGGGTATGAGTAAGGCGGCCATTGGCGCACTGGTAAAAGAGATGCTGGCTGATGGTCTGCTACAGGAGAGCGATATGGCCGCTTCCGGCGGTCAGGGACGCCCCTCCGTCACCCTTTCGCTGGCGCCGGACGCCGCTTACGCCATCGGCATCTCGCTGATTGATAACCAGTTGGTGTTGGTACTGATAAATGCCAGCGGTGAGAAAATCGCCGAACGCCTGCTCACGCCGCAGCTTGAAATTCCCGACGTAATCCAGCAACTGGCGGGTGAAATCCGCAGTTTGTTAAACGATACGCTCATTGAGCGCCAACGGCTGGTCGGCATCGGTTTTGCCCTGTCTGCCTTTGTCGACGCCGCGCAATCGGTCTGCGTACAGTCGGCGTTGCTCGGCTGGCATCAGGTGCCGCTGGCTGAACTGTTAAGCCGCGCGACCGGCGGGATCCCGGTATTTATTGAAAACGACACCCGGGCGCTGGCGAACTGGGAGAAAACGTTTGGCCATCTACGCAAGCTGGAGAGCGCAGTGGTGATATCGCACGGCAGCGGCATCGGCAGCGCGGCGGTTATCTATAACCGAATCTGGCGCGGCGCCCACGGCGGCGCAGGCGAAATAGCCCACTGCACCATCGTGCCGGCGGGCACGCCTTGTCGCTGCGGGAAGCGTGGCTGTCTCGACACCATCGCGTCTCTCACCGCCATCTTTGAACAGGCGCGCATGGCTGGTATCGACACCGACCACCTGGATGAACTGGAGGCCATGGCGCGTAAGGGCCACACCGCCGCCATCCAGATCCTGCATCGGGCCGGCGACGCCTTAGGATTGGCTATTTCACATCAGATCCAGACCCACGATCCGGCGGCGATCATGCTTGCCCACCAGCCGGATAGCTTTAACGGTTTACTGAATACCGTGATGCAACAAGCCATTGAAACCAACCTGCTGCCGGGGATGGCGGGGAAAACGCCGCTTATCTATCGCCCGCTGGCTCCAGATAGCTGGGCGCTCGCCGCGGCGAGCGTCGCTCTGACTCACGTTCTCTTTCCAGGATAATTTCGAGGTCCCTATGCGCATTGCCGTTGGTGGAATACATATTGAATGCAGCACGTTTAACCCGGTACTGACTCATGAAGCAGAGTTTCGCACCGTCAGAGGCGATGCCCTGCTGCAGGCGCCCCACTTTCAGTTTTTACGTGAGTATCCGGCGACGTTTCTGCCGACGCTGCACACCCGGGCGATTCCCGGCGGCCCGGTAGCTCGGGAAACTTACGAACAGTTCAAGGCCGAATTCTTAAGCCGTCTGCAGGCGCAACTGCCGATCGACGGCCTGTACCTCGCGATGCACGGCGCAATGTACGTTGAAGGTATGGAAGACGCTGAAGGCGACTGGATCGCTGCTGCCCGCGCCTGCGTCGGCGATGACTGCCCGATTGCCGTCAGCTACGATCTACACGGTAACGTGACCCAGCGCATTATCGACGCCATCGACATGTTCTCAACCTATCGCACCGCGCCGCATATCGATATTGAAGAAACCATGCGCCGTTCGGTCAGTATGCTGGTGGATAGTCTGCAAAGCGGCGTGCGCCCGGGCATAGTGTGGGCCCCCATCCCGGTATTACTCCCTGGCGAGCGGACCAGTACGGAAGATGAGCCAGCGAAAAGCCTCTATGCCATGCTGCCAAACAGCGACCAGATAGACGGCGTACTCGATAGCTCATTAATGGTCGGCTACGTGTGGGCCGACGAACCGCGCGCCACCGCCGCGGCCATTTTTACCGGCACCGATCGCGCGGTACTGGAGCAACAGGCCGCGAAACTGGCGCAGGCCTATTGGGACGTGCGGGAAGATTTTGTTTTCGGCTGCCGGACGGGCAGCGTCGCCGAATGCGTCGTTCAGGCTATCGCCAGCGCCACGGGCCCGGTTATCCTGGCGGATTCGGGCGATAATCCCACCGGCGGCGGCGTCGGCGATCGCGGCGACGTGCTCGCTGAACTGCTACGTCAGCAGGCGCAAAATACCCTTGTCGCCGGCATTACCGACGCGCCGGCAACACGTTCGGCGTTTGAAGCCGGCATCGGCGCAGAACTGCAGTTAACGGTCGGCGCCAGCCTCGATCCGGCGGGCGTCAGCGCGAGCGCGCGTTTTACCGTCACTGGTCTGCTGGCGGCGGATCCGCAGCGCCCGGCCAATCAGGCGGTGCTACAGACAGATGGGATTACCGTAGTGGTGGCCGACCGTCGTCGTCCGTATCACGATATCGCTGACTTTAGCGCGCTGGGACTCGACCCGCGGCAGGTGAAAATTCTGGTGGTCAAATCCGGCTATTTATCGCCGGAACTGGCGCCGCTGGCCAATCCGAATCTGATGGCGCTCTCGGAAGGGGTGGTCGATCAGGATATTGAACGGGTGGCGCGTCTGCGAATGCTGACCCCCACCTGGCCGTTTAAGCGTGACCTCGAATTCACTCCACTGGTGCGGGTTTCCGCCCGCGCGCCCTTTGCCAGGGAGTCCTGAGTCATGAACCGTGAAACGCCTGCGCCAGTGCTGGCCGTCGACAATCTGAGCGTCTCATTCCGCCACGGCGAGAGCTGGCAGAAGGTGGTGCGTAATATTAGTTTTAGCCTTTATCCTGGTAAGACGCTGGCGATTGTTGGCGAATCCGGCTCAGGCAAAAGCGTGACGGCGATGGCCATTATGCGCCTGCTTTCTACCCGCCATAGCCGTACCGAGGGACAGGTTCTGCTCGGCGGTAAATCACTGCTCGAGATTCCTGAAGAGGAAATGCGTCGCGTACGCGGCGCCGAGGTAGCGATGATTTTTCAGGAGCCGATGACCAGTCTCAATCCGGCATTTACCATTGGCAACCAAATAGCGGAAGTCTTTATTCGCCATCAAGGTTTATCGGCGCGCCAGGCGAAGCAGGAGGCCATCGCCCTGCTGGATAAAGTCCGCATTCCGCATGCTGCGCAGCGTTTCGATGAATATCCGCATCAGTTTTCCGGCGGTATGCGCCAGCGCGCGATGATCGCGATGGCGCTGGCCCTGAAGCCTAAACTGCTGATCGCCGATGAACCCACGACCGCACTGGACGTCACTATCCAGGGGCAAATCCTTGATCTGATCAAAACCCTGCAGGCAGAAAACAATACCGCGGTGCTGTTTATTACCCATGATATGGGCGTAGTCGCGGAAACCGCCGACGATACGCTGGTGATGTTCCGCGGCGATGCCATCGAATGCGAGCGCACGCCGACGCTATTCGCCGCCCCGCAGCAGCCCTATACCCGCGCGCTGCTGGCCTCGGTACCCGCGGCAGGTGAAATGGATATGAGCTCGACACCCTGTAAGTTCCCATCGGTGAACCTACAAACGGGGGACATTCGTCGTTTTCCGCCAGAGCCAGACCTTAGCCTGACCAGCAACGAACCGGTGTTATCCGTCAAAAACCTGGTCACCCGGTTTCCGGTTAAAAAAGGCTTTTTTAATCAGTTAGCCGGGCATATTCACGCCGTAGAAAACGTCAGCTTTGATTTATGGCCCGGCGAAACGCTATCGCTGGTGGGCGAATCAGGTTGCGGTAAATCGACTACCGGTCGCAGTCTCATTCGTCTGGTCCAGGCGCAATCCGGTCAGGTTCGCCTGAATGGCTATGACGTCCTGCAAGCCGGGCGCCAGCAGCAAAAGCGGATGCGCCAGGATATCCAGATGATTTTTCAGGATCCGTTCGCCAGTCTGAATCCACGGCTGAAAATCCAGGAAACGCTGATTGAACCGCTGCTGGAAAATGGCCTTGCCACCCGCCAGCAGGCGCTGGCGCGCGCCCATGAATTAATTGAGAAAGTGGGTCTCAGCGTCGCGGTGCTTAACCGCTATCCACATGAATTCTCCGGTGGTCAGCGCCAGCGCATCTGCATTGCTCGCGCGCTGGCGATGAATCCCAAGGTGATTATCGCCGACGAGTCGGTGTCGGCGCTGGATGTATCGGTCAAGGCGCAGGTGGTCAATCTGATTATCGAACTGCAGCGAACGATGAAAATCGCGTTTCTGTTCATCTCGCATGATATGGCGGTGATTGAACGCATCAGCCACCGGGTGGCGGTGATGTATCTTGGTGAAATCGTCGAAATTGGCCCACGGCAGGCCATTTTCGCTAATCCGCAGCACCCGTATACTCAAAAGCTGATTGCGGCGATCCCGAAAACCGATCCGTCTCGTCGCCATCTGTTGCGTGAAGTCAATAACGATGAACTGCCCTCGCCGTTTCGCGATAAAGACTGGCAGCCGCCGACCCGCCGCTACGAACAAGTCGGTAATCAGCACTGGGTAATGCGCTGAGCGCATTATATTTAAATAGACCGGTTGAACGCGCCTCAGGCTGCGCTAAGCCGGTCCCCCTTCCCAAAAAGCGATGCACAATCACCCTGTTAACTGGTAACGCATTTTTTGCTGTTTATTGCGATTCACATTCCCACATCATGCTGTATTATGCATGTTATTGCAGTATTTTGCAGGAAAAGCGATTATGCATAAAACCGCACGACAACAGTTTTTGCTCGAACTACTGAGCGAAAACGGTCAAATTAGCATCAGTGAACTGGTTGAACGATTGCAGGTCTCGCCCGATACCGTCCGCCGCGATCTTGGTGACCTGGAAAAACGCGGACTGGTACAGAAAAACCATGGCGGCGCTATCGCTCTCGATCTTCCAGCCATGAATCGTCAGGGGCGCAATGCGCTGCTGCCCGAGACTAAACAGCGCCTCGGCGCGCTGGTCGCCCGTGAGGTTCCACCGGGAGTAACACTATTTTTAGACGCCGGCAGCACGGTACTTGCCGTCGCCGCTCATCTAAAAGGGCCGCTGACGGTCATCACCCCTTCGCTGGATATTGCACAACTATTTAGCGAACGGCCCGATATCGAGTTGGTTTTACTCGGCGGTAGATGGGATATGCGGCAGCGGTTGTTTGCCGGTAGCGCTACGCTTACGCTGCTTTCCCGTTACCGCGCGGATATCGCCATTCTCGGCGCCTGCGCGATCCATGCGCGGCAAGGGCTTAGCGCCAGCCAGGAAGCAGATGCGGGAGTAAAACGCGCCATGCTGGCAGCCAGCATCGAGCACTGGCTGGTGGCTGACCATCTAAAACTTGATCGCTGCGAGCCTTACCTGGTCGCCGAACTGAAACACATCGATCGTCTGTTCCTCGACAAGCCGTGGCACGCGCTTGGCGAAGACAATTCAATGCAGGTCAGCATTGCTGACGCTGAATAACGTGGAGAAAGTCATGCATAAAGTTATCACCGGCGCAGGTAAACCCATTAATATTGCGCTGATCGGCTATGGATTTGTCGGCAAAACGTTTCACGCGCCGCTCATTAACTCGGTCGAAGGGTTAAAGCTTGCCGTCGTTGCCTCCCGCGATGAAGCCAAAGTGAAGCAGGACCTGCCGGATGTCACGGTAATCGCTTCGCCGGAAGAGGCCATTCAGCATCCGGACGTTGACCTGGTGGTACTCGCTTCGCCAAACGCCACCCACGCCCCGCTGGCTCGCCTGGCGCTCAATGCCGGTAAGCACGTAGTGGTAGATAAACCTTTTACTCTCGATATGCAGGAAGCGCGCGAGCTGATCGCGCTGGCTGAAGAAAAGCAACGCCTGCTTTCAGTATTCCATAACCGCCGTTGGGATAGCGATTATCTTGGCATTAAGCAAACCATCGAGCAGGGGCTAATCGGCAAGGTTAAGCATTTCGAGTCGCATATCGATCGCTTCCGCCCGGAAGTACGCGTCCGCTGGCGCGAGCAGAACGTGCCCGGCAGCGGCCTGTGGTTTGATATTGGCCCCCATCTGATCGACCAGACGTTACAACTTTTCGGCCTGCCGCAAACTGTACAGGGCAATATCGCCACCCTGCGACAGGGTGCGGAGATCAACGATTGGGCGCACGTGGTACTGAACTATCCGCAGCACAAAGTGATTCTGCACTGTAGTATGCTGGTTGCCGGCGGCGTCTCGCGTTTTACGGTCCACGGCGATAGCGGCAGCGTTGTGAAACTGAAAGCAGACCAGCAGGAGAGCCAGCTGCTGGCTGGGGTCATCCCAGGGAGCGAAAGCTGGGGCCAGGATGACGACAGCATGACGCTGTTCGATGCCAGCCTGCAGACGCACACGCTCGCCACGCCGAAAGGCGATCAGCGCCAGTACTATATTCAGGTTCGCGATGCCCTGCTGGGCAAAATCGCCAACCCGGTGCCGCCGCTACAGGCGCTGGCGGTAATGGCGGTGCTGGAAGCCGCCGTTGCCTCATCAGAAAGCGGCAGCGTGCAAAAGCTGGCGTTAACCGCCGACGAACTGGCCGGGCTTCAGTAAATATCCAGATGGAATAGCGGCTGCACCTCCTCGCGGCCGCTAGGTTTCTCTCTCCTGCCGGGCGTATAAATAAGCTGTCGCCCGCGAAATACCAAGATGCTGCGCAACCATTTCCATCGACTTGCGCAGATCTAATAGCCCCTCTTTACGCAACTGTTGAATGACCATTTTACGATCCGCTGCGCTCAGCGCCCTGGCTGTCGTCGCCCGCTCGGCGGCAAATGCATCAATCCGTTGGCGAATGGCCGCCGCACCGCCGGGTTCAAGATGTTCGGTCACCGCGGCGCTTTCCGTAGCGGTAAAACGCGTTAACGCGCTTTGCATACCGCGAAACAACGTGATATCGACATTAAGACAAAGCGCGGCTACATATTCACCACTCTCCCCTTTAATACCGATAGAGGTACTTTTCACCGCACGACCGTCAGCAAACTGATTAGCATAGTTGGCGACAACGGCCGGGAACTCGGCGCTGGCAATCCGCGCTAACCCCATCTCGGTCGCCGCTTGACCAACCTCTCTGCCCGAGAGGTTATTGTGAATTGATAAAATGGCGTGCTGAGGATGCGTGAGGTCATGCACGACCACTTCGCAAAACGGCGCAAAGGTTTCGCTTAACCCCTGAGCGAGGATATCAAGCTGCGCCAGCAAGGGTGACATCTCACTACTCATAAGCCGTTCCCGGTGCCTAATAAGGCGCTATAACGGCTCATATCCACATTACCGCCGCTGATGATAATGCCGACTTTTTTACCCCGCAGCTGCGCCATAGCGTTCCGGGCGGCAGCAAAACCCAGACAACCTGTCGGTTCAACCACCATTTTCATTCGCTCAGCGAGAAATTTCATCGACGCGACTAATTCATCGTCACTCACGGTCAGGATATCGTCGACGTGTTGCTGTATTAGCGGAAAAGTATATTGCCCCAGATGCTGGGTTTGCGCGCCGTCGGCGATGGTTTTCGGCGTCTCAATGTGCACAATGCTTCCGCAACGAAACGACTGCTGGCCGTCATTGCCAGCTTCAGGCTCTACGCCATAGACTTTACACCCCGGAGACAGATGACGTGCCGCCAGCGCCGAGCCTGACAGCAGACCACCGCCGCCGAGGCAGACAAACAGCGCATCGAGCGGACCGACCTCTTCTATTAACTCTTTCGCCGCTGTCCCCTGCCCGGCAATCACGTGCGGATGATCGTAAGGAGGGATAAGCGTAAACCCATGCTGCTGCGACAGGTCACGTCCGATCTGTTCGCGATCCTCCATGTAACGGTCATAAAAAACCACTTTGCCGCCGTAGTCCCGGGTGGCGGCGACTTTCGCCGCTGGCGCATCATGTGGCATCACGATGGTTGCCGGAATGCCCAGCAGTTTGGCCGCCAGCGCGATGGCCTGCGCATGATTGCCAGAAGAAAACGCCACTACCCCGGCCCGTTTTTGCGCTGGGCTAAACTGTTGCAACGCGTTCATTGCGCCGCGAAATTTAAACGCCCCCATGCGCTGAAAGTTTTCACACTTTAAAAACAGCTGCGCTGAGTATCGTTCATCCAGGGTACGCGAGGTCATCACAGGCGTTCGGTTGGCGTAGTCGGCAATGCGCTGCGCGGCTGCCGCCACGTCGCGATAATCGGGGAGTTGTAGAGTCATTGTTTCGCCTTGTTGATCAATGGATAGCCATCTTTAATACATTTAGTCTAATTAAATACATTATGTATGATCAACAATCAATCGCAAATGGTATAGATCGCAACCAGAGGAAAATGTGCCCCGCCGGGCTATTGCCTGCTGGAAATTTCCCACATTTGGGAGCAGGATATAATCAAATACCTGATTATTGTGGTAACGCCCCATTAGCTTCTGCGGACGCAGCCCGACACACTGGACAGGAGAATGTCATGTATTACACGTTAGGAGAAAAGACCCTCCACTTTTATCGCTATCAGTGCCGTTACTACGTCGCCCATTGGGACGGCGGCCACGTGATGACCGAGCAGTTCAAGCCTTTTATCGCCGGGATCAGCGAAAAGACCGGCCTGGAAGCAAAGCGTGTGGAAGCGGTCGCTCGCGATTACTTTACCAACGTGGATTAACGCAACGCTTCAGTATCACCAGAAAATACTAAAACGGCACCTTAAAAGTGCCGTTCTACATTCACTTCACTGATAAATAATCACGCTACGGGGATTTTTGAAATAATATATTCTAATGATTCATCAATATTCTCACCTGCCAGCATTTTCTTGCGCACGTCAAACGCCCGTCCGGTACGTAAGAACTTTAAAGAAACTTTATCATTATTCACCCCTTTATCGGTTAATACGACTTCACTCAACGGAACGATAAAGGTGTCTGAGTACAACTTTGGTTTAACTATCAATTTATCGCCAGAAAGACCGATTATAACGCGCTCCTTGAGGCGTACCCCATTCCAGATATTGAGAACTCCTACTGCGACCAATAGGTAGCCAATTCCCTGTCCCATCACCAGCACAATAACCCCCATGCATAAAGCAATAGCACCAGTAGGAACAAATCGGGATGTATCGCATGTTAATTTATAACTTTTGTCTTCAGGCTTCGATATATCAACCGCAGTTTTAGTACTGTAAATATCAAGACCTGCGTTGCAGTATCGTTCGTAGCTAAAAAGATAACCGATTAAAAACACCAAACCAATCGGCACCATAGTAATTCCACCGAGATAAGCAAACACAATACCAACACGCGGAGCTTTCGGTAATAACAGAACGCTTACAACCTGAGCAACTATAGCAAGAGGAATTAGTGTTGTGACCAAATCTTTAATCAAACGCAGCGTTCGATCGTAGCCATAATAATCTGAGAGCGAGTTAACCTCATTGAGCACCAAAAGAAACATGGCTAAGTTAATAATAATACCAATCAATGTCAGACGGTGAATTTTATTCATTCATACTCCATTATGCTTACTCATCGTAAAATATTACTTTAAATAATAAATTTACACTATACCGGCAATATTAAAAGCCATTATCAACGCCCACCAACGCTCAACCACTCGAGATACCCGAATATATTCACAGGTGTGAAAAATGGAAAGCATATATACGGCAGACAGTATATCCCAACGGACTACCCCCCAATTAAATAGAGAACAAGCCGATACTAACAAATACATTGTATCCGTCAACAAAAAAGGAAAAACTTAGAAAATAGAAGTTATTTATTTATCGATAAATTTCTTGCCACTCCATTTAATTCATATTTTAAATTTATTAGACATTATCCAATACACCCAAACTATATTTTATCGCTATTGTCGCTATCCTGTCTTATTCATACGTTAACTGTTGGCATTGTTCATTTTACCAGGCTATACCTTAGGCATCATTATTCATCAAGGAGCTGTCGCAATGGGCAAGAAAATATTGATGCTGGTGGGCGATTACGCCGAAGATTACGAAACCATGGTACCGTTTCAGGCGCTACAGATGATCGGCTATCAGGTTGATGCCGTTTGTCCTGATAAAAGCAAAGGCGACTATATTTTGACGGCGATTCATGATTTTGACGGCGCGCAAACCTACAGCGAAAAACCCGGTCATCGCTTCGTGCTGAACGCCGACTTCGAAAGCGCAGAAGAGCAAGACTACGACGCGCTGCTCATCCCCGGCGGCCGTGCGCCCGAATATTTACGCCTGAATGAGCAGGTAATTAAGCTGGTACAGGCTTTTGACGCTGCGCAAAAGCCGATTGCCGCCGTCTGCCACGGCCCGCAAATTCTCGCCGCGGCGGGGGTTCTCAAAGGCCGTACCTGTAGCGCTTATCCGGCTTGCGCCCCGGAAGTGCGGCTGAGCGGAGGCCAGTATGCGGATATCGGCATCGACCAGGCGCACGTTGACGGTAATCTGGTCACCGCCCCCGCCTGGCCCGCGCACCCACAGTGGCTGGCTAAATTCATCGAATTACTCCCGCAGTAAGGTTCTGGTCTTCTCAGGGACTGGCATTCATTATCGCGTATCTGCTGTAGTGCCAGTCCTGCTAATCACGGACATTTTGTATCACTCACTATATTATTTCTTGACAGCTTTCACCGCTGAACAATATTGTATCGATCACTACAATATAGTGAGGCAAAGGTCATGGCTGTATTTGATAACAAATCGGTACTGGTATTGGGCGGGAGTCGCGGCATTGGCGCGGCGATTGTACGGCGCTTTCGTGCCGACGGCGCGTCGGTGGCTTTCAGCTACGCGGGTTCAGAGCAAGCGGCACAGCAGTTGGCTGGCGAAACCGGCAGTACCGCGGTATTTACCGATAGCGCCGATCGCGATGAAGTGATCAAGCTAGTTCGCGATAGCGGGCCGTTGGATGTACTGGTCGTTAATGCTGGTATAGCCCTCTTTGGCGATGCGCTGGAGCAAGATAGCGATGCGATCGACCGTCTGTTCCGCATCAACATTCATGCCCCCTACCATGCGGCCGTCGAGGCGGCGCGCACGATGCCGGAAGGCGGTAGAATTATCATAATTGGTTCGGTGAATGGGGATCGCATGCCGATGCCTGGCATGGCGGCTTACGCGTTAAGCAAGTCCGCGTTGCAGGGACTGGCGCGCGGGCTGGCGCGAGATTTTGGCCCCCGCGGTATTACGGTGAATATCGTGCAGCCGGGCCCTATTGATACCGATGCCAACCCGGAGAACGGCCCTATGAAAGAACTGATGCACAGTTTTATGGCGATTAAGCGGCATGGCCGCCCGGAAGAAGTTGCGGCAATGGTTGCCTGGCTGGCAGGCCCGGAATCATCGTTTGTGACGGGGGCAATGCACACCATAGATGGCGCATTTGGCGCCTGATATACAGGAGGGCTAGATTAGCTAGCCCTTTATCGCAGCAACCATAACGACTATTCCTTCATGTCTAATTTCAGCAAGGCATAACGAGTAATCAACTGCTGCAAATGCTGTTCTGCCTGATGTTGCTGCGCTGAACTTTGGGCCTGCTCTTGCGGCATCTCCGCCAGCTGACGCAGTTGTTCTTCGAGCGGAACAGTACGATTAAACGACTGGGTCATTGCGAACACCGCTGATTTCAGCTCGCTTACGGTTAGATATTTTCCCTTTTGTTCATCCAGCGCATCAAGGCGCTGGGCCAATTGCTGCAACTGCTTCATTCCTTGATGCCATCCATTGAGATTTTCAACCGGCAGCGCGGCGGCGGCGAGCTGTTGCCGCCACTGCCGGGAGAGCGTTTGAGCCTGCTCAGGCCACAGCGTTAGCGCCTGCTGCACCAATCGCTCTCCATCATCGATAGCCCAATCCGGATTGAGCTCAGCCAGCCGCGCCAGCTGCTGCTGGGTCTGTAGTATCCCCTTATCAGCTGACGGCGAGCGCGGCTGAAAGGAACGCAGCTGCTCAGCCGAAAGCGCCACTGGCAATGGCGCCAGGCTGGCGGCGAATTGCACTTGCTCCTGGTCTGATGAATAGTGAACCCGCCATCCCCATATCGTCGCCACCGTTAACAACAGCATGGTGATCATACCGGCAGCAAAGGGGCGCCAGCGCTGTACCGCCGACGGAAGGTCACAAGCTGTCGCCATCTCCGCAGTGGTATCCGCGGGGGCAATGTACACCCGTTTTATCCGTTCAACCGACTCATCAACCTCAATAATTGCGTTCCCCGGCACGGTCACGCCGGCGTGCTGCGAATTATCGGCGCGAGCTATGCCGTCGCTGTTTTCCAGCCGCACGGCGGCGTTATGTATCAGAGCGACCAGGACATCCAACTGACCGGCATGCTTTAGCTCGAGCCGTTGCAGGGCTGCATCGAGCGCTTTTAGATGTGTTTCCGCTTGATATAATTCGCTGAGGTCGGCATATGCCAGGGTTAACGTGCGCAGCGCCTGCTGTAACCGCTTGCTCAACCCGCAGACGATTTCCATCCGCGCATGCACCGGCTGCGGCCACAAAGCGCCCCATTGACGTGTAATCAACGTTTCAAGAATAGCGAGACCTTCATTGAGGCCAAATAATCCAGCCAACTGCGTGCGGGCCAGCGTGTACCAGGCTGCTGTCTGAAGATCCACACCGTTACGATCAAACAGCGACAGGCATAACTGTTCCGCATATCGCCAGTTAACGTCCGGGCGCGCCGGGTGGATGAGCTTTTGCATTTCTTCACGCAGCTTTGCGTAGTCCGCCTGCGTGCGCGGGTCCCCCCCGGTAGTGAGGCGGCGTTCAGAATATGTCGTCATAAGGATTAACCAAAGTGAGTACTAAATGGCGGTACGGGCGTCCAGGTACTGTTGCTGTTTGAGATGGCGAATTAGCACCCTACCCTCAGGCATAAACTCCGTGCCATAACGCACCAGACCAATTTCCTTCAGTTCCGCGTCAATGGCATAACGCAGTTCGCCAGGCTGTGTCTGTTCCAACATCTCAACACGAATGCTGCTTAGACGCGGCTCGTATTTGAGTAGTACTGCAGACAGCGTGGTCATAAGCTGGTGCGCGGTGCCCGGCATCCCCTGGAGGATTTTTGTCATATCCGGCAGCCCGTAGTCCGGGAGATGCGCCAATGCTCCCGCCCGGCAATTAAGAATACGCTGCATGTTATCGAGCACCGAAAGAATGACCTGATTTTCTTCGCTGACCTGATGCAGGTCGAGACCGCCGGAAAAATTACCGAACAACGTGTCGTAAAGCGAGGGGCGCGGCATCTTAGTTATCCTTCAACGGTTGCAAGGTTAAACGGTTATGGCCGGCCTCAATAACCCGCGGTTTGTCCGCGTCAAGATCGTCGCGAGTCAACACCAGCCGCCAGCTGTTCCCAGCCAGGTCAGGCGCCATAAACATCCCCGCGATCGCGACGTATTGCGTTGCCGCCTCCAGCGGCATATCAACAGCCACGGATTCTCCGGGGCGCAGACGAATATCTTTCTCGGCAAGCCAATCGCCTTGGATCGCCTGGCTATCCTCAGCAAACAGCGAAGGATAATCTGTATCATCAAACACCTTACGATCTTTGAGCTGGTATATACGTACTACGGTCGCCAGCGATGCCCCTTGCGCGTTATTATTCACCCCTTCCCGGGCGCGAATATCCAGATGCAGTGTTTTCACCTGCTTATAAAAAATAGACCTGGTCACTGAGACCGCCCCGTCCTTCACACTCTGCGTCAAGCCGCAACCGGCCAAGGCCGTCGAGAAAATCATCGCCAATAACGCAGCGGAATATTTACCAGCGATAGTCGCCATCTTCATCGTGCTCCCTTCGGTGAATATTTTCCTGGACGCGCTGATAACGCCCTGGATGAATGGTGATAATGTCATTCGAACTGCGATGTGGATTTAGCGGGCGCAGCACTGCAGTACGCCCTAACCGCACCGCTTTTGTTAACTGGCAGGTAAGCTGCGCTTCCGGCAATAAATGACGGGCGACGCATAGTTGAATGCGCACATCCAGGTGTGTGCCGAGCCAAACATGCAGCAACGCCATGAGGTCCTGGAGTCGTTCCCCCCCGGGCAACCATCCCTGCGCTTCCTCATGGTTGCTGGTCGTTAAACGTAACAACACCTGACCATTAACATCCGTGCCGTGGGTTCCCATGACCGGCCTGGCCGCCAGGCTAACGGGATGCCTCACGCTCATGGTCAGCGCCTTTTTCAGCGGAATACGACAGCGGTCGTGATGAAAGATCTCGGCACGAGTTTCCGGCGCCAGCAGTTCAACCAACGCCCTCATTCCTTCCTCCGTTCGTCCCGGAAGAAGCATCAATGGCAGCAGCGCCAAAAAGCGTGATAACGGTATATCCACCGCGGCCGCGCACCCCGTAATCCCCAACCCGGCTAATCCCAATAGGTACTGCGAGGTATTGTCTGTGCCGCCAGCCTGAAATGTCGCCGGGTATGAATATTTACGCCAGATGCGGTAATACTGGCTAATCAACCGATGGTTGAAAATGTCCAGAAAATCCGCTGCGGCGGCATACCCCTCGCGGCGCTGCGCGATATCATCAATATAGTGCGTCGGCAGCGGCGACTCGACTCCGTACAATCCCATAAACGTGACGCGAAGCGAGGGCGGTAAGTGCGAAACATCCGCTTCAGGCATTTCAAGCTGCCGAATTTCACTGGCCGGGAATCCCATTCCCGGATGTGGTCGAAAGCGTATCGGTTCATGCCGTATTTGCCAGCCTCCACCGGTCAACGGCGCCTCTGGCTGGCTCTGTTCAAGCAACTGACTGAAGCGATAAAAATTCATGTACGGCAACCGCTCCCGGGCCTTCGCTATCAACCGGGCAGGCGCGGATTGTGATTCTCTTTCCACCGAATATATTTCCCTTCTGGCTGAACAATCAGCGTAAGCTGGTTGAATTGATTCATATCGGCATAGAGGGCAAAAAAGCGATTCAGCATTTCGCCGAACAGATGAATATCCCCTTCGCCGGTGAACCCTCGGCTGTCGAGGGTCACTTCAATTTCCAACCCTCGTAACAGAAACCCATCTTCAAAACGCTGAAGACGATGATGCTTGACCGACTGGATCGCCTCAAGACGGCGGTAATTCAGCTCATCATCACGCCAGTTATAGAGTGACAGCGTGCCGCGAAGTACCTCGGCGTTACTCATCATATTTAAAAAACGAGTACCCAGATGGCTCATAACCCGCCAGTGAAAGCGATCCTCTGCGGGCGGGTAAGCAGGCAACGTCGGCTTACACAGATTCCGCACGCTCAGCTGCGTTTCTGAAACCTGGTCACAGCGGTCAAGCACGGTGCTTTGCAACGCCCGGCGCGGTAATTGCCCGTTGGTGCCAGTGATACGTAGCGATACGGTTTCTCTTTCAAAACCCCGATCGGCTTCCCAGCGCTGGCCGCCCAGGATTAACCAGGTGTCGTGCATTCCGCTGACGCCGCGCTTCACGCGCGTATGGTAATACCGCTCCGGCGTATGGCGGCGCATCATTCCTCCCCGATGTCGGAAACTGGTAAAAGGGACATATCGCGCCTCGCCCGATCGCCCTGAGCCGGTGACGCTATCAACGGAATAAATCTCAGTATGTCCGTCCTGCAAACGTTTCGGCCGCAGCAGGTATTCGCTCTCCAGGCCGCTGATAGTTAACGGATCCGCTTCCAGGGTGAACAGGTTAATCACCGGTACGCAGTGCAGGCGTAGGCAGTCTTCGGTTATGGGTAAATCGCTTTGCCAAAGTTGGTTGAACACCACCTCGATATCAAAATGAGTTATCCCAGCAGGAAAGGTGTAATTGTCCAGACCCTGCAGATGGACAAACATAAATTTTTCGCGGAAGGAAAAATATTCCAGCAATAGCTGATAACCGCTAAAAGCACTCTCTCCCTTCGGCCACAGGCCGTCCTCCTCGCCGAATCCACCCGGTGAGAAATAGCCGTTAATCTTTATCCGCTCAGCTTGCGTTGGCAGGCGCAGATACATCGCGGCCTGGCGTTTGGTAAGCCACAAATGCAGGGCGCTGCCGGTTACAGCGTCTTCTCCGAGATAAAGCGGCAGGCGGCGCAGATCGGCGTGGGACCAGTCAGCCTGGCCACTGCAGGCAAAACGAATCCTCAGGAGCGAACGCCCGTCCGGCTCGCTGACCATGGCAATTTTCGCCACCGTTATCGGATTCAGCGTCACATCGCGAGTGGTACGGTAGCGGCAAAGGGTATTTTTCGGCCCCACCGGGCGGGACGTTATCTCCAGACCAGCAGGTACCGTTTCCGCCATTTTCATCGCCGTAAGTTCCGGCATGAGAGCCACTATCGATAATGACGGAATAGTGCGCAGGTAATGTGGCCACAGCATACTGACCAACCCTTCGGTGAGCTCCGGTAGATCATCGTCGATCTTTTCACGCAGGCGGCCCATCGAAAACGCAAAGCCTTCAAGCAGCCGCTCCACGTAGGGATCCGGCGTACCGGCTTTGTCGAGATCCAACATTGCCGCCCGATCGGGGTGCGTTTGGGCGAACTCTTTTGCCGCTTCGCGCAGATAACGCATTTCAGCGTCAAAATAGCGTAGGGTTAAATCTTCCATCGTAGGTTTTCCGTTATTCATCCATGACGATCGGGCTTTTAAACACAGAGTACCGCCGCTCGGGCGGGATTAATGGCGATCAATTCCGCCAGTAAGCGGTCCATCAGCGGCTGCAAACGATTTTTGTCCGTTTCACTGCGCCCGGCCTTACCCCGCAAAAGTCGAAGATGGCGGGCCCAGACCTCAAACAGCAGCTCTGGTTCCCATTGCGCCAGAGAAAGTGTGGCGGCCTGCGCGTCAAGATCCGCCAACAAATGCTGCGCCAGTTCATTTTTTCCAGTCTGTTCGGCAACCCTCGCCATCAATAATCGCAGCAGCCAACGGCTTCGCGGAGTCGTTATTCCTGGACGATGCTGTAACCAGGACAGCGCCGCATCGGCTCCCTCGCTGTCGGCTAGCGCCAGCGCTTCGGGCTCCAGTTGAAGGATAGGGTCATCGCCGGAAGCCGTTACAGCGCCAGACACGGCATCGTCCCGGAAGGAGGCATTATCCAGCACCAGTTGCTGAATCCAGTTTTGGGTCACCTCATCGGCAAACGGCGTGCCGTCGTTGAACGCCAGCTCCTCCAGGCCAATTAAGCGAGCCAGAAGTCCTTGTAGGTCATGTTGAATAATATTGGCTTCCGCCTCGCGCCCGGATTTCAGCAACGCCTGGTGAACATACCACTGCAAATCCAGCCACAGATGATTCGCTGCGCGGGAAAACATCTCGCTGGCCTGCTCCAGCAGCTCCAGCCAGCTCTGCTGCAGATACAAGCGCTTCAGCAACGCCCGCTGATCAGGTTTTGGCGGATCGATACGGGTCCTGCCGTCCGCCAATAGAGGGGGTAATTGGTGCAGCGTGTCATGGCGGATACTTCGTATCAGGTGATAGGCAGAGAGCCAACCGTCAGGCCGATCGCTGAGATATTTTGCCAGCACCCGCGCCTGTGTCAGAAGTTCCTGACCAGACGTAATCGTACCTGTCTGCGGCGCACTACTGACTGCTGCCGTTAGCGGTGTATCGCTGATATTCTGTGGTACTACGGCCTCCGGGCCGCCGGATTTCATCAACCGGGTTTCGAGGACGCCGCACAGCGCGCCGGGGACGGCCCCCTCTTCTGCCTGCTCGATAAGCAACAAGGCTCCGGTAATGCGCATCGCGACGCTATTATTCACTTCGGGGAATAGCGAGAGGCTGTCGAGCATTCGCTGGCTGGCCAGCCAGTCAAGAGCCGCTTTTCTGCTGCGCTCACGCTGCGGGTGCAGATGAAGGCCAAAACGCTGCATTAACCCCGCCAGCAATTCCAGCCCATCGGCCAGGCCGGCTTCGCCATCGCGATGCAGGCGAGCCCAGGCGTAGTAGGAAGCGACGCGGATATCACGAGTCACGGTCGTTAACAGTTTTTCCGCAAGCTGGCAAATGAGATCGGTATCCGCTCCCGAAAGCTTATTCACCTCTTCGCGCATCAGCTGGAAATCATCGTTATAGCCAGGGTCGTTGCCGGTCGGCGAATCGGCTGCGGCTGGCTGCAGCCAGCTTTCCCATAGCAGCAGACGTTGCTGCGTTTGGGCAACAAGCGTTTCAGGCACGGCCTGGCAAGCATTAATCAATGTAAGAACCGATGCCATTAATAAATATCCTCCCCTCGGCTTTCACTCTCCAGGTCACTGTCTGTCGTTTCTGCGCTGACCATAAAAATGGTCTCTGGCAGGGTAAAGTTGCGCAGCGCCAACAGCGCCAGCGGCCCCTCGCCGGCTTCGGTACGGAGCGTATAGTTCAGCATTAGTCCATCCGGCGCTTTCCAGCTCAGGCTCCAGCTACTGCCTGTGCCCGGATAAGCTCTCACCGCGGCTTTATCCAGTAGCCGGATCCAGCCCCACGCCCCGGTCAGGTCAGCGTACTGGCGGGTTCCCGCCCGGGTGCTGATCCAACTTAAACTGGCCCCCGGCGCTTCGGTGTCCGCCGGCCAGCTAAAGCGACGCCAGGTCGGCATCTGGTTCATGTAATTCAGTTTTTGACGATCGACCTCCAGCATTGTTTGCATCACGCCTTCCGCGGTTCCCGGACGCAGTTCGAAGTGCATTCCAGCCTCGCCGTTGGTAAATGCCACATCCGCAATATGGCTCAGGGTATTCATCGCGCGCAGGAAGGCTGGGTTAAATGTCAGCCCCTGGGCATTGATGCTGTCCGCCACCCAACGGCTTCCCTCTTTATGCAGCACCCCATTAAGCCGGGTCTGCAGGAAATGACTGATGCGGCCACTCTCTGCGTTGAGATACTTCGCCAGCAGAGGTAAAGAGACCTCGCTGCTCACATTTTTGAAAGGATAGCGCCCGCCGAATGCCCGGTTCCAGTCATCAAACACCGCGCTACGCCAGCGGGCATTGAGGCTTTCTGCCGCCGGAGTCAGCACCTGCTGCCAGGCTTGCTCCATCGGGCGGACAAACACCGTTTGGCCGAAGCCACGCCACTCCTGCCCTAGCCCTGCCGCCACCAGGCTACCGTAGTCTCGGGTGTCGGTAAGATCCACCGCCCGACCTTCAAAAACCGTCTGCGCCAGCGCCAGCGTCATCGCCTGCGGATCGGCCGCATTAGTCACCTGCTGCAGACGCAAACGAACCTGTGTCACGCGGGTCAGAAACGTTTGTAGATTCAAACGACTACCAGACATGCTGCCATCGCGATTATCCATCAGGGCGAGCACCGGGCCGAAAGTCGCATCCAGTGGCCCCCGCAGGCCGCCTTGCTGATCGATAAGCGGCTGCTCTTCACGGTTAAACAAATTTTTCGCTGATTTGACCAGCGAATCGGTTATCGCCTCGCCGCGCTGTCCGGTTCGTCCCTGTAGATTCAAGGTATTCATCAACGCAATCAGCGGCGACTGACGCACATCCGCCATCAGAGTTAGCTGATCGATGGCATCCGACAGCGTGGCGGCGCGCTGCCAACGTAGACTATTGAGAAAGTTCAGCCAGGCGCCGCTGAAATCGGCAAAATAGCGTTCCGCCAGGCGTTCGCGAAGCGCTTCCGGCGTCGCCGCCTGCGCTACCGGAAGCTGGTTATCGCTGAGCACCCAGTCGATTTCATCGCGGCGCGCGTTAACCACTTTTTCAATAGCCGGCTGCACGGCATGCTCCCAGGCGTTGCGGGTGAACATACCCGGGACTACCGCATCGGTGGTATACAGGCGTGAGGCGTCGGTGTCACCGGTCATATCCGCCAGATGCATATCAGCATACTGGTTCGCCACCTGCGCCAACATTTGCTGATAGAGGGTGGATTCGCTATTACGTTTACCTAACTGGCGAATTAACAGTGTACGGGCCTGGCTGACCAGCGTGGGATCGGCCGGCAACCGCCACTGCGGATGTAACGCCAGGCTGGCTGCGTAAAATCTCAGTAGAGACGTTCCGCGGCCCTGCCAGAAGCCGTCCGTCACGCCATCCCGCTGCGGCCAGTTGCGCATCAACTCGCGAGCAAACCAGCCTGCATCCATTTTTTCCGGGCGGGCGAGCATGAGATAGAGCTTCAATTGGTTATAGGCGGTTTTAGCCAGCCGTTCACGTAGCGGACTTTCCGGCGGCAATTGCACGAAAGCCTGTAACTGCTGCTGAAGATGTTCCGCCGCCGCATCACGAACCAGCGGTAGCGCCATGACGCCGTAGCGTGGGTAGAGCGCCGCCAGCAAATCATCATTCTGGCTTAATCCGGCGCGCGCGTACCAAGGCGCCCCGTGCGCTTTGCGGTATGTCAGTTGAGCCAGCGTTTTCTGCACGGCGGCCAGCGCATGCAGGCGTTCGGCAAGTGGCTGTTTTTGCGCTGCTGCTCGTTGCACCTGCTCCTGCGCTGTGACCAGCAAATGGCGGTTGGCCGCAAAAGAGACGAACATAGCGCCTCCCCACAACAACATCAGCACCGCGCTGATAACGGTCATGATTTTTACTAGAGAATAACCCGTTTTATGGGCCTTCAGTCCCGCGGGTAACGTCGCAAGCGACTCAAGCAGAACATCCCAGCGGTTATCCTTCCGCCAGTAATGATCCGCGCCATGGGAGAGCTCCTGGACCTGAGATCCGAACATGATACCGGCCAACGGCAAAGGCCGCGCGGACGACAAGAATGCGGATAAGGGACCAACAATAGATTCAGGAAACCGGGTCAATTGATCGGCAAGGCGCAATAAAAATGCGTCTTCATGGCTGTCACTTACTGAGTGTATTCCACGAGCGATCAGCTGCCCGGCCAGATTATCCACCAACTGACGGAATTGCTCTGGCGTGCAGTTGGCAGGCAACAGGCAACCTATTGATTGTGTTATTTGTCCTCGTCGTTCCCCAGCTCGCGGGTGTAAGGACCAGACGTATAGCGGTAGACGCCTGCGCTGCTGAACATAACGGGCATTCAGGGTATGGGCGATGCTGTCTATATCCATAGTGGATAAAGCCGGAGTTATTGCATCCCCACTCAGCACGGTCAGCTGGTCGAAGGCCGATGTTATCCATATGACGCCATCGGGTTGGCGGCGAAGCTTACAAACCGCATTACGCTTGGTGCGATCGCCCTGTTTTGTCAACTCAGCGTCCCACAGCAAAACGGTTCCATTCGCCTCAAGCCAGTATTGATCGATCAGGCCAGGAATAGCTTGCTCCACATCAGCGCTTTTACCCGTCACCATCAGAATACGAACTTTCGACGGCCAGAAATAACCATACTGCTGTTTCAGGTAGTCGTTTAATTCCGCGTAATACCTATTTTCTTCGCCATTGGTTTCATCATTTTCAGGCGTGCGGTAGGTATGTAGCGCTGAAAAGCGTTTCGCCAGGTATGATGTCGATGGATTTGCTTTGGTTGCATAAGCGTAGCGTTTGAATACTGAAAAATAGGAATTTAATCTAAGGAGTTTAAATGCGCATAAAAAAACAAACATAAAAGCAAACCAGCAAGATACTTTCCCCGCCTTACCTGTCAGTCCAAAATCATCTCCCCATAAATGTATTGCTATTGCAGCCAAAATGCCAATCACGCCGACCAATATGGCAACACCCAGTAATCTTAGTAAACTATATTTTTGCATCGCGCTTCCCCAGGATCTTTATTTTAGATAGCACGACCCCAGCCTCATCCTCTGACACAATAAGATTTACAGAACCGTTATCACCTGATGATGCCAGTGATAGAGATAACGCTGCCCACATATTATTTCTTCCCTGCCTACCCAGTATAAATTCCGTGAAATGATGTCTGACTTTTTCTTCACCATTATTAGCATTGAGAATTTTAATAGCTTGACCTAATGCTGCTTGATTCTTAATTTTACCAATCCATATTTTTTCGATAATACCCGTAGACGATTGAAAGTTGAGAACATCTGCCAGGTCTTGAGTTAACTCAGCGGAATTTGTCGCCATCGCACGATAAATTCTGATTTTTTCCTTTTGCTGTTCATTCTTATCTGTTGCAGGAGGTGCGCAAAGCCACGCGCAAACACCATCGCTGGCACTATTTGCCCCATTACCGACAAGCGAAACCAGGGGGTCAAAAGTGATAATTAAGCGAAAGTTATTATCGGTATAATTAAGCCATTCATCAATTTGCTCAGCATAGTGAGTCATCATCCACGCAGGTGTTTGAATGCTCTCCTCCTGCATCCCTAATTTTCGCCATGCCAGCGTGAAGGATTGCCATGCTGCAGTATCAAGAGGCATACCCATAGGGAAGACAACTTTCAATTTATTCTTTTTTGCTAATGTAATTAAAACAGAACGTAGTGGTGAAAGCAGTTCGTAAAATAATGTATTATAATCAACGTTAACAGGAAACATCACCGGTTGTTGCCCGATAATGTGTATCTCACCGCCTTGTTTCAGGTTCTCAACTTGCGCCTGCTCCGGGAACATGAAGTGATAATCAACAATACTGATATATTCCGACGCCCACGCAGAGTAAATCTTGTCCAATGCAGCATTCTCTGCCTTAATTACTGCATTTTTTTCAAGACAAATACCAAGCTGAAATGAACGCCATCCGGCGAACAGCAAAAGTATCGCCAGACTGCTTGCACATAATATAAGCGCATACAGGACAGAATTCGCATCATGCGTAAAATAATACCATGAGACACATGCAACCGCGATCGAAATTAGAGAGACAATGAAGAATAGTGTCATTTTTCCCCATGCGACTGGTGACACATCAATTAATTTTTGTTTCTCTGGTATATTCCAGGCCATTATATTATCCTATTCCCGTATCAGAAAGACTAGAGATAACATAACAACCGCACAGGCATGCACAGCGATCAACGGCAACGGGTTTGTTATCGGATATCCACTGAAGACAACCCTCAATAATATAATTCTCACCATGGCCATCTAGCGGACATATTACTTTATCACCCAACAAAGCAACTGGTTGTCCGTCAACGATCGTTGTTGACGATGCCGAAATGACACGACCACCACTATTTAGCCGATCATTTAACCTCACAACACCTGTTAACATAAGCTTTCAATAATCCTTTACAAACAGTTTCCGTTAATATTACTCAATTACTGCGTAAGGTCGCCACAATAAGCTGAAAAGAGATAGATGGTTGAATAGTTCAGGTTTATACGCCCTGTTACTTCATCAATCCATCAATCAATACCTGTTGCCAGTACAGAAACAACTTAACCCTTATAAATAGGGTATGGTGATCTCTTTTTCCATTCATCCTGTTTGGTTTTTTCCTCTAGTTTAGAAACTAGCGGATCTTTATAAAGTGGATAAGATGACTCCTGAATTATTACATCTTGTTTAATCTCTTCTTGCGGCTCCGCCATTTTATTTAGCGCATATTCTAATGACTGCTGGCAGCGAGCTATTTCAGTACTGATGTCCTCTGCAGTAAAATCATCGGTATTTTTTTCACATGCATTGCCAAAGATGCCTTGTTCAAACCACTTTTGCAGCTCATCGCGAGAATAGTATTGTGTCGCGACATAATCAACGAGCATGATAAGCAGCGATACTTGCCAGGAAGCCAGTAATCCTACCCATTCGATACCTAGTCCACAGAATGCAGACTTCGCCAGTCTTCCCAGCCATGTTGCGCGCGAAGCAACGGCGGTTTCCCAACCAAAGCGGGCAATCAGCGCTTCCAGCAGCTTACCATTCGCTTTAACTATCGCTGCGAGATCGCTCAGGACTTTTACACTATAAAGACCAACGAACAATTCTCGTTGTTCTGTATTACTTTCTTGATACACCCTGGCTACATCCAGGCCAAGCAAAATGGCCGACGCAATTATCGTGCAACCGGCGCCCGACATTTTCAGATACTGCAAACCATTTTTACCCTGCCAGGCCTTTTCCATTGCTGGCATAGCTACATCGATGATTCCGCTGGTCGTCACAAGGGCGGAGCTGGCGATTTTCGCCTGGCTGGCGGCATCTCCCTTATTGTGACGATACAGATTGCTAAGTTCATAAATATTCAAGAAAGTTACCAGGATTCTGATGCTGGTCGTCTTAAATGCCGCTGCCCCCTCCTGCTCCTGGCCATACTCGGCAAAGGATTCATTCAGTTTGGCAAACCGTTCTTTGGCCGAATTAAGATTAGACTGTGCTTTGGGCTTATCCGGATTATAAAAAACGTTGCCGGTAACATAGGTATGACGTTCATACATCCAGCCAAAATACCGGCTGGCAAAGGCTTTGGTTTGCGCTACGGTTTTCCCTGCTGCAAGGGAAAATATCGCATGGGTAATAACGCCGCGTATATTATCCAATATTCGGCCGATTCCCGTGGCCGAAAAAATACGTGCGACGACGGTCGCCATATATTGGTCCATACTGTAAAGCACTTTTTGCGATAGTTCGGCACTCTCAGATAAATTACTTTTCAGGGCATCCGTAGCCTTTTCAAAGCCTTTAAAAATCTTAATCAGCTTAACACTATTAGCGTCAAAGAATTCAAGCACCTGTTCTGGCAATACCACATCAGTTTTTGCCTGCCTGGCAAGGGTAAGTAATGCCTCCGCTTCGGCCATAATTTCGGGATTATTATAAAAGTGCGTTCGCCAGACTAAATTATTCGCACTCCTGGTACTATATTCGGCTATCCAGCGATCCAGCAGTAGTTGGCCGTTAGGATTGATATCAATACCCGAGATTGCGAAAGCGACTATTTCACGATAGCTAAGATTATCTACCGGATCGTTTGAACAAAAATCCTGCGTCTCGGCAATAAAAATGGGAGTTTGTAACCACTCAATACGGAACTCAATTAACCAGGTCAGCAGGTTACTCACCCGCGTAGTCAGTAAATCGACGGTATCATTAAACGACTCTAACCGCGCTGGATTTAACATCCAGTCGTATTTCTCCAGTTCGTCTTCGGCGATGCTGAACGCCCTGAAGTCTATATAACCACGCGTATTCCAGGTTTCAAATTCCTCACGACTACGAATATCCCGTATATCAGTACCATCCTTTTTTTTATCCTCAAGATATCGTCGATATGTCTCATCCATCGCGGCTTGATCCAGCCGCGTTTTTTCAAGGCGTTCGGTTAACTGCGGATAATTACTCTTGATAATAAGCTGTCTTACACCATTAATAAGATTCAGGGTCGATAATTCAACTTGCCGCTCGTCGGAAAATTTCTGCTGTAACGCTAAAATACCGTTAGACCAGCCGGTGAGTTCATGGATTATACCCGTGGCATCATGTAATGCCATCATCAAAGGCTTAATCGGAGCACCCTCAGCGCTGACCCCTCGTTGCTGCATTTGCTGCAGCGTACTTCCTACCCCGCGACTAGATCGCCAAGGGTATAAGGTCCACTGCGGCTTTATCGCAGAGCCCGCTTTTATCTCCTCTCCCCATAACGAGGCTCGCCAGCGCCGCCATTGCGGCAGCGTTTCATCGCACAGATGATATTCATATTTGGAAAAATAACTCACTTGATCAACAACCCCTTCATAAGGAAGTAGTTGGGCCGGACTTAATTGATTTCCCCGCATAGGGATATAATCAAGCACCGACGACAAACTGTCTTCCGTCGCTTCCGTTACTGGAGCTGTTGATGTTGGCCTATCCCAGAGCGATTGGCTCAGGCATTGCATTCTGGCCTCGCGACGATCGCTGTCGTTTTGATAACTATCCAGCGTTGTCTTGCTCCATTGACGCTGGCTGAACGCTATCCAGATATCATTTTCCAGCACATGCGCAGGCAAGGTTATGAAATCTTTGCCGCCCTGATTGTAGGACCCTTTAATACAATCAGGTTGCGATTTCGGTTGCACGTTTTCCGCGGAAAGTTGTTTCCATAAGCTGCCATCATCGCTTACCGACCAGGCCTCCCATGAAGGTATATGCGGGTAGTAGATATAAATAAATCCCCGGCGCATAGCACGTAACGCATAATGATAGCCGTCGTGATGCGGATAATCACTCGTCGCCGGCCGCGCCCACTGTGGTAATTCCCCTTCGATACTGTCTGGCACTACAGCATAACGTACCGGTAATAATGCCGGCCCCTGCGCCTTACAATCGCATTGATGATTAGACATCCCTGTACTCCTCTTATTGTTCGCCCTGGTATTGATATTGCGTGCACTCTTCCTTTATTCGCTGCCATTGGCGCTCACTGAAATTTGCCACCCTTGCACGATATGTTTGATTGCTTTCTATTGGGCCTTTCTGAAGCGCCTGCAATAAATCTATATGGCGATCAAAATCGGGAGATATGGTTAAAGCATGCGTGCCATAAAGGGTCAAATCTTGTGGATGATGAAATGGAAATTCCCATGCACGGCGGAGCGCCGGAATAATCCGGGTAAATACCTGCTGCTCGGAAAATCTCAACTCATTAATATATGAACAGCGATATTGGCACATAATGCGATTTACAATGCCGATAAACTGAATATCGCGCCAATTATCTTCACTCAATGACAGAGAATAAGATAATCTAATATTCTGTTGTTCCGCCCCCTTCCTTTGAACCCATTGACCATCTCCATCAATAGAAAACCAGGCTGCTAATGGTCCAAATAAACGTTGCTGCTGCCAGTTATCTAATAATGACCATAACGGCAGCGCGACGGCAGGATCATAAAAGCGTAGCAGCGTATCCTGCCCTTCACGCTCCTGCAGCGCGCTTTTCGCTAAATGAAGTGCTAATGCCTCCGGCGAAGTAGAACAAGAAAGCCAGCCACATATTAACCGGCCATATCCTTGAGTGATACTTTGCGGATGAATTTCATTACAAGCCAGCTCTGCGCTCATCTCCAGCAACAGCACATCATCAGCAATGGATAAATCGAGGGGAATTAAACGTGGTTCGAACTCCGCTGACAGATAACGAGGCGCAACAGGAACTCTGATATATTCCCTTGCCAGTAGAGGCGTATATAGCGATTGTTCTTGCTGACGAAATCTGGCGATCGCGGCGTCGATCATTAAAATACACAACTGATTTTTGGTGACAAAGCTATTATGAAGTTGCTGCTTGGTATTTTTAATCTTCAAGCGCAAGACATCTTCAGCATAATTATAATTTACTGACGCTTTCATCATTTATTGTTCTTTAATTAAAGGTTACCGTTGGACTTTGAGTTCCGCCAGCGGTATCCATGGCTGAAGCACAGGGTGCAGGGAGATCTATGCTGGAATGCAAGGACGCAGCCGCCATTTTTTGCAGGTTTGTACATTTCAGGCGAAGACTACCTGGAGCGCCGATTTCAACATCGCCATTTTTCAAGCGAATATAGGCGCCGCCGCAGTTCAGCAACAGTTCTGTCGCCGCCGAAATAATCACTTGTTCGTCTTTGCTGGCAATAGTGAGCGTTTTTTGGGCCAGAAGATCCAGTGCATCATTTTGAGCCTGAATGTCGACTTTACCTTTACCGGCATAAATTTTTATTCCCATCAATTGCGCAAATAAACTAATCGTTTCTTTCACCCCGAGACGGAATTTCTTGCCAATGCTGATATCCGCATTCGAGCCGGAAGTAACAATTAAATTATCGCCTGATGACAGCTGCATAGTGGCGGGAGTAACCTGCGCAATCCCGGCAGGGGCTGACAGTAACAGCGCCTGTTGTTTTAATTCCGCTAATGTTTCGGTCAGTAGTTGTTTTTGCTTTTCAATATCCGCCAGTTCAGCTTTTGCTTTCTCGGCGGCAGCACGAATACCTTCCACGTCCTGAAGCGCAGCCTGCAACGCATCCTTCGCAGCCTGCATATCCAGCTGTAACCCTCCGGCTTTTGGTTGCAGATCGGCGCTAATAAACAGGCCTTTCCCCGCACGTATCGCCCCCCACGAATCGGTACGTAGTTCAAAGCCTTCCCCGCGTAGCGCGCGCTCGGCATTCACCTGATGCCCCAAATTCAGCTGTGTTTTGCCGCCATATTCGGTACTGAGTTTGATATGCTCTTCACCGCGCTTATCCTCCATCCGTAGCTTGTTGTTGGTCGGCGTGCGGATCACGTTGCGCGTACTGTTCTTTTCCGTCACCAGATCAACATGGCGGGAGTCGTGTAAGGCATGTGCGATATATGGGCGGTCCGGGTCGCCTTCATGGAAGGCGATTGCCACTTCCGTTCCCTGGATCAGCGGAAAATGAAAACCATACTCGTCACCACCGTAAGGTTTGGCGAGCCGCACCAGCATACTTTCCCGTCCCGGCGACTTTCCGTCCCGGTCGGCGTCAAATTTCACCCGATACAATCCGCAGGCGTCCTGCCAGACATAGATATCACCGGTTTTAGCGCTGGTCACTCGTGCCGTCATCGTGCCGGTCACCAATGGACGCGGTAGCAGCGGCGGACGCCAACAGATTGTCTCACGGTATGGTACCGCCTGCAGGCTGACCTGCAGCGCGTCTTTGCGGCTGGCGCTTAGCGCAACGCCGGTGATCAACAGAGGATCTTGCAATAATGCAGGTAAAACCGGCGGCAGATTATCAATGAGAGTCAGGACTTGTGCCGGCGCTAGCCATGGCGCCGTGCTAACGCCAGTAACTAACGTTTGACTGGCCAGAAAACGCTCATGGTCGAGACGCGCGTAAAAGTTGGCGGTTTCCACCTGCGGCTCGATTTTGTCTCCGCGCGCCAGATGACGCGGCTGGTAGTGATACACTTCGCCATACGTGTTGCCTTCGCCATCCCCGCGAGTCATGTCCGCAGGCGCTGACTGAAGGATGCTCTGCGCGTCTCGGTGGTTATAATCCCGGGTGATAACACTCGCTTCAACCACGTTATGCGTCGAACTCAGTCCCCAAATCGATTCTTCTCCGCTGTCGCTCATCCCTGATGGGCTATTAACCGGAAGTGTTTTACCAAAGATCAACGCGCGCTGCGCATCAGCAAAATGCACAACTTCGCTCTGCGCCTCCTGCTGCAAAGTGAAGTAATAAAATATGCCTACTTCGGCCAGCAAGCGCTGAATGAATGCCAGATCGCTTTCCTGATATTGGTTTATCTGCTCACGTTTTGGATAATTATGTTTGAGATTAAACTCATACTCCCAGCCGTGTAGGTTATGTTCCTGCAGGATCTGCACGACCACTTCCGGCACCGACTGGTTAACGAAAAACCGGTGGCTGCGAAATTGTTTATCGAGCAGGGATAAGTACGGTTCCAGGGTGATCTGATAGGCAGCCTGATCGGCAGAGCTGCTGATGCGGCTGAAGGCGGTGATAACGCCGTGAACCCGCCGACTTTGCGCCAGGCTTCGTAGAATACCGCCCCCCATAGTCAGTGAGGCGGGTTTGCTCAGCATATGCGCGACATCAATATCTTTATCCGCGCTGGTAAAGCTGATGCTGTAATGATAAAGCTGGCTTAACATTTCGGTGCCGCTAAACGATTCCACATCAAGCGGCGATGGGCATGAGGGTATATCCAACTGATAGCGATTCAGGGCAATTGTACGTTCACCGATCAGCGCATCCATCAAACTCATTCTCTTCTCTCCATGAAGGCCTCAACGCCCTGCAAGTTTAGTTTTGCTTTTTCATCTCCCGCGCCATAACGTTTATTACCGTCACTGGCGCGGCAAAATAACCATCAGGCCTCGCGGAACTCTATAACCACTCCGCCGTCTTCATCGACCCCCAGGAACAGATGCTGAGGTTTTTGACCTGCCGCTATATGGCTTAACAGTTGCTGACTCAGGACCGGAAGGATTTGCTGATTAAGCAGACTATCTACGTTCCGTGCGCCGGTATCAGGCAGCAGGCAGGCATCCGTCAATGCGTCATAGAGGCCTTCAGCTACCTCAGTTGTCATACCGTAATGACGATGCAAACGCTGACAGACCTGCTCGAGCTTCATGCCGACAATCCTGCGCATTGCTGGCTGGCTGAGCGGCTGATATATCACCGTCTGAAAACGAGCGAGTAAGGCGGGCTGAAAATGATCGCGCAACACGGGTCGCAACAGCTCATGCAATTCGGGACCCGTCGCTTGCGGCACCTCCTCCAGCATTTGCATTAGCAGATCGCTATCGAGGTTTGAAGTCATCAGGATCACCGTATTGCGAAAGTCGATTTCCCGGCCTTCGCCGTCGCGCATAAAGCCGCGGTCAAACACCTGATAGAATAGATTCATCACATCTCGGTGGGCTTTTTCGACTTCATCAAGCAGCACCACGCTGTACGGCCGCTTACGTACCGCCTCGGTGAGAATACCGCCCTGCCCGTAACCGACATATCCCGGAGGGGAGCCCTTCAACTGAGAAACGGTGTGCGGTTCCTGGTACTCGGAAAGATTGATGGTAATAAGCGATTTCTCACCGCCGAAAAGCTCATCAGCCAGAGCCAGCGCGGTTTCCGTTTTGCCGGTGCCGCTCGGCCCCACCAGCAGAAATACGCCCTGCGGGCCGTTTTCAGACGCGAGCCCGGTTTTGGCGGCCCGCAGTCTCTGGGCGATGGCGCTCAGCGCATTATCCTGCCCCACAACCCGTTTACCGAGATTCAACTCGAGGCTTAAAAGTTCACTCTGCTCGTCTTTCAGTAATGAAGAGAGCGGAACCCCCGTCCAGTCGGCAATTACCGTCGCCACGGTGCGTACATCCACATCCAGTCCCAGCAGCGGGCTATTACGTTGTACATCGGCGAGCTGGCGCTGTAATTCGCCGATCTCTCCCCGGCGTGAGGGGTCGGCCCGGCAAACCAGCAATTGCTCTGTCAGCTTCAATTCCTGGCCGTACTGTGTTTCCAGTTCGTCGAGCTGTAAAATGATGCGCACTTCTTCCTGCTCAATTGTCGCCAGCCGTCCATTGTCGCTATCGTTACCGAGTATGGCATCTTCCAACAGCGCCTGTTTTTCCAGTTCCAGCGCCGTGATTTGCCCCTTCATCCGCGTCAGCGGTTCCGGTACGGTATCGATACCCATGCGAATACGGGCGGATGCGGTATCCAGCAGATCCACCGCCTTATCTGGTAACTGTCGGCCGGTAAGGTAACGGCGGGAGAGCGTAACGGCCGCGCATATCGCTTCATCAGTGATATGCACACCATGGTGTTCGGCGTAGCGGGATTTCAGCCCGCGCAACATCAGGCAGGCGGTATCGTCGTCCGGTTCATCAACTTTGACCATCTGAAAACGACGCTCCAGCGCAGCGTCGCGCTCGAAGTACTGCTTGTATTCACTCCAGGTTGTCGCAGCAATAGTGCGCAGTTCGCCACGGGCCAGCGCGGGCTTCAGCAGATTGGCGGCATCCGCGCCACCTGCCTGGTTACCTGCGCCGATAATGGTATGGGCTTCATCGATGAACAGCAGCACCGGTACGGGCGACTGCTGTACCGCTGCGATAATATTCTTCAGCCGCTGTTCGAACTCGCCTTTAACGCCCGCCCCGGCCTGCAACAAGCCAAGATCCAGCGTGCGTACCGTAACTGGCTTCAAGCTGTCGGGAACGTTACCCTCCGCGATACGTAACGCCAGTCCTTCCACCAGCGCGGTCTTGCCAACGCCCGGCTCGCCTACCAGTATTGGATTGTTTTTTCTCCTGCGTGACAGGATGTCCACCATTTGGCGAATTTCACTGTCGCGACCAAATACCGGGTCGATCTTGCCCTCACGAGCACGGGTGGTGACATCAAGAGTGAATTTATCCAGCGCGTTCTGTAGCGCAGGATTCAGCTCGCCGGCTTTTTCAACGGTTTCTGCCGGGCGGCCGACCAACTCGACGTCGCCAGCATGATTCAGTTCTTCTGATTGTAATTCCGGACGTTCATCTGATTGCGTATCCAGTAGCGGGCGCAGATGCTCAAGCTGCTTTTGCCCAAGCGTTAATAGCGGCCATAGACTATCGCAACGCACCCGGGCAGGATTATTGACCAGCGCCATCAGCAGATGAACGCTGCGAATAGACGTTTCTCCCGCCAGTGAAGCTCTCAGCCACGCCTCCTGCATCAGACTCTGAATGCTGCCGGATAGTTGCGGCCGACTATGCACCGAACGCGGTAGTTTTTCCAAAAAAGAGAGCAGGTCTTGCCAGATAGCATCCATATCCCACTCATAACGCCGCGCCAGCACCGTCAGGTCGCCCTCGCCCTGCTCTAACAGTTTCAACAGCCAGTGTTCGGGAAGAATTTGTGCATGCGCGCGGGCCTGACACAGCGAGGCTGCGCCTTCCAACGCACGGGCGCAGTAAGGGTTTAAACGGCGTAACAGGATGGCTGGATTTTCCATGAGACTCTCTCTTTATCGATTCCGGACACGCTACCGCCCATCGCTGTTTCCCGTTATACAGGAGACCAAAGCGCACGAGGTCGAGCAGGCAAATTGTGTTTTCTTTGTTAAGCACCTGCGATAACAGAGGCTTAGCAAAGAAAAGCAGACGGAAACCGTCTGCTTACGGGATTAGGCAGTCGTACGTTCATTCCATGAATCGGAATAAATGATGTTGCCGTCTTTATAGGTCCAGGTGATTTTTTCGTAGCGCAGTTCAATCTGCTCCAGATGATTGTGCTTCTCGTAGGCTGGATTCTTAATGTCGTGCATCATTGGATTAACTTTCACCACCTTCACGTTTTCCAGTTTGGTGTTGAAGTACTCGACTTCCTGACCGGCATCGTTGATTTTGTACCACTTGAACTCGGCAGATTTCAGGGTCTGGCCGGTGGTGACCGCCTTGTACAGGTACGGGCTGGAGGAGTCGATTTCCTTGGTAAACAGGAACGGCGTATGGATACGCGTGCCGGTCAGTTTGCCGGTGTTGTTATCGGTCGGGATGTACAGGTTATGTTCCTGTGCGACAACTTCAATGCTGCCTTCACGATCTTTCACATCCACGGAACCTTTGATGTCCGCGCCGCCATCATCCTTGAGCCAGAGATAGACTGGTATTGCCATGTTAATTACTCCATTTCATTTTTTGACGCGCCATCATCCTGAGATGGCGCAGGTGTGTTATCTGACGCCAGACAGGCGGTCGCCTGTGGTACCAGACTGATTTCGACACGACGGTTCAGCGCCCGGCCTTGCGGCGTGTCGTTGCTGGCGACAGGACGGCTTTCGCCATAACCCTGCACCGCAAAACAGCTCTCCGGCACATCGCCGGTGTCACGCATCCAGTTGCGCACAGATTCCGCACGTTTCAAGGACAACGCCCGGTTTGCAGCATCATGTCCGACGCTATCGGTATGTCCGGCAACTACGATTAGCCAGCCAGGTTTTGCCTTAATATTCACCAGTGAATTCACCAGCAACCTGGTGGAGCCGGGTTTCAGCGTCCATTTGCCAATGTCAAACAACGACATGCTATTGAGACGGATAGTTTGTGGCCCTTGTATAATCTTTTTGATTACTGGCCGGGGCGGCGGTGGCGGCGTCCAGTTATTAATCGCGGTTTCAAGCAGCGGTATCAGCCGTGCCCCAGGATAGAGTCCGAGCCCGTAACGCAGCGGCTCGCCGCGCCGCTGCCAATCGTCCAGTAAACGGCTGTCGGCCTGCAGACGCCGTTGCGCCAACAGCTTGGGCGCAGGTGGTGTTCCACTAAGCTGCTGATACGCAGCCAGATGGTCGCCAATGCTATCCAGCAGCCGCTGGTTATTAATAAAAGATGCCAGCATTGCCAGCGCCAGAAAGAGGAAACATGCCCCCCCAAACAGGCGCGCGTCCTGCATGCGGCGACCGATCCCGTGATTGCGGGGTAAATAAGAAAGAAGGAGATCCGGAAGCGGTAATATTCCGCTTGTTTTAGCGCATGCCGGGGAGAGCGAGGTCACCTCAGCAAGCTGCTGTTGCCACATATTCCCGGCGCATGCCGCTACCGGCGTAAGGCAGATACCAACGGCGGAGAAGCCCAGGGGAGGAAGCTCTCCCTGCCGAACGGACAAAGGTTGAAATATATGCTTCGCCATCAGCGCCAGGATACTGTCTAACCAGAGTACGTGCCCAAGGGCTGACGCGTCATGTCCGTTTGCCCGCTGCCATTCGGCAATCGGTACCGCCACATCGTCATTCTGTCGTACCTGCATTCCTGCTAGTTCAGGCGTTACCGTGAACCAGCGGTGCTCGTCTGCGTTCTCGAGGCATGGCGGCGAAACCCAGGACACGCACCAGACCGGCGGTTTGCCATTCAACCATGTCCGACACAGCCCAATACTACGACGCCATCCCTGCAAGAACTGCGTAAAGCGCTCAGCGCAGTCGTGAGATTCCGGGGTGATTGCCAGTAGTACGGAAACCTGCGATACCAACGCAGGGCGCGCCGCTGACAGACGCTGCGCCAGCAGGGGGAGCTGTTCCGTATTTGCCGCCCGTAAATACCAAGCTTTTTGAGTTTCGCGGTAAGCCGTGTTAGCTGGAAATAAAGTGAGGTTATCGCCGCAAACCAGCACCACCGCCCCCAGGAAATTCTCCGGCGGCAGGTCAACTACGCAGATCTGTCCCGCTAGCAAATGACGTCGACGGTGCTGGCGCCAGAGCTCGACGCCGCATATCAATAAAATACCGGCGCAGAGCGCCGCTCGATTACCGGCGGAAAATGAGCAGAAACCCAGCACCAGCCACAGCGCCAGTATGGCGGCAACGACCGTGAGTAGACCACGGAATCCAATGCGCATGCCTTAACCTCGCCCTGCTATCTGTAATACCATTTGCGATAACACAGACGAGAAGGTGAACCATAACCCAGCCAGTACAACGATGCCCGCTACCCAGCCCAGCCAATAGCGGCGGCGACCGCTGCGTAGCCCCGCGGCCCGAACCACTACCGGCGCCTCCTGCGTCAGTGAGAATGGCGGTACTCGCTGGCTGAGCATCCGTACCACATCCTCCCGCCGTTCGTCGTCAACGGCGCGATATGCTCCGACAAAACCGAGTTGTAGCGTTCTGAACAAGCAGGTTAGCACCATGACATCAGCGGCAGGTTCACGCAAAATCGCACGAATGCGATCCCACAATTCTTCTCCGGCATTCAGAGTCCCGAAGAATTGCGCCTGCAGAGGGTCCTTGCGCCAACGGCGATAGCCGTCATCCTGTAGGTCGCGGTTCAACACGCTTTCATCAAGCAGTGCGCAGTAGGCATAGAGCATCCGTTCGCTGTTTGTCGTGCTAACCCCGGCCTTCGTCAGAGACTCGCGAGCCTCAGATATCCACCGACAGGCGCGGCGATACAACGCATCGCCGTCTTTAATCTGCTGACCGTTACGTAACTGGCTAACCATCAACCAGCCAGGATAAAAGACTCTATTGATCATATCGATATCAGGCGTTTTCATGAGCGCAGCACCGCAAACAGTTCAAGTTTCACTTCACCGAGAGACTCCGGGGTATAAAACGTACAGTTTCCAGCTTCCAGCATGGTGCGAGCCGCATCTGTCGACAGATCCAACGCAAAGTATTGGTTTTCCAGCCGTAAGGGGATTGCAGCAGGCACATGACTCAACGGTTTTATGACTATGCCGCTGAGAGCAACATTCACGACTTCTGACACATCATCATGGCTACCAGCCTTACACAGCTGCGGAAAACGATTCTGCAACTGGTAATTTGGCATCGAAGAGCGTACGGACAGATAGAAGTCCGCGCCTTCGCGCAGCCGCGGATCGTGTAATTTCCCACGCCAAATCTCCCTGTCCGCGCCCTGCTCCAGCGCGATGGCGATGACACGAGACGGCAGGCTGGCCTCAAGTAAGCTGTCCAGTAGCGCAAACAAAGGCGGGAAAACTAGCTCCGGAGATTGGTGCTGGTAAAGGGGAATATCCTCCACGTGGTGTTCGAGGGAAAATGTCAGCAAACTCCCCGCAAGCCTTACTAGTTCACGGTATAACAACTCCGGATGACGCGAGGGCGTTTGGTGTAATTCGGTCAGCACCGGCGCCATGCTATTCAGCGCGTTAAGCAACCAGAACAAAGCGACGTCCGCTACCGCAAAATCAGCCATCCGTTCGTTACTTTCCCGGCGCATAGCCATCAGGCGCCCACGCCGTATCTGCAGGCGATGAAGTAAATCGCCAAGTTCGCCGACCAAGGTTGGGCAAGCGGATAGCGCCAGCATCGGCGGAATAAATCGCCGATCGAGAGTCCATACGCCCTGCGCATTGCGGATGAGCCTCGCGACCGGGCACGTCAACCATGCGTCGTTTTCCTGAGTGGCAACACGTAGCGTTAGCCCATGCCGCAATACCGCCAGTTCGCTACGTTCGTGGCCCGCAAGTTCCTGTACGATTACCCTCTCGGATCGCCAACGATACGGACGAACGCTCTCTTGTCCGTCGTCGAGATTACCGCCGCTGGCACTGAGCAGCGGTAAGCACAGTAAAACATCAACGCTTTCCTGTTGCAGACCCGAGAGATCGCAGACCGGCGGCAAGGTATCGGCCAGATCGGTGTCAATCAGCGTACCGTCCGTAAAACGAACCACCAGACGAGTGGCATTGAGTCGGGATAACGCCAGCGCACCTTCATCAAACTCAGCCGCCAGTACCCCCCAGGGAAAACCTAGCGCCATCTTTGAGACCGTATCCGCAACATGAGCTTCCCAACGAGACTGCTGCTGGAACTGTTGCGGCGTCAGAAAGGCGCCATCACTCCATAACGGACGGTAAATCTTCATCACACCTCCTGTACGTTACGCTTTTGCCTTCGGCATCTGGCTAACCAGCGACAAATTGACGTCCATACCTTCAACCTGGAAGTGCGGTACCGCATACAGCTTCACGCGGAAGAAACCTGGATTATCCTCAATATCTTCCACTACCACTTTCGCGTCTCGCAGCGGGTGAGAAGCCTGCAGTTCATCGCCCGGATCGGTCATCTCAGTCACCAGGCCACGAATCCAGGTGTTGAGCTCGAGCTCAAGCAGGCGTCGGTCCTTAGTGGTACCGATGTTTTCACGTTGAATCAGCTTCAGGTAATGCGCGATGCGAGACAGCAAGAAAATATACGGCAGGCGCGCGTTGATACGGCTGTTGGCGGTCGCATCGGCGGTGTCATACAGCGCTGGTTTTTGAGTAGAGTTAGCCGAGAAGAAACAGGCGTAGTCACGGTTCTTGTAATAAGACAGCGGAATGAAGCCCAAATTAGCGAATTCGAACTCGCGAGTTTCCGGGATCATCACCTCAGAGGGGATTTTCACCTGGTTGCCCGTGCCGAGGTCGTAGAGGTGAATAGGCAGATCTTTCACCGCGCCGCCCGCCTGCGGGCCACGGATTTGTACGCACCATCCGTTCTGGATGAAGCTGCGGACCATATTGGAGGCAAAGGCGAATGATGCGCTGGTCCAAAGGTATTTTTCGTGATCCGGACCTTTAACCTGTTCTACATAGTTAAAACTGCGTACCGGTACGGTATCCGGACCATATGGTAGTCGACCCAATACGCGCGGCATCACCAGCCCGATATAGCGGGCATCATCAGTTTCGCGGAACGATTTCCACTTTATATATTCGGCACGATCGAAGTAGTTGCCGATATCTTTAATCGCCGCCACTTCTTCCATGGTATCTTTCATAAAGAACGCAGGCCCAACTGCGCCGATAAACGGCATATGGGCAGCCGCGGAGACTTTAGAAATATTGCGCAGCAGCGTCATATCCTGCGGGCTGGCATCAAACTCATATGCCGAGATGACCGAACCGATTGGCTCGCCGCCCGGGGTGTCATATTCCGCCGTGTAGGTATGCCAGTACAGACCACTCTGAATCAGCTCAGGCGCGTCCTCGAAGTCCTGGCGGAGATCATCCTTGGAAACATCCAGAATTTCGGTTTTTACGTTCTGACGATAATCAGTGTTGTCCACCAGCTGTTTTAATCCCCGCCACAGAGATTCCACTTTCTGGAATTCCTGATGATGCATGACGACATCAAGCTGACGGCTAATTTGATAATCCAGTTCGGCGATATGGTGGTCTATCAGCGTTTTGTCGAGCTTTTCCACCTGTTTGCCAGATTGGCGGATGCAGTCCATAAAGACCTGCATCGCAGCCGTCAGGCGTTCGCCTGCCGTCGCATCTGACAGCACGGTATCATCTAAAAAGGCATTAATATCTCCCAGGCTTGATGCTGGGCTCAGATTAATTTTTTCAAACAGGGAAGCATATACCCCCTCTTTGTTCAGTACGGTCGTCTGCCCCTGAACGAGGCTTGTTTCAGTATTTACAGACATCAGCATATTCCCGGTTAATCCATTAAAAGAGACGATCCAGATTATTTCTCGGCAAGCGCATTCATTTCAGCGCGCAATTCGTCGGACAGTGCCGGATCTTTAAGAATTCGCTCAAGCTCTTTTCTGAAAGTTACGTTATCAAGTAGGTTTGATTTGAGATCACGCAATAAATTACGCATCGCCAGCATGGCACGGAGTTGAGGTATTTGCCGGGCCACCTGCTCTGGTTCAAAATCTTTTATATTGGAAAAGCTCAGTTTAATGCCTTCCTCTGAACCGTCTCCCGATAGCGTATTTGCAACAGTGAGGTTGACCTCCGGGTTTAATTCCGAAAGTACGTTGTTAAAATTATTTTTGTTGATATCTAGCTTCTGGCGCTCAGCTAGTGGCCGATGTTCTTTGCCATTGCTGAAATCGCCAACGGTCAGGAGTTTAAGCGGCAGCTCAACTTTCTTCTGCGCCCCTCCGGTATGTAACGCCAATTTTAAATTGATACGTGCCTTTGGCACCTCATTCTGGAATGAATCAGCCATAACGCTCCCTTTTCCTTAAGGAATGAATGTGGAGGAAACCTCATTTGGTCAAAAGTCATGTTTGAAAAAACCCGCACAATATAACAAGCGCGTCATTCTAAAATCCAGCGCAAATAAGATTACCAGTAATTTAACACAAACACTCACAGCACCAGACGCTATAAAGTAGCGACACTTCACAAAAGAATGTTGACGAATAAAATAAAGACAACATAAAAACCCAAAACAATAGTGAAAGGCAGTTTTTTATATAAACTCATTGTTTTTATTGGCACAGATCAATATTCCCATTGAGAAATAATCATGATCAATGCATTAAGTCATCACAATCTTTAAATCAATAAACATCGCAGAAAATATATAATTAAGGAAATTATTAAAACGCAGAGTTATAAAATTATTCGATGGAAACGGATTGGTTGAATTGGAGTCAGAAAAAGAACGGCCATCTAGTCCGTATAAGATAAAAGAATTAATGAACAGGCTGGCATAGGCCAGCCTGATTTTTTGTTAAATCCATCAATTTTTAGAACCAGGCCTCAAACATACCGCCGATGTTCAGCGAATCCAGCCGCTCGTCGCTGGTGCCGTCTACTTTCGCGGTGTGCTCGTTATTCACCTGG